>NZ_QWEH01000029.1 GCF_003515705.1 Oceanobacillus profundus
TCCCCAGTCAGTCGCCACTGTCCCTAGGACTGCTATGTGCCGGAGCGGACATTACAAACGTCCTTCTCGGTGCATGCCACTGTTGCCAATGACCTGCCTAGGAATTGGTTAGCAAGTTACTACCGGATTTTGTAAAAACAGCCCTCCTCATATAAAAAGTATTCGTTCACTTCCGATAAGCGTCGTAATTTTCTATCTTTCATCATATTCTAGATCCCTCTGAAAAAATCTTCCGAGTTTGCTAGGCACTGATACATAACTCTTTTCCAATAATTGGGGAAGTCATTCAAATCTATAATAGGTTTCAGATTTGCTTCAATAAATTCTGACTGTAGCTGCTGAAACGTTGCGGTTGAACTATATTTCCTTATAACTTTTACGAAAGAGTTTCTTTGAGTAATCACTTCACTCAAGTGCTTCCCTGCCTCCAAACGATACCTGTTAGCAATATTTAATAGCTTGAAATGATGAAGAGCTCTGTGTTTGTCTTCCTGCCTCCAGTTCGCCGGGCATTCAACATAAAAACTGATAGCACCCGGAGTTCCGGAAACGAAATTTGCATATACCCATTGCTCACGAAAAAAAATGTCCTTGTCGATATAGGGATGAATCGCTTGGTGTACCTCATCTACTGCGAAAACTTGACCTTTCTCTCCCATATTGCAGTCGCGGCACGATGGAACTAAATTAATAGGCATCACCGAAAATTCAGGATAATGTGCAATAGGAAGAAAATGATCTATATTTTTTGTCTGTCCTATATCACCACAAAATGGACATTTTTCACCTGATGAAACAAGCATGTCATCGTAATATGTTCTAGCGGGTTTGTTTTTATCTCGGAGATTATTTTCATAAAGCTTTTCTAATTTAACCTTTGTCAGGTTACCAACTACTAAGGTTGTAGGCTCAAGAGGGTGTGTCCTGTCGTAGGTAAATAACTGACCTGTCGAGCTTAATATTCTATATTGTTGTTCTTTCTGCAAAAAAGTGGGGAAGTGAGTAATGAAATTATTTCTAACATTTATCTGCATCATACCTTCCGAGCATTTATTAAGCATTTCGCTATAAGTTCTCGCTGGAAGAGGTAGTTTTTTCATTGTACTTTACCTTCATCTCTGTTCATTATCATCGCTTTTAAAACGGTTCGACCTTCTAATCCTATCTGACCATTATAATTTTTTAGAATGGTTTCATAAGAAAGCTCTGAATCAACGGACTGCGATAATAAGTGGTGGTATCCAGAATTTGTCACTTCAAGTAAAAACACCTCACGAGTTAAAACACCTAAGTTCTCACCGAATGTCTCAATATCCGGACGGATAATATTTATTGCTTCTCTTGACCGTAGGACTTTCCACATGCAGGATTTTGGAACCTCTTGCAGTACTACTGGGGAATGAGTTGCAATTATTGCTACACCATTGCGTGCATCGAGTAAGTCGCTTAATGTTCGTAAAAAAGCAGAGAGCAAAGGTGGATGCAGATGAACCTCTGGTTCATCGAATAAAACTAATGACTTTTCGCCAACGACATCTACTAATCTTGTGATAGTAAATAAAACAATTGCATGTCCAGAGCTCATTCGAAGCAGATATTTCTGGATATTGTCATAAAACAATTTAGTGAATTTATCATCGTCCACTTGAATCTGTGGTTCATTACGTCTTAACTCTTCATATTTAGAAATGAGGCTGATGAGTTCCATATTTGAAAAGTTTTCATCACTACTTAGTTTTTTGATAGCTTCAAGCCAGAGTTGTCTTTTTCTATCTACTCTCATACAACCAATAAATGCTGAAATGAATTCTAAGCGGAGATCGCCTAGTGATTTTAAACTATTGCTGGCAGCATTCTTGAGTCCAATATAAAAGTATTGTGTACCTTTTGCTGGGTCAGGTTGTTCTTTAGGAGGAGTAAAAGGATCAAATGCACTAAACGAAACTGAAACAAGCGATCGAAAATATCCCTTTGGGATTCTTGACTCGATAAGTCTATTATTTTCAGAGAAAAAATATTCATTGTTTTCTGGGTTGGTGATTGCACCAATCATTCCATTCAAAATTGTTGTTTTACCACACCCATTCCGCCCGATAAAAGCATGAATGTTCGTGCTGGGCATAGAATTAACCGTCACCTCAAAAGGTATAGTTAAATCACTGAATCCGGGAGCACTTTTTCTATTAAATGAAAAGTGGAAATCTGACAATTCTGGCAAACCATTTAACACACGTGCGAACTGTCCATGAATTTCTGAAAGAGTTACCCCTCTAAGTAATGAGGTGTTAAGGACGCTTTCATTTTCAATGTCGGCTAATCGATTTGGCCATACTACTAAATCCTGAATAGCTTTAAGAAGGTTATGTTTAAAACCATCGCTTAATTTGCTGAGATTAACATAGTAGTCAATGCTTTCACCTAAGGAAAAAAACATTTCAGGGAGTTGACTGAATTTTTTATCTATTAATGAATAAGTGCTTACTTCTTCTTTTTGACCTACAAAACCAATTTTAACATTTCCGATATCGCATTTTTCACCATGCTCATCAAAGACAGTAAGATAAAACATTGTAACAAAGGAATAGTCATTCCAACCATCTGCTCGTAGGAATGCCTTATTTTTTTCTACTGCAGGAATATACCCGCCTCTTTCAATAACACTAAACTCCAACATATAGTAACCCTTAATTTTATTAAAATAACCGCAATTTATTTGGCGGCAACACAGGATCTCTCTTTTAAGTTACTCTCTATTACATACGTTTTCCATCTAAAAATTAGTAGTATTGAACTTAACGGGGCATCGTATTGTAGTTTTCCATATTTAGCTTTCTGCTTCCTTTTGGATAACCCACTGTTATTCATGTTGCATGGTGCACTGTTTATACCAACGATATAGTCTATTAATGCATATATAGTATCGCCGAACGATTAGCTCTTCAGGCTTCTGAAGAAGCGTTTCAAGTACTAATAAGCCGATAGATAGCCACGGACTTCGTAGCCATTTTTCATAAGTGTTAACTTCCGCTCCTCGCTCATAACAGACATTCACTACAGTTATGGCGGAAAGGTATGCATGCTGGGTGTGGGGAAGTCGTGAAAGAAAAGAAGTCAGCTGCGTCGTTTGACATCACTGCTATCTTCTTACTGGTTATGCAGGTCGTAGTGGGTGGCACACAAAGCTTTGCACTGGATTGCGAGGCTTTGTGCTTCTCTGGAGTGCGACAGGTTTGATGACAAAAAATTAGCGCAAGAAGACAAAAATCACCTTGCGCTAATGCTCTGTTACAGGTCACTAATACCATCTAAGTAGTTGATTCATAGTGACTGCATATGTTGTGTTTTACAGTATTATGTAGTCTGTTTTTTATGCAAAATCTAATTTAATATATTGATATTTATATCATTTTACGTTTCTCGTTCAGCTTTTTTATACTAAGTTGGCATTATAAAAAAGCATTGCTTATCAATTTGTTGCAACGAACAGGTCACTATCAGTCAAAATAAAATCATTATTTGATTTCAATTTTGTCCCACTCCCTGCCTCTGTCATCACGATACTGTGATGCCATGGTGTCCGACTTATGCCCGAGAAGATGTTGAGCAAACTTATCGCTTATCTGCTTCTCATAGAGTCTTGCAGACAAACTGCGCAACTCGTGAAAGGTAGGCGGATCCCCTTCGAAGGAAAGACCTGATGCTTTTCGTGCGCGCATAAAATACCTTGATACTGTGCCGGATGAAAGCGGTTCGCGACGAGTAGATGCAATTATGGTTTCTCCGCCAAGAATCTCTTTGCATTTATCAAGTGTTTCCTTCATTGATATTCCGAGAGCATCAATATGCAATGCTGTTGGGATGGCAATTTTTACGCCTGTTTTGCTTTGCTCGACATAAAGATATCCATCTACGATATCAGACCACTTCATTTCGCATAAATCACCAACTCGTTGCCCGGTAACAACAGCCAGTTCCATTGCAAGTCTGAGCCAACATGGTGATGATTCTGCTGCTTGATAAATTTTCAGGTATTCGTCAGCCGTAAGTCTTGATCTCCTTACCTCTGATTTTGCTGCGCGAGTGGCAGCGACATGGTTTGTTGTTATATGGCCTTCAGCTATTGCCTCTCGGAATGCATCGCTCAGTGTTGATCTGATTAACTTGGCTGACGCCGCCTTGCCCTCGTCTATGTATCCATTGAGCATTGCCGCAATTTCTTTTGTGGTGATGTCTTCAAGTGGAGCATCAGGCAGACCCCTCCTTATTGCTTTAATTTTGCTCATGTAATTTATGAGTGTCTTCTGCTTGATTCCTCTGCTGGCCAGGATTTTTTCGTAGCGATCAAGCCATGAATGTAACGTAACGGAATTATCACTGTTGATTCTCGCTGTCAGAGGCTTGTGTTTGTGTCCTGAAAATAACTCAATGTTGGCCTGTATAGCTTCAGTGATTGCGATTCGCCTGTCTCTGCCTAATCCAAACTCTTTACCCGTCCTTGGGTCCCTGTAGCAGTAATATCCATTGTTTCTTATATAAAGGTTAGGGGGTAAATCCCGGCGCTCATGACTTCGCCTTCTTCCCATTTCTGATCCTCTTCAAAAGGCCACCTGTTACTGGTCGATTTAAGTCAACCTTTACCGCTGATTCGTGGAACAGATACTCTCTTCCATCCTTAACCGGAGGTGGGAATATCCTGCATTCCCGAACCCATCGACGAACTGTTTCAAGGCTTCTTGGACGTCGCTGGCGTGCGTTCCACTCCTGAAGTGTCAAGTACATCGCAAAGTCTCCGCAATTACACGCAAGAAAAAACCGCCATCAGGCGGCTTGGTGTTCTTTCAGTTCTTCAATTCGAATATTGGTTACGTCTGCATGTGCTATCTGCGCCCATATCATCCAGTGGTCGTAGCAGTCGTTGATGTTCTCCGCTTCGATAACTCTGTTGAATGGCTCTCCATTCCATTCTCCTGTGACTCGGAAGTGCATTTATCATCTCCATAAAACAAAACCCGCCGTAGCGAGTTCAGATAAAATAAATCCCCGCGAGTGCGAGGATTGTTATGTAATATTGGGTTTAATCATCTATATGTTTTGTACAGAGAGGGCAAGTATCGTTTCCACCGTACTCGTGATAATAATTTTGCACGGTATCAGTCATTTCTCGCACATTGCAGAATGGGGATTTGTCTTCATTAGACTTATAAACCTTCATGGAATATTTGTATGCCGACTCTATATCTATACCTTCATCTACATAAACACCTTCGTGATGTCTGCATGGAGACAAGACACCGGATCTGCACAACATTGATAACGCCCAATCTTTTTGCTCAGACTCTAACTCATTGATACTCATTTATAAACTCCTTGCAATGTATGTCGTTTCAGCTAAACGGTATCAGCAATGTTTATGTAAAGAAACAGTAAGATAATACTCAACCCGATGTTTGAGTACGGTCATCATCTGACACTACAGACTCTGGCATCGCTGTGAAGACGACGCGAAATTCAGCATTTTCACAAGCGTTATCTTTTACAAAACCGATCTCACTCTCCTTTGATGCGAATGCCAGCGTCAGACATCATATGCAGATACTCACCTGCATCCTGAACCCATTGACCTCCAACCCCGTAATAGCGATGCGTAATGATGTCGATAGTTACTAACGGGTCTTGTTCGATTAACTGCCGCAGAAACTCTTCCAGGTCACCAGTGCAGTGCTTGATAACAGGAGTCTTCCCAGGATGGCGAACAACAAGAAACTGGTTTCCGTCTTCACGGACTTCGTTGCTTTCCAGTTTAGCAATACGCTTACTCCCATCCGAGATAACACCTTCGTAATACTCACGCTGCTCGTTGAGTTTTGATTTTGCTGTTTCAAGCTCAACACGCAGTTTCCCTACTGTTAGCGCAATATCCTCGTTCTCCTGGTCGCGGCGTTTGATGTATTGCTGGTTTCTTTCCCGTTCATCCAGCAGTTCCAGCACAATCGATGGTGTTACCAATTCATGGAAAAGGTCTGCGTCAAATCCCCAGTCGTCATGCATTGCCTGCTCTGCCGCTTCACGCAGTGCCTGAGAGTTAATTTCGCTCACTTCGAACCTCTCTGTTTACTGATAAGTTCCAGATCCTCCTGGCAACTTGCACAAGTCCGACAACCCTGAACGACCAGGCGTCTTCGTTCATCTATCGGATCGCCACACTCACAACAATGAGTGGCAGATATAGCCTGGTGGTTCAGGCGGCGCATTTTTATTGCTGTGTTGCGCTGTAATTCTTCTATTTCTGATGCTGAATCAATGATGTCTGCCATCTTTCATTAATCCCTGAACTGTTGGTTAATACGCTTGAGGGTGAATGCGAATAATAAAAAAGGAGCCTGTAGCTCCCTGATGATTTTGCTTTTCATGTTCATCGTTCCTTAAAGACGCCGTTTAACATGCCGATTGCCAGGCTTAAATGAGTCGGTGTGAATCCCATCAGCGTTACCGTTTCGCGGTGCTTCTTCAGTACGCTACGGCAAATGTCATCGACGTTTTTATCCGGAAACTGCTGTCTGGCTTTTTTTGATTTCAGAATTAGCCTGACGGGCAATGCTGCGAAGGGCGTTTTCCTGCTGAGGTGTCATTGAACAAGTCCCATGTCGGCAAGCATAAGCACACAGAATATGAAGCCCGCTGCCAGAAAAATGCATTCCGTGGTTGTCATACCTGGTTTCTCTCATCTGCTTCTGCTTTCGCCACCATCATTTCCAGCTTTTGTGAAAGGGATGCGGCTAACGTATGAAATTCTTCGTCTGTTTCTACTGGTATTGGCACAAACCTGATTCCAATTTGAGCAAGGCTATGTGCCATCTCGATACTCGTTCTTAACTCAACAGAAGATGCTTTGTGCATACAGCCCCTCGTTTATTATTTATCTCCTCAGCCAGCCGCTGTGCTTTCAGTGGATTTCGGATAACAGAAAGGCCGGGAAATACCCAGCCTCGCTTTGTAACGGAGTAGACGAAAGTGATTGCGCCTACCCGGATATTATCGTGAGGATGCGTCATCGCCATTGCTCCCCAAATACAAAACCAATTTCAGCCAGTGCCTCGTCCATTTTTTCGATGAACTCCGGCACGATCTCGTCAAAACTCGCCATGTACTTTTCATCCCGCTCAATCACGACATAATGCAGGCCTTCACGCTTCATACGCGGGTCATAGTTGGCAAAGTACCAGGCATTTTTTCGCGTCACCCACATGCTGTACTGCACCTGGGCCATGTAAGCTGACTTTATGGCCTCGAAACCACCGAGCCGGAACTTCATGAAATCCCGGGAGGTAAACGGGCATTTCAGTTCAAGGCCGTTGCCGTCACTGCATAAACCATCGGGAGAGCAGGCGGTACGCATACTTTCGTCGCGATAGATGATCGGGGATTCAGTAACATTCACGCCGGAAGTGAATTCAAACAGGGTTCTGGCGTCGTTCTCGTACTGTTTTCCCCAGGCCAGTGCTTTAGCGTTAACTTCCGGAGCCACACCGGTGCAAACCTCAGCAAGCAGGGTGTGGAAGTAGGACATTTTCATGTCAGGCCACTTCTTTCCGGAGCGGGGTTTTGCTATCACGTTGTGAACTTCTGAAGCGGTGATGACGCCGAGCCGTAATTTGTGCCACGCATCATCCCCCTGTTCGACAGCTCTCACATCGATCCCGGTACGCTGCAGGATAATGTCCGGTGTCATGCTGCCACCTTCTGCTCTGCGGCTTTCTGTTTCAGGAATCCAAGAGCTTTTACTGCTTCGGCCTGTGTCAGTTCTGACGATGCACGAATGTCGCGGCGAAATATCTGGGAACAGAGCGGCAATAAGTCGTCATCCCATGTTTTATCCAGGGCGATCAGCAGAGTGTTAATCTCCTGCATGGTTTCATCGTTAACCGGAGTGATGTCGCGTTCCGGCTGACGTTCTGCAGTGTATGCAGTATTTTCGACAATGCGCTCGGCTTCATCCTTGTCATAGATACCAGCAAATCCGAAGGCCAGACGGGCACACTGAATCATGGCTTTATGACGTAACATCCGTTTGGGATGCGACTGCCACGGCCCCGTGATTTCTCTGCCTTCGCGAGTTTTGAATGGTTCGCGGCGGCATTCATCCATCCATTCGGTAACGCAGATCGGATGATTACGGTCCTTGCGGTAAATCCGGCATGTACAGGATTCATTGTCCTGCTCAAAGTCCATGCCATCAAACTGCTGGTTTTCATTGATGATGCGGGACCAGCCATCAACGCCCACCACCGGAACGATGCCATTCTGCTTATCAGGAAAGGCGTAAATTTCTTTCGTCCACGGATTAAGGCCGTACTGGTTGGCAACGATCAGTAATGCGATGAACTGCGCATCGCTGGCATCACCTTTAAATGCCGTCTGGCGAAGAGTGGTGATCAGTTCCTGTGGGTCGACAGAATCCATGCCGACACGTTCAGCCAGCTTCCCAGCCAGCGTTGCGAGTGCAGTACTCATTCGTTTTATACCTCTGAATCAATATCAACCTGGTGGTGAGCAATGGTTTCAACCATGTACCGGATGTGTTCTGCCATGCGCTCCTGAAACTCAACATCGTCATCAAACGCACGGGTAATGGATTTTTTGCTGGCCCCGTGGCGTTGCAAATGATCGATGCATAGCGATTCAAACAGGTGCTGGGGCAGGCCTTTTTCCATGTCGTCTGCCAGTTCTGCCTCTTTCTCTTCACGGGCGAGCTGCTGGTAGTGACGCGCCCAGCTCTGAGCCTCAAGACGATCCTGAATGTAATAAGCGTTCATGGCTGAACTCCTGAAATAGCTGTGAAAATATCGCCCGCGAAATGCCGGGCTGATTAGGAAAACAGGAAAGGGGGTTAGTGAATGCTTTTGCTTGATCTCAGTTTCAGTATTAATATCCATTTTTTATAAGCGTCGACGGCTTCACGAAACATCTTTTCATCGCCAATAAAAGTGGCGATAGTGAATTTAGTCTGGATAGCCATAAGTGTTTGATCCATTCTTTGGGACTCCTGGCTGATTAAGTATGTCGATAAGGCGTTTCCATCCGTCACGTAATTTACGGGTGATTCGTTCAAGTAAAGATTCGGAAGGGCAGCCAGCAACAGGCCACCCTGCAATGGCATATTGCATGGTGTGCTCCTTATTTATACATAACGAAAAACGCCTCGAGTGAAGCGTTATTGGTATGCGGTAAAACCGCACTCAGGCGGCCTTGATAGTCATATCATCTGAATCAAATATTCCTGATGTATCGATATCGGTAATTCTTATTCCTTCGCTACCATCCATTGGAGGCCATCCTTCCTGACCATTTCCATCATTCCAGTCGAACTCACACACAACACCATATGCATTTAAGTCGCTTGAAATTGCTATAAGCAGAGCATGTTGCGCCAGCATGATTAATACAGCATTTAATACAGAGCCGTGTTTATTGAGTCGGTATTCAGAGTCTGACCAGAAATTATTAATCTGGTGAAGTTTTTCCTCTGTCATTACGTCATGGTCGATTTCAATTTCTATTGATGCTTTCCAGTCGTAATCAATGATGTATTTTTTGATGTTTGACATCTGTTCATATCCTCACAGATAAAAAATCGCCCTCACACTGGAGGGCAAAGAAGATTTCCAATAATCAGAACAAGTCGGCTCCTGTTTAGTTACGAGCGACATTGCTCCGTGTATTCACTCGTTGGAATGAATACACAGTGCAGTGTTTATTCTGTTATTTATGCCAAAAATAAAGGCCACTATCAGGCAGCTTTGTTGTTCTGTTTACCAAGTTCTCTGGCAATCATTGCCGTCGTTCGTATTGCCCATTTATCGACATATTTCCCATCTTCCATTACAGGAAACATTTCTTCAGGCTTAACCATGCATTCCGATTGCAGCTTGCATCCATTGCATCGCTTGAATTGTCCACACCATTGATTTTTATCAATAGTCGTAGTCATACGGATAGTCCTGGTATTGTTCCATCACATCCTGAGGATGCTCTTCGAACTCTTCAAATTCTTCTTCCATATATCACCTTAAATAGTGGATTGCGGTAGTAAAGATTGTGCCTGTCTTTTAACCACATCAGGCTCGGTGGTTCTCGTGTACCCCTACAGCGAGAAATCGGATAAACTATTACAACCCCTACAGTTTGATGAGTATAGAAATGGATCCACTCGTTATTCTCGGACGAGTGTTCAGTAATGAACCTCTGGAGAGAACCATGTATATGATCGTTATCTGGGTTGGACTTCTGCTTTTAAGCCCAGATAACTGGCCTGAATATGTTAATGAGAGAATCGGTATTCCTCATGTGTGGCATGTTTTCGTCTTTGCTCTTGCATTTTCGCTAGCAATTAATGTGCATCGATTATCAGCTATTGCCAGCGCCAGATATAAGCGATTTAAGCTAAGAAAACGCATTAAGATGCAAAACGATAAAGTGCGATCAGTAATTCAAAACCTTACAGAAGAGCAATCTATGGTTTTGTGCGCAGCCCTTAATGAAGGCAGGAAGTATGTGGTTACATCAAAACAATTCCCATACATTAGTGAGTTGATTGAGCTTGGTGTGTTGAACAAAACTTTTTCCCGATGGAATGGAAAGCATATATTATTCCCTATTGAGGATATTTACTGGACTGAATTAGTTGCCAGCTATGATCCATATAATATTGAGATAAAGCCAAGGCCAATATCTAAGTAACTAGATAAGAGGAATCGATTTTCCCTTAATTTTCTGGCGTCCACTGCATGTTATGCCGCGTTCGCCAGGCTTGCTGTACCATGTGCGCTGATTCTTGCGCTCAATACGTTGCAGGTTGCTTTCAATCTGTTTGTGGTATTCAGCCAGCACTGTAAGGTCTATCGGATTTAGTGCGCTTTCTACTCGTGATTTCGGTTTGCGATTCAGCGAGAGAATAGGGCGGTTAACTGGTTTTGCGCTTACCCCAACCAACAGGGGATTTGCTGCTTTCCATTGAGCCTGTTTCTCTGCGCGACGTTCGCGGCGGCGTGTTTGTGCATCCATCTGGATTCTCCTGTCAGTTAGCTTTGGTGGTGTGTGGCAGTTGTAGTCCTGAACGAAAACCCCCCGCGATTGGCACATTGGCAGCTAATCCGGAATCGCACTTACGGCCAATGCTTCGTTTCGTATCACACACCCCAAAGCCTTCTGCTTTGAATGCTGCCCTTCTTCAGGGCTTAATTTTTAAGAGCGTCACCTTCATGGTGGTCAGTGCGTCCTGCTGATGTGCTCAGTATCACCGCCAGTGGTATTTATGTCAACACCGCCAGAGATAATTTATCACCGCAGATGGTTATCTGTATGTTTTTTATATGAATTTATTTTTTGCAGGGGGGCATTGTTTGGTAGGTGAGAGATCTGAATTGCTATGTTTAGTGAGTTGTATCTATTTATTTTTCAATAAATACAATTGGTTATGTGTTTTGGGGGCGATCGTGAGGCAAAGAAAACCCGGCGCTGAGGCCGGGTTATTCTTGTTCTCTGGTCAAATTATATAGTTGGAAAACAAGGATGCATATATGAATGAACGATGCAGAGGCAATGCCGATGGCGATAGTGGGTATCATGTAGCCGCTTATGCTGGAAAGAAGCAATAACCCGCAGAAAAACAAAGCTCCAAGCTCAACAAAACTAAGGGCATAGACAATAACTACCGATGTCATATACCCATACTCTCTAATCTTGGCCAGTCGGCGCGTTCTGCTTCCGATTAGAAACGTCAAGGCAGCAATCAGGATTGCAATCATGGTTCCTGCATATGATGACAATGTCGCCCCAAGACCATCTCTATGAGCTGAAAAAGAAACACCAGGAATGTAGTGGCGGAAAAGGAGATAGCAAATGCTTACGATAACGTAAGGAATTATTACTATGTAAACACCAGGCATGATTCTGTTCCGCATAATTACTCCTGATAATTAATCCTTAACTTTGCCCACCTGCCTTTTAAAACATTCCAGTATATCACTTTTCATTCTTGCGTAGCAATATGCCATCTCTTCAGCTATCTCAGCATTGGTGACCTTGTTCAGAGGCGCTGAGAGATGGCCTTTTTCTGATAGATAATGTTCTGTTAAAATATCTCCGGCCTCATCTTTTGCCCGCAGGCTAATGTCTGAAAATTGAGGTGACGGGTTAAAAATAATATCCTTGGCAACCTTTTTTATATCCCTTTTAAATTTTGGCTTAATGACTATATCCAATGAGTCAAAAAGCTCCCCTTCAATATCTGTTGCCCCTAAGACCTTTAATATATCGCCAAATACAGGTAGCTTGGCTTCTACCTTCACCGTTGTTCGGCCGATGAAATGCATATGCATAACATCGTCTTTGGTGGTTCCCCTCATCAGTGGCTCTATCTGAACGCGCTCTCCACTGCTTAATGACATTCCTTTCCCGATTAAAAAATCTGTCAGATCGGATGTGGTCGGCCCGAAAACAGTTCTGGCAAAACCAATGGTGTCGCCTTCAACAAACAAAAAAGATGGGAATCCCAATGATTCGTCATCTGCGAGGCTGTTCTTAATATCTTCAACTGAAGCTTTAGAGCGATTTATCTTCTGAACCAGACTCTTGTCATTTGTTTTGGTAAAGAGAAAAGTTTTTCCATCGATTTTATGAATATACAAATAATTGGAGCCAACCTGCAGGTGATGATTATCAGCCAGCAGAGAATTAAGGAAAACAGACAGGTTTATTGAGCGCTTATCTTTCCCTTTATTTTTGCTGCGGTAAGTCGCATAAAAACCATTCTTCATAATTCAATCCATTTACTATGTTATGTTCTGAGGGGAGTGAAAATTCCCCTAATTCGATGAAGATTCTTGCTCAATTGTTATCAGCTATGCGCCGACCAGAACACCTTGCCGATCAGCCAAACGTCTCTTCAGGCCACTGACTAGCGATAACTTTCCCCACAACGGAACAACTCTCATTGCATGGGATCATTGGGTACTGTGGGTTTAGTGGTTGTAAAAACACCTGACCGCTATCCCTGATCAGTTTCTTGAAGGTAAACTCATCACCCCCAAGTCTGGCTATGCAGAAATCACCTGGCTCAACAGCCTGCTCAGGGTCAACGAGAATTAACATTCCGTCAGGAAAGCTTGGCTTGGAGCCTGTTGGTGCGGTCATGGAATTACCTTCAACCTCAAGCCAGAATGCAGAATCACTGGCTTTTTTGGTTGTGCTTACCCATCTCTCCGCATCACCTTTGGTAAAGGTTCTAAGCTTAGGTGAGAACATCCCTGCCTGAACATGAGAAAAAACAGGGTACTCATACTCACTTCTAAGTGACGGCTGCATACTAACCGCTTCATACATCTCGTAGATTTCTCTGGCGATTGAAGGGCTAAATTCTTCAACGCTAACTTTGAGAATTTTTGTAAGCAATGCGGCGTTATAAGCATTTAATGCATTGATGCCATTAAATAAAGCACCAACGCCTGACTGCCCCATCCCCATCTTGTCTGCGACAGATTCCTGGGATAAGCCAAGTTCATTTTTCTTTTTTTCATAAATTGCTTTAAGGCGACGTGCGTCCTCAAGCTGCTCTTGTGTTAATGGTTTCTTTTTTGTGCTCATACGTTAAATCTATCACCGCAAGGGATAAATATCTAACACCGTGCGTGTTGACTATTTTACCTCTGGCGGTGATAATGGTTGCATGTACTAAGGAGGTTGTATGGAACAACGCATAACCCTGAAAGATTATGCAATGCGCTTTGGGCAAACCAAGACAGCTAAAGATCTCGGCGTATATCAAAGCGCGATCAACAAGGCCATTCATGCAGGCCGAAAGATTTTTTTAACTATAAACGCTGATGGAAGCGTTTATGCGGAAGAGGTAAAGCCCTTCCCGAGTAACAAAAAAACAACAGCATAAATAACCCCGCTCTTACACATTCCAGCCCTGAAAAAGGGCATCAAATTAAACCACACCTATGGTGTATGCATTTATTTGCATACATTCAATCAATTGTTATCTAAGGAAATACTTACATATGGTTCGTGCAAACAAACGCAACGAGGCTCTACGAATCGAGAGTGCGTTGCTTAACAAAATCGCAATGCTTGGAACTGAGAAGACAGCGGAAGCTGTGGGCGTTGATAAGTCGCAGATCAGCAGGTGGAAGAGGGACTGGATTCCAAAGTTCTCAATGCTGCTTGCTGTTCTTGAATGGGGGGTCGTTGACGACGACATGGCTCGATTGGCGCGACAAGTTGCTGCGATTCTCACCAATAAAAAACGCCCGGCGGCAACCGAGCGTTCTGAACAAATCCAGATGGAGTTCTGAGGTCATTACTGGATCTATCAACAGGAGTCATTATGACAAATACAGCAAAAATACTCAACTTCGGCAGAGGTAACTTTGCCGGACAGGAGCGTAATGTGGCAGATCTCGATGATGGTTACGCCAGACTATCAAATATGCTGCTTGAGGCTTATTCGGGCGCAGATCTGACCAAGCGACAGTTTAAAGTGCTGCTTGCCATTCTGCGTAAAACCTATGGGTGGAATAAACCAATGGACAGAATCACCGATTCTCAACTTAGCGAGATTACAAAGTTACCTGTCAAACGGTGCAATGAAGCCAAGTTAGAACTCGTCAGAATGAATATTATCAAGCAGCAAGGCGGCATGTTTGGACCAAATAAAAACATCTCAGAATGGTGCATCCCTCAAAACGAGGGAAAATCCCCTAAAACGAGGGATAAAACATCCCTCAAATTGGGGGATTGCTATCCCTCAAAACAGGGGGACACAAAAGACACTATTACAAAAGAAAAAAGAAAAGATTATTCGTCAGAGAATTCTGGCGAATCCTCTGACCAGCCAGAAAACGACCTTTCTGTGGTGAAACCGGATGCTGCAATTCAGAGCGGCAGCAAGTGGGGGACAGCAGAAGACCTGACCGCCGCAGAGTGGATGTTTGACATGGTGAAGACTATCGCACCATCAGCCAGAAAACCGAATTTTGCTGGGTGGGCTAACGATATCCGCCTGATGCGTGAACGTGACGGACGTAACCACCGCGACATGTGTGTGCTGTTCCGCTGGGCATGCCAGGACAACTTCTGGTCCGGTAACGTGCTGAGCCCGGCCAAACTCCGCGATAAGTGGACCCAACTCGAAATCAACCGTAACAAGCAACAGGCAGGCGTGACAGCCAGCAAACCAAAACTCGACCTGACAAACACAGACTGGATTTACGGGGTGGATCTATGAAAAACATCGCCGCACAGATGGTTAACTTTGACCGTGAGCAGATGCGTCGGATCGCCAACAACATGCCGGAACAGTACGACGAAAAGCCGCAGGTACAGCAGGTAGCGCAGATCATCAACGGTGTGTTCAGCCAGTTACTGGCAACTTTCCCGGCGAGCCTGGCTAACCGTGACCAGAACGAAGTGAACGAAATCCGTCGCCAGTGGGTTCTGGCTTTTCGGGAAAACGGGATCACCACGATGGAACAGGTTAACGCAGGAATGCGCGTAGCCCGTCGGCAGAATCGACCATTTCTGCCATCACCCGGGCAGTTTGTTGCATGGTGCCGGGAAGAAGCATCCGTTACCGCCGGACTGCCAAACGTCAGCGAGCTGGTTGATATGGTTTACGAGTATTGCCGGAAGCGAGGCCTGTATCCGGATGCGGAGTCTTATCCGTGGAAATCAAACGCGCACTACTGGCTGGTTACCAACCTGTATCAGAACATGCGGGCCAATGCGCTTACTGATGCGGAATTACGCCGTAAGGCCGCAGATGAGCTTGTCCATATGACTGCGAGAATTAACCGTGGTGAGGCGATCCCTGAACCAGTAAAACAACTTCCTGTCATGGGCGGTAGACCTCTAAATCGTGCACAGGCTCTGGCGAAGATCGCAGAAATCAAAGCTAAGTTCGGACTGAAAGGAGCAAGTGTATGACGGGCAAAGAGGCAATTATTCATTACCTGGGGACGCATAATAGCTTCTGTGCGCCGGACGTTGCCGCGCTAACAGGCGCAACAGTAACCAGCATAAATCAGGCCGCGGCTAAAATGGCACGGGCAGGTCTTCTGGTTATCGAAGGTAAGGTCTGGCGAACGGTGTATTACCGGTTTGCTACCAGGGAAGAACGGGAAGGAAAGATGAGCACGAACCTGGTTTTTAAGGAGTGTCGCCAGAGTGCCGCGATGAAACGGGTATTGGCGGTATATGGAGTTAAAAGATGACCATCTACATTACTGAGCTAATAACAGGCCTGCTGGTAATCGCAGGCCTTTTTATTTGGGGGAGAGGGAAGTCATGAAAAAACTAACCTTTGAAATTCGATCTCCAGCACATCAGCAAAACGCTATTCACGCAGTACAGCAAATCCTTCCAGACCCAACCAAACCAATCGTAGTAACCATTCAGGAACGCAACCGCAGCTTAGACCAAAACAGGAAGCTATGGGCCTGCTTAGGTGACGTCTCTCGTCAGGTTGAATGGCATGGTCGCTGGCTGGATGCAGAAAGCTGGAAGTGTGTGTTTACCGCAGCATTAAAGCAGCAGGATGTTGTTCCTAACCTTGCCGGGAATGGCTTTGTGGTAATAGGCCAGTCAACCAGCAGGATGCGTGTAGGCGAATTTGCGGAGCTATTAGAGCTTATACAGGCATTCGGTACAGAGCGTGGCGTTAAGTGGTCAGACGAAGCGAGACTGGCTCTGGAGTGGAAAGCGAGATGGGGAGACAGGGCTGCATGATAAATGTCGTTAGTTTCTCCGGTGGCAGGACGTCAGCATATTTGCTCTGGCTAATGGAGCAAAAGCGACGGGCAGGTAAAGACGTGCATTACGTTTTCATGGATACAGGTTGTGAACATCCAATGACATATCGGTTTGTCAGGGAAGTTGTGAAGTTCTGGGATATACCGCTCACCGTATTGCAGGTTGATATCAACCCGGAGCTTGGACAGCCAAATGGTTATACGGTATGGGAACCAAAGGATATTCAGACGCGAATGCCTGTTCTGAAGCCATTTATCGATATGGTAAAGAAATATGGCACTCCATACGTCGGCGGCGCGTTCTGCACTGACAGATTAAAACTCGTTCCCTTCACCAAATACTGTGATGACCATTTCGGGCGAGGGAATTACACCACGTGGATTGGCATCAGAGCTGATGAACCGAAGCGGCTAAAGCCAAAGCCTGGAATCAGATATCTTGCTGAACTGTCAGACTTTGAGAAGGAAGATATCCTCGCATGGTGGAAGCAACAACCATTCGATTTGCAAATACCGGAACATCTCGGTAACTGCATATTCTGCATTAAAAAATCAACGCAAAAAATCGGACTTGCCTGCAAAGATGAGGAGGGATTGCAGCGTGTTTTTAATGAGGTCATCACGGGATCCCATGTGCGTGACGGACATCGGGAAACGCCAAAGGAGATTATGTACCGAGGAAGAATGTCGCTGGACGGTATCGCGAAAATGTATTCAGAAAATGATTATCAAGCCCTGTATCAGGACATGGTACGAGCTAAAAGATTCGATACCGGCTCTTGTTCTGAGTCATGCGAAATATTTGGAGGGCAGCTTGATTTCGACTTCGGGAGGGAAGCTGCATGATGCGATGTTATCGGTGCGGTGAATGCAAAGAAGATAACCGCTTCCGACCAAATCAACCTTACTGGAATCGATGGTGTCTCCGGTGTGAAAGAACACCAACAGGGGTGTTACCACTACCGCAGGAAAAGGAGGACGTGTGGCGAGACAGCGACGAAGTATCACCGACATAATCTGCGAAAACTGCAAATACCTTCCAACGAAACGCACCAGAAATAAACCCAAGCCAATCCCAAAAGAATCTGACGTAAAAACCTTCAACTACACGGCTCACCTGTGGGATATCCGGTGGCTAAGACGTCGTGCGAGGAAAACAAGGTGATTGACCAAAATCGAAGTTACGAACAAGAAAGCGTCGAGCGAGCTTTAACGTGCGCTAACTGCGGTCAGAAGCTGCATGTGCTGGAAGTTCACGTGTGTGAGCACTGCTGCGCAGAACTGATGAGCGATCCGAATAGCTCGATGCACGAGGAAGAAGATGATGGCTAAACCAGCGCGAAGACGATGTAAAAACGATGAATGCCGGGAATGGTTTCACCCTGCATTCGCTAATCAGTGGTGGTGCTCTCCAGAGTGTGGAACCAAGATAGCACTCGAACGACGAAGTAAAGAACGCGAAAAAGCGGAAAAAGCAGCAGAGAAGAAACGACGACGAGAGGAGCAGAAACAGAAAGATAAACTTAAGATTCGAAAACTCGCCTTAAAGCCCCGCAGTTACTGGATTAAACAAGCCCAACAAGCCGTAAACGCCTTCATCAGAGAAAGAGACCGCGACTTACCATGTATCTCGTGCGGAACGCTCACGTCTGCTCAGTGGGATGCCGGACATTACCGGACAACTGCTGCGGCACCTCAACTCCGATTTAATGAACGCAATATTCACAAGCAATGCGTGGTGTGCAACCAGCACAAAAGCGGAAATCTCGTTCCGTATCGCGTCGAACTGATTAGCCGCATCGGGCAGGAAGCAGTAGACGAAATCGAATCAAACCATAACCGCCATCGCTGGACTATCGAAGAGTGCAAGGCGATCAAGGCAGAGTACCAACAGAAACTCAAAGACCTGCGAAATAGCAGAAGTGAGGCCGCATGACGTTCTCAGTAAAAACCATTCCAGACATGCTCGTTGAAACATACGGAAATCAGACAGAAGTAGCACGCAGACTGAAATGTAGTCGCGGTACGGTCAGAAAATACGTTGATGATAAAGACGGGAAAATGCACGCCATCGTCAACGACGTTCTCATGGTTCATCGCGGATGGAGTGAAAGAGATGCGCTATTACGAAAAAATTGATGGCAGCAAATACCGAAATATTTGGGTAGTTGGCGATCTGCACGGATGCTACACGAACCTGATGAACAAACTGGATACGATTGGATTCGACAACAAAAAAGACCTGCTTATCTCGGTGGGCGATTTGGTTGATCGTGGTGCAGAGAACGTTGAATGCCTGGAATTAATCACATTCCCCTGGTTCAGAGCTGTACGTGGAAACCATGAGCAAATGATGATTGATGGCTTATCAGAGCGTGGAAACGTTAATCACTGGCTGCTTAATGGCGGTGGCTGGTTCTTTAATCTCGATTACGACAAAGAAATTCTGGCTAAAGCTCTTGCCCATAAAGCAGATGAACTTCCGTTAATCATCGAACTGGTGAGCAAAGATAAAAAATATGTTATCTGCCACGCCGATTATCCCTTTGACGAATACGAGTTTGGAAAGCCAGTTGATCATCAGCAGGTAATCTGGAACCGCGAACGAATCAGCAACTCACAAAACGGGATCGTGAAAGAAATCAAAGGCGCGGACACGTTCATCTTTGGTCATACGCCAGCAGTGAAACCACTCAAGTTTGCCAACCAAATGTATATCGATACCGGCGCAGTGTTCTGCGGAAACCTAACATTGATTCAGGTACAGGGAGAAGGCGCATGAGACTCGAAAGCGTAGCTAAATTTCATTCGCCAAAAAGCCCGATGATGAGCGACTCACCACGGGCCACGGCTTCTGACTCTCTTTCCGGTACTGATGTGATGGCTGCTATGGGGATGGCGCAATCACAAGCCGGATTCGGTATGGCTGCATTCTGCGGTAAGCACGAACTCAGCCAGAACGACAAACAAAAGGCTATCAACTATCTGATGCAATTTGCACACAAGGTATCGGGGAAATACCGTGGTGTGGCAAAGCTTGAAGGAAATACTAAGGCAAAGGTACTGCAAGTGCTCGCAACATTCGCTTATGCGGATTATTGCCGTAGTGCCGCGACGCCGGGGGCAAGATGCAGAGATTGCCATGGTACAGGCCGTGCGGTTGATATTGCCAAAACAGAGCTGTGGGGGAGAGTTGTCGAGAAAGAGTGCGGAAGATGCAAAGGCGTCGGCTATTCAAGGATGCCAGCAAGCGCAGCATATCGCGCTGTGACGATGCTAATCCCAAACCTTACCCAACCCACCTGGTCACGCACTGTTAAGCCGCTGTATGACGCTCTGGTGGTGCAATGCCACAAAGAAGAGTCAATCGCAGACAACATTTTGAATGCGGTCACACGTTAGCAGCATGATTGCCACGGATGGCAACATATTAACGGCATGATATTGACTTATTGAATAAAATTGGGTAAATTTGACTCAACGATGGGTTAATTCGCTCGTTGTGGTAGTGAGATGAAAAGAGGCGGCGCTTACTACCGATTCCGCCTAGTTGGTCACTTCGACGTATCGTCTGGAACTCCAACCATCGCAGGCAGAGAGGTCTGCAAAATGCAATCCCGAAACAGTTCGCAGGTAATAGTTAGAGCCTGCATAACGGTTTCGGGATTTTTTATATCTGCACAACAGGTAAGAGCATTGAGTCGATAATCGTGAAGAGTCGGCGAGCCTGGTTAGCCAGTGCTCTTTCCGTTGTGCTGAATTAAGCGAATACCGGAAGCAGAACCGGATCACCAAATGCGTACAGGCGTCATCGCCGCCCAGCAACAGCACAACCCAAACTGAGCCGTAGCCACTGTCTGTCCTGAATTCATTAGTAATAGTTACGCTGCGGCCTTTTACACATGACCTTCGTGAAAGCGGGTGGCAGGAGGTCGCGCTAACAACCTCCTGCCGTTTTGCCCGTGCATATCGGTCACGAACAAATCTGATTACTAAACACAGTAGCCTGGATTTGTTCTATCAGTAATCGACCTTATTCCTAATTAAATAGAGCAAATCCCCTTATTGGGGGTAAGACATGAAGATGCCAGAAAAACATGACCTGTTGGCCGCCATTCTCGCGGCAAAGGAACAAGGCATCGGGGCAATCCTTGCGTTTGCAATGGCGTACCTTCGCGGCAGATATAATGGCGGTGCGTTTACAAAAACAGTAATCGACGCAACGATGTGCGCCATTATCGCCTAGTTCATTCGTGACCTTCTCGACTTCGCCGGACTAAGTAGCAATCTCGCTTATATAACGAGCGTGTTTATCGGCTACATCGGTACTGACTCGATTGGTTCGCTTATCAAACGCTTCGCTGCTAAAAAAGCCGGAGTAGAAGATGGTAGAAATCAATAATCAACGTAAGGCGTTCCTCGATATGCTGGCGTGGTCGGAGGGAACTGATAACGGACGTCAGAAAACCAGAAATCATGGTTATGACGTCATTGTAGGCGGAGAGCTATTTACTGATTACTCCGATCACCCTCGCAAACTTGTCACGCTAAACCCAAAACTCAAATCAACAGGCGCCGGACGCTACCAGCTTCTTTCCCGTTGGTGGGATGCCTACCGCAAGCAGCTTGGCCTGAAAGACTTCTCTCCGAAAAGTCAGGACGCTGTGGCATTGCAGCAGATTAAGGAGCGTGGCGCTTTACCTATGATTGATCGTGGTGATATCCGTCAGGCAATCGACCGTTGCAGCAATATCTGGGCTTCACTGCCGGGCGCTGGTTATGGTCAGTTCGAGCATAAGGCTGACAGCCTGATTGCAAAATTCAAAGAAGCGGGCGGAACGGTCAGAGAGATTGATGTATGAGCAGAGTCACCGCGATTATCTCCGCTCTGGTTATCTGCATCATCGTCTGCCTGTCATGGGCTGTTAATCATTACCGTGATAACGCCATTACCTACAAAGCCCAGCGCGACAAAAATGCCAGAGAACTGAAGCTGGCGAACGCGGCAATTACTGACATGCAGATGCGTCAGCGTGATGTTGCTGCGCTCGATGCAAAATACACGAAGGAGTTAGCTGATGCTAAAGCTGAAAATGATGCTCTGCGTGATGATGTTGCCGCTGGTCGTCGTCGGTTGCACATCAAAGCAGTCTGTCAGTCAGTGCGTGAAGCCACCACCGCCTCCGGCGTGGATAATGCAGCCTCCCCCCGACTGGCAGACACCGCTGAACGGGATTATTTCACCCTCAGAGAGAGGCTGATCACTATGCAAAAACAACTGGAAGGAACCCAGAAGTATATTAATGAGCAGTGCAGATAGAGTTGCCCATATCGATGGGCAACTCATGCAATTATTGTGAGCAATACACACGCGCTTCCAGCGGAGTATAAATGCCTAAAGTAATAAAACCGAGCAATCCATTTACGAATGTTTGCTGGGTTTCTGTTTTAACAACATTTTCTGCGCCGCCACAAATTTTGGCTGCATCGACAGTTTTCTTCTGCCCAATTCCAGAAACGAAGAAATGATGGGTGATGGTTTCCTTTGGTGCTACTGCTGCCGGTTTGTTTTGAACAGTAAACGTCTGTTGAGCACATCCTGTAATAAGCAGGGCCAGCGCAGTAGCGAGTAGCATTTTTTTCATGGTGTTATTCCCGATGCTTTTTGAAGTTCGCAGAATCGTATGTGTAGAAAATTAAACAAACCCTAAACAATGAGTTGAAATTTCATATTGTTAATATTTATTAATGTATGTCAGGTGCGATGAATCGTCATTGTATTCCCGGATTAACTATGTCCACAGCCCTGACGGGGAACTTCTCTGCGGGAGTGTCCGGGAATAATTAAAACGATGCACACAGGGTTTAGCGCGTACACGTATTGCATTATGCCAACGCCCCGGTGCTGACACGGAAGAAACCGGACGTTATGATTTAGCGTGGAAAGATTTGTGTAGTGTTCTGAATGCTCTCAGTAAATAGTAATGAATTATCAAAGGTATAGTAATATCTTTTATGTTCATGGATATTTGTAACCCATCGGAAAACTCCTGCTTTAGCAAGATTTTCCCTGTATTGCTGAAATGTGATTTCTCTTGATTTCAACCTATCATAGGACGTTTCTATAAGATGCGTGTTTCTTGAGAATTTAACATTTACAACCTTTTTAAGTCCTTTTATTAACACGGTGTTATCGTTTTCTAACACGATGTGAATATTATCTGTGGCTAGATAGTAAATATAATGTGAGACGTTGTGACGTTTTAGTTCAGAATAAAACAATTCACAGTCTAAATCTTTTCGCACTTGATCGAATATTTCTTTAAAAATGGCAACCTGAGCCATTGGTAAAACCTTCCATGTGATACGAGGGCGCGTAGTTTGCATTATCGTTTTTATCGTTTCAATCTGGTCTGACCTCCTTGTGTTTTGTTGATGATTTATGTCAAATATTAGGAATGTTTTCACTTAATAGTATTGGTTGCGTAACAAAGTGCGGTCCTGCTGGCATTCTGGAGGGAAATACAACCGACAGATGTATGTAAGGCCAACGTGCTCAAATCTTCATACAGAAAGATTTGAAGTAATATTTTAACCGCTAGATGAAGAGCAAGCGCATGGAGCGACAAAATGAATAAAGAACAATCTGCTGATGATCCCTCCGTGGATCTGATTCGTGTAAAAAATATGCTTAATAGCACCATTTCTATGAGTTACCCTGATGTTGTAATTGCATGTATAGAACATAAGGTGTCTCTGGAAGCATTCAGAGCAATTGAGGCAGCGTTGGTGAAGCACGATAATAATATGAAGGATTATTCCCTGGTGGTTGACTGATCACCATAACTGCTAATCATTCAAACTATTTAGTCTGTGACAGAGCCAACACGCAGTCTGTCACTGTCAGGAAAGTGGTAAAACTGCAACTCAATTACTGCAATGCCCTCGTAATTAAGTGAATTTACAATATCGTCCTGTTCGGAGGGAAGAACGCGGGATGTTCATTCTTCATCACTTTTAATTGATGTATATGCTCTCTTTTCTGACGTTAGTCTCCGACGGCAGGCTTCAATGACCCAGGCTGAGAAATTCCCGGACCCTTTTTGCTCAAGAGCGATGTTAATTTGTTCAATCATTTGGTTAGGAAAGCGGATGTTGCGGGTTGTTGTTCTGCGGGTTCTGTTCTTCGTTGACATGAGGTTGCCCCGTATTCAGTGTCGCTGATTTGTATTGTCTGAAGTTGTTTTTACGTTAAGTTGATGCAGATCAATTAATACGATACCTGCGTCATAATTGATTATTTGACGTGGTTTGATGGCCTCCACGCACGTTGTGATATGTAGATGATAATCATTATCACTTTACGGGTCCTTTCCGGTGATCCGACAGGTTACGGGGCGGCGACCTACTGACGCGATC
>NZ_QWEH01000002.1 GCF_003515705.1 Oceanobacillus profundus
CGAGTGAGTAAGATCCCTCAGAGACGATGAGGTTGATAGGTTCGGTGTGGAAGCGTGGTGACACGTGGAGCTTACGGATACTAATCGATCGAGGACTTAACTAAATTCTTTATTTGATGTCTTGTTTTCTCTTATTTAGTTTTTAAGGTATAAACCTTATAAAAACCCAACTTTATACTTGATTTTTTTTCAAAAACGATTATAATATTGGTTGTCACTGATTTTCTTGAGGTTCACTTGGGTGATAATTATATTGTCTGGTAGCAATAGCGAAGAGGTCACACCTGTTCCCATGCCGAACACAGAAGTTAAGCTCTTCAGCGCCGATGGTAGTTGGGGCTTTGCCCCTGCAAGAGTAGGACGCCGCCAGGCAAGTAAATTCCTTACCATACAAGAGCTGTATGACAGGAATGAAGCTACTCTAAAATATCTCATTTGGTAGGACGAGCAATTTCTGTTTGAAAAACCAAATAGATTTCATTTTGGATTATTCCACAGTAGCTCAGTGGTAGAGCAATCGGCTGTTAACCGATCGGTCGTAGGTTCGAATCCTACCTGTGGAGCCATACGGAGAGCTGTCCGAGTGGCCGAAGGAGCACGATTGGAAATCGTGTAGGCCGTTTACGCGGCCTCGAGGGTTCGAATCCCTCGCTCTCCGCCACTATTACATAAAATAAGGCCCGTTGGTCAAGCGGTTAAGACACCGCCCTTTCACGGCGGTAACACGGGTTCGAATCCCGTACGGGTCACCAATATGGAGGATTAGCTCAGCTGGGAGAGCACCTGCCTTACAAGCAGGGGGTCGCAGGTTCGAGCCCTGCATCCTCCACCATATTTCATCTTAATACTTTATTTCATACCGCGGGGTGGAGCAGTCTGGTAGCTCGTTGGGCTCATAACCCAAAGGTCGTAGGTTCAAATCCTGCCCCCGCAACCAAAAATGGTCCGGTAGTTCAGTTGGTTAGAATGCCTGCCTGTCACGCAGGAGGTCGCGGGTTCGAGTCCCGTCCGGACCGCCATTTAAAATATTTTAATTATGGCTCGGTAGCTCAGTCGGTAGAGCAACGGACTGAAAATCCGTGTGTCGGCGGTTCGATTCCGTCCCGAGCCACCATTTACTTCAATTTAGTTGGAGGGGTAGCGAAGTGGCTAAACGCGGCGGACTGTAAATCCGCTCCCTCAGGGTTCGGCAGTTCGAATCTGCCCCCCTCCACCATTTTAATAAATAATAGGGGTATAGTTTAACGGTAGAACTACGGTCTCCAAAACCGTCAATGTGGGTTCGATTCCTACTACCCCTGCCATTTACAATTATATGGCGGTCGTGGCGAAGTGGTTAACGCACCGGATTGTGGCTCCGGCACACGTGGGTTCGATCCCCATCGATCGCCCTCATATAATTAACAAATTTATTGATTGGGCCATAGCCAAGCG
Organism: Oceanobacillus profundus; assembly: GCF_003515705.1. Classification (GTDB taxonomy): domain Bacteria; phylum Bacillota; class Bacilli; order Bacillales; family Amphibacillaceae; genus Oceanobacillus; species Oceanobacillus profundus. The sequence goes on from NZ_QWEH01000002.1 coordinate 1,435, forward strand.
GTAAGGCATCGGGTTTTGATCCCGTGTACCCTAGGTTCGAATCCTAGTGGCCCAGCCATATGCGGAAGTAGTTCAGTGGTAGAACATCACCTTGCCAAGGTGGGGGTCGCGGGTTCGAATCCCGTCTTCCGCTCCATTTTATTTTTGGCGGTATAGCCAAGTGGTAAGGCAGAGGTCTGCAAAACCTTTATCACCGGTTCAAATCCGGTTACCGCCTCCATACCTATGCCGGTGTGGCGGAATTGGCAGACGCGCGGGACTCAAAATCCCGTGTCTTCACGGACGTGTCGGTTCGACCCCGACCACCGGTATCGATATTATGATTTAAGTAAATTACAAAAGGATTTTGGCTCCTAAACCTTTATATCTAAGGGTTTAGGAGTTTTTTTGTGGATTTTAGAATCTAATAGTAAAAAATCTTTGTTAGATTCAAGCAATAGAACGAGATAACTAGATGTTCTTGTATAATCTACCTGGTAAGCTACTATTAAGAAAAGCAACATTCGAATGATAGATAGGAGAGATAGCGGTTGGCAAATGTATGGCCATTTTGAGGTTTCATAGATAATATTATTGATAAAAATAAAAATAAGTACACAATAAAGTGTTTCACACATTTTTAATAGGGTATATGTAAAATATTCAATTAATTACCTCTTGGAATAAGAAGGCGAAGGAGGTGGTCGAGAGCGAAAGGAAAAAGGGAAATAGACCTATCGCTTGTGACCAAACTGGCCTCACCATGCACCATCTGTATGCAGACGTCGATACATCGGGATAATAGTGCGGGCTATCAGCTGAGGATAACAAAAGATATGACAAGGGATCGACTGTCGTATCTGCCTATGCGACTGCCGAAGTCTATATTATTTTAGGAGGAGATTATGTTGAAAAAGAAATGGTTAGCAGTAATACCTGCAGTTATGCTTGTAGCAGTGCAAGTTGTTCCCTTTCAAACTGTAGACGCAGCCTCGGAAAATGATTCGATTCAACTATCAGAATCAGAAATACCACCAGGATACGAAGCGATATTAAATTGGCCGCCTGAAGAACAGCCGATTGTCAAACAGGGTAGCCAAAGTTTTGAAGTTGAATTTATACAAGTGATGTTAAATCACTTTGGACATGAAACAGAAGTCGATGGAAATTTTGGCCCACATACAGACCAACAAGTCCGTGAATTACAAGCAGAGCATGGTTTAGTCCGGGACGGGATTGTCGGTGTTGATACATGGACACTACTACTTGACGAATATCAAGCAGAGTTGTTTACAGTAGAAACAGCGATTGCTTATGCAGAGGATGCCCTTGATAATGATGATTTAGTATTTAGTAGCGCTGGCGAGCTTCATGAGGACTCAGACGGCAACTTATTTTATTCTTTAAGAGCACAAAGTCAGGATTTTATTGATGACGGAGGTACTGGCACGGTTGGATTCTATGATGTTTTTCAAAATGGAGATGTTGTGGAATCGGAACCAAGATAGACATCGACTTAATAGATTGAATTTTTAATAGAAAGTCCCTGATTATATCTCTCGGGGCTTTGACAAAAGCTTTTTAAATCAGTGTTTTGATATAATCTACGACCCCGCACATTGGTATCTATCACTTAGGCTATCAAGGCTTTCAACGTTTATGTTGAGAGCCTTTTTTACGCAGTAATTATAAATAATGATCAGTTATTTGTAATGAACTTCAACAAGAGTTTAAGCTTGTCATCAATCATTTTCTCTTGATTCCTTGACCTGTAAAATGTCCCCATATTCCCTCGATAGGATTTAAAAAAGCAATAGGTATAAGCCTAGTCTCGTATTCTTTATCGTTAGCTGTGCAGAAGAGATGCATGTTCTTTTACATAATGCAGGTACGTGCTTTAATGCTTGGATTGCCTTATCGAAATCCCTATTAAAGGAGGGATTTACGCTAATATGTGAAGGAGGCATTCTTAGCCATTAATCTGTAACAGGTTAAGAGCCTTACTACTTAAACCGTCATTTTAACAAAATCCGGGGAGTGACAGCCACTTACAAAGGGAATTAGCTTATCAGGAGGGATTTATAATGACAGCAATTACACATATAGGTTTATCCGTTCCCGATATTGAGGCAGCTATCAAGTGGTATGGGGAGGTCTTGGGCTTTAAACTAATTGCTGGGCCATATACCTTTGTCTCAGAATTAGAAAAGGAACATAATATGACCAATGACTTATTGGGTAAAAACATCAAAAAAATGAGGAATGCGCATTTGGTTTCGCAGAATCAGGTTGGTCTCGAGCTTTTTGAATTTCAAGAACCAAAAATGGAAGAAAGAAGAAAGCAGGATTATCAAGGCTATTTTCATATTTGTTTAATAGCAGATGACTTGGAAAAACTTGCGGATAAAATTGCAAATTCAGGTGGGGAAAAGCGGAGTGAGATCTGGAATACATGGAAAGGGAAGCCTTATTATTTAGTTTATTGTGAAGATCCATTTGGAAATATTATTGAACTTTACAGTCATAGTACGGAGACTATGTATGCCAATAAGGAATAAACGTTACAGCAAATTTACTTGTATTTAGTAATTTTTAAGAATGAAAGATTATTAAGGGCGAGATTTGATTAGAACTCGCCTTTTTGTATGTAAAGGTTCTGATATTATGTCTAAGCTGTAATTTTTAAAAATATGACTTAAATGTAATGATAATATATGGTAAGATAACTTTGTGAAATGATGTACTTAATGCAACGGGCAGGTTAGTGTAAGGAGAATATTGGCTCTTTCTTATTGAAGTATAGGAGTAGGTTTGTTAAAGATTTATTTTGGATAAGAGGTTAAATTTTGGCTGTTTACGAATTTATCGCTTGTAATCAGAAACTAAAATCCTTTGAAGAAGCATTATCAGATGAAGAGATAAAGTCTTACAACGAACTACTTAAAATAGGATTTAAAGAGGAACAAATACAAATTCGTGTAATTGATCTAAGTAAAATAGATCGTAATAAGAAAGTATTTTTAATTAATCTCCCAGAGGAGCTTCAAAACAGTCCGTTGGTTATCGAGGAGGATTTCCATAATCCTTATGCTCGTTTTTTAACGGATAAGAAGTTTATTTATAAAGTAACAAATGCAGAAAAGGTAGTTTCCCATCTTGCAGCATATTTCGGGGATTTTCAGATACATGGAAGGAACTTGAGCTTTGGCGAGTATTACAAGATGACTATAGTGTAGATAGTTTTGAAGTTCCCAAAACAGTTATAAACTTGCATAACCTGAAATTGGAGAAATTAGAAGCATTTTATGAAAGAGCAGTACCTAATCAAATGGTACTTTTCAAAATTAAAATTGTGTTTAGTTAAGGGTATTAATGATATTGTTTAATCAACTAAATGGACTGTCCTAAAAGAAGGATATGCACTCTTTTTTTGTTGAATTTTTAGAGAGCAATAAGGGGATATAGATGACCTCTACTAAAATAATGTTACTGGGTATTGCACGGATGCTTGTTGCGTACTATGTACCACATAAAGCGGGTTTTAGAATAAGTGGCTATGAAATTTATCTATTGGTTTGGGATTTATTTTTGTAATAGTTGGTCTCATCAAAAAGGATAAGCAAGTAAATTCATAGATAAGTTACTAAAGTAGCTAATGCGATAGGTAATTCAATAAGAATGATAATATTGTATTAATGTTGGTTAAGAGGTGATTATATTAAATTTTTACGAATTATACTACCAGTACTTCCAATTCCATTCCTATTTCATTTTTATGAATATAATAGCCATTTGACGAGACAAGAGCCAGTTTTCCTATTCCCAGGATTCTTACTATTCATAATAATTGTTGGATTACAGCTAAGAAAGGTTAAACTACTTCGAATATTCCTATCAGTCATTTTTATGACCATCCTTTCATTGTTATTAAGTTATTTCTTTATATCTGATGACGGAGGCTGGTTTAAACCCTTTGGAAGAGATACTGTGGTTTTAGGTACTTCAGTAATTTATATTTTAGGGCAGGTTATAGTAATCTCGATCAGTAACTGGAAGACTACTGGAAAAAAGTAAAGTTATTCAACTAATAGGTAGCATAGTATGACTAAGAACTTGTAGAATTCACGTTAGAAATAGGAGGGAATATGAAATATAGAAAGATCGTTACCGTTTTAATAATTCTATTAATATTATGTTTTGGATTTTATCAATATATGGATAAACAACACTATGTAAGGTATATGTCTCATCAGTTATCAGGTGCTGTTTCGGGTATGTCTTCTGCTTTATATAATAACCAAATAATGTATGAAGAAATTCTTGATTCCAGAAGCATTACATTGGAGCAAATGGATATGATCTTGAGTTATAATGGTAGTTTCGGAGTAAAAGTTCGGGAATTAAAAATGATAGCGGTTAACTTTTTTGAACGTGCATCGGATGAGGAATTAAATTCCATAACTGCATTTACAGCGTCTGATATTAATTCATTTTTTTATGAAATACAGTGGGATATTGTCTATGAAGAAAAACTTGATAATTTATCAGATTTGACGACTATACTGAGTAAAAATGAAAGGATTAAATTGAATGAGGATGAACTAGAGCACATACATACTATCCAGGCATTAAATTCCTTATGGAGGGAGGCCCTGATTAATAATATAAATGGAATAAATCCAGATACAGGAACGGTAAATACTGATTTATTCTTCGACATATACCGTGAAAAAGGATTTATAAAGGATGATTGGATAAATCTACTAATAGATTTTGACTCAATTACAACGGAGTTTTTAGAAGAACACGAAAAATTTGAAGCAAAGATTACGAAGTAAAAAAATTATCAGGTTGCCTTAAATTATGTATTAAACGATCTGGTGCACGAGATAAATAAGGCAACCAGAATGTGAAATTCTTTTTTTAAATAAACGGATTTTAAGCTATCGAGGCAGGTTTATTGTGTAGAACTATTTTTTATATAGGGTGTTATATTTTTCACTTCAATTATGAGGGTCTTAAATTCTGTATCGATGGGAGAAAATATAAAATGTTTATTCGTGAATATAAAGATACTGATGAAATCAGTTGGGTTCGATGTAGAACCCTATCATTTTTAAATACAGCCTACTTTGATAATGTGTTAAATAAAAAAGAAAAATACGAAAATCCTGCAATTGAATTAGTAGCCGAATTAAACGGACAAATTATCGGGCTCATTGATGTAGAGTATGAAAAGAAAGAAAAGACTGTCTGTTCAAGAGGACAAGGCTTAGGGGGGATGATTTGGCATGTTGCAGTACATCCAGACTACTATCGCCAAGGAATTGGAAAGCAACTTCTTCAAGAAGCAGAAAAGCGAGCTACTAATTTAGGATTAAATCGATTTGAAGCATGGACTCGAGATGATTGCTGGGTACGGAATTGGTATGAAAAAGTGCAGTTTAAAAAAGTCTATTCCTATTACCATATTTACTTCGAAGGATATGAAATGAAAAATCGAATTCAAAGTACCATACCTAATCTCCACCTAGTAAATACATTCGCTCACTATGTAGGAGAAGATATTGAGCAATTTGAATCAGACAACGAGCGAATTTATGAATGTGTTTGCTATGAAAAATATTTTAAGTGATTTTAAATAGCAAAGATAATTTTTCTATAGTTTATTTTAATTTATATAGTACTTTTTCAACTATAGCGTGCAAGAGTACAAAAACGATCCTAGAACAATCACCATGTTTAAAATCTTTATTTTGAATGTTGCGTTATTATTAAAGGTGGAGTTAATAAACGAAAGAGGTAGGACTATTGGAAATCAGGATTTGTTTTGAGAATGTCTAGTTGTCCCAATAATGGAGGGGGTTCTCAGGTGTCAAATTATGAAAACGAAGAAATGCTAACTGGAGGGAACGTCTCAAAAGTATATCGTTCAGGGGATACTGTTCGACGAGAATTAAAGCGAGAAAGCACTAAAACTCACAAGATATTAAAGCATTTGGAAAACAAAGGATTCAGCTATGCACCAACGTTTCTAGGTATTGATGAAAAAGGTAGAGAGATATTATCATTTATTGAAGGAGAAGCTGGCAACTATCCTTTAAAAAAATACATGTGGTCTAATGATGTTTTAAAGGAAATAGCGAAAATGCTTCGTCATTATCATGATGCCGTGAGTGATTTTTTAATTGAAGCGAGTTGGCAATCAATAGATAATACCCCCCAACCATTTGAGGTACTATGCCATAATGATTTTGCAATATACAACATTATTTTTAATCATAAAAGACCAGTAGGTATTATTGATTTTGACCTTGTTGGTCCTGGTCCAAAACTTTGGGACATAGCCTATACTCTTTACACGTGTATCCCATTAAGTAGATTTTACTATTCTGAAGCAGGTGAGGCAGTTCATTATAATTCCTCACTGCATGCCGATCGTATAAAACAAAGAATTACACTGTTTTTTGAATCCTATGGTGAAGGAATTGAGGAAGGTTATCTGGAAATGGTATTACTACGATTAGAGGGGTTATGTCAAACAATAAGAAGAAAAGCCAAAGAAGGCGATATTTCTTTTCAAAAAATGATAGAAGCAGGGCATCTTGAACATTATCATAATGATATTAAATTTATTCGTGAAAATGGAAAGGAGTGGATTTAAGAGGAATTTTTTTGAACTAACGAGGTTTCTTTAGCTTCATAAGAAATTGTTGTATGAATAAATAACGGTACTTCCTAAATGACAATGCAATTGACATCGATTTGTCTGTGCGTAATAGCTATATATTATCTGAAAAGAACTTTAATATTTTGATGGCAAAACAGCCTGAATTAGCTATTAAACATTGAGATAACAGCCCAAATGACGTAGCCAATTCATACGTCATTTGGGCAATTTCATTTTATATGATATGGCACCTCAAAATATATTCCTTTGAAACTCCTAACCCCCTGTTTACGTGAATTTAGCTTGCTGTTACCCTTCTTGCTCTCATCACATACACTTGATTTAGTGCCAGAGCTCCAATCAGCTGAATAACGGTTTTCGCAATTACCTGGCCTGTAATTGCTGCTGGAACGGCCCCCCAAGGGATAAAACCTGCACCTAGTGGACTTAATCCAACAATTACGAAAACAACGGAATCTAGTAATCCACCAACAATTCCGCTATAAAATACGCGCCATGCGATTGGCAGTTTTAACCTCGTATAAATCTCTGTATCTGCCGTTTCAGAAATAATAAAGGATAGGGCGGAAGCTGCAACAATCATTAATGTATCTCCCAGTAAAGAGGAGACCACACCGGATAATATCAATGCGGTAAGAATGAATAAATAGGTCTTTGCTCTTCCGTACTTGTTTTGCACCAAGTCACGAAAGATAAATGTCGCACCGATTAGAAATGTTCCCATAGGAATAATAAATATACCAATCTCTAAAGGCATCATTGCCGCAGTAATAACATTAGCCGTGACAATTGAAATTAAATAAAAGAATACACGTAACATATTTATTTCTCTCCCTTTTTCAGCAAGTATTGCTCTAACCCATTATTTCGAAGCTTGCAAGCTGGACATGCTCCACAGCCATCAGCCTTTACACCGTTATAGCAAGTCAGTGTCTTTTCCCGAATGACATTCAATACGCCTAACTCATCTGAAAGCCCCCAGACTTCCTCTTTATCCAACCACATTAGCGGTGTATGGATTACAAACGGTTCATCAATCGCCAGATTTAGCGTTACATTTAATGACTTGATAAAACTATCTCGACAATCTGGATAACCACTAAAATCCGTTTCACTAACCCCTGTCACTAAATGCTTAGCACCAACTTGTTTTGCCAACACACCAGCGAAGGATAGAAAAAGTAAATTTCTTCCTGGTACAAAAGTGTTTGGTAGCTCCGTTTCATCTCCATCAGCTACCTCAATATCGTTTCGCGTTAAGGCATTTGGTGCCAGTTGATGAAGCAGCGACATATCTAAAATATGATGTTTTACACCAACGTCTTCTGCAATCTCTTTCGCACATTCAATTTCTAATTTATGGCGTTGCCCATAATCAAACGTAACTGTTTCAACTTCTCTAAATTGTTCCATTGCCCAGAATAAACAGGTCGTGCTATCCTGTCCTCCGCTAAAGACAACAATGGCTTTATCTTTTTTCATGTAAAAACTCCTTTTAAAAAGAAAATACAGCACTAAGAAAGGCTGTTTTCTTAGTTTTTTTAAGAGGGTAGCTAAAAACCTCTTTTTATTCGTTTTAAAGATTATATTCTTCTCGGAATATGTATGACCATACCTTTGTATAACCTAGATTTTAAACAGGAAAGGACCAGTCGAAATACTTGTTTGTCTAATTCTTTTAACTCCTATATATGCCTATTTCCAGACATGAAAAAACCTCCCCGTATTTTTCAAAAACACTAAGAGAGGCTATAGCAAACTACGATTTTAACAAAAAAAGCCACATCCAATATGGACATGGCTAATCGTCAATGTATCCATAGTTTTTTATAGAGGGTATCAGCTATGAACCTCTTCCGATTCTGTGTTTCATTCCTAATTATCATAGCTGAGAAAGCGGAGGGTGTCAATATGGTTGGTTGAGGTGAGCACTATTAGTAGGGTGAAATTGCTAAAAAGCTGATGATACCTGGCGATAGCATTCGTTATCGTCGTAACAGTTCATCAGCTTTTTACGGTTTAGGCGGTATTGTAATAAATAAACTAACGCATTGAATAACTTATTTGCAAAGTGATTGAAGGTGATAGTTTAAAGTCTGGATCATTTTTTCTTGAGTAAGTTGCTTCGAATTCAATACGTGATGCATAGCCATACCGTCAACGATTGCATGAAGCCTGTTTACTTCCATATTGAGATCAAGTTCGTCCTTTGCAAATTGTAATAATTGCAAGGTCTCTATGACTTTCTTAAATCCTTGATGCATGTCGTTGTACATTTTATTGCTCAGTTCATGGAGGGTGTTATCGACAAGTACTTTTGCAGAAAAAGCCAGCCATACCTCCATTTCTATCTTTCGCTCATCATCGATGGGTAGAACTTCACACACACCATCTGCAATAAATTCCAACGATACCGGACCCTTTGGAAATTTTCTTGTTTTTACCCGTTGCTTGACACGATCTGAAACCAATTCCATGGAAAAGCGCAGCAATTCTGACTGTGATGCAAAATAGTGTCTTACTGCACCAACGGACAGTCCAGTAGTCTCGGCAATTTTCCTTACTGTTGCTTGTTCGATTCCCTCCTCTACAATGACTTTCCATGTAGCTTCTGCGATCTGAATTTTTCGTTTATAATGATCAACTATTTTTGGCATATTTTTATTTTAACACACTTGTATTAAATAAACCATTCTGTTATTATTTTAATGCAAACGTATTAAATAAAATGTAGAGGAAGTGTTCCTGTTGATTGGTTGGTTGATTATAGCCTGTGAGATTGGATTTTGGGTGTTTGTTTTAGCTGGATTGACATCTAGATATATTTTTAAGAAAAAGCGATTGGGAACATTTTTACTCATTTGTTCACCAATTGTCGACCTCATATTGCTTATTGTAACTGTATTTGATTTGAAAAATGGAGCAGTTGCGACTATCTTCCATGGAATTGCTGCGATTTATATTGGAGTAAGTGTAGCCTTTGGCCATCAAATGATTAAATGGGCGGATGCGCGTTTTAGTTATCGATTCGGAAATGGTAATGAACCGATGAAAATAAAATATGGAAAAGCACATGCCAGAAAAGAACGGGAGGGATGGTATCGTCATTTGTTGTCCTGGTTAATCGGTGGGGGAATATTAGTGGGTATTATTCTTTATATCAACGATCATTCACAGACTCAAGTATTGTTACGTACCATACAGTTCTGGACGCTGGTTTTGGTCATTGATTTTATAATAAGTATCAGCTATACGTTATTCCCGAAAAAGCAAAAAGGCACAATGTAAAAAATATTTCGACTGAATTGTAAGAAAGCAGTACTTGGCTATTTGTTTTTACAATTATGATTGCCGTTAATCCAATGAATAAAATTACTTTTAAAGGTGGATGTCTGTGGATATCAATCTATTAATTTGGTCCTTTTTAATCATCTTCATGCTTCATAATTTTGAAGAAATTATCCTGATTGAAAGATGGTAAAAAAACATACCCAGTTGTCCGTGAGCGAATAATTCCGTTCGTCAAAAGAGAGATCGATCAATTCGAAACAATGACTGCAGCTCGTTTTTCCTTGGTTGTGGGTATACTCTTTATTCTCGCATCTGCTTTAATAACAATAACAACCAATCAATATTACTTATTCCTAGGGTAGGGATCAACATTATTTTTGCTTTAAATATCTTTATCTATCCCCTTCAGGCATTTGTATTAAAATGTTATGTTCCAGGATTATGGACAACAATATTACGTATTATTTCATACAACATCATCTTTTTTCACGAACTGTATCATCAAAAAATCTTTGATTTGACTACAAATTTAAAAGCTTTAGTGGTGATTATACTATTTATACCAGTCTTTATAATGAGTCATAAAATAGCGGAGAAGTAGGTTTGAATCGTATGGAATCATGTTAAAAGGGTTTATGTTAAGGTAATCAATAATATTAAGAAATCCATTTTAAATTTTATTGCTCTTTTTAAAATCCCTAAAAACCATTCATGTTTCCTAAAATAAATATCCTAATAATTTGTAATAACTTGAAGAAAATAGTGTAAGGAAAGGAGGGATTATATGTCTATCAAAAAATCCTTAGCTGGATTACTTGCGTTAATGATGGTTATGTCTATTTCAGTGCCACTACATGTGTTTGCAGCAAGCGGGGCTGGAACAGAGCCAATGGAGCCGGTAAATGAGATGATGGTCGAGTTGCACGATGATTTCTTTAATCCAGATGTGATTACGATTGCTAGTGGGGAATCGACAGAACTATTATTGGAAAATGTAGGTCAGAAGCAACATACCTTCACCGTGGAAAAGCTTGGTATTGACGCCGAGCTTCAGCCGAGAGAACAGAAAACCATTACCATAGAACCGCAAGAAGCCGGTACATACGAACTTATTTGTCGGTTTCATGAAAATGAAGGAATGGTTGGAGAAGTAATCATCAAATAATAAGCAGGATTAAATGATCTTAATACACATTAATAAGCGATAGTCTAGCTTGAGAGCTATTCTATCGCTTTATTTTTTATGTCTTCTTTACCATACGTTTTCGATGCAAATTTGGGTTTAATTTCTGTGATTTAATTAGCGGCTATAATAAGACTAGTACCGGTAATCTTATTCATGTAAGCATCACATGTAAAAATAGGAAGGACAATATCATGCCAAAAAATGATTCGCTAATCGCTTCTTTTGTTGCAGTTGTAGACTTGAAAGCAATATCCCTGACAAATTGAGCATACTGTTAAGTAGATGATGGAATATAGTGGTTTGGCCTGGGGTGAGTTATTGGTGGCTGATTGGAGCCTCGCTTATAATAGGTGTAGGAACTGGTATATTTAGTGTAGTTTTTAGTTATATATTACAAATGGAAAGTCCAGATGGAAAGGTAGGTCAGATGTCGGGAATGTACAATTCCCTGAATGGAATCATTTTACTGGTTGCCCCCATTACTGGTGGATTCCTTGTACAATTATTTGGTGTGTTCACTATTTTCCAAGTGATAGGAATGATTACAGCACTGATTGGGCTTTTTGGTATTGTGATGCAGAATGTGTTATGGGGAAGACGGGACACTGAAAAATCAAGTAAGGAAGAACGAGACATTGTTTAATTTCATATTATCTATATAATCATCTAATTTATTTTTACCATGTCATATTGTATTATACCCGTAGAGTAGGTGATTTAAGGCAAGTTCAATGAGCAACAAACAATCTCCTCAGCAAAGTTTTTTTAAAGCCTAAAATCGGGTATCAATATATATCTATAGTCATACAATATAAAAAAGGCTTGGTGCTGTAACACCAAGCGGGTTTGTGCAGAAGCTTTTTAAAGGGCAGCTCACAAATCAGCGAAAAATAACCACACGAATTGCTGGCTGGGCGATATGGGTGGTTATTTTTTTTGGTGAAAAGACAGTACGGATACGATCAAAGAAGCAAATGACATACAGATGACCAAGCTTTCAAATACCGTCATTATCTCAGCCCCTTTCTTCTTGAATCAAAGGGATGAGCCACCAGGTAAAGTCCTGCACACATTAAATTTATCTAGAATCTTCAAATTGCTGTTGCTGCAATACAACCACAGTGATTCAATTAGTTAATAAACCCCTGAAGTTTAATCATTAGAAACTTTTGCTTTGTTTTTATTTAGTTTAGTTAAACGTATGGTGAGGATGACTTGTACTATTCCAAAAAAAATAAAAAAAACGAGTTTTTTTACTCGTTCTATCTCCATCTCAGTCGGATTTTTTAATATATAAACACTCATGAATAGGTGGACAGCCTAATGCCAGCCAAATAGCAAAAAAAGTTTCCGCTCTTAACGTTTTTTCATTATTAAAGATCAAACTAAGGTTTGCCTTTTTAAGTCCAGTCCTTTTACAAATATCAACTTGTCTAATTTTCTTTTCTTTCGCAATGTCCTTAAATCGATTTTTAACTTCTAAACTATCCAAGCCCCCAGAATTTAGTACAGGGGACATTGCTTCAACATCCAATAATTTAGAAATGGCTGCTCCTTTAATAAAATCCTCAATTTTGGCTTCTGGAGTATCACTTCTCCCACGGAATGAATTATCTAAATTAATCCAGTCAATTACATTCTTTATCTTTTCATACGTTTCATCTTTCATTTCAATTTCTATTCTCATGTATAAAAACCTCTTTTCAAGTACATGATATTCAATAATTAAAGGCTTTAAAGGAGTTGTACCCTGTGTTTTGTAAAAATAATGATGATTTAAAGGAATATGTTGAAGACATATTAGATAAGGGAAGAAAAGGATGAATTCCATTTAACTATATGAGTGATTTTGTTTAACTATGCTAAACTTTTTTGATAAAAAATATAGCGAAATTGAAGATGATGACGTCTTTTATCATGAAATTTAAATTTTGTTTCCACTAGCCCCTGTTCTAAAAAACAAAAACAGAGGCTAGTGAATTTTGCTTAGTTTATTTAATAACAGCAATTTTATACCGAATTACTTTTGAATAGTCTAATCAAAAATAAGAAGAATAATCCGATTGTGACGCCTGTAATATCAAAACCAGCAATTTTTCGAAGCATCGGCTCAATAAATGTATAAGCGGTAAAAATCCCCGAAAGACCAAACACAATAATCGCAATCACCATGATGACATTTCTATTTTTTAAGTTTCTAAGTTCCTTTTTCAAATTTGCTGTTATAAAATACAATAAATGCAACACGAAAAGCTGATGACACCTGGCGATAGCGTTTGTTATTGCCATTAGATCCATCAGCTTCTTTTGGGATAATTCCGTATTGAGGCGTACATAAAGAATCAAATTAAATGGAACGATCAAATGGCTAATAAAAGCTGCCTGAAATTAGACAGCTTTTATAATTATAATGACAGGAATGTTAAGTTTTTTTATAATTAAAGACATGAAATTGTATTTATCCTGACAACGAAGGTTATCTTAAGAGTGTTGTTTAACTTGTGTTCAACTATCGGCCACATTGAAAAAGAAAGGGCAGTTCCATTTCTGCTAAAATTTAAAATTATAAAATACTTAAAGAAGTGAGGATCCACGATGATTGCAAAGACGGAAGAGGATTTTAATGGACTAAAAGAAATTGGTAAAATTTGTGGAGCTATTCGAGATGAATTAGTTCAATGTACGAAACCTGGAATTACGACAAAAGAACTCGATGAAATTGCTGAGGAGATGTTTAAAAAGGCAGGAGCTCAATCTGCGCCAAAAGGAGAATACGATTTTCCAGGGATTACGTGCATTAGCATAAATGAAGAAGTAGCGCATGGGATTCCGAGTGAGCGGATCATACAAGAAGGGGATCTTGTAAATATTGATGTTTCAGGCTCTAAAAATGGATATTTCGCAGATACTGGTATTTCCTTTGTTGTTGGGAAGGGAGATAAAACTTTGCAGAAAATATGTGACGTTGCTAAAGAAGCATTCGACGCTGGACTTGAGAAGGCAAAACCGGGTTCGAAAAAAAGTGCTCTCGGAAAAGCTGTACATAATGTAGCGAAAAGGCATGGCTTAACTGTCATAAAAAATCTCACCGGGCATGGTGTTGGGCGCTCGATTCATGAAGCACCAGAACATATTTTCAATTACTTCTCTCGTTGGGATGACGAAATTTTACAAGATCGTATGGTAATTGCCTTTGAACCTTTTATCTCTACATTTGAAGAAGAAGTTTTTCAATCCGAAGATGGATGGACCTTCCTAACTGATGAAAGCTTTGTAGCTCAATACGAACATACGATTATTCTTACGAAGGAAGGACCGATTATTACTACATTGTAAGAACTTAATACAACACAATTGGCTCTCTGTTTCTTCTTTAGAAACTAATATGCCGATTATAATTAGAAATATCCTGGATTAAGATAAAAGGCAGTGAATGAAATAGAGAATTTAAATGCAGGTGGTTTAGATTCTCTTATTGTAAACGATGTTAGCAAAGACAAAATTAATGATGTCTATGTGTCCGGCAGCATAGACGTGACATTCAAAAAAATTTCTCATCACCACTTGTGAAATGATGAACAAAGTGATATAGTATATTTACGATGTAAATATGTGAAGTATTGAACAAACAATTGGAGGATGATGAATAATGAAAGTAGCAGTTATTGGATGTACACACGCTGGAACAGCAGCGATTAATAATATAGTGAACCTTTACCCAAACGCACAGATTGATGTTTTTGAAAAAAATGATAATGTTTCATTCCTTTCTTGCGGTATTGCTCTTTATGTAGGTGGTGTCGTGAAGGATCCGAATGGACTGTTTTACGCTTCTGTGGAGCATTTCGAGCGACTTGGTGTAAACATGCATATGAATCATGAAGTAACAGCCTGCAATCTAGATGGGAAACAAATCCAGGCAAGAGATATGAAAACAGATGAAACAAAAAGCTATAGCTATGATAAATTGATTATCGCTTCTGGTTCTTGGCCTGTAACACCGCCAATTCCAGGATCTGATTTAGAAAACGTATTGCTATGTAAGAACTTCGAACATGCAAAAGAGATCATTAAATGTTCTGAATCTGCTCGAAATGTTGTCGTTGTTGGTGCAGGATACATTGGTGTGGAACTCGTTGAAGCGTTTGAAGAAAACGGAAAAAACGTCACATTGATCGATAGTGAGGAAAGAATTCTAAATCGTTATTTAGATGACACATTCACTTCCCCTGTGGAAGCAAGCTTCAAACAGCGGGGCATTGAACTTGCTCTTAACCAAACAGTTTCCCAATTTGAAGGAACCGGGACTGTTAAAAAGGTAATCACGGACAAAGGAGAATATAACGCAGACTTAGTTGTAATGTGTGTTGGATTTAGACCGAATACAGGACTATTTAAAGGGCAAATAGAGATGTTGGAGAATGGAGCAATTATCGTTGATTCGTATATGCGAACAAGTGTGCAAGATGTGTATGCTGCGGGTGATTGTTGTGCTGTGCCAAATAATGCAACAAAACAGCATAGCTATATTCCATTGGCAACGAATGCAGTAAGAATGGGTACACTTGTGGCTCATAATCTGTTGAATCCTATCTTGGAACATCCTGGAACACAAGGAACATCTGGATTGAAAATATACAATCATAACATTGCTTCAACAGGATTAACCGAAAGTGCTGCAAAATTAGCAGGATTATCTGTAGCAAGTGCCACTATGGAAGATAATTATCGTCCGGAATTCATGCCGGAAAATGCGGTGATCCAAATAAAGCTTGTGTATGAAACAGAAACACATCGTATTGTTGGGGCGCAAGTCATTTCTGATGCCGACTTTACGCAGGCAATCAACACGATAAGTGTCGGTATTGCCAACCATATGACGATTGAACAATTGGCATTAACCGATTTCTTTTTCCAGCCACATTACAATAAACCAGTAAATTTCCTAAATCAGGTAGCACTGAAAGCAATGGCTAAGGAAACTGAAAAGGTTAGGAAACAAGAACAAATATTAGTGTAAATACAAATCTAACCCGAGCATGTGAAGTCACTTTGCATGCTCGGGTTTTTATTTTTGAATATATTAAAAACTTTAAATATATGATAAGCTGAACAAAATACTGTGAAAAAGATGTACTTATAGTATATGGTGCGTTAATTAAAAAGGATTAACGCTATTTGACATAGAAGTTATTGTACGAACGGGGGAGGATAATTGAATATAGAAGATTGAAAGGAAAGTAATTCACAACAAAGGGAGGTATAAAAGGTGGACTTATTACTCTGGATAACTATTGGTTTCATAATAATCGGATTTGTTGTTCTTACTTCTATGAAAAAAGGTATGGAAAGTAAGCTCGCTTTTATAACAACAAGTAAGGAAGACGAGGAAAGTTCAACAAAAGCTACATCCATAATTTGGTGGATAGTGAGTACCACAGCTTGGGGAATAGTGAGTATGATTCTTATTGTTTGGTGGTTTCATAATCACTTTGGATAACTGTTGGTTTCAGAAAGAACTTAAACAAATGGGTGCGATCCTATCCTTTTTTGTTTGAATATTTATAATCAATCAGACAGGTAATTTTAAACATCTTTTGATATTGCACCGTCTAATACGAAAAGGAGGCAAATTGACTGTAAAAGACTTATTTTCTTGATCATTCTTTTATTAATTACAGTTGGGTGCGGTCATGATATTTCAGAACCTAAAATTACTCAAACCAAAGCAGAAGCAATTGTTTTGCAACATCTTATTGAAGACCGAAACAAAGTCGAAATTAAAATTAAACTAAAATCAGTGAGCAACAGTAGAGGAAAGTACATCGTTGAATGGGAAATCGATAAGAATTGTGAGTTTGGTGCTGTTCAAGTAGATGACCAAAGCGGTGAATTACTAGAAGCCGAGGAAACAAATTGTTAGGCTAATGAAAATTTAAAAAAGATACTTTTTAACTAACATCTGTGGTATTACCAGCTAAAAGCAGAAAAAGAATTCAAGAACTGGGCACGATTGTGAAATAAACTTCTCTTTCCTACTTCAACTATACGGTGCTTTAACGAAAGATCGATTGACGTTCGATTATTGTACTAAATGGCAGGTTTGTTTTAACAAGGGAATTACTGTTTAGTGAATGACTATAATATTTGTCTAAAGTGCTTGAAATTATCTAGAAACAGAATAAGTCATTAAGTAATCTGGAGGTGGACAATGACATTTGTTGAGTTAAACAGTAAAACAACAACGTTTTTATCTAAATATAAGCTCTTTGAAACAGATAAAATACAACAAGTCCAACTGCAACACCGTTTGGATTTAATGGAAGCATTTGAAGTTAAAAAGGGAATGAGTGTACTAGAAATTGGCTTTGGACAGGGTGATACATCCGTAGCATTAGCAGATACAGTAGGAGATTATGGGAAAGTTATCGGCATTGATATTGCCAGTCGGGACTATGGAGCTCCGTTGACATTAGGACAAGCAACAGACGTAATCAAGAGTTCTGTATTGGGAGAGCGTATTACATTCCATTTTGAAGTGGATCTTGAATCATTTGAATCAAGTGAAATATTTGATGTGGCAGTGTTGTCTCATAGTTCCTGGTATTTTAAAAGACCTGAAGATTTACTCCGTTATTTTAAGAAATTGCGTAGAATGACGAAATGTATATGCTTAGCAGAGTGGGATCTTGACTTTACTCACATATCGCAGCGTGCCCATTTTTGTGCTGCTTCCATTCTAGCCTTGTACGCGAATTTTGTGGGGAATGATGGAAATATACAAAACGTGTTTCATAAAGAACAAATTCGGGAGTTGCTTGAAAAGGCAGGTTTTCAAATCGTTAAACAAGGTATGGTCGATGCCTCGTATTTACAGGACGCACAGTGGGAAAAGAGTTATGCCAATAGCATTCGTAAAGAGTTCGCCAATGTCCCCTCGATGATTCAAACATTGGTTACCAGCTATTATGAACTGATGAATGTGTCAAATGAAAATGAGAAGTCATTAAACAGTTTCATTCTATATGCAAAGTAATTGGATGATTAAGAAACATTGCAACTAAAGACCAAATGAGCCTTATTTTCTTATTGTATTAATTGGTGCAAGAGTTGAAGATAAGATCAAACTGCAGCTATTGTGCTAAGGCGACAGGTTACTTGAAGAAATAGTAATTTAATTGTATATGGTATTTGAATTATTAACAGAGTATTGCTAAAATTGTTTAGTAGGATATGCTAGTCTCACAATAATTATACAGGTGACTTAAGTTAGATAACTTATGTTGGTGTCCTTAATGGTTAAAAACAGTAATGTTGCACAGTGCCTCCAATCATATTGGGGGCATTTTTAAATTTTAAAAGGAGAGTGAATAAGTTGCTATTAAAAAATGATTACTCAAACTTGTTTGAAGATGTATATACTCAAGTAAAAGAAAGTGCTGAAAAGTTGGGTTCTAGTGGTGCTGCTCTATTTATTATCCATAACGACAAAATCGTAACAGAGTCTTACTTTGGTAAACAGTCGAATGCTAAACATGCTCGAGATGTTAAAGCAGACACTCAATTCCACATTGCATCTGTAAGAAAGACTTATATTGGTTTTGCTGCTGCTTACGCTATATATAATGGCTACTTTTCCATTGATGATCCGATTCGACTGTTTGTTGAAGATTCTTATTTGCCTGCATATGAAGGTGTAACCATTCGTCACTTATTAACCCATACACATGGACTTAAAATAGTTGATGGTAAACTAGTAAGTGAATATAAACCTGGTAGATCATGGGCATATAGAGGTCCGAGTATTGAGTTGTTGACAACGATTATCAAAAAAACAACGGGACAGTCCGTTGCTGATATTATAAAAGAGCAGGTCATTGAGCCAGTCGGCTTTCAATCGACAGAATGGATTAAGATGAGTCAGCCTCATTCAAAAATTGCAAACACTATTCGGGCCCCAGATAACTCATTCTGGACTGTGACGGATGTATTAGATGGTTCTGGAATGAATATGTATGTTTCTGCACAAGAGCTTGCTTTATGGGGCTACCTTCATTTAACAGGTGGGAAATGGGCAGGAAAACAGCTTATTCCTAGAGAAATCATGCAAATGGCAACATCGATTCAGACTCCTAATCCGAGACTACCTATTCATAAGAACGGATTTTTATGGTTTGTAAAAGACACGAACCATACCTTTAACCAAATAGGCGATACAGTTCCAAAAGGTTCTTATCAATTACTTGGCTACACAAATGTAGCTCTGC
Organism: Oceanobacillus profundus; assembly: GCF_003515705.1. GTDB lineage: Bacteria > Bacillota > Bacilli > Bacillales > Amphibacillaceae > Oceanobacillus > Oceanobacillus profundus. Next base: position 20,849 of record NZ_QWEH01000002.1, read on the forward strand.
TTGTCATTCCAGAGGAAAATGTAGTAGCAGTAAGAATGTTTAATCGTTATGGTTCATCGGAAGGGTACGACTACCTCAACGACATTCGGTCTTTTGGAGACACTGTTTATAAATGTTCCAAAAAGACTAATACAACACATAATTGAAGGTGTTTCAGATACGAACAGGCACAAAAGGTCTAGAATCATTATTAGACTTTGATAAATCAGAGCCTTTTTTATTATTTTTTATAAGGGCAAGAGTATAACTAGGCGATCTCAAAATAATTGCCTATTTCTTTTTTGAGAGCAAAACCTAATTGATGATGAACTATGTCTAATTCAAACCTTTAAGGTTTAATGCAACTAAATGGCGCAAAGTTTCAAAGGTATATTCTTATTCCTAATCGGTATTAAGAAGGGATTTTTAACAATTTATAGAATAGTAACAAATTAAAAGGAGAAATGAAATAAATAGACACTTCTTGTGTTTAAGAGCAAAATAGTTCAATAAATTTTTTCCTGAGGAGTTTATCAAATGAGAAAAATAGGGGTTGTCCTATTAGTTTTTTTAATTTTTACAGGAATTGGTTTAGCTATATTCATTATAAAAAAACAAACGTTGAAGATAGTGTAATTCAATATTTAACAAAGGAAAAGAATATATTAAAAGTTCACCATCGTAACGCTTATCCATAATGCATCAAAATTAGCAAGTGGTCGTATCAATTTACTAAAAATGATATTTATACTACACTATTGTTAACTTATAATCAGGGGTGGTTGACAATGGATGTAAGAAAACTTGTATATGTATCATTATTTGCAACAGTCATTGGGGTATTAGGGTTATTTCCTCCGATTCCATTGGGGTTTTCACCAGTTCCGATAACGCTGCAAACATTAGGTGTTATGCTTGCTGGAAGTGTGTTAGGTGCTCGTTTTGGACCCAAGTATGCTTCGTATAGTTTAATTTTATTTTTATTATTAGTTGCTACAGGACTGCCATTATTGTCAGGTGGCAGAGGCGGTCTGGGCGTGTTTGTTACACCCTCAGGTGGTTTTCTCATTGGCTGGGTTGCTGGTGCATTTATCATTGGCTACATATCCTATAAAATGAAAGAAACATCCTTATTTAAATTAATGGTAGCTAATCTTGTTGGCGGTATGTTGGTTATCTATTTGTTTGGGATACCGTTTCAGGCTTTTGTGATGGAAATCTCGATTGGGCAAGCAGCTCTCTTAAATTTGATCTATCTACCAGGTGATTTCACAAAAGTCATGATTGCTTCGTTACTAGCTATTAAATTACAGAAGCGTGTTCCGCTTTTAAAGGAGGTCAAAGCTTTAAATTGAAAGTGACGAGTACATATAAAAAACATAACGAATTATACCCTAATAAGCCTGCAATTATTACAGAACAAAAACATCTGACCTATGGGGAATGGTATGAATCCGTACAACGAACAGCAGCCGCTTTTTCGATGGAAGCGGGCACCACAAGAAGGGTTGCACTTTTTTTGCCAAATGATGACGTGTTTTTACAAGTATTTGCAGGTGCATGTGAGGCTGGCTGGGCTAGTATTATTGGTGATATGAGATGGAAAAAGAGAGAAATAGAAGCACGATTGAAACAAACGTCACCCGATTTCATTATAGCTGATAAAAAAATGAGAAAAATTCTGGCTGATTTCCCTATCAAGGTTGTGTTTTCCGATGATTTGGCTCAATGGGTAAATAGTAAAAGTCTTCAAAAGGCAGATTTAGAAGAAAATGTCCCATTTTATATTGGATTTACTTCCGGCTCAACTGGAATGCCAAAAGCTTTTGTACGTTCGCATGCTTCGTGGATTGAGACATTTACATGCAATCGAGAAGATTTGGGGGTGAATGGAAGTGAACACGTACTGATCCCTGGGTCATTTGTAAATTCAACGTTTCTTTATGGGGCAATAAGTACGCTCTTTGATGGTGGTACAGTTTATTTGCTGAAGAAATTTAATGCTCAATATCTGATGAGGACCATTGATATATATCCTATATCGACAGTTTATGTTGTTCCGACAATGATACAGGCAATGATAAATGAAGGATATCAAAGTGACAGAAAGGTGACCATTATTTCAACGGGGGCCAAGCTGTTGCCAAGTGTGAAGAAGGCGTTTCGAAAACAATTTCCCAGTGTGCTCATTCATGAATTTTATGGTGCGTCAGAGCTTAGTTTTGTTTCCCTTATAAAAGACGATGCGAATGAAAAATATGATACATCTGTTGGCAAAGCTTTTCATAACGTAGAGATTTGCATCATGAAGGAAGATGGTAAAAAAGCGGAAGTGGGAGAAGAAGGAATATTATATGTGATAAGCAATATGTTTTTTGATGGATACATTGATAATCCAGGCGAAACGAAAAAGGTTCTTCAAGGAGATTGGGCTACAGTGTATGATGTTGCCAAAATGGATGAAGATGGGTATATATACATTCTTGGTCGGAAAAATGACATGATTTTATATGGAGCGTACAACATTTATCCACAGGAAATAGAAAAGATGCTTAAAAGCCATCTTGGTGTAAAAGAGGCTGCAGTCATTGGAATCAGTGATGTGTATTGGGGAGAGAAGGTGGCTGCTTTTATCCAGGGCGATCTTTCGATCCAATCCTTAAAAAACTATTGTCTTAAAAACTTAGCGGCATACAAGATACCTAGAATTTGGAGGAAAATCGACTCTTTTCCGGAAACAGCTGGTGGCAAAGTTTCCCGTCAAGAATTGAAAAAGCGGTTCGAACAAGGTTTTTATGTATGAGAAATGCAGTGATTGTAAATGCGAAACGAACGGTAATTGGAAAGAAAAATGGTGTTTTGAAACACTATTCTCCAGAACAGTTAGCATCTTTTGTTATCCATGATCTTACAAAAGAACTTAACGAATCAGTTGATGATATCATTTTAGGAAATACGGTTGGTCCAGGTGGAAACCTTGGGCGACTTTCAGCATTGGAAAGTGGTCTGCCATACATGGTTCCAGGATTAACAGTTGATCGGCAATGTGGTTCCGGGCTAGAAGCAATCCGTCTTGCCTGTCATCTCATTCAGGGAGGCGCAGGCGATATCTATATTGCTGGTGGTGTGGAAAGTGTGAGCACGTCCCCCTTTAAAAGTCGAGCTCGTTTTTCGCCAGCGTATATCGGTGACCCTGATATGGGGATTGCAGCCGAGAATATTGCTGAAAAATACAGGATTACAAGAGAAATGCAGGATGAATTCGCGAATTTAAGCTATCAGCGATCACTTGATTCCCATGAAAAAGGATACTTTTCTGATGAGATGGTCCGGATTGCAGATATTTCGTTTAGAGATGAAGGATTAAAACCAGATTTGAATTATGAGCGGATGTTAAAGCGCGTGTCCCCCTGTTTTAAGAAGAATGGAACGGTAACAGCGGGTAATTCTTGTGGCGTTAATGATGGGGCGGCAGCTGTTCTAATTATGTCAGAAGATAAAGCAAAGGAGCTGAATCTGCAACCAATCCTTCGCTTTGTAGATAGCAGTGTAATCGGAGTCGATCCGAACTACCCTGCGTCAGGTCCGATTCCAGCCGTTTCGAAGCTCCTATTTAAAAATAAATTATCCATAGAAGACATTGATCTCATTGAACTAAATGAAGCATTTGCGGTGAAGGTTGCATTATTTGCTCAAGCGCTTTCGTTTTCGTATGACCGTATAAATCCAGAAGGCGGTGCGATTGCGTTAGGACATCCATACGGTGCATCAGGAGCGATTCTTGTGACAAGATTGTTTTATGAGGCACAAAGACTTGAGCCCAATTACTGCATTTCAACTATTGGAATTGGCGGTGGCCTTGGTATAGCGGTGCTCTGGGAGAGAATAAAATGAAATCAAAAAGGGTTTGTGTGACGATTACTGAAAAAATGGTGGAAAGGTATGAAGCGATTTTTGGCAAACAAAAACAATTGCCACCGACTTTTCCGATGTTATTTTATAAGTATATCGAAGTACCATGGAAATACGAAGCAGAACCTATTCATCGAAAGCAAAAATGTGTTTGTCATTCTCAACTCATGATTGGCGAAAGTTACGAATGTGAAGTTTTGCTTGATCGAAAAGTGAGAAGAGGAATGAATACATTTTATACACAAACCCTTGTAGGTTTCGACTTAGAAGGAAAGGAGAGCTTTCGATGTGTATCCGAACTAATTGTAAGGTCTTCTTAACAGAAGAAAAAGTAAAACAATATACGCTATTATCAGGTGATCAAAATCAAATTCATCATGATGAAAAGATTGCAAAGCAATACAAGTATAGGCAGCCGATTGCCCATGGAATGCTAATCATGGGTATTGGTGCTGCGCTTTGTTCTAGTCTTTTGGAAAGCAATGTGATAATTTCCGATTATGAGATGAATTTTCTGCAGCCAGTATATGTGAATGATGAACTGCAACTGATTGTAGAAGAGAAAAACGATTTACAATGGCTTGAAGTCAAGGGAACAGTCCAAGATGTACAGGTGGCACGAGGGAGAGTGCAATTTCAGAAGGCAGATAAGAATACATAATTGTTTCAGGTAGCTCTAAAATCGTTATAGTTTGCTATAATAATAGCAGAATGTATAAATGAAAAGGAGGGCTTTGGATGCTGCAAAAGTTATTCGCAGACAAACATAAACAGCCCTACAAAGGCTATTTCACAATAACTCGTGTGCATCCAGGCGATATTGTTGATCAAAAGTTTCATGATACTGCATTTGGTCCTTTAAGCGTTATTGATCATGCTGTTATGAAAAAAGGGTTAACGATAAAAATGCATGAGCATATGAACGATGAGATACTAAGTTATGTTTATAAGGGGACATCAAATCACAAAGACTCATCAGGGTTAGACACTCCAATATTTCCTGGGAAACTTATGATGATGAATGCTGGTTCTAGCTTTTGGCATGAAGAGAAAGTAAAAAATGAAGACGTAGAGATGCTGCAAATTTTCGTGCGGCCGAGAGAAGCAGACCTGGAACCTAGAATTCAATTTCATGAGAAAGAGGTAGCTAATCGAAATTGGTATGTGATGGTAGGGCCAGAGGATAGTCAGACACCGTTGTATGTTAGAAATAATGTATATATTCTTGACGCACACCCAAAAAAGGGAGATGTCTTGGATATTCCTGTTTACCCAGAGCTCGTGCCTTTTTTATATGTACTAGATGGAGAAGTTGCAATCGATGATGTTCAGTTAAATCCGAAGGAAGCGGTAACAGACTTGGATAACCCACTTCCAGCCATTACAGCAATAGAAGACACGACTGTTGTTTTATTCTTTGTCGATATGGATGCAGCGATGACTATGTCTGGGACGATTAGTGGGAATGCAAGTAATTGATGAAGAAACTATATTCTATAAGAATTAATGAAAGGATAGGAAGTATGTTACAAAAAATGAAATCGTATAGTCAGCTTTTCATCGCAAAGAAATCGTTGAATACACTGTTAAAAACGAATCGTTACGAATCTGAAGCGCTCATGAGAAATTATCATACCATATTGGTGGAAAATAATCAGCTCCATGAGGATTTAACAAAAGGATCCGTCGAAGGCAAGAATAAGCTTTCCATACAGTTGATCGATTCTTTTATTAAGCTTCGTGACCATCGTCATGATGAAGATTTCTATACACAGGTAGCAAAGGAATGGGTAAAAAAGTAAAAAAAGATGAAGTAGCACGGCTTTATATTTCGAGGAACAGACTCTACATTTGAAAAAAGGAGTATGGATATAAAGCATTTTTTATGGTCACAGATGGGGGAGGTTAAAATTAATTATCCACTTCGTTTAGCGTTTTATTTCATAGGCGTTATTGTGTTCAGTGCAGGTATTACATTAACAATTAATATGCAGCACTTGGGGATTCATCCGTGGGATGTGCTAAGCGTCGCCTTTTTTGAAAAGGTGGGGCTATCGATTGGATCATGGAATATTATCATTTCTGCTGTATTAATCATAATAACCTGGATCATAGGTAAAAATTATATTAAGCTTGGTACGTTTTTGAATGCAATTTTAGTTGGTTTGTTTGTCGATCTGTATCGTTGGATGGATATCTTGCCAAACGCGACACATACATGGATTGATTTTCTGTTCATCATTCTTGGTATTGTCATTATGGGATTTGGTGGTGGAATGTACAATGCGGCAGGCTTGGGGGCAGGACCAAGAGATGGCTTTATGCTTTCGATAGCAGAAAAGCTGGGAGCGCCGATTGGCAGAGTACGAATAATTACAGAGTGCAGTGTACTTGTTATTGGACTTTTAATTGGTGGACCAGTCTTTATTTTTACATTTATCTTTACGTTTATTCAAAGTCCAATCTTTCAATTTACATATTTAAGGCTTGGTAAGGTTGTGCTTCGACGGGATTATAAGCATCCGGAAAGAGCATCTAATGCAAAATAAATTCTCCTAATATAACAGGGCAACTATGGGTATAGCTATTTATATAGGAGGTATGTGATGGGTATTATTGAAAGATTGAAACAGGGAAATACATCATCAGGTATTGCTGCACTTGGAAATACGTTTCTTGCTGCTATCAAAGGTGTAGCTGCTGCGTTCAGTGGCAGTGGTACGATGTTTGCATCCGCAATGCATTCCTTAGCAGATGCGGTTAATCAAGGCTTTGTTTATTTTGGAAGTGTTCTTGCTGAATTGCCACCCTCGAAGCGTTTTCCAGCAGGATTTGGCCGTGTTATTAATATCTTTTGCATGATTGCCGTAGTTGTCGTTACGATAATGGCGTATGAAACAATTAAAGAAGGCTGGCATTTATTACAGCATCCAGCAGAATCAACGCACTTTTGGCTTAATCTAATTATTTTATTGGTTGCGTTATTGGTTGACGGGTTTATCTTGTATAAAGCAATGAAGGAAATCAGGATGGAGACTGGAGGCGATAAAGCTGTCGCTATCATTCCTTATGCATTTAAAAATGTAAATAAGGCTTCACCTGCAACAAGGCTTGTGTTTTATGAAGATTTGGTTGCTACGGCAGGTGCAGTATTAGCGATTATTGGGATTGTATTGGCGCAATTTTTCAGTATACTTGCCGCAGATGGAATAGCGTCTATGATTATTGGGATTCTAATGTTATATGTTGCCTTTCGGGTTGGCTATGATAACATGGTTGGTTTAATCGGTGTATCTGCTCCAGCGGAGATTCAGGATAAAATATATAACATCGTATTAAAAGATGAAGATGTCGTTGATATTAAACGGATACGAATGATACAAGAAGGCAGGCTTTATCATGTGGAAGGCACGGTTGAACTGAAAAAAGGACTAAGTTTAGATGAGGCGGATGATATTAAATATCGCTTAAGAGACGTTTTATTAAGGGAGCCAGAAGTTGCCGATGTTTTGTTAGGGATTGTCGAAACAGATGATATAAAGAATTGGAATCCAGAAGAAAAAAAATAGACATGTCCTGCATGTTTATTTTTTTTGCAATATAGAAAGCAAAGGCACACTCCTAAAGGAATTAGATGCCAAGATACTGGAAATTTTATATAAAAGTTAAAAATTAATAACTTTTATTTATTGGAAATTTAATTTTAACAAAGGAAAGAATTCGATTTTGGTAGGGATAAGCAAACTGATAATGATATTTACTATTCTGGAAATATATTTTAGCTATGCTAGAATGAAGGAAATAATTAAAGAGGGGGAGAGGTATGTGAATGTGGTTTATGATAGAGATAAGCTTACAGAAGAACTATATGGTATTCTAGACGATCTGTTATTCTTTGCTAAAGAACATTATCGAGTGCGCCTTTATAAGAAAATCGAATGGATGATCCTGCAACTTGGTATTCGTGAAGATTTTCAAGGCGGATTATTTAAATCATTTATCTGGATTGTTATTTTTTGCGATCGTGATGCAGATGGTTTAACAATATATCAGCATTATTTAAACAAAAGAAGGAATTGCTTGGAAGGTATCAATATAAAGCTGCGTAATGTTCTATTTAGCTGGCTTGAGCTGCGACCTGGTTTTTATCGTGTAACGGAAGCAGGCAACAGGAGTGGTAGTATCTTTATTTTTCAAGATGTGATTCACCAAAGGATAAGTGTTGTGTATTGTAATCACTATCCATCTCTGAAGAACGGGGATCTTATCAGTGGTTTGTTAATGCCATTTGGAGAAGACTTTTATTGTACGATCAGCAGTTTAATTGAGGTAAATACAGATACTCCAATACTATTGGATAAGGATTCTAAGCAAGCTGATATGAAATCGTTAAAAGAGTATATCAGGATAATGAAGCTCGCCTTATAACAGTTTTGGGGAATAATGAATTAACATTTGAAAAGTGTTGAGATAATCGAGTGTTATTCAACGAAAGAATCGCAGTATTACCACAGGCATAATGATACTGGTTTTAATTAGAGTGTGCGGGTGGAAGAAGATAAAATCGAAAAACCAAAGAAATAAACACTTCTCTGGCTATCTCAAATGAAAAGCTCTGTGCTTTCTTCTAATGATTTTCTATCAACATCATAATCCTCAATGATATTCTCCATAAACCACCAGGTTAGAAGCATAGCAATTACAGTAACAAGCACAATGATAAGTATAACAACTTTACCCTTCATGGAAGACACCTCTTTCGTCTACAGATAGGTTATCAAATTCGTCATTACCTGTAAATATAAAATTCCGAACACGAAGAAATCACCCGTGTATGTGCTATATTATGACTTTGATAAGAAGCTTGTATTATGGTATGATAAGCTTTTGGAAAATGATAATCTAGGTAGTTTATAAGCAATAATATATAAATTAGAAAGAGGTAAAAAATTGAAAATTGAGCAATTAAAGCAAGAATGGTTTGGAAATGTGAAGGGTGATATTTTGTCTGGAATTGTTGTTGCACTTGCACTTATTCCAGAAGCAATCGCATTTTCGATTATTGCTGGTGTAGATCCAATGGTAGGTTTATACGCATCTTTTTGCATTGCGATTGTCATTGCCTTTGTTGGGGGAAGACCAGGCATGATATCAGCTGCAACAGGTGCGATGGCATTATTAATGGTAAACCTCGTAGCAGAGCATGGGCTGCAATATCTATTAGCAGCAACTATTTTAACAGGAATTATTCAAGTTGTTTTTGGGGTATGTAAATTAGCAAAAGCAATGAAATTTGTACCGCACTCCGTCATGATTGGTTTTGTTAATGCATTAGCTATCTTAATATTTGCTGCTCAGCTTGAGCACTTTGTCGGGGAAACATGGATTATGTATGCACTTGTTGGCTTAACGTTAGCAATCATTTATCTTTTTCCACGTTTTACAAAAGCAATACCTTCTACATTGGTGGCAATTGTAGTTGTGACTGCAATTGTGATATTCGGCAATGTTGATATTCGAACGGTTGGTGATATGGGGGCATTGACACAGCAATTGCCAGTCTTTCTGATTCCGTCTATTCCATTAACATTGGAAACATTAATGATTATTTTCCCATATTCTCTTGCATTGGCAATTGTTGGTTTATTAGAATCGCTTCTAACGGCGAATATTGTGGATGATATGACAGATACGGAAAGTGATAAGAATAGGGAAAGCCGCGGTCAAGGAATCGCAAATATCGTAACCGGATTTTTTGGCGGTATGGCTGGATGCGCGATGATTGGACAATCTGGTATCAATGTGAAATCAGGTGGAAGAGGTCGGTTATCGACATTTGTTGCTGGTGCATTTTTAATGTTTCTTATAGTCGTTTTGGGTGACCTTGTTGTTCAAATACCGATGGCAGCTTTGGCTGGGGTAATGGTGATGGTTTCCATTAGTACGTTTGATTGGTCTTCGGTACGCAATATTTTCAAAGTGCCAAGAACCGATGCGTTCGTAATGGTAGCAACGGTTATAATTGTTGTTGTAACGAATAATCTAGCCTTAGGAGTATTTGCAGGTGTAATATTAAGTGCAATCTTCTTTGCAGCGAAAATTTCGAAAGTAACGGTGACAGATAGTCTTGATGAGGCAGGAAATAAACGAATCTATCATGTAGTCGGACAATTGTTCTTTGCTTCTGTTAGTGACCTTCCAAAGCGGTTTAACTATGAAGATGCAGTTGAAAGTGTTGAAATAGATTTGCTGAATGCGCACTTATGGGATGATTCAGCAATAGCTGCATTGGATAAAATCGAATCAAAGTTTAAGGATGCTAACATTCGAGTTATGTATACTGGGCTAAACAAGGAAAGTATGCAGTTGAAAAACAAAATACATGGTATCTCTTCCGAATATTAAGCTGATTGTGCTATGATGGAAAAAACGGGGGTGGTGCGTTTGTTTAAACGAATTTTGCTAGCGGTTGATGGATCAGATCATTCCGTTCGCGCGGTAAAATATGCGATCGAACTGGCTGAAAAGTTTGATGGTGTCATTGAAACCGTTTATGTTGTAGACGAAAATACCACTAAGAAAGATGTATTGTATGCTGCAAATAAGCTTGAAATTGAAGCGAAGCGGAAGGAAAAAATAAAACCGATTCGGAATTTATTGGAACAATCGAATGTTGTTTTTGGTACACACGTACTCCATGGAGAACCTGGCCCATGTATTGTTCAGTTTGCAGAAGAAAGAGAAGTTGATTGTGTGGTAATCGGAAGCCGCGGATTAAATCAAGTACAATCCTTTCTTTTGGGGAGCGTCAGCCACAAGGTTGCTAAACGAACAGCATGCCCGGTCTTGATTGTTAAATAATTATATTGAAAAACTGCCCTATCATGAGGGCAGTTTTTTGTTTATTATTAGAAATAGGAAGGATTAAATACCCAACCTATTTAACAGCACCAGCTACTGGATAGTTGTCTAAATTAATTTCAGGCGGCTTCCCTAATGCCAGGCTTGCTAATTGGTTACCAATATAGGGTCCCATTGTTAACCCGGTAGAGCCTAGTCCATTGGCAAGCAGTAGCCTTTTAAAATTAGGCAGTTCCCCAATTACAGGTAGAAAACCAGGGGTAACTGGTCTAAAACCAACTCTTGTTTCTAATATGGTACTACTCTGTAAGCCAGGAGCTGCATCAATTGCTTTATTTAAAATTTCCTGTATGCCACCAGCAGTATTTCGATAATCAAATCCAGTGTCATCTTCGTATGTTGTACCAACCACAATTCGTCCACCATCAAATGCTAGCAAGTATTGGTTATTCGGAGGCATGACAACAGGCCATGTGGATGTATCCATATCAGGAACTGCTAAATGCATGATTTGCGCACGTTGTGGGGTAACTTGAAAAGTCACTCCAAGTGGTTCGATTAGTTCATTCATCCATGCACCTGTTGCTGCAATTACGCAATCTCCATCAATGTTTGTACCATTTACAGAAACTCCAGTAATTTCAAAGCCATTTCTAACAAGGCTCGCATTTCCAGTTATAAATTCAGCACCATTCTTTTTTGCAGCTCGAAGCAGCGCATCCCGTAGTTTGCGCCCATCGACTCTAGCTGCACCACTCACATGCACGGAACTATACGCTTCTGAAAGTAAAGGGAACATTGATGTAGTCTGTTTCGAATCAAGTAAGGTAATTTCACCAATTTCAGGGGCGGTCTCCCGGCGTTTAAGTGCTCGATCACGCATTGCAAGAAGCTTTTTTTCATCCGTATGGAGACTAATCGCACCGATTTGAGCATAACCAACGTCCTCTTCACCATCTTTTTGCAATTCATTGATTAACTTATGGTACATCCGCGCCCCGTTTTTCGCTAAATTATACCATGCTTTATTTCGGCGCTGGGAAAGCCAGGGGCAAACGATTCCCGCGGCGGCATCTGTTGCTTGTCCTTGATCATTTCGATCAATAACAATAACATTGACGCCTTTTTTGGCGAGATGGTAGGCAGTGCTTGCCCCTAGTATTCCAGAGCCAATTATAATGCATTTCTTGACCATGTTACCCAGCTTTCACAACTTGGTGCATTGCTTTGATTTTTCCAATATGCTCTGCTTCATGATAAGCAAGCATGATTAACAAATCTCCATGTGTTTCGATGCTGCCAAACGGTACCTTAAACTTAACGTTGGATTTCCAAAATAAATCATCAAATTCATTTACACGATTTTGCTGATCTTCGAGTGCTTCAATTAATACATCAAGTGATGGTGCTTCTGAAGTCCAATCACTCGGCTTGGTACCCGAACTAAAAAGCTCTGCAAAAACCTTTGGAATATTTGTTGACTTTGCAGGATATCTAAATAAAAATTTCTCAGTTACAACAATTGCATGTCCAATGTGCCAGCGAATCGTATTACTAAAGTATTCCGATTGGCGATCAATGGTAGATTCGTCTAGCTCTTTTATAAATGTCAGTAAAGAAGTTCTTGTTAAATTGAATTGTTTTCGTGACATATTTATCCCTCCAATAGTATTGATTATAATAGAAACAGCACTACTTTAACAATTATATGGATTTTTATAAAGGAAATTGTAAACTTTTCAAGAATAATAAAAGAAGGGAGATGTTTTGATACAGATTTTTCGTGAATTCGTTTCCAATGACTTTCTTAAAATGGAGATATGTTACACGGATGAAAAATAAACAGGAAGCATAAGGAACGAAAGAAGCACTTGGATGGAGTGGAAAAACTGTATTTTATTAATTGCAACAAGGGGTGGCTTTTTTGAAAAAGAGAAAACTGAAAATGGGTTGGTTTGGTTGGACGATGACTTGGGTCGTCGTAATTATAGTAATTGCATCTAGTCTCTTCTTTTTTAATGTATTCCATCTAGATATAAAGTCCCTATTCCAGGATGAGGATTTGGTTGGCTCAACTAATCAGAAGGATATTTCACAAGAGTCAATGGAAGAAATTGATCGGGTACGTGCTACCGTTGGGAGTGAAAATACGGAGATAAGCCGTTTTATTGCCACGATGCACGAGTTTTATAATAACACAACTGGATATGGTGGGATTAATAATCTGGATTGGGATGAGCAAAGGGGACAAGCAGAAACTGTCATCGATAAGATCGAACAGCTAAAAACAGAAGTTACAGATGAATCACTACTTGCGGATTTAAATCATATTGTTGATATAGCAAACCGTATATCGGATGAGCAAGATAGTGACATTGTTCGTGATTTGCATCGTTATTTTCATGATTTAGATATTGCACTGAATAATTACACAACCTTTGACCGAATCTGGAATGTAACGGAAACATTAAAAGACATAGAATAAGTCAAAAAATAATACATAGCGACAAAAAATATGGTACTCTAGTATTGGAAAACTTGATTGTTACCAAGAGTCTAGGTGGCAAACCTCAGTTGCACCTGTTTATGCAGTAAGAAAATATTGGACTTTCTTAACTGCCAAGAGAAAATTCACATTAAAGGAGTTATAAAAAAAGTATGACTAAACCATTCATTTTTGGACATCAGAATCCAGATACAGATACAATTTGCTCGGCTTTAGCTTTTGCGGATTTAAAAAATAAAATTGGCGAAGAAGCAGTTCCGGTAAGACTTGGAGCCGTTAATAATGAAACGCAATTTGCATTAGATTATTTTGGTGTCAAAGCACCTGAACAGATTGAAAAAGTAGAAGACGGTGCGAAGGTTATCTTAGTGGACCATAACGAATTCCAGCAAAGTGTGGAAAACATTGAAAATGCGCATATTCTAGAAGTTGTCGATCACCATCGTGTCTCTAATTTTGAAACGAGAGAAGCATTATATTTTCGTGCAGAGCCAGTAGGCTGTACAGCTACGATTTTAAATAAGATGTATAAAGAAAAAGGTATTACTGTTACAAAGGAAATTGCTGGTTTGCTTTTATCAGCGATCATCTCTGATTCTTTATTGCTAAAATCTCCAACCTGTACGGATGAAGATGTGCAAGCAGCACATGAGCTTGCAGAAATCGCAGAAGTGAACATTGAAACCTATGGTCTGAAAATGCTTCAAGCTGGAGCTGATCTAAGTGATAAGTCTGCACGTGACTTAATTACGATGGACGCTAAAGAATTTTCTATGGGTGAGGCAAAAGTCGAGATTGCTCAAGTAAATGCGGTTGACACGAGTGATATTTATAAAAGCCAGGACCAAATTGAAGCGGAAATAGAGAAGGTTGTAGAAGCGAAGGGATTGGATCTATTTCTATTTGTTGCAACGGATATTTTAAATAATGACTCCGAAGTACTTGCAATCGGTAGCGGGAAAGATAAAGTAGCATCTGGATTTGATGTAACATTTGCAGGAAACAATAGAGCAATGTTAAAAGGCGTCGTATCACGCAAGAAGCAAATTGTTACAACGTTAACAGACGAGTTTTTAAAATAAGTAATGGAAAAGGATCTCTGGTCCTATCTTAGGTTAGAGATCCTTTCTATTTAGTCGCATATAAAATAAAAAAGCTTTCCCAAATGGGAAAGCTTTTTTATCAATACTTACGCTTTGTTAACGTTAGTAGCTTGTGGTCCACGGTTACCTTCTTCGATATCGAAAGTTACTGTTTGACCTTCTTCTAAAGTTTTGAATCCTTCGCCTTGAATTGCTGAGAAATGTACGAATACATCGTCTCCACCTTCAACTTCGATGAAACCGAAGCCTTTATCTGCGTTAAACCATTTTACTGAACCTGTGTTCATTAAAAAAACCTCCATGTGCATTTTGCACGTTTATTACTATTTTTGTTCAAGATACAACTCAAGACGAAATCACTAAAGAGATACTACTGTCTATCCTGTATTTCTCACGAACAACAATAATTATTTATATTATAGCATAGATTTCTTAAAAATATCCACTTTTTTTCAAAAAAGTTTTGAGGAGATTTATATTGTTACTTAAAGTACTGATATAGCAGTATTTTGCGTTGGTTTGCCAATTAAAAAATATGCATAATATCACACTTAAAATAGAAACTAAGAGAAAGGGGAAAGGAGTGATACATCATGGCAGGAAAACCAAAGGGACCAAAGCAGCAAGAGAAAGTGAACTTACCTAAAAGTCCAGTTCAGCCATATGGTGAGCCATTAAGTGGTTCTAAAAAGGATAAAAATGCAAATCATTCTAGACAAAATCATAATCCACACCATGGTTTATAATTGTTTTTCTTCTATTAAAAGAGCATAATCAGTTACGATTATTGCTCTTTTCCATTCTATCCCCTAAAATTATAATTGTGCTGCGAATTGATATTTAGTGGTAGGTATACTTTTTAAAAGGAGAATTTATTAATGTGGAAAGATTTTAAAAAATTTGCTTTTCAAGGGAATATCTTTGACCTAGCTGTTGCAGTTGTAATTGGTTCAGCTTTTGGTGCAATTGTAACATCCTTTGTTGAGAATATTATTACGCCTCTCGTAGGAATTTTAGCAGGGGGTATTGATTTTACCGGATTAAGTATAACTGTTGGAAATGCGGAAGTATTATATGGCAATTTTATTCAATCCTTTGTTGATTTTTTGATTATTGCATTTGCAATCTTTATGGCAATCCGCGTCCTGTCTAAATTTAAAAAGAAAGAAGAAAAAGTTGTTGAAGAAGTAATCGATAAGCAAGAACAGCTGCTTACTGAGATTAGAGATCTATTAAAAGAACAAAACGTAAAATAAAACCTGCAGATTATGCTTCTGCAGGTTTTTCGCTGTTTTTATAAGAGTTGTACATTTTCTTAGCAATCAGTTGTTGCACAATCATGAATAGTCCACCAACTGCCCAGTATAGCGGCAATGCTGCTGGGGCATTTAACGAAATTACGCCGATCATGATTGGTGAGAGGAGCCCCATGATGGTCATCTGCTTTTTTGTTTTTGGGTCCATACCGAGTAGAGACACTTTGAACTGGAAATAGTAGATGACCACAGCCAGTATGGTTAGGATGATATCCGACTGCCCAAGATTAAACCAAAGAAAAGAGTGGGCTGCAATTTCAGGTGTTCGAAGAATCGCATAGTAAAATCCAATTAATATCGGAAACTGTATGATCATCGGTAAACATCCACCAAGTGAAGCTAATGGATTTACTTGGTGTTTTCCATAAAGCTGCATTAATTCCGCCTGCATTTTCTTCTGCTCGTCTAAATCCTGCTTGTTGCGGTACTTCACTTGTATCGCATCCATTTCAGGTTTTAATACATTCATTTTCTCTTTCATTGCAGTATTATTTTTAATTTGTTTTAGCATGATAGGCATCAATGCAAATCGAATAAATAGAGTCAATAGGATAATGGATAACCCGTAATTGTCATTGAAAAAACCGGCTAAACCCTTGATTAGTACAGAAAACGTATAGACGAAATAATGATCAAACCAACCAGTGGAATTAGCGCTTATTGGCTCGGTTGTGCCTTGGCATCCAGCAAGTAATACAATTGATAAAAGCCCAAGTATGATGAAGCTATATTTTTTAATTTTGATGAATACAGAAGTTGTTTCCATTTTAGCCCTCCTAGATTTTTATAACGATAAAAAACTAGAGAAGAGCTGTCTTCTTCATTATCATCCGGTACCTCAATACGTTTCGTTCTATTGGTAATCCAATTACGTATATCCAGAGCTGTTGCGGTTAAGTCAGGTAAGGAAAGCAATTGAAATTGCAATGCATGTGATCTTCGAAGATACACATCTGTTTGATAAGTATTTGGTTGATTGTAAATTCGCAATGGAATGATGGAGAGCAATAAACCGATATAGAAATAGATTGGCGAGAACTCGTTAAATAATTCGGATAAGAGCTCGATAAGCATCTGTATTCACCCCCGTTCTAAAAAGTACTATTAATAAATACGATTCAAAAGTGAGTTAGGTTTCGTTTTTCTTAAATAATGTCATTTAGTTCTGATAAAGTAACATCTTGCAGATTTTGTACGATAGTGAGGTTGATTGATATTCAACTCCATGTCATTCGGTCACTCATCAAGGTGATGAGTGACCCAAAAAAGAGAAAGCCAAGAGAATCGGTTACTCATCAAGGTGATGAGTGCCCCAAAAAAGAGAAAGCCAAGTAAATCGGTCACTCATCAAATGAAGCAATTGCAATTAAACGAATCACTGCACTGCGTAATATGTGAATATCAGTCTTTAGACGTAGATGATTTACAACTTCGGGTAGTGGATGCAGGGCCAATTCCTAATTAGAATGAAAATAGATTGAAGAAAGGATGAAATAAATGGAATCGATTATCGAAGTTCAGAATCTTAGGAAAACGTACAGGAAAAGAAGATCAAAAGAATATGTACACGCGGTCAGTGATATCTCTTTTAAAGTAAATCGAGGTGAAATTCTGGGCTTGCTAGGTCCAAATGGAGCGGGAAAAACGACGACAATTAAAATGATCTGCGGATTGCTGATACCTGATTCAGGTATGATTCGGATTAATGGAATTGATAATAAGGAGAAACGGCTGAAAGCATTACGGCATATCAGTGCAGTGCTTGAAGGGAATCGCAATCTATACTGGCGTTTGACTGTCAGGGAGAATTTGGAGTACTTTGCAGGAAATCGGGGAATGTCGCGAAAGGACGTCATTGATCAAGTTGAGGATCTGTTACTAAAATTCAATTTAAAGGGTAAGGAAAATGAACTTGTTAATCGACTTTCTAGAGGAATGCAGCAAAAGCTGGCAATAGCAGTGGCAATGCTGGCCGAAAGTGATGTTATTTTACTGGATGAGCCGACTCTTGGATTGGATGTTGAAACAGGCTATGAGGTACGAGAAATTTTAAAGGCGATTGTTCGGGATTACAATCGAACCATTATTATTAGCTCGCATGATATGGATGTTATTCAGGATATTTGTGAGCGCACAGTGATTATTAATCAAGGGAAAATTGTAACAGATGATCGAGTAGAAAACCTATTGAAATTATTTGAGATTCGCGCCTACACCATTACACTTGGTGACATTTTGAACAGTCAGCAACAACAATTACTTCTACAAAAATTTCCACAACATGACTATCAACAAGATACTTATCAATCCATTTTAAATATCGAATTAGCAAAAAGTGAAGGAATTTATGATTTATTCGATGTGCTCAAATTGAATAATACACCTGTAGAGGCAATTGATCGAAGAACCATTAATTTTGAACAAATCTTTATGAAAATTGTAAAGGGGGAAAAGCAGGATGCGTTGGCTCAATCTTCTTAAAGCAAATACAAAAAAGGAATATATTGAATTAAAGCGCTATTTACCAAATACAATAGCGATGCTGCTTACCTTTTACATTATTTTTGTCGGAATGTTTGCTGGAATTCAGCTAATTGGCGATCCAAGTACACAGGATAGCAACATCCAATATGCGATTGTAAATTATATTTTCTGGTTTTTATCCTTTATGGTTATCAATAGTATTGGCTATGAAATTATTAATGAGGCGATGAAAGGGACGTTGGAGCAGCTCTCGATGTCACCGATGGGAATGTGGCGTATTATGACGGTACGGCTAATTTCTACGACGTTCATAAATTTAGTTATTGTGATTGTGCTATTATATTTGTCGATGGCAACTGCGGGACAATGGCTGAATATCGATGTGATAACGATAGCTCCAATTTTATTGCTTACCGTGATTAGTATGTTTGGTGTAGGATTCATTATCGCAGGAATATCCATTATTCTAAAGCAGGTTCAAGCATTCTTACAAATCCTGCAATTTATTTTAATGGCACTAACCTTTATTCCCTTATCCGTGTCACCAGTTCTCGCTTTCTTACCTTTTGTGCAAGGGATTGACATGGTTCGTGAAGTGATGATCCATGGGGCTGCATTTAACCAGCTTCAAGTCGGAGATTTTATGATATTAGGATTTAATGCACTTTTTTATTTTGCAATAGGCATTGGGGTATTCTTATATTGTGAACGAGTTGCGATGAAGAAAGGATTAATGGCACATTATTAGTAGTAACAGAAAAGGTGTTTTCTTAGAAAAATTTCAGGAAATAGGTACATGTCTCATACAATCCGCGATTAACTAACATAGGTTAGAAGTGAACCAATAATAGAAAGGGGATTATTCAATGAGACATCGTCATGGACGTCATTGTGGTTGTAATTCTTGTAAAACAATTGTACATCCGACAAAGTATAATTGTGTTGATACTTTCTCACAAAGTACAGTTAACCATGTGCATCCTTCTCATACAACTGTTACAAACCATCATTTAGTTAAAAATAATCATTTCTTCCCGCACTCAACATCTTTTCAAAATACAACAAATAGTGTTGATGCATACGGTGGATCTTTCCAAGTTCCGGGCGGTCCGGGACAAGTAGCAGGAGCTATGTCACCAGGATATGGTCAAGGAGGCCAAGTTGCGGGAGCTATGTCACCGGGATATGGCCAAGGAGGCTATGGTCAAGGAGGCCAAGTAGCAGGATCTATGTCACCAGGATATGGGCATGGAAACCATAATTGTAAAAAGCCACAAAAATGGTGCTAACGAAAGAAAAGGGCTGGCAAATTATATGTTGCCAGCTTTTCCTTTTGACAAATTGGAAGGAAAGTAACTATCCTATTAATAAGTGTAAAGAAGGTATTTAAATGAGGTGTTCGTACATATGAAGATTTTAACCGTATCTGGATACAAACCAATGGAATTAAATATTTTTAAAGAAGATGATCCACGTATTACTTTTATAAAAGCAGCAATTGAAAAAAGGCTAATCGGCTTTATTGAAGAAGGCCTGGAATGGGTATTAATTTCTGGACAAATGGGTGTTGAATTATGGACAGCAGATTTAGTGCTCGAATTGAAGGAGATGTATGATATTAATATTGGTGTCTTTCCTCCATTTGAAAATCAGGATAACCGTTGGCCCGATTCTATAAAAGAAAAATACCAAGAATTAATGATGATTGCAGATTTTTATAAACCAATTTATCAAGGAGATTATAAAGGACCTTATCAATTCAAGGCCAAAAATATGTGGTTTGTGGACAAGAGTGATGGCTGTCTCCTTTTAATGGATGAAGAATATCCAGGAAGCAATCGATTCTTTTATGAAGCAGCAAAAAACGCAAATAAGGATTATCCTATTTTTACGATTACACCAGCAGATTTAGATGATGCTGTAGAGGAGATTCGAATGTCTGATCCTAACTATTGGGAGTAAGCATTGATAGTCAATTTAATTAAATTTAATCTTTTCCCTTTCCTTTGCATATTATCTATTGAAGCTAAAGATAATGAGGGGCGGGATAAGGATGTATTATTCGTATGGACCTCCATACAGACAGCCTGTTTCCAGGCAACAAGATCGTATGCTTATAGTGACTGGAAATGGTAGAGTTTCGGTTGAACCCGATATAGCGAGTATTCAGCTTGCTGTTATTACAGAGGATGAATCGTTAAGTAAGGCTCAACAGGACAATGCGCAAACAATGAATCAAGTTATTCAGTCGTTAGTAGATTTAGGTATACCAAGGGAAAATATCCGTACAACTTCATATCAAATATTCCCTAGGTATGATTTTGTAGATGGTGAGCAGTTATTACGCGGCTATGAGGTTACAAATCAGATTACGGTTCGTATTAGTCCGATTTCTGAGGTTGGAACAGTTATTGATACTGCAGTACAAAACGGTGTAAATCGGGTATCATCCATTCAATTTTCAGTTACGAATGTAGAAAACTATTACCAGCAAGCACTTATCCAAGCACTGGAGAATGCACAAGCAAAAGCTAGTACGATCGCGGAAAGCTTGCAAGTAGACCTTGATCTTACACCAATCAAAATAACGGAAGAAGTCTCAGAAACGCCTGCTGCATTCAAAACAATGGCAGTTTCAGCAGAAAGCTTTTCTACACCAATTGAACCTGGTGAGGTTGGTATTAGGGCTGTTGTGGAAGCTCGATTTCATTACTAAGTAAAACAAGGGACTGAACGAACGTCCCTTGTTTAGCTGCTTTCACAGGTAGTTTAAAATATCTTTATGAAATTGATTTCTATCCATGGTACAGATCTGCATCAAGATATACTAGTCATAAAGCTGAACAATTTCTGAATCTTCCAGGTTGTATGTAGTGGCTTTTTCCTTTGGAGTGACTTCATCCCGGGTATAAGCTATTATCTCTTTTAATGAGTTCTGATTACTTTATTTACATTAATAGAGAAAATAGCATATAGTAATGCATTCACAGATGATTCTAATAAACATTCCCAATAATAGGTATTTTGAGATACATAGACGATATGAACTTCCTTTCTCTGCAGAGGTAATAGGGAGCGGAAAAGCATTTGGAAAAAGGGAATAAAAAATAAAGAAAAATCGTTAATAGATTAAAGCATTGCAAACAGCTGCAATGCTTTTTGTATGTAAAAAATTGTGATTGCCTACTCCTTTTTAAATTAATTGATGATATAATGTTAGAAACTATTCGAATTAAGCAACAATTAAAAAGAGTGTTCAAAAGGATGAGTTTTATGGATTATTTGATTCGCAAAATGAAAAAGCGAGATATGAAGCAGGTGCAAGACGTTGCGAAAACAAGCTGGAGTGCCACTTACGAAGGGATTATTCCTATGGATATTCAAGAGCGCTTCCTAAAAACTGTTTACAGTAAGCAAAATTTAAAATGGCGTCTAAAAAACACTACCTTTTTTGTTGCTGAGATAAATCACCGAATAGTAGGGTTTGCTAATTTTTTTCAAGTTCCTGAAAGTGGGCGAGTAGAATTAGGAGCGATTTATATATATCCGGAGTATCAAGGGGCAGGAATTGGTACTGCGTTTTTAAGAGCCGGTATTGACCAATTTGGTTTGAGAGAACTTCATTTGAATGTGGAGAAAAATAACCAAATTGGAATGAATTTCTATCATGCTAAAGGATTCGAAGTGGTAGCTGAGTATGATGATAACTTAGAGGGGCACATGTTGAATACGGTTCGAATGGTATTGCGTCTAGGGAAATAACCTATCTAATTAAAGGGAGAGAGAAACAATGATGATAAGAAAAGCAACGATTGTTGATGCAGAAGATATTGCTAAAGTACATGTAGACAGCTGGAAGACAGCTTATAAGGGGATCTTACCTGACGAATTTTTAAATCGTTTATCCTATGAACAACGAACAATGCTTTGGGAGCGTAATACATTGGAACAGAATGTATACGTTGCGGAAAATGCTGAGGGCAAAGTTGTTGGTTTTTCTATCGGTGAAAAGGAAAGAACAGAAATGTATGACGGGTATGAAGGGGAACTTAATGCGATTTATATTTTAAAAGCATATCAGCGGCAAGGTATCGGAAAGCTGCTTATTCAACCTGTCGTGGAAGAATTGCTGCAAAAAGGAATAACTACAATGATTGTTAAGGTGATTGAAGAAAATCCATCAAGGGTTTTTTATGAATCATTAGGGGCGCATATTGTCGATCGTTTAGAAATCAAAATAGCTGGTGCGTTCATGCATGAAATTGTTTATGGATGGTCGGATTTGAAACAGTTGCAGAAGGTTGCTGAACGGGCGTATGAAAAGTGAATGGTTAACCTATGTGGAATAATAGACGATAGAAGTTGTGCAAGCAGAAGTGAGATGTGATAATGACTGGTTTGTATGGAAACAGATGAATATTGAATCATGGATCGCAATTT
The DNA here is from genome assembly GCF_003515705.1 of Oceanobacillus profundus. Classification (GTDB taxonomy): domain Bacteria; phylum Bacillota; class Bacilli; order Bacillales; family Amphibacillaceae; genus Oceanobacillus; species Oceanobacillus profundus. The sequence continues at coordinate 43,450 of NZ_QWEH01000002.1, forward strand.
AGGTGTTGCAGGTGCGGTTGCACTAATTTGGTAAACAGAAAAAGAAGAAAAAAAGCGCTGCTCCTCTCTCTAAAACAGGAAGAGAGGAGCTGGTTGAGTAATCGGACGGAAATAAATGATTTTACATACGGAAAAGTCAAGGGAAGGGGGAACGATTATTTTCCTGCATACAGCGCTACAGACAGGTGGAACGGAGCTTGCGGAACAAACTCTTATTTTCGTGGAAATATCAGGTGATTTTACCGGATTTATGTGGTCATGGGAAATCCGATTCGGAAGCGTATGTGGATTATTTTAACGAATCTGCAAAGGTTTTGTTGGAGACGATGGATTATTTAGAAATCGACACTGCTCATGTTGCAGGCTGTTCACTAGGGGCACTCGTTGGTTTCAAAATGAAGGGAAATGAATAATGTTTAAATATACCATTTGTTTCATTAGACGGGGTGATGAACTATTAATGCTAAATCGAGAAAAGCCTATTTGGATGGGCAGGTGGAATGGTGTAGGAGGGAAAATCGAACCTGGGGAAACGCCAACTGATTGTATTTTACGTGAAGTGAGAGAGGAAACCGGAATCCTCTTATCAGTGGTTCAGTATAAAGGAACGGTTACATGGGGAGACAAGAGCCATTATTCAGGCGGCATGCACGCATTTATTGCAGAGGTGCCTAAAAATTATACTTATCAAACGCCATTCAAAACTGAAGAAGGAATATTAGACTGGAAAAAAATCGATTGGATTCTGCATCCCGAAAATACTGGCATAGCTAATCTGCACTATTATTTGTCGCAGATGCTAGAAGAAGAAAATACATATGAATATCGGTTTGCTTATGAAGCGGAAGACGTCATAGCATATAACGTTTTTCCGCTTGAAGAATATGTGCCAATAAGCTAGAAACATGGGGGAATATATGTTAACGACAAAACAATTACGTGATATCAAAGCGCTTCAGTATCTCTGTGAAGCAGACGATCAAATAACGCTAAAATTGAATTGGGATATGTTGCAAAATAGAGAGGCAAACGAAAAGAATGACTTTTTTTATTATGAAGATGAAGAACTGATTGCATTTTTAGGTTTGTATGGATTTGGGAATAAAGCAGAGATATGTGGAATGGTTAAGCCGGCGTATCGTAGGAAAGGTATATTTTCAAGGTTGCTTGATGAAGCACTTGCCATTTGTAAAAACCGGAAGTATAGAGAGATTTTATTGAATGCACCAGCTGCATCTGCAACAGCAAAGGAATTTTTAAAAACAATTAAATGTGACCGTACATCAACAGAATATCAAATGAAGTGGTCGAATATGGACCTTCATGAAGACATAGAAGTTATAGTTAGACCTTCTCTATCAGAACAGGATTTTAAAACAGAAATACAATTAGATATAAGCTGTTTTAATTTCTTAGAAGACGAAGCAGTTGATTATAATCAGCGGATAAGGAGAGATGATAAACAGCGATTTTTTATCATTGAACATGAAAAGAGGTCCGTTGGAAAAATACGTATTTCTCATGAAGAGTCAGAAGCTTGGATTTATGGATTCGCTGTTTTTCCTGAATTTCAAGGAAAAGGAATTGGAAGAAGAGCTTTAAGGCAAGTAATAATGAATGAATATAGAAATGGTTACGATGTATTTCTAGATGTAGAAGCGAAAAATTCCAATGCGCTGAAATTATATGAATCCTGTGGCTTTCGAACATTTCAAGCGCAGGAATATTATACGTTGGGTACAAGTTGACGGTTCAATAATGAAAAAGCTATGATGGAGTTTAAATAGCTGTGACGAAAGAAGTATTTCCAGAACATGAATAGGAGTTGTTTTGATGAGCAATTCAGAAGCAATTAAAAAAAGAATAGCAGTAGCTGGCAAAAGAACTCCTGCCGATACCGTTATTAAAAATGCTGATATTCTAAATGTTTTTACAGGAGAAATGATGGATGGAGATATTGCGATTGTCGATGGCTATATTGCTGGAATTGGATCGTATGACGGAATGGAAGAAATAGATGCCAGTGGGAAAACAGTGGTACCAGGATTTATTGATGGTCACGTTCATATCGAAAGTACGATGCTCACTCCACGGGAATTTTCCAAGCTTTCGCTACAACATGGTGTAACGACAGTTATAACGGATCCACATGAGATTGCCAATGTAGCCGGAGCAGAAGGAATCCAGTTTTTTTTGAATGACGCCGAAGATCTGCCGATGGATATTTTCATCAATTTGCCATCCAGTGTACCGGCAACTATGTTTGAAAACAATGGTGCAACATTAGATGCGAAAGATTTACAGCCCTTTTTGGCTCATTCAAATGTTCTGGGTCTTGCTGAGGTCATGGATTTTTCTTCTGTGAAAAATGGAGAGAAACAGATTATTAACAAGATAGCAATGGTTCAAGCGAATGGAGGAGTAATTGACGGACATGCAGCAGGAGTTGATAAGGAAGATTTAAACGTCTATATGGCTGCGGGAATTCGCACGGATCATGAAAGTGTAAGCAGTCAAGAAGGAAAAGCCCGTCTTGATTTAGGGATGTATCTAATGGTAAGAGAAGGTACTGTTGCCAAGGACTTAGAGGCATTACTTCCGATTATCACAGCACAAAATTCCAGAAGGTGTATGTTTGTAACAGATGATATATTGTTAGATGATCTTGTAGAGCAAGGAAGCATTGATCATATTGTCCGACTTGCAATGGAAAAGGGACTAGACCCGGCAATTGCGATTCAGATGGCAAGCTTGAATGCTGCTGAATGTTTTGGTTTACGTCATATTGGAGCTGTTGCATCAGGATATCAGGCAGATTTTCTGCTGTTAGATGACTTACAGTCTGTCTCCATTCATCAAGTATATAAGGGTGGCAAGTGTGTTGTAGATAAGGGAGAAATTAATAAAGCATCATTTTCTGAGGTGCGATCAATTCAAAGCACGATGGCTTCTCTTCCCGCATTTCATACAAAAAAGCTAACTGAAAATGATTTAGAGCTTCCTCTTAAATCAACTGATTGTAATATTATCGAAATTATGCCGAACAGTATTGTGACGAAGCATTTAAAAGAAAGTGTACACGTAGAAAATGGATTGTTTGTTGCTTCAGCAAAAACTGATCATCTGAAGGTGGCTGTGATTGAAAGACATAAGGGTACCGGAAATGTTGGAATAGGGATTGTGAAAGGATTTCGATTGCAAAAAGGGGCAATTGCTACTTCAGTGGCACATGATTCTCACAATATTGTTGTTGTTGGAGTATCTGATAAGGAGATGCTTCGCGCGGTCGATGAAGTTTTAAAAACAAATGGTGGATTAGTAGTTGTAGATGGAAAAGAAGTGTTAGCTTCCTTATCTTTACCTGTTGGAGGATTGATGTCTAACACTACTTATGAAGATACTTACAAAACGCTACAAAAAATGAATGCTGCAACAAGCAAGTTAGGTGCAAGTGAATCATTTAATTTGTTTCTAACTCTATCTTTCTTAACCTTACCAGTAATACCTGAATTAAAGCTTACGGATCAGGGGTTATTCCATTTCGATTCCTTTTCCTTAATTGATATAGAAATTTAATGCATTAAAAATCCCTTGGAATTTAGTTGAATTTCAAGGGATTTTTTTGTTATATCAGTTATTATCCTGCAATTGCTTTATCCGCTTCCTTTTTCTTTACATTCCTTTTTTCAATCGTACCATCTGATTTAACACGACGAATAAAGAAAGCCAGAACTAGTGCTACAGCTCCGATTATGGTGGAAACAAAGAAAGAAAAATTGATTCCATGAAGCATTGCTTCATTGATAATTTGTGCCTGTGCCTCTGCAATTGCTTGGTTAGATTGTGCTATACTAGAATCTATTGTTGCCATCGCATTTTCAGTTAATTCAAGTGCTTTTGCTTCTGTACGATTATTCATTAAGGTAACTAATAATGCAGCACCAATTGCACCAGAAACCTGTTGAAGCGTATTATTCATTGCAGTCCCGTGTGGGTTTGCTTCCATGGGTAACTGATTTAATCCATTTGTCATGACTGGCATCATTACCATAGACATTCCAAAGCTACGGAAAGTAAATAAAAGCATGAGACTCACATAGGACATTTCCATATCTAGTTGACTGAAGAAAAAGGTCGTTGTTACGACAATAATTAGCCCTATAATGGCAAGCGTTCTTGCTCCGTATTTATCAAAAAGACGGCCGGTGATCGGGGACATGAATCCCATTACGACTGCTCCAGGAAGCATGAGTAATCCAGCGTCCATTGGAGAAAAACCACGAATGGTTTGAATATAAATCGGTACTAATATCATCGCAGAGAACATTGCCATGGATAAAACAATGGAGATTGCTGATGATAATGCGAACATTGGATATTTGAATATCCGGAATTCGAGCATTGGGTCATCCATTCGAAGCTGACGAAGTATCAAGGCAATTAAAGCTATGATACCGACGATAATTGTGCTGTATACAAGTGGGTGATCCCATCCCTTGTCACCAGCTGAACTGAAGCCGTATAATAGTCCGCCAAAGCCGAAACTAGATAAAACAATGGAAAATACATCGAGCTTTATATGACGCTGTGGTGTAATATTTTTCAGTTTGAAAATGGAATAAATTAAGGTAAAGACAGCAAAAGGTAATACAATGTCGAACAGCATTCTCCAACTGTAGTGTTCAACAATCCAGCCAGAAAGTGTTGGCCCGATTGCTGGTGCCACAAACATAACCATTCCAAAGATACCCATCGCAGTACCTCTTTTTTCGATTGGAAAGGCAGTTAGCATGATATTCATTAACAATGGCATCATCATCGCTGATCCTGCTGCTTGAATCATTCTTGCAGTAAGAAGTATACCGAATGTTGGAGACAAGCTTGCAAGCAATGTGCCTATCGTAAACAATGTCATTGCAGTCAGAAATAGACTGCGATTCGTAAAACGTTGAATAAAAAATGCACTCGCAGGAATTAAAATTCCGTTAATAAGCATGTATCCTGTAGACAACCATTGGACAGCTGTAGGATTTACTTGAAATTCATCCATAATAGATGGCAGAGCAATATTTAACAGGGTTTCATTTAAGATGGAAACAAAGGCGCCGATAAATAAAATTGCAATCATACCATATGGAGGTTTATGTTGAATAGGATTTATTTCACTCATTATTCCTAATCCTTCTTTCTATAATTAAATAGTCCTGCATTTAGGACAAAGTATATTCTATACTCACAGTCTAATAATATCAAGTATATAATTTATTTTCTATGTAAAAATTGATATAACAAGTTTAAAAGACTATATTATAACTAGACGACTATTATAAAAAGGTGATTAAATGAACCGTAAGAAAAAGCAAATTATAAATGCTGCACATCGTTTGTTTATTGAAAAAGGATTTGTAGCAACATCAATTCAAGATATTTTAGATGAAGCGGAAATTGCAAAGGGGACGTTTTATAATTACTTTACTTCAAAAAATGAATGCTTAATGGCAATATTGGAATTTGTATATGAAGAAACGAACCAAAAAAGAAATGAGATTGCGCATGGGAAAAATATAAATGATGAGAAGGTTTTAGCTGAACAAATAGCTATTCGGATGGATACGAATCGCAAGCATAGCATGATGGCGCTTTTTTCTTCGATATCGCTTTTAGATGATGAAGATTTACAAGCATTCATTGGTAAGCAACACAGAAGGGAATTACAATGGGTTGCAAAAAGACTAAAAGAGGTTAATGGAGCGAATACAGAACGCTTTGCATTGGATCATGCTGTCATTCTTTTGGGGACTATCCATCACGCCGTTCATCTTTTGAAAATCAATGAGAATAAAGAAATAACGCCAAGAAAAGTGATACAATTTGCTATCGATTCTATAAAGCCCATTGTGAAAGGACACTCCCAGGAAGTGCTTTTTCATGCGGATATGATTTCAAACGTTCCAGAAGATATAGGTGAGAATATCATGTCTTTAAAAATACAAACAATTTCTCAGTTAGAGACATTACTTAAAGAAGTAAACAAACGAGAAGGAAATCATACAAAGAAAGGTGAATATCTGCAATTTTTAATCGGTGAATTAGAAATGGAAAAACCACGACTCTTTTTAGTAGAAAGTGTTCTCATGTCTTTGTCAAAAATAGTTGATGAACGAGAAGTAATTGGCAATGAACGACAAGTCTTCCAGCTGCTATGGACTTTCATTGAAAAAATTAAAGAAGCAGAAGCGGAAAAATAACTTCTTTATGTGAAATAATTAGATTAGTTTAATTATGTTGATTCAAAGGAATGATAATGATATAGGATTAAAATCGACTACTGTAAGGGAGATGCATATGAGCAGATTACTACGAAGACTTATTCGATATGGTCCGATTCTTTATCCAATCATTAGAAAACTGTGGAAAAATCGGAAGGCTAAAAGAAACTATAATTAATTGTTGTAGAGGTGGTTCAAATTGGGCCGCCTCTAAAATATTAATGGAGAGCTGGCTATCATTTTTTAGACAATCATCAATTCTCCTTGTTATAATTAAGTATATATTGGGATAATACATACCGCAGAAAAAGCGAGGAAATGACATGCAATATACGATAAGGAACATGACAGAAACGTATGCGATTGAGGTTCTTTGCTGGAAATATGAACGACCATATAATTTCTATAATCAAGTATTAACAAGTCATGCAATTATGGAATTGACGGGAAATAAATACTATGTTGTCTTTGACCGATACGATGTGTTGATAGGATTTTTCTGTGTTGGAGCTTCTGCTAAGGTGCCTGCTGGCTATCCACATGGTGCATATCAAGAAGCTTGTGTAGATGTGGGATTAGGTATGAAGCCAGCATTTACTGGAAAAGGGCTTGGCTTTTCGTTTTTTTCAGCTATTCTTGATTTTGTAGCAGAAAACTATGAAGGAATAGATATAAGACTAACCGTTGCTACCTTTAATAAACGAGCCATTCGTCTTTATGAAAAAGCGGGCTTTGTTGAACAAACTAAATTTCAAAGTGAGCGGGCCGAGTTTAGTACCATGATCAAGCGGATAGTCTAGCTAGGGAAATTTTATTTCTTTGGCATAAGACCAGATGAAAAATAAACCGGCTATGAACGCAGGCGATGCATCATAACCGATTCATATATTAAAATCCAAGGTCTTCGATTTGATTTTGGAGTTCAGTAATCGTTTCAATCGTTTGGAATAATTCCGATTCCTCTAGCTTCTCAACAGCGACTTCTCCATTTTGAATAACATTTGATGTAATGTCCAAGAGTTCTTGATTTTTTTCTGTGAAATTTTGATGCAGACCTACTGCGAGTTCAGGAACATCTATGGCATTAAAATCAGCAATGGATTCCTCTAAGGCTATGAAATGACTTTTTAAATCTTCTTGTACTGCCGGGTCGGAAACTGCTTGATCTACAAGTCCTGGAACCTCTTCTGTAAAGCTGCTCAATTCATTTAAATACTCCGTTGCCTCTGTTGCATAGTCCAATGTATTATTCGTCTCCTCAATGAAGGAACAACCGGAAAGTACGGTCGATATTAATAAAAGCATTATTAATTTTTTCATATGAATCTCCTTTCAACTAGATTTATTTTAGCCTATTTTCTACAATAATTAAACATTTCATTTTGTAAGCGTTTTATTTTCATATCTGAAATAACAATTATTTTGAGTGAAAGCTGAAAGTGAGTTCGAGAAGTCACATTACTTGAATATATGACCTGAATTTGATAAACATATAGTTATGTAATTAAAGTATTACAATAAGATACGTAACTATAGATGGAGGAATTATAGAATGAAAATTGTTGCGATGGTAGGAAGTAACCGTAAAGAGTCCTATAACATGAAGCTTGTTCAATTCATGCAGAATAGATATGCAGGAAAAGTTGATATTGAAATTTTACCGATTGATCAGCTGCCGATGTATAACGAAGATGACGAACTAAATCCGCCAGAGGTTGTAAAAGAAATCCGTGCGAAAATAATGGCAAGTGATGGAATCTTATTTGCAACTCCAGAATACAATGGCTCTATTTCTGGAATGCTAAAAAATGCAATTGATTGGTTTTCTCGTGTAGAAAAAGTAATGGTGAAAAAGCCAGCAATGATTGTTGGAGCTTCAATGGGGGCGTTAGGTACAGTGAAAGCACAACTGCATTTACGTCAAATTTTGAATGCGCCAGGAGTAGCAACATTGACATTGCCTGGAAATGAAGTTTTTGTTGGCTCTGTTCATGAAAAAATTGACGCACAAGGGAATCTGACAGATGAGCCAACTGTTCAATTTATTGATTCCGTTGTAACGAATTTTGTTAGCTGGACTGAAAGTTTTAAAGTAACTGCTGATGTAAAATAATGATTAATAGTAAACTCCGCTGCTTGTATCGTATACAAAACAGCGGAGTTTTTAGTTGAAGCTTATGCTGCAAATGGTTTACTGTTGATATTCGACTTCCGTACCACCAGCATACTCGATGTCTAGTTCAACATTCTGCGCGTCAGTTGGGATATTGAAAGCTTCAAGGACAGTACTTAGAACCTCTTCCTTTGGCGTATTTTCATCAAAGTCAAAAGTAGAGAAGATGCTATCAAGCTCTTGCATCGCTTCATCGCCTCGTAATTGAATTCCTTGTGTTTCATTTCGATAGGATGCTTCCGTTTCGTTCGTATCCTGCTCATATTCTACTTCGACAATATCTTCTGTTCCTTCGAAATCTGCTTCTAAATCAAAGCTAGTAAACGCGTAATCGGATTCCGTATCTGTTGTTACATTATCACTGTCATTCGTTGCATTATTATCTGTCGCTGAACCACTGTCTGTATTGCCATTATTTTGATCGTTAGAAGCATTATCTTGATCGTTTGTGGCGTTGTTTTCCGTCTCTCCCGCATTATTATCCGCTGGAGGATTTGTATCTTCTTCCGTAGTTCCTCCACATGCTGCAATAAGAAAGGCTAATGTTGTTATTGTTATTAGTACCATAAACTTTTTCATGGTGCTCACTCCTATCTAATAGTTTATACCACTATATTGCCCAAAAGCCTAAAAACTAAACGATGTAATAGCATTTTGTATCTTTTCACCTATGGTAAGAATCTTAATTGTAGATTCGAATGATAGAACTAGAATATTCTAAGTAATTTGTATCAGGAAGTGATTGTGAATTCTAATGCTTATTAAAAGCCTTGAAAATCGAATGCATTCGTTTCCAAGGCTTGTTCTAATATTTATTTGTTGTTTGTTACTTTGTTGTAGGCACCATGCATAACTGGGCCAACATATTCATTTAGCTTCCAACCATTAGCAATTGCTGCAGTAACAAAATCCTTAGCAGCAAATACGGATTCCTTTACACTTTTGCCATTTGCTAGATTTGCTGTGATTGCTGCAGCAAATGTACATCCAGCTCCATGATTATATGTGGTATCGACTTTTTCTTTTTCAAGTATTTCAAAGTCTGTACCATCATAAAATAAATCAATCGCTTTTTCATGATCCAGCGCCTTGCCGCCTTTAATGACAACATTCTTGGCACCGAGCTCGTGGATTTTTAATGCAGCTTGTTTCATATCTTCAATTGATTTTAAGGGCTTAGTCTGTGCTAATTGACTAGCTTCAAATAAGTTAGGTGTTGTAACGAGTGCGCGCGGAAGAAGATATTCACGCATTGCGTCTGTATTTTCCGGCTGTAATACTTCATCTTCGCCTTTACAAACCATAACTGGATCTAGTACGAAATTATTAATTTTATATGCATCGATTTTTTCTGCACCAAGCTTAATGATATCAACCGATCCTAACATACCGGATTTCATCGCGTCTACTCCGACGGATAGAATCGTGTCTAATTGTCTGTTTACAAGATCCAGGTCAATTGGTGTTACGTGATGATTCCATCCCTCTGGATTCATTGTAACGATGCAGGTTAATGCAGTCATACCATATACATCATGCTCCTGAAACGTTTTTAAATCAGCAGCGATACCTGCACCTCCACTTGTGTCCGAACCTGCAAGTGTTAACGTTTTTTTCATTGTCATTGATAGAACCTCCTCTAGAATGCTAATTTTTATTATAGCACTTTTGAAGGGTCTGTCACTAAACACATACTCATGGATTGTTAAAAATAACTTGACGTTTGGTGGTCTAAATCATATTAGTTTGATATGATTAATTCAGAAAATAAAAATAAAGGGAGAGAGGTTGTACGATGGATGTTTTTCAAGCGATACAAGAAAGGCGCGAAATTACTGCGTATGTTAACCGTTGCATTCCGAATGAAGTACTAGAAAAAGTCGTGGATGCAGGTTATTATGCACCATCAGGAAATAATCTTCCGTCAAAGTCGTTAATTGTAGTAAGGAATCGTTCTACCTTGGACAGTCTTGCTGCAACAACACCTTATATGAAATGGTTAAAAGAGGCACAGGCGGCGATTGTCGTCACGGGAAAGCCCCAAATAAGTAAATACTGGCTGCAGGATGCATCAATTGCTTGTGCGTTTATTTGGCTCGAAGCAGTTGAGGTTGGGCTTGGTGCAGCGTTTGGAGCGGTTTATCATTCCGAGGATGAGAACGAATCCATCGTTAGGGAAAATCATGTGCGAAAGCTGCTTAGCATTCCGGAAGAACACCGTATTGTCGCTATTTTGGGAATGGGGTATCCTCAAGAAGCATTAAAACCGAAAAAACACCTAGCAAGAGAAGAAATTGTACATTATGATACATTTAGCTAAAATGCATGAAACTGTTCTCTAAACATAAGTTTGGACAACAGTTTCTTTGCTTAACATGCAACTATGACTTCCCGTGATTTTGATCTTGATATAGCATATCTATCTTTTTTTGCAAGTCTGTTATTTGCTGCTGCATCAATAGAATCTGCTGATCCATCTGTATCTTTTCCTGATTTACTTGTAGTTCCACTTCTTTTTCCTGTTCGTATGTGATAAAGGAACCAATAACTGCCAAATTACTTCCAATGGTACTAATTAAACCACCTACTAGAATTAGCTTATCACCGAAATTTGCAGGGAGGTCACGATATGAATTTCGCTCCATCTTAATTACCTCCTCAGAATTAAGTTATGTAATAGCGTATGTTTTGTTCGCTTATCCTGCCCATCATTTTGAAAGTTATGATGTTCTTTTCATGTGGTTCAAATGCTTGTTTTCTAGATATATCCCTGTTATAATACACATAATAATTAAATACTTTCTTATTTTAGATTTGTAAAGTAAGGGTAGAGGTGCAAAGACCATTAATACTTACATGGAGGAGAATGAGCTCTGAAGAAATGTGAGGAAAGGGGGATTTGCCGAAGTGGAAGAAGACTCATCTTCTGAAGCTGGGCCTGTTATCAAATAGATACGGGACTGTCATATAGGAAACTATATGGAGGGCTATCAAGCTTAGAACGGTAAATAATGTTCTATAAGCGGCAGCGAGCTCTCTCTCGTTGCTGCTTTTTAATTTGGTCCTAAAGCATCAATAAAATATTGGATGAAAAGGGTGTATTGATATGAATTTTGGTAATGTATTAACAGCAATGGTTACTCCGTTTAATGAGGCGGGAGAAATTGATTTTGAACGAACAAAGGGGTTAGTTAATTACTTGATAGCAAACGGTACAGAAGGTTTAGTTGTTGCTGGGACAACGGGGGAATCACCAACACTTTCTAATAATGAAAAAGTGAAGTTATTTCAAACAGTTGTAGAAGAAGTAAATGGAAGGATTCCTGTTATTGCGGGAACTGGTACGAATAATACAAGAGCATCTATTGAATTAACGAAAGAGGCAGCGGCTACAGGTGTTGACGGGATTATGCTTGTTGTTCCTTACTATAATAAACCGTCACAAGAAGGCATGTATCAGCATTTTAAATCGATTGCAGAAAGTACAGCACTTCCTGTCATGCTTTATAATATTCCAGGTAGAAGTGTGGTAAACATGGAATTAGAAACGATTGTTCGACTTTCTAGAATCCCAAACATTGTTTCACTAAAAGAAGCTAGTGGGGATTTAGATAAGGTTTCGGAGATTATAAGCCATACTTCTGATAATTTTACTGTTTACAGCGGGGATGATAGCCTGACATTGCCGACACTTGCTGTAGGTGGAACTGGGGTTATTTCTGTAGCATCACACATATTAGGTAATGAGATGCAAGAGATGGTAAAGCTTTTTCAGAATGGTGATGTAGCTAATGCCAGTGCTATACACCGACATATTTTGCCAGTAATGAAAGCATTGTTTTCAGCTCCAAGCCCTACCCCAGTAAAAGAAGCACTGAACCATATTGGAGTACCAGTTGGTGGTGTTCGTCTACCACTTGTACCATTGACGGAGTCAGAAAGAGCGTCTATTTGTAAACTAGTAGCGGCCTATGAAGTGAAAAACGCAATCGGATATTAAGTTAGAGAAAAGGAGTAAGCAGTGAAGCTTATTCCTTTTTTTGATACCAGGGAATGCTGTGGATAAATACCTTATGACACGATAACGAAGACTTACCGACTTGGGAAGACATAGATTAGTAGCACTTATACCCTGGAGTGAATCACCTGCGCAGGAATGTTCGATAAGTCGAACCTACTCCAAAATATGGGGCGCAGTCCGTACATCAGCGTCAACTTACCAAATATGAAGTCTGACGAAAGCCATTAAAAAATTAACCTCTCTAGACGTATCCATGTATAATAAATTAAGTGGATTAAGTAGCTAACCTTTAATAAAGTGAGGAATGCAAATGAATCGAAAAATTCTCGTATCGTATGATGGTTCAAATCGTAGTAAAAAGGCGATTAAAGAGGCAAAGAATCAGGCGTCAATTACAGAAAAAGCAGAAGTACATGTTATTTCTGTTGTGACACCGGGAATTAAAAGTAACGAGACAGCTATTGCAGGCAACATATCCATGGCAGATGCAGAATTTCTTTTACCGGAACTACATCAAATCAAGAAGGAAATGGAAGCATCAGGAATTGTTACGATAACGGAAATTCGGACGGACTTTTCACAGCGTAACCCGGGGAGAGCGATTTGTGAATATGCTTTAGCTAACGAAATAGATTTGATCATTGTAGGCAATCGGGGGCTTAGTAATATAAAAAGTCTTCTGTTAGGTAGTGTGAGCAATACGATTGTACAGAACGCCAAGTGCCCTGTTTTGATTGTTAAATAGAATGAAGCATAAAGGAGTATGAATATGGCTGAATTAAATTATAAAATTGTAGAAACAATTGCTGTTATTTCGGAGTCGCCAAAAGGATGGACAAAGGAATTGAATGTGATCAGCTGGAATGGTCGCCCACCAAAATATGATTTACGAGACTGGGCACCTGGTAAGGAAAAGATGGGTAAAGGTGTTACTTTAACAGAAGAAGAGATTGTCCAATTGAAGAAAGCATTGGCAAATTTAAACGCGCTTTCGGAATAGAACGATTATCTAAATCACTGACTTTGGGAGATGGCTGATGATTTGGATAAATTGTAATAAAGACAAATGAAAAGTGGGAGATAAAATGAGAGAAATCGTTATTACTCTTGCGGAAATTGTAAATAATATTCATGACATCCTTACAGACATGTTCGGTCTACATATGACAGATAAAGAACTCCATTTTTGGATTATGGGCTTTATGGGAATGACGATTTTCTTCTTTGTCTATATCTTTTTCAAGCTATTGGAAAAGCTTAAATGGAGTACGACGATATTTTCCTTTATCTATACGTTCACCATTATGGTTGTTATCGTTTTTGCAATTGAATTGCAGCAAGCAATTACGAATCGGGGAAACATGGAGTTTGCAGATGCAGTAATGGGACTATGGGGCTTTTTTGTCATGTTTTTCATTTATGCTGTAATTGCATGCGTTATTTACTTTGCTATAAAATTTATTAAGAAGTAGCTGACTGCCCAACAAAGTGAGACTATGCGATCGCTCGTTTTGTTGGGCAGTTTTTACGTGAATTCTACTTCCTCTTTTGGAGACGGTGAAAATTCTCTAACGTAAGGAGCAAGGTTAATTTTATCACCCTTAAAATCGACAACTATGTTAACACCCTAGCTATCCGTTTACTTCGGTATTTTAAATCATGTATACTTATGTGAAGATGTTCACTAAAATAGCTTTCGTTAGGGGGAGAATCAATGAATAGATTGAAGAATATAGCAGCAGAACAGAAAGGAAAGCTCATACTTTTTATTGTGCTTGCGATTCTTTCTGCGTTTGCTATTATCGGTCAAGGTTATTTATTTGTGATAATCATTGATCGTATTTTCCTAAAAGGCTATTCATTTTCAGAAATTAGCCCGTTAATTATAGGCTTAGTCGTAGCGCTTTTTTTACGGACAGGACTAAATTATTTGAATGGAAGAGCAGGAGCAAGAATGGCTACTCTTGCTAAAAGAGAGCTGCGCAGGCTGTTTGTACATACATTTTCAAGAAATTCAATGCAAGCTTCATTGGAAGGACAGTCTGGCCAAAAGGTTGGGCTCCTATTGGATACGGTTGATGAAATAGATTCTTATTTTAGCAGCTATATTCCACAAATTATTCAATCAACGATTGTACCGCTTTTCATCCTTGTTGTTATTTTAATGGAACATATGGCAACAGGAATTATTATCCTAGTTACCGCACCATTTATTCCTATATTTATGATAATTATTGGCTTTAATACGAAAGACAAATCCGAACAGCAGCTAGATAAGATGAATGCGTTCTCCGGTACGTTTCTTGATACGCTGCAAGGGTTAACAACATTGAAATTATTTGGACGGTCTAAAGAGCAGGAGAAAACCATTCAAAAAAGCAGCTTAGATTTCCGTGATGCAACGATGGAAGTGCTTAAAATTGCATTTACGAATTCTCTGGCTTTAGAGTTTATTTCCATGCTAAGCATCGGGCTTATCGCGTTAGAAGTTGCTGTTCGAATGATTATTTTTCAAGATATCACGTTTTTTACTGGCTTTTTAATGCTTATTCTTGCTCCAGAGTTTTACACGAAATTAAAGGAGCTAGGAAATTCATTTCATACGGGACGGACGAGCATGGCGGCAGCGAATAAATTAGATATAGAGCTTTCTGCACTCGAAAATGATGAGACACGATGGGGAGAACTACCCTTGGCGAAAAATAAGCCAGTCCATATTAAAGTGAATGATGCAGGATTTTCTTACAAGGAAGGCGGTTTTGCATTAAAGCATATTAATTTAGAACTCGAAGCTTTTGAGCAGATTGCGATTATCGGAAAAACGGGATCAGGAAAAACGACATTATTGCATATGTTAGCAGGACTAGTCCCGCTAACGGAGGGAATGATTCAAGTAAATGAAACTTCCTTAAAGCAATACAGAGAGAAGGATTGGTTTGACCAATTAAGTTATATTTCACAGAATCCGTATATATTCTCAGGTACGATTGCAGAGAATATTGCAATTGGTTCTACAAAAAGCGCATATCAAGAAGAAATTATCAAAGCAGCTGAAAAGGCAGGGATTAATGATTTAGTGGATTCGCTTGAACATGGATATGACACGTTAATCGGTGAAGGAGGAAGAGGCCTTTCTGGTGGGGAGAAACAGCGAATAGCGCTAGCCAGAGCATTTCTCAAACGCCCATCTGTCATTCTTTTTGATGAGCCGACGACAGGGCTGGATTTGCAAACGGAACAAATTCTTCAGAAATCAATGGAGGAACTAGGAAAACATTCGACAGTTATTACGGTTGCTCACCGCCTTCATACGATTCAAAAGGCTGATAAAATCGTCCTTTTAGATAACGGTGAAATTAAGGCAGCAGGAACACATGATGAGTTACTAACAACGGTAGAAGCCTATCGGAATATGGTGACTGTACAGCAGGGAGGGATGACTAAATGAAGGGATTACGTTCTGTCATCAAGATCGTGTTGCAGGAAAAAAAAGATGTCATTTTTTCAATTGCTTGTGGATTTCTAGCTGGAGTAACTGCCGTCGGGCTATTCTCATCGAGTGGTTATTTAATTTCCAAGGCAGCCTTAGTGCCACCGATCTATTCCTTGATGGTACTTGTTGCGATCGTTAAGCTACTCGGAATAATATCGGCATTAAGTCGATATGGTGAAAGATATTTTTCACATCGAGCGACTTTTACAATGCTAAGTAATTTGCGTGTTTCGTTTTATAAAAAAATGGAGCCACTCGCACCAACTATTTTTCAAAGTCATCGCAGTGGAGACTTACTAGCAAGAATCGTTGGCGATGTAGAATCGCTGCAAAATTACTTTTTACGTGTTTTTTACCCACCGATAGTGCTTGTTCTTGTATTTCTTGTTACCATTCTTTTCACGGCTTATTTTTCCATTGAAGCAGCCTTGCTTCTGCTACTTGGATTATTATTAACCACTTTGGTTGTTCCGTTAGTCATCGGCATGAAGCAACGGAAAATCGATTATCGTGTTAGGAGTGAGCGAGGCAATTTATCAACGGAAGTAACAGAATTCCTGTACGGGTTTCGTGATTTAAAAATATATCAGCAAGTAGATGACAAAGAGGAAGCATTATTAAAATCAGCTGATACGTATTTGTTGGAGCAGGAGCGGGAAAATGTGCATCGTTTATTTAGTGAATCGGCAAATACGTTTCTATCCCTACTTGTTTCCGTATCCGTGCTAACGGTAAGTGCATATTTTGTATCCGTACAGCAGCTAGATGGTTTGTTTCTTGCCATGCTTGTGATGATATCCTTAACACTGTTTGAAAATACTTCTCCGATGGCGGCTTTTCCAAGCTATCTTCAAGAAAGTCGTCAGGCAGTAACAAGGCTAGATGAGGTAATGGAGAGGAAAGGAAATGAGGATGAT
The DNA here is from genome assembly GCF_003515705.1 of Oceanobacillus profundus. Lineage (GTDB taxonomy): Bacteria > Bacillota > Bacilli > Bacillales > Amphibacillaceae > Oceanobacillus > Oceanobacillus profundus. Next base: position 60,323 of record NZ_QWEH01000002.1, read on the forward strand.
TCGTTCGAAACGCTGCAAATTAAACGGGCTCCTTCCATTACTTTTCATGATGTGTCCTTTGCTTTTCCGACAGAATCACGTGATACATTAAAAGATCTAACGTTTCATTTACCTGCTGGTTCAAAAACGGCAATTGTCGGTCCAAGTGGGTCCGGGAAGTCTACCATTATGCAGCTTTTACTGAAATTATACCAGGTACGAGATGGTGCTATTTCACTTAATGATCAATCGGTAGCCGATCTAAAAGCTGAGAGCATTTGGGAGCATGCGAATGTTATGCTTCAGTCGAACCATTTTTTCTATGGAACAATTCGAGATAACTTAGCGATTTCTCAGGATGGATTAGCTGACAGAGAGATGGAAGACATTCTTTTTCACGTACAGTTAAATCATTTTGGATTGGATGATCAAGTTTTAGAAAAGGGAGAGAATCTTTCAGGCGGCGAAAAGCAGCGATTAGCACTGGCGCGAATACTGCTAAAACAAGCACCATTATGGCTGCTGGATGAACCAACCTCGTCCATCGATGCATTAACAGAGGAACAGCTATATAAACGGCTATTTGAAGTAGCTGAAAATGATACAGTCGTTTTAATTAGTCACCGTTTAACAGGGCTTGAGAAAATGGATCAAATTATTGTCATGGATCAAGGGGAAATTGCAGAAGCTGGCACCTTTGAAGAATTGATGAAAAGTAAAGGTTATTTTTATCAAATGAAGAAAATCGAACAAAGTGTCTTTTTGGCAGATCTGTAAAAAGAAAAAGAAGCTGACAGAGAAGATTAGTCCTCGTCAGCTTCTTTTGTTACAGGTTTATCCTTACCGGCTCCCCAAAATGCAACCGCAATCGCAATTAGAATAATGAGAATGGGAGCGACAAAGATTAGAAAATCATGAAACATTTAGCTCACTCCTTCTTATTCTTGATTCCTTGTACATAATTTTTATCGAACAGAAATAGCCGTAATAACAAATACAAGGAGGGAAGCAATAAGGCTAGGCCAAGAATAAACACGAATACTAATGAAATTGCCATCGCCGTATTAGTGAACCCTTCATAAATGGTAAGATGCGGGTAAAGCAAGTACGGATAATGGGAAACTCCATACGCGAAAAATGCCATTGCAAATTGACCGACAAGCAGCCAGAATGCCATACCGTAGTTTCTTCTTTTCCAGATGAGCCATACTGTTGCAAACCATAATATAAAGGAAAGTGCAAACATCCACCACAAATCCATAATCCGTTCAAAGTGGGCTTCATTGTGAGAGCTTAATTCATAAACAATGCCACTAGCAGTAATAATCAATGGTAAAGCCCACCCAAGTGCGTATTTCCGCATCAAATCAGTTGCTTTTGTATCACCAGTTTTATATGCGTACCACGTAAGGAAGACAGCGGATATATATAAAACAGCAACAATGCTTAATGCCACAATAGACCAGGTTAATGGGCTAGTAAATAGAGCTGCGTAATCAAGCACTGGGTTATCGTTCACGATGGATACGAACCCACCCTCAGAGATGGTTAAGACAATCGACAATGAAGCTGGAATTAACAGTCCGGAAGCTCCATACATAAAGGCATATCCTTTATGACCTCGTGCTCCATACGATTCAAACGCATAATAAGAGCCTCGGATTGCCAGCAAAACTAGCGCAATACTTCCTGGAATCAGTAAAATTGTTCCGAAGTAATATGCCGATTGTGGAAAGAACCCAACAATCCCAACGAAAAAGAAAACAAAAAATACATTCGTTACTTCCCAGACAGGAGATAGATAACGCTGAATAATTTTAGATAAAATATGTTGCTTACCAGTTATAATGCTTTGGGCGTTAAAAAACCCTGCACCATAGTCGATCGAGCCGACAATGACATATCCAAATAAAAATAACCAGAGTACGGAAATTCCTAGAACTTCTAAACTCATTCAGAATCACCACCTTGCTGTTTGGCGAGCGCCTTTTCAATCGGATCGTTTTTAAACATTCGTCTTAGCACGACAACCGTACCAACACCTAAAACGAAATATAATCCTACGAAAAGGATAAACATATGGCCAACATAATCACTTGATGTTGCTGCTTGATCAACCGTCATGATTCCTCTGAGTATCCAAGGTTGACGACCAACTTCCGCCATCCACCAGCCAGCTTCAATTCCTAAGAATGACAATGGCCCACCAAGGACAATAAGTGATCGGTACCATGCTGTCTTAACGAAAGACCAGCCTCGTTTTGCTCCAACCCAATAGACGAATGAGAGAGCCAGCATGAACATACCGATTGTAACCATTAAATCAAAATAATAATGGATAATTAACGGTGGCTGTTCTTCTGCTGGAAATTGATCTAATCCAATTACTTCTGCATTTGGATAACCATGCGCAAGAATACTTAATCCAAATGGAATTTGCAGCGCGTAATTCACTTCCTGATTTTCATCAAGCATTCCATAAAGAATGAGTGGTGCAGCTTCCTCAGTTTCAAAATGCCATTCAGCTGCAGCTAGTTTCTCAGGCTGATATTCTGCCAAGTACTTTCCAGACAGGTCTCCAATTAACACAGTTGCAATGGAAAAGATAAGTCCGATTTTCATCGTCATAAACAAAGCTTTTTTGTGGTATTCATGTTTCGAACCTTTAAGCAATCTGAATGCAGCAATGGCTGCCAGCATAAATGCAACGGTCATATAAGCAGTAGCAAGTACGTGGGACACTTTCGTCGGCATTGCTGCAGTAAACATTGCTGCAATCGGATTTGCATTTACAAGTTGTCCATTCATAATGTCAAAACCTGCTGGGGCATTCATAAAGGCGTTGACAATCGTAATGAAGACAGCAGACATACCACCTCCAAGTGCAACCGGGATCAATAATAGTAAGTGTTTACGAGGGTTATCAAAACGATCCCATGTATACAAATAAATCCCTAAGAATATTGCTTCAAAGAAGAAAGCAAAAACTTCCATAAATAATGGCAATGCGATGATATTACCAGCAAGCTCCATAAAGTTAGGCCACAATAGTGATAATTGTAAACCAATTGCAGTTCCTGTCACGACACCTACGGCAACCGTCACGACAAACCCTTTTGCCCATCGTCTAGCCATCAGCATATAGTGCATATCGTTCTTCTTGATTCCAACCCATTGTGCAATCATGATCATGAGGGGCACCCCTACACCGATGGTTGCATAGATAATGTGAAACGAAAGGGTTAAAAGGGTTAATAATCTACTGGCAAATACCGGATCATCAAATAACAACGCAGATCCTCCTCCTTAATTTCACAAATAAACCACCTAAGATTAGGCTCTACTTAGATATGTAAAGGCACATCTAAGTTCATTCTAACGTGTTGACGTACCTAATTGGATATTAGATATGACAATATTTCAAACGGGAAATGAATTAATTGTGAACTCTTTAACAATCTTATAATAAATCGAGAAAATGACAACCAATATGTATTTTCCCCAAAAAAATCGTTGTTAATCTATATTTAATTGGAAAGGTATTTCTTGAAAAAGAGGACCATTTCTATGGAAAGCGTTTACTAGAGGAATTAGATAGATATGTTAAAATAAAAAGAGGATGATCTAATCAAATTAAAAATAACGAATAAAGGAAAGGGGATTAAAAATGGATGTCAAATATCCAATAGGGAAATTACAGGTTCCTGAAAAAGTAACATTAGAAAATACACATGAATGCCTAAAAGAAATTGAAACTTACACGATCCGTTTAAGGAAAGCTGTTGACTCATTAAGTAATGAGGAACTCAGCAGACAATATCGTGATGGCAGCTGGACAGTTCGTCAGCTTGTTCATCATATTGCAGATTCCCAGTTGAATATGTATCAACGTTTGAAGCTTGCTTTAACAGATGAAAATCCCACAGTACCAAATTTTGATCAAGACAAGTGGGCTATTCAACCGGATACAAAACTTCCTATAGAAAGTTCCATTAAAATGCTAGAAGGCATAAATGAACGCATCGTATCTTTAGGGAATAATTTAACTGAAGAGCAATTAAATCTGGCGTTTACTCACCAAAAAAACGGTAAAATCACGGTTGCAACAAAAGTTGCAAAATTAGCTTGGCACGAAGAGCACCACTTAGCCCATATAAAAATCGCTTTAGCAGAATAATACATTATATATGGAATTGGCTTATCGAGCTACGATAAGCCAATTCTTTAAAAGTGGGCTTAATTTTTTATTCATCCAGTAGAATCTTCTAGCTGTCTTTTTTTAGTATTATCGAGCAACACGTCCTTTACTTTCATAATAACCTTCATCAAATTAAAAATTACCAATAAAAAGAACTGAATATTTTACCTATTGACAACGGGATTTTTTCTCGCCATAATAGAAATCAATATATTGAACGTTAATAAAGGACTAGTATGCGGTACTTGCTATGAAAGAGAGCGGAATTTAGAAGCTGAAAGATTCCGTCATAGACAACCTGCAGAACCTACCTTTAGAGTCCCATGCCAATACATGGGCGCATTTCCAGCGTTATGGATGAAGTGGAATGTGCATACATTCAAGTAATGGTGGTACCGCGGAAGAGAGCTCTTTCGTCCTTATAATATAGGGCGATTGGGCTTTTTTGTGTACATAAGGAAATACGTTTAATGGAGGTAATCGAAATGCGTAAGCAACGAATCGTAGTCAAAATTGGCAGTAGCTCCCTAACAAATGATAAGGGTGAAATCGATCAGCAAAAACTAAATGATCATATTCACGCGCTGGCTGCGCTTCGAGAAGCAAACCATGAAGTTATTCTTGTATCTTCAGGTGCTGTTGCAGCTGGCTTTAGAAGGCTTGGTTATTCATCAAGACCCGTCACCTTAAAAGGAAAGCAGGCTGCTGCTGCTGTTGGGCAAAGCTTATTGATTCAAACTTATATGGAAAAATTCAGTGTCTATGGAATAACGGCGGCACAGCTACTATTAACGCGGGATGATTTTTCAAATCGAGAACGTTACCGGAATGCTTATGCAACCATGACAGAGCTGCTGGAAAGAGGTATTCTTCCAATCATAAATGAAAATGATACTGTGTCAATTGAAGAATTGACATTCGGTGATAATGATATGTTATCAGCTTTAGTTAGTGGGTTTATCCATGCGGATCAGCTCATTATTTTAACAGATATTAATGGAATCTATAGTGGGAATCCAAGAACGAATTCTTCGGCGGTAAAATATGATTTCCTGGATGAGATTCCAAATGAAATGATCGAAGCTGCAGGAACGAGCGGTTCAAAAGTTGGAACAGGTGGCATGAAATCGAAGCTAATGGCCGCTAAAACGGCAACAATGATAGGTGTTCCTGTCTTTATCGGTCATGGAAATGGCCATGATAAACTCCTTCAAGTGTTGCAAGGAAGCGGAGATGGTACGTATATTGCCGGTCATGCTAAGGAGCACATAAATACACGGAAACAATGGATAGCAATTCACTCCGAATCAATGGGTAAGCTTTATGTTGATAAAGGGGCAGAAGAAGCAATATCCCATCACGGTAGTAGTCTGCTTTCAGCTGGAGTACTAAGAATAAGCGGGACATTTGAAAAGGGTGATGTCGTCCAGGTTTATGGAATACATGAATTACTTGGCAAGGGAGAAATATGCTGTTCGTCCGTTGAATTACAAAAGGCAATTGAAGATCATATGGAAAATGAACGCATCACGCCATCTATAGAAGCCATCCACCGTGATGGCTGGGTGAGTGTACAAAAAATTGGGGAGGAACTGTCATGAGTGAAGTTATTCAAAAAGGGAAGGTTGCTAAGAAAACAAGTTATTTGATGACTGGAGTTACAACAAAAGAGAAAAACGAAGCATTAGCTTTGATAGCAGAGCAATTAATAATGGATCAGGAAATGATTCTTATTGAGAATAAAATAGATTTAGCAACAGGAAAAGAAAAGGGTCTGTCGGAATCTGTATTAGACCGGATTATGCTGAATCAAGAGCGTATTGAAGGAATTGCTGCTGCAATCCATCAAGTAATTGACCTCCATGATCCGATCGGTGAAATCTTAGAAACGATCAACAAGGAAAACGGACTCAACATAGAGAAAAAGCGAGTACCTATTGGAGTCATAGGTATCATTTATGAAGCTAGACCGAATGTGACAGTAGATGCCGCAACACTTACGTTAAAAACTGGTAATGCAGTTATTTTGCGAGGGAGCTCATCAGCTAAACATTCGAATATTGCATTAGTCAGATCAATTCATCGTGCGTTGGAGAATAGTGCTCTTCCAAAGAATGCTGTCCAATTAATTGAGGATACAAGCAGAGAAACAGCAGGAGAGTTGTTTCGTTTGAATGATTACTTGGATGTATTAATTCCTAGAGGCGGAAAAAACCTGATCGATACGGTTGTGCGTGAAGCTACAGTTCCAGTAATTGAAACAGGCGCTGGAAATTGTCATATCTTTATTGATAGGACAGCTGAGAAAGAAATGGCAGAGCAAATTGTACTGAATGCAAAGCTGCAGCGTCCCTCTGTGTGTAATGCGATCGAGTCTCTATTAATCGATGCTAATTGGTTCAATCAACATGGTAGTGACCTAATGAAAAAACTAGAGGATAACGGTGTACAAATTTATGCTGACGAGCTTGTTCGAAAAGTTATTCCAACTGCTATCGAAGCAACAGAGGAAGATTGGTCGAGCGAATACCTTGGACTTTCCATTAGTATTAAGGTAGTGGATTCGGTTGAGGAAGCAATCGGGCATATTAATCAATATGGAACGAGACATTCAGAGTCGATCATTACGGAGAACACTGCACATGCCGAAATGTTCCTGCAGCATGTCGATGCAGCGGCCGTTTACCATAATGCCTCAACCCGATTTACCGATGGATTTGAATTTGGATATGGAGCCGAAATTGGAATCAGTACACAAAAGTTACATGCTAGAGGTCCGATGGGACTTGCGGCATTAACATCAAGTAAGTTTCAAATTAAAGGTAGTGGTCAAATTAGAAATTAACACTGTCCATGTAAAGGGGCTGTTCCGTGCTGGAGCAGCCCTTCCTATTACTCGAATTATTGAATGGATGAAGAATGCTGTTTGAATTGGATTATCCAGCGCTTTCTTCTGACAATTATAAGGACGATGAACGGTTGGTATTTCATTTTGTAAAGGCTGAATAATTTCTTCCTTAAATCGCTCGTAGTGAACATTGCCACCAGGATCAGACATCCGTTTTTCTGTTTTCATTTCAAAGGAAGGAAAAAGTCATCCATATGAAAAAGGGTACAATCGAACTTTGAGGCAAGTTGTTTTCCTAATGTCGTTTTTCCGCTTCCGCATCGTCCATCAATGGCAATGATTTTTGGTTTATCTGTATGATCTAATTTTTCGAGTGTGCTATATAGTGTTGAATAGATTGCCTTGTATTCACTGGTCGGCAACTCATTTCAACTCCTTATATATGTGCTATTCCTTGGTTACAGCTCTCAAATCTCCTACGATAATATCAATTTCACTTGAGCTTATACCATCATACCCTTTAATAACCTCTCCCTCAGGATTAACAAGATAGAATCTAGTCCCATGCATGACTTGATTATCTCCTTCTAGTGGTTCTTTGACCAAATTTTTAAAGGATTTGATTGATAATTCTTTGATTGTTTGAAAGTCATATCCAGTTAAAAATGACCAGTTTCCAAAATCTGCCTGATAACGCTCGCCATATTCCTTCAGAACCTCTGGTGTGTCATAATCGGGATCAACTGAAAAAGATACAAGCTGGACATCGAGGTTTTCGTCCTTCATTCTGGATTGCAACTCAGCCATATTTGCTGTCATTGGAAGACAAACAGTCGTACAATTCGTAAAAATAAAATCGGCTATCCACCATTGACCTTCCAAGTCTTTAAGGCCTAAGCTCTCATTATCTTGTGTTGTGAATTGAAAATCATCTACTTTTTCCGACATGTTTGTTTCAATAGCTTCTGAACTACAGCCGATAAGAATGAAAGCTAATAGTATATGTAGCAGGAGTATTTTCTTCATTTGAATGTCCCCTTTTATTTATGCTTCTTTTCGAACAATCAATCTATTATGTATGTAGCGCTAGTATAACATTATATCACGAATTAAGTGTTGGCGATTCAGTGAAATCATTGTGAACGATTTCTCGCTGGAGAATCAAAGAATTTGAAAATTTCAGAGGCATAACAGCCAAGTTTGATTTTATAGTAGCTGGTTAGTATTCTTAAAATAATGTGTTTTATGAAGAATGTTATAGTGGAGAAACAGTATATAAGGAAATTTCAAAAGGAGCGGGGAAAATGCGAAAGTCATCAGAGAAACAAAACATCCGCCCAAGAATAAGGATTAAGCTAAAAGCAAAAATGATTGCATTAATAAGTATCTTAATTGTAGGGGTTTTTATCATTTTCGCATTATTCCTTGAGAACTTTATTGAGGATACGATGGAAGAACAGATTGGGAAAAGAGCGCTCGGTGTTGCCACAAGTGTCGCAAACATCCCTGAATTGAGGGAAGCTTTTCAATTGGAAAATCCGGCAGCTGTCATTCAGGATATTGTTGCCCCCATTCGGAAGGGAACAGAGGCAGAATTTATTGTAGTTGGAAATACAGAGAGTGTTCGTTATTCACACCCCAGTACAAATCACATCGGAAAAAGAATGGTTGGAGACGATAATGAACGGGCCCTGAAAGATGGAGAGTCCTACGTTTCTGTTGAAGAGGGGTCGCTCGGATTATCCATTCGGGGAAAAGCGCCAGTTTTCTCTGATGAAGGAGAAATTATCGGAGTTGTATCGGTTGGATTCTTAAATGATGATATACAGAAAGTGATTGCAGATCAGAATCATTCGCTTTGGATTACCTTATTTCTTATAATATTGCTCGGTGTTCTTGGAGCTATTTTTATTTCACATTATATCAAAAAATTACTGTCCAATATGGAACCGGAAGAAATATCACAATTAATGATCGAAAAGGAAGCTATCTTGCAATCAACACATGAAGGGATAATTGCTGTTCATAATAATGGGCACATTACAATGATGAATGCTCAAGCCCAGCAACTTTTATTTAAACAACGAGTAGGGGAAAAGGATTACAGTGGAAAGTTAATCCAAGAGATAATCCCTTCTTTAAATATACAAGATTTTCTACATCATAATAGAAGCTTCTATGACAGAGAAGCGATTCTTGGTGAAAAAGTGGTACTAATAAACCAAACCCCGATGTATAACGAGGAAACAATTATTGGAACCGTTCTGACATTTCGTGAAAAAACAGAGCTAGAAGGTGTTATCCATGAGTTATCGAGGGTAAAGCAGTATGCAAATACGCAACGTGCACAAACACATGAATTTTCCAATAAGCTTTATACCATTCTTGGTCTCCTGCAGCTGAATCAGAATCAGGAAGCAATTGAATTTATTAAAAAAGAAAGTAAGCTAAGGCAAAAATGGCAGCGTTTCTTGACAGATAATATTGCAGATCCACTTATTCACGCCATTCTTCAAGGGAAATTCAATCAAGCGAATGAGCTTGGTGTGAACATGTCGATCCATCCAGATAGTCAGCTTTCCTATCGCTTTTCGGAAGAGGAAAAAGATGTATTATTAACTGCACTTGGGAATTTAATCGAAAATGCTATCGAAGCAGTGAAAGATCAAAAGCCTAATAATCGTAATGTATCCATTTTGTTTACAGATATTGGAGAAGATGTGTTAGTGGAAGTAGAAGATTCCGGCCCGGGTATTGCTGAATCAGATATTCCATGGATTTTCGAACAAGGCTTTTCGACAAAGAATGGAACCCATCGAGGAATTGGATTAGCTTTAACGTATCAAGCAGTCCAACGGATTGAGGGTCAATTAATTCTAGAAGAAGGTGACCTGGGAGGCGCCTGTTTTATCATGATCATACCAAAGAAAGGGGAAGATACAGATGCATGAAGCTTATCGTGTCTTAATCGTGGAAGATGATTTTCGCATTGCAAATATAAATCGCCAATTTGTTGAAAAAGTAGACGGATTTATCGTAAGTGATACGGTAAGGACAGGGGAAGAAGCATTGGCATTTCTTAGTGAAGGTAATGAACTTCCGGATATTATTCTTTTGGATATCTATATTCCGGATGTAGAAGACTTAAATTTATTCTGGGAGATCAGAAGCACATATAAAGAAATAGATATTATTGTTATCACAGCCGCAAAAGAAGTAGAGACAATTCAAGAAGTAGTTCGTGGCGGTGTGTTTGACTATATTATCAAACCAGTTGATGTGACTCGATTTGAGCAAATGTTAACGAGGTATAAAGAAAGAAGGCATTTACTATCATCTGTAAAGGAAATGGAACAAGGAGATATAGATGCAATGTTTTGGTCAAAGCGAGCTACAATACCAAAAAAGCAGCGTGCTGGTCTGCCAAAAGGGATTGATGCGATTACGTTAAAGGAAATTACAAGCTTGTTGAAAACCGAACAATCTGGGGGGGTTACGGCTGTTGAGCTTAGCAAACAAATTGGGACGAGTCGTTCAACAGCAAGACGATATTTAGAGTATTTAGTCAGTATAGATCAGGTTGAAACAAGACTGAAATATGGGACTGTAGGAAGACCAGAGCGAAGATATTTCCCTTGTGAAACTTATGAACAAAATGATTAATATGAAAATTAGACCGTTTATGATAAGAAACTTCCTTCCTAAATTCATTTATGTTACTTTTTTCAATAAGTAAAAAATACACACTATTTTTTACTTATACGTTTTGCTAACGCTTACATAAAGGGTATGGGAGATAAGATGATGTATTGCGTTTAGTTAGGAAGGGGAATTAGAGTGAGTTTAAGTATAATAGGTTTTTTGACGATTTTAATTATTGTGGTACTACTGATCAGCAATAAAGTAACACCAATTGTAGCCATGGTGCTCGTGCCATTAATCGGTGCGCTTATTGCAGGCTTTGGATTTTCAGAGATTGGAGACTTTTTCACAGAAGGTGCATTAACCGTAATTGAAGTTGCGATCATGTTTATTTTCGCTATTTTGTTTTTTGGCGTCATGCAAGATGCGGGACTTTTTGATCCTTTAATTCAAAATATGATACGACTTACAAGAGGAAACGTTATTACAGTTAGTATTGGTACAGTTTTTGTGGCAGCAATTGCACATCTGGATGGTTCTGGAGCTTCTACATTTTTAATTACAATTCCAGCACTTTTACCGTTGTATAAGCATTTAAAAATGAACCCGTATTTGCTTTTACTATTAATTGGTGGAAGTGCCAGTATTATGAATATGGTTCCATGGGCAGGTCCCTTAGGACGTACAGCTTCTGTACTGAATATGGATGTCACCGAGCTTTGGAGACCATTGATACCAATTCAAATTAGTGGTCTTGTGTTGATGATTGCTTTAGCCGCTTTCCTTGGAGTTATGGAAAAGCGAAGAATAAGCAAGCATTATGGACTGGTCAGTGCGAAAGAATCTGCAGCCGCAATTGAAAGAATAAATGGTGATTCGTCTTCTGCAAAAGATGAGGAGTCATTGACCAGACCTAAATTACTTTGGGTAAATGCGATTCTTTTTCTTGCCGTAATTGGCGTACTTGTATGGGGAATTATTCCAGCAGGCTTTGCATTTATGATTGGGCTTAGTATTGCCTTGCCGCTTAATTATCCAAATATGAAACAGCAATCGGAAAGAATACGCAGTCATGCACCTGGTGCTTTAATGATGGCAACGATAATTCTCGCAGCAGGCTCCTTTTTAGGTATTCTTACCGGAACTGGAATGCTGAATTCGATTGCAGAGGATCTTGTTACAATTATTCCAGCATTTATTGCACCATATCTGCACTTAATTATCGGATTTTTCGGAGTACCATTTGATTTACTGTTAAGCACGGATGCTTACTACTTTGCTTTATTGCCAGTTGTTGATCAAATTGCTACTGGATTTGGAATTGAATCACTTTCTACAGCATATTCCATGGTAATTGGTAATATTGTAGGTACCTTTGTTAGTCCATTTTCACCTGCACTTTGGCTCGCATTAGGCTTGGCAGGCCTTGAAATGGGAAAACATATCCGTTATTCTCTTTTATGGATGTGGGGACTAAGTATTGTACTTTTAATTATTGCTGTATTAATTGGTGTTATTGCAGTTTAATAGATTGTATCGATTAAATAAGGCGGAGCCCATTATTAAGTGGGCTTCGTTTTTTGCAGCAAATGAAGTTACAAAAAATCAACAAAACGGTAGAGAATAAAAAGTGTTAAAGAAAATACTATATAATAGATTTGAAGTAATTATTAATTTTTTTGCTATTCAAGTGTGGTACGAATTAAGGAGGGCACATGGTGGTAAGTGCAGGAATGATTGTTCTTATTGGTGTTGTATGTCTGATTGCTATTGTATTGACTTTGTATGGAATGAAACAGGAAGAAGACAAACAAAAGAAGTATGAAGAAGCTGGAGAAGAGGCCGCAAGTGAATTAGCACGATCGCTTGAGTACGAGACAAAATCGCTAAAATCCAATTTGCCTTCACTCATTTGGATTTATGTGGTTACAATTAGCTTGTCATTATTTGCATTAGTATTATATATTTTTTAGTTCAAGTAAGGACAGCTTTTAAGGTCAATCAGGTGGCGAGATGTATCGGCTAGTACAATAATTCTATCAACCATTATAGAATCCCCTGGTTGTATTTCCATTAGTTGTGATTCTGGCTGAATTCGTTTTTTGGATGTCCCGTGTTTTTCATGATTAATTTTATCAAAGTTGTTTGCTAATTTTTTTAACTGCTTTTCTAATTTATATAGTGATCTCATATAGCCATATAAGTTAAAAGATATAACCCATCATTGCGATACATTCTATTTAGAAGGTAAACAATACGTGTTGGTAAAGAAATAGAAGAGATTACACTTGAGAATTTATTTCTTTAACGAAGAATATGTGATAAAAACTTTTTCAAACCTAAATATGGACAAAAAGACTGGAAGAAAAAAGCTGGAGTAAATTATAATAATCAATAAGGAGCTGAATTTAGATGAAAACTTATACATGTCCAATTTGCGGATACGATGGGGTAGAAGATGAAACACCATACGAAGAGAATACCAATGCTCCTTCTTATGAAATATGCCCTTGTTGTCGTTTTCAATATGGGTACAGCGAAGATCATGATGTAGATTTAGGATATATTGTCACTCCAGATGAAATGAAAGAAGCCGCTTTTCAATTATATCGAAAACAGTGGATTGAAAAAGGTGCAGTAGTCGGTCATCCAGAAAGCTATCCAAAAGCATTACAAGAAGATGGGAAAGTTAAACAAGAGATAGTCGTTAAACAATTAAAACGTTTAAATCTACCCTTAGATAACCTCGCATTTCTTGATTTATAAAGACTAAGAAATAACTCTCTATGAAGCAATACTTGATGGAATAAGATATGTTATAATAAACACAGAATATTTTAATTGTTAAAAAGGAGTGTTCTAGGTGAAAAAATACCAAAGACGTTCTGTTTATATTTCAATTGTAACACTTGCTTTCTTCTTAGTATTATCTTTAATGACACACCGTTGGGGATTCTTCTTATGGAGTTTATTACCTGTTTTTATAGTTTTGATGACTACGTTTACCCCAAAGATTGACACCGGAAATAATGAAAAATAAAGAAATCTTAGTAAACGAACTGCTGCTCTAATAAAAGGAGTAAAATATTACAACAAGAAAGAAAAAGACAATGAAAGCAAAAGGAAAAGCGCAATTTAGAAATGAGGGCGTTTTTAATAATTTTATCTGAGTGCACAAAAGGGAAGAAAGGTATGAACTCCCTTTAAGGAATTTACAATTTTAGTCATCCGTAAGTCAACCACCATAATAGCATATGCATAAGCTACTGCATGAGAAATGTCATACAAGTATGATATAAATTATAGCATATCACCTAATGCCAACCACATCGCTTCTTCGAAATCCTCATGGAATGCCATGGTAGTCCATCCATTTTTAGTTTTAGCTCTTGGTCTCTGTATTGGAAGATCGTCTAATATTTATTGCTGTAGATTATTTTTTGATTAAGTTATTTCAGAAAAAGAAATGAAAATATATAGTTACTAATTTTTACTTAATTAACTGGTGTAATTGTTCAATAAGAGCAGGCTCCTATTGTGCTATATGTCTGGATAGTTTAGTAAGATACCTTCCATCTGTTTAATTGTGTTTCAGCTCATGTTATAATGAGCATCTTAAGAGAATTACGACATTCACTTTTGAACGGATGCCAAAAAAGCCTCCGCCTATCGATAAAATATGGAGGTGTAAGAGAATGAATAAACGATGGACGATTGATAAAATTAAAGAATTTGTTGAGAGCAATTCGGAAAGTAAGTTGCTAACGACGGAATATCACGGTTTTTCTCAAAAGTTACTATTGAAATGTGCATGTGGGAGTAACTTTGAAAAAACATTTAAGAAATTTAAAAATAATAACCAGCGTAAGTGTGATGTTTGTCAACCTCCAAATGCGTCACGCTAAATATATAGCGAATAAATGAAGTGCCGATTTCTCTTAAAGAGAAGCCGGAACTTATTTCGGTTCTGGATTTTTTATAGTATGGTTTGTACTCCAACTTATAATGAAAGAATTGAGTAAGTGAGATCATCAAATGATGGTACATAACAGAGACGTTAGTTCAAAAAGAAGTTATGATTAAGACCTACCGCAAAAGGGCGCGATTCCAGCGTAAAATAAAAGCTTTTATTATTACTGATTAACTTATTGAAGGTGATTAGATGAAATTTATTTGTCCCTGTTGTGGTTATAAAACATTAGATGATGAACCCCCTGGAACATATGCTATTTGTGAGATTTGTTTTTGGGAAGATGATGCGGTTCAATATAATGATCCTGATTATGAAGGTGGTGCAAATACGCCTTCTTTAAGGGAAGCACAGAGAAATTACATTGAATTTGGGGCATGTGAGAAAAGGTGTATTGAATTTGTAAGAAAACCAAACGAAAAAGATATGAAAGATCAAAATTGGAAACCACTATAACTTAATTTATAGCTATTCAACAAAAGGGCGCTTATCTTAGAATAGGGATAGGTGCCCTATCTTTGTTCTTGGGAGTGTTCTAGAATGGTAGAGGATAGATCCGTGCAAGGAAAGCAGTAGATTCAAAAAATGTGACCATTCTTGTTGAAATGGTACGATGATGTTCCCGATTTCCCTTATTATGTTATAGTAAAAGTAATAAAAGCTGAAGCTATAGATGATAAATATTAAGATCTGGGGATAGGGTCCAATAGTTTCTACCATGCTGCTGTAAATGGCTTGACTACGATATGAGTGTTAAATGTTAGAAACGATTGATTCTTCTTTTTGTATTTTACACATGCTTTAGTCAATGCTCTGGTAGCTATCGGAGCATTTTTTATATTATAAGATGTTATCATTAGCAGTAACGCGTCAGGCAAATGGGAAACAAAGAGTCATTTTATCCGAGTGTTCAACAACAAAACAGTCCGGTAATCTCCAAGCAATTTTAAAAATTAATCATGAAGGGATTGAAAAAATTATGAATAGAAAGATTTACTTTAATCATGATGGCGGAGTTGATGATCTCGTTTCGCTATTTTTATTACTAAAAATGGATACGGTTGAACTCACAGGTGTTTCGGTCATTCCAGCAGATTGTTATTTAGAGCCAGCAATGTTTGCGAGCCGTAAAATTATTGATCGCTTTGGTTATGGCGGTCTTGATGTAGCAGCATCAAATTCTCGTGGGAAAAATCCTTTTCCGAAAGACTGGCGTATGCATGCATTTTATGTTGATGCTCTGCCGGTTTTAAATGAATCTGGAAAAGTTGTAACACCGGTGGCGGAAAAGCCAGCACATCTTCATTTAATAGATACGGTTTTAGCAACTGAAGAAAAAACAACTTTATTATTTACAGGACCGCTCACTGACCTTGCTCGTGCATTAGATGAAGCTCCTGAAATTGAAGAGAAAATTGAAAAGCTTGTTTGGATGGGTGGTACATTCCGTGAAGCAGGAAACGTACATGAGCCTGAACATGATGGAACAGCGGAATGGAACGTGTTTTGGGATCCTGAAGCAGCCGCTCGTGTATGGGATACCAGCATAGAAATTGATTTAGTGGCGCTTGAAAGTACAAACCAAGTACCGCTAACCTTAGATGTGCGTGAGCGTTGGGCTAAAGAACGCAAATACCTTGGTGTTGATTTTCTTGGACAATGTTATGCGATGGTACCACCACTTGTTCACTTTTCAACGAACTCTACATACTATTTGTGGGATGTGTTAACGACCGCATTTGTTGGAAATCGTGATCTTGTGAAAGTACAAACCATTAACAGCATAGTGCACGCCGATGGTCCAAGCCAAGGCCGTACAGTTGAAACTGCTGATGGACGACCTGTTAATGTCGTTTATGATGTAAATCGCAATGCATTCTTTGATTATATGACTGAATTAGCAAAAAAGTAATAGAGGGGACTTCTGGATGTAGGCAAAAAACGAGCTATTATTGATACCGATACATCTTGGTGATGGTACGATTGCTTTAAGATGCTCTGTTTTTGCACTACAACAATAATCGAAAAAAGAAGCAAGTTCCAAACAACGGCCATTAGCGCAAAAAGCACTATTTCTTTAATAAGATTTTCCGCAACTATCAACGTTTTAATAGAGCAACCAAGAGCCTAATTTCTCAATATTAATACTGAGAAATTAGGCTCTTAATGATGGGAATTTCCTTCTGTTGTAAACACACATTTCCTGACACTGCCAAAAGGTCGTGCAAAATATTGTCTAAATTAAGTGCAAACTAACGTCAGCTGCCTGAAGCAATATAGTCTTTTTAAAATCAAATACAGGGTGACATCCATTCGAAAATATGATAGTATAAATTAACTGAAAAAAGGAATTACTTCTTTTCTTTTGATAAATAAAGGAATTCCTTTATTCGCTGAATAATGAGGGATTATATGGAAAATATATACCAAAAAGTTTATGAACAAAAAAATACATTTACGAACAGTTTACAGAAGATTGCATCATATATCTTAGAGAATCCCAGGTTGTTTGCAGTTTCTTCTGCCACGGAAGCTGGAAAACAAATTGGAGTTAGTGAAACAACTATCATACGATTTTGTAAACAACTTGGATATAAAGGATATAAGGAACTTCAAGAGGAGGTTCAAAATATCCTATTACAAAGGAGTTCATTATCTGATTATGTAGAAGATAAAAAGGTTGATGGCGGAACAGAGAATTCCATTAAACAATTAATGGCGAGTGATGCAGGAAACATTCAAAAAATGATGCAGCAGCTGTCAGAGGAAAGTCTCTCAACAGCTGTAACGAAATTAACAAATGCAGATCGTGTTATTGTTGCTGGAGTTCGTTCCTCTCATGCACTAGCAAGCTGGTTTTCGTATTCACTCGACTTAATCCACGGAAATACAAGGATGTATAATCCTGGCACAGATGATATTCTATTGCGGCTAAGTGAGCTCACTGAGAAAAGTGTGTTTGTAGGATTTTCTTTTCATCGCTATGCTGTAGATACGATTAATATTGCTAAGCATGCTAAGGATAAGGGAGCGTTTGTAATTGGAATTACAGATTCAAGCTTTTCTCCAATTACAGCATATTGCGATTTAGTATTAAATGTGCAACTGTCTGGTAAATCAACATTAGATGCAGCACCAGCAGTGATGTCATTGTCAAACAGTATCATTGCTTCAATATCACTTGAAAATAACGAAAAAGTTAAACAAAGAGTGGAATTGTTTGATTCTATAAGTGGAAAAGATTTTTTTGACTGATAAGAACAGCTTTCTTATTTTGTACGACGCCAAGTTTTTTAAGCTTAGATGGGAGTTAATTAAAATGAACGCAACATTGAAAAAAATAAATCCATTATTAGAGGATATATTTAATCATTTACACGAACATCCAGAGATTAGCTGGGAAGAAAGGAAGACTACGGATTATATTGAACGGTTGTTTCAAGGGAAAAACTGCACGATTAAACGTTTTGAAGATTCGACGGGATTAGTAATTGATATAGGCAGTGGCAGTCCTGTTATTGCCCTCAGAGCAGATATTGATGCCTTATGGCAGGAAGTGAACGGGACATTCCAAGCAAACCACTCTTGCGGACATGATGCCCATATGACGATTGTTATTGGTGCACTCCTTACAATCTTAGAAGAAAAGAAACAGTTTAAAGGAACGTTTCGGTTTATTTTTCAACCGGCAGAGGAGAAAGGCAATGGTGCGTTAGCCTTTGTGGACAAGGGTATTGTTGACGATGTGGATTATTTGTATGGAATGCATTTGAGACCGATAGAGGAGTTGGGATATGGACAATTTGCTCCGGCTATTGAGCACGGTGCAGCTAAGTTTATCCAAGGCCATATAAAAGGGCATGATGCACACGGAGCAAGACCACATTTAAATGCAAATGCCATTCAGGTTGGTACGGATTTTTTTCAAGCAATAAATAGCATTCATGTGAATCCAATGATTCCTCACTCTGCTAAAATGACTGCATTTCATGCAGGTGGAAAAAGCTCAAACATAATTCCCGGAAATGCTAGTTTTTCAATTGATGTTAGGGCTCAGAATAATGAGGTGATGGAAGAAATCACAGAAAAAATTTATCGCATTGCTTCATCGCTAGCACAGCTTCATGACGTGGAAATTGACTTGTCAGTTGGTGCAAATGTGGCCGCTGCGGTGCTTGATCAGGATGCAATATCTTTTATGAGACAGGCAATAGTTGAATGTGCGGGAGATGAGAATTTATCCCCGGTTATTACAACAACAGGTGGCGATGATTTTCATTTCTATACGATTAAACGCCCAGCTTTAAAAGCAACAATGCTGGCAGTTGGCTGCGATTTGGTGCCAGGTTTGCATCATCCTGAGATGACCTTTAATCATAACGCTATTCCAAAAGCAGTTGAAATTATAACATGCGCCTTATATAAAACAATGGAATCATTATAGTAGAAGGAGTCATTCTTGTGGTAAAAGGTAAACTCGAAATTAGGAAATTAACGACGCTGGATGAATTAAGAGAAGTTCAGAAGTTAGAAGAAACAGTTTGGCATATGTCGGCGATCCCGTTGCATCAAACATTTACAGCATTAACGAATGGCGGCATTATTTTAGGCGCCTATGATTCCGAAAAGCTAATTGGTTTTCTATATAGCTTTGCAGGATTTGATGGGAAAAATGCTTACCTATGCTCTCATATGATGGGAATACTTCCAGCGTATAGGAAAGATGGAATCGGAAGAAAGCTAAAACTGAAGCAAGCAGTATTCGCAAGGGAAATGGGCTATGAAGTAATAACATGGACATTCGATCCATTGGAAAGTGTAAACGCCTATTTAAACTTGCATAAGCTTGGTGCCAAAGGAGTTTATTTTAAAGAAAATCACTACGGTGAACTAGGCGATGAGTTTAGCCAAGGCCTGCCATCTGATCGTTTTCAAATTATATGGGATATCAGTCAAACCTGCGAAGAGAAGGAAACCATATCAGTTGATGCAGCAAATATATTATTACAAATGGACTCTGAGCGTAAGCCTGTTGTAACAGACAATTATCATGCTAATGATAGTATGGAATGGGATATGTGGCTGGTTGCAATTCCAGCAAATTTTCAAAGTCTGAAAGAGGAAAACTTTAATCTTGCAAAAGAGTGGAGATTGACAACGCAAGAGCTCTTTAGAAGACTCTTCCAACATGGCTATCAAGCTTCCGACTTTATTCATTATGCTGAAGACTATAATTATTATGTTTTTCGCAAACAGTAAGTATTAAAGCAGGTAGAAGAGGTAAAGCTTTTCTGCCTGTACGATGAAAAGTTATGAATTTAAACAGGAGGATATACAATGACAATACCTATAAAACAGTTAAAAATACATAAATTGAATATGCGTTTAAAAGATCCTTTTACAACAAGCTTTGGTACCTTTCAGGATAAGGAATTTTTTATTACAGAGCTCATTGATGAAGACGGAAATCGCGGGTATGGGGAGTCTGTTGCATTTTCAAGTCCTTGGTACAGTGAAGAAACGGTAAAAACCAACTTGCATGTCATGGAAGACTTTCTTATTCCGATTTTAAAAGATAATCAAATTAACCATCCGGAACAAGTATCTGATTTATTCCATCCAATTAAGCGTAATAATATGGCAAAGTCTGCATTAGAGGGAGCGGTTTGGGATCTATATGCAAAACGAGAAAAACTCACCTTAGCTGCAGCTCTAGGTGGAGAAAGAAAACAAATTGATGTTGGAATCAGTATTGGAATCCAACCTACAGTAGATGATTTAATTCAAACGATTCAACACTTTGTTGATGCCGGCTACAAACGAATAAAAATAAAAATTAAGCCGGGTTGGGATGTAGAGGTACTTCGTGAGGTTCGCAAGCATTTTCCGGATACACCAATTATGGCAGATGCAAATTCAGCGTATACGATTGATGATATTGAACATTTACAAAAGTTAGATGATCTCAATTTAATGATGATTGAACAGCCATTGGAGCATGATGATATTGTAGACCATGCGAAGCTTCAAGCGGTTATGAAAACACCAATATGTTTAGATGAGAGTATTCATTCACTTGAAGATACGAGAAAAGCCTACGAGCTTGGCAGCTGTAAAATTATTAACATAAAAATTGGACGAGTCGGTGGATTAACCGAAGCGAAACGAATTCATGATTTTTGTATGGATAAAGGTATCGACGTTTGGTGCGGTGGAATGCTTGAAGCTGGTGTAGGCAGGGCGCATAATGTTGCATTAACAACATTAGCACAATTCGTGTTACCAGGAGATACAGCTGGTTCATCAAGATATTGGGAAAGAGACATTATTAAACCGGAAGTAGTTGTAGAGAATGGACTGATAAATGTTCCAGATCAGCCTGGAATTGGCTATGATATCGACGAGGAAGCGATGGATGAATTTACGGAATGGACAAGAGTCTATCATTTTTAATAAAATACGGTGTTATATAGAGGAGCGCATTGTAAGCTCTCCTCTTTTACAAGATAAAAATTCATAATATTATGATATATCGAAGGGGATTTACATATGAAAAAGAGTCTTCAGGTTGCTGGAGCTTATGTTGGATTAATTGTGGGAGCAGGGTTTGCTTCTGGTCAGGAAGTCATGCAGTTTTTTACAAGCTTTGGAATCTATAGTGTAATTGGAACCATCATCGCAGGGTTACTCTTTGCATTTCTAGGAATGCATGTGCTTCAGTTAGGAACTTATTATCAAACAGCATCACATCGTGAAGTAATTTATAAAATATGTGGAAGATATTTTGGCTTTGCAATCGATCTATTAATTACATTCTTTCTGTTTGGTGTTGCAGTTGTCATGATTGCAGGTAGCGGGTCGATATTTGAACAACAATTCGGTATTCCTCCACTTGTTGGGAACTTAATCATGACTGTAGCTGTCATTGTTACACTTTGTTTGAATGTAAATAAAGTTATTGCGGTAATTAGTAGCATAACGCCTTATTTATTGGTATTAATATTTATTATTACAGGATATTCTTTATTTACGAGTGATGCAAGCTTTAGTCAGTTAAATGCATTGGCAGAAGCGCAGCCTGCTTCAGCCCCTAACTTTATTATAGGAGCATTGCTCTATGTTTCGTATAATCTTGCAGCAGGATTTGCTATGCTGGCCGTCATTGGCGGCACGATTAAGGATAGAAAAACTGCTGGCTGGGGTGGAATTCTTGGTGGAATCGGACTTGGGTTATTACTATTTCTAATTAATTTGAGTTTATTTATGAATATCGGGTCTATTCAAGAAGCAGATATGCCTACATTAGTACTGGCGACAGAGGTATCGCCAATTGTTGGTATCTTAATGGCAATTGCTTTATTAGGGATGATTTTCAACACAGCAGTAGGTATGCTTTATGCTTTTACTGCACGACTTGTGCCGCAGAATACGAGAACGTTTAAAGGAGCCGTTGTTATCATAGGTTTACTAGCTTTTGGTGCAAGCTTTATTGGCTTTACGACACTTGTAGGGACCGTTTATCCAATTACCGGATATTTAGGCTTTGTTTTAATTATTGCGGTTATTATATCTTGGGTTAGATTAAGAAAAGCACAATCATAAATGAGAAAAACGAACAGCAATTGCATGCTGTTCGTTTTTTTAGAAAACTTGGTATTCACCAAGTTTGGGCGATGCCAAGTCTACATGATTATTTCCAAATCTCTTTCGATAACTCAACAATATATTTCAATTTTGTCCATTGCTCATCCTCTGTTAGCTTATTCCCGTGATGCGTGGAAGCAAATCCACACTGTGGGCTTAAAGCAATTTGCTCTAATGGCACAAATCGTGATGCAGCTTCAATTCGCTTTTTGATCACTTCTTTATCTTCTAGCTCACCAAATTTTGATGTAATCGCGCCAATAACAACTTGTGCTCCACCTTTTGGAACATGTTTCAACGGTTCGAAGGTTCCAGAACGCTCATCGTCATATTCAAGGAAAAAGCCGTCCACTTTCTCTTTCGCAAAAAGAATCGGAGCAACTTCAGCATAGCTGCCTTGGAATGCCCAGCTAGAACGATAGTTTCCGCGACATAGATGTGTTGTTACAATTAAATCCTCTGGTTTGTCTTCGAGTACACCATTTACAATACGAACTGCTAAATCGATTAATTGCTCTCTTGAATAGCCGCCAGTATCGATTAATTTAAAGTCAGAAGATGAAAGTCCAGCAATGTACACATCGTCTAGTTGTAAGTAACGCACACCAGCATCATAGAATGCTTTTACAGCATCTCGGTATGCTTGTGTAATATCGTTGGCATATTCTTCAATATCTGGATAAATTTCTGGGTTTCGTATCCCAACTTCAAATAGCTGGTTTGGACTTGGAATCGTTTGTTTCGGAACCGCACGGTCACCAACAATTTCCTTAAATTCAATAAAGTCCTTAATAAACGGATGATCGGCATTAAAGGAAATTTTCCCGGTGTTACGCACATGATATCGGTCTGTTTCTACGCCATCGAATTGATAGCCTTTTTCGGTGTTGTAGCCTTCAATCCCATTTAAATGCTCAAGAAAATCAAGATGCCACCAGCTGCGACGGAATTCACCGTCGGTTACTGCTTCTAATCCGACTTCAATCTGTTTATCAACAATACGTTTGATTTCCTTTGTTTCGACTTCACGTAATTCTGCTGCAGTGATTTTGCCTGTTTTAAAATCTTCTCTTGCCTGATGTAGGTTCTCTGGACGTAATAAACTTCCTACGTGATCTGCTTTGAATGGCGCTTTTACTAGCGTTTGTGTCATGATCTATTCCTTCTTTCTTTTATTTTAATAGTAGGTAGGAAAATTATCCCCAAATCTCTTTTGAAATGTCTACGATAAATTTCAGTTTATTCCATTGTTCTTCCTCTGTTAGCTTGTTACCATGATGGGTTGACGCGAATCCACACTGCGGACTTAAAGCTATTTGCTCCAACGGTACATAGTTAGCAGCTTCCTGAATGCGTGCTTTCAATGCCTCTTTATCTTCAAGCTCACCAAATTTAGATGTTACAGCACCAATGACTACTTGTGCACCGCCCTCTGGGATATACTTCAATGGCTCAAAGGTTCCGGAACGGTCATCATCATATTCTAAGAAAAAGCCATCTACTTTTTCTTTTGCGAATAATGTTGGTGCAATTTTTGCGTAGCTTCCTTCAAACGCCCAGGTAGATTGATAGTTTCCGCGACATAGATGTGTCGTTACAACTAAATCCTCTGGTTTATCTTCTAGCACACCATTAGCAACACGAAGCGCTAAATCGATTAAATATTCTCTTGTTAATTTACTATCATTAAATGGAATCGTATCAGAGCTCAATCCTGCAATATAGACATCATCTAATTGCAGGTAACGACAGCCAGCATCGTAAAATGCTTTTATCGCATCACGGTAAGCGACGATAATATCATGTGCATATTCCTCAATGTCTGGATAGACATCTGCATTCCGAATCCCAGCATTGAATAACTGATTTGGACTTGGAATCGTTTGTTTTGCGACAGCCCTGTCACCAACAATTTCTTTAAACTCAATAAAATCTTTGATGAATGGATGGTCTGGGTTAAATGCTATTTTTCCAACATTGCGCACGTCGTATTTTTCCGTTTCCACGTCCACAAATTTAAATCCATGATCTGGTACATAGCCTTCAATACCAATAAAATGCTCTAAGAAATCTGTATGCCAAAATCTTCTGCGAAACTCCCCATCGGTTACAGCCAGAAGGCCAACTTCAATTTGTTTATCAACCACTCGCTTAATTTCCTCTGTCTCAATCGTACGAAGCTCACTTGCCGGAATAGCTCCTTCTTTAAAATCCTTTCTCGCTTTATGAACCCTTTCCGGTCGTAATAAACTTCCTACGTGATCTGCTTTAAATGGTGCTTTAATTAATGTTTTCGTCATGAAAATCCCTCCATATTTTTATTAAGGTAATATTGCAAAAGATCTTACTGGGAATCCAGTTGCTTTTTCTGGTTTGGCAACGATATTAAAGATATAAGCACCTTTTGTTGGTACTTTATCTAAATTGGTTAGAAGCTCGACTTGGTATGTATCTTGCTCCAGCACATAATACTCGCCAATGAGTGAGCCATTCTTTCGGACATCGATGGAGGAATCTGTATCAAATGTTTCATGACCGACAGCATTTACGTTTCTTTCTTCAAATAAAAATCGCAATGCGTCAATTCCCCATCCAGGCAAGTGACTATTACCAGCTTCGTCCTTATTTTCAAAAGCAGTTTTATCTGGCCAACGTTTACTCCAGTCGGTTCGTAACGCTACAAATGTACCTGCTTCAATCTCACCATTTATTGCTTCAAATGCTAGAATATCTTCTTTCGATAATGTGAAGTCATTATTTTCTAAAGCTTCCTTTGACATATCGATCACCACAAGCGGTAAAACAAGTTCCTTTAATTCAAGCTCTTCAAGATAACGTTGATCCTGTACAAAATGAATTGGTGCATCAATGTGTGTGCCGTATTGTCCAGGAAAGGTAAATCGTTGTGCGAAAAAGCCATCATCATGTGTGAAAAGTGTTTTGAATTCGGCATCGTCAAATGCTGCGAAGTGTGGTGAGTTTGGCCCGAATGTGTGCGTGAGGTCTACCCAATTTTTCTTTTTCAGTAATGCAATTGCCTGTTGCAATTCTGTTCCTGCTTGAACCGTTGCCATTTAATCCCCTCCAGTAGTTTTTTAAAACTTCTTTAAAGAAAAGAAAAAACCTCTTCTTAAAAATAAGAAGAGGTTAGGCACCGTATCGTCTAATATCTCTTCTTATCTTCAAGCAATCATTGCTTCTGGAATTGGCACAGTACTTAAAAAGTCTGTTGCCGAGGTATCATAGGGCCAGTCCCTCCACCTCTCTGGATAAGAAAGTTTTTTGTATGAAATTAATAATTAGAATACTCCATACGATTCTGAATGTCAACCATTAAAATTAAGAAAATTACATGTAGCGTGAAAAAAACTGCAATAGTTAGAGATTCTTGCAATCTAACTGATCAACGCTAAAATTAATAGTATAGAAAGAGCTTTGTACAATGGGGATGATATTTTGTTAGTTAATGTAAGTGAGGGTATAGAAAAGCTAGTCGTTCGTTTTCCAGGAGGAATGCAAGAGGTAAACAGCTATCTTGTCAAAGGAGAGAATGGCTATACCGTTATTGATACAGGGATTTATTCAGAGGAAGCAATTGCGACTTGGGAAGCGCTATTTGATACTGGTGTTGAAGTGAAAAAGGTTGTTTTAACACATACACATCAGGACCATATTGGTCTAGCGAGATGGTTTCAGGAGAAAAAGGGAGTTCCCGTTTACACATCGAAACTCGGGTATAAGGAAATGCTGAAACATCGTGATAAGAAGAGAATTAAAGAAAATCTTGCTGATTTGCTTCATATGCATGGGGGGCCGAATTTGCCTGGCAGAATAGGTAATGATTCCTTTATCTATGAATTTGAACCAGATGGATTCTTTGATGAAACTGATACCATCCTGTTAGGGAATCAGTGTTTTGAGGTTGTTTGGACACCGGGTCATGCTCCGGATCACTATTGCTTTTATCAAAAAGACAGGAAGCTAATGCTAATTGGCGACCATATTTTAAATAAGATTTCTCCTGTAATCGGTTTGTGGACAGGGGAGGAATTCAATCCATTAAACGATTATTTTGCATCCGTTGAGCGGATGCAGCATTATCCGACAGCATTAGCCTTACCAGGGCATGGTGAGAATATCCATCGCTTGAGTGAACGTGTACAAACATTGATTCAAGGACATGAGCGTCGGTTAAATGAGGTTGAAAGCATTGTGAAAGCAGAGACTTTGACAGCAGCCGAAGTGTGTGAAAAAATTTATGGCAGCCTAAAATTTAGTCACTTTGTTAGCCCATTTATGGCGACTTTAACAAGACTAATATACTTAGAGTCGATGGATAAGATACACCGATTTTATGATAATGAGAAAGTTTATTTCAGCATTAACCAGTCGTAATATTTGAGTGTACGAAATCACTGGTATGTAGAAGAGAGAAAACGAATAAGGAGGGCGGAAAGTGAATCGTGTTAACAATCCGATACTAAAACAAAATGAAACTGTCGTGCATCGAAACTCAGATCGTTTTTTGACGGCGTTCAATCGAATCGAAAAGGGCTTAAAAGCTTTGCTTATTAAGAAAGAAATGGGGTTTTCAAGAGCTGTTAAAGTCCTGGGTAAATCAAATGCGTTGATAAAACAGTTTCAAGATGACCTGCTTGAATTTGCTGAGTTACGAAATGCTATTGTACATAACAAGACGGATCTCATGTATACTATTGCAGAGCCACATGATTCCGTTGTAGAACGGATAGAAGCAATTGAAATTGAACTTTTAAAGCCTAGAAAAGTAGACCCGCTTTTTATTCGTAAGGTCGTATGCTTTCAAGAAACCGAGCCATTATCGAATGTACTAGAAGTCGTTAATAAGCAAGGGATTACGAAGTTTCCAGTATACAGTGGTAATGTGTTTCAGGGGTTAATTACGCATAAAGGAATTACAAAATGGTTTTCGAAAGGTATCGAAAATCGATTAACCTCTCTATTAGATGCAAGATTAGTAGAGGTCTTGGAATGTGAAAAAAGGGATAACTTTAGATTCATATCAAAGGAGACATCTGTATATGAAGCAAAGGAAATTTTTAAGGAGCAAATTGGAAAAGGCAATCGATTGGAAGCATTATTGATTACAAAGGAAGGAAGCTCCAATGGAGGACTAGTTGGGATTGTTACCAATTGGGATATTATGGAGATTTGAGTATGCAATACGAAAGGGGACAGCTATGGAGTTTGTAGCAATAGACTTTGAAACTGCTAATGAAAAACGTTTTAGTCCTTGTGCGGTTGGTTTAGTAGTAGCCAATGAGCATGGCATAATAGATGAATTCTACAGCCTTATCAATCCATTAATGGAATTTAAATCATTCAATACGTATATTCATGGGATTACTGAGCATGATGTTGCTGATGCTCCTACATTTGCAGAGGTTTGGCCGACATTGCGGAATTACTTAAACGACCACCTAACAATCGCACATAATGCAAGCTTTGATATGAGTGTGATTCGCAATACACTTGATTATTACAAGCTCTCATATCCTGACATGGACTACCTTTGTACCGTAAATATCGCTAAAAAGCTTTGGCCGGAATTGGAGAACCATAAATTAAACACACTTGCTACCTATCATAACCTTCAGTTTGAACATCACCACGCACTAGAAGACGCTAGAGTCGCTGCGCAAGTGATGATTCAAGCATTACGGGATACCAAAACAAACTCTCTTGACCGTTTTTTAGAAAAGTGCAGCATGACAAATGGAAAAATTTATGACCGTGGCTATTATCCGCCAAAAATGAAACGTGTAAAAGGAAGTACAAGACTATATTTAAAGTAAATTAAAAATGCTAGAATATCTGCAATGATTGTTCTAGCATTTTTTTATGCTTACGAATAAATATACTTGAATGAGTACTGCAACTTGCTATCTTTAATTAACTGAATTAAAATAATAGATAGAATATTCAACAGGCTTGCCATCATGATACCATTGAGGGAGTGGTAGGATGAATACCAATACAAATGTACAAACTGATTTGGATAAATTGCTGCAAAGAGCAAGAAGAAACACATTAGGAGATTTATTAGCTCGTACGAGAGAAAGAACCCCGACTAAATTTGCATTCGCTTATCAAAACAAACGGTTAACCTATGAAGAGCTTGATAACATTGTTAATCAGACAGCACATGCATTTTTAGCAGATGGCATGAAAAAGGGAGATATGATTACGGTCATGTCTAAAAACAGCCTTGATTTTGTTGTAGTAAATTATGCGCTTGCACGAATTGGAGCGGTTATGATTCCAATCAACTATATGCTTAATCGGGAAGATGTGCAGTATATTGTAGAGCATGCTGATGTTAATGGTTTTATTGCTTCAGAGGAATACGCAGGCTTACTCGATCAATCTGTTGGCAAACAGAATATTAAATACCGTTATCTGATGGATATAACCCTTCCTTATAATGATGAAAATAAAGGATGGAAGCCATTATCCCAAGCACAAGAAGGGATGTCCACTCAATTAATGGATGCAGATATTCTTGATGATGATCTCGTGCAAGTTTTATATACAAGTGGAACGGAATCAAGGCCTAAAGGAGTCATGCTTACACATAAAAGCCTTATTAGTGAATACCTCAGCAGTATTGTAGATGGTAAAATGGGGACGGAAGATATCGCAATCCATGCATTGCCGTTATATCATAGTGCACAACTGCATGTTTTTTTGGGGCCGAGCGTTTACCTAGGATCTAGTGGGATTATTCTAGGATCAGCAAGCCCGGAATTAATTTTAAGGACAATTGAGGAAGAAAAAGCAACACAGCTATTTTGTCCCCCAACTGTATGGATTGGATTATTACGCCATCCAGATTTTGATACGCGTGATTTAAGCTCCCTTGAAAAGTGCTATTACGGTGCAGCCATAATGCCAATGGAAATTTTAAAGGAGCTCTCGGTACGTTTACCAAGCGCAAAGTTTTGGAACTTTTATGGTCAGACAGAAGTTGCGCCCCTTGCCACCGCACTTCAACCAGAAGATCAGTTACGGAAGTTGGGTTCAGCAGGCAAAGCGACATTAAATGTCCAGACGAAAATTGTAGATGAAGCAGATAAGGAGGTACCGCGCGGCGAGGTGGGAGAAATTGTCCACCGTACACCGCATGCCATGAAAGGTTATCTACACGAACCAGAAAAAACGGCAGAGGCATTTCGAAACGGCTGGTTTCATAGTGGTGATCTAGGTGTAATGGATGAGGAAGGCTATATTACAATTGTAGATCGCAAAAAAGACATGATAAATACTGGTGGAGTGAACGTTTCTTCCAGAGAAATTGAGGAAATCATTTATCAGTTAGAAGGGGTTTCAGAGGTCGCTGTAATTAGTATACCGGACGCTTATTGGATTGAAGCGGTGACAGCGATTGTTGTTTCAAAAGAAGGAGCAGAAGTAACAAAAGAAAGGGTAATTCAATTTTGTACAGACAAATTGGCGAAATACAAAGTTCCGAAGTATGTTGAGATTACGGACGAACTACCGAAAAATCCTAGTGGGAAAGTGCTGAAGCGTTCCTTGAGAGATAAATATGAAGGATTGGCAGCACAATAAAGGATTAGCCAAATTGTTCGTATACAATGAAACGAATTTGAAACACTAAATCTTGGAGGTGTTTCAAATGGCAAATAAAAATGAAAATTGGAGTAAGAAGCGCGTTAATTCAAGTTTGAATCCACAAGGATATTCAGAAGACATAGCTGATCAGGAGCCGAAATCACAGCTGGAGCAGCGTGCAAAGAAGAAAAATACAAAGATATAAGTTAATTTACAACTTGCATAAAATGGTAAGTTCTTACCATTGAATTTTTTCGTGAGAAGATGTAATATATAAATACAAGCTACAATGTTCGTATTTAATTAAGTTTTAACCTCTAATGAATGTATAGGGAGTTTTACATCGAAATTGGAATGTCGCGCCGCCAAAGAAGCGGAAGACAGGAAGGTTTCTGCGAACACCCACTTTGCGAAGTGGTGGTTTAAAACTTTTTATTACAAAATACGGCAATTGTGGCCTGTATACATAGAATATTATAGACCGACTTCCGCAATGGTAGTCGGTCTTTTGGTTGTGTGATAAGGTTAGCTTTAACAAATTGATTAAAAATCGGTATTATTCTAAGCTGATAAAAAAGGATAAGATAGAATTACTAATAAACCGAGGTGAAAACCGATGACTTTTCATTATGAAACGATTGATCATGTTCAATTAGCTGCACCTCCTGGCAGCGAAGAAGAAGCACGTATCTTTTATGTGAAAATATTAGGTTTTAGAGAGGTAGAAAAACCGGAATTGTTGAAAGCGAATGGTGGGGTTTGGTTTCAGGCTGGGACGATAAATATCCATATTGGTATTGAAAAGCCATTTGTTCCTGCGCAGAAGGCACATCCAGCAATCTTAGTCAAAAATATTGAAAAACTAAAAGAATATTTAAATGAAAATCAAGTGGATTTCATAGTTGATTATAAACTGCCGAGTGCAAATCGTTTTTATCTATCCGATCCGTTTGGAAATCGTATTGAATTTTTAGAGTGGGAAAAATAGAATTGTTTTACATGGGGGCAACATGATTTAAAAATATCTCTAAATTGTGCGAATGGTTTTATTTTTAAATTTGACTTGTAATAAGCGACTCACATGCTATACTTATAACAATCTAGTAGTGGTGCTATTAGTAGCATTTACAAATTGAATATGTTTTTTCATATAATAACAGGAATATGGCCTGTAAGTTTCTACCGGTTTACCGTAAATAAACCGACTATGAAAAGTAACGTAACAAATTGGGAACTCTTTTTTGTGTGAGTCCATTTTGTTCTATTTCGAATTCGAAAGCTCGAGGTTTGCTTTTATCATAGTTATGGTAGACAGCAGGCTTCCGGGCTTTTTTAAATTGTTAGGAGGACAAAAAATGGATTTATTGGAGCAAAAAATAAAAGATGAAGGAAATGTATTATCCGATACAGTTTTGAAGGTGGATTCATTCTTAAACCATCAAATCGATCCCAAGCTAATGCAGGCAATTGGGGAAGAATATGCAGCTCGTTTTCGTGATTGTGGGATTACAAAAATTCTAACACTTGAATCCTCTGGGATTGCGCCGGCAACAATGGCAGGTCTAGCGCTCGGCGTACCAGTTATCTTCGCTAGAAAGCGCAAGTCATTGACCTTGATAAATGAATTATATTCAGCACAAGTATATTCATTCACGAAAAAAGAAACAAACAAAATTTCAGTGTCTAAAGACTATATTTCAGAGAACGATGTTGTCTTAATTATCGATGATTTCCTTGCAAATGGACAGGCAGTTTCAGGTCTGGTTGATATTGTTGAACAAGCAGGTGCAAAGCTTGCTGGTGTTGGAATTGTCATTGAAAAAGGATTTCAAGAAGGCGGGAAGCAAATTCGCGAGCGTGGTATTCGTGTAGAGTCGTTAGCAATTATTTCATCTCTGGAAAACGGAAAGGCAACCTTTGAAAAGGAGGCAGTGCCTAAATGAAAACTGCAGCATTAGGATTTCAACACGTTCTAGCAATGTATGCTGGTGCAATATTAGTTCCGCTTATTGTCGGAGATGCTCTAGGGCTAACGTCAGAACAGCTAACATATCTTGTTGCAATTGATATTTTAATGTGTGGGGTTGCTACGATTTTACAGGTCGTTAATAACCGTTTCTTTGGAATTGGACTTCCCGTAGTTCTTGGCTGTACATTCACAGCGGTTGGACCAATGATTGCAATCGGTGGACAATATGGCATCTCAGCTATCTATGGAGCAATTATTGTGACAGGTATTGTCGTTGTGTTAATCAGCGGATTCTTTGGTAGTCTGGTACGTTTTTTCCCACCAGTTGTGACGGGTACAGTGGTTACGATAATTGGTATCACATTAATTCCTGTCGCTATTAATAATTTGGGTGGTGGCCAAGGTGCAAGTGACTTTGGATCGATTGCCAATATTTCTTTAGGTTTTGGAACGTTATTATTTATTATTTTATTGTATCGTTTTGCGACTGGTTTTTTAAGATCAATTTCTATTCTTATTGGTCTAATTGTCGGTACAGCTGTTGCTATGTTTATGGGAAAAGTAAATTTTTCAGCAGTAGCGGAAGCTTCCTATTTCCACATGGTAGAACCGTTTTACTTTGGCACACCGACATTTGAATGGTCTGCAATTTTAACGATGATTCTAGTTGCTATCGTATCTCTAGTTGAATCGACTGGTGTTTATTTTGCATTAGGAGATATTACTGAAAGAAAGCTAACGGAAAAAGATCTTTCAAAAGGATATCGGGCAGAAGGAATTGCTATCTTCCTCGGTGGAGTTTTTAACGCATTTCAATATACCGCCTTTTCTCAAAACGTTGGGCTGATTCAAATGACTGGTGTAAAAACGAGAAAAGTCATCTTTGTTGCCGGAGGTATGTTAATTGCTTTAGGGTTTGTGCCTAAAATTGCAGCATTGACAACGATAATCCCAACTGCAGTCTTAGGTGGGGCAATGGTAGCGATGTTCGGAATGGTTATTTCCCAGGGCATAAAAATGCTAAGCAGTGTTATATCGGATTCTCCGGAAAATTCAATGATTATTGCTTGTTCAGTTGGAATGGGGCTTGGTGTTACAGTTGTTCCGGAATTGTTCGCTCAATTACCATCTAGTATTCAAATTTTAACGAGTAACGGAATTGTTGCTGGTAGTGTAACAGCAATCGCACTAAATATTGTATTCCATATGCTGCCAACAAGAAAAACACGTACCGTTTTAAAAGAACAAAAAGCTTCGTAACATGCATGTGCTTAATTCATGTTGCCTTATTATACAAAACGCATAGATACTAAAGTCTATGCGTTTTTATATAGACTTCTAACTAATATCTATTTGCTAAGTTTGAATTGTTTCGCCGGGTCCGGGATAGTTTTAGGCAGTCGCTCTCGGGGCCCTGTGAGTCACCTTGAACTCGTTCTTCGGATTTTACTCTGACAAATAGGAAAAGGATAAGAAGAATCAACCGATGGAAAGGCTGTCTTGGTCGAATGAAACGGAAAAACAAGCAGAACCAGCTGAGAGAAAAGCTTACACGGTTGATTAGAAACCAAAACGATGAAAATCTACCTAGAAATATTTTAGTCAGAGGAGAAAATCAAGTTGACAACTCAAGCTACGGAAATTCAATTGACAATACTCCAACCATAATTGCACATTACGTCGCTATCTCTTGCAAATACAAAGAAATAGCTGTTTTGGCATAAAAAAACGACAAAGTAATAAGTGCTTTCAAATTGGTAAATGAACATTTGGTAAACCCGCCCATGTTCGCCTCCCACAGTTTCAATAATAGACATTGTCCTCATACTCCCATATAATTCATTATAAACGATAGAAAATGATTCGAGATACGAAGTAAGGGGAGTGTGGCGTCTGAAGAATAATAACATCGAAAATATAGACAAGCTGAATAAATTTCCTATTGTTGCTATACTAATAACCGGAGCGTTTTTGGCAATTTTAAATCAAACATTATTGGCGACGGCGATTCCCCATATTATGCATGATTTGAATTTAACAGAGAACACCGCACAGTGGCTGACAACGATATTTATGCTAGTGAATGGAATTATGATTCCAATCACAGCTTTTTTAATTGAAACATTTACAACTCGCAGGCTATTTTTAACCGCAATGATCACATTTGCCGTGGGGACATTGATATGCGCCATTGCTCCAACCTTCATGCTCTTAATGATAGGGCGTATCATACAGGCTGCCGGTGCTGGTATTATGATGCCTTTGATGATGACAATATTTCTGCTAATCTTTCCAATTGAAAAACGTGGTACAGCGATGGGGACAGTAGGACTGGTAATTGGATTTGCACCTGCACTTGGACCAGTAATTTCAGGTTGGTTGGTCGAGCATTATCCATGGCGTGCTTTATTCTATTTGGTGCTGCCCCTTTCGGTTATAAATATCGTAATCGCATATTTTGTTATGAAAAATGTAACGAAACGAACCTTCCCAAAAGTAGATATCCTTTCTATTATTCTATCAACCTTAGGTTTTGGAGGATTACTTTATGGTTTTAGTAGTGCTGGGAGCTATGGTTGGACGAGTATAGCAGTTGTTAGTAGTCTTGTCATTGGAACTATTACACTTACTGGCTTTATTCTGCGACAATTCAAGCTGAAGCAACCTATTCTTGAGTTCCGGATTTTTAAAAATAAAATTTTTACATTGACAACCATTATCGGAATGATTGCTTTTATTGGACTGATTGCATCGGAGACGATTTTGCCAATCTACATGCAAAACATGGCTGGATTTTCAGCCTTGGAATCAGGGCTTATGATATTGCCTGGAGCTTTATTAATGGGATTTATGTCGCCGATTAATGGGAGGATTTTTGATAAAGTTGGTGCGAGGTATCTGCTGATTATTGGTTTAACCTTGTTAACCGTTACATCCTTTTTATATACAAGGTTAACTGAAGAAACGACGTTATCTTATCTCACGGTTGTGTTTGCAATACGAATGCTGGGAATATCGATGATAATGATGCCTGCGACAACGGCTGGGCTCAACCAATTACCGACTCGTCTGATTCCGCATGGCTCAGCAATGACGAATACGATGAGACAGGTAGCAGCGTCAGTAGGGACTGCAATTTTAGTGACAATCATGACTGCTTCTGCCCTTCGTACAGGAGAAAAGGCACTCCCAATGGAAATGATTCACGGTGTGAATGTTTCCTTTTATGTTGCGACTGTATTATCATTAGTCGCTCTAATACTATCCTTTTTCATCAAAGGGACAAGCCCTTCTAAAGATAGTAAAAGAATATCTGCATAGTAACAAATCTGGCATTCGTCTAAGGGTTTTGACGAATGCCAGATTTTTTAATAACTTCAAGACTTTTGCGATTTCCAAGCGCAGAGACGATACTGTGCAGGATCATTCCAATGATTACAAACCCCATTCCTATAAAAGAAACAATACTTGGTAATGGGGCACTTAGAATAATGATTTCACCGATTAGTGCAAAGACAACCTCACCTGATTGAGTAGCTTCAACTCCAGCCATTTTTTGATTATCCTGCTGAACTATTTCCGTAGCGTAGAAAAATAAAGCAGTCGCAATAATTCCAGAAGATATCGCTACAACAAATGTTTGGATTATCTGACTTGAATTTGGTAATCCGTGTGCTGTAAATCCATAAATCGAAAGAACAATCCAAAAAGGCAAGGAAGCGAGTGTCATACCGAGTATTCGCTGAAAGGTGTTTAATTCTCCGTTTACAACTTGCATCATTTTACGGTTGCCTAGTGGGTATGCAAATGCCGAAATGATTAAGGGAATAACGCAAAGCAAAACACTTATCAAAGGTACAGAAGAAGCATGTTCGAATTGCATAATAAATACCCCAGCCAAAATAATAAGGGATATAAAAATACTCTGAATCGGGATTTTTTGCTTTATTTTGTTGTTTAAAAATGGCACAAGTAAAGAACCAGCAATTATCGTCAGCTGAAATGTCGCTGCTACAAGCCAGCCGGGACCATAAATAGTTGCAAAAGTAAGGGGAGCATAAAATAATCCGAAGCCGACAGTACTCCACATAAACCAAGGAACGGGCCTAGCTATCATATGTTTGATTACAGGCTTGATATTTCGTTGATACCCTACAATTAAAATTAGAATAGGCAGCATAAAGAAAAATCGAAGCGTAGCACTCCAAACCCAGCTGCCGCCATCTAACTCCATGGAACGATTAAGTATAAAGGTAACGGAAAAAAACAATGCAGCCAAAATCCCAATTAAAATTGCTTTCAACCAAATCACTCCAATTAATAATCAATAATTACAATAATCATATCAGACATTAATTTAATTTGAATAACTTTTTTAAATTTTTTTAAATTTAATGTGTGACTAGGTAAAAAGTATTGAAATTGCAGGTTTTTTGAAGCTTATGTCGAATTGTATACATATAGAAAGAAACGGGAGTGTGTCTGATGGAAACTTTACCAACTTGGTTTTGGGTGTGCTATTATATCTTTTTAATCCTAACATTAATTAGTGGCGTTATAAACTGGGTAAGGCAAGTATATAGTCCGTTAGCTGCCATAACAATCATATTCTCGCTCCTTGCTCCCCTTGTTGGATTTGTATACAGTATCGGAAGGTCAGAGGGACTGAACGAAATTCAATATGTACTGGAACAGTTTAAAACAAGAGATACGTTGTCTGTGTTCATTATTTTAGTACATGTTTATTTCGTCGTTTGGTGGTTTTTATTTTTGGATACTTGGAAATGGATAAAGAAGGTTCCATTTAATAAAATATTGGAAGGTAAAGCTGTCATAATGGAAAAAATGAAAAAAAGAAGTAAACAAATGAAAACAACAACGAATCATGAAGAAATAGAAAAGAAATGATTTACTGAGATTTCTAAAATGTGCAGTAGATTATAGAAGTAGGTTATACTTGGTATAATGATACTGGAGTGGGTGTAATGACAAAAAGACTGAATTCTTTTCCGCCGATAATACCAAAGGAGCCTAAAGTTCTTATTCTTGGTTCCATGCCGGGGAAAATTTCATTAGAAAAAGGCGAATACTACGGAAATGCCCGAAACCACTTTTGGCCAATTCTATTTAAATTGTTTAAGGTTGAACCTATAGAGGAATATGAAAAAAAAGTAGCATTCGTAAAAGAACGGGGAATTGCATTATGGGATTCGATTGGTTCCTGTTATCGAGAAGGAAGCTTGGATTCGAATATAATGGATGAGAATCCAAATGATATTATTGGGCTGTTAGACAAGTATCCAACGATACGTTTAATTGCATGTAATGGAACCAAGTCATATACGACATTTAAGAAAAATTTTAATTCAGAAGATCTTGGAGCGATTCGTATTATAAAATTACCGTCCACGAGCCCTGTTCCAGGAAGGTATACGAAATCGTTTGAAGGAAAAGTAGTGTCTTGGGGTGAAATTTTAAATCATATCTAAGTACACTTCGTAATAAGATTGATAATGGGTCTTAAAGAGAAGTTTAGGTGAATCGAGCCGTAAGGGGGGACTTACGACTCGGACGGTTTCTTACAAGGTAGAGGTGGCCCTGACTAGGGTACGAAAAAAAGCAATTATCCTGAGCGATTGAATCGTCAGGATGATTACTTTTTTTCATGGCTGTTCACAATTAACAAGACGAGCGTAGCAAATGCGAACATTAACTCAAGCACTTTGTCAATTGGTATCACAGGCTTCAACCCCTTTCGTTAGGGTTTAAGCCACCATGTAAAAAAGTTGAACTTTTTTACTGCTTCTGCCTAAGCATACTCTGCAAGACCTATCTATTAGATTATACTATACAAATATTATAAAAAGTTTAAATTATTTAAAAATGATAACAATTTCCTAGAAATTAACAGCTATTTATGAGTACATAGTAGAAGTGAATCTTTATCATCTAGGTCTTGTTAAGGACAATATAAGGGCAATTGGAATAAGCTTTCAATGGTTGTTTTTTTATAATCGCTTGATTTATTAAAAAACTATCCGTATAATGAATTTAATTTCGTGATATAATAAAAAAACGTTGATGGGGAAAAGTAGGATTTTCATTTTTTCAAAGAGAGCTCCCGTAGCTGAGAAGGAGTAAAAAAAGAAATCTGAACAATGGCCTCGGAGTTTCGCAACTGAAACTATTGTTATAGGAGTAGGTTCCGGCGAGATTTGGTACTCGTTATCCATACCACAGTATAATGAGAGCGATTTAGCTTTTCGTACTTGATGAGGCTGTATGTGTGAGCATACGGTGAAGTAAGGTGGTACCACGTTCATTCAACCACGTCCTTACCGTTTATTCGGTAATGACGTGGTTTTTTAGTTTGCAAATAGGAAAGTATCAACTTTCCTATTTGCACTAAGGAACTCGCTTAAAAGCTTGCAATCCAAAATATAAGGAATTCTAAGAAAGCAAAGAACTTCTTCCAAGAATCCCTTTAACGAATGACAAGTTTTCTAATAAAAAAGCGAATAAATAAGCGTATAAACGATAAAATGGAGGGTCAGAGAATGAGCAAAAATTTAGTGTTGCAAACAGATTTTGGGGTAAGTGACGGGGCAGTAAGTGCAATGAATGGAGTGGCTATATCCGTTGATCCAGCTATTCGTATTTTTGATCTGACACATGATATTCCGCAATACAATATATGGGAAGCATCCTATCGTTTGTACCAAACGATTAGCTATTGGCCAAAAGGAACTGTGTTTATTTCCGTTGTCGATCCAGGAGTCGGAACAGATCGGATGAGTGTTGTTGTAAAAACGAAGGAAGGTCAATATATTGTAACCCCGAATAATGGAACCCTGACCCATATTAAACATAGCGTAGGAATCTCAGAAGCACGAGTAATTGACGAAAAAATAAATCGGCTCCCAAATTCTGGAGAATCCTATACGTTCCATGGGCGAGATGTATATGCATATACAGGGGCAAGGCTGACTGCAGGTGTTATTTCCTTTGAAGAGGTTGGTCCGAGTGTTGCTGCCCGCGAAATAATTGAATTACCAAGGACAAAAGCTAGAATTGAGGATGATTCAATTAAAGGTAATATTGATATTCTCGATGTTCGTTTTGGTAACCTATGGACGAATATTAATCGTGAACTATTTATCGCAGCAGGAATTCAATATGGTGATACATTAGAAGTATCTATTCAAAATAATACACGGCATATATATAAAAATATGATGCGATTTGGTCGTTCGTTTGCAGATAGTCGATTAGGCGAGCCGATTGTGTTTGTGAATTCATTAGATAAATTAGGAGTAGCTATTAATCAAGGTTCCTTCGCTAAAGCGTATCATATTGAGACTGGGGCAAATTGGATGATTAGTTTTCGTAAAGTTTAAACTACAAGTTGTTTGTGAATTTTCAAATGAATGTTTTTCTGATATGTTGTAAAAGAGAAAGGAGATGTTAAGCTTGACTAAAAATCTATCATTGCAGGAACGATTGCTTGAGCAATATGATAAAAGCTATGAAGGGAATGGAATATTGGGTGAGCGAATCGCACATCGTTTAAGTGAACTGTCAAAAATTGGTCTAACTGCCGATAATGGTTCAAACCGCCCTGGTTTTTCTTTAGCAGAAAAGCAAGCGAAGGAATTAATCAAAACATGGATGCTAAAGGCTGGACTTTCAATTTCGGAGGATGGAGCTGGAAATGTTTTTGGCAGATTAACTGGTAAGGAAGATCATCTGCCGGCTATCATGAGTGGATCTCATGTTGATAGTGTTCCAAATGGTGGTCATTTTGATGGACCGCTTGGTGTTTTAGCTGCGCTTGAAGTGGTAGAAGCTTGGAAGGAAACGGACTATCGGCCAAGAAAGCCATTTGAGGTTGCTATTTTTACAGATGAAGAAGGCTCCCGCTTTAACAATGGATTAAATGGTAGTGAAGCATTGATTGGGAAAGCGAATGTAGAGGAGAAAATAGAACTGCAGGATGAAGAAGGAAGAAGCTTTGCGGAGGTTTTACAGGATGTAGGATTATCTGTTCAAGGTTATGCAGAAGCGGGTCGGCAATTAGATGAAATCGAGTTATTTGTGGAAGTACATATAGAACAAGGAAAACGATTAGAAAAGGAAGAGCTTCCATGTGGAATTGTTACAGGGATTGCGGGCCCATGCTGGCTTGAATTTACGTTTGATGGAGAAGCAGGGCATGCAGGCAATACACCAATGGATGACCGGAAGGATGCGTTAGTTGCTGCAAGTGATTTTGTGATGAAAGTCAATCAATTGCCAAGACAAATAAATGATTCTGCAGTGGCTACCATAGGTAAACTTCAGGTTGAGCCAAACGGGGTTAACGTTATTCCTGGAAAAGTAACCCTCTATGTTGACATTCGGGATATATACAAAGAAACACGTGATGAGCTAGTAAATTGTGTTCTATCACTAAGTAAGGAAATTGCAGATACGTATCATATTCAAGTGAACCATGAAGAAAAAGTCCGTGTTCATCCGGTTCCGATTGCAGAAGATATTCAACAAGTTTTAGAACAAGCGTTATTGGAGCATGGAATTTCACCCTATAAATTACCAAGTGGGGCAGCTCATGATGCAATGATCCTAGGCGAAAAAATACCTGTAGCCATGATTTTTACACAAAGTAAAAATGGAATTAGTCATAATCCTGCTGAATGGTCGTCTTTAAGTGACTGTGTACAAACAGTTCAAGTGCTCAAAACATTTGTGGAAAGCTTGCAGCATGACAGAAGGTAGACTTGCTTAATGGACATTTTTTGGCTGCGTTTTGTACTGTTTGGCCTGATATGGATTATGATGATTTTGTTCGATAGTATTAATACTGCATATAGTATAGGACTCTTTGCCTTAGCACTTGCATTATACTTTTTGATGTCTCTTCATAAAGGATTGTTTTTCTTATTTATCTGTCTCTCTTTTATAATTGGAATACATAGCTTTCTTTATGTCGATACGGTGATGCTCACGATTGTATTGTACGGTTATTGTTTAGCAGATGCAGCGGTTCGTTTAAAGCGAAGGGAATTAATCTTGTATCTATTATTTACGATTGTCATATCGGCCATCCCCATTTTTAAGCTTGATATGTTTGATGTGCGCTTTGCACTCGTATATCTCCTATTCTCCATGCTGCTGTTTTTATTAAATCGCCTTATTTTGGAGCGGAATGAGCAATGGGAAATTTATGATCAATTATTGGGAGAATATCGTAAATTGAAACGTATGAACCTGAAGGCAGAAGGCCATGCGCGACTAGAGGAACGGACTAAAATTGCCCGAGATATTCATGACTCTGTTGGACATCGGTTAACGGCATTAATTATGAAATTAGAAATGCTCAGCATTGAAAAAAAAGATAATAGCTTTAACGAGCTTAAACAGATGGCGAAGGAAAGTCTAGACGAAACAAGGCATGCTGTTAAAGCATTAAAATCAGAAGAAAACGAAGGGATTGCAACTGTTGTTCATCTAATTCGAAAATTAGAGGCAGAAAGCCATATTTTAGTTCAATTTACGATGAAGCAAGGGGTATTATCGATCCCGCTTTCGAATGAAAAAAGTGTCGTTCTATACCGTGTTATCCAAGAAGCTTTAACGAATGCAATGAGGCATGTCCAGTCAAGAGAAGTAAAAATTACGCTCGGAAAAACAGCAACAGAAGATATATCATTTGAAATTAGGAATGCTGTCTTTGAGCCAAAACCATTTCAGTTTGGATTTGGACTTTCAAGTATGAAAAATCGAGTGGAAGAAGTTGAGGGAAAGCTAACAGTGTATCAAACGGAAAAGCATTTTATCGTATCGGGTGTGATCCCAGGTTAGGAGGGGTATGATGTGGAATATTTTATTAGTTGAGGACCAGACGATTGTTCGTCAAGGGTTAAAGGTTATTTTAGAACAAGAAGAAAGGTTCAACGTATCACATCAAGCAGAAAATGGACAGCAGGCAGTAAGAATAATGGAAAAGCATTTAATCGATTTTATTTTGATGGATGTGCGGATGCCTGTAATGAATGGAATTGAAGCAACGCGAATTATAAAAAAACGTTGGCCAGATGTGAAGATTTTAATTTTAACAACGTTTAATGATGATGAATATGCGGTGCAGGCCCTAAGAGAAGGAGCAAATGGTTTTTTATTAAAAACCTCTGACCCCGCAAAATTAATCGATGCTGTACACAGCTGTATGAGTGGTGGATTAACGATTCATGATGAAGTGGCAGCAAAGGTAATGCCGCGGCTATTGCAGACAAGTGAAAAACCGAAGCTTGATATTAATTTTTCAGAGAGAGAACTTGCGATTACAAAACTCGTCGGTGAAGGAAGAACAAATAAGGAAATTGCGGATGAACTATATCTTTCGATCGGTACAGTTAAGAATCATTTGACCTTGATTTTGCAGAAAGCAGGTTTACGTGACCGAACGCAGCTTGCGATCTATGCGGTAACACATGGGATTACGGATTAATGGAAATAGAGAACCTAAAATAGTGTCATTAGATTGTTACAACTCTCCTATCTCGTAAGCTTTTATCTACTTTATAATTTAGGGTAGAGCAGACGAGAAAGGTGGCGTTATGGATGCTTGATATTATTCTGGATGAATTTCATTTTTCTACATTATGGAATGGTGGGATTTTCTTATTTGCAATGTTTGCTGCAATCATTTATTTTTTTCTTCTGCCTGCTTCACAGAAACATAGCTGGTGGAAGTCATTTGCTTTTATAGCAGGATTAATTGTTATTTTTATTGCCATTGCTAGTCCATTAAATGTTACAGGTAGAATTAAGTTTAGCACGCATAGCTTGCAGTTGGTTTTAGTACTGCTTGTTGCTCCGCCGCTTCTCATCTTTGGATTTAAAACGAAAATAGTAGAGCGAGTGAAATCAATTGGAAGCATGAAGAAAGTAGTTTCGGTTCTTACAAAGCCTATTGTAGCAAGTGCTATATTTCAAGTCGTTTTTTACAGTTATCACATTCCATTCATTTTTAATTTCGCAAGACTTGATCTTTATTTAAATTATTTCTTTTTACTTGCACTTTTTCTTTCTGCTGTACTTCTCTGGTTTCCGATTCTTTCATCAAATCAGTTGACCTCTGGCCAAAAGTGGAAGTATTCATTCGCGAATATCATTTTGCTAACCCCATTTAGTTTGATTTTATTTTTTGCAAATACTGGATTGTATGCGATTTATTCGGATATTAACTTGTTCATGTCTGCACTTGCTCTTTGCTTACCTGATTTAACAGAAGTTCCTCCTGAATTCTTTGCCTCACTTCTGCCTTTTGATCCAGTTCATGAGCAATGGCTTGGATCATTATATTTCTTTGTTGGCATTATAATCAGCTTTACGATTGTTAATTTTCTGTCATCTAAAAGGACTTAATGTAGAGATCAGCTTAAGAACGCTTAAGCGAATCTCTTTTTTTATGCGCAACAACATACGATGCCTCCTGCGCAATACTGAAATAGAATTCCAGAAGAAACCGACCGAGAGAAAAAGCAAGTACCATCCATATCGTATTTCAGCGCGTTTTTCACAACCAGGAATGAACCCAATATATTTAATGAGTGACTTAAGTCATCTTATTAATTTCCTATTTCATGACCTCAGACAGTATATTCTAACCGTTAAATTTCGTAAACTTAGTTTATGGGAGGGATTTGCATGCTGGAATTAGTAGATTTGTCGAAGAAATTTAAACAAATGGATGCTGTGAAGAATTTAAATATGTTTATTGAAAAGGGAGAAATTATTGGGCTGCT
Source organism: Oceanobacillus profundus (assembly GCF_003515705.1). Classification (GTDB taxonomy): domain Bacteria; phylum Bacillota; class Bacilli; order Bacillales; family Amphibacillaceae; genus Oceanobacillus; species Oceanobacillus profundus. The sequence goes on from NZ_QWEH01000002.1 coordinate 103,991, forward strand.
CGGTCCGAATGGTGCTGGAAAATCAACTGCTATTTCGATGCTATCCTCATTAATTGAACCAACAAAAGGTGACGTTCGTTTTCAAAATAAAAGTATGATTAAGCACCCAGCACCACTCCGAAAAGTCATTGGCGTAGTGCCCCAAGAAATTGCTTTATATGAAGATTTGACTGCAGAGGAAAATATGCGGTTTTTCGGAAGAATTTATCGACTTAGAGGCACACAGCTAAAAAAGAAAATAGACGAGGTGCTCGAACAAATCGGTCTAACAGATCGCCGGAAGGATATTGTAAAAACATTTTCAGGTGGGATGAAGCGAAGACTGAACATTGGTGTAGCTATGTTGCATGATCCGGAGATTATTATCATGGATGAACCGACTGTTGGAATTGACCCACAATCTCGAAATTATATTTTGGAAACGGTAAAGCGATTGAATAAAGAAAAACAGATGACGGTTTTATATACAAGTCATTATATGGAAGAAGTAGAGTTTCTCTGTGATCGAATTTACATTATGGATAAAGGGAATCTCATTGCTTCAGGAACAAAGGATGAAATTAAGCGAATTCTATCTGCTGAAAAGACCATTTCGATACAAGCTGAACGTTGGAATGACGAGTTTATTGAAGAATTGAAACAGAACCCAACGGTAAATCGAGTTACTGTTGGTGAAAAAGAAATTACAGTTATTATCCCAAAAGAAGTAAATATGTTTTCTGCAATAATTAGAATGGCTGAAAATGCGGATATGGAGTTACATTCTGTTGATGTACAGACACCTACATTGGAAGACGTATTCTTGCACCTTACTGGAAGAGCCTTACGAGATTAGGAGTTGGGTTAAATGATAGGTCAAATTGTTAAAAAACAAGCATTAATACTATTGCGAAATCCGATTCAAATTCTCCTGTTAGTTGGATTGCCAATCATCCTGATTGCGATTCTAAGTACAGCACTTGGGGGCATGATGATGGGGGGAGGATCACCGAATATTCATGTGAAAGTTGCACTTGTTGAACATGGGGATGAGGAAGAAGAAATTCAACGTTTTTTAGGAGAACTTGAAGATGAGGGAATGCCAAGAGAAGCTATTAAAGAAATGGAGACAGGAATTGAGCAGATGGCACCTGTCAGCATGTTAAAGGATGAGGTATTTGGAAGTGAGGAGGCACGTGAGTTTGTGGAGCTTCATGAAGTAGAGGCTACAGAACTTACTGAAATATGGGATGATAATTCGTATACTGCAGTAGTAGAAGTTCCTGAAAATTTCACCTATGAATCATTAGAATACTTGGTTCTTAATCATAATTCACAGCCTGTACTAGAGGTATCGCAAAATGATGAACAGCAAATTGGACCGATGATTGTAAATGAAATATTGACCCAATTTCAAGAACAGCTCACATTAGGGGCATTCTTACAAAAGAATGGAATTGAACAAGGTGCTATACAGGTGGATGAAGGTATATTCACTGGTGAGGCATTGACACTGGATCAGGAAAATCCAATCGGGTCGCAAGAATATTATGCAGTTGGTATGACAGTAATGAATGTGCTTTTTATTGCATCAACAATAGGAACAATTGCATTTATGGAGAAAAAAATTCACGTATTCGATCGGATTATTTTAGGGAATGTCTCACGCTGGGAATATTTTATTGGTGTGCTTCTTTCTGGAACATTGTTTAGTTTTATCCATTTACTGATTGTTTATGGCTTTTCATGGATTGTCTATGGAGTGAAATGGCCAAACCTTTTATCCTTCTTTACGGTAACGGCATCACTTGCAATTGCGATAGGAGGTATCGCGGTACTGCTTACAGCAATTAGCTACCGATTTAATTCGGAAATGATCACCAATTTCTTCTCCGGTATTGTTGTGACATTGATGGCGGTCCTAGGTGGGAGCTTCTTTCCGATCGGTGATTCATCTGCATTTATTCAGATGCTTGGAAACCTGACTCCCAACGGTGCTGGGATGTCTTCCTACTTGATGATTTTAAGAGGAGATGACATTGGAGAGATTAGTCACCACGTTTTATTTCTCGTTCTGTTTGCAGCGACCTCTATCATTATCGCAGCAATTAGTTTTCCGAAAAGGGGGCGAGCTGTATGATTGGTATTTTACTAGCAAAGTTTAAAATGTTCTTAAGGAATCCATGGACGTTTTTGCTCTTTACAGGAATGTCCATCGGCTTCGCGCTTATAATAGGTGGCAGTGGGCTAACGACAATTAGTGTCCCTGTTTATTCTGAGGATGCAGCGATACAGCAATCGTTTATTAGTAAAAAGCTAGAAGAATCAGAAGCATTTACATTTAATTGGGTGACAGAAAACGAATTAAAAGAGGAAATCTCAGCTGGCAGAGCAGAGATGGGAGTTATTCTTCTAGAGGACGATTATCGTTTCATCATTGGCGTAGATTCTCCTAATCGTTCCATGCTTGAACAGACAGTTAGGGCTGCCTACACAGAAAAACTCCAGCAGGAAAATAATTTAGCAGCAGCTGATGCAGCAACAGATGCAGAGAAGGAAAAAGTTCTAGAAAACTTACAGGACACAATGAAATCTCCTGTATTCGAAATCAATAGAAGCAGTTTTAGAAGTTCAGATGCTATTATCTACGATGATACGTTTCATAGGTTATTCGGTTTTACGTTGTTTTTTGTTATTTATACAATCGCCTATAATGTACTGCCTATATTAGTCGAGAAGAAGGATGGATTATGGGATAGAATTATCCTTTCGCCAGTAAAGAAATGGGAAATGTATGTTGCAAATCTAGTTTATAGTTTTTTTGAGGGGTATTTACAAGTCCTCATTATCTTTCTCATTTTCCGCTATTGGGTCGGAGTCGACTTCCATGGCAGGTTCTTAGAAACCTTACTCGTTCTTATTCCGTATGTGTTTTCAATTGTCGCATTATCGATTTTCATAACGGCATTGGTGAAAAATGCTCAAGCATTTAACGCAATCATTCCAATTATCTCCGTGAGTATGGCGATGATTGGTGGTGCCTATTGGCCAATTGAAATTGTTGAATCTGAGTTTTTGCTTGCATTATCGAAAATCAATCCGCTCACTTACGGTATGGAAGTATTAAATGGAATTGCTGTTTATGGTTATCCTTTAGAGCAAGTATTGTTTCCAATCAGTATTTTACTTTTAATGGGAGTTGTCCTGATGGGAGTGGGGATTCACTTGATGGAAAGGCGTCATGTTTAGTTGGATAGGAAGCAGGAAGTTTGTCACATACAAGTTTGAGATTGTTTTCAGTCTATAGTCTCTAATACCCCTCAAATTTTGGGAACAATTACGAATAATATAGTATGAACTGTAATAAGAATAAATAGTTAGATTCCGAGTATTATGTGCTCGGAATCTAATTCATGTACTTCTATAAAAGGTTGTTCAATAAAAATAGTACGGGGGATAAAGATGACATTAGAGAAGCAACTAATTAATAAGTGCTATTATAAAACACTTACGGAAGGCAGTGGAAATGAGCATCCAATAAAGGTTTTGGGAGAATTGTCTATTCTTGAGCAACAGAAGGAAGTGAACGATTTATCCTATATCCGCTTTGCTCAGGGAGAGGTATATTTTGAAAATAAAGATTACGAAACGGCGATTTTTAAATGGGGAAATATTCATAATGAGCTAATGCCATGGGCGCAGAAAAATATTGCAGATGCAAATTTCGAACTGGAATTTCTTGAAATTGCGGAGGAATATTATAAACTTGTTGAAACCGATTCGGATGATTTAAAAGTAGAGGTGCTCTTGCAGCTATTTTCATTATACATACAACGTGACAAACTTGAACTGGCAGCTGATTCAATAAAGAACGCAGTTGAATTAGACCCGGATTACCCGAATGTAACCGATATGGCGCGTACATTCTTTGAGGAACAACAGGACTTTGCGAGCGGAGTTGAGTTAGCTGTAGCAGAGGCAACCCGAACAGAGTCTCTATTTTGGTTTGAGGTTTTGGAGGAGTATGTGAAAGATGGGCATACAACAGCAATAGCTCCAGCGTATTTTCGGGAATTATTAATGACCTTGTATTTGGTCAATCAAGTGCGTTTCGAAAGTCTTGTTGCAGCGCTTTGGGAAAGTTACAAACAGAATGATTTGTATTTCCAATGGCTGAAGGAGATTAACTATCTTCTGTTAGATATAAATCCAAGACGATCCTTGAATTGGCAAGAGCTTTCGAAGCAATATAAAGAAGCATATCTGGAATTAATGAATGGTACTTATTTAATAAAGGATGTGTCTGAGTATATACCTTTCCACTTAACCAATTGGATGAAAATAGCTACTGGTTCTGATACACTGGCGGCTGCATCGGCTGTGTTAGCATGGAATGAGCTGTTTCCTTTGTTGATGGAAGATTCGGTAGTAAGTGAAGCGGAGGGCTTGGTGAGCCAGTCTTATAACAGCAAGCGTATGGGGGACATATTCCTTATTTTCGAATCCATTCGGAAGTGGGCAAATGGTAAGGGCTTATCCATAGGAGAACGTGCAGAATCGATAATAGATGAGCTGCTTGATTCAAATAACTTTCACCTACTTGTTACAGGTAACGAAGCATCCAGAAAAGCATCCATTGTAAATGGATTGCTTGGCAAGGAGATGACTGCGGCTTCCATCACATCTACTGTCTTATTTAAACATGATGATCAAGAAGAAATTCATGTCATTACAGACCAAGAAGAAAAAAGAAAACTTGAGCTAGATGACTTCATGCAGATTGCAGAGAATGAACAGACACACATTTGCTGTAAAATGCCAATACCGTTATTGGATAAAAATAAAATTGCTTTAATTGATGCGCCGGTACTTGCCGATCAAAGAAAATCCAAAAAAGATGTAATTCCCTATCTTTACTTAGCGGATAGTCTATTGTTTGTTCTAAATAGCGACTCCATTTTGACTTATAAAGAAATAGAGACGGCCGTCAAAATTAGGGAGCGTGTACCAGAGCTGCCGATTCATTTTCTCTTGCATAACATGGAGGAAAGCACGAACAAACTGGAGTCAGTGGAATGGATGGAGAAAACAACATCCTGGATTCATACGTATTTTCCAAATGCTAAGATCCTCTCCTTCACGCAATTTGAAGAGCATACTAGCCAATTAGAAGCATTTATTCAATCCATTATGAATGGCTACAGCTTGGATGAGGGAAGCGAGCGTAAAATTCTTTATTATAGTAAGCAATTGATTAAACTGTTGCCTAAAAAACGACTAGAATTGGAAAATAGCATTATAAATACAATAAAATGGAATGAAGAGATGATCACGAAGCTAGATGGTGCAGTTAATCAATTACGTGATACGGAAGAGGAAAAAACCCAGATTATTAAAAGAGATTATACTAAGATAGTGAATAAAGCAAGACAAGATTTGATGACAAGTATTCCTGATTTGTTGAAAGATTGCGCTGAATTAATTAAGGAAGACACAAATCTTGAAAATATTCATGTGACGCTGAATGAGGCAATGAATAAGCGGATCAATAAACATATTGATGAAACAGTATTGCCGAAGTTACATGAAGAAATTCAAATATGGATTGCGAGTAGTGAAGGGGAGTTCAGTGACTGTTGGGCACTATTAAATGAAACGAGCGTGAGTTTTAATCAGCTATATGACGAAGAAAAGCTAAGTTTGGCCTGTGATTTTAAAGTGTTAGATGATTGGCGCCGTGATTTGGATCGCATGACGATGCGTAATGTACAATTGGAAAAGTTCGATATCATTAAAGGTTCTGCCTCATCGCAGTTATTTATGAAAAGTGCAGGAAAATTACTCGGCGCCATTTCACAAAATAAAGGAACGCTGCAAAATAAGTTTAAACAAAGCATTAAAAATAAGGATTACACAAAAGATGCACAATCAATTACAAATACGTTCATGCAGCAATTCGAGTTTTTTGGAAAAACACTGGAACGAGATATTACGATATTTTTCACAAACCCTTTTGACGAGCTGAATAGAGCGATAGAAGAAAACCAACAGGAGATTAAAGCTAATGAGGAGTCGCTTCATGATATGCGAAAAAATCCAGAGGTATATACCGATCCGCTTACACTATTTGAATTAAATATTCGTCAATATGAATGGATGAATCATTCGGATGAAAAAGTAGTTGAATATCGTTAAGCTTTTTATGCATTAAACATAACGCATGGGATTTCCAATGTTGGATATCTTATGCGTTATTTTGCCTATTCATAGTGTTGCAGCTCATGAAACAGGCTATTATCAATCTGGATATTTACAAACTATAAGACGCACAACCGAAGGCGTACCAATATATGGTTATTCCATTACGAGAATTTTCTAGTATAATAGTCTTATAGTGCCTATTCAAAAAGGAGGATATATATTACAAAGTGAATTTCCATCCTTGTTTTGAACTTGTATATAGATAGAATCGAAAGGAGCGTTCGTGTGAAGTGGAAGAAACATTGGAAGAAAATTGTAACAGGAATCATTGTGATTCTGTTGATTATAGATGCTCTGGCAGGTTTATTCTTTTATAATCTGGTCATTGAACGAAATGTAAAAGATTTTTTAAATGGCAATGCGGACTTGGAAGTATCTGCGGATACGATGGATGTTTTGCTTGCTGGGAATTGGCGTGATTGGTCGCGTGAGCAGGATTTTGAAATATGGGAAATGGAATCCCATGATGATCTGTCCTTGAAAGGCTATTATTTAGAGGCAAAGAAACCAACCAATAAAACAGTAGTATTTGCCCATGGCTACCTTGGTCTCGCAACGGACATGTCCTTATTTGGCGAATACTATTATGAAGAACTTGGCTATAATATGTTTACGCCAGATTTACGAGGTCACGGAGAAAGCGAAGGCGACTATATTGGCTTTGGCTGGCATGATCGAATGGATTTAGTTGACTGGATTGATAGAATCATTGCAGAACTTGGAACGGATACTGAAATCGTCCTTCATGGCATTTCCATGGGGGCAGCTGCGGTATTGATGGCTAGTGGGGAAGAGCTCCCGAGTAATGTCAAGGCAATTGTTGCCGATAGTCCATATACGTCAGTGAATGATTTATTTGCCTATCAGCTTGACCGGATGTTTCACTTACCTGCATTTCCGATATTGCCAGCGACCAGCCTTGTTACGAATATAAGAGCTGGTTACACATTAAAAGAAGCTTCCGCGCTGGAGCAGGTGCAAAAAGCAGAGATTCCTATCCTTTATATTCATGGAAAAAGTGATACCTTTGTACCAACAAGAATGACGAAAGATCTATATGAAAATACAAATAGTGATGCTGAGATTCATCTTTATGATGATGCAAATCATGGGGAGTCTTTTGTTAAACATCGAGATTCATATATTGCAGTATTAAATTCATTTTTAGATCAATATATTCCATAAAAAAGAGGTTCTTCATAACGAGGACCTCTTTTTTTATGCATTCTATATACGTTTAATATAAAAAGATTTAAGGTATTTATAAAAATAAATGTATATTTATTAATATTTTTTTATAAATATACTTGCATAAAGATCGCGGTATAACTATAATAATGAATAATTCAAACTATATGAAGGAGCGGAATTAATTGAAGAAAGTAGCAATTATTGGTGGAACAGGTTATGGAGCAATTGAGTTAATCAGGCTGTTGCAGTTGCATGAAAAAATGCATGTAAAGAAAGTTATTTCCCATTCTCAGCATGGAGATTCGCTTGCTTCCATTTATCCACATTTGACGGATTTTATTGAAGAACCAATGGATGAGCTGCAAATTGATAAGCTCGAAGAAGAAGTTGATATTGTGTTTTTTGCAACACCAGCTGGGGTGGCTAAAGATATTCTGCCACAGTTATCTAATTCAAAATTACAATGTATTGATCTTTCGGGTGATTTGCGTTTAAGTTCTCCAACGGAATATGAAACTTGGTACGGAAAAGAAGCTGCACCACAGGAATTACTGGACCAAGCGGTTTATGGCTTATCTGAGCTTTATGCGGAAGAAATTAAACAGGCAAGCGTTATCTCTAACCCTGGATGTTTTCCAACATCGGCTTTGCTCGGCTTAGCGCCAGCACTGGAGCATCAGATTATATCACCACAAGGAATTAGTATTGATGGAAAGACCGGCATATCCGGTGCAGGAAGAACACCGACAGCTAAAACACATTTTTCAGAGACAAATGAAAATGTTACGCCGTATAAAATCGGACAGCATCAGCATATTCCGGAAATTGAACAGTACCTATCGGATAAAGCAAAGACGCCAATTGACGTAGCTTTTGCAACACATCTTATTCCCATGACAAGAGGCTTAATTTGTACCATGTATGGGCAATTGGTGAGGGAGACAACAACAGAAGAATTGCTTGAAATCTATCAATCTTATTACGAAAACAATCCATTTGTAAGAATACGAGAAGCGGGAGTTTTTCCTGCAACAAAGGATGTGTATGCAAGTAATTTTTGCGATATTGGAATTCATGTGGATCAGCGCAGTAATCAAATTATTATCGCTGCAGCAATTGATAATTTGGTTAAGGGAGCTGCAGGGCAAGCAATCCAAAATGCGAATTTGATGAATGGCTGGGAAGAGACAATGGGATTACACACAATACCGGTTTATCCATAGGAGGCGGAAAATATGACAATTACAATTGAAAGCAAGCTGCAAGTATTAAAAAACGGGCATGTTACAAGTCCAAAAGGGTTTACAGCAGGTGGTGTACATTGTGGCCTTCGCAAAACAAAGCTGGATTTCGGATGGATTCATTCAGATAATCCAGCTGCAGCTGCTGGTGTGTATACCTTAAACTCCTTCCAGGCAGCTCCATTAAAGGTGACGAAAGAAAGCATTGAAAAAGAGCAGCTTATTCAAACGATAGTTGTTAATTCGGCAAATGCTAATGCTTGCACGGGAGAGCAGGGGTATAAGGATGCACTGGAAACACAGCGTAAAACAGCAGAAAAAATGGGAGTTGCGACCCGTCATGTTGCTGTAGCATCAACTGGAGTTATAGGTGTACCACTGCCAATGGAAAAAATGAAAGCTGGCATTGAATTGATGGATAATCAGCATAGCCCGGAGAAGTTCGAACAAGCGATTTTAACCACGGATACCGTAACAAAACATATTGCCGTTCAATTGGAAATAGATGGACAAAAAATAACGATTGGTGGAGCGGCAAAGGGATCAGGAATGATCCATCCGAACATGGCGACGATGCTTTCATTTATTACGACAGATGCTGCTGTGGAAGCTGCTAGTTTACAAGAGGCACTGCGTGAAGTGACGGATCAGTCATTTAACATGATTACAGTCGACGGAGATTGCAGTACCAATGATATGGTATTAGTGCTCGCGAATGGCAAGCAAAATAACAATCTACTGAATGACCTGCACCCAGAGTGGCAATTATTTAAACAGGCGCTGCAATTTGTCAGTAAAGAGCTCGCAAAGATGATTGCTCGAGACGGAGAGGGTGCAACGAAGCTCATTGAAGTTCAAGTCAGTGGAGCTTCAACGGCAACAGCAGCCGGTCAGGTAGCAAAAGCAATTATTTCTTCTAATCTTGTAAAAGCAGCCGTTTATGGTGCAGACCCGAATTGGGGGCGAATTGTTTGTGCGATTGGCTACAGTGAACAGCCACTCGACCCGCAAAAGGTATGTGTCTCCTTAGGTGATATCGAGGTAGTAAGGAACGGGCTCCCAATAGATTTTGATGAAGCAGAAGGAGAACTCTATCTTGGCAATGAAACGGTCGTTTTAAAAATTGACTTGCAAAATGGACCACATGAAGCAACAGCATGGGGCTGTGATTTAACGTATGACTACGTCAAAATAAATGCTTCTTATCGAACGTGAGGTGTAGTAATGAATATTCTTGTTTTGAAAATGGGTGGCAGTGTATTAGCAAAGCTTCCGGACTCCTTTTATGAAACGGTTGTAGCTTTAAAGAAACAGAACATATGTGAGCCGGTTATTGTTCATGGTGGTGGTCCAGAAATTAATCAAGCATTAAAAGAACTTCATGTTGAGAGTAAATTTGTGGATGGTTTACGTGTAACGACGAAGGAAGTATTGGATGTTGCTGAGATGGTAATGAGCGGTTCGATTAATAAGAAAATCGTAGCTAATTTGCAAAAACAAGGTGGTACAGCAATTGGCATGAGCGGTGTCGATTGTAAGCTTCTGCAGGCGGAGCCTATTGATGCGGCAGGGAAGTTCGGCTTAGTCGGTCAGGTAAAAGAAGTAAATGTGTCGTGGCTTGAAACAATCATGGAGCATGGAGCGATTCCAGTTATTTCACCGATTAGTATCGATGCAGCTGGTGAGCGTTTAAATATTAATGGGGATATGGCAGCAGCAGCCGTTGCCGAAGCATTAAAAGCAAAGCTAGCGTTAATCAGTGATATTCCGGGAGTAATGGAGAACATATCTGGAAAAGAGATCGTACATGGGCAATTAACGAAAGTCGAGATTGAAGAAAAAATTGCTTCGGGAGTTATTTATGGTGGGATGATTCCTAAAGTTCTCTCTGCCTTAAAGGGTTTATCTGGAGGAATCAAGGAGTCAGTTATTTTAAATGGCTTAGCACCAGAAGATATCAAAAAGTATATCGAAGGAAAACAAGCAGGAACGAAAGTAGTCATGAAAAAGGAGGAAGAGCAACATGTCTGAAGCTATGATTCAACAAACAAACCATTCTGTAATGCATACATATCAACGCTTTCCACTATCAATTGCAAAGGGGAAGGGAAGTTATGTCTGGGATCAAGATGGAAATAAATATTTAGATTATACTTCTGGCATTGCGACGTGTAATTTAGGCCATGTTCCGGATTCCGTTCATCAAAAGTTAAGTAATCAGCTTGATAATCTATGGCACTGCTCGAACTTATATGAAATTCCAACGCAAAATGAGCTTGCAGCGTTATTAACAGAAAACAGCTGCTTTGATCGTGTGTTTTTTTGCAATAGTGGAGCAGAAGCAAACGAGGCAGCTATTAAATTTGCTAAAAAATACGCAAAGGATAAAGGTTACACCGAGCGTACGGAAATTGTCACATTCCATCAATCGTTTCACGGTCGTACTGGGTCGACGATGGCGGCAACTGCACAGGAAAAAATCCATCAAGGATTTACTCCCTTAACACCAGGATTCAGATATTTAACGCTAAACGAGGATAAAGCACTTGAATCCGTGAATAATGGAACAACTGCAGCTGTTTTACTTGAGCTTATTCAAGGAGAAGGCGGTATAAATGCAGTAGAACAAGTCTGGATTGAAAAGCTATCTGCAATTTGTAAGGAAGCCGACATTTTATTAATGGTGGATGAGGTGCAAACTGGCGCAGGTCGTACAGGGACATTATTTGCTTATGAGCAGTTTGGGATTGAACCAGACGTCATGACATCAGCTAAAGGACTTGGATCTGGTTTCCCAATTGGAGCGATGTTAGCGAAAAAAGAATGTGCTAGTACATTTAGTCCAGGGACACATGGTAGCACATTTGGAGGAAATCCATTAGCAGCAACTGCTGGTATTGCAACAATAGAAACGATACTTAAACAAAATATTTTAGAACAGGTTAAAGTGAATAGCAGCTGGCTGCAAGAACAGTTGGAAGCATTGCAAGCGAAAGAAGAAGTAATGGTTAGTGTGAAAGGAATTGGATTTTTAATTGGTGTTGAATTAAAGGAAGAGGCTAACTTTTTTATTAAAGCATTCCGTGAAAAGGGAATTCTCGTTTTATCTGCTGGTTCGCACGTATTGCGTATTTTACCTCCATTAACAACGACAAAAGCAGAATTGACCCAATTTATCGAAGTATTTAAAGAGGTACTAGTAGAGATGAAGGGAACTACAGTATGACAAAGGGCTATCTCATTCTGGAAACTGGTGAAGAATTTGTTGGAGACTGGATAGGCAATGAACAGGAGGTTAGTGGAGAGGTTGTTTTTAATACGAGTATGACCGGATATCAGGAAATGATGACAGACCCTTCCTATGCAGGACAACTGCTCACCTTCTGTTATCCAATGATAGGGAATTATGGCATGAATGCTTATGATGATGAGAGTCAAGGATTGGCCATTTCTGCTGTTATTGTTAGTGACATGTGTGAAGAACCAAGTCATTATCAAGCAATGACTTCTTTTTCTGAGAGATTAAAGGCTGCCAGTATTCCTGGGTTAATGAATGTGGATACCCGCGCCTTGGTTGGCGTCATACGAAAAAATAAAACGGTCAACGGAAAAATCATTTCGGAAAAGCAAAAGAATGCACATGAAATGAACTGGGAAGCGCCAGATTGGCTAGCGGTTATAGAACAAGTTTCTGTTAAGAAACCGATTTCTTATGGAAGTGGACAGCATCACATTGTGTTGGTGGATTATGGCTATAAGAAATCAATTCTCGATCAATTGCTTGCTCTGGGCTGTAAAGTGACAATCGTTCCCTTTGATACACCATTTGAAAAAATAAAGGAATTCGAGCCAGATGGGGTTTTACTTAGTAATGGACCTGGAGATCCGCTAGCATTGGCGCGATATTTTCCGGACATAAAGCGTATAACTAAAAACTTCCCAACCCTTGGAATCTGTCTAGGACATCAGCTTCTAGCATTAGCCTATGGTGGAAAAACAAAGAAGATGCAATACGGTCATCGTGGAGGGAATCATCCAGTTAAAGATATGCAAACAGGGAAAGTGTGGATGACGTCGCAAAATCATGGCTATGTCGTAGAGAAGGATAGTCTTTCCAAGCAAAACTTTGATATCTGGTTTCAGAATGTGAATGATCATTCGCTGGAAGGGATAAAACATCGGCAACTTCCGGTTCAATCTGTACAGTTTCATCCGGAGGCTCACCCTGGACCAAGTGACACAGCTTATATTTTTCTGGAATTTATTCAACAAGCAGCAGCTAATAGACAGAAGGGGGCAATTATTTATGCCGAAGCGTAAAGCAATAAACAAAGTAATGGTGATAGGATCTGGTCCCATTGTGATCGGTCAGGCGGCCGAGTTTGATTACGCAGGCACACAAGCATGCTTAGCTTTAAAGGAAGAAGGAATTGAAGTTATTTTAGTAAATAATAATCCTGCAACGATTATGACAGACGACGGGGTGGCAGATCGTGTCTATTTAGAACCACTCGATGTAGGTACATTGGAGAAAATTATTGCAAAAGAACAGCCAGATGGTTTAATTGGTAGTCTTGGTGGGCAAACGGGTTTGAATTTAACGGTTGAATTGTCTGATAAGGGAATTCTTGATAACTATCATGTGGAGCTATTAGGCACTTCGGTTTCTTCCATTAAGAACGGAGAAGATCGGGAATTATTTCGCAGGTTAATGATTGATATACAGGAGCCGATTGCAGACTCAAAAATCATTCAATCGGTTGAGGAAGGTCTAAGTTTTATCGAGGAAATTGGATTTCCGGTTATTTTACGTCCTGCCTATACACTTGGTGGTGAAGGCGGAGGATTCGCCTATCATAAGGGAGAGTTTGTGAGTTTGCTGAAACAAGGCCTTGCATTAAGCCCGATCCATCAAGTGCTTGTTGAAAAAAGCATTAAAGGATGGAAAGAAATAGAGTACGAAGTAATGCGCGATGAAAATGACACCTGTGTTATCGTATGTAATATGGAAAATTTTGATCCAGTTGGTGTTCATACGGGAGATTCGATTGTGGTAGCACCTTCTCAGACGCTCTCAGATGTGCAATATCAAATGCTTCGTACTGCATCATTAAAGGTTATCCGGGCACTTGATGTTGTCGGGGGGTGCAATATACAATTCGCACTCCATCCAACATCTAATGAATATATCATTATTGAGGTTAATCCAAGGGTTAGCAGATCTTCTGCATTAGCTTCGAAGGCCACTGGTTATCCCATTGCTCGGATTGCTGCTAAATGTGCGATTGGCTATACACTTGATGAAATTGTAAACCCGATAACAGGAAGTACATATGCCTCTTTCGAACCCGCATTAGATTACATTGTTGTAAAGATTCCCCGCTTTCCATTTGATAAGTTTACGGAGGCGGATCGAACACTTGGTACACAAATGAAGGCTACAGGTGAGGTAATGGCAATTGATCGTTCGTTTGAAGGGGCACTTCATAAAGCAATTCGGTCACTGGAATTGAACTTATATAGTTTACATTTTCCTGGTATGGATCAGAAAAATATACAAGAACTTCTAGATCTGATTGAGATTCCTAATGATCTTCGGCTATTTGCTATCGCGGAAGCATTTAAACGAAAGATTTCAACCGAAACAATTATGGAATTAACGAAAATTGATTATTGGTTCCTGCAAAAGATAAAGCGAATCATTGATTATGAGCAAGTGTTAGCCGCATACCAATTAGCCACAATCCCAGTAGATGTGCTAAAAAGAGCAAAGCAACTGAATATGAGTGATCATCGAATTGCGGAATTACTCGGTACAACCCCGAAGGAATTACGGGAAAAATATAAAGTGTATGGTATGCAGCCAGTCTATAAACTAGTGGACACGTGTGCAGGGGAGTTTGATGCTGTTACTCCATACTACTACTCGACTTGGCATGGTCATGATGAGGTCCTGACAACTGCTAACAAAAAGAAAATACTTGTTCTAGGTTCTGGCCCAATCCGAATTGGGCAAGGTGTTGAATTTGATTATTGTTCCGTTCATGCTACGTTAGCATTAAAGAAAATCGGCTATGAAGCAGTTGTAATGAACAATAATCCAGAAACTGTGAGTACAGATTACTCTGTGGCAGACCGTTTATATTTTGACCCGTTAGCATTGGAAGATGTGCTTGCTGTCATTGAAAAAGAGCAAGTAGCAGGGGTGCTTATTCAGTTTGGTGGTCAAACAGCTATTAATCTGGCAAATGATTTGAAAGATGAGGGTGTCCATATACTTGGGACATTACCAGAACATATTGACCAGATGGAAGACAGGGAACAATTTTATAACTTTTTGAACGAATTAAGAATACCCCATATTGCAGGACGAATTGTACATGAATTGGATGAACTTCCATCCCTAGTTCATGAACTAGGATTTCCAGTGCTGATTCGACCTTCCTACGTTATTGGCGGTCAGTCAATGTTTATTTGCTATAGCGAGAAAGAATTGTATCAATATACCTCAAGAATTCAACAGGATACGAATGATCGTTGCTGGCCGTTGTTAATTGATCAATACTTACCTGGCTTAGAATGTGAAGTTGATGTTGTAAGTGATGGCAAAGAGGTTGTGATACCAGGAATTGTGGAGCATATTGAGAAGGCAGGTATTCACTCTGGTGATAGCATAGGTGTATTTCCGCCTGTCACCTTAAGCGATAAGACGAAGGAAGCTATCGTGGAAATTGTCCAAAAGATTAGTAGTAATTTACCGGTTATCGGAATGATGAATATTCAATTTGTAATTCATCAGGATACGATTTATGTATTGGAAGTTAATCCACGATCGTCCAGAACGGTTCCAATCATGAGTAAAGTAACTGGTGTCCCAATGGTTGAATGGGCAGTAAGATCGCAACTAGGTATACCTCTAACGGAAATTACAGATGAAGTTAATTTAATGAAGGAACCAGAATATTATACGATCAAAGCTCCTGTATTTTCTGCAAGTAAGCTAAAGGGTGTAGACCATGTGCTTGGACCAGAAATGAAATCAACAGGAGAAATTATCGGAATAGGATATGATAAAAAAGAAGCATTAAAAAAGACAATGATACGTACACATCACCTACAAGAACTAACAAAGCCGCTCCAATTATTTGTCTCGATCTCAGATCGGTTAAAACAAGAGAGTCTTCCCATCATTCGTGAATTCTCTGATCGTGGTGCTATTATTACGGCAACAGAAGGGACGGCTAAGGTTATTGAAGAAAATGGAATGGTAACAAAAAGAATTGTCAAAAGCAAAAAAGATATTCTAAATCATTGGCAAGATAATCCACCGCATATTGTACTGAACATCCCGAATCAAGGAAGGGAAAAAGAGAAAATTGGCTTTTTAATTCGTGAATTATCGGTACGCTTTCAAGTTCCGTATTTTACGAGTCTTGAAACGTTAAATGTATTTGCAGGCGGGTTAAATCAAGCTTTACTTGAAAAAGAGATATTATCTTTACAGGAGTATTTGAGTGAAAGTTTCCGACCGGAAAAAATTATAACAAAGTAAAGTTAGGGCAAGCAGTTGGTTCCTGAATGTGGGACCGACTGTATTTTTTTGACATGGAAAAGTATAAACAGTTATAAAAAAATCGCTCTAACGAATGTCAAGTTTTCTAATTAAATGTGAAGTGATTTATCCATATTTTTACCTATTTATCTGTTGTGAAGGATAAATTTGTAGTATAATAGTTATGTTATTTTCAAATAGTTGTGAATTGTAGTAACTCTTTTAGGGCATTAACGATGAATGGAGGCGTACGTTCATGGCTAGTGAACGGATTTTACTTGTTGACGATGATACAGATATGCAAATGGTACTTAAACTGTATCTTGAAAAAAGTGGATATGTTATTTTTACAGCAGAAGATGGTATTCAAGCAATTGCTGTAATTGAGGATAAAAACCCAGAATTGATTATTTTAGATGTTATGATGCCAAACCTTGATGGCTTTGAACTATTACCAATCATTCGCAAACATACAGATGTACCAGTCCTTTTGTTTAGTTCAATCGACGACGATATGAATAAAGTGCTTGGTCTTGGAATAGGTGCGGATGATTATTTACCTAAAACAACGAGTATGCCTGTGATGATTGCGAAGATAAAGGCTCATTTAAGGCGCAGTCGAGCAGTTGAAGCGAAGGTAAGGCCAGTAGAAAAAACAAATTCCGCTATCATTAGCTATCCCGGACTTGAAATTAATTTGACAAGTGCAGTAGTTAAGGTGAACGGATCTATTGTGAAACTATCAGCAAAAGAATATCAACTATTATGTATTCTGGCACAAAATCCAGAGCGTATTTATACAGTGGATAAATTATTTGAACTCATTTGGGGTGAAGAAAGTCTAGGAGACTTTCGAACTGTCATGGTACATTTAAGTAAATTACGAAAAAAAATCGAAAAAAATCCAGATGAACCACAGTATATTCACACATTACGTGGGATCGGTTACAAATTCGCTGATCTTGCTCACTAAAGGTTTTTCCTCTTCTATCGCTAAATGTTTAAGCAGTTGACGCACTTCTGAAGGACTTAATCCTATATATTTTGCTTGTTTCATTAAATGAATCCAATCCTGGTCATACACGTTAGAATGATTTGACGGTAACTGTACATTATTTTCCAATGAAGACCCTCCTTGCACTATATATAAACAGAATAATAGCAAGAGTATAAATTGCGTTAAAGATTAGTTGAAGTTTCCTTTAAGTTTTCTTAAATAACCCCTTAACTATAAAGGAGCGTGGATTACCATGTTTGAACTGCCTGGTTATCGGATTTTAAATGTACTTATAGACAATGAATCTTGGATTCTATATAAAGCTATTTCACTAAAAGATGAAAAAGTTGTCGCGATAAAGGCAGAAAAAAACCGTTCGAGAGTTGAAATTTCACATGATTTTTATATTGCAAAGGATTTAAATAGTGAGTATATTTTACGTCCACTTCATATAGAGAAATATGGAGAAGAAATGTATATCATCACAGAACCCATACAAGGTGAAACGTTAGAGACGAGAATAGAAAGAACAGCGGGTCCTTTTGATGTAAGAAGCTTTCTTAAGATTGCAGCCAAATTAGCTGGTGTTGTTTCACATTTACATCAAGCACATATTATACATAAAGCTTTAAAACCTCAAAATATTGTTCTTCAACCGAGATTACATGAAGTAAAATTAACCGGATTTCATCACGCGACAACATTTTCAAAAGAAATACAGCATACAAATGGTAGTCCATATCAATTTAGAGAGCTAATCACATATATGTCTCCAGAACAGACTGGAAGAATGAATCGTGCGCTAGATTATCGTACAGATCTTTATTCTTTAGGGATTATTTATTATGAGATGATAACTGGAAGACTGCCATTCTCATCAGAACACCCTGCTGAACTCATCCACGCGCATCTAGCGAAACTGCCAGAAAGTCCGCGTTCAGTTAATTCAGCAATCCCAGAACCAATTTCTGCTATTATCCTACGATTGTTAGAAAAAGCTCCTGCGTACCGTTATCAGCATGCGAAACGACTAAAAGATGATTTAGAAAAATGTCTAAAACAGCTGGATGAAACTGGTGATATACAAAATATTGAATTAAGTGATCAACGATCTGAGCGTATTTACGAAAAATCAAGAAGATTATATGGTCGTGCACAAACCATCGAGCAATTAATCAAAAGCTTTTATCGTGTTCAAAAAGGAAGAACAGAACTGGTGCTTATCCCTGGTCCGTCCGGTGTAGGGAAGACATCTGTTGTTCATGAGCTGCATAAGCCATTGGTAAAGGAAAAAGGATATTTCATTTCGGGGAAGTTTGAACAATTAGAAAAGCAAATTCCTTATGCTCCAATTGTATATGCATTCCAAGGGCTGCTCCGCCAAATTGTATCAGAAGGTAAATCTAGTATGGAGCAGTGGGGGGGAAGATTAACGGAATCGTTAGGACCCTCTGCAAGCGTAATTGCGAATTTTATTCCGGAGCTTCGCTGGTTAATTGGGGAAAATGGCGAGGTTCCAGATTTGCCACCACAAGGAGTTCATAATCGTTTTCGGCATGCGATCAGAAGCTTTGTGCGTGTATTTGCAACAAAAGAACATCCACTTGTATTATTTTTAGATGATTTGCAATGGGCTGATGAGGCAACATTGGATTTACTTGATTATCTAGTAAGCAATCCGGATGATCTGTATGTGTTAATTATTGCTGCATATCGAGACAATGAAGTTCATGTCGGGCATCCATTTGAAATCATGTTAAACAAGCTGCAGAAAAGGGATGTCGGCATTACCTTTATACGAATAGCGACATTACTTGCTCAGCATGTTCGTGAATGGGTTAGGGAGGCGTTTTCGTTAGGGGAGGATGACATAGACTTTCTTGTGTCATTTATTTATCGAATTACGCGAGGGAATCCGTTTTTCATCGTCCAAGTAATTCAAACACTTCTAGATGAAAAGGTAATTGAATTCCGAATGGAAAAGAGTGAATGGATACTCAACAGGGATGCAGTAAAGCAGATGCCGATGTCAGACTCGATTATTGATTTCGTATTAAAAAGTATTGGGAGATTACCAAAAGAGACGATTGCCATTTTACAATTGGCTTCCTGCTTTGGAAATCGATTTAACCTCAAGGCATTAGCCAAAATAGCAAACAGAACCTATTTAGAAGTGAGTAAAAGTTTTAGGAATGGACTGGAAGCTGGCCTTATCCTGCCAATCGATTCTAGCTTTAAGTGGGTCTATGAGGATGCTGATTCAAATATCGATCAGGGGTACCCTCCAAGCTATGTATTTGTACATGATAAAATTCAACAAGCCTTTTACACAACGCTTTCAAATGAAAAGCAAATGAAAAATCATCAGCTTATCGGTTTAGAGCTTGTCTATTTATATGGTAAAGCAGAACTAAAATCGCATATTTTTGAGATTGTTAATCATTTAAACCAAAGCAGAGTCCTTTTGACCGAAAAGCAAAAGTTAAATTTAATTGAATGGAACTGGATGGCGGGGGAGCGTGCTAAGAATAGAGCTGCATCTGAATCCGCATTGAATTTCTTTCGGATAGGCAAAGAATTACTTCCAGAAAAACGATGGAGCGCCGCTTATTATCCTTTAACATTTAAAATAATGACAGGGCTTGGAGAGGCCGAGTACTTAAATCATTTATTTCAAGAGGCCGAGAATACATTCGAGGAAATTCTAATAAATGCGAAGACAATTCAAGAAAAGTTACAGATTTATGACTTGAAAATATTACTGAATGTTCATATACACGAGGTGGAAAAAGCCACAAATGCTGGTCTGGAAGGATTGAGTCTAGGTGGGTGGAATTTCAAAAGTAATGCGACAAAGATGGATGTTGCAAAAGAATATCTACTCACGAAGCTTGCGCTAAGAAAGAAAAAGGAAACGGATTTACTGCAGCTTCCGGTTGTGGAAGATAAACTTGTGCATGCCTTGATGCGCACGTTAATTAATTCAAATGCACCAACCTACCATTGGAATCAAAACCTAGCCACCATCTTAATGCTGCGTGCACTGCGATTAACATTGAAATACGGAGATATGGATATTACGGCTCTTGTCTACAACAATTATGCTTTGACACTGAGTGCAGGATTTAACGATTATGATAGCAGCTATCGATTTGGCAAATTAGCCATGAAGCATTTGGAAAAGTTTCAGGATAATAGTTTAAAAGCCCGGGTTTACTTTGTATTTGGCAGCTTTGTTAACCATTGGAAGAAACCGATTCGCGAAAGTCTCGTCTATTTAGAGCAGTCACAGCAGCTTTGTATTGAGTCAGGTAATCTCCATCTTGCTGGAGCTAACAGCTCTTTTATTGCAATTATTCTATTGATAAAAGGTGATCATTTAAACGATGTAAAAAAAGGAATTAAACGGCAGCATGACTTTGCAAAACAAAATGAATATATCATTTCAGATGATTTTTTGGATGAAACCATAGATTGGATTGATGTATTAGCAACTAGGACTGATCCGGTAAACTGGAATTTTCCAGATTTTACAAATGATGTATCTGCAAAAATTGTACATTACACAATCAGACTTCAAATGACATACCTACTGGATAATGAAGATGCTGCATTGGCTATTATGGAAAAGCTAGAATCGATTGTCGATCGTACACTTATTCTTGTCATTGCCCCTGACTATTATTTTTATCACGCATTATGGTTAACGCGACTCATGAGAAGAGGAAAGTTGTCGAGAAATCAAGGACGGCAAAAGCTATTTAAAAGACTAAAAAAGATGAAAATGTGGGCAAAGAACTCCCCAGCTAATTATCGGCATAAATATTTACTATTGGAAGCTGAATGGTTGCACGTAAATAAAAAAGAGCGAGCGATTTATCTTTATAATCGTGCCATACGATTTGCGACGGAATCTGGGTTTATACAAGATGTGGCGATTATCAATCACTGTGCAGCAGAATTTTATTTAGCAAAGAATTTATCAAAATCGGCAAAACCATATCTCGTTGATGCGTATGTTCATTACTTAAAATGGGGTGCAAAACGAATCGCTCATAATTTAGCTGAAGCTTATCCAATCCTTAATCACCAGGAAGGAGAACGTACCTTTAACCTTGAACACCCTCATGAATCGATTGATATGAACACATTATTTAAAACCTCTCGGCTAATTGCTGATGAGGTAATGTTCGATCAATTAGTAGAAAAATTTATGGATCTAATGGTAATTAATGCTGGTGCCGAACGTGCTTTTCTTTTATTGAAGGAAGATGAATTACTTCAGCTTGTTGCAAAAAAAAATGTGCAAGATGAGATTACATTATATAAAAAACCAAAACGGGTGGAGATGTTCCGCGATTTTTCAGAAGCGATTGTTCATTACGTTGCAAATACAAAGGAAGTCGTTGTGTTGGACGATGCTATGAATCAAGGGGAATTTAAGAAAGACCATTTTATTAAGCAAACAGAAGCGAAATCAATTCTTTGTTTACCAATTGTGTATCATCGTAAGTTGACAGGTATCCTTTATTTAGAGAACAACCAATCCACAAATGTATTTACTAGAGAAAGGGTAGTTTTGTTAACTTTATTGGCTTCGCAAGTTGCAATTTCTATTGAAAATGCTTATTTGTATGCGAATTTGGAAACCACAGTAGAGGAAAGGACTGCCTTGTTACATGCTGCAAATGAAAAATTAAAGAATGCTAATATTTCCCTAGAGCATGCAGAAGCAGAGCGTACTCGATACCTTTCAACTATTTCACATGACTTACGCTCGCCAATCGCTGCAATTCAAAACTACGTTGATGCCATTTTAGAGGGAATTATTGAAGAGGAACAGCGTACAGAGTACCTTCAAATTGTTAAGAAGCGTGTAACTGCTTTAAATGGTCTTATTCAAGATTTGTTTGATTTAGCACAATTTGAATCTGGTAATGTCTCCTTTGCAATGGATGTGATTCCTATTGATAAACTGTTTCTTCATTTATGCAGTCAGTTTGAATTAGAGGTTAACATGAAAGGACTAACCTTTAGATCGGAATACTCTGGTCGCATAGGATCGGGCTATCCGCTAGTTGAAGTGGATGTACAACGAATCGAGCAAGTCATGGGGAATCTCATATCCAACGCAATGAAGCATTCGGACGAAGGTGAAATAGCATTAAGGCTATCATTAGAGAATACAGGTGAAGCCGTTATTTCAATTGCGGACGAAGGACGTGGTATTGCAGCCACCGATCTCCCTTATATATTTGATCAATTTTATACAAAAGCAAATGGAAGCAAAGAGGCAGGGCATGGGCTGGGATTAGTTATTTGCAAGGAAATTATGCAGGCGCATCAAGGAAGAATTTGGGTGGAGAGTGAAGAGGGAAGAGGAACAACATTTTATCTCTCTTTAAAGGTATGGGAAGGTTCGGAATCCGAAGAGGAGATGAAGGTGCTACAATTGGAATAGCTGATAAATAAATGCAGTGGTCCTCTATGCGACACACTGCATTTATTTTTGCACCGTATTTATAGATATTTCTCAAACCAATGACAAATTTGATCAAGTCTTGCTATGCGCATGATAGGTTGACCACTTCTACTTAATTCATGAGTTGCTCCAGGGAAACGAACAAACTTCACTTCCTTACGTAGGTGCTTTAATGTAATAAAAAGCTGTTCACCCTGTTCGATTGGGCACCGGAAATCACGTTCACCATGCAGTATTAATAATGGTGTTTCGATATTATTTGCGTATTTTAGGGGAGAAATATCCCAAAGTTTGGTTGGATCATCGAGCAAATTTAAGCCGTGTTCTCCTTTCGTGAAGAAATATCCAATATCACTCACACCATAAAAGCTGAGCCAATTGGAAATCGAACGTTGGGTGACAGCAGCTTTAAAGCGATTCGTATGACCAACAATCCAGTTTGTCATAAATCCACCATAGCTTCCCCCTGTAACGCCAAGTCTTGTTTCATCGATAAAGCTATAGTTTTCTAATACATAGTCCACAGCATCCATTAAATCCGAATAATCGCCTTTTCCATAGTTGAATCTAACGGCATCAACAAATTTCTGACCATATCCATGGCTTCCCCGTGGATTCGTATAAAGAACGACATAGCCTTTTGCTGCTAAAAGCTGCATTTCATGAAAGAAAGTTTGTCCATACATCATATGTGGCCCGCCATGGATTTCCAGGATGAATGGATATTTTTTCGTTTCATCAAAGTCATATGGGCATAATAACCATCCCTGGATTTCCAATCCATCTTGTGCTGTAAAGGTAAGTGCTTCTGGCTCGGAAATCGCTACTTCCTGAAGGAACTTCTCATTCGCATTTGTTAATCGCTCCAACTGTAAATCCTTGTTAAGCTGGTAGAAATTGCACGGATTAGTAGGCGTACTAATCCCAAGAATAAAAGACTCGGCTTCTGGGTGATACGTAAAACTAAATACATGATTACTATTTTTATATAGCACGTTTAAGTTTCCGTCCATTGTTGCTTGATAAAGACCTGTGGCGCCAAAGTCTGTTGCAATGAAAAAGATTCGATTTCCGTCTGCCGACCAGATGGGACCCGTTGTTGCCGCGCCAAGTCGTGTATCACCTACCATCACATCACCGAGTTGCATGTCCCAATCGTTGCTGAGGGGCGTACGGCTTTTAGTTGTTACATCAATTAGAAACAGTTTGCTTAACGTTGCAGTGCTGTATTCAAAATCGTGACCAAAGCAGGCAATCTTATTACCGTGAGGGGAAAATTTAGCGTTGTAATAACTACTTTTTCCATTCGTTAATTTTGTTACTTCTTTTGTCTCCAAATGGAGTGTGAACAAGTCACTAAAACGTTCATAGTCGGCATCCGCATCGAAGTTAGCAGTAAATAAAATGGTGCTCGCATCTGGAGAACTATCTTGAAAACTGTGATCTGCATCTTTTGTCGTTAATTGTGTGAATGCTTTTGTTTCTAAGCTGTATTGGATAATTTGCGTTGTTTTATTATCGTGAAACCCGTTTGCATCTGACTTATATTTTAATCGATTGACGACAAGGGGCTGCTTCGCATTATGCTCCTTTTCCTTTTGTCGCTCTTCCGTTGTCAATTCTTTTTGGCCCTCAATATGATCTCCTTTGTCAAGAGAAGCATGAAAGAAGATGGATCTTCCATCTTTTGACCATAAAGGACTATAGGCGCCATGCTTAAATGCGGTTAATTGTTTTGCTTCTCCACCAGCTTTGTTTATTAGATAAAGCTGCGAAATACCACTGCGCGTTGATTGGAAGACCGCAATTTTTCCATCTGGTGAAAAATGAAGGTTATCGTTTTTAGTATTCTCAAAAGTCCATTGCTTTGCTTCAGTTTCGTCAAATTGTTGAAAATAAAGCTGTGATTGATACTTGTTTTCTTCATTAATTGTTGTGGAAACATATGTAAATGCTTTTCCATCAGGTGTATATTGTGGATCGCTGTATACTTCGATCTTTTTTAGGTCTTCTGATTTAATCGATCGTTTGGTATGAACCATAGAATTTCCCCCTAATTTAAAATTGTCATTCAAAGAGGAGAGAATGCTCCTCTTTGAATGAATTTTCACTTTATAAGAACTGTCTATTAGTTTAAACTATTTCGTGTTACGAATCAATTAGGAAATTCGGCGAATGAAGGTGACTATAAATGTGATGTATACTTATCATACATACGAAAAGTGACCCGAATCCGGGTCACTTATGCATTAAACTGTATGTTTTGTATTGTTTTCTTGTATCTTAGCATCCGTCTCATAAGCTTCTTGTAATTGCCGCGTTATCTTTCCTGGCTTTCCATCAGCAATGTCCAGATTATCTACTTTTACAATTGGTGTAATCTCAGAAGTGCTGCTTGAAAGAAAAAGTTCATCAGCGAGACTAATTTCTTCCACTTCAAAGCTTTCCTCAATGAAGGGAATATTTAATTCACCAGCAAATCTCTCAACTGCCATTCTTACACAGCCATGGAGAATATTTTTGGTAGCAGGGTGTGTATAGATCGTTCCGTCCTTTACCAAATATACATTTGAAGAACTGCATTCGGTTACCAGTCCATCCTTATGGAGAATCGCTTCATAGCAGTTATTTTCCTTAGCAGCTTGCTTTGCTAATACATTCGGTAATAAATTTAAACTTTTGATGTAACAGTATTCCCATCGAATATCTCTTTGTGTAATTGTTTGAACACCATTTTGTAATAACTCCAAATTTCTCGGCTGGTCTCCTACATATGCATAGATATTAGGTAGAACATCAGCAGGAAAAATATGATCACGTGGGGCAGATCCACGTGTTACTTGTAAGTATACCTTACCATCTGTAGTCATTTTATTTCGTTCAAGCAATTCTAGTAACAAATGTGTTATTTCTTCTTTATTGAATGGTAATTTTATTTTAATTGCTTCAGCAGATCGAAATAAGCGATCCACATGCTCATCGAGTAAATAGTAAGTTCCGTGATAGATTCGAATTACTTCATATATTCCATCCCCGAATTGAAGTCCACGCTCTTCAAATGGATAATGTAAATTATCACGGTGTGTAAACTGGGATTGTGTCATTATAATAGGATAAACAGACATACATAAAAGCCCCTTTCTCTTAGTACGGGTTCAAGAAGGGCAGAGGACTAAAATGTTTCCTGTCACATACCTTTTGAACATCCGTTTTTAAAAGCCTATTCCTAGTTTATAGCCTCTATCCTCTAAAGTAAATAATGAATTATTAGAAATTATTTAATAAAGTTTCGTCTTTATAGCAAGGGTTTCTCTTGTCAATTAAATTTTTTGTAAAGAAATGTTGAAATTACTATTGATTTGTTAAGAAGAGGTTGTTATAATATTATCTGTTAGCGAAAAATGAATAATGATTTGCGGGTGTAGTTTAGTGGTAAAACCTCAGCCTTCCAAGCTGATGATGAGGGTTCGATTCCCTTCACCCGCTCCATACATATGTGATAACGCAGTGTTTCGTAAAAGTAGGATTACGAAGCGTTGCGTTTTTAATTTTCACGATATTTCCAACATCTTCATACTTGAATTTATCATTTTTTAAGTAGTATTCTATAGGAAATTAATATTTAAATGATGAGGGATCACGATGAAAAACTTGCTTCAGCAACTAAGGCAACTGGATAATAAGAGCTATAAAGGTTATAAAAGCATTCAAGGTCATTATCAATTTGACGACTATGA
The DNA here is from genome assembly GCF_003515705.1 of Oceanobacillus profundus. Classification (GTDB taxonomy): domain Bacteria; phylum Bacillota; class Bacilli; order Bacillales; family Amphibacillaceae; genus Oceanobacillus; species Oceanobacillus profundus. Next base: position 130,431 of record NZ_QWEH01000002.1, read on the forward strand.
CTTATATATAGATTATGTACAAGGAGATCCATTTGCGACACCGTCCAAGATTCGGGTTGTTATATCAGGGGATAGACGTTCGATTCGTCCGGAATGGCTGCAAACCCGAACTCGAAAAGTAGCTGTAGAGGATGCAATTGCACGAGTTGTAGGGAAGGAAACGGATAGACAGTCTTTTTCCGTGAAAGGTTCAGGGAAAAGCGGTATGATTTTCTTTGATCGCCCTGGACAGGAAGTTTTAGAACGGACGGCATTGCAAATTAGTCCAAAGGCGATAACAATTTGTATTTCTGTTGGTCTACCCGCTAATGGTCGACGCATTAATGCAAGAGAAGCCGAGAAGCTCTTTACGGCAGCAATTCCATCTATTATAAAAAATTCTATATTTAAAATAACAAATAGCGAAATAGAGACGGCGATAAAGCTGGCTGATCAGCAGGAAGCAATTCTTAATGAAATGAAGCGGCAAAATTGGATTGCTTTTATTGCGAATGGGTCCATACTTCCGCGGGAAAGCGGCATTCGGAATACACCGTTTAAACATGCTGTGCCGTTTCAAAGTCCGAAAGCGTCTGAGGTTTCTATAACAATTCCACACCAAGCACATCCGCTAAAAGGAATGGCGATTAAAAAGGGGATTACATTAATAGTTGGTGGAGGATATCATGGTAAAAGCACCTTGTTAAAGGCTATTGAACGCGGTGTGTATTTTCACCAAAAAGGTGACGGGCGGGAATATGTATTAACAGATCCAGATGCAGTGAAGATCCGTGCTGAGGATGGAAGACAGGTTACTGCTGTCAATATTTCCTCCTTTATTAATAACTTACCAAATGCACAAGATACAGCATGCTTTTCTACAGAAAATGCAAGCGGCAGTACCTCGCAGGCGGCTAATGTGATGGAGGCATTGGAGGCTGGGGCAAAAACACTGCTGATTGATGAAGATACAAGTGCAACAAATTTTATGATTCGTGATTATCGTATGCAACAGCTTGTTAGCCAAAATAAGGAACCAATTACACCATTTATTGATCGAATTAAACAGCTTTCTAATCAATTTGGCATTTCTACGATTCTTGTTATGGGAGGATCAGGTGATTATTTCTCAGTAGCAGATTCAGTTGTAATGATGGATGAATATATCCCTTATGATGTAACAGATCAAGCGCGTGTGATTATAGAGAAGCATCCAATAGAACGTCAGGTACGTGCACAATCAGGTTTTAATGAAACAACCAATCGTTATTTTCAGCCTGAATCGTTAAAACTTGAAAAGGCAAATCGAATGAAAATACAAGCCAAAGGACTGTATCAAATTGTAATGGGGAAGACACCAATTACCTTTGATTATACAGAACAATTAATTGATTTATCGCAGACTCGTATGATTGCTGAAATAATACATTATTTGGCGCGTACAAATGACTTTAAGCATAAATCATTACATGAAATGCTCGATGAGATAGAACGTCAGTTGGATGCTGTTGGTTTGGCTTCATTCACTGTATTTAAAAATCAGCATCCAGGGGATCTTGCACGTCCTCGCAGACACGAAATTGCGGCTGTGTTAAACCGGATGCGAACAGCAATTGTAAAACAAAAGTAGAAGGGAGGTTGTTCAGATGCGAACAGAGCAATTGAAACAGGAGATTATTGATTATGCGAAGGAGATTGGAATAGACAAAATTGGTTTTGCCTCAGCAGATGTATTTGGGGAGCTGAGAGAGCGATTAAGAAGACAGCAGGAATCGAACTTTCAATCAGGCTTCGAAAAAGGAAGTCTAGAAGAACGCACAGAACCACAACGTCTATTACCAGAAGCGCAGTCAATCATTTCCATTGCGATTGCCTACCCTTCTCGTATGAAAGACGCGCCAAGAAGTACAAAAGAGGAAAGGCGTGGATTGTTTGCCCGCGCCTCTTGGGGAATTGATTACCACGTTGTCTTGCGTGACCGTTTAGAAAAGCTCGCAGCTTTTATCCAGGAAAAGGTTCCAGAGGTTAGCAATAAAGTAATGGTCGATACCGGTGAACTTTCAGACCGTGCTGTTGCAGAAAGAGCTGGAATCGGATTTAGTGGAAAGAACACATCGATTATTACACCCGAATTTGGTTCGTTTGTCTATTTAGGTGAAATGATAACCAATATTCCATTTGTTCCAGATGACCCGATCGAGGATAGCTGTGGTGATTGCACGAAATGCATGGACGCGTGTCCTACCGGTGCACTTGTTGAAGGTGGTAGATTAAACGCACAGCGCTGCATTGCATTTTTAACTCAGACAAAGGATTTCTTGCCCGACGAATTTCGAACAAAGCTAGGAAATCGCCTATACGGATGCGATACCTGTCAGCAAGTTTGCCCAAGGAATAAAGGAATTGATTCTCATATCCATCCTGAATTTGAACCGGAGCATGATTTGGCAAAACCCAAGCTTGAGCCAATGCTGCGGATTTCCAATCGTTCATTTAAAGAAAAATTTGGTCACATGTCCGGTTCGTGGCGAGGGAAGAAACCATTGCAGCGAAACGCGTTAATCGCACTTGGTCATTATAAAGATAAAACAGCGATCCCGGAAATGATTAGTGTAATGAAAGAAGATCCTCGTCCGGTGATTCGCGGTACTGCAGCCTGGGCTCTTGGGAAAATAGGAACTGTGGAAGCATTCCGGGCAATTGAGGCTGCTATGGAAAATGAAAAAGACGACCAAGTACTATTTGAAATGGAAAAAGGTTTAGAATTCAAGTATAAATCATGAATTAAATAATATTTTGTCATTGAAAGATTATGCCAAGCTTCCCCTCCATATACTTTTTGTGGAGGGGATTTTTTATGGAAGAAATAAAGCAGCTGTGGCTCGATTTTTTTCAAAATGAATCGGATGACGTTCCGGTTTGGTGGACACGTAAGCAGGCTTCTCTGAAAGACCGAGAAGCAGAAATAGTTCGGTTGAAAGTGAACGGAAAAATATTCCAAAGGCTCCATTATGATAACAGCACAAATTTCGATTATACATTACACCTTCGATATGTAATCAAACAAAAAGGACAGTTTCACGTAGAGGAACAGCTTATACCATACCGCTTTCGATATGAGGGTGGCGTTGTGAAGAATCACCAAGGAATTGAAAGAAAGACTGCTACAAATAGAAAAGGAATCGAACAAGAATTGAAAACGAGGAAACAAGAGGGAGAAAGATTCGCTTATGATCGTTTAGCTGCTGTCCAATATGCGGAGCGTTGGTGGAATAGTTATAATCCAGAATATCGCGTTTTTGATGTTGACTGTACAAACTATGTATCACAATGCCTGCGTGCTGGAGGGGCACCAATGTGGGGAGCCCCTGTGAGGGAGCGAGGTTGGTGGTACCAAACGGATAATTGGAGTTTCAGCTGGGCTGTGGCTCATTCATTAAGATGGTATCTAAGTGGATCGAATCAGGGTTTAAAAGGAAAGGAAATGGAGCGAGCGGATCAGCTCATTCCCGGGGATGTAATTTGTTATGATTTCCAAGGAGATGGCAGGTGGGATCATAACACAATTGTTGTTGCCAAAGATGCCTATGGAATGCCACTTGTTAATGCACATACGGATAATAGCAGGAATCGCTATTGGTCCTATGAGGATTCAACTGCATGGACACCAGAGATTAACTATAAATTTTTCCGAATTGGGGATGATTAGTGCTATAATAGTAGGGTTAAAAATGAGGATGAAAATGACCGAGAAGTTTGAGGCGGCGAAGTTTTGAGTACCGGAACGTATGCAATTAATACGTGAGGAACGGAAAAGCAAGCCAACGAAGAAATTCGATGTGTCATTTTTACCGGAATTTTTTAACAACCTATAATAGTAGGGTTAATAAATTGTTAAGGAGAATGAATGTTGAGTTTACATGTCGTATTATATCAACCAGAGATACCTGCTAATACTGGAAATATTGGAAGAACGTGTTTAGCAACTGATACTACACTTCACTTGATTCGTCCACTCGGCTTTTCGACAGATGATAAGATGCTGCGTAGAGCTGGGTTGGATTATTGGAAACATGTCGATGTCCATGAGCATGATTCGATGGATCAATTATATGAGCAGTATCCAAATGGTGTCTATTATTATATTGAAAACTTCGGAACAAAGCACTATTCTGATTTTGATTATAGCAAAAAAGAAGAAGATATATTTTTTGTTTTTGGAAGAGAATCAACTGGATTTCCGAAAGAGCTTTTAATCGGTAGAGAAGACCAATGCTTGCGAATTCATATGAATGATAAAGTAAGGTCACTGAATCTGTCGAATACGGCCGCGATTATTATCTATGAAGCATTAAGACAGCAAGGCTTTCCAAATTTGATATAAGGTAAAAAACCCGTTCGGCAAATAATGCTGAGCGGATTTTTTAGGATATGTTACTTTTACTTCATACCATTATTGGTTTTTCTTAGGCACCCCAGGTTTTGCTTCATAGCCAGAAGTGAAAAAAGAAACGACGAATGTTAGAATAACACCCATAAGTAATGCTAATTTCATGAGAATTTCCTCCTTATTATGAAAATAAAGCGTTTTAATTGAATATGCCCCTATTATAACGAAATTATTTCAATAAGGAAACTATCATCCAATTTATTTGGTTGATCCCTCTAATATAAGTACTTGGAAAAGGCATTTTTTCCGATTGATTCCAGTGATAAAATTTGATGAATTTCCTCCTGCAATTTAATTAAAATTTGGAATAAATAAATATATTGAAAAGTATGTACATATATTGTAAGTGGGCTAAAAATAAGGTATATTAGTTGATGAAACGTAGTTACATATCTATAATAAAATTGAACCGTTTACATGGCGGGGGAAGTTAACTTCTAATGGGGGTATCAGACGTGGCAGAAAATGGAGAATCTGTAGAGAGATTCTGGGGGCAATTTCATGGACCAAACTCGGGGTATTTAGAACAACAGTATGAATTGTACAGAGAAGACCCTGAAGCTGTCGAACCATCTATTAAAGAGATGTTCGATAAGTATGGGGCTCCTGCATGGATGTACCAACAAGAAAATGCAGGGCAATCCGTATCACAAAAGACATTAGCAAGTAGTGTAAAAAAATTAACCTCAGCGATGCAACTTGTTGAGGCTATTCGTCGTTATGGTCACACGGAGGCAGATATTTACTCGATTGGTGGCTATAAAGGAAGCAAAACGAACTTACTGGAATTGAAAACGTATGATTTAACGGAAGAAGATTTAAAAAGTATTCCAGCCTCCTGGGTATGGGATAAAGCTCCAAGTGATGTGGAGAATGGATTAGATGTTGTAAACCGTCTAAGGAAATATTATACGGGTACCATCACATTTGAATATGATCATGTGAATAACCATGAAGAACGAAAATGGCTTTTTGATTTAATTGAAAATGGAAATGCTAGACTTGAATTAACGGATGAGCAGCGAAAGGTAGTTTTAGAGCGGCTCGTAGATGTACAAGGTTTTGAACATTTCTTGCAAAAAACATTTGTCGGACAAAAGCGTTTTTCAATTGAAGGCTTAGAGGTAATGGTGCCGATGATTGATCGAATCGTACACTATGCAGCTAAGGATGGAATTGAAAATGTAATGATGGGCATGGCTCATCGTGGTCGTCTAGCCGTTCTTGCAAATGTTTTAGGGAAGCCATACGATAAAATTTTCTCAGAGTTTAACTACTCGAAAGATAAAGAATTGATGCCATCAGAAGGGTCAGCAGCAATTAATTATGGCTGGACAGGTGATGTGAAATATCATTATGGGGCAAAGCGAGAAGTCAGTAGTGGGGATGCGTTAAAAACCCGCATTACGTTAGCACATAACCCATCACATTTAGAATTTGTGAATCCAGTAGTAGAAGGCTTCGCACGTGCAGCACAAGATGACCGGTCAGAAAAAGGTTATCCGAAGCGTGATTTCAATAAAGCGCTTGCTGTTCTTATTCATGGTGATGCAGCATTTATTGGAGAAGGTGTTGTTGCAGAAACGTTAAACTTAAGTGGGCTACCTGGTTACAATACAGGTGGGGCGCTTCATATCATTGCAAACAACCTTTTAGGCTATACAACTGACCGGGAGGATGGCCGATCCACTCGTTATGCAAGTGATTTAGCGAAAGGATTTGAAATACCGGTTGTCCGAGTAAACGCTGATGACCCAATTTCATGCTTGTCAGCCATAAAAATAGCTTATGCATACCGACAAAAGTTTCGTAAAGATTTCATGATTGATTTAGTTGGTTATCGAAGGTTTGGTCATAATGAAATGGACGAGCCAAGAACGACACAGCCGAAATTATATCAAGAAATTGATAACCATCCGCCTGTAGCAGAGATATTTGCTAATGCATTGGAAGAGAAAAACATTATTGATCCAGGGGACTTTGATAAACTGAAAGAGGATGTCGAAACAAAATTAACCGACATTTATAAAAATATGAAAGAGCATGATATTGGTCAGCCAGAAGCAAAATTAATGCCTGAAGTGCTATTAAATGGGTTGGATCAGTTTGAAACTGCAATTGATCTGGAAACATTAAAATCCTTAAATAAAGATTTGCTGAAACGCCCGGAAGGATTTAATGGGTTCAAGAAAACAGAAAAGATTTTGAAACGCCGTGAAAAAGCTTTCGAAGAAGGAAATACGGCGGACTGGGGTACTGGTGAAACACTGGCATATGCATCTATTTTACGAGATGGAATTCCAATACGTCTCACTGGTCAAGATTCGGAGAGAGGTACATTTGCACACCGTCATATTGTGCTCCATGATACGGTAACAAATGAAAAGTATAGCCCAATGCACGGGTTAACCGATGCAAAAGCATCCTTTGATATTCGAAACAGTCCATTATCAGAAGCTGCTGTTTTAGGTTATGAATACGGTTATAGTGTTCATTCGCCAAACACGCTAGTTATTTGGGAAGCACAATTTGGTGATTTTGCGAATGCTGGTCAAGTAATCTTTGACCAATTTATATCATCATCACGTGCTAAATGGGGAGAAAAATCCAATATGGTTATTCTTCTGCCGCATGGTTATGAAGGACAGGGTCCAGAACACTCCAGTGCACGTTTGGAAAGGTTTTTACAAATGGCAGCGGAGAACAACTGGATTGTAGCGAACGTTACATCATCTGCACAGCTTTTCCATTTGTTACGCAGACAAGCAGCATTACGTGGGCGTGAACAAGCAAGACCTTTAATTCTAATGACGCCAAAAAGCAGTCTCATTCGTCATCCTAAAATGGGGGCGCCGGCAGAAGAGTTTACAACAGGGAAATTTAAAACGTTGCGTAACCAACCAGGTTTAGAGGTGAATAAAGAGAGTGCGACTCGTCTCTTAATCGGCAGTGGAAAAATCATGATTGATATAGAGGAAACAATGGAAACTTCAGATCAAAGCTTTGAATGGTTACGAGCTATTCGATTGGAACAGATTTATCCGTTCCCGAAAAAAGCATTGGAAGAAGAGTTAAAACATTTACCGAATCTAAAAGAAATTGTCTGGGTGCAAGAAGAGCCGAAAAATATGGGGGCTTGGAATTTTGTGGATGATTACTTACGAGAATTATTACAAGAAGGGCAGAAATTACGCGTAATTAGCAGACCAAGTCGTTCAGCACCAGCTGGTGGAATACCAAGTGTTCATAAAACAGCTCAAAACAAAATTATCAATCAGGCGCTAAACATATCTGAAGGGGGAAAATCCAGTGCAAGAAATTAAGATTCCAGAACTAGCTGAATCCATTACAGAAGGTACGATTGCAGAATGGCTCGTGAAAAAAGGGGATAAAGTAGAAAAGGGAGATCCGATTGTTGAGCTGGAAACGGATAAAGTAAACGTTGAAGTCAACTCTGACTTCTCTGGTGTTATTACCGAAATTCTCAGTGAAGAAGGTGACGATGTTTCCGTAGGAGATACGATTGCAAGCTTAGATGAGAATGGAGAAGCAGGCGGAAGTACTGCACCTGCTGAAACACCAAAGGAAGAGAAGCAAGAGGAAGCTGCGAAAGAGCAACCAGTAGAGGCTCCAAAAGCTCCAGAAGCAAATTCTGAAAAGGATCATAACAATTCTGAAGTGATTGCTTCTCCAGCGGCTAGAAAACGTGCGCGTGAGCTAAATATTGATTTGAGTAAAGTGAATGCCCGTGATCCGCTCGGTCGAATTCGTCCAGAAGATGTAGATGCCGCAGCACAAGCATCAAGTGAACCAAAAGCATCTAAATCAGCTCCTGCTAAAAAAGAAGCACCAGCAGCTGCAAATAAAACGGAGTTTGATAAGCCAGTTGAGCGTGTGAAAATGACCCGTCGACGTCAAACAATTGCTAAAAATCTTGTAAATGTTCAACACGAAACTGCGATGCTAACAACGTTTAACGAAGTGGATATGACTGCTGTGATGGATCTTCGAAAACAGCGTAAAGATAAATTTTTAGAGAAAAATGGTGTGAAGCTTGGCTTTATGTCCTTTTTTACAAAAGCTGTTGTAGGAGCACTAAAGGAGTTCCCATTACTGAATGCAGAAATTCAAGGTAATGAGCTAGTTGTAAAGAAATTTTACGATATCGGTATTGCAGTATCCACAGATGAAGGTCTTGTCGTCCCAGTAGTACGTGATGCAGATCGTCTTGACTTTGCAGGTATTGAAGGTGAAATTGTCAACCTAGGCAAAAAAGCGCGTGATAATAAATTAGGATTGAAGGATTTACAAGGTGGCTCATTTACTATTACAAACGGTGGTACATTTGGTTCTATGATGTCTACACCAATTTTAAATGCACCACAAGTAGGAATCCTAGGAATGCATAACATTGTTAAACGAGCAATGGTAATGCCGGATGATTCAATCCAAGTTCGTCCAATGATGTACCTTGCATTATCTTACGACCATCGAATTGTCGATGGAAAAGAAGCGGTTCAATTCCTTGTACGTGTAAAACAAATGCTAGAAGACCCATATGATTTATTATTAGAAGGTTAATAGTTGAATAGAAAAAAACCTTTGCTGTGAAAGTATCAGCAAAGGTTTTTTACGTGTTGTTTCACTGGAAAATCGCGATTACCATACGTCTCAAATTAATCGCTTAGTCCATATATCCACCTAATCCACAAATTGCCCCATCTGCAATTTCTGCCCAACCATATCCCAATTTAAGAATCGATGAAAAATCAATGACAATTGCTTTAATCTCAAGTTAACCATTGCAAAATAGTAGTGAAACGAATATTATAGTAAACGTTGGTAAAAATATACGGAAAGTAAGGGGTATTATATGGATAAGGGCTTTAAACTAAAACAAAATAATACAGATATCCGTACGGAGGTTGTTGCTGGAACAACAACATTTCTAACGATGGCTTATATTGTTGTTGTAAATCCTGCTATTTTATCTTCTGTAGGAATTCCATTTGAACAGGTATTTATGGCAACCGTTATTGCTGCTATAGTAGGTACTTTAATTATGGGGATTTTCGCGAATTACCCAATAGCAATTGCTCCTGGTATGGGGTTAAATGCATACTTTGCGAGTATTGTCGCAACGCAAGGGTTGTCCTATCAAGTAGTGTTTGGCACTGTATTTTTAGCTGGAATTCTTTTTATTATTCTTAGTTTAACAAAGCTGCGTGAAACATTGATTGGTGCAATCCCACCATCATTAAAATATGGAATTACTTCTGGTATTGGTTTGTTTATTGCTTTCGTCGGGCTGCGCAATTCAGGGATTGTTGTAGCGAATCCAGAGACGATTGTTGGGCTTGGTGATTTACATGATCCGATGATTGTATTAACCTTAGTGGGGTTATTAATCACACTAATTCTTTTTGTTATGAAGATAAAAGGTGCACTATTCATCGGTATGCTTGCTACGGCAATCATTGCATATTTTACAGGACAGTTAACGGTGACAGGTGTTCTATCTGCACCTCCTGCACCAGTATTTTTTGATATGGATATAGGTGGCGTATTCTCAAACGGTCTTTATACAGTAGTATTTGCCTTTTTATTAGTAACACTGTTTGACACTACTGGAACAATGATAGGAGTTGCCGAACAAGCAGGGTTTATGAAAGACGGAAAAATGCCGCGTGCAAAGCAGGCACTTTTAGCAGATGCAACCGCAACGACTGTTGGCTCGATGTTTGGGACAAGCCCTTCAACAGCTTATATTGAATCTACCTCAGGAGTTGCAGCAGGGGGAAGAACCGGATTAACATCGATTGTTGTGGCAATTCTATTTGCGCTGTCGATTTTCTTTACACCTATAATTTCAGTAATCGCTGGTTTGCCAGCCATTACTTCACCAGTTTTAATTATTGTAGGGTGTTTTATGATGGAAGGACTGGCTAAGGTTAACTGGAAAGCATTTGATGAAGCTTTCCCGGCATTTGCAGTCATCTTAACAATGCCATTCACATCAAGTATTGCAACAGGAATTGCTATTGGGTTTATAACGTATCCAATATTGAAGCTTGTAAGTGGTAAAGGTAAGGAAGTGCATTGGATTTTATATGTGTTTGGTGTGATTTTTCTTATCCAAATGGCCTTTTTCCCAACGCATTGATTAGAAAACTTGGCATTTACCAAGCTTTTATGTAAATCCCATAGTTGCCCTTAGGCAATAAGAATGTTTAAGACATTCTTATTCTTATCTGCCAAATGAATACTGTCTCCACAACCGAAGGGAGACAGTTTTTTACGGCTCAAACAAACAGGAAATTTATATGTTAAAAAAGATAAAAATAGGGAAAAACTATTTTAATACTGTTTCTTAAAGGAGGCTTTACCGTGATGGGTATACTTCTCGGTATTTTAGCGATAATTATTACCTTAGGCCTAGCCTATTTAATGTCCAATAATAAGAAAATAATTAATTACAAGGGAATCGGCATTATGCTGGTTTGTCAGCTGTTAATAACATGGTTTATGTTTTCCACACAGATTGGAAAAGCAATCATTGATGGTATCTCTGCTGTATTTAATAAGCTAATTGAATTTGGTGTAGAAGGGATAAGCTTTGTGCTTGGCGGATTTGCGTTAGAAGATGGTGGCGTATTCTTCTTCAACGTATTACTGCAAATTATCTTTTTCGCAACACTTCTTTCTGTGCTTACGTATTTAAAAATTTTACCATTGATAATTAAGTATATTGGTGCAGCTATTTCTAAAATTACAGGCTTACCTAAAATTGAATCCTTTAACGGGGTGAATAGTATCTTTTTCGGTCAGTCAGAGGCATTAATTGCAATTCGATCCCAATTTCACCATTTATCGGAAAATCGTTTGTACATCGTTTGTGCTTCTGCAATGAGTTCCGTTTCAGCAGCAATTGTAGGTTCCTATATTCTAATGCTCCCACCACAGTATATCTTAGTAGCACTTCCTTTAAATATGTTTAGTGGTTTAATGATAGCTTCAATCATTGCACCAGTTCGAGTACCAAAGGAAGAGGATTATGTTGATATAAGTAATGTAACGCAGGATAAAAGTATTTTTGAAGCAATGGGGAACGGTGCATTAGAGGGCGGTAAAATTGCTTTGATTGTTGCTGCTATGCTAATAGCTTTTATTGCTTCATTATCCTTGGTTAACTGGATTATTCAATTTATCTTTGCAGGGGTAACATTGCAGCAAATTTTAGGTTATATTCTTGCTCCGCTCGGTATTCTAATGGGGATTGATCCAAGTGAAGTTATAGACGCTGGAGCAGTTATGGGTATGAAAATCGTTACCAATGAATTTGTAGCTATGCTTGAATTTCAACCGTTTCTGGATACAATGTCAGAGAAAACAATTGGTATTGTTACAGTATTCTTAACAAGTTTCGCTAACTTCTCATCTATCGGTATTATTGCTGGAACGGTAAAAGGTATCGATGCGAAAAAAGCAGTACAAGCTTCCGGATTTGGAATGAAATTATTAGCTGGTTCGATTCTAGCTTCGATTTTATCAGCAACTATTACAGGGTTATTTTTATAATGAAGACCTGGCACGAGGGTTGTTCGTTTCATCCAAACAACTGTAAAGGATTCGTTTTGAGGTGCATTTTCCAAAAATACACCTCAACTGACATTAAAATCGACCGTTAAAATTGGAAACAAAAGTAGACTAAAATGAACTGCACCTCAATTGGAGGTGCAGTTTTCTTATGAATAAAAGGTCTTGAACGAACGAGGCAGAATACTTGAAGAGTCGTGTTTAGCTTCTGTTCAACAATCGGACTATATCGCTGAATGATCAATTGCGAAATTAATGGATAGGTGGGCAGGTGTAACTAACTTGGAAGCCAGAAAACTCTACCGTCTATTTATTGTCAAAAAAAATGCGTGGTTGCTCGACTTAAAGGGTTGTATTGTATTTTCAGTAAGGGAAATCCTAAACCTAAAGAATTTTAGGTGGGTGTATATGAAAAACAAATTGTGTTTTGTACTTTTAATTTTCTTGTTCATTATTCTTATCCAGCCAAATGACACGAATGCCAAACAAAATAAAATAGAAAATAAATTGCTGCTCGACACATTGATTACTTTATTGGATCCGTATATATCAGAAGCAGTAGAAAAGTATTACGGCTATCATAAATCGTATGGTTTGTACGATGCAAAAATACTCGGTATATCAAGAGAAAAAGACGGTGGATTTAGTTTTAAAGTCAAAGTTCAAGTAAATACCTTTGAAGAAGCTCATAATCCCCCTTACGGTAAAGAAACAATAATCCTTGGAGTGGAAGTAGACAAGGTCAAAGTCATTAAATTCATCCACGAGGGAGATGAAGAAGAAAGCAAAATAGCAAATTTCTATAATGAGACTATTACAGATATCAAAGAGACATTTAAAATAAACTTAAACTCCTTCAAAAAAATTAAATATGAACAACTATTATATAAATCGGAAAAACAAAAGGAATACAAATCTCTATCGGATATTGTAACGGACATCATAGTGAATGATTTAAATCCCGAAATAAAACCCCCATATAAAAATATTATAGAGCCAGTTACCTTTATTAAGAATAATCAAGGATACATTCTTTTTAAAAAGGCAGATGGAACTAACATTGTTTTTCAACTGTCTAGGTTAAATGGTAAATGGGTAGTTGTAAAGAAGGAAAGAAGACAAGGTAAAAAAATGAAAAATGATTTACTTTGGTATATGTGATTTATAGCTTGAACCTGTAACGGTTTCAGCGAATGACTCTTAGTTATTCTATTAAAGGGTGCATTGTTAAACAAGGCAATCATAAAAATGGTTGTCTTTTTCTTTCGGTAAATATTTTTGAATATTATGGTATTATTGAAAAAGAGATACTAAACAGATTATAAAACCTGTTAAGAGGTGGTGACTTAGGATGAAAAAAATAATGGTAATTGGAGTTTCGGCAGGTGTTGGGAAGTCAACTTTCGCACAAAAGTTAGGGAAAGAGCTTCATATAAAAGTTAATCATTTAGACGCCTTATATTGGAAGCCAAACTGGGTAGAAGCCACATTAGAAGAGTTTTCGGAAGCACAGCAAGAGATTGTAAAACAAGGTCAATGGATAATTGAAGGAAACTATAGTAATACTATTCAGATTCGCGCAAAACACGCTGACACAATAATTTATTTGGAATTACCATTATATGTTTGTTTATATCGTGTTGTTAAGCGATGGCTAAAGAACATCGGCAAAACACGGCCTGATATGGGAAATGGTTGTAAGGAAAAGTTAGATTGGAAATTCATTAGGTTTATATATACTACTTATTATCCTCGTAAAAGAAAAATGATCGAACAATTTCAGAACTTTCAAGCCTTAGATTCTACAAAAGAGATTATTATTTTAAAGAGTAGACAAGAAATTAAGTCTTATTTAGACAATTGCACTTAAACGAACAGGTGTTTTAATATAACAATGAGCTAGTCAATGCGGCGGTCTTTTTTTACTAAAGAAGCAGGATTTTATACTTAGTATATGGAATATTTAATAAGGTTATTTAAAGGGGGGGATTTTTATGGATAATCCTATCTTAAAACAAATAGGAACAGTATTCATTCCAGTAAGCAACATAGAGAAAGCGAGAGATTGGTACTGCGATATTTTAGGACTAGAAACAGATGGGGAGATTCAATTCGGTCATCTTTACGTTATTCCTATGGAAGGCACAGGGATTGTGTTAGACAGCAAGATCTATTCAGAAGATAGAATATTTAAAGTTCCAGCATTCCACTTCAATACAAAAAGCATTGAAGAAGCATTCCATTTTATGAGTAAAAAGGATGTTGATTTAATTACACCAATCGAGCATAATCATTATTTTAATTTCAAAGATCCGGATGGAAACATCTTAATGATATGCAAATGTTAATATTAAGCTAACCAATGCTTTAATTAAAGTTTCTGATATCGTACGAACAGGACAGTTTAATTTAACAGAAGGTGCTATAATTCTGATAGAAAACAAACAAAATTATATTATGAATTTAGTATGTCAGGAGGAAGATACATGAAAGTAATGCCTATTGAAAAAATGGGAATCACAACAAGCCGTCTCATACTAGGCTGTATGGGGTTTGGGGGAGACAGGGATCAAACTGCTTACACAAAAGAGGATATACTAAAAACAGAAAAAGCAATCGATGCAGCATTATCTCACGGAATTACAATGTTTGATCATGCCGACATTTATAATATGGGAAAAGCGGAAAAAGTATTTGGTGAAATCTTAAAATCGCGTCCGGAACTCAGAGAAAACATAGCACTTCAATCAAAATGTGGTATTCGATTTGCAGATGGCAAGAATCCAGGTCGCTATGATTTCTCAAAGGATTATATCCTGAATTCAGTCGATGGTATCCTAAATAGAATGAACACCGAGTATTTAGATATTCTTTTATTGCATCGTCCCGACCCCATAATGGAACCAGAAGAAGTAGCAGAGGCATTCGAAACATTGAAGAGGTCAGGAAAAGTTCGTCATTTTGGGGTATCTAATATGAGTGCTTCTCAAATCCAATTTTTGAACGCTTACTGTTCTGAACCTATGATTGTTAACCAACTGAATATGAGCTTACAGCAAGTAGATTGGCTAGAGCAAGGTGTTTTAGTGAACCAAAAGGAAGGGACAGCTGTGAATTTTCCAGATGGGACAATTGAATATTGTCGCTTAGCCAATGTACAAATTCAAGCATGGTCACCTTTAGCAAATGGAATCTATTCTGGTCGCTCCATAGATAATCCGTCAGAATCGGAGCTAGCCACGATAGAGCTGGTGAAAAAATTAGCATTAGAAAAAGAAACCTCCGCAGAAGCAATTGTGCTTGGATGGTTAATGCGTCATCCAGCTATGGTTCAGCCTGTCATTGGTACAACAAATCCAGATAGAATTGCTAAATGCCAGGATGCAATCCAACAGGCGGAGATTATGACTCGTGAAGAATGGTATTCTCTGTATACGGCTTCACGCGGTAATAAGTTACCGTAAAATTTTATGAACAGGATGATTATCTTACCCATATGAGTTTAGGTAAACTTTATTGTGGTTTGACTAAAACAGGAATTGATATACATAGCTAAATTAGCGAAAGAAGGCACACTTCATATCCACCTTTTAAGGTTGTCTTTATTAAGCCATAGTGAAGGTTGGACAATGTAAGAAAGTAAGATAGTGAATGAAAAACCAATTTCCAAGATCATGATAATCTTATTTATGACCTCGCATGAAAAGCTTTGGGGAAAAATTAGAATTAATCTATTCCGAGGATAGCGATTATCCTATTAACTATATAACGAAGGTGAATCATTTCAGCATTTTTATTCAACTGGTGAGAGTTAAGCAGTTGGGTATTAAGTCAATCGTCTTTTCTTTGCATTTCTTGTTGGGCTTATAATTCTTTTTTCTCAAATATAATGAAGAGTGTGAGAGGAGACACGGTGAGTGGATCTAAAGGTTATAGAAAATTTAAGATAAGTTTCCATTTAATTATGGGATGTGAAGATGATAATAAGTGCTATAACTTCACCTGAAATGACAACGAGTCTAAAATGCCTTACAAAATGATTGAGTGGCTTCTTGATCCAAATGGTAGTGAGGAAGTACCTGAAGGGATCCATCATTTTAAAAAAGTTTTGAAGAAGGAAAGGCATTGAACAGTAGTTAAATTTAAAATAAGTCAATCAATCTTTATCATTTTCAACATATGGGGCTATTCTATTAATATTATAGGAGGCCTCATACTTGTGCCTTAATCTAAGTAGCAATCTTAAAATAAATAATGTAGATAAGAATAATTTGTGAAGGAATGTACTTAAACGAAGGGTCAGGATAGTTGAGAAGAAGGATGAGCGGGACCTGTTGCATTAATATTATGATATTTGATAGTAAACATTTAAAATTGTCTTAAAAACACACAATAAAGACTCCTATCAACGCAGAATATTAAGTTCCGTAATAAGTTTAGTAACATATCATATTTATAATATATAATTCATTTCAGAGGGCGTGATTTTTTGAATTCAAAAAGAACAGTCTTTTTGATAAGTGGTCCCCCTGGGGCTGGAAAGAGTACATTGGCTGATAAGATATGTAAAAGTATGGATGGATTATGTGTACATATAGAGGGGGATGTGCTATACAATTTGGTAAAGAAAGGATGGGTACATCCTTGTGATGATCACGATAATTTTTTTCTGAATGTCTTATGGGACAATATAGTTGCTCTGGTTGAAAACTTTACACAAAATAATATGAATGTAGTTACTGATTATGTTTTTTCTAAAGAACAGATATTTTCTGTTATAGATAGAATGAAACATTTAGATATTAACATTAAAATAATAGTAATTAAAAGTGATATAAATATCCTAATTAATAGGGATAGGCTACGAAGTGGAATTGCGTATGTAGGAGAAGAAAGAATTAGACAAATTGTTAAAGATTTTAATTCAAATTATTTTCCAGAGGAGTTTATGCTTGATAATAATGATGCTGATTTAGAGGGTCTTGTAGATGTCGTTTTGAAGGAAGACAGGTTTACCGTTAATTAATAAAACCTTTCTTAATTAATGGTGCAAGAGTTGAACAAGAAATTAAACGGCACCTATTGTGCTCAATAAAAAAGTAAATTTAATTAATCTCCCAGAGGAACTTCAAAACAGTCCGTTGGTTCTAGAGGAAGGTTTCCATAATTCTTATGCTCGTTTTTTAACGGATAAGAGGTTTATTTATAAAGTAATGAATGTATAAAAAGTAGTTTCCCATCTTTAATGCAGGAAATTGGACTTGTATTCTAGAATGTAATAATGATGACAATATCGTAAGCAATTGTTTACTCAGAGAATTGGAGAGCGCATATATGTATGAACCGAAGATGAAAGAAACCGACAACAGTGTAATTGGATTTATTGAAAGTGTGGAAAATGAGAAGAAGAAGGCAGATGCCTATCAGTTATTGGAAATATTTGAAGAAGTAACTGGTTACGAAGCAAAAATGTGGGGGCCTAGTATTATAGGTTTTGGTAGCTATCACTATAAGTATGCATCAGGACGTGAAGGGGATGCGCCTTTAGTGGGTTTTTCACCAAGAAAAGCGAAAATTAGTCTTTATTTGGACTATGAAAGTGAGAAAAGGGAAAAATTATTAGAAAACTTTGGTAAACACACGAAGAGTAAGGCTTGTATTTATGTAAATAAATTAGCTGATATCGATACCAATGTTTTAAAGGATTTAATTAAACATACAGTAGAAACATATAAAGATCTTTATCCGAACGAATAAAGCTATTGGCATTGTTTTAAATCCGTGTCCTACTGACTATGCTTGTTTCTCCATCTGTATCCATGCCTTGCGAGAATTTTAATAGTGCATTTTCACTTCAACAGGCATGGATAATGAAGAAATATTCGATCGTGATCTTAATGTGTTGGACTAATTCCATTTAGATTCAAAAATGCTTTAAAGTTGGACGAGACGTTAGCTTTTTATAGTTCTGACTTTATTGCTCTCTCTCCATTTGTGAAGCAAATTATATTAAATTACGGGTGCTTTAGAATTTAGGAGTAAATTGAATCCATCGAGGAAGTTTAATAATAAGGAGAAATTGACCTGGATCTTTTAAAAGAGGTTCTTTTGTACTTTATAAACAAAGGTCTATTATCTAAATTGACAGCCAAATTGCCATCGTTTTTTATATGTACAATATCTTGTCCAATAAAAAATAAATGAGATATTCGGATGCCAAAAACCTAATTTAAGCATTAATCGTTAGAATAACAACAAAACTGACGTATGAATTGCCATACGTCAGTTTTGTTGTTTAACTAATATGCACCTATAAACGAAACCCTTTCATTCAACTGGATGTGCTTTTTTAGAAAACGCATATTTCTTCTGAATATAGAGAAGTCGCCATAATAATGCAACTGCGCCAGCGCTGAGGCCAACAATAATTCCAACCCAGTAGCCAAATGGCTCCAGAGCAGTGTAATTTGCTAATAACCAGCCAATTGGAAGCCCGATAGCCCAATAAGAGATTAATGCAATAATCAATGTCATATTTACATCTTTATAACCACGAAGTATACCTTGAATTGGAGCACCAAATGCATCTGCCAACTGATAAAAAATAGCAAAATAAATAAATTGCTTCGTTAGCTCAATCACTTCTGGATCGGAATTGTAAAGGGCAGCTACAGGACCATTCAATAAATACAAAATAACTCCTGCAAAGAGTGCGATAAATATACCTCCGCTCATTCCGATGTATCCATATGCACGTGCATCTTTATAACGCTTAGCACCTGCTTCGAAGCCAACCGTAATTGTTAACGCCATCCCGACACTTAGTGGAATCATATACAAGAGACTAGCGAAGTTCAATGCCGCTTGGTGTGCCGCTATTGTATTTGTGCTGTAAACGCTCATCAATAACGTTACAGCTGAGAAAATACTTGTCTCAAAAAATATTGCTGCACCAATTGGTATACCAATCTTTAATTGGTTACGCCATTGTTTGAGGGAAGGTTTAAACCATTTAGCAAACACAGCAAATTTCTTGAAAGGCTGAATTCGATGAAGAAAGTAAAGAGCAATAATGCACACGATAAAATACGTAATCGCAGTTGCAATGCCTGCTCCTATACCACCTAATGCCGGCACCCCTAATTTTCCGAAAATAAATATATAATTAAAGATAACATTAAGTGGCAGGGAGATCAGAATGATGATCATGGAAATGCGTGTCTGTCCGAGGCCATCCATAAAACAACGAATTGTATTAAAAATAAACAAGGGAATAATACCAATTCCTAGTGTGAACAGATAATATTTTGCGACATGTCGCACCTCAGATTCCAGATCCATCATAGATAGTATCGGTTCTAAGAAAATCACACCGGCCACCATAATCAAGATAGATAAAATAATTGCTAAATAAATTCCTTGTTGAATAACTTTTGGTATATCCTTATCAGCTCGTCCGCCAATCAAGTGTGCTATAATTGGCGTGATTGCCAAAACAATTCCATTAATCCCGGTAGAGATCGGAACCCAGAGGCTAGCCCCAATTGCTACGCCTGCAAGGTCTGCAGCACTAGAGCGTCCAGACATCATCGTATCAAAGAATGTCATGAGGTTCATGCTGATTTGCGTTATTAAGATAGGAATTAAAATAATGATAAATAGCTTCAGCTTTTCCTTAACTGTTTTTGTTTCATACATTAAAACTCTTCCTTTTTTGTATGTTTTCTAATAGGATAGAGAGTAGTGTAATCCTATTAAGACGTAGCCTTTATTATACTCGGTTATGCTGATTTGTGAAAGAAAGGAAGTACATTTCAATGAAAAAGAAAAGAATCCTTTTCACTGGTGGAGGAACAGCTGGACATGTGATTGTCAATTTAGCGTTGATTCCATTCTATCAGGAAAAAGGCTGGGAAATTGATTACATTGGCTCTTATAATGGTATTGAAAGAGACTTAATTGGACAGCTCGAAGGAGTAACCTATCATCCAATATCCACTGGAAAACTTCGCCGTTACATGTCGAAAGAAAATATAAAAGATCCTTTTAAGGTGATAAAAGGTACAATGCAAGCGTATAAGATAATTGGTAAACGTAAGCCTGCAGTTATCTTTTCTAAGGGAGGATTTGTATCCGTTCCTGTTGTTGCAGCTGCAAAATTACGAGGCGTGCCATCCGTTATCCATGAATCAGATTTCACACCAGGATTAGCAAATAAGCTCTCCATTCCATTTACGAAAAAAGTACTTGCGACATTTCCAGAAACGATGCAATATCTGCCTGAGAAAAAAGCGGAATATGTTGGCGCAGTTGTTCGCGATGAGCTTTTTAAAGGGGATAAGGATAGCGGCTTGAAATTTGCCGGATTATCGAAAAAATTACCTGTACTCCTCATCATGGGAGGTAGTGGCGGGTCATATAAGATCAACGAAACCGTGAGGGAAAGCTTGGATGAGCTTTTAACGAACTTTCAAATCATTCATATCTGTGGACGAGACAAAATAGATCATTCGATTCAAAAAGCTGGATATGTGCAATTTGAATATATTAATGAAGAACTAAAGGATATTTTTGCTGCTTCAGACTATGTGCTGTCTCGAGCTGGATCGAATGCAATCTTTGAATTTCTGGCATTAAGAATACCTATGCTGTTGGTTCCTTTATCCAAAGGTGCAAGCCGGGGGGATCAGATTATCAATGCGCAATCGTTTCAGGAAAAACGCTATGCCAGGGTTATAGATGAGGAAAAACTAACAAAACCAACATTAAAAGATGAGCTTTTACAATTAAAAGAATATGCACCGATTATGATAGATACGATGAAGGAATATAAAAGTGAAAAATCGCGAGATCGTGTTATCGAAATTATTAATGCGACAAGCAAATAAATATACTCCCTGGTTTGGACGCCAGGGGGTATGTTTATTAGTCTGGATTTGTTTGTTACTGTATTGTTCCATAATGCATTAAATCTACATTTACATTGAAATCTACTGTAATGTTTGGGTATTTTTCCCTCCACTCTGTATCTGTTAAACGCTCCCCCTTTTTCTTTGTTCGATAAATTCCTCCAAATCCTAAAGGGTCAGAATCTATCTCTTGGAGTTTGGCCAATAGTACATCATACTGTCGCTTAAATTCCTTTTCAATTTCCTCTTCCAGTATGGCTGCTATTTTTTTGTTCTTAACACTGAGTAACTCTGATGATTCATATAGATCTACTTCTAAATGAACATTAGCCTCAAAGTGGAGATCATCGATGTTTTTTAATGTTATATCACCTTTACCTTTCGATATTCTTACTAGTATGGTCAAGTGTTCCTTATCTTCAAGTTTATCTGGTTGCATCGAATTCGTTTCGTTATTAAAGATAAAATCTACAAATGGTTCTCGCGGAAGTGAAATTTCCATTGGAGTACCTTTAACATTTGTTAAAAAGGTATTAATTAGAAATGCTTGATCGATATGCAGCTCACCAACCAGCCTATCATTCGAAAAAGCGCCTATTCCAACAATCGCTGGTTTGTTATTTCGTAAACCAATTATTGGAGCGACGGGATCCTGTCCAATATCTGCTTCAATATGCAAAAAATGTTGTAAGGAGGTTTTTGGTATACTATACTCCTTTACTTCCTTTTCAATTAAACTTTGGATTATTTGACCGACATCGGTATTCAATTCTTCTTGCCCCACTGTAAGGACCTCATTTGCAGTAATATTACTAATAGCTACTAGCATTGTATCCGATACACGTGCATCACGAACTAGTGTACTTAGGTATTCTAAAATTCCTTCCTCGGCAGTTTCCTTGCCATATAATTCAAGTCGTATTTGTCCGGGGCTTAACTCGAAATTTGTATTATAACCGGCATTCTCACGTGCTCCTTTAATTGTTTTCCCAACACCAGTAGTAGATGTCGTTATTTGTGGGTTTTGCGCATCGAATTGGTAAGCGATGATTGTCGTTTCAACACGATTGTTTTCGGTTACGTCTACACCACGAGTATTAATTATCCCTAGCTCCTCAAGTTGTTTATAGGGTACGCAGGAGGTAAGAATGACAGAGAAAATCAGCAAAAGAATTGTTTTTTTTATCATGAGGATCCAGCTCCTTTTCGCTTCTTCAGTCTCTTTTTCAATAAAACCAATGGAAGTAGTACAAAAGGATATACATAAATAAACCAGAATCCAAACTGCTCAGCAAAATTAATGACTCGTTGCGTTTCAAAATGCTTTTCAAAGAAGAACGTACCAATTAAAAATATAATGGCAGCTACATACAATGTTAGTTTTTGTTTGACCTTATATACTCTTTTCATACTGTATGTTAATCCCCACATAAGAAAGAGCAGGGATGGTACAACAACCATCATCAATTCAGCGACAACGATGTAATCAAACCGTTCAACAAAGGGAAAACTTTGGGTTTTAAATAATACAAGAACAGCCCACTCTCTGCGTTCAAGCTGTTCAGCACTGAAAAAGCCTATCGCTAGCATGGTTGCAGATAATACAAGAAGTGAAGACCAAGTAACAGCCAAAAGGCTCGAAATCCGAACTTTATTTTTATTTTGGATAAAAGGATAAACTAAAAATAAGATTTCAAATCCCATAAATGTATAGGAAGTAGCCCTTGCGCCTTTTAATAAATCGACAAAAGGAGCTTGAAAAAGTGGCAGGTAATGATTAAAATCGATTTGTAATGCAGGATGAATTAATAAAAATAGGATCCAATTAGCTAGGACCCCAAAGACGAAACTAACGCCGATAATAACTCGCAATCCACCTAGGACACCATAAATAGTGAGAGAAATGAGCAGCAGCCCCATTACAAAATTGCTTACATCAGGAAATACAAACACTTTAACAACCTCGATATATGTTAATAGCACAGAGTAAAAAGCAATCGCAAAATATAAGATATAGACAGTGCTGAATATTTTTCCAAGCCACTTTCCAAATATATCACGATGAATACCATGAATATCCGCATTATCATATTGTTTAAGAATGAGCAGCATTGCCAATAACACGATGATAACGTAAGCAGCCGCCACTAAGATGGATATCCAGGAATCTTGCTTTGCCTCGCTAAAAACTAATCGTGGGACACCTAATATACCAACCCCGATTTGCATGGAAACGATAATAAAAAACAAATAAAATGCTTGAATACGCATATTTGGTTTTATTTTTACATTAATTTCCACAGGAGACACCTACTCATCAATATCTTTTTTCTCTTTAGCATTACGTTTAGAAAAACGAATGGAATCTTTTAAAGAAAGTGATATAAATCGTTTGTACTGAAAATTTTGAGGTAACCGGTATAATGCTTTGTTTAAATCCTCAAAACGAATTGGGTAGATCGGTGACAGATATGGTCTGCCTAAGGATGTCATTTTTAATAAATGGATAATCAGCATACATAAACCGAACATAATTCCAATCAAGCCTAGAATACCTGCTAATACAATCATTGGAAAACGCAGCAATCTGATGGAAGTACCCATTTGATAACTTGGTGCTGTAAAGGAAGCTAGTGCACTTATCGTTATAAAGATAATTAATATATTACTCGTTATTCCAGCTTGAACAGCAGCTGTTCCGACAACAACACCACCAACGATACCAATTGTTTGTCCTACCTTCGTCGGAAGTCTTGCGCCAGCCTCACGTAATAATTCAATCATTAGCTCAAGGAATAATGCTTCAAATACAGGAGGAAAGGGAACTCCTGCTCTTGATTGTCCAATTGAAATGAGTAGTTGCGTTGGTATAATTTCATAATGAAATGTAACTGCAGCAACATACATTGGGGTCAGAACGACCGAGATGAACATAGACATAAATCTTATAAACCTTAAAGGTGAACCTGAATTCCAGCGCATGTATAAGTCTTCCGTTGATTCAAAAAAACTAAAAAAGGTCGATGGCGCAATTAATGCCGACGGGCTATTTTCCATTAATACTGCAATTTTTCCTTTTAAAATGGCATATGAAGTACGGTCAGGCAACTCGGTTGTATGAAATTGTGGAAATATGGACGCAGAGTCGTCTTCGATGTATTGCATGAGTACATTACTATCTTCAACATTATCGACATCTAATTCATTTAAACGTTGTCTCATTGTGTCTACATCTGTATCGTTGGCAAGCGATTTCAAATAAATTAACCGGACCTCACGTGGAGCTCTTTTACCTATTGTTATCTCTTCTATTGCCAGATCTGGTGTACGAATATTCCAGCGAATCACATTTAAATTCGTAACCAATGATTCTGTGAAGGCTATTTTCGGTCCAATAACAACGGATTCCGTCTCGGCTCCTTCCAAAGAACGTTTTTCTTTGTTTAAAAAATCATAGGATACAACAGCTGCTTCATCCTCTATATAAATCATAACTTTACCGGCTATGAGACCTGGGAGAATTTCATCCATTTGTTGATATTCTTTACCTGAATTTAACGGTATTTTATTAAGGATAGCAGTATTTGACCATTCTTCCTTACTCTCTAATAATGGTGTTAATAGCAGATTTTCTACTCTATCCGGCTGCACTTGATAGGGAATGAAAAATACTGCAATTTTTTTATTTTGATGTTCGTATTTGCTAAAACTTAAATCTGGACTTTTATCAAACTCACTTTTCATTAGTTGCTCTAGTTCATCAATTTTCAGAGGAAAAACGTTTTTGGATGAACGTTTCATTCTTTTTCTCATAGGTCGTCCCTCCATCACAGCTTAGCTTGACTTAGTATGCCGATAAATAAAAGAAATATGAGTAGCAATTGACGTTTATTTAAAAATGTTTTTTTGTAAAAGTGTAATTGTGTTAATATTGAATTATCAGAATCTGTTTTAAATAAATATACAAATATGTAGTAAAAAGGATTATGATTGATGAAATTTACCTTTAATACAGACTTACATAAGCAGATAAAAATAATTGTATATCTTTTTTTATTCACTTTAGCGGTAGCAATTTTTTTGAGTGGAGGACTTTCCGTTTTAGAGCGTTTTTCTGTTGATCAACAGTTAACCTTAGGGTTACTAGTATTTGCAGTCTATTTATGGATAGCGGCACCAATTCCAACAGGTGCAAGCAGCTTTTTAATACTGGCACTTATGCTTTTGCTGAACTTAGTAGATACAGTTGAAGAGGCATTGGCAGGTTTTTTATCTCCTGCCATCTATTTTATATTATTGCTGTCCATCATTAGTCACGTACTGGTAAAAGTGGGTTTGGATCAGGTCGTTTCTCGATTTTTAATAAGATGCAGTAGGGGTGGTATTCGATTTATTATTATCGGATTGCCATTATTTGTATTGATCTCACCGATTATTCTGCCCTCAGCAGTAGCTCGGTTTAAGATACTTTTTCCATTGATTCAGAACATGAATTATTTATATGGATTTGCAGAGAAGAGTATTTTTAAAAAGTATAGTCTTTATATCATCGGGATGTTAAATCAAAATGTTACCACTGTTATTTTTACTGGTGGTGGCTTCCCGATACTCGCTTCTCAGTTGATTCGTGATTATAATATAGCCGATTTAGGGTGGGTGGAATGGTTTATAATGATAGCCCCTCCACTTTGGTTAGGTTCGATTTTTATGGTTTTATTTGTATGGTACTATCTAAAAATCACGATGCCCGATGAAAAAATAACTGCCTTTTTGAACAAGGAAAAAGATATTAACGAGGAGAGAGGTGAGGTGTTTTCCACTAAGTTTTGGTTTGTTTTAGTAAGCTTTTTTTTAATGATTATCGTTTGGATTGTAACAGATCAAGAGAAAGTTCCGCTTTTACTGCCACCAATGCTATTAGTTGCATTTTATTTTACGCTATTCCAAAAATAGGGTTAGTCACCAACCGTATGCTTCGAGATTATGATTGGGAAAATTTCTTATTGCTTGGTGCATCTTTTTCGTTGGGATTGCTATTAGAAAGTAATGGTACTGCAGAAGCATTAGCCAATTTACTAATTGGTTTTATTCCAGAAGGTACGAGTATTGTTATAAAAGTAGTGATTATTGCTTTCATTGTTTTTGTTTTGCGCTTTTTCTTTATTGTCCCTTCTTCAGCAATAATTGTTATTTTCCCAATCGTTATTTCTTATTCAGAATTAATTGGAATACCGCCAATACAGCTAGCATTTTTAGTTGTCATGATTATTGGAGGGATGATGATTTTGCCTATTCATACAACAACAACTTATTTGGCATATGGAACGGGGATCTTTTCAAGAAGAGAGCAATACGTATTTGGGATGTTAACTAGTATTTTGTTTGTTATCATTGCTATTTTGTCAGTATTTTTTTATTGGTAATGTTGGTTCGCTTCATCGCTTCCTCAAGGGATAACTAAACAGGAAACCTTTACATAAACTAAAATTGTTTGCGCATATTAAGCCTATCATCGCTTTAGGAGGACCAGAATGAGTGAAAAGAAAATATATTTAACATCAGGTGAAATTGCTTCACTTTGGACTGGATATATGAATGATAGTATGTCGAAGTGCGTTTTAGGCTATATGCTGAAGCATATTGAAGATCCAGATATAAAACCTGTTATTCAACTTTCCTATGACATTTCTTCCAAACATCTGGAACTATTGGTATCCATTTTTGAAAAAGAACAATACGCCATTCCAAATGGTTTTAACGAACAAGACGTTAACATTATTGCTCCATGGCTTTTTACAGATGCGTTTTGTTTAACCTATGTAAATCATATGTCTAAAGTGGGAATGTTGGCATACGGTGGTTTTCTTTCAATGAGTACAAGAGAAGATATATGTAATTATTTTTCGATCGGTTTGAGTAAAATCACGAATCTTTATAATGAATCACTTAAAATTGCTGTTAATAAGGGAATTAACGGCAGGCACCCATATATTGAAGTTCCGAAAGAAACGGATTATGTGGACAGTAAGAAATATTACAGTGGCTTCAATCCATTTAGTGACAAACGACCATTGAACGCAGTTGAAATTTCCCATCTATATATGAACATACTAACAAACGTGATGGGAGTAAAATTATGTCTTGCCTTTGCTCAAACCTCTCCGTCCAAAGAAGTACAAGATTTTATGCTAAGAGGAAAGGAAATTTCGCAAAAGCATATTAAAATTTTTGTGGATACATTTTTGAAAGATGACATTGAAGCACCGCAAGTACCTGATGTAGCTGTAAGTGATTCTACAACACAAACATTTTCAGATAAATTGATGATGTTTCATATGTCACTTATAAGTGCAGCGGGGATTGGGAACTATGCCACTGCTGCAGCTGCTAGTCAACGATTGGACTTAGCGGTCAATTACGAACGATTATCATTAGAAATTACCCGCTTAGCCAAAAGTGGTGCCGATCTTATGATTAAACATAATTGGCTGGAACAACCACCAGGAATTAAAGATCGGAAAAAATTAGCCAAAAATAAAGAGAAAAGCTGATCAATTTTGGTGATTAGCTTTTTTCTGCGATTCTTTGCAATAAAAGTCTAAAGAACAAGCCCGCAAAGGCAATTGATATTGAAGGCAGATTGTACTTTATTTACTTTCCTCAATAATATACAAATAGACTACTGCTTTAAAAGAAAAGCAGTAGTTAGTACCTATTTCTATTCTTTTGTAACAACATCTACTTTACCCGTATCAGGGTTAATAACTAGACCATGCACTTTTACTTCTTTCGGCAGCAATGGATGGTTTCGAATGATGCCAACACTTTGCATGACGGACTCTTCTACAGTTTCAAAACCGTGAAATTCCTCGTCAAGGCTGATTCCACTATGGGTTAATGTGTTTATTTTCTCTTCATCAATTCCACGATTTATCATTGTTTTCTTAAGGGCTTCTGTATCTACATTCGACATTCCACAATTATGGTGACCAATCACGACAACCTCTTCAGCTTTAAGGTTGAAAACGGCAACAAGAATGCTTTTCATGATGCTATCAAACGGCTTACGAATGATTGCACCAGCATTTTTGACCATTTTTACGTCTCCGTTTTGAATGTTTAATGCTTTGTGCAATAGTTCGACTAAGCGTGAATCCATACATGTAAAAACAATCATCCTTTTGTTGGGATATGTATCTGTTTTATATGCTGTATATTGTTTATTCTCCACGAATTGTTTGTTGAACTCTAACATTTCATCTAAATGCATCCAATCAACTCCTACTTTATCTTTTATAAAACTATATCAGTTTTTTGCGCAATAGGAAATAAAAAAGCTAAAAGGCATGACTAAAGCATTATTTTTCTAATAATTCCAAATTGTGATTGTTAGTTAAATAAATATGTTGTATTATGGAAGTAATACTTTAAAGGGGTGAGGAAATGAAAGAATTTGTTCGAAATTGTCGATTGTGCAAAGAACCGATGAAAAGCAGTCCGTTTATGATGTGTCCAACATGCTTAAGGGACAGTGAACAAGTTCGCAACTTTGTCCAGAAAAATCCTCATGTATCGCTTGTAGAAATTTCACGATACACCAAAGTATCGTTGGAAAAAGTAGAAGATATGGTCTATTTAGGCCATAATCGCAAGGGTGAATTAGAATCTGAATTACATTGAGGATCCCCCTTATAAAATATACCAAAAGAGAATAACTCAAATTATTGAGCCATTCTCTTTTTTCATGTAATAGATTTATATCGTGTGAAGTAATGTAAAACAGGTAGAAATTAGAAGAATGTCAATTATGTTATTTACGATCTCCACCTAATAAATCAAATAGTCCGCCTGCAATACTACCTTCCCCTTTAGAATCTGAGCCTGGTCGTTGAGGGGCTGCTGCAAATACTCTGCTTGCAAGTCTGCTAAATGGCAAGGATTGAATCCAGACAGTCCCGGGACCGCGTAAAGTAGCGAAAAATAAACCCTCACCTCCAAATAATGCCGTTTTAATGCCACCAACATATTCAATGTCATAATCAATATTGCCTGTCATCGCGACGAGACAACCGGTATCTACTCGAAGAATCTCACCTGATTTTAAATCTCTTCGATGAATGGTTCCGCCTGCATGGACAAATGCTAGGCCATCTCCTTCGAGCTTTTGCATGATAAATCCTTCTCCACCAAAGAAACCTGTTCCAATGCGCCGTTGTAATGCGATTCCAACAGATACGCCTTTCGCAGCTGCTAAAAATGCATCCTTTTGACAGATTAACTCTCCATTCAATTCACTTAGATCCATTGGAATAATTTTTCCGGGGTATGGAGAAGCAAACGAAACATGTTTTTTACCAGTTCCTTCGTTCGTAAATGTTGTCATAAATAAGCTTTCTCCTGTAACTAATCTTTTTCCAGCTCCGATCAGCTTGCCCATGATTCCACCAGTTTGCTTGGTGGAGCCATCACCAAAAATGGTTTCCATTCGTATTTGATCATCCATCATCATTAAGCTTCCAGCTTCTGCAATAACCTTTCGGACGGGTCTAACTCTACTTCTACAAACTGCATATCATCGCCATATAACTTGTAATCAATCTCATGGTTATTCAATTTTTCCACTCCCTTTTTTATGAATTAACTGTAATACATCATAGAATACGAAAAGGATTCAAAAAATGATTTAAGTATTATATTTTTGTCCAATAATACAAATCCTATTTCGTAATCTCAAAGGAAATAAAAAATTTTCAAAAAACTATTGACGAAAAACTATCTAAATAATATAATTACTTGGGAATTAAAAATGAAACGGAAAAGGAGGTCACTACCATGGAAAAGGTAATTATCATAAACCGAATGAATTTTATATGTACTGTGACCTTCATGAAGGATGCGAATGATTCTTAGCTATTTAAGTATCGGATGAATCATTGAATGGTCACAGATGTCTGTGACCATTTGTATTATAAAGGGGTATTTCTTGTCAGGTGGAAAGTAAACATTTTCTGTCTGAACAAGGCTAACGAAGACACTTGCTATACTCTAGTGAGACCTCTCGTTTTCTAACCTATTTATGTGCACACGTCATAGGCGTGTGCTATTTTTGTGTCTTAATGAAGGGAAAAAAACAAGTAGATTAGAAGGTGAAAAAATGTTTCAGGTATTCAAGAAATTGGATTGGTTTTTTAAGTATTACTGGAAGCGATATGTAATAGCAATTATCTTTTTAATTATTGCAAGTGCGATTGGACTTATCCCCCCGAAGCTTGTCGGGTTAACGATCGATCAAATCCAATTTGGTTCATTAACAATGCAATTATTAGTTGCACTTATTTTAGGATATCTCGTTCTTACTATTATCCATTACGCAATATCCTATTTATGGGATTATACGTTATTTGGCGGAGCTGTAATTCTAGAACGCTGGATGCGAAGTCGATTAATTTCACATTTTCTTAGCATGACGCCAACTTTTTATGGAAAGCATCGAACTGGTGATTTAATGGCAAGATCTACAAATGATCTGAAAGCAATTAGTCAGACTGCAGGATTCGGAGTGCTGACACTTGTGGATTCAAGTATTTTTATGTTAATGATTATTGCAGTTATGGGCTTTACAATTAGCTGGCAGCTAACATTAGCAGCATTATTGCCGCTTCCAATTATGGCGATTGTCATGAATAAATATGGTTCAGCCATTCACGCGCGTTTTACAGAAGCACAAGCAGCTTTTGGAGAAATGAACAATGAAGTACTGGAATCAATTCGAGGAGTGCGTGTTATTCGGGCATTTGTTCAGGAAAAACAAGATGCAGATCGATTTGAAACCAGAACAAATCATGTATACGAGAAAAACATTGAAGTTGCAAAAATTGATGCATTATTCGAGCCAACGATGAAAATTTTAGTTGGGCTATCTTATACAATTGGAATCGGCTATGGTGCATTTCTTGTATTTGAAAGTATCATAACGCTTGGTGACCTTGTTACCTTTAATGTGTATCTAGGCATGCTGATTTGGCCAATGTTTGCTGTTGGAGAATTAATTAACATTTTACAACGCGGTAATGCATCCTTGGACCGTGTAAACGCAACTCTATCCTACGAAGCAGATGTTAAGGAAACGACCGAACCCAAATCTGTTTTCGGTGTTCATTCCATCGATTTCCACAATGTATCTTTCTCCTATCCATCTGTTGAAAGAAAGCAATTGAGTGAAATACTTTTACAGGTGAAAAGTGGTCAAACAATTGGTGTTGTAGGGAAAACTGGAGCTGGAAAAACAACATTGTTTAAGCTTTTACTTCGGCAATATCCTGGAGTAGAAGGAGAGATTAAGGTTTCCGATATCAATTTAAATGCTATTCGATTGGAGCAAATTAGAGACTGGATTGGTTATGTTCCACAGGATCAAATGATGTTTTCCAAATCAATTCGGGAAAATATTCAGTTTGGTAAAGCCGATGCAACCGATGAGGAAATTTTTCGTGTGATGAAGCTAGCACATTTTCTCGATGATATAAAGCAGCTGCCGAATGGGCTGGACACCCAGGTCGGAGAAAGCGGGATTACTTTATCTGGTGGTCAGAAGCAACGTGTTGCGCTTGCACGGGCTTTTATTAAGGACCCAGAGATTTTAATTCTAGATGATTCAATGTCTGCGGTAGATGGTAAGACAGAAGCGAAAATTCTTGCCCATTTAAGAACAGAAAGGCAGCATAAAACAACCTTCATAGCAGCCCATCGTCTATCTGCAGTGACACATGCAGATCACATTATCGTGTTAGAGGATGGAAGAATAGCCGAAGAAGGAACACATGAACAATTAATGCAGTTGGATGGTTGGTATAAAAAGCAGTACCAACAGCAACAGTTGGAGGATGGGGAGGTGGCGATGTAATGAAAAAGCCATCAACAGAAAAGCGATTATTTCACTATGCTTTACACTATAAAAAAAGAATTATCATTGGTTTGTTCTGCTTAATGATAGCTGTTGCGATGGAATTGGCTGGACCGTTCATTGCGAAAATAGTTATTGATGACCATATACTTGGTGTTGAAGGCTATTGGCAGGAAGTTGCGGAAAATGATGATCGCTATACGGTGGATTATGATGGCGGGTCTTTCAAGCGGGTAGACCGCTTAACTGCTTCTGATGAGACAATAGGCGAGGCTGTTACATTGCTTCAAATAGGCACAGCATATCATTTTATTCATGATAGGGCGCCATTAGATGGGAAACGAGATGCGAATGCGAATGATAATCAAATTAGCATTACAACAGCAGAAGGGACGTTTCATTATGGAGGGGAGCGTCTCGCCTTAACAGAAGCTTATCCTTTCTTTAAACCGGAACAACGGCCAATTTTACTACTGCTTGGACTATATATAGGATTGCTTGTCATTGCTGGGATATTTCAATTTTATAAAACATTTCTTCTGCAAAAAGCTGCAAATCAAATTGTTAAAAAAATGCGAACGGATTTATTTGCGCATACACAGCGAATTCCAATTGATTATTTTGTCGATCAGCCTGCAGGAACAATTGTTGCCAGAATTACAAACGATACGGAAGCAATTCGTGATTTATATGAAAGGGTATTAGCGATTATCGTGACAAGTGCGGTATACATGGGAGGGATTTTTATTGCCCTATTTATTCTAGATGCTAAGCTTGCGATGATGTGTCTGCTCATTCTCCCGTTGCTATATGGTTGGATGAAAGCTTATAAATACTTTGGAACAAAATACAATAAGGTTATCCGGAAAACGATCAGCCAAATAAATGGAAATATTAGTGAAGCTATTCAAGGAATGCCGGTAATTCAAGCGTTTAATCGTGAAAAGAAGACAAAAGAGGAATTTGAGGTATTGAATGAACGCAATTATACGTATCAGAAAAAGCTGATTAAATTGAGTGCGTTGACATCATATAATCTTGTAACGGTTATTCGAAATTTGACTTTTGTTGGTTTTATTTGGTACTTCGGCTCTTCTTCGCTTGAACTGACAAGTGTTATATCCATCGGTATGCTTTATGCATTCGTCGATTATATTACAAGATTATTTGAACCAGTTACAGATATTGTGAACCAGCTGCCGCTCTTAGAACAAGCACGTGTTGCTGGTGCGCGTGTATTTGAATTATTGGATCATGATGGAGAAGCTGTAGAGAATAAGCAAATTGAAAAATATCGCGGGAAGATTGTCTTTGATCATGTTTCATTTGCCTATAACGAAAAAGATTATGTTCTAAATGATATCTCATTTGAAATTAACGAAGGTCAGACAGCAGCATTTGTCGGTCATACTGGATCAGGTAAAAGCTCGATTATGAATTTATTATTTCGATTCTATGATGCGCAAAAAGGTTCAATCAGGATTGATGGATACAATACGAGAGATTGGGCGAGGCAGCAAGTAAGAAGTCATATGGGAATCGTTTTACAGGATCCATTTTTATTCTCGGGTACGATTATTTCGAATGTAACGATGAATGATCCGAAAATCAGCAGAGAAGCTGCAATAAGCGCTTTACATGCTGTCGGAGCAAACCGGTTTATTGATAAATTACCGAACACTTATGATGAGGTTGTTACAGAAGGAGGCACCACATTCTCACTAGGAGAACGTCAGCTTATATCTTTTGCACGTGCACTCGCCTTTGATCCGGCTATTTTAATTTTAGATGAGGCAACCGCAAATATTGATACGGAGACAGAGAATATTATTCAGGAAGCATTAAAAGTGTTGAAGGAAGGAAGAACAACACTTGTTATTGCACACCGTTTATCAACAATCCAACAAGCTGATATTATTTTTGTTCTCGACCATGGAACTATCAAAGAACAAGGAAATCATGATAAACTAATTGAACAGCAAGGTTTATATTATCAGATGTACCAAATGCAGCAAGGAAAGGTTAAAGCTGCTGTGTAAATTTGCGTTTGGATGTTCTAGTCCAGCTCCAGCGCTTAAGTGATAGCGAGATTTCCCTCACCTCATGAGACGATAAAGAAGACTTGCGACTGCAAGACATGAGGCTTAGTCGTATTTATACCCTTGTGGTGAAATCGGGAATCGACTCTAGGTAAAGGATGGCCAACTAAACCTTAGTTAAAGCCTACGTTGGCCTCTCCCCTTTACATGGCATGTTTCCTTTTAGATGAACTTGACTTTGCGCCCGTGAGAGCAAAAGTCTTAGATCATCTTATACTTTGGAGTGATCTCCTACGTAAAAATGTTCGATACCTCGAACCACCCTTAAAGTACGGGGCGCAGTCCGTACGTCGCTAAAACGGGC
Organism: Oceanobacillus profundus; assembly: GCF_003515705.1. Lineage (GTDB taxonomy): Bacteria > Bacillota > Bacilli > Bacillales > Amphibacillaceae > Oceanobacillus > Oceanobacillus profundus. The sequence goes on from NZ_QWEH01000002.1 coordinate 164,671, forward strand.
GCTTTTGTTTTCAATTATGTTTCACGCGAGGTGGCTTATGGATCATAAACAAGATAAAAAAGATGATCAACTTGATGGGGACTTATTTGAAGAGTTTGATGACGAGGAATTATATGAGCTTGTACAGGAAGAGCGTAGAAAGGCTTTAGAGCGAGCTCGTCGTTCTGAGGAAGAAAAAGCTCCAAAGCGTTCCTTTCCGAAATGGGCGTTTTGGCTGATCGCCTTCGCTTTAGTATTTAATCTCTTCGCCCTAATACCGCAAACCTTTTCGATACCTGCATTTGATTTTCTCGTTACATCTGCTAAGCTGTCAGCTGAAGAAGATATCCGAACGTTTAAAGAAGCTGTTGTCGTTGTAGAGACAGATAACAGCAAGGGAACCGGATTTTCTATTTCTGCAAATGGCACTATTTTAACGAACCATCATGTTGTTGAAGGAGAAGAGCAAGTGACTGTTGCATTCCCTGAGGATGGTTTATTTACTGCAGAAGTTACCGAACAATTTCCAGAAATTGATTTAGCCGTTCTTGAAGTGAATGAAACAGGACTGCCATCCTTATCATTAGCCCAAGATCCAAATATTCAAGAAAATGAACCCATTCGATTCATTGGTAATCCTTTGCGATTTAATGGAATTGCAAATGAGGGAACAATTATTGGCGATACCCAATTATCCGATTGGAATGAACGTGTATTTATGCTGGATGCTCCAGTCTATCGAGGAAATAGTGGGAGCCCTGTTATTAATCAGAACGGTGAGGTAATTGGTGTTATATTTGCAACGCTTGAACATGAGAACCACGGTAAAGTTGGACTGTTTATATCGATTGACTACTTTCACGAGTATGCCCAGGAATAAGTATTCCTGGGTTTTATTGTTTTTAAGAAGGGTATGTACCTTATAAAACCTTTTGGGGGGTAGACAAAATGATGCGCTTAACATCTCAATTAAAGCAATTTAATATTCACGCAACAGACGGTGAACTTGGAAAAATTAAAGACTTTTATTTCGATGATCGTAATTGGGAAATACGCTATGCAATTGTGGATACAAGGAAATGGCTTCCAGGTAGAAAAGTCCTCTTGTCACCGAATTCCTTTATAGAGGTAGATGAGACGAATGAAAGTGTCAATGTAGAATTCGATAAGCTGATGATCCGAAATAGTCCTCCTGTTCCAGAAAATGAGGATTTAACGAAGGATAAAGAAAATCACTTAATTGATTATTTTGGATGGAACAGTTATACGGATAATGCATTACCTCACGCAGAACGTGGACTGCTTGGTACATTTCCAATTATTGGATTAGAGAATGAACGGCCACCGGAAGAGCCGCATTTAAATCGAAATGGACGATATCATGAGCATGATAATTATTTGCGTAGTGAGGAAGAAACGAACGATTTTAAGGTACACGCGAAAGACGGTAAGATTGGCCGAATTGTAGATATGATCTATGATACGTCTCAATGGATAATCGAGTATATCGTTGTTCGGAGCAGTAAAAGTATTGTTGAAAATGAATTTTATATTTTTCACACAAGACAAATAAACACGGTGGATTGGTTTGAAAAAGATTTATATATCAATGATTCTCTTGAAGGTATTTTAAATAACAAGCCATTTCAGCAAAAAGAGGAGATTTTGGTAAGTTTTGAGTAATTTAGTGTCGTAACGGTAGAAATAGATTCCTTTTAAAGAGCACCTCCTAAGCTAGTAATATGCAGGTGTTCTTTTGTCCTGCTTTTATGAATGTATAATATGTTAGAATAGTTGGAGAAGTAAAATTTTTGCGTTTAATGTATTTAGTTACTGTTTTTTAAAGGAACTGTAATGGAATTGAGATAGCAACCTAATCGGCATTACGTTAACATGGATTAGACTAAAATAATTAGCATTATTTGTCGAAATATATAAAGAAACAAATTGAAAAATACAGATATCGATAATATATGTTTAGAATGATCGTTGTTTTGAAGTTGAATTTTTACCAGACTTTTTGAAATGATTGCTTATAAAATAAAAATAAAAATGAAAATGGTGGGGACATCATATGATATATATACATTGCACTAACGTTTTTAATTCAAATGGACAATTAGACAGCTACACCCAAAAAGGGTATTTAACATACGTATTTTATAATGGACGGAGGTGCTTTTAAATGATGGCAAGTACTTCGGTCCAAGAGCAACCCCTTGAAGAATTAGTAGCATCGATTCAACAAGGAGATACAGCAACACAAAATTATTTATTGCGTACGTATCAACCATTTATTGCAAAATGTGTTTCAGAAGTATGCAAACGATACATAGATCCAAAAAGAGATGATGAATTTAGTATAGGGCTTTCTGCGTTTAATGAAGCTATCTTTTCCTATTCTGCAGATAGAGGATGTTCATTTTTATCCTTTGCAAAGCTTGTTATAAAACGGAAGGTAATTGACTACATTCGGTTTAATCAAAAAAGACTCTCATCCATTTCATTTGATGAGAATTTTGATGAGGAACTGATGGAGAATCCGCTTGAGGTTGCCGTTGTAAAGGATAGGTATAATCAGGAATTAGATGCAGTTTATCGTAAGGAAGAAATTATGGAATTTAAGGAAAAGTTGCGTGAATATAAGTTGACATTGGTTGAACTGTCAGAGGCCTCTCCAAAACATAGAGATGCACGTGATTCTGCAGTCAAAACTGCAAGAATTCTTTATCACGATAAGCATTTAAGTGAATACGTATATCGAAAAAAGAAACTTCCGATTAAGGAGCTTGTAAAAAAAGTGGATGTCAGCAAAAAGACGTTGGAGCGAAATCGGAAATTTATTTTAGCAATATTCATTGTGTTAAGTGGAGACTACATCTATCTTAAGGATTATCTTAAGGGAGTGGGGCAATGAAAAAAGGAATTGTGATGGAACTCCATCGCAACTATACGATTATTATGACCAAAGAGGGTTTCTTTTTAAAAGCGAAGCCATGTAAAAAAGGTGTAATAATCGGAGAGGAGGTCGCCTACGAACCGCTAGATCTCGATAAGCGGCATATTTCCATTTTACAATCTTGGAAGATGTTGAATACACCGTTTAAAACTTTTTTCATGACATGTGTCATATTGTTGTTTTTTCTACCTTTCTATATGTTTTCGGGTGAGCGCGAATCTTATGCGTACGTGACATTGGATATAAATCCTAGTATTGAAATGGAAGTAAATGAGAAATTTAATGTGCAATCAATCCGAGCTTTAAATGACGAGGCTTCATTAATTGTGGAACAATTACCAAATTATCAAGATGAATTGCTGGAAGAGGTAATTGGCCGTATTTTAGATATCAGTGAGCAAACAGGATTAGTAAACGATGAAAAAAATATGATCGTCGGCTTTAGCTTTGCTGATGGGGTACCTGATCAAAACATCTTTATCCCTCTGGAATTGGAGGATTTTTTTCAAAGTATATCTGGATGGGAAATAGCCACATTGCTAATCCCGCAAAAAATTAGAGACCAAGCAAAGGAAGAATCTACTTCGATGAATGAAGTAATGGCATTAAAACTTTTAGAGAAAGATGCTTCAGCGAATGATTTAACATCGATTTCTTCCGATGATAGGGCAATTATTAATACTTTTTTTAACGAGGAAGATATAGATGATAAAAATTCGTCGCATCTGGATGATGAAAAAAGATTTAGTAGCCTGATGAATTAAGATAATGGAAAAGCACAACAAGTGCTTTTCCATTTTTTATACTTCCATCATGACTGGTGGGGTATATTTCATCGCATGGTCTATATAATAAAGCAGTGTATCATGCGTGTTTATTACTTTAGACTGATCCAGTGAATAGTGATAAGCATTTAAAAATTGTTCAATTTTTTTGGAAAGCATATCATCCTTTGTTCGAACCATTAGTACGAGTAGATCATCCCATTGGCCCCACAATGTATAATATAAAGCTTTGTCATAGTCTGGAATCAACTTTTCCCCCTCCTTTATTGAAGACACATTTGTTTAAAGGGTTACTAATTAGACTGCCCGCTTTTTATATATAATGCGTGTGATTTATTTGGTGTGAATGCCATTTAAAGGATGTAGATATTTAAGCATAGGAATGCTCCTCCGTTACATACTAAAAGCAAATCCATAAGGAGGGATTTAGGATGAAATGGAAAGTTTTAAGTATCGCTGCTGCGACTTTTTTAACTTTGACAGCTTGCCAAGCTACAGATAATAACGCTCGAGACAATGCGACTGGACCTAATGACAATATTGAACAAACCCGATTTTACAACAATGCTGGAGAGGGAATGACGAATGTTCGGAACTATACACTAGATCGAAATTCGGAGCAATTCCAAAATCGAGACAACGGGAACAATCGAGCAAATGAGCACAACCAATATGATATATCAGAAGAGGCTGCAGAGCGAATTACGAACGAAGTTAATGATATTGATCGAGCGTATGTATTAACTACAGATAATAATGCATATGTAGCTGCAATACTAGACACGGACAATCGTAATGCAAATCGCGGAACACGTGATAATGGTGGCGAACTTACAGATGAAGTAAAGGAAAAAATTGGAGATATTGTGAAGTCTGTGGATAACGGAATTGATAATGTGTATGTATCCACGAATCCTGATTTTATTGATTTAACGAATAACTATGTTGATGATGTTAATAATGGTGAACCGGTCGAAGGATTTTTCGATCAGATGGGGAATATGGTTGAACGACTTTTCCCACAAAATAGACGATAGTCATAAAGAGTGTTCCTGAAAGGAGCGCTCTTTTTCTTATGGATAAAGATATATCCGAATTGTGAAATAAAAAACTTTGTCATGAGTTGGAACCTGTGGTATAGTACATACATATAATCCTTAGTAATCTTAGTTAGTTACTTTGATTTAATAAACTTCGGAGTTGATCATATATGGGGAGAGAGTTTATTGAGCTATTTGAAGAGTGGGCGGAGGATTATGATAACAGTGTAGTGGGAGAAGACCCACAATATGCAGAGGTTTTTGCTAATTATGATGTAATCCTTGATGCAGTAGTGGATCATAGTGTTGGCAGGGTATTGGAATTTGGTGTTGGAACAGGTAATTTATCCAAGAAGTTGCTGCAAGCAGGGCATTCTGTAATAGGAATTGAACCTTCAAAAGAAATGAGAAACATTGCAAAAAGGAAAATTCCAGGTTTGACGGTTCTGGATGGTGATTTCTTAATCTACCCGGCCCCCACTGGAAAGATTGAAACGATTACAAGTACGTATGCGTTCCATCATCTAACAGATGATGAAAAGGCGATTGCGATTAAACAATTTGCAGAGTTATTGCCACTGAATGGCAAGGTTGTTTTTGGGGATACGATGTTTAAAACGGAAGCCGATAAAAGGATGCAAATAAAAGAGGCAGTGGAAAAAGGGCATCATGATCTAGCAGAAGACTTGAATCGTGAATACTATCCCACATTGGATACAATGAAGAATGCTTTTGAAAAGCATGGATTTGATGTATCATTTAGGCAAATGAATGATTTTGTTTGGGTATTGACTGCAAACAAAAAATAAAAAAGTGGGGAGTAATGAAATAATGACTAAAAAAATGAATGTAGAAAGTTTTAATCTTGATCACACAAAAGTAAAGGCGCCATATGTAAGATTAGTTGGTGTAACAGAAGGTGAAAATGGAGATAAAGTACAAAAATATGATATCCGTTTTAAGCAACCAAATAAAGAACATATGGAAATGCCAGGACTTCATTCGTTAGAGCATTTGATGGCTGAGAATATCCGAAATCATGCAGATAATGTTCTTGATATCGGGCCAATGGGATGCCAAACTGGTTTTTATTTATCGTTAATCAATCATGATAACTATGATGATGTCTTAACAATGCTTGAAAAAACGCTGACAGATGTGCTCGACGCAACTGAAGTTCCTGCGTGCAATGAAGTTCAATGCGGCTGGGCAGCAAGTCATAGCTTGGAAGGTGCAAAGGAAATCGCTAAGGAAATGTTAAGCAAGCGTCACGGGTGGCATGAAGTTTTTTAATAACCTCTAAAATGTAATGTGAGGCGAAACGAAATGGCTCTTTATAATTCAATACATGAACTGATTGGGGATACCCCGTTATTAGAGATTAGAAATTTTAATCTGCCTGAAGCAGTACGTTTATTTGCAAAGCTTGAATTTTTTAACCCGGGTGGTAGTGTGAAGGATCGATTAGGTGTTGCCTTGATTGAGGATGCCATAAAACGTGGGGTATTACGAGAAGGCGGTACAATTATTGAGCCTACTGCAGGTAATACTGGTATTGGACTTGCAATTGCAGCCCTAAATAAAAAATTGTCTGTCATATTTTGTGTTCCAGAACATTTTAGCAAGGAAAAACAGCAGCTGATGCAAGCATTAGGAGCGGAAATTATTCATACACCGCGTGAACTGGGAATGAAGGGTGCTATTGAAAAGACCGAACAATTACTAAAAGAAATTCCAAATAGCTTCTCACCAAAACAGTTCTCAAATCCAGCTAATCCAATGACGTATTATCAGACACTTGCTCCAGAACTCTGGAGGGAGCTTAATGGGAAAGTGGATGTATTTGTTGCTGGTGCTGGGTCTGGTGGAACATTTACAGGTATAGCATCATTTCTAAAGGAAAAAAATCCTGCCGTTAAAACAGTAATTGTTGAGCCAGAGGGTTCTATTATCAATGGCGGCAAATCAGGCCCACATTTGACGGAAGGGATTGGGATGGAATTCCTTCCAGATTATATGAATCGCGAACATTTTGATGATATTTACACGATTACAGATAAGGATGCTTTTATGATGGTGAAGATGCTTGCGGCAAAAGAAGGGTTGCTCGTTGGAAGTTCTTCGGGTTCTGCGATGGCTGCAGCCCTAAATGAGGCAAAACATGCCAAACCAGGAACTACAATTGTTACAATCTTTCCAGATTCGAGTGACCGTTATCTAAGTAAGCAAATATATGAACAATTTTAGAAATTAAGGGGGAATAATCATGCGTGCAAAAACGAAAATGATTCATGGCGGTATAACGGGAGATGAACAAACAGGAGCTGTTTCTGTGCCGGTTTATCAAGTAAGTACGTATAAGCAGGATGAAGTAGGTAAGCATCGTGGATATGAATATTCAAGAACAGGCAATCCTACTCGTCATGCACTGGAGACAGTCATTGCCGACCTTGAAAATGGTAAAGCAGGCTTTGCTTTTGGTTCAGGAATGGGTGCCATGACATCTGTTATGATGTTATTTAACGCTGGAGATCATGTTGTATTAACCGATGATGTCTATGGTGGCTCTTATCGTTTAATGTCAAAAGTGCTTAATCGTTTTGATTTAGAGCATACGTTTACCAATACAAGCTCTTCAGATGAAGTGGAGGCTGCTATACAAGAGAATACAAAGGCAATATTTGTAGAAACACCTACAAACCCATTGTTAAAAATTACGGATATTCGAAAGATGGCTGAGATTGCCAGAAAGCATGATATTCTTTTAATTGTGGACAATACATTTGCAACACCATATTGGCAGCAGCCATTAGATTTAGGAGCAGATATTGTACTTCACAGTGCAACGAAATATATTGGAGGACATAGTGATGTAGTAGCTGGATTAGTGGTTGTAAATACAGAGGAACTTGCAGAACAGCTTCATTTCATCCAAAATTCAGTTGGTGCGGTACTTGGACCACAGGATTCCTGGCTTATTATGCGGGGGATTAAGACGTTGGCTATTCGTATGGAAGCAATTGAGGCAAATACGAAGAAAATCGTTTCGTTCCTGGAAAAACACGAGAGTGTCTCCACTATTTATTATCCTGGACGCGAGACTCATTCAGGACATGAAATTGCGAAGCAGCAGACAACTGGGTTTGGCGGCATGGTGTCCTTTGATGTTGGAAGTGCTGAAAAAGCAGATGAAGTACTTGGTAAGGTAAACTATTTTACATTAGCCGAAAGTCTTGGAGCTGTTGAGAGCTTAATTTCTGTTCCGGCTAAAATGACACACGCTTCAATTCCAGCTGAGCGTAGACAAGAGCTTGGGATCACCGATGGGTTAATTCGTATATCGGTTGGAATTGAGGATGCTGATGACTTGATTGATGATTTAAAAATAGCACTAAGCAATAAACAGGAACAACTCATTTAAATGTGGTTCCGTTTTGAGTTGTATTGACAAAAAATACAACTCAAATGACATTATTGACTAATAAATTAACAAACAAAACCGTCTAGTTCAGACGGTTTTTATTATTAAAATAACGAGGACATTATTGAATTTTTTGAAAGATTATTAATATATGGTAAGATAATTATGTGAAATGTTGTTCTTAATGTAACTGGCAGTTTAGCACAAAAAAAGTGGGGATAAATTGAAAAGTGATAATACAAATAAAGCTTTAAGAGTTGGGACTAACACCTTGCTTATTTTTTTAATTGTAGGTGCAATAACGATGTTTTTCGATGACGATTATAGAAATGACCATTTGGGTTGGATAATTTTGATAGCTTTTTGGATGTTTAGCAGTTTATATGGCTTGGTTATATGTATAAAAGAAGGTATGAAGAAGTTAGCAATAGTTAATTTATTATTAGTAGCTGCTGCTTTTTATTTTTTACTGACCCGCAGTATGGAATATTTCAATTAAATGGCACGATTGTTTAATAAGTGCCATTTAATGCTTCTTCAAATGGTGGTGCTATAACTGAATAAATATGTGCTAGAATCGGGTTATGTAGAAGTTACTGAGAAGAGAAGTAAAAAATGAGGAGATTACCATGGAAAAGTGTGTTTTTTGTAACCCCTATTCAGAACCTAAACAAAAAGTTGTTTTGAGTAATGAACATTGTCTTTTTTTACAATTAGATCAATCAAAAATAAAAGCTGGTCTACTTGAAGGAGCAGGGCTCATTGTTCCTAAAAATCATAGAGAAACGATGAATGGGCAGCAACTTACAGTCTTCTTCAAGAGGTAAAAAAATACTTAGACAAAGAACATGAACCTCAAGGATATAATCTTGGTTGGAACTGTGGTGAAGTAGGAGGTCAGCATATTTTTCATGCTCATTTCCACATTATACCAAGATTTAAAGACGAACCACTTGCAGGTAAAGGAATAAGGCATATGGTTAAAAGTAAAGAAAATCTAAGGAAAAGTTATTAGGTTATGATGCAAATGGTAGCAATGGTACTAACGGTGTAGGTTTAGTGTAAAAGGACACCGGCTCTGTCTTATTGAAGTATAGTAATAGGTTTGTTAAAGATTTATTTTCGAAAAGAGGTTAGATTTTGGCTGTTTACCTATTCAAAAGATACTATTTTTCCAAATTAAAGATTAGTTTACCTATGGAAGAGGTGATAATCCGATGAATATTTTCATCATTGGTGGTGCCATTTTAGTAGTACTTTTCATAATTCTCCCGTTTTTTAACATTGAAAGTTTCTTCTTATTTGTTTTAATTGAATGGATTACTAAATTTGTTTTACCTTGGATAGCTTTGTATTGGCTAATCAGAGGTGTAAAGGCATTAGAGAAAAAATAAATAATTCTTATTGAACGATCTGTTGCTACTCTTCAATTAGAGAAGTGGCTTTTTATCGTTTGCGGGGCGGGGTTGTTAAGTAATTGAAAGGGATATACCTGAGGAATTTTTTAGAGGGAAGGGTAGTTTTGAAGGAAAATAAACAAGCTCTTTATTTCAATATGACTTTGGGAACAATCGGCATTATACTCGTTGCTATAGCTGCAATGAGGTATTTGATTAAAGAAAATGATAATTTAGGATATGCAATTATACTTTTTGGTTTTATATTAACAGTTAGTTATATAAATTACTTAGAAAAAAGAGCAGGGATAAGTAAAAAATTGAGTTGGATTAGAATTATTGTATCTTCAATTTTATTTCTTATTTTTACATATTTCTTATATTTTTAGCTGTCTATTATTATAGTAAACTGATGCAAACGTTAAACAAGACGATCATCGGTTATCGTCTTTTCCTTTGAAACGTTTTTTGCTATACCATGAATGAATTCATTTCTATGTTGACATGTATTCTTTAATCTTAAACAAAAGATATGGTAAAGTAAGATGGTAAGTGAATAATAGAATCTGCGTATTGGCAGGAGAGGTTCGAAATTCCATCCCTCTATAAAAAACTAAGGAGCATGGACAGCATCTTCTTAGTGTTGTTCTTTTTTTATTTGGATGGATACAAGCTCCCAAAGATACAAAATAAACGAAGGAGTGATGATTCATGATGCAACAGATTTATCCAGTTACAGAACATCCCTATGCATATGAACTAAATAAAGATTTTCAATTTGCCGCAGCTCATTATGTACCACATGAGGATGCTGGGAAATGCCAAAATATGCATGGGCATACCTATTTTACAAATGTCACCATTGCTGGAGACGAGCTTGATCACACAGGTTTTTTGGTAGATTTTAAAAAAATAAAAGATTTAATTCATAAGCGATTTGATCATCGTATGATGAACGAAGATACCAAATTCTCCGACCAGGACGCTGAATATTTTCCAACAACAGAAGTGGTTGCCCGTACTATATATGAAATCATTAAGGAATACCTAAACACCCTGTCGAATAACCCAACTTGTGTTCAGGTATATTTAAGGGAAACGCCCACAAGCTATTGTATTTACCGACCGAAGGAGAAAACATTATGAGAAAAATACCTGTACTTGAAATATTTGGTCCAACCATTCAAGGTGAAGGAATGGTCATTGGCCAAAAAACGATGTTTGTCAGAACGGCCGGCTGTGATTATTCCTGCTCATGGTGTGATTCGAAATTCACGTGGGACGGTTCAGAAAAGGAATCGATTCAAATGATGGAACCGCAGAAAATAGTGGATGCCTTATTTGAAAAGGGCGATGGAAGATTTCAGCATGTTACCATCTCTGGAGGGAATCCAGGATTATTGGCACAATTGAATACATTGGTAGATTTACTTCATGAAAATAAGGTGAAGGTTGCATTGGAAACACAAGGTAGCAGATGGCAGAAATGGTTTACAAAGATAGATGATCTGACGATTTCGCCTAAGCCACCGAGCTCTGGAATGACTACAAATTTTGAAACATTGGATTTTATCATCCGTTCATTAGAGGAAAAGCAACAAGGCAATTTCAGTTTAAAGGTGGTCATCTTTGAGAAAGGAGATTTGCAATATGCCATCAACATACACAAAAGGTATCCTGATGTAGAATTGTTTCTGCAAGTGGGTAATGATGATTTGGAAACAGTAGAACAGGATAAGTTGTTACCATATTTACTTGAAAAATACGAACGATTGGTTGACCTTGTAATGAATAATTCAGAATTGAACGACGTTCGGGTATTGCCACAGCTTCACACTTATTTATGGGGGAATAAACGTGGTGTTTGATATAAGTCCCTTTAAAGTCCATTTCCAATAGCGAATGTGAAACTTTAATAGGTGATCTTGAACTTAAGGGTGCAAATCTTGAATAAAGAATTGTACCCTTATTTATTAATATATATCTAAAACGAAACCCATTAGTTTGACGAACTATTCCTTTTCATTTCCGTTATGCTAAAATAAACTATATATCAATATGATAGGAGAGGAATGTCTAATGAGTGAAAAAGCATTATACTATTTGAAGGACAACCGAGAACGTCTGCTAACCAAATTGAGTGATTTCCTGGCGATTCCGAGTGTGAGTACGGATAGTGCATACAAAGGAGATGTAACTCGTGCGGCAGACTTTATTGTTACATACTTAAAAGAGATTGGTTTTGACAAGGTAGAAAAGCAGGAGACAGAAGGTCATCCACTTGTATATGCTGCGTACAATGGGGCGGGAGAAGATGCCCCAACAGTGCTTTTTTACGGGCACTATGATGTCCAGCCAGTAGACCCGATAGACCAATGGAAAAGTGATCCTTTTCAAGCAGAGGTAAGAGATGGTCGCCTTTATGCACGTGGTTCAAGTGATGATAAGGGACAAGTATTTATGCACTTGGCAGTTTTTGAGGCTTATATGAAAACCGAAGGAAAACTGCCGCTCAATGTAAAGGTATGCATTGAAGGGGAAGAAGAGATTGGCAGCGAGAATTTGTACAACATTTTACAAGAAAAGAAAGAGCAATTTCAAGCAGATTTTGCAGTTATCTCTGATTCCGGTATGGCGGCGAAAAATCAACCAACCATTCTATATGGGTTAAAAGGATTTACGGGCATTGAAATTACCGTAAATGGGCCCGATCATGATTTGCATTCCGGTATGTATGGTGGTGCAGTAAGAAACCCGATTATCGCATTAAGCCACATACTCGCATCAATGAAGAATGAAAATGAAGTAATCACAGTAGATGGTTTTTATGACGATGTAGAACCACTGAGTGGTGCTGAAAGGAAATTAATGGAACAAGCTCCAAGTGAGGATTTTGTTGAAGCAACTGGTATACCTGAGACGGTATCTGAAAAAGGGTATACGGCTAAAGAACACACGATGGGACGTCCGACATTTGAAATAAACGGAATCTATGGCGGATATCAAGGAGAAGGAACGAAAACTATAATTCCATCTTCTGCAACTGCAAAAATAACCTGTCGACTTGTTCCTGGACAAGATCCTGAAAAAATTCAGGAATTACTAGAAGCACATGTCAATAAAGTTGCTCCTGCAGGTGTAACACTAGAAGTGAAAAAAGAAAAACTATCTTCTAAAGCATATAAAGTAGAGCCGAACCATCCACTCATTAAAAAGGCTGCTGCCAGTTATACGAAAGCTTTTGATAAAGAAACAATTTTCATTCGCATGGGTGGTTCGATTCCTGTCGTAGAATGGATTGAGGAAATTTACGATATGCCAATTGTTTTATTAGGATTTGGAACACCAGAGGATCGCTTGCATTCACCAAATGAAAGCTTCCCGTTAGATAGCTTTGATAAAGGGATGGAAACACTCGTATACTACTGGGATGAAATTAATAAGGAATGATTAAAGTACCCCGTTTCTCCTTTTCAGATTCGGGGTAATTCTGTATTAAGATAAATAAAAATATGAAAAACCGTTAAAAGGAGAGAGTGGAAATGAAATATGCCATTGTTACCGGGGTCTCGAAAGGGCTTGGAGAATCGATTGCCAAGTTGTTTATTGATTTAAATATTCATGTAATTGGACTTTCTCGTAGTACGAATAATCAGTTAGAAAATCACGGAGATTTATTCACGCATATCTCTTGTGATCTGGCAAATATCAATACATTGGATTCAGTATGTGATGAAATTAGCGATGTTATTTTCTGGGAGGAAGCGACAACGGTTTATTTAGTAAATAACGCTGCTACGGTTGAGCCAATTGCTCAATCGATGCATATAAAGACTACAGATCTTACAAAACATGTGAATCTCAATACGATTGCTCCGATGGCAATAACAAATTATTTCCTAAAAAAGACAACGGAAAAAGGGGTTCAGTTAATTAGCGTTGTAATCACTTCTGGTGCAGCTGAAAAGCCATCTTATGGCTGGAGTGCTTACTGTTCAACTAAAGCGAGTGTGAACATGTATACGAAAACTGCTGCACTTGAACAGGAAGAATTGAAGAATGGTCATAAAATAATCGCGTTTAGTCCAGGAATTATGGATACAAACATGCAAGAGAAAATACGTTCAAGCTCTGAAGATGAATTTGCCGATGTGGAAAAGTTTAAAGAATTTAAGGATAATAACTTGCTAAAAGATACAGATTTAGTTGGTGGAGTAGTGGTTGATATTTTAACAGATGATGATGTGGAAAACGGAAAAATTTATCATGTGCGTGATTATGTATAAGTATTTTTAGAAAAAAAATGAGTAAATAGCCCTCCCAATTTGATGAACGCAGCATAAAGTAAAGTAGTCTTGAAAATAGGGAGGGAAAAAAATGAGTAAAGATGTTGGAGGTAAAGAGTTCGGCTCTGGCGGTTTCGCCTTGTTAGTCGTATTATTTATTTTATTAATAATCATTGGCACTGCTTATACAGGCGGGGGCAATGGAGGCTATGGTGGCTACTGCTGCTAAGAAATAGAATACAATAAGATGAGGTGCTTTCGCATTTCGTCATCATAATAAAAATGCAGCAGTTATCCTGCTGCATTTTTATTTGGAAACAAATACATTCCATGTTTTAAACTTTACAGTATTTGAGATTTTCCCTTAAACCCAATCTAAAAGTAACACTTAAACAGCACAAACGTTCCCTTTTGTGATATAATTTAAGCAGGAGGTGTATAACGTGCAAACGATCACACTTAAGCTGGAGCTACAAAAACCGACAAAAGAGAAAATGGCAATGTACCAAAAAATGACAGCGATTAATACCGCTTTTTCAAATTGGTTGTTGCATTTTGATGGACTTCAAACAGCTACTTCGAAAGTATTTAAACACTTTTCAGATAAGCCATTTCCTGCAGCTGTTGTCAATCAAACGATTCAAACAGTAAAATCGAAAAAGAAAAAACAGAAAACGAAAACTTTTCGCCGTATGTGGTGTGGATTCAATAATCAAAACTTTAAGGTTGAGAGAGAAAACAGATTATATAAAGTCTCTTTTCCAACACAAGAAAAGCGGATTGGTGTGCCAGTTGTCTGTAAAGACCATCAAAAGCCATGGCTTGACAAACTTTTGTCTAGTGAGGTTAAACAAGGCACTACAGAGCTTTTTGAAAAAAGAGGGCGGTGGTTTGTCGCAATCAGCTTTTCTTTTGAAGTAGAACAAAAGCAAGCCGATCAAGCTCAAGCCAAAACCATGGGCATTGACATCGGAATGCGCCAGCTTGCCACCTGTTCTATTGGGACGACTTCTATCTTTTTCCCAGGGAAGGAACTCGGATATCGAAGAAGACGTTTCGCTTCCCGTAGGCGAAAACTTGGCAGCTTGAAGAAGCTTGAAGCTATCCGTAAATCGAAAAACAAAGAATCCGACTGGGTGAAGGAAACAAACCATAAGATAAGCCGTCAAATTATCAGATTCGCATTGGATAACGGTGTTCATCTAATTCGAATGGAAGATTTGACAGGTATCCGGCATTTCAGAAAATCAAAAAAAGAAGCAGGTCGAACTTTGCATCGCTGGTCCCATTATCAATTGCAACAGTTTATTGCATACAAGGCACAAATGGCAGGGCTCTTGGTTGAGTATGTGAATCCAACCTACACCTCCCAAATGTGCAAATGTGGACATGTTGACAAGCGAAATCGGGATAGAAATGCTTTTTGTTGTAGGAAGTGTGGCTACCGAAGCCATGCAGATATAAATGCCGCCATAAATATTTCGAAAGCAGTGAGCGGACTATCCGAGGAGAAATCTAAAAAGAATTAGTGTCGTGGTAATAGTGACACCGCCTGTTTTGGTACACGCCTATCAAAGATGGGTGGAACGAAACAGGGCGGGGCAATGAGATGCCCCTTAACTTGCAGGCTGTTCAAAAACAGAAATGGATTGCGAACGGTAAGTCATGCAAGAATCCCACTCGTTAAACCTCTAGGTATAGAGCTAGCGGCTTTAGCCTTGGGAGTCTCAAATAATGGTTTACAATGAAGGAAAGTGTTTGTCATGAATTTTATGTTTTGAATAATATAGTATAGTAGACTGTTACTGAAAGTAATTTTATTTTATGATAAAATTTATTTTGTATATTTCCTGTTATTAACCATAATGACTTAACAATAAGTGTTCGTAATGTTGACGATAAAAGAGAGGAAGATGACCAATGATTACACGAAAAAGTAAACGTGAGATTGAGCAAATGCAAGCTGCTGGTGATGTGCTTGTTGCGTGTCATAAAGCGATAGCTGATATGATAAAACCTGGGGTTACAACCATGGAGATTAATGATTTTGTAGAAAAGTTTCTATCTGAACGGGGAGCGACACCTGAGCAGAAAGGATATAACGGCTATCCGTATGCAATTTGTGCATCAATTAATGATGAGATATGTCATGGCTTCCCGAGAGAAGAAAAATTGCAAGATGGTGATATTGTTACAATAGATATGGTTGTGAATCTTAACGGTGGGCTAGCCGATTCAGCATGGACGTATGCAGTTGGAGAAGTTGATGGGGTAGGAAAACGCCTCATGGATGTCACGAAAACAGCTCTGTATAAAGGGCTTGAACAAGCCCAGGTAGGTAAGCGTATTGGAGATATTGGCCATGCTATTCAAACCTATGCAGAAGGAGAAGGCTTTTCTGTTGTTCGTGATTTCACTGGGCATGGAATTGGACCGACGATTCATGAAGATCCGCATATCCCGCATTTCGGCTTGCCTAATAAAGGATTGCGTCTTAAAGAGGGTATGGTGATCACAATCGAACCGATGATTAATGAAGGAAGCTGGGAAAGTCAAATGGATGAAAATAACTGGACAGCACGAACTATTGATAAAGGACGCTCAGCACAGTATGAGCATACAATTGTAATTACAAAGGATGGACCACTTTTAACGACGGATCAAGACAAGGAATAATAGTACGTTACGGGGAGACGATTGTCTATGCGTGTTGTATCAATCTGTCCGAGCAATACGGAAGTTTTAGCATATTTGGGAAAACTTGATGTGTTAGTTGGTGTAGACGATTATTCAGACTGGCCGAAGAGGGTATTGGATTTACCGAAAGTTGGGCCGGATCTTTCCATCGATATGGACAAAGTAGAAGCATTGCAGCCAGACCTCATACTAGCTTCTTTAAGTGTTCCTGGAATGGAAAAGAATATCGAGGAGCTAGATGCTAGAAAGCTCTCTTATATTATTTTGAATCCGAATTCTTTAGAAGAAATAGCAAATGATATTCGAGTAGTTGGAGAAGCTCTAAATGCTAAATCACTTGGAGATGTGAAAGCTCACGAATTCCTTGCTGAAGTGAAGGCTTATAAAGAAAAGGCACTCGAACAAGAACATAAACCAACCTTATATTGGGAATGGTGGCCAAAACCAGTTTTTACTCCGGGATATGTAAATTGGCTTACAGAAATAAGTCAATTGGCAGGAGCAGCAAACATTTTCGCAACGGAACATGTTGCTAGTTATCAAACAAATTGGGATGAAGTAAAAAAAAGAGATCCAGATCATATTTGTATGGTTTGGGTAGGAATAAAAGAAGATAAGATGCGACCTGAATTAGTAAAAAAGCGACCAGGCTGGAATGAAATGAAAGCAATTCGAAATAACAATATTCATGTTTTAGAAGAATCGCTCTTTTGCAGACCGTCACCAAGGTTGCTTGAAGGCTTAAGAAAGTTATCAAAAATAATATGAGGCTTTTCCTTATCGGGAAAGCCTCATATTATTGTTTTTGAGGATAGGTAACTATAAAAATTTGAATGCTGTGGATTACATATTTACCGAAACAGCCATGTCCAGCTTTGGCGCCACGCGCTTTTGTTCAATCGAAACACATTAGTAACTTATTTTTTCAATGTTGCCGTTTTTGCTCCGAATAAAACCGTAATAACAGGGCTGAGCAGGCAGAAAAATGCGAATGGCAAATAATCTAGTACAGGTACATCTAGTACATCTGCAATAAATACACCACAAACACTCCAAGGAACGAGTGGATTAATCACGGTTCCTGCATCCTCCAGAGATCTAGAAAGAGCCTTTTTAGTTAGACCAGCTTTTTCATATACCGTTTTAAATGTTTCTCCAGTAAGTAGAATGGATAAATATTGTTCGCCAATTAGGACGTTGACACCAATTGCTGTAGCAGCAGTTGCTGCGATAATGGAACGTGCTTTTCGTAATTTTTCCTGAAAAGTGGCTAGCATCGTAGGAATAATCCCTGTTACAAATAATAGGCCACCAAAGCTTAAAGCTAAAATAACGAGTGAAATCGTGAAGAGCATACTGTTTATACCGCCTTTGGAAAGCAACTCATTAACCGGTTCAAAATTTGTAGTCCCAGTATAACCATTAAACCAATACGCCCAAATTTCTGACCAAGTATGGTCACTTGTTATTCTTGCTATAAATGTTGCCACCAAACTGCTTACAGTTAAGGCAATAAAAGCCTGGACTTTAATAATTGTGCAAATAACGAGAACGATCAATGGAATCCATGATAACCAATGAATTAATCCAGAAGCTTGTAATGCTTCACGGTAGGATACGATACTTTGTAGAGACGTATTTTGTTCTGGCGATATTAAAACAAATAAAATTAACGAAATGATAAAAGCTGGTATCGTTGTTAAACTAATATGCTTTATATGGTCAAATAAATCTACTCCAACGATAGTTGAAGCAAGATTGGTTGTATCAGATAGCGGCGACATTTTATCCCCAAAGAAAGCACCAGAAACGATTGCACCTGCTGTAATTGCTAAGGAAGCTTCCATTGCACCTGCCATTCCAATAAAGGCGACGCCAACAGTTGCAGTCGTCGTTAAGGAACTACCTAGTGTTACGCCTATAATCGCAGTAACAGCAAAGACAATTCCATAAAACCAAGTTCCGCCAATGATTGTGAAGCCAGCATTGATTAGTGCTGGGATGGTCCCGCTAACCATCCAACTGCTAATTAGAATCCCAATAAGGAAGAATAAGAAAATAGCTCCCATACCTGATTGTGCTCCTGAAATCATGGCATCTTGTAGTTCTTTAAAAGTGATACGTTTAAATAAACCGTATGCAACAAGTATAAAAATCCCGAGTAAAATAGGTATATGTGGCACAGCTTCTAATCCAATGATAAAGTAGCTGATTAAACCGATAATCAGTAAAAAAAAGAAAATTGCTTCGATAAATGAAGGTTGATGCTTTGGGTTAATTGGAATCATGATGTTTACTCCTTTTGAAGATATTAAAAAACTTGGTCTGTGGCTGTTACCAAATACAAAAAAGCTCCGTCCCCTAAAAAAGGGACGAAGCTATACTCCGCGTTACCACCCTGATTGGTGAAATACAATTCACCCGCTCATTGTATGCAATCCTTTGAATAGTTCATGCTAACATTCAGCATATATCTAGACAGGATTTGTAATTCAACTATTTTCCGCCAAAGCTTGCACCAACCGCTTTGTCTCTATTCTTTGCTAAAAAATAATCTACTTCGAATCCCTAGGATAAATTGCGTAATTCAATTATGTAATATTGACTATACATGCTCCAATCTTCTTTTGTCAACACCTCCTATAAGATAGAATCCTTCCATTTTAGGAAATATTCAGTTATACTATAAAGAATTTTATATGCGTTACCAGGCTGTAATTCCCATCACCACGAAGATCGAGAGCAAAAACAAGAGAAAGGGGAGGAAGACACTATATTCTGCCTTAGCTTTATTATGTTTTATCGACTAGCAATAGAGTACTGCTAAAAGAGGAAGTTTTATTTTACTTGAGGAGGCTTGTGAGACATTGTGTTAAAAGAAGAACAACATTCGTATACTTCTATACATATGATTCGAAAAGGGTTTGCAACAGGGTTTCCAATAATTCTTGGTTATTTGCCAGTTGCGATTACATATGGAGTTCTAGCCAAGCAAGCAGGGATGTCATTAACAGAATTAACATTGATGAGTGCTTTGGTCTATGCAGGTGCCAGTCAGTTTATGGCAGTGAATATGTTTGCGGTTGGAACAGGAGCATTGGAAATTATTATTGCAACCTTTGTCCTGAATTTCCGGCATTTTGTTATGAGTTTATCTTTTATGAATCAGCTCAAAAAAATTAAACTAAAATGGAAAATTCCATTAGCTTTCGGATTGACCGATGAATCGTTTGCAGTCTCTGCAATGAATTCGAAAGAAGCAAGCATGAAAAAGGGTGCTTTATTCTATGGCACGATTCTTGCTAGCGCATATTTATCATGGGTTTTTGGTTCTCTGCTTGGTGGTATGCTTGGAGATATCATACCCCAAAAACTTAGTCAAAGTATGGGGATCGCATTGTATGCCATGTTTATTGGACTGCTCATTCCATCTATTAAACAGGAAACAAGAATAGCTGCGATTGCAATTGTAGCAATGCTAGTCAACGCAGGATTTGTTCAGCTGGGGATGAGTACTGGTTGGGCAATCGTTGCTGGAACGATTATTGGTGGGTTTAGTGGCATTTATTTCCTAGGGGAGGAACGCACATGATTATTTTGATGATTATTGGGATGTCATTAGCCACAATGCTGCCAAGGGTTATTCCTGCTGTTATCATTGAAAAAATGCAGTTTCGTCCTTGGATTAATAAGTGGTTGAGTGCAATACCATATGCAGCACTAGGAGCTTTAATTTTTCCTGGTATTATGTCTGTTAAACCAGAAGAGCCTCATCATGGAATGATAGGTGGACTTGTGGCAGTTGTTCTGGCATACTTTGGATTAAATATTATTTTAGTTGTCTTAGGAGCAATTCTTACTGTTTTTTTATTATCATTTTAAAAAAGCTCCTGATCAACAATCAAAAAATAGGCTTAGCGATGATTTGCTAAAGCCTATTTTCCTCCATATGGTTCAATATGGATATGCGCATGTGTGATGCGATGCTTTTTAAATAAATAGTCTTCAATTCTTTCCGTAATGCGGTGACTTTCTGCTACATTCAAAGTTGGGTCAACTAAAATGGTGATCTCAATTAATGCTTGATTACCATGGACTCTCCCTTTGACATCAACGACTTCTATAACCTCAGGTACTTTGATAATGCTTTTCTTAATCATTTCCAGCTGTTCTTCATCGAATCCATCTGTTAGTGTGTGTGTGGCATCTTTAAAGATATCCCATGCTGTTTTACAAATAATAATTCCGACGACCATTCCAGCTAATGGATCGAGCCAGAAAAGCCCAAACTGTGCCCCGCAAATACCGATAAATGCCCCAATACTTACAAGCGCATCTGAACGATTATCCTGTGCAGCAGCGTTTAATGAGCTGCTCTCAATTCTTTTAGCAAGTTTAGCATTATAGCGATATACAAATAACATAACAACTGCAGAACCTAAAGCGGTCCATGCTGTTAACATGCTTGGCTGTGAAGCTTCAGCGGCAGCCATACTTTTCAATGTATCGTATATCACTTGTACGCCAATAAACATCATGATAAAAGCTGCAAATAATGCTGCAACGGTTTCAGCCCGGTAATGCCCATAGCGATGATCCTTATCTGGCGGCTTTCTTGATATTTTTAGGCCGATTAACACAGCAACAGAAGCAATTACATCCGTAATATTATTTAATCCATCTGCATAAAGGGCAGCAGAGTCTCCAATTGTAGCGATATATAATTTAATAATGGCAAGCGTAATATACGCAAAAATGCTTAGCCATGCGCCTTTTTCTCCCATTTTCAGGTTTTCTGAATGATTCATCCTAAATGCCTCCACATTTAATTGTTTCCATTTTTATATAGCTTTAACAGTCTATCAGAGCAAGACAAGGTGGGTCTAGAGAAACATTCAAGACCCTGGTTATATGTATTGAAGGGTGTGAAGGATGTTTACAGAGGGAAAAATTAGAAACGAAAGTGGAAGTGTCCTTACAGAATACAAAATGCGATGTCCGATTATGCGTCTGTATTGTGGGATGATTTGACCATGTGAACATGCTTAGCTTATGTAGGAAATGTTAAGGTAACATATTCCTTATGCCGACATTAGGTTTTAGCTAAGATTTAGTCGCAACTAGGTTACAACAGCATTTAAGTTTTTGTACCAAATCGCCTAAAAAAGTTGTTTTTAGTTGAAATTATTCTAAAAATTTAGGATAATAATAAAAAGGGAACAAAGGGGGCATGTTCCATGAAGAAGGAAAAAATAGTATATCGATTTTATCGCTATGAAGGTGAAAAGCTACAAGCAAAAAGAGAAATACCTTATGAATTAAGACTCTTTTCCCGATTGATTTTGGATGAGCTTTGTTTTAACTGGAATAAAAATCGATTAGAAGAAGACATCAATAGCTCCATTGAGAAAGGTAATAAAGAGGAATTTCTTAAAGCAAGTGAATCATACAGACACTTTATATGGGAGTAACAATACCAAGTCTTACCGTTATGGTGAGGCTTTTTCTTGCTGCTTCATTATAAAAATTCTTCTAAAGCTTTGGCTAACCTAGTTTTGGGAGCCTTTACTTTATTCCTACATATATTATTTTTGTAAATTTTACAATGTTGTTATTTCCAAACAGGAAAAGTTTGGTATGCTAACAAAAGGGGTGAAAATTGATGGGAAATAAAAAGAAAATACAACGCAGCTGGATGTTATATGACTTTGGTAATTCAGCATTTGCAACAACGATAATGGCGGCGGTACTTCCTGTTTATTATTCTAGTGTAGCGGCCTCTGGTTTAGAGGAAGGATTGGCTACAAGCTATTGGGGCTATTCGCAGTCCATTTCTGTTTTAATCGTGGCTGTGCTTGCGCCAATTTTAGGTGCCATTAGTGATTTCTCTGCAGCCAAGAAAAAATTTCTTCAGTTTTTTGCATTTATGGGTATCATAGCAAGTATTTTACTGTTTTTTGTTGGTGAAGGGGATTATATATTAGCCTCCGTACTATTTATAGTTGGTTCCATCGGTTTTTCTGGTGCGAACGTGTTCTATGATGGATTTCTTCCAGAAGTCGCCACGAAAGACGAAATTGATCGTGTTTCATCTGGTGGTTTTGCCTATGGATACATAGGCGGAGGAATATTGTTAGCGATTAATGTTTTAATGATTTTAAATCCCGGCTGGTTCGGGCTACCAGATACGGAGATGTCTACTCGAGTTGCTTTTGTCACCGTTGGGATTTGGTGGTTAATCTTCTCCATCCCACTCATTAAAAACATAAAAGAAGAAAAGAAAGTTGAAGTAAAACGTGATAGGTCATATGTTGCTATTGGTTTTTCCCGAGTAGGAAATACATTTAAAGAAATGAAGCAATATAAACAGCTGCTTATTTTCTTGCTGGCTTTCTGGCTTTATAATGATGGAATATCAACGATTATTCGGATGGCTACTGTTTATGGCAGTGAAATTGGGATAGCGCAGAATGATTTAATTGTCGCCCTATTAATTACACAATTTGTCGGAATTCCTTTTACATTTTTCTTTGGGTGGCTAGCTTCAGTCATTACAGCTAAAAAAGCATTAAATATTACGTTATTCGTTTATCTTGGTATTGTCATAATTGGATACTTTATGACCTCTGCATTGCATTTTTATATTTTGGCTATTGTAGTTGGAATGGTCCAAGGGGGAGCACAATCCCTAAGCCGCTCCATTTTCGGTCGGATGGTTCCAGCAAATAAACATGCGGAATTCTTTGGATTCTATGGAATATCCTCTAAATTCGCAGCTGTGATTGGACCATTTATGTTTGCCTTTGTAGGTCAAGTAACAGGAAGCAGTAGACTTGGAATTGTTTCACTTATCGTATTCTTTATTGCAGGTATTATTATCCTGAGATTTGTTGATGTTGAAAAAGGAATGCAAGATGCGGAACGACTGACAAACCCTAAAGGTGTAGTAGAGGTAAAACCGAAATAGCATCATGTCATCAAAAATTGTTTGCTAGTAGTGCTGACAAAAATTAGGCTCGGGATATACAAGTTATTGTCTATCCCGAGCTATCTATATAGACCCTCTGAGTATATTTTACTCGAGGAATTTATTTTAATCGTGTAAAAACTATACTAATGTCTAAACAATTGGATCACTATATTTATTTTTAAGGCCGAGTTTTAACGGCTTACCAGTATCATATGAAATATTATCAATAAGTTCGCTTAATCGTTGTTCGGATGAGTTGGCACTGTTTTCCCAATAGTTTTGCAGCTGTGACAAAATTTCAATGCCTTCTACTCGCGCTTTATCGTATAGCTCAATAAAGCTATGGTTTGAGGCTTCATTTGTTGCAGGGTGATACCAGGTTGTATGATTTAAATTCAAGTAATCAACATTTGTTTTTACTGGTTGATGTGAATAAGATGAAATCAATGAGCGTAGCATGAAGTTTTTCCAACCATAAGGATCCATAAGTATCTTCAATGCAAGCAGCATATCTCGGTATGCTTTTTGAATATATTCAGATGTATCTCGATTTAATTCTGGATAGTGTTTCTTTATTGTTTCGTGAAGCAATTCTCGTACTTCGAGATTTAGTGTTCTGCCAACATCAATTTCCTTATATACAGGCGTTTTCCACGTTTTTAATTTATGGTATTTTTCCATCATTAACGTATCAATAATAATTTCCAGCTTTTGATGATTACTTCCCTCATAGCCAGCGCGATAATGAATATATGGATGCGTATTACGATCAAGGATATGGTGGGTGATAAATCCGGTAACATAGGCTTTTACCTCGCTACATTGGCCCTTCGCTTTTCGAATCAAATCCATTAGGAAATCGCCACAGCGTTCCGTATGAAGTGTCATACCGACTTCATGGACAGGTTCATCCTTTATCCATGGCCAGAAGTTATAATAGAAAAATGGATCTGGTCCTTGCGCGCCTAGTTTCATATAAGGTTCATATTGTGAAAATGGATAAGGCTGTTTGACGGAATCAATCACATCTTCGCAAAATAAAATATGTGTCCATGTATTTGGCATAGCGACATCCTCCTTCTTGAAGTATTTGGAAAACCTTTAGGACAGTGAAAAGTATGAAGTCTTCCTTAAATTAAAGCTATGTAACGTATTATATCGAAATATCAGTAGTTGGTGGTCTGTAGAGTAGTACAATTTTGTGTCATTACATATTTTTTCCAGTGTTTATGTTCATGTTTAGTATTCTAAATGATTAATAATGCAGTGTACATGGTGTGCTATACTATAAAAAAATAAGGATGATAGGATAGATGAAACAAATGAAGCGGCTTTCCGATAATATAGCAGAAGATATTTTATCAATGATTACGATCGAAGAAAGATTTTTACCAGGTGATAAACTGCCGAACGAAATTGAGTTATCAGAGGAACTTCAGATTAGCAGAACGACATTGCGTGAAGCGATTCGAATATTAGTAACAAATGGAGTATTGGAAATTAAACGAGGCAAAGGTACATTTGTGAAAAAGGAAGTTGATTTACATGATACCATGCAATCATTGAATGGTCTTTCCCATGCAAGAATAAATGCGAAAGACCTGTATGAAATGCGTCTGATTTTTGAGCCGGAAGCAGCCTATTATGCGACGTTACGAGCGAGTGATGCTGAGCTAAGTCGCATATTAGAGTATGGGAATCAGATTGAACAAAAAATTGACCAGGGTGAGGATCGGACAGATGTTGAACAGAAATTTCATAAATCGATAGCCAAGGCTACTCATAATGAATTTATCGACAAGCTTATGCCAGTTGTTTTTCAGGCAATTGATAAAGGAGTCCAATTGTCCCAAAAAAATGAGCAAGTCGTAAAAGATACGTTGAATGATCATAAGCTGATTATGGAATTTATGAAAGCCCGTAATCCTGAGGGAGCCAGAAGTGCAATGAAAATTCACATTTTACACGCGATGAAAGACTTAAGAATTGAATAACAGTTTATTAGGAGAAGTTCAGAAAGTCCGGTGAAATGTCACAGGAAGAGTTTTATTTAACTTGTCGTACAACTATATTGACAGCAGACAACTTAGGATTTAAAATAGATTTAAAATTTGAAATTATGGATGTGTTGTTCAGATGAGAAGCGATATGATTAAAATTGGAGTCGATCGTGCTCCACACCGCAGTCTTTTATATGCAACAGGAAAAGTAAAACCTAAAGATTTTGAGAAACCTTTTATTGGTGTTTGTAACTCGTACATTGATATTATTCCTGGTCATGTTCATTTACGAGAGTTTGCAGATGTTGTAAAAGAAGCGATTATTGAAGCAGGTGGTATTCCGTTTGAGTTTAATACAATTGGAGTAGACGACGGAATTGCAATGGGACATATTGGAATGCGTTATTCTTTACCAAGTCGTGAACTTATTGCAGACTCTGCCGAAACGGTAATAAATGCACACTGGTTTGATGGGGTATTTTATATTCCAAACTGTGACAAAATTACACCGGGTATGCTGATGGCTGCTGCTCGTACGAACGTTCCTTCTGTTTTTGTATCAGGCGGACCGATGGAAGCTGGTGTAAGTGCAACAGGAAAACAAATTTCTTTAACATCTGTATTTGAAGGTGTTGGTGCCCACAAATCCGGACAAATGTCTTCAGAAGAGCTGTTAGATATTGAAATGAATGCATGTCCAACATGTGGTTCATGTTCAGGTATGTTTACAGCAAATTCAATGAACTGCTTAATGGAAATGCTGGGAGTTGCACTTCCTGGTAATGGTACAATCGTTGCTACAAGTGAAAGGCGTAAAGAATTAGTACGCGAAGCGGCCAAACAATTAGTTCGTATGATTAAAGAAGATGTTAAGCCGCGTGATATCATCACAAAAGAAGCGATCGATGACGCTTTTGCACTTGATATGGCAATGGGTGGGTCAACAAATACCGTACTACATACATTGGCGATTGCGCATGAAGCTGGAATTGAGTACGACTTAGAAGTTATAAATAAAGTTGCAGAAAGAGTCCCGTACTTAGCAAAAATTATGCCGGCATCAGATCTTTCAATGGATGATATCAATAAAGCTGGTGGAGTAGAAGCAATTATTAATGAACTAACAAAAATCCCTGGGGCAATTCATCCGGAAAGAATTACCGTTAGCGGTAAAACAATGGGTGAGCTTGTAAAGGACCATCACATTACTAATCCAGAAGTGATTCGTACGAAAGACAATCCTTATAGTCCAGTTGGAGGTTTATCTGTATTGTATGGAAATATTGCTCCAGAAGGTTCCGTGATTAAAGTAGGTGCAGTTGATCCGTCAATCAAAACATTTACTGGTGAAGCAATTGTCTTTAATTCACAAGACGAAGCCCAAGAAGCGATTGATAATGGGACAGTACAAGCAGGTCATGTTGTAGTCATCCGCTATGAAGGACCAAAAGGTGGACCAGGCATGCCAGAAATGCTTGCGCCAACTTCAGCTATTATGGGTCGTGGACTAGGAACTAAAGTTGCACTCATTACAGATGGTCGCTTTAGTGGTGCATCTCGTGGTATTTCAATTGGTCATATTTCTCCAGAAGCAGCTGAAGGCGGTCCAATTGCTTTGGTTGAAAATGGTGATATAATCAAAATTGATTTACCAAGCCGGACAATGAATGTAATAGTTTCGGCCGAAGAATTAACAGAACGACGTAAAGACTTAAAACCATTTGAACCAAAAATTAAAACTGGATGGTTAGCAAGATATTCCAAGCTTGTAACAAATGCATCTAAAGGCGGAATTATGAGTATATAATGAAGCATACACCCCTTTCTCAGTTATTGAGAGAGGGGTGTTTAACTGATAAGTCGTTACTTGCACTAAAAAAATAAGTCGATAACTATTAATTTATTTCAAAAATTTGTTACAATAGAAGAGGGTTTGAGTAATACATATTATAGGGAGGAATTAGAATGGATTACCGTGTGGAAAGAGATACAATAGGGGAAATACATGTACCAGCAGATAAATATTGGGGAGCGCAAACACAGCGAAGCAAGGAAAACTTTCCAATTGGTTCTGAGACTATGCCTGCTGAAATTATTAAAGCGTTTGCAATTCTAAAGAAAAGTGCGGCAAAAGCAAACAGTGATTTAGGCTTGTTGGAAAGTCAGAAGGCAGAAGCAATTTCGTATGCTGCTGACCTTGTATTAGCTGATGAATTGAATGAACATTTTCCATTAGTTGTATGGCAAACGGGAAGTGGTACACAATCCAATATGAACGTAAATGAAGTTCTAGCATTTGTCGGGAATAAATGGCTTGAAGGAAAAGGAAGCGAGCTAAGACTTCATCCAAATGATGATGTTAATAAATCTCAAAGCTCTAATGATACATATCCAACTGCAATGCACGTAGCATCTGTATTGAAGCTGGAAGATACGGTTATTCCTGCTGTACAGCAATTAAAAGCTACGCTGAAAGAAAAAATGGAAGCATTTTCCGATATCGTGAAAATTGGACGAACGCATTTACAAGATGCAACACCATTATCACTTGGGCAGGAGATTAGTGGCTGGCATCGCATGCTTGAAAAATCGGAAAAAATGATTACGGAAAGTACAGATTATCTAAGAGAATTAGCTATTGGTGGTACTGCGGTTGGTACGGGGCTGAATGCACATCCAGAGTTCTCAGAACGCGTTTGTGAGGCAATCAGTTCGTATACCGGGAAAAAATTTGTTTCTGCACCGAATAAATTTCACGCATTAACAAGTCATGATGAAACGGTTTATGCACATGGAGCACTTAAAGCATTAGCTGCAGATATGATGAAGATTGCAAATGATGTACGATGGTTAGCTAGTGGTCCGCGTTGTGGGATTGGAGAAATTATAATACCTGCGAATGAGCCTGGAAGTTCAATTATGCCGGGTAAAGTAAATCCGACTCAGAGTGAAGCTGTTACAATGGTTGTCGCGCAAGTTATGGGGAATGATGCAGCAATTGGTTTTGCAGCAAGTCAAGGTAATTTTGAACTCAATGTATTTAAACCAGTGATTGCATATAACTTTTTACAATCCAGTCAATTATTAGCGGATAGTATTATTTCATTCGATGAGCGCTGTGCGGTTGGAATTGAACCGAACCATGAACAAATTGAGAAATACCTTAATGATTCCTTAATGCTCGTTACAGCACTGAATCCTCATATTGGCTATGAAAATGCTGCTAAAATTGCTAAAAAGGCATTTAATGATAATTCAACGCTAAAAGCTACTGCAGTTGAACTAGGCTTACTGACAGAAGAAGAATTTGATAAGTATGTGAACCCGAAAGAAATGACATCTCCAAAATAGACGAAGCAAAAAAGCGTGCTGCAATTTGATGCAGTGCGTTTTTTTGTTTAACTGGAAGGAATCCTACAATTTACCAGTAAATAAAACTTATAAGTTTTTTGATAGTGCAAACAATAGAATTA
Organism: Oceanobacillus profundus; assembly: GCF_003515705.1. GTDB lineage: Bacteria > Bacillota > Bacilli > Bacillales > Amphibacillaceae > Oceanobacillus > Oceanobacillus profundus. The sequence goes on from NZ_QWEH01000002.1 coordinate 193,678, forward strand.
CAGGAGGTGATAAACATGGCTAACAACAGTTCAAATCAATTAGTTGTCCCTGGAGTACAACAAGCTCTTGATCAAATGAAATATGAAATTGCTCAAGAATTTGGTGTTAACTTAGGACCAGACTCAACATCACGTGCGAATGGTTCTGTAGGTGGAGAAATTACAAAACGTCTAGTGCAAACTGCACAACAACAATTACACGGGAAATAAATTTCATAAATATGGATAGAGGAAAGTCTTTCGGGACTTTCCTCTTTAACATGATATGAAGTTATTTTTTTCTATTCTTAGCGTATCCGTTCTTCCGTTTCTTTATCAAAGAAATGCACTTTATTCATATCAAAAGCAAGTTCTAAATTGTCACCGCCTTTGACGTCAGAGCGAGAATCAACTCGTGCTACAAAATCCTGTGTGCCTAATTTAGAATATAAGATGGACTCGGCTCCCATTAATTCAGCAACTTCAATATGTGCGTCAATTTTGGATTCCGGTGAAGATTCAACGATTAGTAGCTCATCATGGATGTCTTCTGGTCGAATACCTAAAATAACTTCTTTATTAACGTAATTTTGCTCTCGAAGAAGCTTCATTTTGCCTTCTGGAACTTTCAGTTTTATACCATCAGCTTCGAAATAGCCCTCTGTTAGTTTACCTAGGAAGAAGTTCATTGAGGGTGATCCAATAAAACCACCGACGAATACATTTTCAGGATGATCATAAACCTCTTTAGGCGCTCCGACCTGTTGAATAACTCCATCTTTCATTACAACGAGGCGAGTTGCCATTGTCATTGCTTCGGTCTGATCATGGGTTACGTAAATCGTTGTTGTCTGCAAACGTTGATGCAATTTTTGAATTTCTGCACGCATCTGTACACGCAGTTTGGCATCTAAGTTAGACAAAGGTTCATCCATTAAGAAAACTTTTGCATCCCTTACAATTGCACGTCCAAGTGCTACACGCTGACGTTGTCCACCTGAGAGTGCTTTCGGCTTGCGGTCTAAATATGCCTCTAACCCTAAAATCTTTGCTGCATTCTGAACACGCTGGTCGATTTCGTCTTTCTTAAATTTACGAAGCTTTAAACCAAAAGCCATATTATCATACACATTCATATGTGGATATAATGCATAGTTTTGGAATACCATCGCAATATCGCGATCTTTTGGTGCGACATCATTCATTTTTTTGTCATCAATATAGAGCTCGCCACCTGTGATTTCCTCTAAACCAGCCACCATTCTTAGAGTCGTTGATTTCCCACACCCAGATGGTCCAACAAAGACAATAAATTCTTTGTCCTTAATATGTAGATTAAAGTCTGATACAGCAACCACATTTTTATCATACGTTTTTTGAATATGATCTAAGCGTAATTCAGCCATTATTACCCCTCCAAAATGTAAACGTTTTATATATTCATTGTATAGAAAGAAAGCGCTTTACATAATGGGGAATGTGCACAAATTTAGACAGGCTCTTTGTGCATGGTTGCTAGCAGTGCTATATATACGGTTAAAGCTTGGTTAAACTGCCGAACATCAATCCCAGTTTTTTCGAAAAATTTATCAATGCGATATTGTAGACTATTCCGATGCATGTAGAGTTTTTTTGCAGTGAGTGAAATATTAAGATTGCATTGGATAAACGTCCAAATGGTTTGAAGCATTTCCTCATCGTTCTTAAACTCCTTGAGTACCAAATTGCTAATTTGGTTTCGTTGCTCAAAGGGTATTTGATTTACAAGTCGGAAGGGAATGGCATCCACATATGTAATAACAGGATTATCGGAATAGCTAGCTGATATTTTTGCTAATTGTATGAAAGATAAATACTGATTAGAGAGATCTTTGAAGGCCTCTAAATAAGGACCAATAAAGAACTTCGTTTTCACATAAAGATCACTCATCAGTGTATCAACAATTTGGTCATACGTGAGCGAATCTTCTAGCTGTACTCCCTGTTGTTCAATAAGAATTCCTTCCTGTTCATTTTCCCATAAAATAGGTATTGGATTAGAGAAAAATTCATACATTGCAGTTCTAAAAATGTTAGGCTCTATTTGATTTTTAGGAAAAGAAAAATAAACAAAGCGAAATTTTTCATGTGATGTCTCTGGCATAGAACTAGAATGATGAATTCGATTTTTCCATAATTTTTCTAAATCAGTCGGTTTTGGTATCGTAAGCTGGTATGGTGTTAAAAATGTTGAAAGCATGGCAGCATCCTTTGCGCTCAAATCGCTTTTAGCTATGCCGATAATTGCATTTGTATCTGTAACGAACCATTGATAGTCATCGGGTATTTCAGATATATTTTCATCATAAATTAAAAAAGTAGGGAAAAAATTTTTTAGCATTTTATACATCTTGAAATCTCCTTTTTCCTTATTCTATTGTTTAATTATAGCAGTCAAATACAAGTGTAAAAATATTTTTTCAAAAATAGGGTTTTTTCGTTGAGGGTATACACAGGATAAAAGCTCTGTTATAGTAACGTTAGTATTGATACTAAAGGAGGAACATCATGCCTAATATTTATGATAGCGCATATGAATTGGAAAAAGCTATTCGTGAAAGCGAAGAATTTAAAAGTTTGAAATTAGCTTATGAAACGGTAATGAATAATCCGAGTGCAAAGCAAATGTTCGAGGATTTCCGTGATACACAAATGAATTTACAAGAAAAGCAAATGCAAGGTTTGGATATTACAGAAGAAGAACTAGAAAAAGCGCGAGCGGTCGTTGAGGCTGTGCAAGAACATCAGGATATCTCTAAATTGATGGAAGAAGAACAACGTTTAAATCTTGCAATCAATGATATTAGTCGTATTATTACGAAGCCGTTGGAAGAACTATACGGTACTACAGATGAAACAAACTAAGAAAATACATAAAAAATCCGCAGTTAATATCTGCGGATTTTTTGATTAAATATTCTTATTTGAAAGTACGCAAAGAAGCTTTTTCCTTATTTAAGAGAGTGGTGAATTACCTGTGAAATAAGACAAGCTTTGCTTCCGGGCTTACGCAGCGATGTGTATGTTCGCTGTATCCTTCTTTATCCAATCGTGCCTGTCCTACCTCTTTAGCTTCTGCATCATTTGCAGCAGTAAATGATTCATCCAGCAGTTTCTCACCCCTTGGGTCAAATACTGTTAAAGCATAGTTTCTCATAAAAAACTCCTCCTATTATTTATGTAATCTATATACTTAACTTTCTAGAAATTATTGCTTGCGTTGATATTGTTAATTGTTTTGTCTCTTTGTACCAGATATATAGCTAGACACATTTCGAGCATGCAGTTGCTTGTATTTGTCGCATTTGAAAGGAACTGTGACATAATGTGCAATTATGGTTAGAGCTTATCCTCGCTCCGCTAAACCCGGCTCCCTGTTTACCACTATAATAAGTCAGCTGTATATTCATTATAATCTAAATTTTAATACAAGTGAAAGGAAAAGGGTGTAAAGTATGGTTGACATTACTGGTAGTGTAAAGTAAACTGTACGTAAAGTTCACTTTACTAAAAAATAGGAGATAGCATGAAAACACTTATAAAGGAAAAACGCAAAGAGCTGGATATTACACAAGAAGAATTATCACAGAAATTAAAGGTTTCTAGACAGACGATTATATCCTTGGAAAAAGGCAAGTATAAGCCATCATTAATATTAGCACATAAGCTAGCTCAAACGTTTGACTGCACAATTGAGGAATTATTTATTTTTGAAGGGGATGAGAACATTGAGTAGGGACTTTTTAGCAAACCCATCCGGTATTTGGGGTTTAATTGCTGCCGTAATCGTATCAATTATTATATTTTTCATTAATCGGCGCATTGGTCGAAAGAAGCATTTATTTGATGAGCGCTATCAGCAGACAAATAACCGCTCAAAGGCAAGATCCTGGGATGCAATGATCGTAGTATACCTAATAGCCTGGTTTGTTGTCATCATATTTGATGGCATTGGCTTCAGCTTTTTTTTACTAACCGCACTCTATGCTCTGCATAATGTAACTGCAATTATTACAAATTTCTTTTTTTCAACAAAGCACGAATAAAAATGAATCAAATCTTATAAAGAATCGTATGAATACGAGAGAAGGGGGAGTTTTTTTTGACATTGGTATTAAAAGACGTCACAAAACGTTTTCAAGGACACACGGCAGTAGACCGACTTTCACTTGAAATTCCAGAGAAGGAAATGTTCGGTTTTTTAGGAGGTAATGGTGCTGGTAAGACAACTACTTTCCGGATGATTCTTGGGCTATTGGATAGCTCGGAAGGGGAAATTTCTTGGAATGGTAAGCCAATCGATTACGATAATAGTCATTTGATTGGTTATCTCCCAGAAGAAAGGGGACTTTATCCAAAACTAACCGTGAAAGAACAGTTGATTTACTTAGGAAAGTTAAGAGGAATGAAGAAGCAAGCAATTCTTACAGAGCTCGAATACTGGCTGGAAAGATTTAAAGTACCTGAATACATGACAAAAAAAGTTGAAGAGCTATCTAAAGGGAATCAGCAAAAGATTCAATTTATCTCAGCTGTCATTCACAAGCCCAAATTACTTATTTTAGATGAACCATTTTCAGGGCTGGATCCTGTTAATGTTGAAATGATGAAGGAGGCAGTAATTGACCTGAAAGATCAAGGAACTTCGATTGTTTTTTCATCCCACCAAATGCATCATGTGGAGCAGCTATGTGAGAATTTGTGCATTTTACGAAAAGGTACACCAGTTGTGCATGGATCATTAAAAGACATCAAACGCTCCTATGGAAAAAAGAACTTGATTATTCATGGAGATATCGACTTTGGTTTTTTAAAAAATTTCCAAGGTGTATCTGGATATCAAAAAGGTGCTCAAGGCTGTAAGCTGCAAATAGATAATGAGCAAGTATCCCAAGACATTCTTTCCGCAATCCAGGGAAAAGGTTTTGTTCGTAAATTTGATCTTGAAGAACCATCGCTTAATGATATTTTCATTGCGAAAGTAGGTGAAGCATATGAATAAATTCTGGACTGTTTTATCCCATACATACATTACGAAGGTTAAGACAAAGTCATTTATTTTCAGTACGCTCATTACTTTGTTAATTATCGCGGGTCTTGCTAATTTCCAAACCATTATTGACATGTTCGCTGGAGAGGAATCGGGTGAAATTGTGGTTGTGGATGAATCAGGTGTCTATACAGAAGCATTGCAACAAAGCCTTGCTGCAGCAGAAGAGGACATTGAATTAGTTCCATTTGATGGTACGGTTAACGAAGCGAAAGTGGCTGTACAAGATGGTCAATATGATGCAGTTGTGGAACTGACGGAAAACGAAGAACAAATTTTTGATGCAACGTATTTTGCGAATACTATTACAGAGTCTGGAAATCAAATGATTATTGAACAGCATTTACAACAATTAAAGATTGCCATTGCAACACAAGCCTCTGGTATTGACGAAGCAAGGATTGCGGAAATTTATGCACCAATTGCATTTGAAGCAGTTGCGCTTGATGAATCAGCAAAAACAGAGGAAGAACTCAATCAAGCGCGAGGTATTGTCTATGTCATGCTGTTTGTACTTTATATGACTGTTATGATGTACGGTCAGATGATTGCAACGGATGTCGCTACAGAGAAATCATCAAGGGTTATGGAGATACTGATATCGAGTGCACCTCCAATTACACATATGTTTGCAAAAATAATTGGTATTGCATTAGTTGGACTGACGCAAATTGGATTATTTATTATAGTTGGTTATACGCTAATTCGTTCGAAACAGGAAGAGTTAGTCGGGGGAGTTTTCGAGTTATTTGGTGTTCAGGATACATCGCCAATGATTTTTGTTTACGCAATTGTGTTCTTTATTCTCGGTTATTTACTTTATGCAACATTAGCAGCAATGCTTGGTTCACTTGTAAGTCGAATTGAAGATGTGGGCCAATTAACGACGCCGATGATGATGTTAATTGTAATTGCCTTCATGATCGCTATTTTTGGCCTAGGGGCACCTGAGTCAACGTTTGTAACAGTAACCTCTTATATTCCATTCTTTACACCGATGATTATGTTTTTGCGAGTTGGAATGCTTGATATTCCAATTTGGGAAGTTGCATTATCACTGGGAATTATGGTTGGAACGATTGCCGTTCTTGCGTATATCGGTGCGAAGGTCTATAGTGGCGGCGTGCTGATGTATGGAAGATCTGGTTCATTGAAGGATTTAAAAAAGGCGCTTGTATTAGGGAAGAAAGAAAAGTAGGGCCGGAATGTAAGAAAGACCATTAAATCAAGTTCAGGTTTGATTTAATGGTCTTTTAATAAATTAAACTAAATTGCGAAATGGATGAAAGTAAAGGCGGATGAACAAAAGAGAAAATATTCCTGCAGATATAGCAAATAAAATTGGAATGGGTAGCCATTCTGCCCATAATCCAGCAATAAATAATCCAAATGGTAGGGTTAACTTCATGAGCATGGAGGATGTTCCTGCTACACGACCTAATAAATGGTTTGGCGTGAATTCTTGCCGAATCGTGAAATAGACAATATTAGAAATTGTAGTAGAAAAGGTCCGAATGGCAAGCGCAATTCCGATGGCCCACCATGTCGGTGCAAAGATAAGATAACTGACCCCGACGATATCAAAAAGTAAACAGAATGTATAAATATTGCCACGCCCAAATCTAGCGCGAATCTTACTGACTACAGCTGCACCTAAAAGGCCACCTACCGCTGAAATCGTAAACATCAACCCGATTTGTGCTTCCGTAGCACCAAGTTTATCGGTAACATAAAAAATAAGCACGCCAATGACAAGGCTTGAAGCAAAGTTGATAAATAATACAGTAATTGTTGGTGTCAGTAATGTTTTATTACGAAATAGCTCATCAATCCCTTCTTTCATATCATGCCAAATACTGGTTTTTTCTCTGATCTCTCTTTCCGAAACAGGAAGTTTAAAGAATTGAACACATAGAAATAAAATGAATAAGCAAAGTAAATAGATTGATAATGTGGCTGTATAGGAGAAGGCGACTAAAAATGCTCCTGCAAGCCCTGGGCCAGCTGTTTGAATCAATGTACTTACAAATGATAATTTTGCATTGGCTGAGGTCAGTTGTTCCTTCGAAATAATTTGCGGTATAACGGAATGATGGGCATTTCCAAATGTATAGCCGGCGCAGGAGAGTATGAATCCAAGGATGTATAAATGCCAAAGCTGCAGACTATTTGTGAGTAATAGAAGTACGATGCCAAATACGGAAGTGAATTGAATAAAACTTGTCAACTGCATCATCTTTTTTCGGTTAAATCGATCGACAAGTACACCAGCAAGCATTCCGATGAAAATATTAGGGAAAAATTCAATTGCGCGCATGCTGCTCATTGCTAATGCCGATTGACTAATTTCATAAATTAATAAGGGAATTGCTATTGTGTACATCTGTGACCCGAAACTTGAAATTATATTTCCTCCCCATAGAAGTAGAAAGTTTTTGTTTCTCCACAATGTGAGAATGTTGTCCTTGCTTTTAGCTGCTTCCATTGGCATACACTCCAACCTTTCATTGATTCTATTCCTAAAAGAAGTGTAAAATAAAAAAAGATGAATATAAAGTGAAGATTGTAAAAAAAAATGTTCACCTTTTGGAGGAAAAATGAAATATATTGAACATATGAAGGTGCTAACGCGTTATTTTAATAAAAAAGAAGAAGTAGAAACAACTATCGCTCGATTAGCTGAAATTCTTAGCTGTTCTGAACGACATGTGAAAACGATTGTAAACTTCCTTCACCAAGCAGGTTACGTAGAGTGGAGAATCCAAAGAGGTCGTGGGAAGAAGCCGAAGTTAATGCTGAATTATACGCATGAAGAGGTGCATCTTAAGGAAGCGAAGCAAAGCGTAAAGATGGAAAAGTATCAAGCTGCATTCTTCATTGTGAGTCAATTAGAAAAAGAAGCACAATATACGTTCCAGGAATGGTTTAGAGGATATTTAGGAATGACCCATAAGAATATAGAGGACAATGATTTGGACATCCTGCGATATCCTTTTTACGAAACAAAGCTATCGATGGATCCATTGTTGATCATATCAAGACATGATGCACATATGGTTCAGCAAGTCTTTGAACGTTTAGTAGAATTTAATCGTCATACAGGACAACTGGTACCTAAAATTGCTCGCCATTTTGAAAGTCGAGATGGCAAACGATGGGTGTTTTATTTGCATAAAGGTGTCCTATTTCACCATGGGAGAGAATTGACAAGTGAAGATGTAAGCGCAACATTGGAGCGATTTTTAAAGGAAGATAATATTAAAGGAAATGAAATACGTATGGAGTGTGTAACAAGATATAGCATTGTGTTCCAGCTTAAGCATGCTGATTATATATTTCCGCGATATTTATCAAGCCTAAAAGCATCGATTATTCCGATTGAAGTTTTCAAGAAAGATGAAGAAGGATTTCAGAATTTACCTGTAGGTAGTGGTCCATTTCAATTAATTCGCAATGATAATGAAATGATTCGTTTAGATGTGTTTCAGCAGTATTATGGGTTACGCCCTTGGTTGGATCGTGTGGAGGTTATAAATACACCAGCATTATTTCAAGACGACCAATCCCATCCGTTTCGATTAACTGCACCAGATACTGCTTGGAAAGAAGTGCGCTCGATTGAAGAAGGCGCAGACTATATAACATTTAATTGCAGAAAAAGTGGGCCATTGCAGGACAGTGAATTTCGCCGGCGTATCTGCCAAATAATCGATCCTGAGCAATTTTGTTTAGAAGGAGAAATGGTTGCGCATAGTTTTCTAACGCAGAAGTCAAGAGAGCTTGACTTACCAGTAAGGAGTAATGCGAAGCAAAAGTTGGCAGGCAATGTTGAACTGAAAATCGCTGCACAGCAAATCCGAGAAGGAGTTAACCATGAAAGAGAAGCGATGATACTCAAACAGCAATTAGAGCAAGCAGGTATAGAAGCGGAAGTAGAAATTGTAAACGCAATCCAATTCAAGGATCCTCAGGTTATCGAGAAGTATGACTTGTTTGTTTCTGGAATTGCATTATCGGATGATCGATTACTTTCTGTTCTAACTTCCATTCATTCCAATCAATTATCCATTTTTCCATGTTTGGATGAGGACATGAAAGTATTTATTAATAAACAGGTTTCAAAAATGAAAACATTCCAAGATGAAACGGCTCGTTGGAATAGTTATTTTGAAATAGAAGATTATTTAAAAGCGCAGCATGCAATCATTTTTCTCAATCATCGTATTCATACAATTTACGAATCCGAATCAAGTCAATATGCAAATATCGAACTCGATAGTCATGGCAGAGTTGATTATCGTGCTGTATGGAAAAAATGAAATGTAACACTGCTCCCAAAGTAACGACATTGGGGCAGTGTTGACAGACTTTCTTAATCAATTCAAGTATCAAATTACCTTTCGATCCCAATGACGGTGTGCTGCGATAGCTTCAAGAAACGTCTCCAAGAATTGTTTTCCGCTTCCTTCAATAACACCTGGATCACCAATTATATTATTACTTTCAAGCCATTCAATTCCATCTGCTGTTGCGCCAATTGCTTTATAATGTTTATGAGCTTCTTTTACAAAGTCGCTTGCATTTTTGTAGAATGCGTCATCAACATTACTGCCACCGACAATATAAACGGCATCATACAAAACTGGGTGAGTTGTTGTGAAAGTATGAACAACTTGGAGGTCAACATTATTTTTACCTGATACGAAACCTTGTTTGTCGCTAATAATTTCGTATGCTACTCCAGCTATGTTCAATCCTTGTAAAATCTCTTTTACCTCCGTATCCTGAAAGCCATTGTGCAAAATCACAGCAATTTTACGACCAACTTGAGTTTTTATTGTGTTTTCTTGACTAAGTGCAGGGGAGGCCTTTGTTACAGATGATTCTTCTGCAGTAGGAGGAGTTACCCCGATGTTGTTCGCAACCTCTGTGGCCATTGCTAGGTCAACATTCCCAAACATATCAACTACCTGCTGTTGAACCGATTTATCTTTTACGCTCCCAACTTCAAAGCTAAAGGCATTAATAATATGTTGCTTTTCAATAGGACTCATGCTGTTCCAAAAAAGTTTAGGCTGAGAGAAGTGGTCATTAAAGCTTTCACTTCTAGTTCGAATGATACTGCCTTCGACTTTTTCTTGATAATGAACAAATCCTCCCTCTTCTTCTGTTGCTGGAGCGGGGGTATTTGCAGCCATTGAATTATTATGATAAGCTACCCTTCCTTTATTGATTGTTTGCCTATGGTAGCCATCTCGCTGATTATTATGGAATGGACACACAGGCTTATTGATTGGAATCTCATGAAAATTTGGTCCACCTAATCGAATAAGCTGTGTATCTGTATAGGAAAATAAACGTCCCTGTAACAGTGGGTCATTTGTAAAATCAATACCTGGTACAACATGTCCAGGATGAAATGCGACTTGTTCTGTTTCAGCGAAGAAGTTATCGACATTGCGATTTAATGTAAGCTTGCCAATTATTTTTAGCGGTACATCCTCTTCAGGCCAAAGCTTTGTAGAATCAAGAATGTCGAAGTCAAAGGCAAATTCATCCTTTTCCTCAATTATTTGCACACCTAATTCATACTCAGGGAAGTTCCCCATTTCGATCGCATCAAATAAATCCTGACGATTAAAATCTGGATTTTTACCGGCAATTTTTTGTGCTTCATCCCAAACGAGTGAGTGGACACCAAGCTTCGGTACCCAATGGAACTTAACAAAATGCGATTTGCCTTGCTCATTTACAAAGCGGAAGGCATGAATCCCGAATCCTTGCATCATTCTGAAGCTTCTTGGGATCGCTCTATCCGACATAAGCCACATTACCTGATGTGCGGATTCCTGGTTATTTGCAACAAAATCCCAAAATGTATCATGCGCAGCAGAAGCCTGTGGGATTTCATTATGCGGTTCAGGCTTAATAGCATGAACAATATCCGGAAATTTAATACCATCCTGAATGAAGAAAACAGGCATATTGTTAGCTACTAGATCATAGTTACCCTCCTCGGTGTAAAATTTTGTAGCGAAACCGCGAACATCCCGGACTGTGTCTGCCGAACCACGAAAACCAACAACTGTTGAAAAACGTACAAATACGGGTGTTTTTACCTTTGGATCTTGTAAAAACTTTGCTTTCGTGTATGGTTTCATGGATTCGTAAAGTTCAAAGACGCCATGCGCAGCAGTTCCCCTGGCATGTACGACACGTTCTGGGATACGTTCATGGTCGAAATGGGTCATCTTTTCGCGGAAATGGAAGTCTTCCATTAGTGTTGGACCGCGTTTTCCGGCAGTTAATGAGAGCTCATCCTCCGATACTTTTAAACCTTGATTTGTTGTTAGTATCTTATTCGTATCATCTACACGGAATTGCTCTAATTGCTCTTGCTTACTATTTTCATTAATTTTAGGGTTCTCACTCATTGACAAACTCCTTTCCTGTAGTTGTTAGTATGTAATATTCCCAAAAGAGAGCATTCTATCATATTCTTTTTTTTGAAAAGGTAAAGATGTCTTTACGTTAAAGGTTTGGTATGTTATAAAATATGTAAAGATATCTTTACTTACTAGAAGGTGAAATAATGCCGGTTAAAAACAACATACGGAAAATTAGGTTAGAAAGGGGGATAAAGCAAATTCAAATGGCTGAGGATTTGCAGGTAACCAGACAAACGTTCACAGCGATTGAAAAAAATAAATATAATCCCAGTCTTGAACTTGCACTTAAGATTGTAGAGTACTTTAATGTTCCGATCGAAGAAGTATTTACATTAGTGGAGGAGGAAGGCGAATGAAAAGAAGAAAAATGCACAAATGGAATTTTACGTTTGCAGGAATTGGAGGAGTCATTGGAATGACGATTGGGCAGTTGCTTGTAGGAAATCTGAACTTCGGTGGCATACTTGGATCCTTAACTGCATTATTACTTGTGGTTGGAATTGATGTAGCTCGAATGCGTTTTAAAAAAGACAAAACACCGGATTTTGATGAACGAACAGTGAAAAACATGCTTAAATTTTATGCTTATGCGGCAAATATCTTTATTGCGCTTCTTTTTATTGGGTTGGGAATTATTAGTTTCATGAATATAGAAAGTGTGGCAGTTTTCTATTTAATGATCCCATTTGCGGTATATTTTCTTTTAAGTGGTGTTGGAGCGCTTATTGTCAGTCGTAAGTAGGTAGTGAGCCAGGGAGAGAATTCGATGAAAACCATCAGCCAGTCATGCAGCTGGCATAACATATCCAAAATTTGTACACAAGGCTGATGGGCTACGTATGAAGGAACGCTTTTTAAGAGTCATACTTAACGACTGGAATGGTGACTTATTTGTGAGCATGGCGTCATAATCGGCTGGAATGGTGTGTTATTTGTGAGTATGGCGTCATAATCGGCTGGAATGGTGTGTTATTTGTGAGTATGGCGTCTTAATCAGCTGGAATGGTGTGTTATTTGTGAGTATGGTGTCTTAAGCACCGGAGATAGTGTCTTGTTTGCATGTATGGAGTATATGGATGATGCTTACATTTCATTGCCAACGCTAGAATACAGACAAGGAGTGATCAGATGGAAGAACAATGGAAAAAGAAGATTCCTTTTTTGCGATATTCGAAAGAAGTCGTTTCGTTGGACAAAGGATTTTCTTATGATAAGAAGTTTATTATTGATAATCAGTATCTGCTACGAGTTTTTTCGAATAAACAAATTCAACGCAGAAAAGAAGAATTTGTTACGGTAAACAAATTAGGTGCCTATTCAGATGCAATCCCAAAAGGAATTGAATTTGATGTGATAGAAGGAACTGATATGGCTTATATGATACTCACGTATCTCCCAGGAAAAGACGCTGAGATTGCTTTAAAGGAATTAACAAACGAAGAGCAATATCGAATTGGAATTTTAGCGGGAAAGGAATTAAAGAAACTTCATCGTTTTTCAGCCCCTACTGATTATCCAGCATGGAATACAATAAAAAAACAAAAGAGTGATAGGTACTTAATGGAGTTACAGCAGATTGATGTGGATAAACGGATAAAGGAAATGCTAGAAACCTATATTTGGGAAAATGAAATGCTGTTAAAAGGAAGGCCAAATACATTTCAGCATGATGATTTTCATCCTGCCAATATTCTAATTCATAACAGGACATTTTCTGGAATTATTGATTTCGGACGAATGGATTGGGGAGATCCGGTTCATGACTTACAGAAGCTCGGTTTTTTCTCCAAGCGTATAAGTATTCCGTTTACAAATGGGGTTATTGCCGGCTATCATAATGAGCAGCCTGTAGCGGAATCATTTTGGAAATTATATACATTATATAGTGCGATGCACGTTGCTTCATCGCTTGTCTGGGGACTAAAAAGAAGTCAAGCGCAATACGAAATAATGCTAAACTATTCGCTGGATGTAATAAGAGATCATGAGGATTTTACACGTGTCATCCCGAAATGGTATAAAGATGGAAGTTGAAAGCGACTGGAGCAAAACAATTCTTCAGGAAAGTTTTAAAAACTGTACATACGCCCAATAGTTACTTTAGGCATATGCATAGGATAATGGAGAGAGCAATAAAGAAATGAGGGGAAAATAGATGAGTGATGAACAAAATGAGACGCTTGTATCCACGAATTATGACATGTCTCCCTATTTAGCTTATGTACCATATCCTTATTTTAGAAATGAACATGAATATCATGGTGATCAACGATTTTTTCCGTTCTTGCTGCCATTTCTAGGTGGTCTAGCCGGTGGTTTGCTCGCTGGTGCGGTATACCAGCCAGGACCGGCGTATTACCCCGTATATCAACCATTTCCAGTTTATCAACCGTATCCATATCCACCGTATGGCCCTTATTACTCGGGGTATAATTGGTGAAGTATCAGATGCCCGTATTTATTCAAATAATATGGGCATTTTCTCTTCTATTATATAGAACGTGCATTCTGTTTAGCGGTTTGGTAAAATGGGATTAATAATATAACGATTCAATAACGAAATCATTATGTGTTAAAAGGAGAGATCCGAAATGGCAGAAGAAATATCATTTATCCATGCAGCTGATTTGCATTTAGATAGTCCTTTTAAAGGATTGAGTAATCTACCGGAACAAATTTTTAATGAAGTACTTGAAAGTACATTTGCCGCTTTGGATCAACTAATTGAGGTAGCGATTAGCAAACAGGTGGATTTTGTTCTGATAGCTGGAGATTTATTTGATAATGAGAAGCAAAGCTTGAAAGCGCAAATTCGATTACGACGAGCTTTCGAGAAATTAGAATCGCAGTCAATTCATGTATATTTATCCTATGGAAATCATGATTACATAAAGGGCAATCGTTACCCAGTAACATACCCAGAAAATGTTTCTATTTTTCCAGGAGAGAAAGTGACCAATTTCACGTTTACCAAAGATGGAGCGGATGTAGCGCAAATCTATGGATTCAGCTATGAAAACCGTGCTGTATTTGAAAGGAAAGCGAAAGCATACAAAATTAGCGATGAAACAATTCCCTATCATATTGCAATGTTACATGGAAGTATTGTTAGCAACACAGAGCACGACGTATATGCCCCGTTTCAAATTTCTGATTTAGTAGAAGAAGATTTTAATTACTGGGCACTTGGTCATATCCATAAGCGAGAAATATTAAAAGACACTCCTCCTATCGTCTATCCTGGGAATATTCAAGGACGAAATAGAAAAGAAACAGGTGAAAAGGGATGCTACCATGTTATATTGAAGGACAAGCAGGCTGAGTTGTCCTTTATCCCATTACAGTCCATTGAATTTCAGTCGAAAAAAATAGATGTTTCTTCGTGTAAGCAGGTTCATGATTTAGAAAAGCAAATCTTAAGGGAGATCACTGGTACAAAAGGACCTCAATTAATTGAACTTACCCTAACAAGTGATGATCCAAGCTTGAAAGAGTGGGAGCGTCTAAAACATGTGGAAGATATTGTTGATCTTATCAATGAAACAACTGTTTCTGGAATGAATTGGAAATACATATTTCGTGTTTCAACAGATGTGAAGCAAGTTCTAATTGATGAAGCTATGGAGAACGGTAGTCATTTTATAGCAGAATTGTCTCATCACCTAAAGGAGACGGCTATACTTCCGTACATTGGAGAATTATATCAGCACAAACAGGCAAGGAGGTATTTGAAGCCATTGTCAAATGAAGAAGAACAAGAAATTAAAGAAGAAGCAAAGCAGCTCCTGATCCAGGAACTGCTGAAGGGGTGATTGATTTGAAAATCCTCGATGCCACAATTTATGGTTTTGGAAAATGGGTCGACTATAAAATTGATTTTTCAGATGCAACATGTATTTATGGAGAAAATGAATCTGGTAAATCAACGATTCAAAAATTTATTCTTTTTATGTTGTTTGGTCTCACACCGAAGCAGCGCACATTTTATCGACCGAAGACGAGCGGAAAAATGGGTGGTAAAATGACAGTCCTTCATTCAGAGATCGGTGAATTTCGCATTGAACGATTGGATGAAGTGAATAATGGTGCTGCTGCATGCTTTACGAAAGACGGAAAAACATATGACGAAGCATGGTTAAAGGAACAGCTAAATGGAATGACAGCAAAAACATACGAATCCATTTTTTCTTTCTCTGCACTAGACTTAACGGAAATTCGCAATATGAAAGATGAAGATTTAGGTGAAGTGCTACTTGGGATTGGGATGACAGGATCCAATAATATCTATGCTGTTGAAAAACAATTGGATGCGAAAATCGGTGAGCTGTTTAAACCAACTGGAAAAAAGCCACTAATGAACCAAAAAATTGAATCATTAAATCGGATTTCTGATTCCTTACAAAGCTTTCGGGAAGTGGAAGCTTCATATCGCGAAAAAAAAGAAACGGTTGCACAATTGGAGCAGGAGCTAACGCAATTGCAAATAGAGATGAAAGAAGAAAAAAAAGTAGCATTTACGATCGAAAAACAACTACATGCCCTACCGGTAATCCATGAATACCATAAGTTAAAAAAACAGCTTGAAGATTATCCAGAGACAATTAAATTTCCTGAAAACGGTGTAAGTCGTCTGGAAAAATGGAAGGAATCGCTATTGCCGCTCAAAAGTGAATGGAATATCGTCGCAGGTCATGAAAAGAAGTATAAGCAAAAGATAGCGACGATTGAGCAGGACTTACATGCAAAGGAAATCGGTCAAGAAGCAAAAGGGCTTCTTGACGAGAAGAAACGGATTCAATCGCAATGTGGTGAACTAAAAAAACTACAAACTGCGGTAAGCCATGATGAACTTCAACTAAATGAAGCGATGGATCGTTTACATCTAGGTATACAAGTAAAAGAACTTGCTAGTCTAGAGCTTCCCTTTTATTTAGAAAAGGCATGGACGCAATTAAAGAATGAAAACGAGCAGCTCAAACTTGAATCCGAACAGTTGGACAATGAACAGAAGCAGCTAGAGCAAGAGAAGCATTATATGAACAACCAAATCAAGCAGTTGAAGGAATCGATTTTATCAGATAGTCATGTACATGAGTTGCGTGATCGGTTAGATACTTTTAAATCAACACAATTAATGGATAAACTCAAAAGGGATGCAAAAAAAAGGGAAGAAGCGCAAAATAAAGAAAATCAACTAGCTTCAAATGTCCTTATAGGAAGTATTATTGTTGCAATCCTTTTAGGTATTGGCGCAATATTAACCGATTATAGCTGGCTCTATACGATTATGCTGCTGACACTTGTGTTGGGAATCGGGCAATGGTTGATGACGAAGCGAACAAATAAAGAGTTCGATCATGTACTTGAGGATTATCATGAGCAATCTGGTCAACAGGTTACGGAAGCAGAAAGAAGAGAAGCAGCGGAACTGCTAGAAATGCAGGAAAAGTATAAAAGTGAGCAGGCGGCCTTACAAGAGCAGTTGAAGCTTGCACACATCCAGTATATTAAATGGAATGAAAAACAAAACCTGTTAGCTGAACGGGAGCAGCGATTAGAGGAGCAAATTTGTCGTCATTATGAAAGCCATCCTTTCTTAAAGCAAATGGAAATGGCATACTGGCCTGAACTGTATCATCATTTAAAACATGTTTTGAAATTAATAAAGGATTGGCAAAAGCATATGGATGAGGTAGCTACGCTGGAAAAGCAATTGGCAATAGATCAGCAAAATCTTGAGCGATTTATAGAAAAGCTGGGGGTTACTAATTCAGGAGAGGATCTAGAAGAAAAGCTGCAAACGATAGAGCAAATTCATAATGTCCAACTAGAGAAACGTAAAGAGCTTAATTATTATAAGCAACTATTAGCAGATTTAAAGGAAAAACAACGTGAATTACAAGAAAGTATGCAAACATACGAAACGGAAATAGAGCGTTTGTTTAACCTGGCAGCAGTTGATACAGAGGAATTATTCTATGAAAAGGCGAGACAATCAGAGGAAAAGGCTACGCTTGAAAAGGAATTAGCAAAAACGACGACACAGCATAAAAACCTATTGTCAACGGAAGGCTTACAGCAATTTGGAAAAACGATGGTAACAGAAACAGAACTAGAATTGAATCGGCAACATACCGAAGAATCAATGCAATCACTGGAAAGCAAGCTAGAAAAGGTAAGAGAAA
Organism: Oceanobacillus profundus; assembly: GCF_003515705.1. Lineage (GTDB taxonomy): Bacteria > Bacillota > Bacilli > Bacillales > Amphibacillaceae > Oceanobacillus > Oceanobacillus profundus. The sequence continues at coordinate 211,380 of NZ_QWEH01000002.1, forward strand.
ATTTAGCAGATACGAAAGCAGAGCTCGTTGCCATGGAATCAACGGAGTCTTATTCTACTAGTCTTCATCAGTTTGAAATGGAAACGGAGCATTTTAACCAGTTGGGTAAAGAATGGGCGGTTTTAAAAACTGCTAAAGAAATACTTACAGAGACAAAACGTAATTATCGAGCGAATTATTTATCGAAGGTCATTGAAGTAACAACTTTATATTTTAAAGAAATTACGGACGGGAAGTATGTTCAGGTCTATGCGCCAACAGATAGTAGTGTGTTTCAAGTAGAATCAATCGACAATATACGATACACTGTAAATGAATTATCTCAAGGAACAATTGATCAGCTGTACGTAGCATTACGTCTTGCAATAAGTGAAATAATGAGTGAAAAGCACGGATTACCATTTGTGATTGATGATGCTTTTGTGCATTTTGACTCTATTAGAATAAAGAAGATGATTGCTATTCTTCAGCAAGTTGCAGAAAAGCAACAAGTGATACTGTTTACGTGCAGACAGGAAATCGCTTCTGCTGTAACGGAAATGAAGCAAATAGACATAACGGAAAAAGTCCAAAATATATAGTTTTCAGGAAATTGGAAAGGGCGGAGAATACATGAAAAGAGGAATAGGTTATAGCGCAGTAGGCGAGACGTTCGATGACTTTCTATTAATCAAGGAAGCTACTAAAGGAATGACGAGCAATGGGAAACCATTCCTAACCTTAATATTGCGTGATGCAACTGGGGAAATAGAAGCAAAGCTTTGGGATGCAACAAAGGATGATGAAACGCTTTTTATTGCAGAGCAAATTATTCGGGTGACAGGAGAGATCAACCAATTCCGAGGTAAGAACCAATTAAAAATCTTATCTGTAAGACCAGCGCAGGAAACGGACGGTGTGAAGATCTCTGATTTTGTAGAGAAAGCTCCTGTGGAAAGGGAATATTTGACGGAAAAGCTGACAGAGGCTATTTTTGAAATGAAGAATCCAGTCATTCAGCGGATAGTTAGAGCATTTATAAAAAAATACCAAGAAGGGTTGCTTACCTATCCAGCAGCATCTAAGAATCACCATGAATATGCATCTGGCTTAGCTCATCACATTGTAAGCATGTTACAAATAGCGAGAGAGCTATCCAAGCTTTATCCGCAGATTAATAAAGATCTTCTTTATGCAGGAATTATTTTACATGATCTTGGTAAACTGAAAGAACTTTCTGGGGTGGTGACAACTACATATACTTTAGAAGGAAAATTACTTGGGCATATCCCAATGATGGTGGAAGAAATTGGCTTGATGGCTAGAGAATTGCAAATTGAAGGGGAAGAAGTGCTCATTTTGCAGCATCTGGTTTTAAGTCATCATGGGAAGGCAGAATGGGGAAGCCCGACACCACCATTAGTGCGTGAAGCGGAAATTCTTCATCTTATTGATTTAATTGATGCGAAGATGAATATGCTGAATCGTTCTTTAGATAAGGTGAAGCCTGGTGAATTTACAGATCGGTTGTTTGCAATGGATAATCGGGCATTTTATAAGCCATTATTTGAAGAAAATTAAGCAATAGTTATTTTCCTCATTTTTGTTCATATATATAAAATAGAAAGCTTGGACAAGATTGGGGGATTTATGGATGACAGAAGCAATTCCATTATGGGTATTCGCGGTAATTATTTTGATTTTCCTCAGCGGTTATATGGCATTCCGAGCAATGCTTGCAGAAAGGAAATTAGATCAGCAGTTTATTGAACGTGAAGGACAAATCTATATGGATCGTATTCATGAAGATAAATTGCGACGAGAGTCAGAAAATGAGCAACAGCGCTCCAATTAAAATAGGCTGTCAGGTGGTTCGTTCACCTTGACAGCCTATGATATTTTTTCGTAATTGTCTCTTATCCTTTGGCTTCTTCTGATCCTTGACCTTCTGTTTCTGGTATTTCAAGAAGGTCCTTGAATTCATCAATTTTAATATCGACTTTTGCATCCTCAATTAGCGAATCCATTTTTTCTTGAACTTTTGTAACATCCATTCGTTTTGTTAATAGTTCACGGCGCAGGTCTTCTTTTACATCTTCAAATTTACCGATGCTTTCTTCTTTATCACGAATATCATTTACTTTAATGATATGGAAGCCGAATTGTGATTGTACTGGATCACTGATTTCGTCTATTTCCATGTTGTAAGCTGCCTCTTCAAATTCAGGGACCATTTCACCAGTTGAAAAGTATCCAAGGTCTCCGCCATCCTCTGCAGAACCATCTGTTGAATATTCTTTTGCTAATTCAGCAAAATCTTCACCTTCATCCAGCTTTTGTTTTACTTCATTTGCAGTATCTTCATCTGCTACAAGAATATGCTGTGCTTCAATCTCAGTGTTTTGACGATTATATTCTTGCTCAAGATCTTCTTCTGTAATCTCTATATCTTCTGCAATTGCAGCTTCTTGCAATAAGCTTATGCGAATAATCTCGCGAAGTTCATCCTCACTGCCAAAGTTTTGCTCGATAATGGAATCATATTGATCACCATATGTATCTTTCATCGATTGAATCTCAGCATTCACGTCTTCCTCAGTTACTTCGTAATTATTCTCGAGCACCTTGATTGTAATCATTTCTTCAAGGATAGCTTCTCCATTGCGGCTTTTCAGTTTTTCATAAAAGTCTTCTTTTGTAATATCTCCTGCTTCTGATTCCACAACCACTTCAGAATCTGCTTCATTATTTGTACATGCTGCTAACGTTAGTGTACCAGCAGTAATAATAGCAGCAAAGGCTAATTTCTTCATCGTCTCTAAACACTCCTAATCTGTTTGTTGGTTCTAGTTTTCATTGGAAAACTTGGTATTCGCCAGGTCTTTTGGGCGGATGACTTCGTTGCACTTATGCAGATAAGAATGGTTTATACCTTATTATCTGCCAATGATAAATATAACATACTTCCTTTTAGAAAAAATAGTATTATGTAAAATACCTAAAAAATACCGTTAAACTGTCACATTCATGACACGTAAGTAGGAGCATACGAGCAATGCGACCATAATCATATTGATCACACGGAATATTTTAGCTTGCTTATGCTTGTCCATTTGCATTTTGATGCAGAAAGATTTTGTAAGGGTGTTGAAAATAAGCAATACAACAAAAGCAAAGCACATATAAAAAATGACCATGACTTGAACTCCTCTCATTCAATGTACACTTGTAATCTTACTCTACCAAAAGAAGTGCTGGATGAACAGAGGCAGGAGAAGAAAAATAGAGAAATGAATTATCATTTTTCCAGCTAGAATGATATAGTTACTGATATATATAAATCGCTGTGAATAAAGTGAAAGAAGCTTTTTTTGTTTTCCATGTTTCTGTATAATAGTAGAAAGACAAAAAATATATCAGAACGATTATAACAAAAAGTAGTTTCATGTATACAAATTATATAGATAGCAAATGAAAGCAATTCAAAAAAACAGGTCGCTTGCTATTGATAGGAAACACAACTATATAGAGAAAACAGTGTTTAGAGAGATGCTATTTTAAGGGGGAAGCTGAGTTGGGGGAATTTGAAAATACAAATGACAGCTCATTATTTCATATACAATTACTTTCCAAAATAATAGATATGAATCAATACCCCGTCATCAAAATGATTATCGAACATAATCTTACCCGCAAGGAATACAACGAAATGATGGAGATGATTCAAAGCTTAAATGATGCGTATGAGCTTCAAAAAGAAGAGGGCTTGCTAGATTTCACATCATTGCTTATTCAATTTGCTGGTATGTTGAATGAGAAACTGGACCCAAATAAGACAATTGAAGCACTGAAATTAGATGGATGCTATCCAATGCTTATGTCGGAGTTCAGCAAGATATTGGAGGAATATGACAGGCAACATCGTAGAAGGTGAGTTGAATGATTCTGGAATAAAAAATGAGACAGCCCTAACCAAGCTGTCTCATTTTTAGTTCTAGTATTAATGATTTTTAACCTTATTTTCCAGGTCTCTCAGACTAGTTTCAATTTGTTCCAATGATTGATAAATACTTTCTTGATGGGGTTCAACCGTTTCTTTCCATTCCTCAACAGATTTTCTGATTTCGTCTGTTAAATCTTTAATGAGGACAGCACCCTCTTTGGACGTGTGTTTAATTTGTTGTTGTAGTCGTAAACCTTCTACTTTTAGTCGGTTGAGAAGAAGTTTTAATTCCAATCCCTGATCTTTTACACGAACACGTACATCTCTTCCTGATTCAGGTGTGCTTAATAATGTGACTGCTGCACTAACTGTTCCCCCGACAAGCAGTCCTAGAATAAATGATTTTCCTTTTGACATAGCTACGCACTCCTTTCTTGCTTCTATTATATCATTTCCACTTTTCATAGTGCTATCAAACATATTTATTAAGGAGGAATAAAAATATCCTGTTGCTATAGGATACTGCGACCTTAGCCGATTTCGGCCTCTACCTCCACTTTCTTAATCACGCACACATATGAAAAGGCTTCACTAATTTGATTATAAAAAATAAGCGGAAATAAAGCTACTACTAAGCAGAAAAACATAAAAAACCTCTGACATTGTTTTATCAGAGGTTTGTATAGATTAAGCTACTGTTATTGGTTTAGACCGTTTCATAATTCCTTGTACGATCGGATAAATAACAATCATGATGATGGTGTTTAAAGCAGTGGCAGGTAATACAATTCCAACAAACAATGCTAAGAATCCGCCTTCCATTAATCCGACAATGAATAATGCAACAGAAAGGAAGATCGAACCGCTAACCATTGTACCAAAAGCAGCTAAAACAGGTGCACTTAATGTAATCTTAACTTTATTTTTCACGAGTAAAAATAAAGCGAAAAATACAAAGGCTGTGATTGGTTTATCAATAATGTTGGCAATTTGTCCTCCAGGTGCAGATGTTGTTAAAGCGGATATGATACCTGTTGCTATGGATAGAATAAGTACATATTTTGCTTTAGGAAATAGTAAAATTCCTAGAAACATCATGGACAACAGCATATCAGGCTTCACACCAAAAAGCATAGGTGGTACAACTGCATGCAAAACAGCACCGATACCTACCAATAGGGATAAAATAATCAATATTCTCGTATTCATTTTTAACTCTCCTCATCTATTCTATGCTCAAGCTTTTTTATTTCCAACTGTACACTCGTTGTCAGTTGCGAAATGTTAGCAATAGTATAGCAGAATTTATTGAAAATTAAAAGGACTAATTTTTGTAAATGCTGGAATAGCGACGTCCAGCTCCAGCACGAAAGTTGTAGCAAGACTTCCATCACCTCATGACACGATAAAGAAGACTTACCGATTGGTACAGGGCGCAGTTCATACGTCGCTAACTGGACGTTTCCGCTTTTGTTTTAAATTGCGGCTTTAATTTCCTGGGCAATATTTTGCAGTTCTTCTGACGTATATTCGTCTGTATGTACAGTCCAGTTTGGTGTGTAGCCATCACCTTCGCCATATCTTGGAATTAGATGCAAGTGAAGATGGAATACAGACTGCTCTGCTGGCGCTTCATTATTGTTTAATACATTCATTCCTAATGGACTGTATGTTTTTTTAATCGCATTGGCAATGATTGGAACTCGAGCGAACAATTCTTTTGCAACCTCTGGTGGTGTTTCATAAATGTTTTTCGTATGTGTTTTCGGAACAATAAGTGTATGTCCTTTTGTTACCTGACTTAAATCCAGGAATGCATAAACATGCTCATCTTCATATACTTTGGCAGAAGGAAGTTCACCATTAATTATGTTGCAAAAAATACAATCGTCATGACTCATTTGTTATCTCTCCTTTTATAATTGTATATATTATGTTTATTGTAGTAAGTATTAGGGACAAATGTAAAGCTATTCCTCTTATTTTCTGAAAAAGGACAAGCGCAAAATAAATAAACAGGTCAGACCCGCATAATGCGGACCTGCCTGTTTTAAGAAGGAAGAGGATGTTTTAAACTAATGCTGGGGAACTGTAAACACCAGTAAATCATGCAAAGATGATTCGTCTATGGTTTACAAAAACCATTATACCAATTGTCCACTTCGTCTGAAGCGGAAGCTGGTAAAAGGGCTTTATATCATTAGTATGCCAACACTGACACCCCATCTCGCTTTTTTACGAAAAATCAGAGTAATTATCGAACACTAACACCTCATTTTGTGTTTTTTACACGAAATTACATTAGATATTCGATCGTCAACACCTCATTTGCGTATGACAAGATTTTGTTGTAGTGAGACATCCTCGTTTCTTCCTTTCTATTTTGTTCCGAAATAAATATCTTATACATGGATTTTTTAAAAATTTTGATGGGAAGTATGTCTTGTACTGAAACAGTAATGTCCGCGTATTATCTAAGGGCGTTCTGCGCTTTTGGTCAGAAAATGTCGTAAGGTTTGCCTTTGGCAATGTCCAGCAATAATGATAAAATCAAAAGTAATGACAAGGAGGGATTTTGATGGAATCCTTATTACATATTGATAGCCTTCATGGAGGGTATACACATAAAAATGTATTGCACGGTATTTCATTTGATGTTAAACCAAAAGAAATTGTAGGTTTAATTGGTTTGAATGGTGCTGGTAAAAGTACGACGATTAAGCATATTATTGGACTCATGCAGCCCAAAAAAGGAACCGTTCGCGTGAATGGAAAGAGCTACAAGGAAAATTCAGAAACGTATCGAAATCAAATGGCATATATTCCGGAAATGCCGATATTATATGATGAATTAACGCTTTATGAGCATCTGCGCTTAACGGCGATGGCATATGGAATTGCTGAGGATACATTCGAGGCAAGACTTCAGCCGCTTTTAAAGGAATTTCGTTTAGAAAAAAAGCTAAACTGGTTCCCCGTTCATTTTTCAAAAGGGATGCGACAAAAGGTTATGATTATGTGCGCGTTCTTAATCGAACCACCGCTTTATATTGTTGATGAACCATTTGTAGGTTTAGACCCATTGGGGATTCAATCTTATCTACAACTGATGGACAGCATGAAAAATAAAGGAGCGGGTGTGTTGATGTCGACACATATTCTTGCTACTGCAGAGCGCTATTGCGATCGTTTTGTTATTTTGCATGATGGTGTTATTCGAGCGATTGGGACATTAGAAGAATTAAGAGAAAGCTTTAATATGCCTGATTCAACGTTGGATGATTTGTATGTGCAATTAACGAAAGAAGAAGATAGCCATGTTTGATTCGCATGAATTTTATAAAAAGCGTTTTTCATCTCACTTAAAAGAGACAGGCCGTTATTTGAAATATATTTTTAATGGTCATATGGCATTCGCTATCCTATTCTTTATTTCTGCATCTGCATATTATTACCAACAATGGTTGACGGAATTACCAGCGAATTTTCCGACGGCTTTGATAATTGGAATTACATTCGGGCTAATTGTGAGTTATAGCCCTGTAAGAACGTTATTAAAAGAGCCGGATCTTGTTTTTCTTATCGTAGCTGAGACAAAGATGGGGGCCTATTTCCGTAATGCGCTTATTTATAGTTTTGTCATTCAGCTTTATATGATTCTGCTTTTCGCTGCAGCATTTGGACCGCTTTATTTTGCTTCATATCCAGAAAGAGCGGGAAGTATGTATTTACTTACACTAGTTCTACTTTTACTATTTAAAGTTGCAAATTTATTTGCAAATTGGTGGATGCTGAAAGTTAGGGAGCCAGGAATTCGGAATATTGATCTTCTCATCCGCACGGTTTTGAATGGGGTTATTTTTTATTTTATCGTAAATGGTGACATGCTATTTGCAGGAATTACTTCGATTTTATTTGTCATCGTTTTTCTCTATGATTATTATTACTCCAATAAACAATCAGGGTTGGCGTGGGATTTGCTTGTTGAAAAGGATCAAAATCGCATGCAGACGTTTTATAGAATAGCCAATATGTTTGCAGATGTTCCACATTTAAAAAACCGCGTAAAAAAGCGTCAGTGGTTGGTTCATTTAGTTAACAGAGGTGTCCCAATTGAAAAGAAACATACGTATGACTACTTATTTCGAATTTCCTTTATTCGCAGTGGAGATTACTTAGGGATGTATGTGCGTCTCATCGTAATTGGAGGATTATTCATTTATTTCATTCCGAATGTATGGATGAAGATATTATTTGGAATTTTATTTCTCTATTTGAGCACATTCCAGATGATGCCCCTTTATCAACATCACCGAACGAATATGTGGCTGGATCTTTATCCAGTTGAATTAAATTATAGGAGAAGTGCTGTTCTCAAGATTGTTTATCAACTAAGTACAATTCAAACGCTCTTGTTCGCCTTGTTGTTTGTTCTGTTACAGGAATATTTGGGATTTGTTATTGTTCTTGGTGGTGGGTTGCTCTTTACCGTTCTATTTGTGAATGGTTATATGAAACCGAGGTTAAAGTAATACAATGAAGCAGACCAAATCTATTTTGATTTGGTCTGCTTCATCTGGTTAGAATTCGGAATTCGCTTTTTGATATTCAAAATAAGCTCCAATTAAGGTTTTAGCAGCAATTGGTAAAGCTTTCTCCTCAATATCAAATTTGGGATGATGGTGTGGATATGGATTTCCTTCTTTGTTCGCACCTGTAAAAAAGTATGCTCCTGGCTTTTCCATCATATAATAGGAGAAGTCCTCTCCACCCATTACCGGTAAAATTTCCTCAGTAGTATGAATCGCATCAATTTGTTTGCTCGCTTCGAGAACAATTTCAGCTCCCTCAGAATGATTGATTAATGGCGGATAGCCTTTTATATAATTTAATGTGTAGGATGCGTCGTTTGATATACAAATACCTTTAAGTATTTTTTCCATCTCATCCATAATTAGTTTTTGAACATCTGTATTAAAGTATCGTACCGTACCAACTAATTCTGCTTGATCAGCAATAATATTAAATGCATTCCCCGCTTGGAAAATTCCTGTTGTTAGCACTGCTGTTTGTAATGGATCTACTCTTCTGCTAACGATTTGCTGAAACTGTGTAATAACTTCCGCTCCGAGAACGATCGCATCCTTTGTTTCATGTGGGTATGCACCATGTCCACCTTGGCCTTGAATCTTTATCTCAAACCGATCTGCACCAGCCATAAATTCCTTTTTTGAAGTCTGGAGTACGCCTAGGGGAACGGTTGCCCACAAATGTGTTCCAAATACTGCATCCACTTCATCGAGTGCGCCTGCTTCTATCATAGGTTTCGCTCCACCTGGTGCAAATTCTTCCGCATGTTGATGTAAAAAGACAATCGTTCCTGTAAGCTCGGCTTGATATTTTTTCATAGCTTTAGCTAGTGTAAGTAGTGTTGCGGTATGTCCGTCATGGCCACAGGCATGCATGACACCAGGAACCTTGGATTTGTATGGTACATCTTTTTCATCTTGAATTGGCAGTGCATCGAAATCGGCTCTTAATGCAACTGTTTTACCTGGCTTTGCTCCTTTTAATGTTGCGATTACACCATTTCCACCGACTCCTGTTTGATAGGGAATCCCGAGCTCTTCATAGAAATCTGCTATGTATTTTGCTGTTTTTGTTTCCTGAAAAGATAATTCGGGATGCTGATGCAAATATCTTCTGATCTCTATCATTTCTGGATAGAGCTCATCAATTGATTGATGTATACTTTCTAACATTGATAACGCCACCTCTTAAATTAATTCACTTTTACGTTTATTCTATCATAACATGAGTTTCTATTCAGAAAATAAATTTTATATATTTTAAGTTGGGAACCACTACGATAATTGGAGGTTTAATATGAAGGTTAAGATAGTGAATTATCAAGGCACTGTTATGGAGAAGGAAAGGTGAATAAGAAGTAATCCGTTCATTAGAAATTAAAAACAAACGTGATGATAGTGCATCAAAGGCTCATATACGATGCGCTATCATCATGTGATTTAAAACTCTTCGTAAACAGCTGGGTCCTGATTTTTATTTCTGCCATCAGGGCGAGTCAACTCTCCAATGAGGTTCATTTCAGTTTCGTCCAGTGAAAAGTCAAAAATCGATATGTTTTCTAATTGTCTTTGCGGTGACGCTGATTTAGGAATAGGAATGGCATTCAACTGATAATGCCAACGTAAAATAATCTGTGATACAGTCTTGTTATGGTATTCGGCAATTTTTTGTATCACTTCATGTTGTAAAGCATTATTTGTGCGACCAATAGGACTCCAGGATTGAGTCTGAACTTGGTTATCCTGATGCCATTTTCGCAGTTGTTCTTGGTTGAAAAAAGGATGTAATTCAATTTGGTTCATGCTCGGCTTTACACCAGTTTCTTTTTCTAATCGCTCCATATGCTCCGGTAAGAAATTACAAACACCGATAGAGCGAATAAGCCCCCATTTTTTTGCATCAATTAATGCTTGCCAGGCTTCCATATAAATATCTTGGATTGGGTTCGGCCAATGAATAAGGTATAAATCATAGTAATCTAGATTTGCACGATATAATGACTCTTGAATGGTTGTAACGGCTTTATCATACTCATGGTAACGTCCTGGTAATTTGGATGTAATTCTTAATTCTTCTCTTGGAACAGAACTGCGTCTTACAGCTTCCCCAACAGTTCCTTCGTTTTCATAATTATAAGCTGTGTCAATTAGCCGGTAGCCGATGTCGATCGCACTTGTAATCGCATTTACACCTGCATTCCCATTAAGTTTATATGTACCCAAACCAATAACTGGTACGGTCATACCATCATGAAGCGTAATCTCTGGAATCGATTTACTCATTATGAACCACTCCCTTTCACTAATAGTTTAAGCGTATCACTATATGAACAAGTAATTCAAATAAATTAATCCATTATTAATATAAGAATGATTTGTTCAATACATTATTAAGCTGACCCTTTTAGCTTTTCTCCCACAGTTCTTTGCCTGCCAGATCCAATTCCAGCGAGCAGCAGCAATCCAATGATACCTATTAATAATAGTAACGGGATACTCCAGCTGTTTGCGATATCGTGTAGGGCACCAATAAGAACTGGTCCCGTCGCTGCTAACAGGTAACCAAATGATTGAGCCATTCCAGATAATGCTGCCGCTTGTTTTCCATCCGTTGTTCTTAATGTGAAGAACATCATGGACAAACTAAATGCACTACCAGAGGCTATACCAATTAGGATAGCACTGACAGGAACGATAGTTGGATGTCCGATTAACAATCCAAGTATGCCTGATGCATATAAACAAGCGGTTACGATGCTTAAACCGATTTGATTTTTCAAGCGCTCTGCAATAATTGGGATAATAAAGGTGATTGGAATAACAGAGAATTGCATTAAGAAAACCATCCATCCTGCTGCACTTGAACTATAACCAATTGTTCGTAATATATCAGGGAGCCAGGTTATTAATGTATAGAATAGAAAAGATTGACATCCCATATATAGTGTAACCTTCCAAGCTAATCCAGATTTCCATAAATGATTTCCGTTTTTCTTTACAGCGATCGTATTAGTAGTCCCTTTTCTTTGAAGTAATTGCGGGACCCATACAAGTATGGCTAAAAATGAAATACATGCGAAGACTGCTAATGCGCCTGGCCAGCCAAAACCTTGAATTGCAGCAAGAGGGACACTTAATCCAGAGCCGAGCGCACCAAATATATTCATCGATACAGCATACACACCTGTCATCATTCCGATTTTTAAAGGGAAATTCATTTTGATAAATCCTGGTAGTAACACATTGCCAAATGCTATTGCAGTCCCTATTAAGATTGTTCCAATGAATAAAAAGCCAACATCTGCTAATGAACGGACAATAATTCCAGTGGTTAGAATAAGCATAGAAAGAAAAATCGTCCATTCCATTCCAAGCCGGTTCGCTAGTTTTGGTACAAATGGAGAAAGAAGTGCAAATGCGATTAGAGGCAGCGTGGTGATACTTCCTGCTATGGCATTGTTCAGTGCTAAATCATCTCGAATAAAAGGGATGAGTGATCCGACAGAAGTTAGTGGGGCTCTTAAATTGGATCCGATTAGAATAATTCCGAAGATAAGAAGCCATGTTGTACGTTTATTTTTTTGCTGATTTTCTAATGATAAATCTTTTGTATTCAATTTTTATCCTCCATTAGTTATAATTGCGGTATGGTGCTTTTATATAAATGATGTTATACTTAACGTTGCGATGAGCTGATTTGTGTAAGTCAAAGCACAATGCAATAGATGTGAATGTGAACACATCGTGCTTTGCCGCAAATTTCGTGAAGGCGCCTGTATTGTATACGGGCGCCTTTTATATACAGGAACCTGTTCAATTCTAATTTATTCATCATATCATGATTTTACAAGTAATAGATAAGTAAATTAGTGATAACCAATAAAAAAGGACAGCTATAGTTAGCCGTCCTTAAGAAAAAGGGAATCTATTAAGAAAGTCGAGGATCAGCAAGTAATCGTTCGATTTCTTCCTTATGGTGTGTTTCATCCGATATTAAATCCTCTAGCTTAACAACAAGCTCTGTTAACCCAAGGTCCTCTGCTTGTTTTTTTCGTTCTTCATAACGTTTAATTGTATCGGACTCAGCTTGAAGTGTTGCTTCAAGCATTGCTTTTACTTCTGTTGGTTGAGGTACATCAGCTGATTTGGTTGTTGGAGTGCCTCCAAGAGCCTTGATTTTTTCAGAAAGATAGAGTGCGTGTCCAAGCTCATCCGTAATTTCTGATTCGAAAAATGGTTTTAATGCTGATCGGTATAAGCCAGAAACAACAGATGCACTGTATGTGTACTGAATAGCAGCACCATACTCATGAGCTAAATCTTCATTTAAACCATCAATTAAATTTTGTAAATCCTTTTCCATTATTTATCTCCACCTTTTCAATAGTAAAACGTTAAGTATACTGATACAATACCCGCTCTAGTTTTGTTTAAACCTAAATCCCTGTATAATAACATTAAATTGAAATAAGAAGATAAAATGAAGGTGTGAAATAATGATGAAAAAAGATCGGACATTATTGTTGTTTCTATTAATCGCAGTACTTATAATAACGGGAGTTTGGGTTCTACAAATTGTAAATGGTTATGTACCCTATATTGACAGCTGGTCAAACCAATTCGTTGAAACCTTGCATAATTCCATTATTTATCAGCCATTTCGATTGGTTACAAATCTTGGATCAGAATCCTTTCTCGTACCATTCGTAGTTGTCATGACGATTGTGTTAAGTATTTTACTCAAAAAATGGTTTGTTGCTATTCTTTTTCCTGGTGGGATTTTACTGACACATCAATTGAATATACTTATTAAAAGTCTTGTTGTAAGGGAGAGACCAAGCATATCGGTTGCAGCTAATGCAGAAGGATACAGTTTTCCGTCTGGACATGCTATGATCTCAATGGTTTGTTATGGCTTGATTGCTTATTTATTAGTTAAGAAAATGAAATCGCATGTCCTAATCTTTATTACGCAAACAATGTTTGTCACACTTATATTTTTGATTGGGATCAGCAGATATGTAATTCATGTCCATTATATAACCGATATTGTTGCTGGATTTGCGCTTGGATTTATCTGTTTAATTGGACTCATATATGTGTATGAAAGGATGGAGTCAGTCTTAAGTCGGAGCTAAAAGCATCCTCTAGATGGTTTAAAGGGGGAACAACTAAGTTTATGATAGGAGTAGTAACTTGCTTATGGTCCGTGTTAAAAAAGAGGATGTGTAGAGCAATCTCCTATATACAGATTGACTCTGAGAGGATGACAGACAGATGAGAAATTTCTTTCGTTATTTCTTTGCGATTTTTTTAATCGTTATTGGCGTTATGCTTGTGATGGCTAATCTTGAAGTGATTGATTTCAATTTTAGTGTCGCATGGCATTATATTTATCCAATTTTCTTTGTTGTGATTGGTTTTATGAGCTTGATTCGTTATTTAGGAAGAAGAGGGGGAAGCTGGATTTTTGGATCCTTTTTCGCAATATTCGGTTCGTTGTTAATCATGGATCGGTTAGACTGGATGACATTTGCTTTTAAAGATGTTATTAATTTATGGCCATTGCTTATTGTATATATTGGATTTTCTCTAATTGGACGTAATCGGGTTACGATCAGTTATTCTTTTGATGACGACAAGAATCATGATTATGATTATGACACAGGATGGCATAAAAAGTATTTTGATAATTCGATGTTTTCGGTTGGGAGCCAAACCTTCGATGAGCAGAATTGGGTAGTAGAGCCGATGCATTTAAAACATATGGCCGGAGACTTTTATTTTAACTTTTCGAAAGCTTTTATTCCTGAAAAGAAAATTCCAATTACGATTGATTCGCTTGCAGCAGATGTGAATATTGTGGTACCTGAAAATATTGATTTTCGTATCCATGCGAGGGTGAAAGCTGGCGGTATACAAGTGCTGGATCAAGCTTCGGATGGTATAAATCGCACATTCGTCTATCAAACGAATAACTATGATGCTGCTGTCAAAAAGCTGGATTTTTATATCAATCTAAAAGCTGGTAACATTCGTATCGATCGTGTGTGAGGAGGGCTGTATGATGAAAAACAGGTTTTCAAGTATCCGCTATATTTTTATTCGTTCCCATTTGTACAGTATGTTTTTAACATCCATCTTACTACTTACCATTTTGTTATCTATCTATGTCTTATTTGAGCCAGAATGGTTAACTGTTCAAAGCATTTTTCTATTTGCAATTTTGTATGCGTCTATTGCCTTTGTTATTTCGCTGTACACTGGGTTTAAAGAGGTAGGGAATATGTTGAAAACCAAGCTGGATGGCATATCCCTTCTCATTACGCAATTTTCAAACGGAAATTATGATTCTTCTATTCAGTTCCCAAAGTCAATGAAAGATGAAGATGAGATTACAAGAATTGCAAAGGATTTAAATGAGCTCGGTAATAAATTAAAGAATCAGGTAAAGTCATTGCAGCGAATGGCGGATGAGAAAGCAGATTTTGCTAAGTCAGCACATAAAGCAGCTGTTATAGAGGAAAGGCAGCGGATTGCTAGAGACCTTCATGATGCTGTTAGCCAACAGCTTTTTGCTTTAACAATGATTTCAGAAGCTTCGATTAAGCAATTTGATAAAAATCCGGCATTAGCGAAAAAGCAAATGAAGGAAGTTGCTACGGCGGCATTACAAGCACAGACAGAAATGCGAGCGCTTTTACTGCATTTACGGCCTGTTCATTTATCAGGAGATTCATTGGCAACAGGAATACATAAATTAATTGAAGAATTAAAGCAAAAGAGCTCAATTCATTTCCATCTCAAGATAAATGAGGAGCTAGAACTAAGTGAAACGATAGAAGAGCATGTATTTCGGATTGTTCAAGAATCGTTATCAAATATTTTAAGACATGCAAACGCGAACAACGTACAGGTAGAGATTTTTAAAAAATCAAACGAATTATTTGTACACATTCAAGATGACGGTAAAGGTTTTGATGTAGTAAATGATAAAGAAAGAAAAACATCCTACGGGTTGAAAACGATGCGAGAGCGTAGTGAGGAGTTAGGCGGGACATTTGTTATTCGTTCTAATCCCGATGAAGGAACATATATTGATATTCGGATTCCTTGTTAGCGGAAAATAAATCGGTTTATTTAGTGGGGGGAATGGAAATGGTTCGTGTTTTAGTTGTTGATGATCATGAAATTGTACGAAAAGGAATTATTGCTTATTTACAGACGGAAGATGATATTGAAGTTGTTGGTCAGGCATCGAGCGGGAATAAAGGGGCTGAGCTTGTGCTTCAATTACGGCCAGATGTTGTTTTAATGGACTTAATTATGGATGATGGGACAGGAATTGAAGCAACAAAGCAAATAATGGGGGACTATCCAAATTGTAAAATTATTATTTTGACGAGCTATTATGATGATGAACAAATATTTCCGGCACTTGAAGCCGGGGCATTTAGTTATATATTAAAAACTTCCGCTGCACCTGAAATTGCTGCTGCTATCAAAAAAGCAGCCAACGGGGAAAATGTCATTGAGCCAAAAGTGGCTGGAAAAATGATGTCAAATTTCCGCGCTGAACAAAAAAAGCCCCATGATGAATTGACAGAACGTGAAATGGAAGTCTTACTCTGTATCGGAAATGGTATGACGAACCAAGAGATAAGTGATAAGCTCTACATCGGTATTAAGACGGTGAAAACGCATGTTAGCAACATTTTATCAAAATTGGATGTTAATGACCGGACGCAAGCAGCTGTTTATGTCCACCGTAATCAATTACTATAAGATTAGCTAAAAGCTGCTTAAGGTACTATGTTTAAGCAGCTTTTGTTAAAATAAATATAAAATTCACATTAATTCTCCAGAGCCGTTCTAATTCATACTCTCATACTTCGTGAAATAGCATGTCCATACTAGCATAGACCATTAATTTACTAACAATATTATAATGAAAACAGGAGTTTTTCTTTCGTGATTGTTCAATAATTTGTCATATTAGATGAAACAACCAAAGCTGTTTTATTGTTTTTCACTACAGGCATTTGTATAATACAAATGTATAAAAAGAAGAGAGGAATACTCGAATATGCGGCAGATGACTAAGAAAGCTGAGAATTTATTGTTGTTCATTTGGGTACAAGCATTTGTAGCAACGACAGGTAGTTTGTTTTATTCAGAAATAATGGGATATGTTCCATGTGAAATGTGCTGGTACCAAAGAATTCTAATGTATCCATTAGTCATTATTTATGGGGCTGCAGCAATTAAGAAGGATATTTCAATTGCGCTGCCAGGATTAATTTTGAGTGTAATCGGATTGCCAATTTCAATTTATCACTACATGCTGCAAAAAGTGCCTGCAATGCATGAATTGGGGGGAGCATGCACTGGAGCAGTTCCGTGTAATGCTGTCTACGTCAATTACTTTGGCTTTATAACGATACCGTTTTTAGCTGGTGTAGCGTTTACGGTAATTATTGTTTTACATCTTATGCTTTTAAAGGAACAAAGGAGGAAATAAACGAATGGGAAAGAAAATGATAGCTATTATTGCGGTAATTGTTGTATTATTTATTGCTTTATTTTTCGTCCTCGATTATAAAAATAATCAAGCACTTAATAACAATGAAAATCCTTATGGAACAGAGGATTTGGATCAAGCTACAATTGATCAGCTAGACAATCCATTATATCAAAATCAAATTCTTCCAGATGAGTTAAGTGAAACGATTCAGAATGGAGATCCTGTTACGGTTTACTTTTATAGCCCAACTTGTATTTATTGTCAAAACACAACACCATATCTCGCCCCATTAGCTGAGAATATGGATGTCGATATGAAGAAATTCAATTTATTAGAGTTTGGACAAGAAGGCAATGCATATCGCATTGAATCAACTCCAACACTGATTCATTTTGAAGATGGACAAGAGGTTGCCAGGCTTGTTGGACAATATCCTGAAGAGGGTTACGAAACATTCTTTAATGAATATGTTGTGAATTAATATAAGAAGTAGTGGCTTCGTCAATGAAGCCACTACTTTTTTTGATATGATTGGACTATAAAATTTGAATTCTATCTACCGCTAAAAAGGGGAGTGAACACGCGAAAGAATCATTTAGTGTCGTGCTTCTGTTTTGTTAAAAAACGTATAAGAAAGAATTAATCCAATAAAATACAAGCCAAGTGCAATATACGCAGGTAACAGATGTATAAAAGTCGTATAGCCAATTGCAAAGTGAATATAGATTCCTGCCCAAAATGCTGGCAAGCCTCCTATTAAATAGGTCCACCATACCCACCGATTGCCTTGTTGGAATCCCCATAATGAGAGCATCAATACGAGTAGGCCAACACTTATTAAAGCACTGCCAAATCCAGCACGGTCATGTGCTAAAACAGGAAGCAAGTTCTCGTTAAACGTATTCATCATTTCAGCTGGCATGCAGATATAAGCCAAATCAGTTGGGACAAAGATGGTAGTCATTCCGATGGTGGAAATGATAATCCCTCCTAATACAAAAGAAAACCCTAATAATACAAAGGCTAATTGCCCGAATAATCCTCTTCTAAAGATGACATCATTTTTTCTGTTTTTAGAGGATGGCGTGCCAGTAACGCCTATGGATTTCATGTATCCATATATATAAACTGGAAGCAAAACAAGCCAAAAAACAAAATGAAGCCAGTCGAAATAACCGAATCCAATAAAAGCAAAAATACCCAGAAAGCCAATAATTGCAGCAATATCAATTGCCTGCTTTGCCCATTTTAATCCATGTTTCACTCCGTGTTTGGCTAACTGCATGTATACAATTCCACCAGATATCATGGTACCAGCTAGTGTCATACGATCATGTGCCATGAATAACATAATTCGCTCATTGAAGGTCATTATTGACTCGCGTTTCATTCCTAAAAACAGCTCATCATATGGTAGTACTACAGTTGTCATGCTAAAAAGAAGTGCCAGCAGTCCTCCAATCATAATAAATAAACCAAATAGCCAATAGGCAAACCATCCGTGTAGTTGTGGAGGGCTGTAATCAAGGCGATCTAAAAGTGCTTCGTTGATTCGCTTGGTTAATCCTGGGCCGGCAAATACATAGCCATCTGAAAGCATAATGAAATCAGCGCCAGCATCTAGCAGCTGTATTGCTTGTTCTGGTTCCTTGATCCCGCCTGAAGTTATAATGGTGCCTTTATAGCCGTTATTTCTTAGCTTCTTCACTTTTTCATGCAAACGAATATCTTTTTCCGTGTGTTCCAACACAATACCAGCAAAAGAACTATCTATAAGACTCTCACTTGGTGGAACGGTTGAGAAGAATATTGGCTTATTCGTTTCTTGAATTAATACTGGAAACGAAGATTCGATAATGTAACCATCAGCAAATTGTTCAAGCCGCTTTATCATAAAGCTTAGTTCTTCATATGTCCCACTTAGTCTAACAAATAGAGGTTGCTTCTTTTTTACCTTATGTAAATGATCGATTGTTTTTTCAATTCCAACGGATTCTACCTTAGCGGGAAATTGAATCGCTTCTGCCTTTCTATCAACTATTGGAGTCGTGAAATGGGTTGTTTGCTTCGCTGTCACAGGTCCAATTTCTAGAAAACCAAAGCCTAAGTTGGTAAAAGCACGTGTTCCAGAAAGAAAAGGATCGATTTTTCCAGATAACCCAACTGAGTTATGAAATGTTAATCCATGGTTATTTTTTTGGATGAGGGGAGAATTTTCTTCCCTTCCCAGGAA
Organism: Oceanobacillus profundus; assembly: GCF_003515705.1. Taxonomy (GTDB): domain Bacteria; phylum Bacillota; class Bacilli; order Bacillales; family Amphibacillaceae; genus Oceanobacillus; species Oceanobacillus profundus. The sequence goes on from NZ_QWEH01000002.1 coordinate 230,648, forward strand.
ATGAATCACTTGTGGGCCAATCTGGAATGGAAGTGTAGCAATGAAACTCATTCCACGATGTATAAGTTCTCTTGAGACATTAGGCGGTAATATGTTCAATAGGGGACGAAAAATACCATGATAAGACCAGTCTGGCATGGTATCACTCCTTCCAGCTGTCTTTTCTCTCATTGTAGCATGGATGAGTTTGCAAAAGGAAGAAAGCTAGTGTTTGCCAATAGGGTATGGAAAAATAAAGTGTTCTATAGTAGAATTGCATTTTCAAATGAACAGGAGGTTGATATTTTTGAGGTAAAACGTAATAATTAATATGATTTTATACTCTAAATCGTATGCTGTTCCGTGTTGCCAAATTTATATAAGGTAAGGTGATTACCATTAAAAATATAAGAAGTGCCCTTTTCATGCTTCTAGGACTTATATCCTTTGGTATTGGTGTTGCTGGTACGGTATTACCAGTCTTACCAGGTGGACCGTTTTTTCTATTCTCCGCGTTTTGTTTTGGGAAAAGCTCGAAGCGTATTGAAAACTGGTTTAAGAGTACCATGTTTTATGAAAAATACGTTGTTCGAATCAAAGAAAACCGTGGCATGACCAAAAAAGAAAAAGTTCGAATAAACTTGATTGCTGACGCTTTTATTCTTTTTTCGATATTTTATGTGGATATTCTGTTCGTGAGGATAGTTTTGGTTATACTCATGTTCTATAAGCACTATTATTTCATAAAGAAAATAAAGACGATAACACCAGAGGAAGCAAAAATTAATGTAAGCAAATAAACTATCTTTGCGTAATCTACTTATGGTAATGAATTACCTTGAAAAAATGCCCGAGGGATAATTTTCGAGCATTATTTCAAGTGTTTGATTCTAGTCCTCTTCCTCTGTATACATATTGCAAATCGTTAGAAACGGCCGTTCGAGAAAATTTGCTGGCTTTTTAGAACTTTGGTTTTTATGAGCTTCTTTAAATTGCTCCGATTCCTTCCAGTTTTCGAAGTCCTTGGCAGATTCCCATTGTGTGAATACAACATACGTATTGCTTTTAGTCGACCTCAGTAAGCGAAAGGCTTGGAATCCGGGCATTCCTTCAACCGAATTAGTCCGGTTCTTGAATCGATATTCAAAACCGGGTTTACTTTCATCGGAAACAGGTATGTTGTTCATTACCACAAATCCTTCTTCCAGAATGTCTCCGGTTTGCATTAAAATTTCATATTCTCTTCCCGATTGGAATAGTTTCTTTTCATGATTCTCATAGTAAGCAATCCCGCCCTCACTACTATGCATAAGATGAAGGTTGATTTCTGGATTTTTTTTACGTAGCTTCAATAGGAACTCAACTGTTCCATTGGTCATATACGCCTTCATATAATAACCCCCTTTATCTTTTATAATATCATATTAACCATATTACCCTCTATTGACAACGATTACACAAATCCTATATTAAAATTATTATTAAATAATAGGGAGTATATTCTTTAGATTCGGCGAAAAATGTCGTATAATAAATAATGTAATTGTGTAGAGGTGAACATATGCGAAAAAAGGTAAAAAAAGAGAAGCGACGTTTAACAATTCGGCGTAGATTTAAAGTGATTTTATTTATGATCGTTTGTATGATCGTCATGGGACTTCTTGGATATGGTGCTGCTTTATTTGGTGGAAAGCTAATCGTTGATCAGGCAGGTATGGTATTAGATGAAACGACTATCATTGAAACACAGGATGGGGAAGTAATTGGAACGTTATACAATGAAAATCGAATTTATACCCCTATTGATCAAACGCCTGAGCACCTGCAGCAAGCTTATGTTGCAATTGAAGATAGACGTTTTTATGACCATTCTGGAATAGATATCAAATCAATTATTCGTGCAACCTACAAAGACATTATTGCAATGAGTAAGGTTGAGGGAGCAAGTACGATTACACAGCAGCTAGCGAAGAATTTATTTTTATATAATGATAAAACATGGTCACGAAAAATAAAGGAAGCAATGGCAGCTGTTTATTTAGAAAAAGAATTAACGAAGGATCAAATCCTAGAGTTATATATGAATGAAATTTATTTTGGTCATGGTTTATATGGAGTAGAAGTAGCTTCACAGTATTTCTTCTCGAAGTCGGTTGGTGATTTGACAATTGCAGAAAGTGCGACGCTTGCTGGGCTTGCTAAAGCCCCGAATGGATATTCACCGATTAACCATCCAGACAAAGCACTTAATAGAAGAAATGTTGTTTTACAGGCGATGGAAAATGCTGGATACATTACTGCTGAAACAAGGCTTGCAGAACAAGAAAAAACATTAGGCCTGGAAATACAGGAAAAAGAGGCCAAGTCTTGGACTGACAGCTATATTGACCTTGTGATGAAAGAAGCGGCAAGTGAGCATCAGCTTTCAGTTGAAGCGTTAAAGCGTGGTGGATATCGAATTATCGTTAATATGGATAGTACGATTCAAAAAATTGCCCATGATGAGTTTCAAAACGATGCATTTTTTCCGGGAAACACGGATGGAGTGGAAGGCGCCTTTGTGATGATGGAAGGTAAGACTGGAAAAGTTGTTTCTGCTATTGGTGGTAGAAATTATCAGGTTGGTGATTTAAATCGTGCAGTAGTAAAGCGCCAGCCGGGCTCAACCTTCAAACCGGTTGCAGTATATGGGCCAGCACTCATGCAGGAGGAAAAATATACACCTTTTACACTTTTACCGGATCAACAAACAGATAAATATATGGTGTCGAATGTGGATGGAACGTACGCAAATGCAGTTACAATTTATGAAGCATTAATGAGTTCCAAAAACACATCGACCGTATGGCTGCTTGACCAAATTGGCATTGACTATGCGAAAGATTATCTAGAACAATTAGGAATGCCGATTGAGGATGAAGGATTAGCGATTGCGCTTGGTGGGTTAGCTGAAGGAGTTACACCGCTACAACTTGCCACCGGTTATCGTTCATTTTCTGCAGAAGGAAATGTCGTGGAAGCAACAACGATTAATCGCATTTTTGATCGAAATAATGAAATACTATACGAAGAGGAAGCTGTATCTACACCGGTTTTTAGTCCGCAAGTAGCATGGCATATGACGGAGATGCTAACGGAGACCGTTAATAATGGGACAGCAGCTGCTGGTGACTATACAAAAGCATTAGCTGGAAAAACAGGTACAACCCAACATCCCCATGTTGAGGGACAAGTCAAGGATGCTTGGTTTGTTGGATATACACCAGAATATGTAACTGCTACATGGATTGGGTATGATAAGTCAGATAAGGATCATTACTTAACTGGTGGAAGTTCTTATCCAACGAGATTAACGAAATCGATATTGACTGAGGTTGATCAGCAAACTGGTGGTGCACTCACAGCGGAATTTACAAAACCAGATGCTGTGAGTGAATTACCTAAGCCAATCAAGCTCCCGCAAATTACAAACCTTCGTGCAGAATATCAATTTGGTGGCTTTTCATTGGTACAGGGAAAGTTAAGCTGGGAAGGGTCAGATGATGAGCGTGTGCATTATAGAATCTATCAAGAGAAGCCTGGCATTGATAAACGCATTGATGAAGTGCAAGGAGAAACAGCATATACCATTAATCATGCACTATTTCGCGGAAATACGTATTATGTTGTAGCGTACGACCCCTTAACTAAATTGGAAGGTGGCAGATCGGAAGTTGTGAAAATGAATTGGTAAATAAATTAGACAAATTGATGACAATCAGCCACCGTTACTATACAGTAGGGCATGTAATCGCTATAGTTAGGTATGGAGATAGTATAGAGGAAACGCACAGTATGTTAAAAGGGTGAAAATTTATGTCAAAACGAATCAATGATACGATTTTAAAAGCTTACAAAGGGGAAGATACGGATTATACACCAGCTTGGTTTATGAGACAGGCAGGACGTTCCCAACCAGAGTATCGGGAGCTGAAAGAGAAATATTCGTTATTTGAAATTACACATCAGCCGGAATTATGTGCTTATGTAACAAGGCTTCCTGTTGAAAATTATGGGGTTGATGCCGCGATCTTATACAAGGATATTATGACCCCGCTGCCAGCAATTGGTGTCGATGTTGAAATTAAGGCTGGGATTGGACCAGTTATTGACAATCCAATCAGGAATCTGGCTGACATTGAGAAGCTTGGTGAATTAAATCCAGAAGCAGATATTCCATACGTGCTTGATACCATTCGTATCTTAACAGAGGAACAGCTTGATGTACCTCTGATTGGGTTCAGTGGTGCACCGTTTACACTTGCAAGCTATATGATAGAAGGTGGCCCATCAAAAAATTACAGCAAAACAAAAAGCTTGATGTACCGTGAGCCAGAAGCTTGGTTTGCTTTAATGGAAAAGCTCGCAGATATGATTATTACGTATGTGGATGCACAAGTAAAAGCTGGAGTAAAAGCAGTTCAAATTTTTGATTCATGGGTAGGTTCATTAAATGCTGCGGATTATCGTGTATTTATTAAGCCAGTAATGACAAGAATATTTTCAGAGCTAAAAAAGCATAACGTACCATTGATTACTTTTGGTGTTGGTGCGCGTCACTTATTGTTAGAGTGGAATGATCTTCCTGTTGACGTTATTGGTCTTGATTGGCGCACATCCATTGCCGAAGCACGTAAAATGGGTGTAACGAAGGTTGTGCAAGGAAACTTGGATCCAACCATTTTGCTGACGGACTGGGAAACAATTGAGAGACGAACGAAGGCAATTCTAGACGAAGGAATGCAGCATGGAAAGCACGTGTTTAATCTTGGACACGGTGTTACACCTGATATAAAACCAGAAACATTGAAAAAGTTAACAGCGCTTATTCATTCTTATACACATAAATAGATACAAGAGGTTGTTCAAAAAGTCCGGTGAAAATGACGCATCGAGAGCAGTAGACCTTCGACTAAGTACCGACACGTCCTGTGTCGAGAGTCGAAGTCACCACATCAGGCAAGAAGCTCGTTGGCTGCTTTTGCGCTACTCCTTGGAAAAGAAAATCACTTTTCCTGCGTGCAAGTGCGTCTGCTCAAAGCCACACCGTCTCGAACTTCGACGCACAGGACGTTGCGAGCTTATCCGTCCTCGGACCTTTTCATCCTCCTTTTGAACTCACACTTTAAATTTTCACAAAGAGGTGCAATAAAAATGGAAAAGAAAAAAATGGGATTATTAGTAATGGCATATGGTACACCAACGAAAGAAGAAGAAATTGAACCGTATTACACACATATTCGCCATGGAAGAAAGCCAGATCCTGAAGCGCTTCAGGATCTGAAAGATCGCTACAAGGCAATTGGCGGAACTTCTCCATTAGCAAAGATTACCGAAGAACAAGCATATGCAATTGAAAAGGGATTAAATGAATCGCAAAATGAATATGAGTTTAAAGCGTATATTGGATTAAAGCATATTTCACCTTTTATAGAAGACGCAGTACAAGAGATGGCAAAGGATGGGATCAAGGAGGCTGTTTCTATTGTACTGGCTCCACACTATTCAACGTTTAGCGTGAAATCTTATAATGATCGTGCAGCGAATGAAGCAGAAAAGCATGGTATTTCCATTGAAGCTGTTGAAAGCTGGTATAAAGAGCCTGGATTTATCCAGTTCTGGGTGGATGGAGTTAAAAAGATTTACAATGAAATGACTGAGACAGAACGTGAAAAAGCGGTGCTCATCGTATCTGCACATAGCTTGCCAGAGAAGATTTTACAAAATGGTGATCCATACCCTGAGCAGTTGCAAGAAACAGCGGATTTAATTGTTGAAGGTGCTGGGATTAAAAATTATGCAGTAGGCTGGCAAAGTGAAGGAAATACGCCAGATCCTTGGTTAGGACCTGATGTTCAGGATCTTACACGAAATCTATATAATCAGGAAGGCTACCAAGCTTTTGTCTATGCGCCAGTTGGGTTTATCGCAGATCATTTGGAAGTATTATACGACAATGATTATGAATGTAAAGTAGTGTGTGATGAATTAGGTGTATCCTATTATCGTCCACACATGCCGAATGTTCATCCTGACTTCATTGATTCACTAGTAAAAGTAGTATTAAGTAAAGTAAAGAGTGAAGTGTGATGGAACGTAAAAAGATTGTGATTGTAGGTGGCGGTATAACTGGTTTATCCGCCGCTTACTATTTGCAAAAGCAAATTCGTGAAAACCAATTAGCTGTTGATGTAAAATTGGTTGAAGCCACTGAACGTCTTGGAGGTCGAATTCATACAATTAAAAGGGATAGTTTTACGATCGAACGCGGTCCAGATTCTTTGTTAGCAAGAAAACCAGAAGCAATGAATCTTGTACAAGAACTAGGTCTGGAAGACGAGATTGTTTACAATGGTACAGGACAATCCTATATTTTAGTGAAAAATAAATTACATAAAATGCCTAAAGGTGCTTTTATGGGAGTGCCAAAAGAAATAAAGCCTTTGCTCGCATCCAATGTGTTTTCACGTAAAGGCAAGCTACGAGCGCTTTGGGATATGGTACTACCGAAAAGCAAGGAAACAGGTGATCAATCGGTTGGTGCATTAATGCGTCGTCGCTTTGGAGACGAGCTTGTTGATTATCAGATTGATCCGCTGCTTTCAGGAATTCATTCTGGTGATATTGATCAAATGAGCTTACAAGCGACATATCCGATGTTTCATCGATTGGAGCAGGAACATGGCAGCTTAATCAAAGGTTTACAAAAAACAATGCCAAAGCCAGCAAAAAAAGCAAAAGAGAAAAAATCGCAAGGAATGTTTTTTTCTTTTGAAAATGGACTCGAGACATTAATCGACCGACTTGAAGAAAAATTAACTGATGGAACGGTACGTACGCATACTGCTGTTGATCATATAGAGAAGAAGGAACATGGCTACCATTTGTTATTAAGCAATGGAGAAGTGTATCGAGCAGATGCGATTATTATGACTGCGCCACATAATAAAGTTCCAAAGATCCTTTCACAATATGATTTCCTTAAAAACTTATATGATATTCCAGCAACATCAACTGCAAATGTTGTTCTTGCGTTCGATCAGTCACAAATAAAAAAAGATATCGATGGTACTGGTTTTCTTGTTAGTCGGAGTGAAAAATATCGAATCACGGCTTGTACGTGGACCCATCGCAAATGGCCAAATACAACTCCGGAAGGGAAAGCTTTATTCCGATGCTATGTTGGAAAACCCGATGATCAAGATATTGTCAATTTATCAGATGAAGAAATTACAGACATCGTTTTACGTGATTTGAATAAAACGATGAAAATAAAAGCAAGGCCCGAATTCAGCATTATTACACGCTTTAAACATGCAAGGCCACAATATCATGTCGGACATATAGAGCTTGTGGCAGATATCCGTGCAAATGCAGCAAGTGAATTGCCTGGTTTATTTTTAACAGGAAGCTCTTATGATGGCGTCGGAATCCCAGATTGCATTGGACATGGACGCAAGAGTGCTGAAGAGGTGCTCGGATTTTTAAATAAATAATGGTATGTAAGCTCTAGACGATTGTTGATCTGGAGCTTATTTATTTGCTTAGGAAAATGCACCTCTTGGGAAAAGCTGATAATTACTGTGAAAAGGCTGATATTTGGGTGAAAAATGCTGATGTTCACACTAAATTAGCTGATATATAAGAGAATTTGGCTGTTATTCGACATTACAGGTGAGAATCGAGCAATTTAATCCGGGGAAACACAAAAAAGTAGATGGTCTGCAATTAGTTGGATCATCTACTCAAACGATTCTATTTTCCGTTTTACCTTGTAACGAAGAACGGTTTTAAGCTTGGATGCTTCAACTTTTCGAAAATCGGATAGGTAAATTTCTTTATGTGTTAAAGACATTCTCTCAAGCTGATTGCTAGCTATAAATTCATCCATCTTCTGAAATGTTTTTGGTTCATCATCATATGGTCCGACGTGAAGCATTTGTACAGACAAACCCTCTTCCATTGAATCGAAAGTCACGTCATCTAGCAAAGGATGTGCTTTCTTCTTTCGTACATATTCAAATGCTCTCTCCACTACTTCTTCAGTTACAAATGTAGGTTGTTTAATCATAATGGTGTATAGCAATTCATCCTTATCCAGGGTATCTAGTTGTCTGCCTTTCTCCGTCAAATCCCATATTCCTTCTAATGGATAGACCGTATACTCAAAATATCCTTCAGGAGTATGTCCTTGTTTTGGCATCATCCGCACAGCATATGCTAACGAATAAAGGACATTTATTCTATTGGAAAATTCCTCGTCATTCGGATTCCCATTTCCCTGAATCATAAAATAATGCTGTTCTGGAACGGTGACTAATTCGGGTTGTTGTTTCGGTATATATAAATCCTTTTCTTTTTTTCTCCACTCATATTTCATTTATTATCATCCTTTATTAATGGCTGGATTTTTACCTTCTAAATTATAAAAGGGATGAGACTGAGACAAAAGTATTTTTATGAAATAAAAACCGAACATGATTGGTGCAAATAACTCGATCCGGAAATATAATTCGCGCATCCAAAGGCGGATGGTGAGCCTCTTGTGCTATCGCACTACGGTGTCCCACCTATGCCTTACCTCCCACTGGAGTCTACGTATATTTCCTACGCTAAGCTTTTGCATCGTTCGTTTTTAACATTAAACACTTTTGTTATGTCCCAGCCCCATCCTTAATCGTTAAGGTAGCATTATTTCATTGTTTAACTCTTATTTTGCTTCCAGCAGGTCGCAAACATCATTCGTAGGTTTTCTCCAATTCATCAACGAGTGATCCTACATAGTTAACGGCAACGCGAATAGCATCAGGATTTGACATATCAACACCAGCTTGTTTAATTAGTTCGAGTGGCTTTTTTGTTCCACCGGCTCTTAATACATCTAACCAACTGTCAATAGCTGGTTTACCTTCCGTTTTAATTTTTTCTGCTACTGCCGTGGAAACAGTTAATCCAGCTGAATAGGTGTATGGATAAAGCCCCATATAATAATGTGGTTGACGCATCCAAGTTAAGCCAGCACCTTCATCAAATACAACCTCATTTCCCCAGAAGGCTTCGAGTGTTTCTTTCTTCTCCTTGCAAAGTACATTTGCTGTAAGCGGAACACCTTGCTCAGCTAACGTATAAACACGGCGTTGATATTCTCCCTCTAACAGATGTGTAACAAAGTTATGATAATATGTTCCTAGCAATTGGGTAATCACCCAACGTTTCATCCGCTTGTCGTCATTGGTTTTCATCAGATGTTCTGCTAATAGCAGCTCATTTAAAGTGGATGGAGCTTCAATGAAATAAGTAGATGGACGTGTATTGACAAGGGATTGATTCTTTCCAGCGAGATAAAAATGACCTGCATGACCAAGCTCATGTGCTAATACGAAAGCGCCTCGCATTGTATCTGTCCATGTAATTAAGATATATGGATGAACACCATATGGACTGGAACAAAATGCTCCATTGGCTTTACCGACATTATCGGAACGATCAATCCAGCGATTAGAAATTCCTTCTTTCATAATCGCTGTGTATTCAGGTCCCATTACCTGCAATGCTTCAATAATCGTTGCCGTTGCATCTTCATAGGTTGTTTTTGGGTTAAATTCTGGGTCAAGCGGCGCTTTTAGATCGCAGTACTGCATTTCATCAAGCTGGAGCTTTTCCTTTTTTAATTTTGCAAACCGGCGCATATGTTGTGCCAGTTCCTGTTGAATTACATCTAACTGGTTATGATACATTTCTTCAGTTACTTGCTGTGGGGCTAACAGCATATCCGTTACAGACTTGTAGCCACGAAGTTTAGCCATCGTAACCTGTTTTGTCACTTCTGTTGCATAGGTGGCAGCAAACGTATTCTTATATTGATCTAATGTTTTCGTAAAAGACTTGTATGCTGCTCGACGCGTATTCGTATCAGCTGTAAATTCATAACGATCTTCATAAAGAGCTGCAGACATAGGTAACTCGACATTATCCTCATTCTTAATCGGGTCGAATTGCATATCAGCAGCTTTGCTGCGCTGATAAATCATATATGGCGCATTATGTACTTCGCTTAGTGCAGCTAGTGTCTCTTCTATCTCTGGAGCAAGGGTATAAGGCTTTGCTTCCATTAAATCATCTAGCATTTTTTTATAGGTTGTCAGTTCAGACTGTTCCCTAAGAAATTGATTAATCGTAGCATCCGAAAGCGTCAATAATTCGGATTGAAAAAAAGCTAGTTTTGCTTGAATAGAAGCAGTTGCAGCTGCTACTTTCGCGGAGTCTCGCTGGTTATCGGGATCTGATCCATCTGCACTTGAACGAAGCATTGCATAAACCGAAACACGCGTAAGTTTTTGCTGGAATGCTTCCAATGCCTGCAAAGCTTGTAATAACGTATTGGAATCAGAGCCTAACTTGCCTTTATAGGCTGTAATTTCTGTAACGTCTTTTTGTAATTTCGCAAGCTCCTCATTCCAAGCGGTATGAGAAGGGAATAAGTCTTTTAAATCCCATTTTTGTTCTTCCGGTATGTCCGAACGATTTTTAGTTATTGTATGAATTGCCATTATTAATCTCCTTTACTAAATGTTTCGTATCTCTAAATAAATTATAATATAAATTGATAGCTATTAATAGAACCTTCTAAAATATTTTGAGTATTTTCTGTGCTTACAAAAAAAATACAGCTATAATAATAGCTGTAAGAAAAAGAATATTGTTGTAGTACAGATGATTTAAACTGATTTATTTAGGTTATACACATTAACAAAATTATTGACGTATTGCAGTTATCTTGCTGGGTGATCACACTCATCGCAGATATTACCATAGCAGTCAGCTTTCTCGTGAATCATATCTTCACCGCATTGCTTGCACTTCTTTTTAGGCAGGTTTCTGAAAAACTCAACAATACTAGTCATGTGTATCCTCCTTTAATGTTAACGTATTTGATGTTAGATTCATTGTAATATAACAATATGTTATTTGTCAATGCTGTGTTACAACAAATTTTATAACAGGAGTGTTTTTTTATGAAATTAACGGTTATTGGTTGCTGGGGTGGGTACCCAGCAAGGGATGGTGCAACCTCATCTTATTTACTTGAAAAAGAGGGTTTTTCACTGTTGATCGATGTTGGGAGTGGGGCACTGTCGAAATTACAAAAATACAAAGCAGTTGCCGATCTCGACGCGGTTATCATTTCGCATTATCATCATGATCATATTGCTGATGTTGGTGTGCTTCAGTATGCAAAGTTAATTGAATACTACGTTAAAGGTGCAAATAAACGCTTACCGATTTATGGGCATACAGCAGATCAAGCTAGCTTTCAAGCTTTAACACATGACTATACAAAAGGTATGCCATACAATCCAAAAGAAGAACTGAAACTTGGACCCTTTACGATTCAGTTTTTTGAAACGGTTCACCCAGTTACATGTTACGGTATGCGAATAACTGACGGTGAAAATGTTATTGTCTATACAGCAGACACAAGCTATAAATCAGAATGGAAGGATTTTGCACAAGGCGCGGATCTATTGATTGTTGATTGTAATTATTATGCTGGACAAGACGGGACAAAAGCAGGGCATATGAATAGTGAGGAAGGTGCAAAAATTGCGAAGGCTGCAGGAGTAGACACCTTAATGCTTAGTCACTTACCACAATATGGCGATATTCACCAATTAGTGATAGAAGCGAAAAACCATTATAAGGGAAATGTACGGTTAGCAGAAGAAGGAACAATCTGGAAAGGCTAATTGTGATAAGCAATATCCATTGATTACTTGGGTCCTTTGGCTTAAAATTAATGGTAGAGGTAATGAAGGAGGTAACGATAAATGAAATTTATTGATAATAAAGGAATTACAGATCCAATGGTTAACTTGGCTATTGAAGAATATGTCCTTGAGAATTTTGGTGAAAAGGATACATACCTATTATTCTATGTGAATAAACCGTCTATTATTATTGGAAGAAATCAAAATACGATTGAAGAAATCAATACGGACTACGTCGATGATAAAGAAATTAAAGTTGTACGTCGTCTTTCAGGTGGTGGAGCTGTTTACCACGATGAACAAAATCTTAATTTCAGCTTTATAACAAAGGATGATGGCAACAGCTTTCAAAATTTTGCTAAATTTACAAAACCAATGGTTGATGCGCTGAATAAACTAGGTGTTCCAGCAGAAATGCAAGGGCGGAACGATTTAGCAGTAGAGGGTCGTAAAATTTCCGGTAATGCGATGTTTTCGACAAAGGGACGTATGTTCAGTCATGGGACCTTAATGCTGGACTCTGAGCTGGAAGAACTCACAAAAGCATTGAAAGTTAAAAAGATAAAAATTGAATCAAAAGGAATTAAATCTATTCGAAGTCGAGTCGCGAATGTTGCAGAGTATCTTGACGAGCCGATTACGATGGGTCAATTCAAAGAAATCATCTTGAAAAATGTTTTTGATATAGAGGATATAAAAGATGTCCCACAGTATGTATTGACAGAAGAAGATTGGGAGAAGATTCACGAAATCTCTAAAAACCGTTATCAGCAATGGGAATGGAACTATGGGAAGTCTCCGGCATTTAATGTTCAGGAAACGTATAAGTTTGATGCAGGTCTTGTAGATGTCCGGTTAGATGTTAAAAAAGGAATCATTGAAAATTGTAAGATTTATGGTGATTTCTTTGGAGTCGGAAGTGTGACAGAGCTTGAAGATAAGCTAAAAGGTATTCGTCATGAACGAAGAGCGATTGAAGCTGCATTAGAAGATTTCAATGTATCGCACTACCTCGGAAGAATTTCCAAAGAAGATTTTATTAATTTACTCTATTAATTAAAAAACATAAAAAATCCTCCCCGTTGATTGAAAGTATGGGGTGGATTTTTTAATTTTTAATGTCAGGCCACTATGCCACTATAAAAAATGAAAGCTGTGGATAACGTAGCTGCCTAAACAGCCACATCCAGCTTCAGCACCCGGCGCTCCGTGCTTTTGTTATATCCCAAGTTAATTTTTCTCAATATTTGGTTTTTCACTACCATTATTTACACAAATATGGTAAATTAGTCCTTGAGCCACTTTCTTTTTATTTTTTAGAAAGGAAGAATCAATTAATGGAAAATTATTATTTTACCTCTCATGAAATAACTCCTGTTACAATGGCAATCTTATCTTTGCGTGACGTAAATGGTGATGCAGTTACACGTGTAATAGAGGAGGATGCAGAATATGTGGTTGATCACTCCCCCACAAAAATCATTGACAACGCATGCCGTTTTTTCGGTAGTAGTCTAAAAGGCAGGCAGGACGGAACAAGAGACATTAGCGGAATTACCCATAAAGCACCAATCTCCATCGACCCTTCAAGTGGAATGTACTTTTTCCCAACTACTTCACCTAGCAATCGAAGATGTTCTTGGATTGCGCATTCGTATATAGATAAAATAAGAAAAGCTGCTGATAGACATACTGAAATTCAGTTTACAAATGGCAGAAAGATTATCATTGCTACATCGTATGGTTCCATCATGAATCAATTACAGCGCACTGCTCAATTTCGCTACTTGCTGGATCATCGAATTAGGCTCTTTCAGCAGTATCAGACTGGTGCGGTAGGAGATCCTTCCCAATGAGTTCATCTAGAATAGCTTCCACTTTTTTACGAATTGCAGGGTTGAAATAATTTCGCTTTTCTTCCCGATTTTGACAAATAAAAAGGAACGAAGAAAACGAGTCATTTTTATTTAATGTAATTACCTGCATTCTCTTCTGCTTCATTGCTGCACGTAGTTCCCTTCTTTCATTGGTTGCCTTTTCTTCCATCTTCGTTAAAAGTTTCATATAAGGCTCCTTTATTTTGAAGGCGCCACGTTGAATATGATCCATGTCCTGTCTGATGACAACTATTGCCATTGATAAAAAAAGAAAGCGCGTGCCTAGTTCCAATTCCTCATCTGAAAGATAGCGCATTTCGATACCTCCTTTAAAACAAGAACATAAGTTCCGTTATTATTATATGCTAAAGTTTAAGCAATTACACTACCAAAATAAGAATACTTGCGTAATAAAAAGAAAGTGGCCAAATAGCTAATTTTAAATTATGCATTTTTCATTGTTTACTTTAGAATATATAATGAGATAATTGTATTTATAGGTAAAAGTAAAAAGGTGAATGAAAAGAACCGGAAAATTCAATGTGTCACTATCATCGGACTTTTTAAACACCCAGCTTTATAATCGAAAATTGCTTTTGTTAACGAGGGGAATTAGACTACATGTACTTGTCAAACATCACTTTTTCTAATTGGAAAAACGTTCTTGAAACGGAAGGACTAGAAAATTTTATAGAGCAATTATTGGAACAGTATGAAGGACTAGGGCCATTACCAGGGATAATATTACCATTTATAGAAGCTTTCTTGCCTTTCTTACCGTTAATCGTTTTTGTACTGGGTAATGCGGCGGCATATGGATTGCTGGAAGGATTTTTGTTTTCCTGGATTGGTGCCAGTAGTGGAGCAATCGTTGTATTTGTTGTTATCAGAAGGCTTGGAAACACAAAACTGTTTGTAAAAATTCGTAAAAACAATCAAGTAAAGAGGATTACAGCATGGGTGGAAAGACATGGATTTGGCCCGCTGTTTCTTCTGCTTTGTTTTCCGTTTTCGCCATCCGCTATTATTAATGTTGTCGCAGGGCTGTCTAAAGTTAGTACCCATCAATTTATTCTTGCTGTTTTTCTAGGGAAAGCAGTTATGATTTTCTCGATATCCTATGTTGGTTCCAGCATTATGGAATTCGCAAAAAATCCAGTTCGAACAATTGTTGTTGGTATTGGTATTTTCCTTTTTTGGATGTTAGGAAAATATCTAGAGCAAAAATTACAAAAAAAAGCTATGGATAAGGCTCGTCAAGATAGGAAGAAAGATTAAAAGGGCTTCCTCTAGGGTATGATAAGAATATAATATCCTGGAGGAAGATGAAGATGAAAAAAATTAATTATCGCAGACTCGTTCCTTTGGTCATACTTGTAGTTATATTTGCGGTAATTCTCAGATCAAGCATCTTTGCAAGTTATGTTGTTGATGGTGAATCAATGCAGCCGACGTTATATGATGGAAATTTATTAATTGTAAATAAAGTTGTATATAATATAAGAGATGTAGGTCGTTTTGATGTGATTGTATTTCATGCGAATGAAGAAGATGATTATGTGAAGCGAGTCATTGGCTTGCCAGGTGATGAGATTGAGTATACGAACGATAAGCTGTACATTAATGGTGAATACGTTCCAGAGAAATTCTTGCAAGTAGATGGTTATGTACAGGCGAGTGACAATCATCCATATACAAAGAATTTTACACTTACTGAAATAACAGGAGACAAAGTTGTTCCCGAAGATCAGTTATTTGTTATGGGAGACAATCGTGGTGACAGTTATGACAGCCGAGCATTTGGATTTATATCAATGGATCAGCTTGTTGGTAAGGTAGATATTAAATACTGGCCACTCTCCCAGACAAAGCTTAGTTTTGGTAAATAGTTATAGCTATATTGGAGCTTCTACTTTTGGTAAAATAGGTAGGAGCTCTATTTATTATTTGACTGTTTTTGTGAAATTTGTTGCTTCATAAGCTTCGTAGTTGGAAGAAACTGCGAACTAACTTCTCGGCTGTTTTCTTCCAGTACGTGCAATAATCGCCGTCCGGGATCGCTTCGGGTCACCCGCGGAAAGCGTTCCGGAGCGAGTATACGCACAAACATTACACGTTAGTTCGAAGTTTTATATTTATTGTGTCAAAAAGCAACAATCTTTTATAGTTTAAGGAGGGCTAACACCAATGGGATTACGATTTATCATGGGAAGATCTGGTACGGGGAAAAGCGGAAGAACATTAGATGAAATCAAAGAGAAACTGTTAGCAAATCCTCAAGGTTCTCCAATATTTTATGTCGTTCCAGACCAAATGACATTTCAGCAGGAATTTGCATTGTTTAATGATGAACATATAAAAGGAAGCATACGTGCACAGGTAGTAAGCTTTTCCCGACTTGCATGGCGGATATTGCAAGAGACGGGGGGAGGTACAAGACAATTTATAAGCTCAATTGGACTGCAAATGATGCTTCGCAAAATAATTGAAGAGAAGCAGGGAGAATGGCAGGTTTTTCAAAAAGCAATGGAAAAACAAGGCTTCCTGAATCAATTGGAGCAAATGATAACGGAATTTAAGAGATACCAAGTAACACCAGAGATTTTACACATGCAAATGGAGCATATGAACCAGTTTGTACATAAAGAACCTGGTGAAGTAGCTTTGGTGAATAAGCTTGATGATTTAGTATATATTTATGAAAAACTTATTGCGGCATTAAAGGATCATTACATGGACGGAGAAGATCAATTACAGCTATTAGCCGAGAAAATAGGAGAATCATCGATTTTAAAAGATGCAGAAATTTATATTGATGGATTTCACAGCTTTACGCCAAATGAGCTTGTTGTTGTTGAAGCCCTAATGAAGCAATGTCACTCGGTTACGATTACACTTGCAGTTGATAATCCGAATGATACGATTTCTGAGCTTGACCTGTTTCATCAAACATCGGAAACGTATCATATCCTAAAGCAAATCGCATATGAGAATTACGTGATGGTTGATGAAACAATCGTTATGCATCCAGCTAATGGCAGATTCAAGGATAGACCGTATTTTGCACATTTAGAACAAAATTTTGATGTCAGGCCGTCACCTGAATTCCATGGTGAAGTGCCAATTCAAATAGCTGAAGCGGTACACCCGCGCGCGGAGGTAGAAGGGGTTGCACAGGAAATATTGCGCCTTGTTCGAGAGGAGAAGTATCGCTTTCAAGATATTGCTATTTTTATTAGGCAAACAGATGTTTATCACGATTTAATTCAAACAATTTTCGATGACCATGATATCCCGGTATTTATCGATGAAAAAAGAACGATGCTGAACCATGCATTGATAGAATTTATTCGTTCCATGCTTGATATCGTCGAAGGAAACTGGCGATATGATGCTGTTTTCCGTGTGTTAAAAACAGGGTTTATTCCAGTATCAAACCAAAAATTTCCTTTAACAAATGATGCAATTGATGAGTTAGAGAATTACGTATTAGAATATGGAATTCGTTCACGAGAACGTTGGTTTAGTGATGAGGAATGGAAGTTTCAAAGGTTCCGCGGTTTTGACAATAATGTGCAAACCGATATGGAAAAACAAACCCAGGAGAGGATTAATGCATACCGAGCGCAAATTGTAAAGGCATTACAGCCATTTGATGAACAGATAAGAAAAGCGGCTACTGTAAGAGAATTATCTGAAATAACCTATTTGCTACTAGAAAAGCTTGGTGTTCCGGAGCGCCTGGAAGAAATGCGAACTTATTATGATGAGCATGGCAAAATCGAAAAAGGAAGAGAGCAGGAACAGGTCTGGGCAGCGGTGATTCAGTTATTTGATGAGATGGTGGAAATGGCTGGAGATGAACCGATGAAATTGGCAACTTTCCGGGCAACGCTTGATGCTGGATTTGAAACGCTAAAATTTGCCCATGTACCTCCAAGCATGGATCATGTTATTGTCGGGACAGTTGATCGTTCACGGCTTAGTGGGGTGCAATGTGCATTTCTTCTCGGTGTAAACGATGGAATTTGGCCATTGAAGCCGCCAGCTGATAGCATGATTAATGAAGAAGAAAGAGCACTTTTAGCAGAAAATGGTATGAAGCTAGCGGAAAGCGGAAAGCGTCAATTATTAGATGATTGGTTTTATATGTATATTGCGTTTACAGCTGCACAAGACAGGCTGATGATTAGTTATCCATTGAGTGATGAGGAAGGGAAGGCCAAAATGCCATCGCAGCTTATTAAGCGTATTGAAGATTTATTCCCGTCTTGCTGTAATCATTTATTACTGCAGGATCCGGATGAATTAGCAGAAGCAGAACGCTTTATCACGGCACCAGTAAAAACAAGATCGGCATTGACAGCACAATTGGCAAGAAGCCAAAAAGGCTATCCAATACAGCCTGTCTGGTGGGAAGTGTATAACTGGTATGTGGAACACCAGCCAAAATATAGTACAACCTATAAGATATTACAAAGCTTATATTATGAAAATAAACCTAGCAATCTAGCGAAGGATACAGTGGAAGAGCTTTATCCGAAACAAGTGAAGGCAAGTGTAAGCAGACTGGAGACATATTACAGATGCTCGTATCAGCATTTTGCGAAATATAGCTTGAAGCTAGATGAACGAAGGACGTATAAATTAGATGCGCCAGATATTGGTCAGCTTTTCCATGAAGCGTTAAAAATCATTACCGATTGGATTCAAGGTGAAGGAAAAGACTTTGCACAGCTAACGAAAAAAGATGCAGATGGCTATGCCGGGAAGGCTGTATTTAATCTTGCTCCTATTTTACAGCATCAAATTCTTCACAGCTCGAATCGATATAAATATATTCAGCAAAAGCTGCAGGAGGTTATCGCGAGAGCCACCTATATTCTAAGTGAACAAGCAAGACAGAGTAATTTCTCGCCAGTTGGATTAGAGCTTGGCTTTGGTGACAAGGAAAAGCTTCCACCATTAAAAATGCAATTGTCGAATGGATATGAGCTTTTGCTTCGCGGAAGAATTGACCGTGTCGATAAGGCTTTGAATGAAGATAATCTATATTTGAGAATTATTGATTATAAATCAAGTGCGAAAGGCTTAAATCTAATGGAGGTTTATTATGGTATTGCATTACAGATGCTTGCTTATTTAGATGTCGTCTTAACGCATTCGGAACAGTGGCTTGGCACGAAAGCGAGCCCAGCAGGTGTTCTTTATTTCCATGTCCATAATCCAATGATTTCAAGTAAACAAAAAATGAATGATGATCAAATTAGTGAAGAAATCTTTAAAAAATATAAAATGCAAGGCTTGCTTTTATCTGATGAAGAGATTGTCAAAATGATGGACAAGTCACTGGAGTCAGGATCCAGTCAAATTGTACCTGCTGGTATTAAAAAGAATGGCGGGTTTTATGGTTATTCCAAAATTGCGGATCAAGAAACGTTTTCCAGCTTACAACATCATATTCATCAATTAATGCGAAACGCAGGGCTTGATATGACATCTGGTGGCGTGGATTTAAATCCATACCAGCATAAAGAGCAGATTGCATGTACATTTTGTCCGTTTCATTCGGTTTGTCAATTTGATCCAGAATTACGAGAAAATAATTACCGGAAGCTTAAAGAGATAAAAGAACAGGATATTCTGGGCAAATAAGTAAGTATAAAACTTACCAATTTGCATAAGTGCAACTTTAGATTTCACCGAAAGGCTTGGTGCATACAAAGTTTTCTAAAAAATTAAGAGAGGAGTGAACATATGGTTAATTGGACAAAGGAACAGGAAGAGGCGATTTATACTGCCGGAAGCGATATTCTCGTAGCCGCAGCAGCGGGTTCTGGAAAAACAGCCGTACTCGTCGAACGGATTATTAAAAAGCTGTTATCTACAAGCAATCCAGTTGATATCGACTCTTTGCTTGTCGTGACATTTACGAATGCTGCGGCACAGGAGATGCGTAATCGGGTCGGAATTGCACTTGAAAAAGCATTAGCAGAAAATCCGACATCCATGCATTTAAAGAAACAGCTTTCCTTATTGCAGCGTGCTTCCATTTCCACCTTGCACTCCTTTTGCCTTGATGTCGTTCGAAAATATGCGTATTTGATTGATATGGATCCATCTTTTCGAATTGCCGATGATATGGAAGGGGATCTTATCAAGCAGGAAGTTTTGGAGGATTTATTTGAAGAATGGTATGGAGCTGAACCGGGGGAACAACAAGCGTTTTTCGCGGTTGTCGACCGTTTTTCTAATGATCGAAGCGACCTTGAAGTGGAAAATTTAATCCTGGATTTATACACATTTGCAACACAGAATCCATGGCCAGAAAAATGGCTAGATAAGTTAGCTGAATCCTATCATATTCCGGAGGATTGGAAAGAGGAGGATTTAGCTTGGTTAACGATAATAAAACGGGAAGTGAACAACCAGTTTGAAGCAATCCGTCAAGAAATGGAGCTTGCTTTAAGCATAACCCGGGAAAATGATGGACCATACCATTATGCGGATACGATTGATACGGAAATTGCGTTGTTGCATGAAGCAATGAATTTGGTTGATTCATGGGATGAATTGCAGCAGTTCATGTCATCGAAGTCCTTCGGCAGGCTTTCGGGGAAAAAAGCTGACTGTAATGAGCAAAAGAAGGAAAAAGTGAAACAGCTAAGAAAAAGCTACAAGAAACGCTGGGATGATATGAACAGCGAATGGTTCAGGCGGAATTTATCCAGTCATATCGAGGATATGCGTGAGCTTGCACCAGTAATTAAACAGTTGACAGAGCTCGTAAAACAATTTAAAAACCGATTTACTGAACTGAAGCGTGAGAAAGCATTGGTGGACTTCTCGGATTTAGAGCATTATTGCTTGCAGCTGCTTGCCAGCGAGGCATCGACAACAGATAACATCATTCCATCAAACGTAGCGATCGGGTTTCAAAAGCAGTTCAGCGAGGTTCTAGTTGATGAGTATCAAGATACAAACCTTGTTCAGGAAACGATTTTGACATTGATTAGCGATCGCTCAGAGGATGGAAACATGTTTATGGTAGGGGATGTGAAACAAAGTATTTATCGGTTCCGCCATGCAGAACCATCCCTTTTTATCGAAAAGTATAAGCGATTTGCACGAGAAGAAGAGCAAGCAAAACGAATTGATTTGGCAAGTAATTTCCGCAGCAGGGAACAGGTTTTAATTGGTGCGAACTATATATTTAGACAAATTTTAAATGAAGAGCTTGGTGAGATTGATTATGATCAGGATGCTGAGCTGATCTATGGAAATAAAATGTATGAGGATATGCCGTTTGATAAACCTTTTCCCGAGCTGCTGTTAATTGATCGGGAAACAGGGGAAGAGCATGCCGAGGTATCAGATGAAGAAGATTTTCAGGATTTAGAAAAGGCGCAGTTAGAGGCAAGAGCGTATGCAGAAAAAATTAAAACTTGGATTGGTACAAAAGAAGGCACTAAGCCAATGCAGGTTGTTGATAAAGCGACCCAATCACAACGAGATCTGCAATACCGCGACATCGTGATTTTAATGCGCTCGATGACATGGGCACCAACAATTGTAGATGAGCTGAAAAAGCAAGGAATTCCAGTCTATGCAGAGCTTTCAACAGGTTATTTTGAAGCGATTGAAGTAAAGGTAATGCTTAGTCTGTTGAAGGCGATTGATAATCCAAGGCAGGATATTCCACTCGCTTCGGTTTTAAAATCACCGATAGTTGGTTTAAATGAGGATGAGCTTGCTGCAATACGTCTAGCAGCAAAACAGGATTCATTTTACGAAGCTGTCCTTACCTATTCAAAACAGCAAACAAATGAAACGGCCACGAAATTAAATCGGTTCTTAGAACAGCTTGAACAATTTCGCTTAGCGTCCAGACAAGGTGCATTATCAGAGTTGATTTGGGATATTTATCGGGAAACAGGCTACTATGACTTTGTTGGTGGGATGCCAGGCGGAAGACAGCGTCAGGCGAATCTAAGGGCACTTTATGATCGGGCAAGAGGCTATGAAACAACTTCCTTCCGAGGACTATTCCGTTTTCTCCGATTTATTGAAAGAATGGAAGAGCGTGGCGATGATTTAGGGTCAGCTCGGGCGCTTAGTGAACAAGAAGATGTTGTGCGTATCATGACGATTCATAAGAGTAAAGGGCTGGAATTTCCGGTTGTTATTGTTGGTGCAATGGACAAGCTGTTTAATCAGCGGGATTTAATGCAAAAATACTTACTGCATAAAGATTTAGGGTTAGCGAGTAAGTATATTGATCCAATCAAGCGCATCACCTATCCGACACTATTTTATCATGCTTTTAAGGAGGAAATGCGAAGGGAGCTGCTTGCAGAGGAAATGCGAGTGCTTTACGTAGCTTTGACAAGGGCAAAGGAGAAATTAGTAATGGTTGGGAATGTAGCATCTGTTGAGAAAAAGCTGCAAAAATGGCAAAAAATACAAAATCATCCAGACTGGGTACTGCCAGCATACTTCCGAGCGGAATCGAAAACATACTTGGACTGGGTTGGACCAGCTCTCATCCGTCACCAAGAATCAGAGGTGCTTCGTGAAGAGGGAATCGGCAATGGTGTATTAGATGAAATCAAAGCAGATCCATCAAAGTGGGATATTTCGATTATCCATGCTAGTGAATTGACAAATTTGGAAGAAAGAACAGTCGAAACAGATTTGAATTTAAAAGAGAAGATTAACGAATGGCAGCCTGTACACATCGGGGATAAAACATTAGAAAAATTTGTTGATGAACGTTTATCTTATCACTATCCATTTAGCGAAGCGGCAAGGTCACGTGCAAAGCAGTCTGTTACAGAATTGAAGCGTCAGCAGGAAATGAAGGACGAATATAGTGATGATCGCTTTGTACAAGCCTTCCGAGCGCCAATTATTAAGCGTCCAAATTTCATGCAGCAGGAAAGACAGGTAACAGCTGCAGAAAAAGGGACAGCCTTGCATACGGTCATGCAGCATTTGCCAATACGTAAACTACTGAAGAAAAAGGAAATCGAGGAAACAGTGGAAATGTTGGCTGATAAAGAAATATTGACGCGTGTAGAAGCTTCTGTTATTGACAGTGAAGCCATTGAGCAGTTTTTCCATTCTGAAATTGCCGAACGGATAATGGAAAGTCCACAGGTCATTCGTGAAATTCCGTTTAGTTTAACGTTGCCTGCAAGCAAGGTTTATGCAAATTGGGAAAGTGAGACAGATGAGCAAGTATTGATTCAGGGTGTGATTGATTGCGTAATTCAAAGTGATGATGGCTGGATTATTTTAGATTATAAAACAGATGCGATTACAGCAGATGTTACAGAAGAGGCAAAGGTACAATTAGTAAGTCGATATGAAACACAAATGAAGCTTTACCGAACAGCATTAGAAACGATCTGGAAAGAACCAGTGAAGGAAACGTATTTGTATTTCTTTGCTAAGGATCTATTGCTCGAAGTGTAATCACAATTGGTTTGAAATTGCATGTAGTGGGGGATAATTCTCACTACATGCTAGTTTTTTTAGATAGAAACCGGAATTGAAAGGATATCGATGATGGATATAAATGCAGCACCAACTAAAGAGAAGAATCGGCTTGCAGCAATCGATGCTGCACGGGGCTTTGCTATTTTCGGTATATTCATTGTAAATATTGGAGCTTTCTCAGCTCCTTACTTTATCTATGGTGGTGCAACTGCGGTGTGGAATTCTACCGCTGACCGCTATACACAAGCATTGATTGATATGTTTTTTCAAGCAAGCTTTTATACGCTGTTTTCACTTTTATTTGGTTTTGGAATCCAATTGCTGAAGGATAGGCTAGTTGAACGAAATATTCGTGTAAGCCGCTTTTTGGCGAAACGGTTAACGATATTAGTAGGGTTCGGAGTAATCCATGCATTTGCTATTTGGCACGGAGATATTTTACTATCCTATGGTCTTATTGGTCTGCTATTACTATTGTTTCTAAAAGCTAGCAATACATCCTTGCTTGCATGGGGAGCAGCTCTTTTAGGTGGAAGTGTTGGTTTATTATCATTAGCTTTATATGAAACGCGAAGTGCTTTAGGAGGGTCAAACCAACTCGCTATTACGCAAGCTATTACAAGTTATCAAAGCGAGAGCCTTATTACGATTTGGGAGCAAAATTACAATGATTGGATGAACGCCAATGGCGGAATAGGGTTCTTCTTTCTTATTATGGTATTACTCCCATTATTTTTATTCGGCATGTATATCGCAAGAAAGCGCTGGCTGCATGAGCCAGAGAAGCATAAAACCATTTTGAGAAAGCTTTGGCTGGTGTCACTCATTGGTTTTATAGGGTTAAAAATTGGGCCGTATCTCGTTGGGAATCCACTTTGGCTATCCTACCTTCAGGATAATGTTGGCGGGACATTTTCGGCCATATTTTATATTATATCAATAACGTTTATAGCGCAGCGAAAAATTGGACAGAAAATCATCCAGCCCTTTGCGGCAGTTGGAAGAATGGCATTAACCAACTACCTCATGCAGTCAATAATTTGCTTTATTCTTTTTTATGGTATTGGTTTTGGTTTATATGGTTCGATTCGTCCGCTAGCTGGAGTAGGAATGGTGCTTGTTGTTTTTATTGGTCAAATCTTTCTTAGCAACTGGTGGTTAAGGCGATTTCGGTTTGGACCATTTGAGTGGCTATGGCGTAGTTTAACCTATGGAAAGCGACAGCCATTACGAAAGCTGGAGGGTTGACAGATGAATAGGCAAAAGCTAAAACGAGAAGCGAAAGCATGGGTGGAAGAAGGTATTATTTCTGACGAGCAATACGATAAGATTATAGAACGCTATTCTAAAAGTGGACCAAATTCAATTATCCTTCTATTTGCTATTTTACTAATGGCACTCGGATTTTTGACATTTATTATGTCTGACTGGGCGCGGGAACCGCATTTATCAAGGATTGTTATCCTTGCAGCGTAACAACTGTGCTCTATGTATTAGGAGATATACGTTACCGAAAAAGTGCAGATTTAATAGCAATCAGCTTTATTGTGCTTGGCTATATTGCTTTCGGGGCGGGAATGCTATTAGCTATTGATATTTACAACATTCAAGTGACATTTGCTTGGCCCTTTATCATATGGGCAGTTGTAGGTCTTGGCGTCTATTTTATATATGAGCATAAATTATTGTTTTCAGTTGCAATTGCAGTAACAACGATAGGCCAACTATACAATGCGAGTATTAATTCAGCTTTTAGCTGGGTTCTGCTGTTTCTATTACTGCTCGGTTTTGGTCATTTTGTCTATCACCATCGGAATTATTTATTCAGCTACCTGTTTAGTATAAGCTTTGTTGTGCAATTATTAACGCTTGTTTTTGCAGCGTCCCAGCAGTATTATTGGTTGATTTTGTACTTTTTAATTTTGTATGTTGCTGGTGATTTGATTAGAGAACAAGTTTATCGGAAGCCCTTTAAAATAATCAGCTTACTTGCCATTTTTATAGTCGGGATGTACCAAACTTTTATTCTCCAAGACGAATTTTACATGGATGATCTAACCCTTCAATGGAGCTTTATAATAGTTTGGTTCGTGTTGTTTGGTGCAGCAATAGCTATAAAAATAATAGATAATCGAAGCTATCAGCTGATTGACTTCGTTTTATTCTTACCAATCGCGTTTATACCATTTTCATATGGTATGAGTTTGATTGTTCTATTTATATTTTCGCTTGTCTGGCTCTTTATTGGCTATAAGCAGGACAATAGTGAGTATATTTTAATTGGAACGATCTCGTTTTTAGTCAGTGTTTTCACGGTGTATATTCAATTTGCATGGGATGCGATGAATAAGTCACTTTTCTTTTTAATTGGAGGAATTCTATTATTTTTAATTAGTTTTTTAATCGAGAAACAGCGTCGTACAATTGTTGATAAGCAAAAGGGGGACGAGTAAGCATGAAACGTTTCTTATTCTATCTCCTGCTTTTGCTGCAAATTGCGATACTTTTTCTCTTAGGCGTACAATATTATTTTATCGATGATTATGGACGTACGGTACAATTGCTTAGTAAGCATGAGGAAATGACGGATACGTATGGAAGCTATAATCAGCATATGACATATATTGATTATGAGATTAATTTTATAGCAGAGGATGCTTGGGAAATTGCAGAAGAAGTAGATTATAATACGAAGATATATGTCTTGCTCGAATCTGATTCGGATGGTGTCTTTCATATTGCGAAAGCAAACGATCAGAAAATAGATGCTGAACAGGACCAGGTCGTTCTCCAAGGGAGATATCAGTATTACAATGATATGCAGAAAGAATATCATGTCACCTATGGAATTGAATCGTTTCATCCTGATTTTGACTTTAATAGTTCAGTCAGGGACCAATCAATAATCACCATACAGCTTGCGCCATGGGGGCAAAAAAAGGTGACCGATATAGAAAACTGAAATAGCTTGAAAATAAAATCACAGAAACGTTGATGTATCGACATTTCTGTGATTTTTAATGTTATTTTTTAAGGCTGCAGTACATCCTTGATTCGAACTATAGCCCACTCTAAGTCTTTTTTAGAAATGACAAGCGGAGGGGCAAAGCGGATGACATTTTCATGTGTTTCTTTACATAATAGACCTTTCTCTTTTAATGCCTCGCAATATGGGCGAGCGCTTTCAGTAAGCTCGACACCAACAAATAACCCTTTACCACGTACTTCCTTTATGATTGGGTTATTAATTTTTCTAAGCTCATTGAGCATATGATTACCCATCTCAAGGGACCAATCAGCGAGCTTTTCTTCTTCCAGAACCTCTAATGATGCAATGGAAACAGCGCAAGCAAGTGGGTTCCCGCCAAAAGTAGAACCGTGTGAACCAGGATTAAACACGCTAAGAATGTCATTATTGGCAACGATGCAGGAAATTGGGAAAACGCCGCCACCTAAGGCTTTTCCGAGAATTAAAATATCTGGAGAAACATGCTCCCAGTCGCAAGCAAATAGCTTTCCGCTTCGACCAAGTCCCGATTGAATTTCATCTGCAATATATAGGACATTATTTTCCTTGCACACGTTATAAGCTTCTTTTAGAAATCCATCAGGTGGAATAATAATCCCGGCTTCTCCTTGAATTGGTTCGAAAAGAAAACCAGCCGTATTCTCATTGATAGCATTCTTTAGAGCATCAATATCTCCGTACGGGATTAGTTTAATCCCTGGGAGCATTGGCCCGAAGCCGCGTTGGTATTCAAGTTCAGAAGATAAAGAAACCGCTGTCATTGTTCGGCCATGAAAGTTGCCTTCGCAAGCGATAATTTCAGCTTTGTTATTTTCTACTCCTTTGACATCATACGCCCATCGCCTTGCAGCTTTAATTGCTGTTTCCACTGCTTCGGCTCCAGTATTCATTGGAAGTGCCATATCTTTATTTGTCAGCTTGCAAATTTTTTCATACCACGGTCCTAATTGATCATTATGAAACGCCCTAGATGTTAGAGTGACATTGTCTGCCTGCTTTTTTAATGCTGCAATAATTTTAGGATGCCTGTGCCCCTGATTAACGGCTGAATAAGCGCTCAGCATATCCAAATAACGATTTCCTTCTGGATCCTCGAGCCAAACATTCTCTGCTTTTGAAATGACTACTGGAAGGGGATGATAGTTCTTCGCACCGAATTGTTGTGTCTGGTCGATAATCTCTTGACTTCTCATATTTTGACCCTCCATTATTGGAAAATTTAAACACCGTGTTTAGTATAACAGCTTTAGAATTGAATTACTTCTCCTTAGAGCAAATAAATGAATTATTCTTAGTTCCATGATATGATACGAATAGAAATCGGTATATCAGCTCTAAACGATGTGTGCAAAAGGAAGATTTTTAACACCTTTTTGGACAACCTTAAATGCTGATATAAGGAGGTAGCATACTAATGACACATATGCACATTACAGGATGGGTATTAGGATTAATTTTGTTCATCGTTGCAATCGTAATGCAAAAACAAGGAAAAGCAAAACCAGCGAAAATCGTTCACATGATCTTACGTCTAGTTTATCTGTTTATTCTGTATACAGGTATTGTACTCGTGTTGGATTATTTCAGTGGCGGCTATCAAATGCCATATCCGGCTGAAGCTGCTACAAAGGGAGCTGCAGGAATCTGGCTTATTGCAGCAATGGAAATGATTCTTGTAAAGTTAGGCAAAGGAAAACCAACAAAAGGTGTTTGGATACAATTTTGGATTGCACTTCTCATTGTACTCGTACTTGGCTTTTTCCGTTTGCCAATGGGCTTTTATTTTTAATAGCGAAGGTAAAAGGCTGTCCATTTTGGGCAGTCTTTTTAAATGTATTTAACCCAATAATGTGAAGGCTTTTCAACAATCCAAGCAATGGGATTGACTATTTTTCTCCTTCCTTAATAATTAAGTAAAGAGATAGTTTACAGCTTGAAAAGCGATGGAGGATTATTTATGAAAAAAATAGCAGGGGTGTTTTTAGCAGTAGGTTTAATAGCTTTTATGACATTTGTTCCCAATGTTGCAGCTGAAAGAGAACGGGGACTAGAGGATGAAATTATATATAACATTTTGATTGATCGTTACAATAATGGCACACCGACTAATGATACTCAAGTAAATCTTGATGATCCTCAAGCATACCACGGAGGGGACCTTCAAGGAGTAATTGCAAAGCTCGATGACTTACAGGAAATTGGGGTTACAACAATCTCTTTATCCCCTTTGATGGAAAATAGTGACAATGGGTTCCATGGCTATTGGATTGAAGATTTTTATCAGGTGGAAGATCATATTGGAACAATGGAAGACTTACATACGTTGATTGAAGAAGCACATAATCGTGATATGAAAGTAGTTATAGAATTTGTTACGAATTATGTTGCTGCAAGTCATCCAATCGTCGATGATTCAGAAAAAGCAGATTGGTTTATTGACAATGAGTTGACAGAGCCAGCTTGGATGGAGAACACTGTTCGTTTAAATTTAGAGCATCCGGAGGTGGAAGCTTATTTACTAGACGTTGCTGCGTATTGGATGGAGGAAACAGCAATTGATGGCTTTAAGCTTCATGCAGTTGATCAAGCACCATTGACATTTTTGGAGAGCTTTACACAGTATATAAAAGAATTGAATCCTGAATTTTATCTGCTCGGTGATATCCTCATTACGGATGCGGATAATGCTGAATTAATAAACGACACTGCATTGGATGCGGTAGGCAATATGCGCTTAAATGATGCAATGGTGGAGGTTTTTGCTGAACCAGACAATGCGGTGGAAAATATTTATGAAGTATGGCAAACAGCAAAAAATCAGCAGCCTTTATTGTATATGGATGATTTTAATTCAGAACGCTTTACACAGAAATTTTCTGAGAATGGAAGAAATACGCTAACAACGTGGTCATTGGCATTAACTTATATGTATACAACACCAGGAGTGCCAATGTTGCTTCAGGGAAGTGAACTTCCGATGTATGGCACAGAAGCAGAGGAATCCCAGCGTTTAGTACCATTTAATAGTGGAGAACCAGATTTAAAGGAATTCCATAATCGAATCTCAGCATTACGCAATGAGTTTCCAGTGCTGCGGTATGGTGATTTTGAAATCGTTGATTCTTCTGGTGCGCTAAGCGTCTTTAAACGAACCTATAATGATGAAACAATGTATATCGCAATTAACAATGGTAGCGAGTCAGCATATGTTGATGTTTCAGACATACCTTCAAATATGGAGTTAAGAGGATATCTCGGTGATAATCTAGTAAGAGAAAATGAAAATGGTAATTACCGAATTGGTTTAGCGCGAGAGAGTGCTGAAGTGTATACCGTTCAAACAGACGCAGGCTTTAATTGGTTATTTATCGGGTTTGTCGTCGGTGTGTTTGTTTTGTTTATTGGGGCAATTATATTCTTAAGTGCTAAACAAAAGAAGTCGAACATGTAATTGACATATGGACAAGGCTCTCCAAAAGGAATGTTCCTGGAGAGCTTTGTCGAATTTAGTTAGCCGTTTACAATTGTACCGCCATTAATGTGAATCATTTGGCCAGTAATATAGCTTGCATCTTCACTTGCTAAATAGACATACGCTGGTCCTAATTCTTGTGGCTGACCAGGTCGCTTCATTGGTGCATTTGCACCAAAATTACTTACTTTATCCTCCGTAAAGGATGCTGGGATTAAAGGTGTCCAAATGGGCCCTGGTGCAACCCCGTTTACTCGAATGCCTTTATCAACAAGGGAGCCGGAAAGCGATCTTGTAAAGGAAGTAATCGCTCCTTTTGTAGCAGAATAATCAATTAAATCTACATTTCCTTTATAAGCGGTAATCGAGGACGTATTAATTATGCTGCTACCTGATTTTAGGTTCGGTAATACAGCTTTTGTCAGATAAAACATACTGAAAATATTGGTTCGGAACGTTTTTTCCAGTTGTTCACTTGTAATGTCCATAATACTATTCTGTATGTGCTGTTCAGCAGCGTTATTAACGAGTATATCAATTTTACCGAATGTGTCTAATACCTCGGTAACAGCAGCCTCACAAAATGATTGATTCCCAATATCGCCGTTAATTAAAATACATTTCTGACCTTCATTTTCAATCAGTCTTTTTGTATCATTCGCATCTTCATGTTCATCCAAGTAAATAATTGCGACGGATGCACCTTCTCTTGCAAAGTGTACACTTACGGATCTACCGATTCCACTGTCACCGCCAGTAATAATGGCAACCTTATCCTTTAATTTATCACTGCCTTTGTATTCGTTTCGAATATATGCTGGTTCTGGATTCATTTTTGCTTCAATTCCGGGCTGTTTGTGTTGTATTTGAGCCGGAGGGGTTTGTGTTCCGTTTTTTTGTTCCATTTCCATGATAAAAGTTCCTCCTTGAAAATTGCTTATTAACAATGTACCCGGATCGTGGAATTTCAATCATGGAAAATAGATTAGGAAAACTTGAGATTGGGAATTACAAGCAATGGATACGGTTAAACTTTTTTCTCAATTGACATTTCATGTGCAGAAACAGCACCCTTTTCATGCAAACAATTATAAAACGCACGATATGTTTTAAGGTCAATTTCGCCATGGATATATTTTTTCTGGCAATAGTCTAATAAATTATCAATCGTTTGCGGGGCAAATTTGTGTTCCATCTCAAAGGCGTCCAATAATTCGTTCAGCATGGAAAACCTCCATCATAAGTTATTTATACATTCATATGTTGAAGGAGGCTCATTCATACTACTTTTTCAAGTTACTGCTGTTTGATGTCGCATGGGAAAGCTTCCATTACACGGTTATTCTCTACACTGTAAACACTATATTGATCGCAGGAAAAAGTATAGATTGTATTACCAATGGTAATAATCCGCCTTATTTAGACCTATTCAGGGTAATCTTGTTGTTCTTTAAGTTGATGTGTTTGGGAGTTAGTTCCCATTCTATATTTTAAACGTATCAATTTAAGGTAATAAAAAAAGCCTTTCCCATTTTACTGGAACAGACTTTAAGATTATCATTTGGTTGGTTTGTTTGAGAAGAATAACGCGATAGTTCCGGGTCCTGAATGCGAACCGATTGCAGAACCGACCATCTCAATCAGAATGTTATCTTTTTCTACACCAAATTTTTCACTGATCATGGAAGCTAGCTTTTCAGCAGTTTCAAGGGCATCACCATGACTAATACCGATCGTTTGATTTTGAAAATCAGTTCCACGTTTTTCCATGAGTTCAAGCATTCTGCCAAGTACTTTTTTTGAGCCTCTAATTTTTTCAAGCGGGATTAATTTCCCGTCTTCAACATGGAGTAAAGGTTTGATTTTAAGTAATGTACCGACAAATGCTGCAGTTTTACTGACACGCCCACCGCGATATAGGTATTCTAAATCATCTACCGTAAAAATATGCTCCATATGTTCAGCTTGATAGGTAGCGGCTTCCATGATTTCTTCTAAGCTGGCACCATTTTGTGCAAGTTTTGCAGCGTGCAGGACAACGAGCCCATATCCAATTGAGGCGCATTTAGTATCGATAATGTGAATGGGCGCATCCGGGTATTCTTCCTTTACTTCCTGTTCCATCATTTTAGCAGTTTGATAAGTACCTGATAGAGCAGAAGAGAAAGCAATGTAAACCAGAGGCTTATTTGCTTTGGCATAAGTCGTGAAAACAGATTTAAATGTTTGTGGTGAGACCTGAGAAGTTTTCGGAGATTTCCCATCTCTCATTGCGTTATAGACACTTTTAGGTTCAATAGTTTTTCCGTCTTCGTATTCTTTTTCTTCTAAATGAACGGTTAATGATACCATTTCGATGTTAAATTCGTTATAATGTTTCAATGATAAATCACTTGCTGAGTCAGCGAGAATTTGTATCGTCATTTTTTCACCTACATTCTAAATTCTTTCTATGTCTAGTTTATAGCTATCTAGTGCTTTAGTCAAAGTATAATCCAGTAATAGTTAGAATTATCTACAATATTGAAGATGGTTGAAATTACTACTAAAGGTGTATGAAGTATATTAAAGAGGAGGTTGAAGTGCTACTATGTTTATGATGGAAGCAAAACGCATAATTGTTGTGATATTCGGTGCGTTATTAAATGCAATTTCGTTAAACTTTTTCTTAATTGGAGCAAATGTATATGCAAGTGGGTTTACCGGGGCAGCCCAGCTGCTATCAAGTGTGTTTAATGATTTTATCGGAATTGGTATCAGTACAGGGATCTTGCTTTTTGTACTAAATATTCCGGTTTTACTTTTAGGCTGGTATAAAGTTGGTAAAGGTTTTACGATTTACAGCATTATCTCTGTATTCTTCTCCACGCTTTTCTTAGAGGTTATTCCTGTAATCGAGCTTTCTGGTGATATTATATTGAACGCAGCATTTGGTGGGGTTATTGGTGGCGTTGGAGTAGGTATCACACTAAAAATCGGTGCTTCTACTGGAGGGATGGATATTGTAGCGATGATTTTATCGCGCTTGAAGGATAAGCCGATTGGTAATTACTTTTTAGTGATGAATGCCGTCATTATTTTGTTTGCTGGAATTTTATACGAACCTGAGAATGCGTTGTACACAATGGTTACGTTATATGTATCGACACGGGTAATTGATGCGATTCATACACGACATGAGAAAGTTACAGCATGGATTGTTACACTTAAAGCAGATGAATTACAGGAAGCAATTCATCGAAAAATGATTCGGGGTATAACAATTTTGCCTGCAAAGGGAGCTTACACGAAAGCAGACAAAAGTGTAATGTATCTTGTAATTACACGTTATGAGTTATATGACTTAGAAAAAATAATTAATGAGGTAGATCCAACTGCGTTTACAAATGTTGTGGAAACTGCAGGTGTGTTTGGTTCTTTCAGACGTGATTGATAGGAGAATGACAAATGAGATATTTCATGCTTATAATTATAGTTTTTTTGCTGGCGGCATGTGGAAATGAAAATCAAGCAGCAGAAAATAATAATTCAATCGTATTTCAAAATATTGATGTTGTATCAGATGCAAATGAATTTGTGTTAACCGGTGAAGTTGCTGCGACAGAAGGGGAATTTTTCTATGTTATCGAACAAGGAGACGAGCAAATTTCTGAAGAAAAACGAATTTCTATCGCACAGAAATCAGGTGATTGGGTGGAATTTGAAATTAAAGAAAAGCTATCTGAGGCTGTGATTGAAAGTAACAATCCACCAATTATGATGTTATATGGAAAAAATATGGACGATGAAATTGTAAACCCGAACTATATTCCAGTTGATATAAAAAAGGAATAAAATCGGTATCGTGAAATGTGTACTATTAAAGCAAGAGGTTAACCAGAAGAAATGGTTAACCTCTTGCTTTATGTACTTAATATCCGTGTTTTTCAAAAATCTCTAGTACTTTTGGATTTAAAGTATCCCACTCCACATCAAACTGTTTATTAACAGTGATGAAGTTTTGGTAGCCAAATACATTATCTACTTCTTCAAGTTCCATCAAATCATTTAAAATATCGTATTCGCTTGTATTGCCTGGCATAACGGAAACGCTATTTGTGCCTTCAAAAATTAACTTGTCCGTAGTAAATTTCATCGCATTAGGGTTAGGTGTAGCTTCTATGCGAACTCCCATAACAAAATCCCTCCTAAACATACTTACTTCTATAGTAGCAGAAATGTGTATAAAAAAAAAGAAAGACCCATGTGTGATGGTCGAATTCAAACAGTTTAAATGAATAGTGCAGAATAGAGCGCTTAAATAAAAAATCTCCCTGAACGACAGGGAGATTTTTCATTTAGCAAACCAGCTTCATTATTTTGCTTAATGAATTAGAGATTGCTTAAGAATTCATTACTGTAATTGATTGTGCTGTTTCAACTGCTGTTCAAGTTGTTGTAATTGATTGCGTTCCTCAGGTGTAGCCTCGGTGTAGGCTGCTTGCACTGCGTTTTGCGCAGCTTGCTTATCTTGGGAGTTAGCATTGCCTTGCATCATCATGTTTGAAACTGCGTCTTTAGCTTGCTGGAATAGGTTGTTTTGCACCTAAAACCCTCCTAGATTGTGGTTGTCTACTTCTTCATGATTTGTTCTTCGTCCGATAAAGTGGAACGATAGGTGAAAACCTCTGCATGTTTTTTGACAGAAGCGGCACCCTGATGAATGAAACGCTTCGATTTACTTCGTTTGCCCAAGACGAAAACCTCCTTGGATAATAACGAATTACTCGGAACAGATGCTAAAAGTAAAGCAAATCAAAAGTGAACGCATCATACGTTCACTAAGTAGTATGGACGATCGTCCATTTTATATAGCTGGTAAGTACTGGCGTATGAAGTAGTGTTCAAAAAGTTCAATTAAACTGTTTTAACTTTAATCTTTAAATACTCTTCTAGAAAAACACCAATTCCATCTTGTTCATTTGTTAAGGTCTGATATTTTGAAACGGACTTCAATTCATCAATTGCATTGCCCATTGCAACGCCGACACCTGCGTAATCAATCATCTCTAGATCATTATCCTCATCACCAAAGGCAATGATACGTTCTTTTGGAATACCGTAATAATCAGCAATTTTTTGTAACCCAACGGCTTTGTTTATCCCTTTTTTAATGATTTCAATGATATTCCAAGGTGCACCCCATCTACGGTGCTCAATAATCTCGGCATGATAATCATCCAGATGGTTACGCAATGACTCAATATGATCTTTTTTCGGGTAAATTAGGACAGAAGTTGGATCCTCTTCTAATTTATCTTTGATGTTTCCAATAATATAAGGTCGATCTTTTTGAGTTTGGTGGAAAATGTCAATGATCTCCTGGCTGTAATTATCAAGATAAACATCATCCATCACTTCAGCCAATATGTTATGAACCTCTAAATCATAGCAGGCATCAATTATGGTATGAGCAGTTTTGAGTGGCATTGGAGTATGCATAGCGAAATCCCATGTGCGATCTTGTGGGTGGTGGATTAATGCACCATTAAAATTAACCATGGGAGAGTTTAAGCCAAGTTCATTATAATAATGAATGCTTGCACGGTGTGGTCTACCAGTAGAAATCACAACGAGATGCCCTTCCTCCATGGCAGTTTGAATCGTTTGCTTCGTTCGAGCACTAATCTCTTGTTTATTCGTTAGAAGTGTACCATCAAGATCCAACGCAATTAAATGTTTTTTATTTTCCATAAAATTCACCTCGTATGTGATAGTGTATAGAGGAAAGCGAAATATGTAAAGTAATTTTTCCTTTACATTATTTGCAACAAGCTCAAGTTTACCCTTAAAATAGAACGTAGTATAAAGAGAAGGAGCGGAATAACATACATGATCGGAATCTATACAGAAACTATCCAAACGATACCATGCTTAGTCGTAGTAGACGCAGAAAAGAAAAACGAAGCATTACCAGTTATTACCTACTTTCACGGATTTACAAGTGCAAAAGAACATAATCTACCGTTAGCATATTTGTTAGCTGAAAAGGGCTTTAGAGTAGTTTTACCTGACAGCATGTATCATGGTGAAAGAGAGCCAGATATACCAAAATTAAAAAAACAGGTTTCTTTTTGGAACATCGTTATGCAAAATATAAAAGAATTAGCCACTATTAAATCATTTTTCGAATCGAAAGGGTTGATTTTGGAAGACCGTTTTGGAGTGGCCGGAACAAGTATGGGAGGAATTACGACATCTGCCGCATTGTCACAGTATTCATGGATTAAAGTGGCAGCAATTTTAATGGGCTCTCCGAAAATTACGACTTATGCAAAGACATTGGTTGAGAGCTTTAAAAAAGTAGGGGACCTGCCGGTAACAGAGGAAATGATTGAGAGTCTCTATGAGCAATTAGAGAATTATGATTTATCAAAGCAACCAAAGAAATTAAATGACCGTCCGTTATTATTTTGGCATGGAGAAAGTGATTCAGTTGTTCCGTTTGATCATTCCTATACATTTTATGATGAAGTTCAAATGGTCTATCGAAATAAAGAGAACATTAAATTCATTAAAGAACCAAACCAAAATCATAAAGTAAGTCGATCAGCTATATTGGAAACAGTAAAATGGTTTGATAAACATTTATAATGATGATAGTGGCAGGAGGAATAGGTTAAAATCATTTAATAAAACCTGAATTTATGTTTAAATAGAAATAGATGAAGGATGGGAGGTAGAAGAGATGGATGAAGCGTTAAAAGAGAATTTACTTGGCGCATTAGAAAATGTAATCGACCCTGAGTTAGGCATTGACATTGTTAATTTAGGATTAATATATGATGTTGATTTAGATGAAGATGGGGTTTGTAACGTTACAATGACCTTAACGTCAATGGGATGTCCACTGGCTGCGCATATTGAAACAGATATTAAGCATGCACTTGCAGATATTCCAGAAGCGAAAGAAATAAAAGTAAATGTTGTATGGGATCCACCATGGGGTAAAGATAAAATGTCACGTTATGCTAAAATTGCCCTGGGAATTCCGGATTGATCTTAAATAATAAGAAAAAGCAGCCCGAATGTAATGGAGCTGCTTTTCTAATTGCTTCGTGAAACTATACTAATTGAAAGTTGTGTGGATTACGTTGAGCCTTATTTACGAAGCGAGTCTCCTCGCATTAACAAACCAGGGCTTTTCTATAAGAAAAATATAACCAATAACCCTACGACAACACAGTAATAAGAGAAATATTTTAAATTTCCTTTAGCCATGATATTCATAAACCATTTTAATGCAAAGTAGGTTGCAATAAATGCCGTGATAAAGGCAATAATATTTGGAATGAGCATGGATTGAAATTCCGGACTGCTCACTAATTTAGGAACTTCAATTATGGTTGTTCCTAAGCTGACCGGGATATACAGCAGGAATGAAAAGCGAAGTGCGGTTTCTTGTCTCATTCCAACGAGCATCGATGCAACAATCGTTGATCCCGAACGACTAATCCCTGGTGTCACTGCAACTGCTTGCGTAAGTCCGACAATTAATGCATCCTTCAATGTTAGGTCGCGGTCGTTTTTTCTTCCCCTTAGATTACGAATCATCCATACAGCAGCTGCTGTAATTAAGAGTGTAACCCCAACTACATTTGTTCCGCTTAATGCTTCCCCAATTGCATCGCCAAACAACAAGCCAATAATACCAACTGGGATTGTTGCGACAATAAGATAAATGATAAATTGAAAGTCGCTTTTTGCCTCTGGATCCTGCTTTATTAAGTAAATAATGCCGTTTTTAATTAAACGAATAATATCGTTCCAATAAATGATGAAAACCGCTAAAAGTGAAGCGAAGTTCACAAATATCTCGAAGGATAACCCACTCGCTTCGATACCAAATAGTTCTCGGAAAATAATAAGATGTCCACTCGATGAAATTGGGATTGGTTCTGTAACACCTTGTACGAGTCCTAAAATAAAATACTGGATGATTGTCCATAATTCTGATACAAATTCCATTGTTTTCTCTCCTTATTATAGCCATTCATTTTCACCTGCAAACAAGTCACCAGATACTGCGCCTATGAATAGGCTGATGGTGAGAAGGAGGTTACGAAAATGAAAAGTGATACTAAACATATGTATGATTTATGTAAAAGCCATATGCATTCGTATGTGCTTGCACAAACAACGGATGGCTCAAGTTTTGATGCAATTATAACTGGTTTGGATGATGAATACGTATATTTTGCTATGCCAGTAGACCCAAATCAACAAGGCTACCAAGAACATGAAGATAGTAGAGGATTTGGCTTTGGTTTTCCTGGATACGGGTATCCAGGGTTTGGTTATGGATTTGGGCGACCACCGCGTAGATTTCAACGGTTAATTTTGCCACTGGCAGCACTCGCAGCCATAAGTATCCTACCTTGGTATTAAAAATGAAAACCCTTGCCGTCATTGCTAAAGGCAAGGGTTATTTCTGCATTTAATTACTTTTCTCTTTTA
Source organism: Oceanobacillus profundus (assembly GCF_003515705.1). Taxonomy (GTDB): domain Bacteria; phylum Bacillota; class Bacilli; order Bacillales; family Amphibacillaceae; genus Oceanobacillus; species Oceanobacillus profundus. The sequence continues at coordinate 268,808 of NZ_QWEH01000002.1, forward strand.
GTACGCCATCACCTAAAATGAAAGCAGCTACTACAAAAACAGCTGAAAGAATTAATGCTTCTGATAGGACGAAAGGTTCTCCACCCATACTAGTTAACACATAGGATACAGCAGCACTGATCAAAACAGCCCAAACAATCGTCATTATGTAACGCATAACTCCCACCCCACTTCTTATTCTATAAAAGGTTATAACAAAAAGAAGCACTTGAAACAACCTATTGTAAAAAAGTTTAGATCAATTTATTATTCGAACGATATTCATCTTTATATCCTCATATAGTTTATCAAATACAAACAAAAATGAAAAGGCTTGTCATGAAAATAAAATATTTAAAGTGCCTCTTCAAATAGGAGGATGAAAGCAAGCCAACGAGCTACCACAGGATGTGGTGACTTTGACGTTCGACATAGGACGTGTCGGTTTTTAGTCGAAGGTCTTTGTTCTCGATGTGTCATTTTCACCGGACTTTTTGAACATCCTCTTAAATGTAACGCAAAATATCCTTGATAAGGGAAGTGTTTACGAATGTCTATCTTGGTAATGGATTGCAATGATTGGAGAACCTATCATATTGTTGAAATGCTCTTAGAAAATGATTACAAAGTGGATGCTTTTTTAACTACAAATACCGAAGAAGATTTAAGTATGTTTTTTGTACGAAATAGTTCGTTTTCTATCGTTACAGAAGACGTTCAAAAAAAGTATGCTGTTGGCATCTTTTTAGGAGATATAGAAAGTGATATGCGTCATGAATTCGATCAATTAATTGTAATTAATCCAGCTAAGAACTCATTTCAATCCGACACACATACAAAATGTACTGTCATTCACACTCCGATTCTTTTTGGAGAGTGGATGCCAATGAAGGAAGAAGGGATATATAATGAAGACACATTCATACCTTTTGAATCCGAAACATTTGAGAAAAGTGCACTTTATATAGGCGATTTTACCAAGGCGCTCCTTCAGTGGCTACAAGTTTCCGATTTACCACCGATCCTATATGTGAATAATAAAAATGATGGAAAAAAGGGAGACTCGAAACTTGAAAAAAACGTCTTCATCCGTGACAATATACCTAAGCGAGAGAAGGTGAAATCTGTAATCGAGCATTATCGTTCCAAAAGGAATTTCAAGATTTGATATCAAAATGTAACATTGGATTCATTTACCGAAAAAAATGTAGCAGGTACAATGGAAGAAGCTTTGAAAATGTGGCAGAATGGAGGCCGGACCTTGAGGAATATCAAAATCATTCTATTATTCGTAGCAAGTGCATCAATTCTTTCAGGCTGCTCATACTTTAATACAGGTCAAATTCAAAATGTTGGTTTGCTGGTTGATACTGCCATCGATGAGAATGCATGGAGTGAGAAGGGCTATAAAGGACTTTCGCTAATCGAAGAGCGCTTCGATGTCCAAGTGTATTATAAAGAAAATATAACGACCGAAGAGGAAATTAACGAAGCCATTGATGAATTTGTACAAGATGGAGTGAACCTGATTTTTGGTCACAGTAACATGTATGGTGACTATTTTATAGATATCGCAGAGCTATATCCGGATGTCCATTTTGTATACGTTAACGGTGGTGAGAGCAGTGAAAATGTTACGAGCTTAAATTTTAATTCACATGCGATGGGTTTTTTTGCTGGAATGGTAGCAGGTGAGATGACGACTACAAATGAAATAGGTGTCATTGCTGCTTTTTCTTGGCAACCAGAAGCGGAGGGGTTCTATGAGGGGGTAAAATACCAAAATCCAAATGCTCATATCCGCGTAAATTATACAAACAGCTGGACGAATACCGATATAGCTACAGGCATTTATAAGACAATGCAGCAAAATGGTGTGGATATTGTGTATCCGATTGGAGATTCTTATAGTGAAGAGGTTATCCGAAAAGCCGCTGAAGATCAAAACTATGCGATTGGTTATATTACAGACCAGCTTTCCATAGCTCCTAACACAGTTCTAACAAGTACAATCCAACATGTTGACGAGCTCTATGAAAAAACAGCCGAGCAATTTAATGAAGGTAAGCTTGCAGGAGAGTTGATTACATTAGATTTTAACGACGAGTTTATTACTTTAGGTGAATTCAATGAAGCAATTCCAGAAGCTTTTCAAGAAGAATTACATGACCTCATTAAAGAATATAAAGAGACAGGACTACTTCCGAATGAACACTAATTAAACGGCGAAATATCCATTTTTTCTTGCTAAATAGTGTATTTTACATTAAAATTAGTACCAAGTCATAATAATTGATATTAAAGTACAACCAATTAAACATGAATATATAAGGGAGCTGTCAATATGAACGTAGGTATATTGGGCACAGGTCATTATCTTCCAACTAGAGTAGTTACAAATAAAGATTTGGAAAAAATAGTTGATACAAATGATGAATGGATCCGAACACGAACTGGGATTGAGGAAAGAAGGTTAGCCGAGGACGATATCGATACATCGGATATGGCATACCATGCAGCACTTGGTGCACTTGAAGAAGCTGCAATCGATGCAGCTGATATTGACTTAATTTTAGTTGCAACTGTAACTGCAGATACGCCATTTCCATCTGTGGCATGTATGGTGCAGGAACGTCTAGGTGCGATGAATGCAGCTGCGATGGATATTGGTGCTGCATGTGCTGGTTTTATGTATGGATTAATTACAGCTAAACAATTTATCGAAACAAAAGCTTATAAAAATGTACTTGTCATTGGTGCGGATAAGCTATCTAAAATCATTAATTGGGAAGACCGCTCTACCTGTGTATTGCTTGGAGATGGAGCTGGGGCAGCGGTTGTTGGTGAAGTAACAGAAGGAAAAGGGATCCTATCTTTTGAATTAGGAGCTAATGGATCTGGTGGTAAAGATTTATATCAGAACGAAAATGATCAACTCGTTATGAACGGTCGTGAAGTATTTAAATTTGCAGTAAGACAAATGCCAGAGTCTACAGTTAACGTAATTAAACAATTGGGTTATAGTAAAGAGGATGTTGATTATTTGGTGCCGCATCAGGCGAATATTCGAATTATGGATGCTGCTCGTGAGCGTTTAGGAATTTCATCTGATAAAATGGCAGCGACAATTAGAAAGTACGGAAATAATTCCGCAGCATCGATACCTATGGCTTTATCGGAATCAGTAAAAGAAGGTAAAATAAAAGATAATGATTTAATTGTATTAGTTGGCTTTGGTGGCGGGCTAACTTGGGGCGCGGTTGCAATGCGTTGGGGCAAATAAGCCGTTAATTTAGTGAAAGGTGGAAAAGATAATGAAAGAAAACAGAGTAGTAGTTACTGGATTAGGGGCAGTAACACCTCTAGGTAATAATGTGGAAACGATGTGGGAAAACATCTTAGCGGGTAAATCAGGGGTTGATTTTGTAACGAAGGTTAATAAAGACCATTATCCTGCTAAGGTAGCCGCAGAAGTAAAGGACTTTGAGCCTACGGAATATATGGATAAAAAAGATGTACGTAAAATGGATCCATTCACACAGTATGCAGTTGCTGCAGCGAAAATGGCTGTTGAAGATGCAAAGCTTACGATAGATGATAGCAATGCACATCGAGTAGGCGTATGGATTGGCTCAGGAATCGGTGGTATGAAAACCTGGGAGGATCAGCATACAAAACTATTAGAAAAAGGTCCGAAAAGGGTTAGTCCATTTTTTGTCCCAATGATGATTCCGGATATGGCTGCTGGTCAAGTATCCATTCAATTAGGTGCAAAAGGTATCAACTCTTGTTCTGTTACAGCTTGTGCGTCAGGTGCCAATTCAATTGGTGATGCATTCAAAGCGGTTCAGCGTGGAGATGTTGACTATATTATTGCCGGCGGTACAGAGGCGCCCATCTCTGATATGGCCTTTGCTGGTTTCTCTTCAGCGAAAGCTTTATCTACAAATGAAGATCCAAGTACAGCTAGCCGCCCATTTGATAAAAACCGAGATGGTTTTGTTATGGGTGAAGGTGCCGGGATTTTAATTTTAGAATCATTGGCTTCGGCAATTGAGCGTGGTGCAAAAATCTATGGAGAAATCGTAGGATATGGTGCAACAGGTGATGCTTACCATATTACAGCTCCAGCAGAAAATGGTGAAGGTGCAGCTCGTGCGATGCAGCTTGCGCTTAAGGATGCTGGCATTGCTCCGGAAGAAGTAGATTACATTAATGCCCACGGGACAAGCACGAATTTAAATGATAAATACGAAACAGCTGCAATTAAGTCCGTTTTTGGTGATTATGCAAATAAGCTTGCTATTTCCTCGACGAAATCTATGACAGGACATTTACTTGGTGCAGCAGGTGGGGTAGAGGCTGTTATTTCGATTAAATCAATTCAAGATAGTATCGTCCCTGCGACAATTAATTATGAAACTCCAGACCCAGATTGTGATTTGGATTATGTCCCGAATGAAGCGAGACAACAGAATGTAGATGTTGTTGTAAGTAATTCACTTGGATTTGGTGGACATAATGTTGCGCTTGTATTTAAAAAGTATAAATAATTAACTATGAAAAGCTAAGAAGCTGGTAGCATGGAACATTGCTAACCGGCTTTTTTGATGTTTTAAAAAGTTCATCTAACTGAGTGCAGATTTAAGGGGGGATCCTGATGTTCAAAAGAATTGGCTGTGATTCAAGAATAAATGCTGATGTTCACAAATGCTGCGCCAGTAAGTAAATTCTGGGTTCAAATAGATACCTAACTTGGCAGGAGTTAAATTTTTTTGCTCGTTAATAACGTTAGATGAAATGACATGTTTTGAGTTAGCTAGCATAAAATGTACTAATAAAAACGGACAAGCTTAGGTGGGATATCATGGGATATATTTTTATCTTTCTCATTGGATTTGGACTAGCTGTTACTGGTGGCGTTACCATTATTGCATATATGAATTTTCTTCCAGCTGGTTTATCATGGTCGGATTACTTTATTTTTATTAGTAGCAGGATTGAATGCTATTTTCTATTAATTGGACTTGCTATCATGGCATTTGTGCTTTATCGTTATCCAAATTAATTTTAATGGAACTTCTCGAATATTTTTCACCGTGATGGTCATAATGTATTCTAAATCGGAATATGAAAAGTGAGGGTTGTTCTATGTTATATTTGCACGATGTATGGGTGAATTGGTTTGAAGGAGAAGAGAATGGCTACAGTGTCTGCCATTTCCATGAGTGGCGTAAGGAGGACGCAATTGAGCTGTTGGACCAAGTGCCGTTGTTATACATAACAGAAACACTATATAACTACATTGAAAATGATATGCATGATCTACCGAAAGCTTTGCTTGATTCGATCTACAAAAGAGCATATACACGCAAGGGACAAAAAAGATCGGTTGTGGAGTATGCATGTATCGTTACAGACGGTAATGATATACTTGCTTTTGATACGATTGGCTATTCGATACCTATTCGTAAAAGTAGATTAATACCGCGACAAGAACAGCTAGTATTTGATATGATTGCCAATACGAAAGCACAATCTTTTAAATTCGTTGAAAGTGATTACCAAAAAGAATACCATATGCTTTCCATGTCGCCTGAGCTGATCTTTGGACTGACAAGAAAAGAAAGACAACTCAAACAATTGCTCATGATTGGCTTGGATCAGTTGAAGACAACAAATAACCGCGAAGAATTGCGGTACTGGCTAACTGAATGGGATCCCAAGCAATATCCTGCGATTCGCTATATGGATGAGGATACGGTTTGGGAAACGTTGTATAATGGTGTGAAAGAGGGCTGGAGCCCAACCCATGAAGAACTTTGCATGAAATTGATTCGCGGACAGCCTTTTTTAGAGAAAATGTGGGAAGCTGAGATTGGGCCAGAACATGATACATCCAATCAAAAATAGATTTCAGTATATGCCATCGAACGAGCTAAAAGCAATGCGCTAAGCAGAAAAATCTGCCTAGCGCATTTTAAATGATTATTTTTTAACTCTTCCAAGTCCCATAGCTTTCTTTGCTTTGGCAACCGTTTTATTTGCTGTAAATGATGCCTTCTCTGCACCTTGATCTAAAATCTCATCAAGCTTTTTGGAATCAATTAATGCTGCATATCGATCCTGAATTGGTTTCAAAACACTAATTACGGCATCTGCAACGCCTTGTTTGAAATCCCCATAGCCTTTGCCTTCATATTTTGCTTCAAGTGCTTCAATGGACTCACCTGTGCAACTTGAATAGATCGTAAGTAAGTTAGAAACGCCAGGCTTGTTTTCTTTATCGAATTTCACAATACCTTCCGAATCCGTTACAGCGCTCTTAATCTTCTTCTCGATTTTCTTTGGTTCGTCAAGCATGGAAATGTAGCCTTTTTCATTTGTATCGGATTTACTCATTTTCTTCGTAGGATCCTGTAAGGACATAATCCGCGCTCCGACCTTCGGAATACGAATTTCTGGAATTGTAAAAATCTCATTAAAGCGATTATTGAAACGTTGTGCTAAATTTCGTGTTAATTCTAGATGCTGCTTTTGATCATCTCCAACAGGTACAACGTTCGTATTATAAAGGAGAATATCTGCTGCCATTAGTGACGGATACGTTAGTAGTGCAGAAGAAACTGCATCTTTCCCTTCTGATTTATCTTTATACTGAGTCATACGCTCTAGTTCACCAACATAGCTGATAGACTGCAACATCCATCCTAGCTGTGTATGGGCAGGAACCTCGGATTGAATGAACAAGGTTGCTTTTTCAGGATCAATACCTGATGCAAGATATAAAGCTGCAAGCGAACGAATATTTTGTCTTAATTTTAATCGCTCCTGAGGTACGGTAATTGCGTGTTCGTCTACAATGCAGAAGAAACACTCGTAATCATTTTGTAATTCAACAAACTGCTGGATTGCTCCAAGATAATTTCCAAGAGTTAATGTACCACTTGGCTGAATTCCAGAAAAAATTTTTTCCATGTCTTATCACTCCATCTTATCATTTTAAAGCATTAAAAAAGCATTAAAAAAGCCCATTCTCCCTATAGAAAAGGGACGAATGAACCGCGGTGCCACCCTAATTATCTTAACTTTGTAAGATCACTTTAATTGTTATCAGCTCTAAAGTCCAATTCCAATTTACCTTGATGCTTGTTTCCACCAACCACAAGCTCTCTCAAATTCAGAGGATAAATTGTACTATATCTTTATCAACGCTAAATATATTAATTTTTAACTATTATATATATCCTTTTATTGAAATGCAAGGGGAAAGTTTATTAGGCGGGCTTTTAGTTCTTGATGAGTAACCGAACGTTACAAAAAGCCAATTGTTCGGTCACTCATAGAGCGGATGAAAGCCCGAACGCCGCAAAAACTTAATGTATCGGTCACTCATAGAGCGGATGAAAGCCCGAACGCCGCAAAAAGCCAAAGTTTCGGTCACTCATAGAGCGGGTGAAAGCCCGAACGCCGCAAAAAGCCAAAGTTTCGGTCACTCATAGAGCGGATGAAAGCCCGAACGCCGCAAAAAGCCAAAGTTTCGGTCACTCATAGAGCGGATGAAAGCCCGAACGCCGCAAAAAGCCAATGCTTCGGTCACTCATAGAGCGGATGAAAGCCCGAACGTCGCAAAAACTTAATGTTTCGGTCACTCATAGAGCGGATGAAAGCCCGAACGCCACAAAAACTTAATGTTTCGGTCACTCATGGAATGCATGAAAGCCCGAACGCCGCAAAAAGCCAAAGTTTCGGTCACTCATAGAGCGGATGAAAGCCCGAACTTCGCAAAAAGCCAATTGTTCGGTCACTCATAGAGCGGATGAAAGCCCCGAATGCCACAAAAACCATTCTTTGGTAACTTATCAATAAAATAAAAAAGTTATAGGCAAGAATTAAAAAACCCCTCACCAAGACAGATGAAAGGCTGGATTTATGCTCCTAACGATTTATTTTATTTGTAGTATGTCCATTGATGTGACCCTACAGCAGTTAAGTTGCTTGATAGAATTCTTCTTATTGATTTTTTTGAATTCACTACTTGGCACCAATCGTGAATATTATTGGTAGTAATCTTTTCATTTGGGAATAGAATCTCAAATTCTTTAACGATTCTTAATACCGAACTGGTTAGAGATTCCTTATATCCGCATTCTTGGCAAACGCATTCTCTTTGTTTGACTGAAACAGAAAACGAATGGCATTTAAAACAAATAATTCCTTTTCGCAATTGACCATATTCATAAGATGGCAACTGGTTATAAGGAGACTCAGATAGATGTAATGATAGTAATCGATCTGCAAGTTTTCGATGTTTCTCCATTAATTTAGAGGGCATTTCATTTATACTTCTCATGTGTTGTTTTATTTGGGTTGGGAAAATAAAGGGTTTATCTAGAGGTGCTTGGTACAAGGTGAAGCTGGGGTTTATAAAGACTACTGAGGCATCGATTTGCGGGTTAAACCCAGTAGGAAGAAGTAACTGTCGTAGTAAGGGTTCACTTCTGCTCAGTTGGTGTAGGGGATTAATAACTTCTAATCTGGGTTTTTTGAATAACTTGTCAGTTTGGTAGTAATAATCGCCTGCATAGTTTTTCACTTCATAAAGGTAGGTTTTATCTCCTGTAATAATTAGGCAATCAATTTGGAACGAGGTATTATTTACTTCTAGTAACAAATCGTTTAAGATTAAGCATTCACACTGTAGTTTTTCTGTGAAATTGTCGAATAGAATTTCTCCTTCATAACCCCTGTGTAAATTTAAATAGTGTTGTTTTTCCTTGTTTGTTAATTTCTTTCGTTTGTTTAAAAACTCGAGAATTCGTAATGCAGTCGGCTTCGAACGCAATTTGTAGGGCATTGTAACATCCTTTCTATTATAAATATTATACTAAGTCAATTATACTGTAATATTTGATTTTGAAATAGAGAACTGAACGACTTTTTATCGCAAACCTTCGAAAAAAATATTCAAACAAAAAACGGTTTTATTTTTGTACTGGCGGGTAATTATACTTTAAGTTAATTGAGGTGAAAAGTATTTAAAACAAATAAGGAATATCCATTTAAATGAACGAACTTTTCATTTATACTTAACTTATTAACTTTAATAGGAGATTGATTCAACATGAGGAAAAGAAGGCGTAGTAAGATTATGGCATTCATTGGAATTCTTTTACTTAGTATTTCAATTCCAACGTTCGTAGCAGGTGAGGAAGCGGTGCAGGCGTCCTTGCATCAAGAGAGGCAGACAAACATAGAATTAATGGACATATTACAAAATGTGAAGCGTTTTACATATGACTCAGGGTTTCACTTTGAATATCCTGATGCTGTCAGAGGAATCTATGTAACTGGAAATTCCGTCGGGTCTAGCAATTTTGAAAACCTTGTAGAGCTGGTAGACACAACTGATCTGAATGCAATGGTTATCGACATTAAAGAAGATCATGGGCATTTAACGTTTAAGCCGGAAGAAGGATCTCCATATGAAGACATTGCAACCAATTATATTTCAGATCCTGAAGGGTTAATGGAACTTTTAGAGGAAAAGCAAATTTATCCGATTGCTAGGGTAGTTGTATTTAAGGATTCACTGCTTGCTAAGAAGCGTCCTGACTTATCATTTACACAAAACGGAGAAGTATGGGTAAACAATAAAGGGGAAGCTTTTGTCAGCCCTTTTGAAAAAGAGGTATGGGAATATAATGTCGAAATCGCCAAAATGGCAGCGGAAATGGGATTCCAGGAAATTCAATTTGATTATGTCCGCTTCCCGGAAGGTTTTGAAACGAAGGATGAAGAATTAGAATATACGCTCGGTGACTATAAGGATATGGACTTAAACAATATTAAAAAACGAGTTGAGGCAGTATCGGATTTTGTTGCATATGCAAGAGAAGAGTTATCGAATTATGATGTAGATGTGTCTGTTGATATTTTTGGTTATGCAGCAACGATTGAAGAAACACCTGGTATTGGTCAAAACTTCTCGAAAATTTCGGAGAACGTTGATGTCATTTCTTCCATGATTTATCCAAGTCATTGGACATCGTATTTTGGGATTGAAAATCCTGATGAAGAGCCATATAAACTTGTTTCAGAATATGCGAAGGTTGAAAATGCGGTATTAGGTGAGCTTGAGACACCGCCAGTATCCAGACCTTGGCTTCAAGATTTTGAAGCTCCGTGGCTTTACAGCGGACCTACGAAGCAGTATGGTAAAGCAGAAATAGAAGCGCAAATTAAGGCGCTGTATGAAAACGGGATTGATGAGTTCCTGCTATGGAATTCAGGTAATGTATATACAGAAAATGTTGATTATATGATTGGGAAATAATAACAGGAGGCTGTCTGTAAGGCAGTCTCTTGTTTTCTTTTCAGACCTTATTTAACAAATGCAACGTTTTTCGTTATACTAAGTGGGACTACGAAAAAAGGAGTAGATCCATGAATTGGTATGAAAAGCTTAATGAGTATTTTCCGATCGAAGAAATGAAATCAAAAAAGCATATGGAAATCCTGTTAGATGAAAAAGGGGATGTATACTATAAGGATGAAAGTCCGAAGCATGTACTGATGTATGCTGAATTTGAGACATTCCTTTTTATTGATTACCTATGGGTTTCGACACAGACGAGAGGACAAGGAATTGGTCACCAATTAATCGAGAATTTAAAGGCAAAGAACAAACCAATTATATTAGAAGTTGAGCCGATTGATTATGATGATTCGGATTCCGAAAAAAGGTTGCGTTTTTATAACAGGGAAGGATTTACCCATGCGCAATCAATCGGATATAATCGTAGGTCATTAGCTACAAATGAAGAAACACAGCTGGAAATATTATATTGGTCGCCAGATGACGATGCCGAAGCGATCATCTTTGAACAAATGAAAAAAATGTATAATGACATCCATACGTATAAGGATAAAGAAATATATGGAAAAGCATATCAACCTGTTGATGAGGTATTGAGTTATAATGAGAAGCGCGATTCAGAGGATATTTTAGAAGGAATAAAAAAGCCCGAAAAAGCATAATTGTTAGGTTTATTTCATTGAGTGGGGAAAGTGTTGACTGCAATTACGATAAGTAAAGAATGCGATGAAAGCTATGTTAGGCTTTCGTCGCATTCTTTTTTCTATAGGTCACGAACTTTGCTTAGATGCTGTTTCAAAAGGTATGTTTTGATTCAATCGATCGGCTAAGCCGAAGCTTCTTGTTGGAATTTCTGTGTTTTCATCTAATAGGTTATCTTTAAAATGATAAGCATTTGAACCATGTTCTGTAAAGTCGAGGCCAGCAATTTCCTCATCTCTTGAAACGCGAATCGGAGAAAATTTATTTAGCATATAGGTAAAACCACCAACTGATAAAGCAACCCAGCTAATTACGGCAACAACTCCTATAGCTTGAATACCGAGCTGTGAAAATCCATTCCCGTAGAATAAACCGGTTGAGGTGGAAAACAGCCCGATTGCCAAAGTTCCCCAAATACCGCAGATTCCATGTACTGCAATCGCACCAACTGGATCATCTACCCTAAGTTTGGTATCCAAGAAACGGATACCTTCCACTAGCAAGATTCCTGAAATGAATCCAACAATAAGAGCCCCACCAAGTGTGATTTCTGCAGCGCCTGCTGTAATTCCGACGAGCCCACCTAAAACACCATTCATAGAAAGCGAAGCATCTACTTTTTTGAACCGAAGCTTTGTATAAAGAGCCGAAGCGCATAAAGAGGCAGAAGTAGACAATAAGGTTGTGCCGATAACCATTGGGACTAATGCTGGGTCAGCTGCTAATGTACTGCCGCCATTGAAGCCGAACCAGCCCAGCCAAAGTATAAATACACCAAGTGCGCCTAATGGTATACTATGACCCTGAATGACGTTTACTTTATTTCCTTTATATTTTCCGATACGTGGTCCCAGGATAAGCACAACCATAAATGCAGCAACTGCACCAGTTAAGTGAACGACCGTTGATCCCGCAAAATCACTAAAACCTAAGGTGGACATCCACCCATCTCCTTGCCAAATCCAGTGACCAACCACTGGGTAAATAAATGCGGTTATAGCTACAACAATAAATACATAGCTGCCAAGTTTGATTCGTTCAGCAACTGCCCCTGACATAATTGTTGCGCACGTTGCCACAAACATTGCTTGGAAAACAAAAAATCCAATGTCTTCCACACCACTGAGCATAAAGCCGTCGATTCCGATGAATGAACCACCAGAAGTGCCAAACATAATTCCGTATCCGACAATGAAGAATAATATTGCAGCAATGCTGATTGTCAGAAAATTTTTCATTAAGATGTTCAACGTATTTTTAGAGCGTGTAAAACCAGATTCAACCATTGCAAAACCGGCATGCATAAAAAATACTAGAACGGCTCCAAACATAAGCCACACCAGATTAACGGATAATTCTAGTGATTCAACTGTAGGGGATGCGGCATAAACTGGTGATGCAGTAAAAGATATCAATAAAAATAAAAGTAAACTTTTCTTAAACATATCATTTCCTCCCAGAATTTTAATGAATATACAAAGAAAGATTTATCTCTAAAATTTAAAGCAGCTAAAAGGATATGAAGAAGAGTAGATGCTGTCACATCCTTTTTAAAGAATGAATGTTGTTATCATGGTGTGAAGTTATTTTTGTGATCTAAAGATTACATGGAGAAGGTTACAAGATCATAACCTTATTTAAAAAATGAGAAAATACGAATCTTTAACTGTTAGGACAGATGCATTCCGAAATAAAACTAATATAGATAATTGGTATATCCAGTTTTACGGAACAGCGGTGAAAGAAATGTATCAGTGTATTCGAGTTAGTTATTGTCACATAACTGCTTCTACACCTCGTTCGCCTGTGCGAATTCGAATTGTTTCCTCGATTGAAGAAACGAATATCTTACCATCTCCGATATTCCCTGTGTTGCAGCTTTCAAGAATAATATCAATGATTTGTTCTAATTGATTTTCTTCCACGACCATTTCAACTTTGAGTTTCGATAATAATTGTATTTGGAATTCTGTTGATCTGTAGACACCAGTTTGCCCTCGTTGCTTGCCAGTTCCAGCAACTTCAGTCACTGTAAGACCATTGATTCCGATTTGTGAAAGGTTATATCGAAGGGTTTGAAATGTTTCTGGTCTAATAATGGACTCAATCTTTTTCATTGTTCCTCTTCCTTTCATTATATGTTAGGTTTCCTAACATTATTAGTTATGTTAATTATCATAATTGTAAATTTTAATCATTGCAAGTGTTTTTTATATATTTTTAGAAAATTTCGAAGTAAACGTTTGCAATTTGAAGGGAAATCTTTTTACTTAATAGGTTTAATTGAAATTGAGAATGGGTACATTACATAATGAGTTAAGATATTATCTAAAAATATTGTAAAACTTCCTGTTAATTCTAGAATATCCCCTACCTTTTGGTTGACAAATGTAGTATACTTATACATATGGGTAGTTTAAACTTATTTTAATTTAATAAGTTTACCAATGTTTATGATAATGATCTAACATACTTAAAAATGAGGAGTGAAGTTTCATGGTAACACTTTATACCTCGCCAAGTTGTACTTCTTGCAGAAAGGCAAAAGCATGGCTAGAAGAACACAACATACCGTTTACAGAACGTAATATTTTCTCTGAGCCGTTAACACTTGATGAGATTAAAGAAATATTACGTATGACTGAAGATGGAACGGATGAGATAATTTCGACGCGTTCGAAGGTTTTTCAAAAGTTGGATGTAAATATCGAACAACTTCCAATGAAGGATCTATTTAGTCTAATTCAAAAAAATCCTGGATTATTGAGAAGACCAATTATTCTGGACGAAAAGCGCCTGCAAGTAGGTTATAACGAAGATGAGATTCGCAGATTCTTACCGAGAACTGTACGTACGTTTCAATTGCGCGAAGCTCAGAGGATGGTTAACTAACTGTTTTTTCATAAATAAAATAAAAAACGCAGACTCCGTTATGGAGCTGCGTTTTTCTACTTATAAGTATGTATTCAAAAAGGGGATGAATAGGACTGAAGTCGGCTGAATTCGCAACGTCCTGTGCAGGCGCGGACACCAGCACGCTCCTGTGCGTCGAAGTTCGAGGCGAAGTAGCTCCCCCGTACCGGGCTTACGCAGAATGTGCTGACTTCTGCTTTCGACATAGGACGTGTCAGTTTTTAGTCGAAGGTCCTCTTTTCTCGATGTGTATTTTCACAGGAATTTTTGAACAACCTCTATAAGAATATCTTGTTGAGGTAGCATCAACATAAGGAGTGAGTGCCGTGGAAAGATTAATATTATTTGATGGTGAATGCAATTTTTGTGACCGAGGTGTACAATTTATCATCACTAGGGATCCTAAAGGTCGTTTTAAATTTGCTTCGTTACAAAGTGATATTAGCAAAAATATCTTGAGAAGCCTTGATACTCCTAAAGATTTAGATAGTATGGTGCTTATTGAGGATAACAAGTATTACATTAAGTCTGCGGCAGCTCTTCGAATATGTAAGCAATTAAAGGGACCATGGAAAATAGTCTATGGTTTTGTAATTATCCCAAGACCAATACGTGATTTTTTTTATGGAATTATTGCACGAAATCGTTATAAATGGTTCGGTAAAAAGAGGAGTTGTGAATTGCCTAGTCCAGAAGTTAGGAAGCGATTTTTGACAGACGGAAATTAAAAAAATGAAACTTTCCGTGACGTAAGGCTTAACAGATACCAATTTTTTCTAATAATCTTGTTGTAATATTAGACCAAGATGCATCATGTATTTGTGCTGAAAAATGTGATTATCTCATAGCGCGAAACGGGTGACAAAATAGGGGGAATGCTGTAAAATAGCATACTAACTATCCATTTCAATTTGGATGGAATGAAGAAATTCGTATGATAAATAGGCATATTAATTTCCAAGATGTCGTACACTATCATACAATAGAAGTAAACAGAGAATAACGATGGTTAGAGTCACCTTGAAAAGGGTACTACAAACTATAGAGTAGCATAATAGTTGAAATAAATAATTGGTGAAGATGTCTCTTCCACCTAACTGTTCTCCTTAATATGAAATGACTAGGCGATACTCCTGCAAGGATGAAACAGCAATTAATTTTTCAATTTGAAGGGAGAGAATTAAATTGGAAATAGAGAGAATAAATGAGAATACCATTAAGTTTTATATCTCGTATATTGACATTGAAGACCTCGGTTTTGAACGTGAGGAAATTTGGTATAACCGTGAACGTAGTGAACAACTTTTTTGGCAAATGATGGATGAAGTTAATTACAAGGAAGACTTCAATCCCGATGGACCATTATGGATTCAGGTGCAAGCAATGGAAAAAGGGCTTGAAATAGTTGTTACTAAGGCAAAAGTATCTAAAAATGGGGAGCACCTTGAATTAGATACAGAGGATGCAGATGATTACGATGTACCAGTTGAGGAAAAAATCGAAAACCTGCTTGAAGATAAATTTGGTAAGAATGTTTCGTCTTCAGAAGGTGATGAAGAAGATATGATTGAGGATAATTTGTGGATTATTGTAGAATTTAATGAATTTGAAGATGTCATTCAGTTAAGTCATTATTTCAACAACCTATCTCAATTTGGGGAAGAGACACTATACCATTATCATGATAAATACTATTTATACATGGAATTTTCTCACGAAATACTTGATGATAACAATCAGGAGAATATAATCAGTCAAGTACTAGAGTTTGCAAATGATTCCGATTTATCCATTCATTTATTGGAAGAGTATGGGAAAATTATTTTTGAATCAGATACATTTTCACAAGTAAGATCATACTTTCCAGTTGAAGTATAGACATTCTGTAATAGGAATGTCTATTTTTTTATTTTCAAACGTTCTAATAACCTAGGAATAATGTATCATTTTTGCAATATTCATAGACTTTTCGATTTGGTATAGTAATATAATAGTTGTGTCTAGTAAAGAAGGAGGATAACCACGTGAATCGAAAAGGACTTATATTTTTAATTACATTACTTTTATCAGCAATGGTACTAACTGCATGTGGTAATGGAGATGAAGAAAATGAAGGATCAGAAGCTAGTGCAGAAGAACCAGAGGAAGAAGTGATGGGAGATGAGACAGAAGAAGAGCCAGATCAAGCAGAAGAGGAAAAAATAGAGGAAAACGAAGAAGAGCCTGCAGATACGAATAAGGAAGGCAGTTTCAGTGAATTGATTACATATATGGAAGAGGAAACACAGGGTATAGCAAACGTACTATATGAAAATAATAATTCACAATCGCATGATATGGAAGGGATATCATTAACATTAGATGCTTATACATTGGTTGAATTAACGGATTTTCATAGAGATTTCGCTATCCCATTTGATGACCAAAATAATGGAGCGGTCATTATCGCACAATACACAGTGAAAAATGATACAGATGAAAATGTACATTATATGCCAAGTCTTTATATGACCTATGTTGGTGCGGATAAGGATTTAAATAATCATCGATACCTTTTGCCTGAAGAAGAACAATTACCAACGCTGCTTTCACCTAACAATGAATACTTATTAGAAGCGGGGCAGGAACTTACAGGTTACTATGCATATCCTATTGGAGAAGATCGTCTGGTTGACGTATTAGAGGTTGGTGCGGTTGATGTTGGAGTTCCAAAACCTCAAACAGATAAAGATGATTTTTCTACTACTTTTGGTTCGGAAGGTAGATTCTCCTTCCCTCTTGATGCGGAAAATGCTGAAAAGGAAGAACAAACCGCAAGCCAGGGCTTCTACGAAGATAAAGCAACTGCTGATAATATGGGTGACAAAGAGATGTTAGAAAGTGAAGAAGGAATTGGAAAGAGTGAAGATGTAGACCAAGCAAGTGTGACATTAGAAGGCTATCAATTCACAAACTTTGTTCCAAATGCAGATGAAGCGCCGCGTTTTCAGTCTGATGAAGTAGTATTATTAACAGTTAGATTTACTATCGATAATGGATATGATGAAGATATTTCCAAAAGCTCTATATCTTCTAATTTATACTTAAACGATGGTAAACAGTGGACATTAAATGAAGGAATGTTATTGCCGTATGGATATGGTGATGTTATTCCTGCTAACGATAGCGATGAACTGCTACAAGTTTTTCTTCTAGATCAAGAACAGTATGAAAAAATTTGGAAAGATAAATCATTTGAAATGGAAATCGGACCGATGCGCAATATAGATGGTGAAGATATTTCCAAAGGTGCAGAAGCGAAGTTTAAATTGAAATAAATAATGAGCGTATGTAACGAATAGTAGCCAACCAAACTAATTGGATACTATTCGTTTTTTTAAAGTTGATTTAAAAAAAACGTAAATATAAATTGGAGAGACCTTTAATTATATCCCAATAGAAGCAGGATTTTGTCATTCACTGTCGAATATATAGTTCGATGGAGGTGATGTAATGCTGCAAGCTAAAACAGCCGATGGTAGATCCGTCACGCTTGCATCCATGAATCGAGAAAGCATACTGGCATTGAAAAACACTGGCATACTATTTTATTGTCCTGTTTGTGGTAAACAAGTAATTATGAAGGTTGGTGTTAAAATAATTGCTCATTTTGCTCATAAATCTACTGTAGATTGTCCGTCCTATGAAGGTGGAGAGGGGATGTATCATGAACAAGGAAAACTATTGCTATATCAATGGTTGAAACGCCACGATATGAAGGTGGAATTAGAAGTATATCTTCCTGAAATTCAACAACGTCCCGATATATTCATAACATGGAACAACAGACGAATTGCTATTGAGTATCAATGTGCTAGAATTTCAGGAGAAATAATAAGGAAACGTACTCATGGATATCGATCAAGTGGCATTATTCCAATATGGATTGCCGGAGCGACCCTGTTTACACGTTATCAAGCGAATAGCTTTCGAATTGATCAGTTTACGAAACAATTACTGCACCAATATAACCCACGATTGCCACCTGTCCTATACTACTTTTGCCCATACACCTCTCAACTTGCAATCTTACAAGATATTTTCATTACCAAAAGCACACAAGCCATTGGTAAAATCCGTATTTCACCACTAAATAAACATAAATTTTCAGACCTGTTTCAATTTGAATTTTTTACAAATGCAGAACTACAATATTTATGGCAGAAAGAAAAGTTTAAATTTCGTCAGACGCAAGGAATAAAACCTTATGGAAGTGAATTGAATTGGCGTAGATGGCTCTACTCCAAAGGACTGCATCTTGAAAACCTCCCATCAATTGTCCATCTCCCAATAACCTCGCAATATCGAATGAAAATCCCGCTATGGAATTGGCAGAGTAAAGTCTGCCTGGAGATTATTGATCCACTTCCCGTTGAAGGTGTTTTTTCTAATGCTGAATGTCAAGGTCTTTTCTTCCGGCAGCTATACAAATCAAAACAGTTTCCATTAATCCCTTCGCAAAGTAATCCAGTTCAAGAGTACCTTAGCTTGCTCGAGCAGCTTCAAGTGATTGAGAAAGTCTCTAGCGGTATGTATAAAAAACGCCAGCCAATTTCCTTTTATCATCATATTGAGCAAGCAGTACAAGGAGATGAGCAGCTTGTAAAGGAATTATTTAGGCAAAAATCAAACATAATACGAGCATGAATTGGGAATAGTTCGTTATACTAAAGTATAGATGGAAGGATTTTACCTAGGAAATCTAGAAATAGTAAAGAAAGAATAAGGGAGGAATTTATTCATGGCAAAAACCACAAAGGAATTACCAAAACGCAGTGACATACCAGTTGAATCTACATGGAGATTAGAGGATATCTTTGCCACTGATGAATTGTGGCAGGAAGAATTAAAAAAATTGCAAAATGATATTCCAAAAGCAGAAGCATATAAAGGGAAATTATCAGAGTCTCCAGATGCCTTATATGATTTGTTGAAACTACAGGATGAACTTTTTGAGCGCCTTGGAAAATTATATACATATTCGCATATGCGATATGATCAGGATACAACCAATTCCTTTTATCAAGGCTTAAATGCTCAAGCGGATATGGTGCTAACTCAAGCTTCAAGTGTAATGAGTTATATTGTTCCAGAAGTGCTTCAAATGGATGAGGCTAAAATTAAGCAATTTCTTGAAGAAAAAGAAGAACTAAATTTTTATAAAAAAGTATTGGATGAAATTAACCGCGGGCGTCCACACGCATTAAGCGAGAAAGAAGAGGCGTTGCTTGCCGAAGCATCCGAGCCTTTATCAAGCTCTTCGCAGACATTTGGTATGCTTAATAACGCTGATTTAACCTTTCCTTCAATTATCAACGAGAATGGGGAAGAGGTTGATCTTACACATGGAAGATACTCTACATTTTTAGAATCAAAGGATCGTCGTGTTCGAGAAGATGCGTTCACTAAGGTATATGACACGTATGGTAATTTTAAAAATACATTTGCTTCAACACTTAGTGGAGCAGTGAAAACCCATAATTTCTCTGCCAAAGTTCGAAATTATGAATCTGCAAGACAGGCTGCACTGGATAACAATAATATACCTGAACAAGTTTATGATAATTTAGTCGAGGCTGTTAATGAAAAGCTTCCATTATTGCACCGTTATACAGAGCTGCGTAAAAAAGTATTAAAGCTTGATGAATTGCATATGTACGATTTGTACACACCTTTGGTCAAAGAAGTTGAAATGAAGGTTTCCTATGAAGAGGCTAAAGATTTTATGTTTAAAGGGTTATCTCCACTCGGGAGTGAATATGGAGAAATTCTAAAAGAAGCTTTTGAAAATCGCTGGATCGATGTAGAAGAGAATAAAGGAAAACGAAGCGGAGCATATTCTTCTGGATCATATGCGACAAATCCATATATATTGATGAACTGGCAAGATGATGTGAACAATACGTTTACATTAGCACATGAGCTAGGTCATTCTGTTCATAGCTACTATACAAGAAAAACCCAGCCTTTCCGCTATGGAGATTACTCCATTTTTGTAGCTGAGGTTGCATCTACGACAAATGAAGCATTGTTAAATGATTATTTATTAAATAATTTAGAAGATGAAAAACAAAAGCTATATATTTTAAATCATTTCTTAGAAGGCTTCCGCGGAACGGTATTCCGTCAAACGATGTTCGCTGAATTCGAGCATGAGATCCATGTAAGAGCAAAAGACGGAGAAGCACTTACTGCGGATAAGCTAACCGAAATCTATTATGATCTAAACAAAAAATATTATGGAGAAGCAGTTGTTTCTGATGAAGCAATCGGACTGGAATGGGCAAGAATTCCACATTTCTATTACAACTATTATGTATACCAGTATGCAACAGGATATTCTGCTGCGACGGCACTTGCGAATAACATATTAGAAGGAAAAGAAGGTGCAGTTGATCGTTATCTTGATTTCCTGAAAGCTGGAAGTAGTGATTATCCAATCGAAGTGTTGAAAAAAGCTGGGGTTGATATGACTTCAAAACAACCGATTTTAGATGCACTTGATGTGTTTGAGGAAAAATTGAATGAAATGGAACGCATGTTATTAGGATAAGGCGTGCACAAATAAGAAAGGGGAATCAGCAAATCGCTGATTCCCCTTTACCTAAACCGCCGATATACATTTCGCTGGGTTAAGGAATGAAGCGTTACGTAGATGG
Organism: Oceanobacillus profundus; assembly: GCF_003515705.1. Taxonomy (GTDB): domain Bacteria; phylum Bacillota; class Bacilli; order Bacillales; family Amphibacillaceae; genus Oceanobacillus; species Oceanobacillus profundus. The sequence continues at coordinate 289,478 of NZ_QWEH01000002.1, forward strand.
ATAAGAAAAATAATGGCAATGTGATAAAAAGTGGAATGAGCTTCATTAAGCCCAATAAATTTAAGAAAAAGGCAAAAACAGTTAAAGTGATAAATAAAATAGGATAAAACCGATAAATTCTTCGCATCTCAATCCCTCCAGTGACATCATCAATCGGCTCATTACACTATATGATTAGAAGTGCTCGTATAGAAGTGAACATTTTGTGAATATGTGCACATATAGGTTGAAAATCAAATTACTTCTTGTTATTATAAGATTGTAAGTTAAGTACAAACAAATACCCCTTTTGTTTGATCATGAAACTTTCTCCCATCCCCCTTTGTATAAATACAAAGTAGGAATAAGGATATACGCTGCCCCGTATATCCTTTATTTTTTTGTCTTTATTTAATTTTTCTAGTAAACGACCATAAATTTATTCTGAAACCTACTGCGAAATACGATAAATTGTAGTGCATTTATTCCTATAGTTTAATGGCAAAAAAAAAAGCCTCTGTGTAAGGCTGAAAAACTAAAAAATATATTTCCAAAAGGATCCATATTTTGCTGGGATTTTTTCGACAACTTGCTGAAATTGTAGTTTTTTCATTTCTTTTTCTGTTTTGGCAAGTGACCAATCGTAAACAACCGAAATTTCCTTCGTGCCTACAACCTCATAATATTCTAAGAAAGTTTCTAGAGGTGGCTTTACGGAAGGTATGGGTGTTCGTTGCAGCATTTCTTTTAATACAAGCTCATAAATTTCATATGGATAAAGACCGGAAATTTTAATACCTTCCTCTTCAACAACTTGATTAAAGAATACAATTGTTGGAATATAATCTACTTCCATTTCACGTGTTAACTTCAAATCACATTGGTATGCTTTTTTTGCGGAGCCAGAGAACAGATCTCTCTCAAATTCTTCAACGTCTAACTTAGCTTCTTTCGCACATTGAAGGAGTACGTCTCCATCTGATATGTTCTGCTTCTTTAAGAAAAGATTCTCTTGCAGTTTTCGCAGAAACACCATTCCTGCTTTTTTACCTTGAAGCTCTGCCGCTTTTATTGCAAGTGATGCAATCCAAGGATAAGAAACTGGGTTTTCAATCCATAAATCTCCATCACAGCTCATACCAGTACGTTTTGCTGTTCTTTCCCACATATCTTTTAACTTTCTTGGTTTATCAAATGAATCGGTATTCAGTGCTCTTAGTTGGCCACTTACAATTTGACGTATGGTGAAAAAACGTCCATATTCAACGGACAATTTTTTTAGATAAGGTTCTAGGGACCAGCATTCCGCACACAGCGGATCAATAAATACAAAAATTTCTATCGGTTTTTGTACAATATCAACATAGCTATAGTTGGCCGATGTGTTTGTGTGATTTGAGCTTGTAAGCTCAGTTTGGTTCCAACTCACATCGAATTCTCCTTTCTCTTATTCAGGCGTGTTCATCATGTGGTTTGCAGTCAGGGTCAATTTCTCAAATATAGCCGTGCGGTATGGTTCCTCGATTTCTATTTCATCTAACGCTTCTGCCATACAATCTAGCCAAGCATCTCGTCTGGAAGGAGTTATTTCAAATGGTAAGTGACGTCTTCGCATCATTGGATGGCCGCGTTCTGCTTCGTAATTCCTCGGACCTCCGAAAAATTGTGTTAAAAAAAGACTCTGCTTTCTTGCAGTTTCTGTTAGGTCTTCTGGAAAAATTGGTATAAGTTTTGGATGCTTTCCTACTCGCTTATAAAAGGCATTAACTAGTTTGTCTATTGTATCGAATCCGCCAATGGCCTCATAAATAGTACCATGTACAATCTGTTCCATAATTATCTCCTTGGATGTTTGTATATATTGTAGCAACGGATGCCGAAATGAGCAACAAATCTGATTTTGACTAGATTGTATTACCTATTTTTCCAACGAGTGGAAAAACCGTTCGATTTTATTTGGTGTTATGCGTTGCTCTATCTTATTTTCTTCGAGCAATTGATGAAATATACGTAATCCATCTGCCTTTGTAGGCGCCTCTAGCTCTAATTCATAATCTGTTTTATGGTTGTACGTGCTGTAATCAAGTACAAGCAATACATCTTGATATGGGACTTCTCGCCTCAATGTGGAAAGACTGCCATAATAGGTTAGCTTTTCAGGTTGTATGTTTTTCTTCAGTAGTTGTTTTGATGTATTGACTTTCGGGATAATTGTTCCATTCATCCAATTTAATGCTTCTTGTTCGGTGAGTAAGTCATGAGTCTCAAGTAAACCATCAGGGTGCGGTTCTTTTAGAGTTAATGTATATTTCCCATCTTTTTCCCTTATTCGTATAGCGCATCCTAATTCTTTAAGCGAGAATTCCTTTGTCTCAAAGTAATGGTTTATTTGCAGTTTTCCTTCTGATGGAAAAGGGATGCTATTTAGTAATTGATCATACTCCTCCTTTTCTAATAAGTTTTTAAATTCAATTTCTATTTCTTGTGTCATAATCTATGTCCCCCAACTTGAAAATAGGTTATTATTAATTATGGCGAAAGATGAGCATGTATGCAAAGATTAGCCATTTTCGTCTGATGTGTTAAAATAGGGTTGATTCATAATAGTTATTCAAACATTGACAAGGTAATACTTTATTGTCAAGCTGGCAATTCGAGATGCTTTTTTATATGTTGAAGGCTGTTATGAACCTGAGATGAACGGTAAGGGTGATAACAATGAAATGGGAAGTAATCCTTGCTCCATATAAGCAAATTGTTGAAGAGCTAAAAGTAAAATTAAGAGGAATGCGCGCACAATTTGAACTCGAATCAAGCCATTCTCCAATAGAATTTGTAACTGGTCGGGTAAAACCGGTACATAGTATTATGGAAAAAGCAGAAATACGCGGAGTTTCACTAGATGAAATTGATACCGAAATCCAAGATATTGCTGGTGTTCGTGTTGTTTGTCAATTTGTTGATGATATTTATACAATTGTAGATATGCTTCATACGAGGACTGATTTTACGATAGTTGAAGAGAAGGATTATATTGCGAATAAGAAAACAAGTGGCTACCGCTCGTATCATATGATTATTGAATATCCGGTTGAGACAATCCATGGCACGAAGCTGCACCTAGCAGAAATTCAAATTAGGACGCTCGCCATGAACTTTTGGGCAACAAATGAGCATTCCTTAAATTATAAATATGAAGGCAAATTACCAGAAGAGGTAGAGTCAAGGCTACAAAGAGCAGCAGAAGCAGCATTTAAATTAGATGAAGAAATGTCGAAAATAAAAAGCGAAATTCAGGAAGCGCAACGAATATTCCACCGTAAGTAAAGAGTAAAGACTCGGGGCGACCAGTTAGCAACGTGCAAACTACTGCGCCTCGAACGTTTATGAAAGGGACTGTAATATAAGTAATAAGGGGAGAGAGTGGATGAAGTTTAAAATTGTTTCAAAAGGTGATGAGCGTTCTAATAAGATTAAAGCAACGATGAAACAATATTTGTCAGAATTTGATTTAGAATATGATAAAGTCGAGCCAGATCTCGTTATATCGGTTGGGGGAGACGGTACTTTTCTGGAGGCATTCCATCGATATAATCATCGGCTTGAAACAACTGCGTTTATTGGTCTCCATACAGGGCATTTAGGATTTTACACGGATTGGGTTCCGTCTGAAGTGGAAAAGCTAATTATTGAAATTGCCAAAACACCGTTTCAAACAGTAGAATATCCATTGCTCGAAGTAATTATTCGTGGGAAAACAGGGGAAAAGGAAGATCGTTTTTTGGCACTTAATGAAGCAATGATTAAAACTGCTGACGGTTCTTCAGTCGTTTTTGATGTGGAGATCAAGGGAGAGCATTTTGAAACATTCCGCGGGGATGGGATTTGTATTTCTACTCCTTCTGGAAGTACTGCGTATAATAAAGCGCTTGGCGGAGCAATTTTACATCCGTCACTTGAAGCGATACAAATAACGGAAAATGCATCAATAAATAACCGCGTGTTTCGTACAATCGGTTCGCCATTGGTGTTGCCAAAGCATCATACGTGCTTCTTAAAACCAATGAGGGACAGCAGTTTTTTAATTCAAATCGATCATTTTATAAAAACATACACGAATGTGAAATCAATTCAATGCCGTGTGGCGAATGAAAGAATCCGCTTTGCGCGTTTTAAACAATTTCCGTTTTGGAATAGGGTACGGGATTCCTTTGTGGCGGATGATGATAATAGATAGTGAGGATTTTATAAAATGAATTGGGTAATTGAAAAAAAATACGCAGGATTAACTATTCGTGAGTATTTGCAAGGTATCCATGGTTTTTCAAGGAGAATTATTATTGCGATAAAGCAAGAGGGGAAGCTCCTTGTAAATGACTTGGAGAGAACAGTTCGCTATGTTCTGGCGGAAGGGGATGTGCTAGAAATTCATTTTCCAGCTGAAAAGGTAAGCGATAATCTTCAACCTGAAAATATCAATTTAAATATAGCCTACGAAGACCAAGCTGTAATCGTTATTGATAAACCGGCTGGAATGGCAACGATGCCGTCTAAAAACCATCCGTCAGGTACGATGGCAAATGGGCTAATTGGATATTACAGGAGAAATAACCGTATGTTTACTTTACATGTTGTGACACGGTTGGATCGCGATACTTCTGGTCTTGTGCTTGTTGCCAAGGATAGATATAGCCACTCATTGCTGGCAAAAGCGCAGCAATCGAATAAAGTAAAACGTACATATATCGCGTTTGTGGAAGGGATTTTAGAGGCGGAGAAAGGAACTATTGATGCTCCGATTGCGCGTAAACCTGATTCTATAATAGAACGTACTATTCATGAAAGTGGGAAACCAGCCATTACACACTATAAAAAGCGCTCTGAAATTGAGAACAGAACCATGGTTGAAATTGAGCTGGAGACGGGACGAACACATCAAATTCGTGTCCATTTCTCCCACTGTGGTCATCCGTTAGTGGGAGATGATTTGTATGGTGGCTCATTACAAATCCTCAATAGACAAGCATTGCATTGTAATGAGCTATCCTTCGAACACCCAATAACAAGAGAGAATATAAAGGTTCAATCGAAGCTTCCAGAAGATCTGCAAAAACTATTGAATTAACAACCTTATGTGAAATCAGTGAATTTATCTTCTAATAATGGTTGTCGGGATGGAACAGAGATTATTTTTTCTTCAGGTAGGCGAAATGCTGTTAATCGGTTGCCAAATACACATCCAGTGTCAATATTGATTGTTTTATTCTGGATTCGTGGATTCTTCACGGGTGTATGTCCGTAAACAATCCAATTATTTCCGTGATAGTCTTTTGCCCAATCTCTTCGAATCGGTCGTCCACTACTGTCAAACTCTCCGCTAATATCGCCATAGAGTACGAAGGTTTTTACTTTTTTATCTGTACGACCAATCAGACTTTCTTTAATCCCTGCATGGGCGATGATAACGTTTAGTTCCGGTAGCTGTAAATAAAGAGGAGCTTGCTCATACAACGTAAGAAATTGCTTTTGGACCAATTTCTGTTCTCTTGTTGGCATGGATTCATATTCAGCCACTGTCGTTTCTAAACCGTGTTTTCGTTGAACATTATTGCCTAGGAAATAACGATACAATTTATTGCAATGATTACCTGGAACATAAAGTGCTTTTTTATGTTTTACAACCATTTGATAAACAAGTTGGATAACGGCTATAGAGTTAGGCCCGCGATCGGTAATATCTCCTAGAAATACTGGGGTTCGTTTATGCGGATGAACATAAATATCTCCTTTATATTCATAGTCTAATGTATTAAAAAGCTTATGCAGTTCATCGATACAGCCATGTATATCGCCGATAATATCAATTTTCAAGGAAAACACTCCATTCAAAAAAGGTAAGATTATTTCAGGCTGGCTTCATATACTAACGAAGTACGTTCAAAGATTTTTATAAAAGTGCGTGTTCTAAAAGCAAGTAAACGAAGAAATTCAATGTGCCATTTTTACCGGACTTTTTGAACAACCTTTAAAAGTGTAATGGTATCCAGTGTACATTATATTGGTTTTATTTTGAATACAAAAGAAGCGGCATTGTTTTATTTATCTCCATCTAGGGAATTAATATAAGAATGATTGTTGCTTCGTTTGGGAAAGGAAGTGGTAAGATGAGCACGAAACCGGATAGACACGAGGAACGATATGAGGAAAAAGTGAGAGAACGATTTCAAGAAGTGCAAAGCCTCCTGCTAGATGAACAGATAGAAGGTTTTCGTACGAAATTTCTTGATATGCATCCATATGATCAAGCAATGTTTTTCCAGGAGCAAGATAAAACGAACCGAATGAACATTTATTCCTATTTATCTCCTGAAGAAATTGCAGAAGTAATGATTAATATAGAGCTTGAAGATGTAACAGCCCTTTTTATTGAGATGGATCCTCGCTATGCTGCAATGGTATTTTCGAAAATGCCTGCAGATGATGCAGTGGATGTGTTGAATGAATTAGACAAAGAAGAAGTTGCTAGTTTTTTAACGATTATGGAAAAGGAAGCAGCGGAAGAAATAAAACAATTGCTGCATTATGAGGAAAAAACTGCCGGTAGTATTATGACGACAGAATATGTCGCCATCTACCAAAATGAGACGGTAAAAGAAACGATGCAGCTTTTGAAAAAGGAAGCTCCAGATGCAGAAACGATTTACTATTTATTCGTCCTTGATGATTCCAAACGCTTAGTAGGTGTTCTTTCAATTCGAGATTTGATTGTCGCAGATGAGGATACACGAATAGAGGAAATAATGAGTGGGAGTGTTGTGGCAGTTTCTGTTGCGAAAGATCAGGAAGAGGTAGCACTAATGTTTCGAGACTATGATTTTCTTGCGCTGCCAGTTGTTGACTTTCAGTATCATTTATTAGGTATTATTACGGTCGATGATATTTTGGACGTTATGGAAGAAGAAGCAAGTGAGGACTATTCTCGACTTGCTGCGATGTCCGATACGGATAAACGGGATGACACAGCATTGACCTCAGCTAAACGACGCTTGCCGTGGCTTGTCATTCTATTGTTTTTAGGACTTTTTACAGCTAGCTTAATTGGCAGGTTCGAGGAAACATTAAATGAGGTGGCAGTGCTAGCGATCTTTATACCGTTAATTGCTGGGATGGCTGGTAACACAGGAACACAAGCACTAGCCGTAGCGGTGCGTGGTATCGCTACTGGTGATTACGATAAAGAAGGTAAGATGAAATTAATTTTACGTGAGGCCGTTACTGGATTAATTACAGGGACTGTATGTGGTATTCTTATAACAATCGTTATTTATCTATGGCAAGGTAATCTTTACTTAGGTTTGTTAGTTGGTGTTTCAATTTTAGCTTCATTACTTGTTGCAACACTTGCGGGTTCCTTGATACCAATGATTATGCATAAATTTAATATTGACCCAGCAGTAGCTTCGGGTCCATTTATTACAACAATTAATGATATTATTTCTATTCTAATTTACTTTGGAATGGCCACGACGTTTATGAGCTACTTAATATAGTTACTAAAATAACTTCTTCCGGTTGGGAGAGGTTGTTTTTTTATTTACTACCCTGTTTGGCTGGGCAACACATTTCATTTATTGGGTTCATATAATGGGGTGAGGAAAAAAGAAGGGGAGATAAATACATGAGTAAAAAAAAGTTTGCGAATGAGCCATTACTATACATCCATCAACCCACTATTGGAACGACAAAGGCACCAATGCAGCACAGTTATATGAGTGAAAGGAAAACAAAACAAAATCAAAGCAGTCCGGAAGTAATCCATTCTCCAAAAAGAGTTAATCGAAGACATCATGCATTCTTACAAGAGGAAACTACGGAAGAATTAGAAGAGACAACAGAAGCAAATGTTCAAGATAGTGAGGAGCAACAAGAAATTGAATTTTCATCACCTAGAGAGCGGCGTAAACAATTTAAGGAAATGAATACTCAAGAGCGAATTGATTATTTTCTTACACGACCCAAATTTGCCCCACAGGTTAGGTGCGAAATTAAAACAAAGGAAAAAACATATCGCGGTATTGTACTTGGAAAGAATGAAGAAGAAGTCGTTTTCAAAACCGGAAATCGTTCTGCGCCAATACAAATTGCTATCGATGAAATTACTGAAGTACAACTACTTGGATTTTAGAGAAAAACACCATTTAGTGGGAAATCCCTCTAAATGGTGTTTTTTTTAGTATTAATCAAAGTCCCTGCTGAATGCATCAATTGCTGGTAGACAAGTTACATGGCAGAAGCAATCTAAGTCAACGGTGATACAAATACCTGTGGCACGCAATTTATCTGTACTTTGATCCGTAGGACATTTTAAATGCTCACATCCGGTGTTTTCACCTTCTCTTAGCAGCAGTTCAAGAACAGCACAATGATCATTGTCTATTTTTTTCACTCTGAAAATAAAGCTAGCAAGAATTGGTCCGATTTTATTCCTTCTCTCTTTTAGAGCACCAAATCCTTTAAATGGTTTACAGCCATCCTTGCAGTATAAAATAATCGGTACTGTATCTAAACCATTACTAGGTTCGTTCTCACCCAGTAGATCGCTAATCGATTCATCACAGCTAGTGTCACAGCAATTTTCTACGATATCATTTTGTGCGTCCACAATGTCTTTAAGGATATCTACAACACAATTACCTGATTCAAAATTTTTCCCACATCCCATGAAAATAGCTCCTCTCAAATGTAATTACTTTCCTTTATAGGATATGTGTCTTTAATTGGATTGTGTGGGCATTTAACCGGGTTTTTACTGATGAACGATAAAGTGAAAAAATAAATAAAGAGGTTTACGTTTATAAAAAAAGGGTAATACATATAAAAAGAATTTAAAGGACCGACAATAATAACGTATTTTTAACGTATATATATTTAAAATAGTCTGATAAGGGGTGGGGGAATGAGTTATATTTTACCAGTAACGCACTTTCAGTATAATGATTATCAGAGACGAACCATTCAGGAAAAGGGGAATAAGCATTTTATTGAAAGTCCTTTTAAGGTAATTCTCGAAAAGGAGCATCAGGAAATTTCAACCAAATATGATGCAATTAATAGGGGAAGCAAGCGTCTATATGATACTCGAGGAGCAGACGAGGATATAGCTGGAGAGTTAATAACTGGAAAGGGCATGCACATTAATGACTATGTATAAGAAAACGCTACCTTATTGTAGCGTTTTCTTACTGTAAGGAGGTTTATGGTTCCCACTTTTGATGATTTCGATTAAGAAAAGGGAGCACAAGCAGTTTTTGATCTTTCATATATTCAGCGTAAAATACATCTTCCAGCTGATTATAACCTTGTTCGATTAATTGTTCCATTAACCATTCTTCACTTAGGTTCTTTTCTTCTAAATTATCGTATATAATTTCTCCATCGTTAATTAAGGTAGTTGATAAATCGACATCCTGTGCAGAAAGCTTCATGTCCTTTCTTGTGGGGGGTTGATAGTCGGACTTTTTTAGAACGGAAAGTGAACCATTTGCTTCTAAAATAGCAAACTCGACTTCCCGTACAGAAAATGTATCCTTCTCACGCAGTAAATGCTGCAATTGATCAATATCGAGTTTGTTTTTTTTCATTGTATCGCGAATCAATTTTCCATTATAAATAATAATGGACGGGTTACCTTCAATAAAGCTTCGAGTTCGTTTGAATTTTTGAGTTATAATTTCTGTAGTATACATCAATACACCATAAACAGTAACGACAAAAGCAATTTCCAGAACACCAGCATGTGGATCGAATAATGCATTACCGACAAGTTCTCCCAACAATAAGGCAGATATAAAATCAAATGCTGTGATTTGCGAAATTTGTGTTTTCCCTAATACCTTCGTTGCAATAAATAGAGCAAAAAAGCCGAAAACAAGTTCGTAAAACATCGTAAAATATTCTTGCATAATTATTGCCCCCTGTTAAAAGCATTTATCGTTTAGTGTATCCAAGTAAAGAGATATCATGTAAAAATGGAATTGGTCGCTAATGGAAAAGGAATTTGAGGTAGATGCCGCTTTCGGTGATAAAGATTTAAGGTGTGCAAATCTAAATGAGAAAACAATAAAAAACGCGCTACACAATTGTAGCGCGAAGATGTTTTAGAGTTCCTTTACCATGGTAATATGTGGAATTCCAGCATCCAGAAATTCTCCGGATACAGTTTTATATTCTAATTTCTTGTAAAAATCCTCGGCATGCGTTTGGGCATTTAATTTTGCCTTTTGATAACCTTTTTGAGCAATTGCTTTCTCCATTGCATCAATAAGTTGTTTGCCGCAAGATTTTCCACGATAATTTTTTACTACACAAATACGTTCTAATTTACCATATTCATCAACAAATCGAAGGCGACTTGCAGCAATAGGCTTATCCTGGTCATACATCACGAAATGTGTTGCGATTTTTTCAAATTCATCGATTTCTTCTTCTGGAGGAACGTTTTGTTCATCAACGAAGACCTCCATCCGAACATGATATGCATCTTGAAGTTCTTCTTTTGTTTCTACTGTTTTTAAATTCATACTTGTTCCTTTCCAAACACAAATGTTTCATAGACAGTCCATGATCCGTTATCTAATTGATACAGTAATTGGAAGCGGTCAATCGTATCTTCAAACTGAAAAGATTCCATTTTCAATCTGCCGAAAACATCGGAATATTCATCATGTACGAGGTCCTGAGCGATTGTAATGTGCGGGACAAATGGATGCTCATTATTATCCTCGAATTTATCTACATGCATTTTTGCTTGTAAATCCATTAAAGCTTGAACGGGTTCAACCTTAAAATAAATCGTATTCGTGACGGGCGAAAACGTACTGACTTTATTAATATGAATGGTAAATCGATCTGTCTCATTAGCAATATGTTTCATTTCCGTAATCAATTCATCCAATTTATCATCATTCGCTTCAAAAGACCTTTTAAGCGTGATGTGCGGTGGAATCAAAGCATAATGAGGATCATAACGTTTTCTGTATGCATTTGCTTGGTCTTGAATTGGTTTTGATGGGAAAATTGCAATACCATAGTTCATTAATAAAACCTCCTGCATTGTAGTTTATTTTATGATGAATGAGTGCTGTCAATATGTTTATCTTTTAGTATACCAAAAATTCTATAAGAAAAGAATTAATTAAACATTGTCGTGAGAACTCGTGTCATATCTTGTTGCCAATACTTCCACGTATGTTTTCCATTTTCTATCTCATCATAATAATAGGTGGATCCTTTTTCTTGTAGCAGCTGATTAAGCTTGCGATTTGGTTCTAAAAAATCGGCTTTATTGCCATCAGTCATATGAACTTCTGTTTCCAACTCTCCGATTGTATGATAAATGTCCATGGAGTCAAGAGAGCCAGAATTTGTTACAGCATCTAATACATAATTATCGACATACGGAGATTGCATGACGACTTTACCAAATGTATTTGGATATTTAATCGCGGTCATTAATGCAAGTGTTCCTGCTAAGGAATCACCCATCAACGCTCTTGACTGTCCCATGTGATAGCTCGGAATAAGTTCATCTAATAAGGGGACAACTTCATTAACCAGAAATTTTGTATAGGCTTCATTTTGTTCACCACTTGGATGATACTTTTTCCTGCGATCATGTTTATCCTGATAATGGATGCCGGCGAATACAGTATTGGTAATTTCGTAGCTGTCATGCAGCTTGTCGCTAAGTGTTGCAACCCTTCCCATTTGAAAATAATCATTCCCATCCTGCATCAAGCAAATATTATATTTGTAGAGGGGTGAGAATGATTCTGGCTGATAAATTTGAATAGACATTTTTTCATTTAGAAAGCGACTATCAATGTCTTTAACGAGCATTGTACCTTTTCTACCCAAAATATACACCTCATGCTTTCAGTTTATCAATCTGTACATATTTAACCATAGTCTATCACTAACGTGTAGCACCTGTCACCTAATGAAAAGAAGCCTAGAGTTATTCGGTTTCGGTTAAGAAATATCATAGCAAGCGCTCATTGCACTTGTCCTTTGTAAAGCTTGTAATAGCTGCCTTTTAGTTTGATGAGTTCTTCATGGCTGCCTTGCTCTATTATTTTTCCGTCCTCAAGCATGATGATTGTATCTGCCCCTTGGATTGTATTTAATCGATGTGCAATTACAAAGCTTGTTCTTCCAACCATCAGCCGCTTTAATGCAGCTTGAATTTTCAATTCTGTAATGGTGTCAATATTACTGGTCGCTTCGTCTAATATTAGGATGGAGGGAGCTGCAAGCAAAGCGCGTGCAATCGTTAATAATTGCTTTTGACCTTGGCTAATTCCACTACCATCTTGATCGAGGATGGTATCATAACCATTTGACAGCTTCATAATGAAATCATGGGCATTCGCATCCACAGCTGCATTTTCAACTTCTTTATCTGTGGCATGAAGTCGACCATATCGAATATTTTCCCGGACGCTGCCGTGGAAGAGAAAGGGATCCTGCAGTACAAATGCCATATGCTTGCGTAGACTGCTTCGTTTAATGGATTTTAAATCAATTCCATCTAATGTAATTTTCCCGGTATGATAATCATAAAAACGTGAAATTAAGTTAATAATTGTAGTTTTACCTGCTCCAGTGTGACCGACAAACGCTACAGTCTCACCAGGCCTTGCTTCAAAACGAATACCTTTTAATATAGTTGTATCCTCATAACCGAATGTAACGTTATCAAATTTAATATTCCCTTTCGTTCTTTTCACTTCAATTGAATTTGTTTCATCAGATTCTTCTTTTGTTTCGTCCATAATTTGAAACACCCGTTCAGCACCAGCGATAGCCGATAACAGGACATTAAATTGGTTCGATAGTTCATTAAGCGGACGTGTAAACTGACGTGCATATTCAGTAAAAATTACAATTACCCCAACGGTTACAAGCTGTTGGTCGTAAACAACAAGAATTCCGCCAACTAATGCGATTAAAGCAAAGCTAAGGAAATTGAGCATATTCATGATTTTTGGGATAAAACCGGCAATCGTAAGTGCCCAAAATCCAGTTCGTTGGAGGTTATGATTTCGTTCTTGGAATTCCCGAATTACTTTCTCTTCCTGTGAGTATGTTTTGACAATATGCTGACCGGAGACGATTTCTTCCACGTACCCGTTTACTTCACCCAGGTCATTTTGCTGTAATTTATATAATGGACCCGTGCGTTTTGTAATCCAGCGCATAGAGAAAAACATCGCTGGAATAACAGACATGGTTACAACTGTTAAGATTGGACTTAAATAGAGCATTACTGCGATTGTTCCAACCAATGTTAAGACACTAGCAAAAATCTGAATAACGGATTGATTGAGCGTGTTATTCACGTTGTCAATATCGTTGGTTAAGCGACTCATCAGTTCTCCGTGCTGTCGTTTATCAAAGTACGAAATCGGTAGCCGGTGGAACTGTTTGAAAAGGTCCTTCCGTAATGTATACACGGTTCTCTGCGCGATGCCAATCATCCAGTAATTTTGCAGGAAGATAGATAACGAGTGGAACAAATAAACAATCATTAAGCCTACTAGCAGCATCCCAAGACCACCAGCTTGACCGGTTACGATATAATCATCGATTGCCATCCCAACCATAAATGGACCGAGAAGACTTAGACCAGAACTAAGTGTAACCATAAGAATGACAAGAAATAGCTTTCCTTTTTCTACAGTTAAATAATTCCATAATCGTTTTAATGTGTTCCCCATATTTTTTGCTTTTTTCTTATTATCTATAGCTATATTTTCTAGCGGTATTTTTTCATATTGAAAAGGAGCTTTTAATTGATTACTGGACATGTTCATACTCCTTTCCAAATTGGGATGTCACAATATTTCGATAGATGTGTGAAGCTTGTATCAACTCCTGATGTGTTCCCATAGCAAGAATTTTTCCTTCATCAAGAAGCATAATGCGATCTGCAGTGCTTGCTGTAGAAATCTTTTGTGTGATGATAAATACAGTACAGTTATATGCTTCAATTGCAGTAAGCAGTTGAGATTCGGTTGCTAAATCGAGCGCACTCGTACTATCATCGAGCATTAATATTTTGGGCTTGCGAATCAAGGCACGTGCAATTGAAATACGTTGTTTCTGTCCTCCCGAAAGGTTAACACCTTTTTGCCCGACTCTTGTATCATATTGATTTGGGAGACCCATAATAGTTTCGTGAATTTGTGCATCTTTAGCAGCTTGAATAATCTCCTCTATCGTCGCAGCATTTTTTCCCCATACTATATTATCTTTAATAGATCCTGAAAATAACAGGGGACTTTGCGGAACATATCCAACGCTCCCGCGAATTTGGTCAAAACTATATGTAGTAATCGCATTATCATCGACAAGGATTTTTCCTTTGTTGACGTCATATAATCGTGGCAAAAGCTGGAATAATGATGTTTTACCAGAGCCGGTTGAACCAATGACAGCGAGTTTCTCTCCGGGATTAATCGTAAAGGAGATATCTTCTAATGCAGGCTTGGCTGCACCGGGGTAGGTGAATGAAACCTGATGATACGTTACTTTTCCTCGTATCACAGTCATTTGCTTATTTCCTTCTGTATGATCAGTAAGGTCGACTTGAAGAGATAGAACTTCATCAACTCGTATTGCGGAAGCTTTAGTTCGCGAAATTGCCATGATAATAAAGGAAAACATGGAAATTGCCATGGCTACACGTAAGGCGTAGTTAACCATTGTAACTACTTCGCCGACATTCGCATTTCCAGTAATCATTTGTTGATTTCCAAACCAAAGAATAACAAGGATGCTTACGTTCATAACAAATAAAAGTACAGGCATCGACGATTCAACAAAACGAAAGGTTCTGCGCGTAGAATCTGCAAGCCCAGCATTTGCTTCCCTAAAGCGATTTTCCTCAAAGTCTCTTCGAGTAAATGCCTTTATTAGACGCATTCCTGCAAGGTTTTCTTGCATCACCCGATTTACTTGATCCACATAGCCTTGCACATTAGCGAACATGTTGCTAGCCAGTTTAAGCACGTATAATAAGAAGATAACTAGTAATGGCACAGTAATTAAGAAAATCAGTGCAAGCCTGGCATTTACGATGAAAGCCATTAACACACCACCAATTACAATTAACGGTGCTTTTGCCATAATTCGCAGTGCCATAAATATTGTATTTTGAATTTGTCTAATATCATTTGTAAACCTCGTTACAAGGCTTGACGTTGGATACTGGTTCAGATTTGCAAATGAGAACTCCTGAATTTTTTCAAATAGCTTTTGGCGGATATCATAACCAAACGCAATACTAACGTGTGAAGAGAG
The DNA here is from genome assembly GCF_003515705.1 of Oceanobacillus profundus. Classification (GTDB taxonomy): domain Bacteria; phylum Bacillota; class Bacilli; order Bacillales; family Amphibacillaceae; genus Oceanobacillus; species Oceanobacillus profundus. The sequence continues at coordinate 304,820 of NZ_QWEH01000002.1, forward strand.
AAAGGAGTTCGTAATCCCAGCTGCCAACGATAGAAATGAAAGACCAATCATAATAGAGCCCCACATTACAATTTTACTTAAATCTTGATTGACAACTCCTTGGTTAATCATTAAACCTAAAAATAACGGCAGAAGTAATTCTACTGCAAGCTCCATCAGCATTAGAATGAAAGCTATGACAGCAGGGAATTTATATGGTTTTAAAAAGGAAAAGACATTTCTCAATTGTGAGCCACCTACAATCACGGATAAAAACAATTTTCTTACTATTATAAAGTGAGGAGGGGATTTTATCCACTATTCTATTTCGAGTATCGAAATGTTGAAAAGGTTGTTTTATGCTAAAAATAATGAAGCCTGTTCCTAGATAATAAGTTTGTTTGCTAAATTAATCGACAATTCATATATTTGACTTGATTAATCAAGGATAGAAGATAAAATTAGAGAAATAGTGGGGGAAAAGGAAGGGGACTCAATATGATTTTATACGAGATTGAACAGAAGTTTAAGAGGGAAAAACTAATTGATCTGAAAGGACAGGTAAGGTCTGAATTAAAATTGAACAAACAATTGAATTCGCTTCCAAAAAAAGCAGAAATTGCAATAACAGCAGGGAGTCGCGGAATCGACAATATTGTAGTTATTTTAAAGGAGATTATCAAGTATCTACATCAATATGGTTATCGTCCATTTATTGTGCCGGCTATGGGAAGTCATGGTGGAGCAACGGCAGAAGGACAAATGGATGTGCTTCGCTATTTGGGTATTACGGAGGATGTCATGGGTGTGCAAATTCGTTCTTCGATGGAAGTGATCGATCTTGGTACAACTCCTGAAGGGTTGCCTGTTTATATGGATAAACAGGCATATCATGCTGATGGAATTATTGTTGTTAATCGAATTAAAGCACATACAGCATTCCGAGGCAGCGTCGAGAGCGGATTAAGCAAAATGGCTGCAATTGGTTTAGGTAAACAGAAAGGAGCAAGTTTTGTACATAGCGAAGGGGCAGCAAATATGGAACAAAATATTTTGGCTGTGTCTAAGTATGCTTTACACCATGCTCCAATAAGTATGGGGTTAGCAATCATTGAAAATAGCTATGATCAAACAGCTATTATTCAAGGGATAGACGTGGATAAATGGTTTGAACAAGAATCAGACCTTTTAAGAAAATCAAAGGATCTAATGCCGAGCCTTCCATTAAAAGAAGTTGATTTATTAGTCGTGGAGGAAATGGGTAAGAATTACAGTGGTACTGGGATGGACCCGAATATAATAGGAAGATGGCGTATTGATGGAGTAGATGAACCAAAAGAGCCAAGTATTAAGCGTCTGGCAGTACTGGATTTATCCGAACAATCATTTGGAAATGCACAAGGAATAGGGCTAGCAGATTTCACGACCGAAAAACTAATTAACAAAATAGACCGGGATGCTACCTATATGAATGCTCTAACAAGTACATTTTTACGAAGAGTAATGTTTCCGCTTTATTATGCTTCCGAGCGACAAGTATTAGAATATGCGTTTAAAAGCTTAGGACCAAAAGCAAAGTGGGAGGAGACCGATTACATCCAAATCCCAAATACGCTTCATCTAAATAAGATGTTAGTCTCAGAGAGTGTCTTACGTAAGCTAGATAGCAATGTTATAGATTATACAATCGAACGCAAGGTACGGTTGGATTTTATAAATGAAGAATTGAAGTACCGACTTTCAAATGTTTATATAACCTAACATATCGGTAAGTATAGAGGGTAGATATCTGAATCTGTAACTAAAGCTTAACGGTGCTGCTAAGGATGATAACTTAGTAGCTTTTTTGTTTAGGTGAGAGAATATCTATTATGATTTGTTTAGCAAACAAATTAATTTCAGATTTAAACAATAATAAATTATTTTCAGAAAAATATTGATTTTGAAAGTTATAATATTATATACTTGTAATACAAGTTTGCAAAATATATCGAATTTATATCGGAGGGGTTGGAAAAATTGAAAAAGTTAGTTATCCCAATTCTATTAATGTTAGCGCTTACTATTTCTGCTTGTGGGACAGCAAACAGTGGAACGCAGTACATCTCAATTGCAACAGCTTCATCAGGAGGTACATATTACCCGATTGGTGTAGGAATCGGAAACCTGTGGTCTGAAACCATTGATGGACTTAAAGCAACTGGACAATCCTCAGCTGGTTCAGTAGAAAATGTTGATTTGTTAAGGAAAAATGAGGCGGATTTAGCAATCTTGCAAGGTTTAATTGGAGCCCAGGCGTATGAAGGTACTGGTATTTTTGAGGATAATTCCTATAAGGATCTTCGGTCAATGGCAGTGCTTTGGCCGAATGTGGAACACTTTGTATTAATGAATAACAGAGTTAAAACTGGAACGATTGAAGATATTGCAGGTGATTCCTTTTCTGTAGGACCACAAGCAAGCGGTACAGAGCAATCAACATTAGTCATTATGCAAGGTATCGAATTAACAAAAGAGGATATAACTCCAGAATATTTAGGTTATGATGATACAATTTCAGCTATGCGTGATGGCCGTCTTTCTGGTGGGTCACTTCCAGCTGGTACGCCAGTTTCCGCAATTATGGATATGTATGCGAGCAAAGTGAATGCCAGTGTATTAGAAGTAACAGATGCCCAGCTGGACCAGATTAATAGTCTATCGAATGCGTGGGTTCGTTACGTCATTCCAGCTGACACTTATCCAGGAGAGAGCGAAGAGATTCATACAATTGCACAACCAAATTTTATCGCTTTATCAAAAGAAATGGATGAAGATTTGGTTTATGAGCTTACGAAAACAATGTTTGAAAACCTTGAGAAAGTACATGAAATTCATAATTCAGCTAAAGATGTTTCTTTAGAAACAGCATTAGCTGGTTTGCCTGCCCCACTACATATTGGTGCTTACAGATACTTTGAAGAGCAAGGAGTAGAGATACCAGAAGAGATTATTCCTGTCGAAGTGAAGGAATCTCAAAGTGAATAAGAACTACTTTAAAAAGAAGGATGGTGGACTTTATGGAAAATAAAAAAATGGCTACAGATACACAAAATGTAGATGCGGACAAAGAGGGTGGCGGTGGCGCTAGAAAACTGAAAGGAATGCAAGCTTCCATAATTGCTGTAGTTGCATTAGGTTTATCCTTGTTTGCTATCTATGTAAACAGCTTTATGAACATCCAGGAAATTTACCGCAATATTGTTTTTCTAGGGTTTGTCCTTATATTAGGATTTTCCTTATACCCGGCAATGAAAAAAGGAGATAAATCAAAAATATCAACGATTGACCTCATTTGGATTATTGCAGGTTTGTCTGGAACCATTTATATTCTATTTAACTATATCGTCATTCATAGTGTTAGAATCTCTCAGGCGATTACAATCGATTATGTGTTTGCGGCAATTACAATAATTGCACTTTTGGAAGTGGCAAGAAGAAGTATTGGAATATTTATCCCACTGCTTTCGCTATTTGCAATTGTATACGCTTTATTTGGTCCATATTTCCCTGGGGTGTTAGGACATGCTGGATTTACGTTAGAGCGTTTATTGTTCCGTTTTTATATGACAACAGAAGGTATTTTCGGTATGACTTTATCGATTGCAACAACCTATATTATTCTGTTTATCTTATTTGGTGCTTTTTTAAATGCGAGTGGTGCAAGCAAGCTATTCAATGATTTGGCTATTGCCCTAGCGGGACAGCGACGTGGTGGACCAGCCCAAGTCGCAGTAATATCAAGTGCGCTAACTGGATCATTAAGTGGTAGTGCAGTTGCAAACGTAGCTACTACTGGTCCATTTACAATTCCATTGATGAAGAGTATTGGGTTAAATTCACGATTTGCTGGTGCGGTTGAAGCTGCTGCGTCAACAGGCGGGATGATTATGCCGCCAATTATGGGAGCAGCTGCATTTATTATGGCTGGATTTCTCGGTGTTAGCTATAACATCATCATTATTGCTGCTATCATTCCTGCATTGCTTTACTATGGTGGATTAGTAATTGCGATTGATATTGAAGCTAAAAAGCGAGGACTTAAGGGGATTAGTAAAGATTCCATTCCACAGGTCTGGTCTGTTTTAAAAGAAGGAGGCGTACTGCTGCTTCCGCTGATTGTTGTAATCGGGACTCTATTGAGTGGGAAGACTCCAATTGTAGCGGGATTTTCCGGTATTATTTCTGCCATTATTGTCAGCTGGTTAACGAAGGACAAGACAAATCGAATTACGTTTAAAAAAGCTATCCAAACATTAATAGATGGTGCAAAAGGAACCATTCAGGTTACGGTTGCCTGTGCCTCAGTTGGTATTCTAATTGCTGTTATAACGATGACAGGTCTTGGATCTACACTTGCATATAATATAATCAATATTTCTGGTGGGAATTTAGCAATTATTCTATTGCTGGTTATGGTTACTTGTATTGTACTAAGTATGGGATTACCTTCAACTGCACTTTATATTGTAGTAGCAGTTACAGCAGCACCTGCGTTAATTGAGGCTGGTGTAAATCCAATTGCAGCACACTTTTTTGTGTTTTGGTTTGGTGCACTTTCCAATATTACACCACCCGTAGCATTAGCTGCTTACACGGCATCCGGAATATCTGGAGGCGATCCGATGAAGACATCCTGGACTGCTTTAAAGCTCTGCCTGCCAGGTTTTATTATTCCGTTTATGATTGCATACAATCCAATCCTTGTTATGCAAACGGCTACAGGTGAGTTAGCAACCTTTATGGAAGGCTTAATCGTTTTTGTAACCGCATTACTTGGCGTATTTGCTCTATCCATCGCGACATTCAATTACTTTAGTATGAAGCTAAATATAGTTGAACGAATTGGCTTTTTTGCGATTGCATTTTTACTTATTAAACCAGGGATCATAACTGATTTATTAGGATTAGGAATTGGAGCAATTATTTTAACGTGGCATATTTTACGAACGAATAAAATAAAACAAAAACAAAATACGGCTAGTGGTGATAAAGTGATTGGTGTTTAACTAAAAGAAGGAGGGGTATGGTTGAAAATTGAAAGAAAGAAAGTATCCGAATTGGTGCTCGAGGAATTAAAAGAGATGATAAAGGCTGGCAAATTTCCTCCGAACAGTCAATTGCCCTCTGAGAATGAACTCGTTAAGATGTTTGGAGTTAGTCGCTCACCTATACGAGAAGCATTAAGCGTATTAGCAGCAGGTGGTTTAATTGAGTCCAGGCAGGGTGGGAGAAGCTGGGTAAAAGAAGTGAATGTAGCTGAAATGTTAAAACAAGTACATTTTGAAATGATTAAAGTAGAAGAAGTACAAAATTTACTGGAATTACGTACCATTGTTGAATCAAATGCCGCTTATCTTGCTGCTAAGCGGCATAAGCAAGAGGATATAGTTGATTTAAAAGCAAGCCTTGAAGCGTTTAGTCAAACGGTTAAAGACCCCTATATAAATGGGTTTGAAGCTGATTATGCATTCCATCGAATTATCGTTCGCTCAGCTTATAATCCTTTTTTGACACAAACAATGGATAATATATCGGACCTCCACTTAAAAGCTGTCCAGTTTTCTTTATCCAAAAACCAAGGCTGGGAGGTTCGACGTAAAACCGTTTATGCTGAACATGAAAAAATTTACCTTGCGATCAAAAATCGAGATGCGCAAACTGCTATGGAAGCCGTTGCTGAACATTTAACGAATGCTCGGATTAAACTTGGAGATAAGCGTGTTACTGTAGAGGATAATACAAGTGAAATTCAGTAATTATATGGGAAATATCCATCATAATCGATTATATCTGATGAAATACGTGCAAATGTCTTAAATGGGTATTTGCATGTGTCCAGTGGACTGTCCACTAGACCAACAGCTGAGATGGAGGTAATTATTTGGAGTTTCAAGCAATACAAAAGAAGAAAAAAATCTATCAAAATATTATTGATCAAATTAAACATTCCATTGCTGAAGGAACTATTCAGCCTGGCGATAAATTACCGTCAGAACGCGCACTTGCAACGATGTTTAAAGTGTCAAGAACCTCTGTAAAAGAGGCAATGACTGTTCTGGAATCCTCTGGGATTATAACTGTCCGGCCAGGAGTAGGGATGTATGTGAACACGGAAGCTAATTACGGCACACTTCTTGAATTTTCCAACGTGATAGGTGACAACCTATATGATTTTATGAATCTGATTGAATTGCGACAGACGATCGAAGGAGACGCTGCTTTTTATGCAGCGAAACGGATTACGAAGCCCCAAAAAGAACGGTTGGAATCGGACTATGAAAATTTAGTAGTACTAAGTCTCGAAGGCAAGATTGCGATGAAAGAAGATTACCAATTCCATTATACAATTGTTGAAGCTGCAAATAATCCTGTCATGTTAGAGATTATTAAATTAGTAGCTGATAAGATTTTAATCCATTTACGTGAGAGCCGAGCGTACTCCATAACAGATGATTCATTAAATGCCCAGGTTATAGAAGAGCATAAGCAGATTTTTCGTGCAATTATAGAAGGAAGACCAGATGCAGCAAAAGAGGCGATGTGGAAGCATCACCAAGGCATTAAATTGCGCCATCAGCAGTTTCGTATAAATTCAGGAGGGATACGGAATGATTCATGACACAATCATCCAGTTGTTAAAAGAGATTATAAAGGATGAAAAGCGAATATTAACAGACAAAGTAGACTTATATAGTTATTCCTATGACTCCTCGTTTGGGGTATATCTCCCAGATGTAGTTGTTCAGCCAAAGGAGACAAAAGAAGTAGCTGAAATGATGAAGCTGGCAAATAAATACGAAATACCTGTCTACCCTCGTGGGCAGGGCACAAGTTTAAGCGGCGGTCCTTTACCAGTGAAAGGAGGGATTGTTTTTGATTTATCCAAATGGGATAACAAATTAATCATTGATGCTGAAGATATGGTAGCGGTTGTTTCACCAGGGGTTATAACGGCGGATATTAATAATGCCGCAATGGAAGCAGGGATGATTTATCCGCCTGATCCGAGCAGCTCAAACGTTTCAACGATTGGTGGTAACTTAGCCGAAAATTCAGGTGGCCCGCGTGGGTTGAAATATGGCGTTACGAAAGATTATGTCATTGGATTGGAGGTTGTAACACCAGAGGGAGAGGTAATTCGTACAGGTGGAAGAACTGTTAAAAATGTAACGGGCTATGACTTAACGAAATTAATCGTTGGTTCAGAAGGCACATTAGGGATTATTACGGAAGCGATATTACGTCTTTTTCCAAAACCACAAGCGACAAAAACATTGATGGCAGTTTTTGACGATATAGTAGATTCCGGTCGAGCAATTACAAATATATTGAGCTCAGGAATTTTGCCTTCCAAACTAGAAATAATGGATAACGCAACGATTAATGCCGTTGAAGCCTATGAACCACTTGGTCTGCCTATCGAAGCGGAGGCATTATTATTAATTGAATTAGATGGTCACCCAGCAGCAATTGAGGATGAAATTATTCGTGTTCAGCAGGTATGTGAATCTAGTCAAGCAAGTGAGGTGAGAGTAGCTAACACAGTGGAAGAGGCTAATGAGCTTTGGAAGGCAAGGAAACTTGTATCCCCTGCAATTGTTCGTGAAAAGCCTACAAAAATTTCGGAGGATGCAACGATTCCAAGAAGTAAGATTCCAGAAATGTTTAAGCGGTTAAAAGAAATTCGAGAAAAGTATCACATTCATTTAGTAGTATTTGGTCACGCAGGTGATGGAAATCTACATCCGAACATTATTGCTGATCAACGTGATCAAGAAGAGATGCGCCGGGTTGAAAAAGCAGTAGAGGAAATATTCGAAGCGGCTATTGAACTTGGCGGCACATTATCTGGAGAGCATGGTATTGGTACATTAAAAGCTCCGTTTATGGAAATGGAACTCGGTGAAATTGGACTGGATATGATGAAGCGAATCAAAGAAAGCTGGGATCCGAAAAACGTGCTAAATCCTGGCAAGATTTTTCCGGAGCCAGGTCAAAGGCTGGTGTTAACCAATGGCTGAGCTAGCATATGAAGAAACGTTTGATTGTGTACAATGCGGCTACTGCTTACCAGCTTGTCCAACATATATAACAATGGAGAAAGAAACGCACTCACCAAGAGGGCGAATCAACTTAGTGAAAATGGCAGCCGAAGGGAAAATTACGTATTCTGAACTAGAAGGACCAATTAATCTTTGCCTTGGATGTCGAGCATGTGAAGTGGTTTGTCCGACAAATGTACAATACGGGACGATTTTAGAATCAGCAAAAGAATTTATCGAAGAAAACAAGAAAAAAGAAACGCCAAAACGTGTGAAGTTATTTCGAGAATTTCTATTTAATAAAACAATCCCTAATAAGAAAATCTTGAATACTGTAGGCGGAGGAATTGCATTATACCAAAAATCCGGCTTGCAAAAGGTAGCACATAAAGCAAAAGCAACCAATATTTTACCAGAAAACCTACGTACGTTTGAGAAAATCCTTCCGAATGCAGAAGGCAGTATCAAACGCAGAAAACGGGAAGAATACTATCCGCCAATCCACCGTCCTGCATTTCGCATCGGATTTTTTACAGGATGTGTGATGGATACGATGTTTTCATCGATTAATACACAAAGCATTAAGTTACTCCAATTAGCTGGATGTGAGGTAACAGTTATTAAAGAGCAAACCTGTTGTGGTGCCTTACAAAGTCATAGCGGAGAAACGGAAATTACAAAAAGATTAGCGAAAGAAAATATTGAGGCATTTGAAAAACACAGCTTCGATTATATTGTAAACAGCATTGGTGGCTGCGGTGCTATGCTCGTCGAGTATGATAAATTATTTGCCGATGATCCAGAATGGGCGACCCGAGCAAAGCAGTTTGCAGAAAAGAATGTAGACATTAGCGTTATTTTAAGTCAGTTGAACCTACCATTTGAAAAGGAAATCAATAGAGCCGTGACATATCAACCATCCTGTCATATGAGCAATGTCCAGAAGCGGGTGAATGAACCGTTGCAATTATTAAAATCTGTACCAGGAATCACATACTTAGAGTTTCCAAAAAAGGATATGTGTTGTGGATCAGCGGGCATTTACAATATTGTAAATTATAATGAATCGATGGAACTTATTGATGAAAAGATGAAGCACTTGACCACTATAACACCAGAAGTAATTGTTACAACAAATCCGGGCTGTCACCTGCAGATGAAGGTTGGGGTGGAGCGAGAAGGATTGACGGATCAGATTCAGGTTGTTCATTTAATAGAATTATTGGCGGAAGCTTGTAAGGTTGAAGGTTGAGATTTATTGCTTGAGATTAATTAAATAAAGAGCTCTGGCATGGAACCAAAGAGAAATTATAAGCTCTTTTGCTCTACTAAGTGTGGTATAAGAAAATAAAAATAATTATATTTTCAATAAAACTCCTTCGAGGTAAGGCCTATTTATCCACTTTAATATAGCTAAGAGGATTCCTGGAGTTTTTTAAATTGAAAAAACTTTCCACCTTACCGATAATAAAAAAAGGAGGGAGTTGGCACTATGGCTGAATTTTATTTTAAATCAAATGGTAAGTTCATTGTCACCGTGGAAAATGGTTATCTGAGATGGAAAAGGAAAGGGTTTCAAAATTACTTAAACCAAGGTTCTAAAGGAGAGAAGAGTATACCGATCAAGAGCATAACGGCAATACAAATAAAAGAACCGCGCTTAACAACTGGATATATTCAATTCGCATACAGTGGAGCATCTGAAAGTAAAGGCGGTGTTTTAGACGCGGTCAAAGATGAAAACACCATTACTTTCTTAAAAAAAGAATTAGATCAGGCTATTGAGTTGAAGAATCTACTGGAAACCTTGCAAAATGAAGACAATTCGGTTATGACTAAATCAAGTGACGCTGAAGAACTAATTAAATATAAGCAGTTGTTGGATGATGGTATTTTAACTCAGGACGAGTTTGATGCTAAGAAAAAACAAATACTAGGATTATAAGCATCTCATAATGAGGTGCTTTTTATTATTGTAATAAGAGAATCGTTTGCAGGGGACACAATTGTAACCTGTACCAATCTGAATCCTTATATCCTTCGAGATTATGCAGTAAATGTAATGATTAGGGAGAGGTGATTCGTATTGGGCTTGAACCAACGACCTCTACCCTGTCAAATTAGTTTCTGAAGTAAATTAGAAAAAATGAATTCAAAGAAGTGCGGTTTAATAGGGGTTTGGGAGGCTTGAAAATCAAATAAGTTAAATAAATTTAAGCCAGAAAACTAATTCTGTGACTTTTTTGTGACTGATAGGTAAGCAAGTGGTCTGTACTAATATAAAGAACAGTTACTGTATATAACAGCAAGTATCTTTTCCCTATGTTATTAGCATAATGAATGATACTTAATCATGTTACTTTTTTATTTGGTGTGTATCATTGAAGTGTTCTATTTTGAGATGTATTTTTTAAAATACATCTCAAATGATATTAAAATTCAGCAATAAAATTGCAATTAAAAGTCATCTAAATTGACCTATACTCAAATTTGTTAGTTGTGGCTAACAATCGAGGTGCGTTCAAAACAGACGGCTTTTATCATATTGTTTTTCTTTTTTAAGATTATTAATATATCATAATATAACTTTGTGAAATATTGTACTTAAACTAACGGAGCAGTTTAGTTTAACAAGGAGTATCGTCGGATTTACAATGAAATAAAGAAATGTTTCAAAACCAGAGTTTGGGAATTTGTAAAAATAACCAATATCTTTGAAACATCTAAATGAAATTATTCGTATAAATAGATGAATAGAAATGTATAAATTTAACGATGAAAATAATTGGAGGATACATATGTCAAAATTAGATTTAAATAATTTCGGACAATACTTTATCAATGAAGAGTTTGAAATGCTTTATAAAGCTACATCAATAGATTTTCAACAACTACTTGGGTTAAATGAATTTATAAATGTCTGCCATTCTTATAAGCAGGGTATCCAGGAACTAAAGAAGTTTTCTGAAAAAGAATGGTTTGGGACAACTCAAGTTATTTGGATAGACCAAAATAAAGAAAAAGCGATTCAGTTAGCATATGACTCTAATCAGGTGATTACAGGATTTTATTTAAAACCTTTCGTCACTTACGACTCTGACCAAAAATGGACGGAAAATCAATATCGTATGCCGATTTGTGATGAATGGTTCGTATTTTGGGGCGGTACAAATGAGTTTGATAATTATCATTATGTGTACGAAAACCAACGTTATGCTTACGATTTAGTACGTATAATAAACGGGGCAACATATGAAGGTACAAATTTAATCAATGATAATTATTTTGCTTTTGGCACAGATGTTGTTGCACCTTTACACGGAAAAGTTGTGAAAGTAGTAGATGGCATTAAAGATAACGTACCTGGTGAAATGAACGAGCATTATCCTGCTGGTAACTATGTCGTGATTGAGCATCCAAATAAGGAATATAGTATGATTGCTCACTTTAAAAATGGCTCCATTTTAGTTAAGGAAGGCGAACACGTTAAAGAAGAACAACTATTAGGGCAGTGTGGGAATTCTGGCAATTCATCAGAAGCACATATTCATTTTCAAGTAATGGATCGCCCACAATTTGAAAAAGCAAAATCAATTCGTATCCAGTTCAAAAATCAACGTGAATCAGTACAGGGTGATATAGTGAATCCGTTGCCTTTCGATCAAAATAAGATGGAAACTTTCGATAAAGTAGACAATTCATTAACATTTACGGAGATAGTGTTGATGATTCCGAAAATCATTGGTCAGTATTTTAAAGGGTAAAGAAAAAATGAAAAAATATACAAAATCCAGAAATTCTGTACAATATCAGATTTTATTACTGCTCATTGCAAACCTACAAAATTCTGGCGAGAACAAACAAAGATAACGTAATTCTGTTTCGATGACCATTTAAGTATTTAAGTTTATAAAGGCGTAAAAACGATTGTGGAGTTGTACTTCAACTAACGGTGCGTTAATTCAAGAAGGATTAACGCTATTTTATGTAGAAGATATTTTACAAAAGGGGCAATAGAGTTGTATAAGAAAAGGATATATTTACAGCAATGTTAAATGTACAAATTATTTATATTTGGAGAGTGAAAATATGAGCCTAGTGAATAGAGAATTGGCTGTTCGATTGGAAAACTCAGAAATTGAAACTTTGAGTTCTCGACTAACTGAAATTCAAAAAGTGCAAGGGAACTCAATGAACGTAGAAATTCAAATGTTTGGGAATGCAACAGCATTTTCGGTAAAGAACATACCGGGTCCATCCTTCAATACGGTAAAAGGGTTAAATGAAGGCGATGAAAAACAAATAGATAAGATATTAGATTTTTATAAGCAAAAAGAGATTCCTGTTCGATTTGAACTAATTCCAGCTCATACTTCTTCAGAATTACTAACCCGCCTAAGTGAAGCTGGTTATTATCATAATGATTACCATACAGCTCTTTATGCCCCACTCTCCAAAGAAATAGAAACAAGTTATGAATTAAATGAACAAAAAATCACTATCCGTAAGTTAAAAAGAAACGAATTTGATACTTACGCAGAAATCTACACAAAAGGTTTCCGAATGCCAGCATTCTTAAAAAGTGGAGTAGCACAAAATAATGAAGTACTTTATAACATTAAAAATTGGAAATTTTATCTAGCGAGCTATCAAAACGAACCTGCTGGAATAGGAGCTTTGTTTATAAAAGACGGTATAGCTACTTTAGCTGCTGCGGCAACTTTGCTGAATATAAGAAATAAAGGAATCCACAGTGCATTATTAAAGCATCGTATCTATCAAGCAAACTTACAAAAATGTGATTTAATTGTGGGACAAGCAAAATTTGGCTCCGTCAGTCAAAATAATATGGAAAGAGTGGGATTGAGTATAGCTTATACAAAGGAAATATGGATAAAAAAGTAAATTCCTTATTCAACTACATGGTGCCTTAGCGTAAGAAAAGGAGAGAAGATAATTTGAGTAATGATAGTTCCTCAAAATTAGCAAAGTGGAGAGAAAAATATGGAGCAATAGTTATTGCATTAAGCTGTTTATTAAGTGCAATCACAATATGGGGGGATAATTGGATTCTTACAGGCATTTTAGTATTAGGTGTTTTGATTTGTGGAACGATAGGAGTTTTTGATGTAAAGCGAGCTATAAAGAAAAAGAATTAAAAAAGTTTTCTCTATGTAGAAAAAACTTAAAATAAAGACTTTGTGAATTTTTATACTTAAAGAAACGGGTGCATTACTTGAACAAGAGATCGTCAATTTGACGATCTTCTCCTAAAGGGCAGGTTAGTTTAAGAACCCTGTTTTTATGCGAGGGTCATTTCTATATGCATATGGTAAGGATGAAATATATATAAAGATTGTGAAGTAAAGTACTTACACTAACGGGGTAGGATAGTTTAAGTACGTCTGGGGTCTGTAGCAAAATTACACAAGAACATCACAGGGGAGATATTAAATGAATAAAGGAATATATGAATTTATAAGTGAACAACAGTTAAAAATGTATGCAGAACTTGCTGTTCGAACAGGTGTAAATCTGCAAAAAAATCAATTATTGATTATTCATAGTGATATACAAAATGCTACGTTTGCACGTCTAATCAAAACGGTAGCATACGAGGCAGGAGCTTCAAATGTATTTATAGATTGGACAGATGAACAGTCAACCAAAGAATTTTACTTAAATGCAGCAGATAGTATCATCGATCACTTTCCTGATTGGCAGGCTGCCCGTTTTAAGGAGTGGGACGATGCAGGTGCTGCTTACATCCATATTATTTCTGAAAACTTAGATGTCTATAAGGAGGTTTCTACAGAAAGGATAAGTCGTTTCCAAAAAGCTTCTCGTACGAAATTGAGGGATTATTATGCGAAAATTAGATCCCACGAGGTACGCTGGTGTCTTCTAGCTGTCCCGTATGTTGTATGGGCAACTAAAGTATTTCCTAACCTAAGTAAAGAAGAAGCTTTACAATCATTATGGAAATTAATTTTAAAAGGATCACGGGCAGATGGGGAAAATCCTATAAAAGATTGGGAGAGTCACAATAGAGCCTTCGAGTCTCGAAAAAAAATCCTAAACGAGAGCCAATTTGAAGCCTTGCATTTTACAAATAGCGGTGGAACTGATTTATTAGTTGGTCTACCTAAAAATCATCACTATATCGGTGGGGGTGTCATAGATGAAAATGGAATACCTTTCTTTCCGAACATTCCTACGGAAGAAATATTTACTGCTCCCCATAAAAATAAGGTAAATGGCAAATTGGTAGGTACTAAACCTCTTATCTATGGTGGAAGTGTCATCGATGAATTTTATCTAATTTTTAAAGATGGACGGATTACCGACTATTATGCCGCAAAGGGACAGGAAGTGTTACAAAATATCATTGAAACAGACGAAGGTTCACATTATCTAGGTGAAATTGCCTTAGTCTCTAATAAATCTCCTCTTGCTCAGGCAGATACTCTTTTTTACAATACCTTATTTGATGAAAATACGACCTGTCATATTGGAATCGGAAATGCATCTCCCTCCAATATTCAAAATGGCATTGACCAATCTGAGGAAGAGTTGAAGGAAGCGGGTCTGAATAATTCACTTTTGTTAGTTAATGTAACTTTTGGTACCGAAGATATGAAAGTAGTAGGCATTAAAGAAGGTGGAACTGAAGTCCTGCTAATGAAGGATGGGGATTTCCAATTCTAAATTGTCTACAACTTAAAAACAGAGAAAACTGGTTTCTGGTGGATTAGATTTAGTGCTAGTTATAGTGAAAACAAACTGGGCAGCATTCCTGTAACAAATGAAGATTATGGGTTATGTTTGTGAAAGAATGTACTTAAACAAACGGGTGCATTACTCAAAAGTGACTATCTTGTTAAAGGGATGGCAGTCGAAGATTAGTGGGACGGAAATGAGAATAATAAAATGTGATTGTGGACTATAAATGATCGGGGTGGAAATTTAATGAAAAACAAGGATACTATTTATGATATTGTCGTGCATACTGTCAATTTAATTCTATTGGGAGCTATCGGTTTTCTTGCGTTTTTCTCTGTGGTAAATATTAGCCCACACCGAGACCCGGTCTCTGACATGTTTGGATTCGGTACAATTATTTTCCTGACTGTAATGTGGGCAATCAATTACTGGTTCCAATTCAAGAAAAGAAAATGGATTCTACCAATAGCCGGAACCGTCCTTTTCGTCGCCATCGCTTTGTTTATCCTGGATGTGGGCATACCATTCTTATACGACACTTTTATTAGATAAGCCCGCAACCATATAGAATAATAGAAGTAATAAATATTGTTTTTATCATTCTACTTTACTAACCGGTGCATTACTGATAGAAGGATAATGCTCCTCCTTATTCAAGTAACGCAACAGAATAAAAATAGCTTTGAGAGGATGATTAAAATTATAATACCAATTATAATTTTAATTGCACTTTGCTTAATACTCTGGTTTTTTAAAATAAACACATCCTATGTAATACCTAATTTAATAGAATGGGCTACAAAGTTCATTCTTTCTTGGATAACGTTGTATTGGATAATTAGGTTGGTTAAAAGTATAGAAAAAATAAAATAACAACTTATTCAAGTAACTGGCACATAGAAGATATTTTACTGGTGGGGCAGGGTAGCCGAAAAACATTCCGTAATAATTTAACCCTGAAAAACATAGGAGAGAGTAAGAAATGATAAGAGTCGATGTAACTTATGCATTTATTTATCAATGAGGATAAGAAAAAAATCCTTATGGTTTAATAACAAGGGTGGAGGTTGGTCTCTCCCTGGTGGTGCAATGGAAAAAGGAGAAAATCTAGAACAAGCAGTTATTCGAGAGGTCAAGGAAGAAACAAGTTTAACAATTGAAGCTGGAGAAATTATAGCTGTCAATGAAGCTATATTTAAAGACAAGGGACATCACGCTATATTTATAACATTTAATGCAAAAGTAATCGAAGGAGAAATTTCTATTATAGACAAAGACGAAATTTCAGAAATAGAATGGGTATGGGTATCCATACAAAGGGCTAATGAATTAATGCCTTATCATCTTAATGGAGTTGACAGGATATTTAAAGCCTCATCTCCTTATACATTTCAAGGATAATAAACCCCGGCCCATCTTCAACGTTAATTCAAGAAGGATTAACGTTATTTTACGTAGAAGTAAGACATTTTTATGAAAAGAGTGGTTTCCAATCTTGCGACAAGGGATCTTTAGTAGCATTCGCTATGTTGAGTTAGATGCATTAGTTTAAAAGGCATTTTGTTATGAAAAAACATAAAATAGGGAGTTGCACTTTAGACTAGGTGCAACATTTTATATAAAACAATGCGTATTCAATTAAGCAACAATTTCTGAATTATAAAAATATGCACTTAAAGTAACGGGTGCCTATGTTGAACAATGGGGTTGCTGCGGCAATCCTTTTTCTTAATCGACTAACTTGGAAAGATTGTTTAATAGTGAAACTATTTGTTTTTTAATCCGTACATAAGTTTAGGGAACAAATAATATATGGAGGTTTAAAAATATATGGAATACATTCTTATAATCATAGCTTTTCTTATAATAATAAATGTAACGGCTAAGGTGAATAAATTAGAAGGTCGCATAAAAAGAATGCAATATACCTTAGACCAAGTAACCAAACAATCGGGTCTGCCTGAAAATCCAATCAATGATGAACTACGTAAACTAATAAAAGAGGGCGAAGATGTAAAAGCAATTAAAAAAGCAAGAGAAACTTTGGGTCTTTCACTGATAGAGGGTAAAGAATATATTGATAAGTTGAAATTCAATGATTGATAATTCTTGATTTACCCACAAAAACACAAAACGAAAGATCGGATATGTTTTTAATTTAACTAAACAGTTGAGTATAAATTGAGAAGTTTGTTATATTTAACCATATGGTTAATCAATATGAAGATAACTTAAATGAAATTTTTCATGCTTTATCCGATCCAACAAGGAGAGAAATCGTTTATATGATGGCTCAAAAGGAGAGGACAGTTTCAGAGTTAGCAGAGCCTTTTGACATGTCTTTAGCAGCTATTTCTAAACATATAAAGGTTCTTGAACGAGCAAATTTAGTGGAGAGGAATGTAAGAGGAAGAACGCATATATGTAGATTAAACGCAGCGTCATTGTCTCAAGTTTCTGAATGGCTTCGTTTTTATGAGAGGTTTTGGAGTAATCGTTTTGACCCTCTTGAGAAAGAGTTAATAAAGGCACAAAAGAAAGAACATTAAATTACATAAAGGAGTTTTTAATATGAACAACTATTCAACAACCACTTTAACAATGGTCAGAAATTTTGATGTAAAATCGGAAAGAGTTTTTGATGCATGGTTAAACCCAGAAATGATGAGAAAATGGTTTTTTACATTGGAAGGGACGAATAAGGTTGCACAAAATAATCCTGTAGTAGGCGGTACTTGGGAAATTGTTGACCATCGACAAGGAAAAGATTACCGTGCGATTGGGGAGTACCTCGAAATTGATCCTCCGAAAAAAATCGTGTTCACTTTTAAGATGCCTGAATTGACACCAGAAGGATTCAGCGAATTAGCAGATACGATTACAGTTGAGCTAAAAGAACTCCAGCAAGGCTGTGAGATGACTTTCACACAATTGATCCATGTTATTCATGAAGAAAATTGGACAGAGTCCGATATCGAAAAAGCTCATGATGAATGGCGTGATAGCACTGAACAAGGCTGGTATTATATGTTTATGGGTCTTAAAGAATTATTGGAGACAGGAAAAATTAGCTATAAAGGTTAAAAATCATTTTGGAGTTTCGAGATATATAAATCTACCTAAATAATAGGAAGACATTAAGGATACTCTATTAATGCCAATAATAATAACAAAAATTAATCAATAACGTGTGCTATTCTAAAATATAGGGGTGAAAAAAGGACTTCACGCATTAAACTTCTTGGAGGAATTTATGGTTAATAAAAGATACTTTTCAATTGGAGAAGTTTCTAAATTAAAGGATGTTACAATAAAAGCCTTGCGTTATTACCACGATATTGGCTTGCTTACGCCTGCCTACATAAACCCCGAAAATGGTTATCGGTATTATACAATTAACCAATTTTTTTACCTTGATATTATAAAAATATGTAGACAGGGTAATGTAAGTATTAGTGAAATTAAAGATTTATTTACTAATTCCGATACCAATTATCTTAAGTTTTACTTGGAACAGAAAAATGAAGAAATTCAGATGGAAATAAAAAAACTAATACAGTTTAGTAAACAAATAGAAATATTAAAGAAAGCTATTCATACATCTGAGGATGATCTTATGAATAAAGGCTTTAATATGCAGACCTTCGAAGAAAGATACCTTTTTAGTTCACCTACACAGGGTGGAGTACTTGATGAAATGCAGTCATTCGATAAATTAGATGAAGAATTAGAAAGATTTATAATGAATACATTCCAGTACGGACTAATTTATTCACGTCATAATGATATTTGGGCTATTAGTGATGCATTTCGTATAATAACAGCAGATGATTCTATTATGCTTAAAGATAATCCAAGTGTATCTAAGTTACCAAAGGGAGATTACTTAACTGTAAATTGTACAAGAGAAACTGAAATCGAAACATTTCAATTAATAAAAGAATATTTGGTGAAAAAGAGTTTGTCGTGTGATAAGATTTATTTATTTTATTTAGTTACAGATGTCTTTAATCAAAATAATCACTTTTCGCAATTTCAAATTAGTTTAAAGCCCACCCCCTAGCTAAGGTGGGCTTTAAACTTAAAATTTGTATTCATAAATAAAGTTTGTATTCTCGAATCTTCCTTCAGGTAAATTAAATACAGTTAATTCTTCCTCTAGGCGTTTAAAACCATTACAGTCGTAGAACCCATAGTTACTTATTGTATCTGTATATACATAGATTTTATTAACTTTTGTGTTTCTAAAGTAAGAAAATAGCTCATTCAATAATTTTTTTCCTACCTTTTTACCTCTCGACTTTTCAGAAACGGCAAAGAATTCTAAACAGCCTTGAAACTCATTTTCTTTTCCTCTAATTAACTTGCTATATGCATCATTAGTCTTTGAAGTAAATTCGACAAATAAGTTTCTTTCGATGTCGTTTAGATTTAAGATTTCTAACAGTTCCTTTGTATAATCCTCTTGTAATAATCTATAAGATCTTATCTCATCAACTCTTGATCCAAAAATTACACCAATGACCTCGCCGTCTAGTGTAGCTACTCTCCCGAAGGTACTTTTGTTTAATATCGGATTTATAAACATTAGCGTAATTGCTGCATCTAGTATATCTTCGTTTTCTACCTCTTCTATAAACCCTTTAGCAAAGGCCTCAGCAGTAATTACTTTAATAGGTTCTATGTCCTCTTTTTTAATGTCTCTAATTTCTAAGTTCATTTTGAATTCCTCCTTTAAATGATTAACTTACAAATAGAGTTTAATGTCTACCCTATAGGGGAGAGTCAAGAGTTTCTTTTTAATTTTCTTAGAGAATATATGCATTTCTATTATTCTACAACAATAATGTCCTGTTAGTTTAAGTGCATATTAACCTTACCATTTAATTGCAATATTTCAAATAATAAATCTAAATTAATGTAACTAATTATAATTTACTATTCCTTGGTCAAAATTAAAAGTAGACCACTTGCTTACCTTTACTAATAAGGAGGTAAGCAAAATGATAGGATCTATTCAAAAATATAAGAAAAAACAAGGGATTAGATATCGATATACCGTTGATCTCAATCAAGATGGGGTGCGTAAACAGAAAAAGAAATCCGGTTTTCTACTATCTAGCCGAGTCATCACTGAACTTAAAGAACACCGAAGAAATCAGGAGGGTCAGAAGAAAGCGGCTGGAGAAATGTACCAAGATCAAGATTTAGTTGTTTGTACAGAAAATGGGGCGGTCCAGGATCCGGGAAATTTGCTGCGGGTTACAAATAGAATCATTAAGCAGGTGGTGTACGTATCATTCGCTTTCACGATTTAAGACATTCGCACGCATCCATCCTGTTATCAGGAGGTGTAGATTTAGTCAAAGTTGCTGCACGTATGGGACATACCAGCCCCAAAACAACCTTGGAAATATACGCTCACCTTGTTCCTAACAACGATTATGATGTTGCCGATGTGTTTGAAATGGCTCTAAAAAATTCTGTGACTGATTTGTGACTGCTAACCAAATTGGGGTGAAAAACAAATCTTTACTATAAAAATAAAAAAGCCTGTACTCCTTGATATACAAGGGATACAGACCTCTGTTTTATGATGATTCCGATTGGGCTCGAACCAACGACCTCTACCCTGTCAAGGTAGCGCTCTCCCAGCTGAGCTACGGAATCGTATGTACGATTTGTACTTATTACTATACGTGTAAAATGCCGTCCTGTCAATATTAATTTGCTTTATTAGAGACTTGCTAAAAATACGACCAATCAGCAACCAACCTTCTGATTTAAAACTCTAAAAAACTCGAATTTTGCATAAACCGGATTATACCTCAGCATTTGCTAGCTTTTAATAGGCATCTTCAATCAAACTACCCACAGCATACCTCATCATGAATAATCTGTAAATTCCCGCCTTTATCAATTTTGACGAAATGGAAGCTTATTATTAATCTTATAGAGTACCAATTAAATAGCGCAGGAGGTGAGAGCATCAATACAAATGGAATTGCAGGAATGAATGCAGTAGCTGAAATTGAAACAGATTTTCATTTTCGTAAGCCAACCAAACACGATGGATCAGTGGTTTGGCAACTCATAAAAAATACAAAGGTACTTGATTTAAATTCGTCATATAGTTATTTAATGTGGTGTGAGATATTTTCTGATACATCCATTGTGGCAGAAAGAAACGGGGAGATTGTTGGGTTTATTTCCGGGTTTTTTCATCCGAATACAACGGATAAATTATTCATTTGGCAGGTTGCTGTTAATGAATCTGAGCGCGGTAAAGGTTTAGCAACAAAGATGTTGTACCAATTACTGAACCGTACAGCATGTGGAACCGTTCAATACATTGAAGCAACAGTTTCACCTTCAAATAAACCGTCACAATCATTATTTAAAGGTCTTGCAAAAAAGCTTGAGACAGATTGCAACATCAGTGATTACTTTCTCTCAGAGGATTTTCCAGCTGAAGGACATGAAGATGAATTGCTATTCAAGATAGGTCCAATAAAAAATAAAAGATAAAGGATGATTTGGTGACTACAGCTGTATTAAATGATGCGAAAATGAAAACATTTGAGGAATTAGAGTCTGCTGTAAGAAGCTATAGCAGAGGCTGGCCGACAGTTTTTAATAAAGCAAAGGGCTATAAACTTTGGGATACAGATGGCAAGGAGTATATTGATTTTTTTGCCGGTGCAGGAACAATGAATTATGGCCATAATGATGATACGATGCAGCAAAAAGTGATTGAATATATCCAAAATGATGGCATTATACATAGCCTCGACATGGGTACAACTCCAAGAAAAGAATTCCTTGAAAACTTTAAAGAAATTATTCTTACACCACGTAAGCTTGACTATAAAATTATGTTTCCGGGTCCAACTGGAACAAATACAGTAGAAAGTGCTTTGAAAATTGCTAGAAAGGTAACAGGACGTGAGACAGTTATAAGCTTCACAAATGCTTTTCACGGAATGACGATTGGTTCTCTTTCTGTGACAGGTAATTCCTTTAAACGCCATGGTGCAGGTGTGCCACTCCATCATTCGGTATCTATGCCGTTTGATAATTATGTGGAAAATCATGATTCCATCGCCTATTTGGAACGGTTTTTAGAGGATAGTGGAAGTGGTGTGGCATTGCCAGCTGCTATTATATTGGAAACGGTACAGGGAGAAGGTGGCATTAATGCTGCGCGAATCGAATGGTTACAAAAGATAGAGGAACTGTGTAAACGCTGGGACATTTTATTAATTGTAGATGATGTGCAGGCAGGAAATGGACGTACGGGTACTTTCTTTAGCTTTGAACCAGCTGGTATTGAACCGGATGTTGTTTGTCTTTCCAAATCGATCGGTGGTTTTGGTCTGCCAATGGCAATTACATTAATCAAACCGGAACATGACAAATGGGGTCCGGGTGAGCACAATGGTACTTTCCGTGGAAATAATTTAGCGTTTATTGCAGCGACGGAAGCATTAAGCTATTGGAAAAATAATGACTTCGAAAAAGAAGTTCAGGAAAAAGCAGAAATTCTAAAGACTGCTGTAAGTACTATAATTGAAAAATATCCTGAACTGAATGGAGAAGCAAGGGGCAGAGGATTGATGCAGGGAATTGCAGTAGAGGAAGAGGGTCTAGCAACTGAAATTTGTGCAGAAGCATTTCAGCGTGGCTTAATTGTAGAAACTTCCGGTCCTAAGGATGAAGTCGTTAAATTCCTGCCACCGCTTATTATTGACAAAGTGGGATTAGAAAAGGGATTTCAGCTATTAGATGACAGTATTAACTATGTCTTGAACAAATAATGAGGGATAAGAAAGGGGAATGCGCTATGATCGTTAAATCATTAGAGGAAATTATTGGAACAGAGGATGAAACTTTCAGTGAAAACTGGTCGAGCCGTCGATTTATTTTGAAAAAGGATGGCGTTGGCTTTAGCATGAACGATACCATTATTAAAGCTGGTACGGATAACTTTTTCTGGTATAAAAATCATATTGAAGCAGTTTATTGCATTGAAGGTGAAGGGGAAATTGAAAAAGTGGAAACTGGAGATGTTTTTCAAATTAAGCCTGGAACAATGTATTTGTTGAATGATAATGATAAGCATCGTCTTCGTGCACGTACACAAATGCGAATGGTTTGTGTGTTCAACCCGCCATTAGTCGGAACAGAAACACATAATGAGGAAGGGTATTATCCGCTTTTAGTTGAATAATAATTTGTTTTAGGCCATCTGATACATGTCAGGTGGCTTTTCAAAGGTTAGGTCCTTTTTAAAATCCATCGTAAAAGTCTGCTCTAAGTAGAATGTTAATCAGCGTATATCCTTTGTGCTATTTCGCTAAAAGTTGTCAGATGAAGAACAAAAAATAGGTGAACAATGCTATGATGAATAATACACAACATCACACAGGCAGAGGGTGTCTATTTTGGGAACGATATTTTTATTTATCACAATTATTTTAGTTGCTTCTATTCTTCAAACGAGCACTGGGTTCGGCTTTTCAATAATGGCTACACCATTCTTGCTCATGTTATTTTTGCCTCAAGAAGCAATTCAGATAAATATTATTTTATCTTTAATTATTTCAATTGCATTAGTCTATAAAATAAGAAAAGATATTGATTTTAAGATTGTAAAGCGATTTACGCTAGGAAGCTTAGCTGGTATCCCCGTTGGTGTTATCCTAATTATAACGATTGAAGATATGAACGTTTTCAAGCTGGGAATCAGTATCCTTATTCTGCTATTAACTGTATTGTTAATGCTAAACTTCAAAGTAAAACCAACTCCAATCAGAGATTTCATTGTTGGCGGGATATCTGGAGGGTTAACAACAAGTGTTGGAATGCCTGGACCGCCATTGTTGTTATATTTTACTGGAACAGATACGGAAAAAGCAAAGCTGCGGGCAACGACTTTAGGATTTTATCTTTTTATTTATCTTGTCAGTCTTATTACGCAAATCATCTTTACGGGTACAAATAAAGTTATTTGGGAATCGAGTTTATATGCGGTTCCGTTTGTGATTTTAGGATTATTCCTAGGGCAGCTACTTTTTAAATGGATAAATCAAAAGATTTTTAGGCTATTTACATACATTCTATTGTTATTTACAGGTGTCTTTCTGTTGCTGGAGAGTTTATTTTAAGGAATCTGGAGTAAGAATTTTAAACTTCTGCGTAAAAGTTAAACAAATACCTAGCATGTGATTCAGGATACGGTCACATGCTAGGTTATTTTTACGCCGTTAAAAATGTTAATAGTTCTCGATTAAATTTTTCTTGTTCCTCCCAAAATAATCCGTGTCCACTATGTTCAAACCAGATAAGCTTGGAGTGCTGTATTTGTTGATGCAGGACGGACGCAAGCTGGGGAAGGCAAATTTGATCATGTATTCCCTGGAAAATAAGAGTAGGTGCTTGAATGCTTTCCACATCAGCAAAGAGTACTTCATCTCTCAATGTGACTAAAATATTAGCTGTGGAATAACCACTTGCCACAATTCCTAATTGGAAAAACCATTCCTTAAAAGCTGGTGTCAGCGCTCTGTAGAAAAACATGTTCGTTAAATCTGCTAGCATTTGTGGACGATTATCGTACGTTTGTTGGATAAGCTGATTTACTTCATTAGCTTGTAAGCCATATGGAAATCCTGGTCGCTGGATGAAGCTAGGTGCTGCTGCAGCGAATAGAGCAAGCTTATCTACACCATATCCACGATGTCTGCCCATATATCGAATAACGATTGCACCACCAACTGAATGACCGGCAAGTGTAAAATGTTTTAAACCGAGTGTGTCAACAATAACGCGAATATCATCTGCAAGACGATCATAAGAATAACCTTCCCATGGTTTATCGGATTGACCAAAACCTCTTAAATCAATTCCGATACAGCGATAGCCCATACCAGGAAAAACATTAAATTGATATTCAAATAACCGGTGATTTGCTGGCCATCCATGCACAAACAGAATAACTTTTTCACTTGTTGGATTGATATCCTCCACATAAATGTTAACAGATGGTTCGACCTGTACATAATATCCCATTGTTTCTCCTCCTTGATTAAATCCCTTTTATACACATATTCTAAAGGAGGCTAGGATAAGAACTAATTCCATCAATAATGAAGTATATTTACTGTTCAGGCAGTGATGTTAACTGTAAAATTAGGATATCGATAAGAAGGGGTGATCAGATGACGCCATATCCGAATGTTAGCGAAACAAAGGAGCTAATTAGACAATTAGTATCAATTCCAAGTCCGTCTGGGTATACGTTTCAAGTGATTCAATTTGTAGAACAATTTTTACAGGATTTAAATGTAGAAACGAAACATAATCGAAAAGGAGCTTTAATCGCAACCTTGCCTGGTGCAAATAAGGATGAGCATCGCATGCTGACTGCTCATGTAGATACATTAGGAGCAATGGTAAAAGAAGTAAAGAGTGATGGCCGACTTCGTCTTGATTTGATTGGTGGTTTTCGCTATAACTCGATTGAAGGAGAGTATTGTGAGGTTCATACAGCGAATGGGGAAGTTATAACCGGAACAATTTTAATGCATCAGACCTCTGTTCATGTATATAAAGATGCCGGTGACGCCAAACGTGACCAGACGAATATGGAAGTGCGGATTGATGCAAAGGTTGAAAATGCAGAAGAGGTACGGACGCTTGGAATTGAGGTTGGGGATTTTGTTTCCTTTGATCCACGTGTACAGCTGACTGAAAATGGGTTTATTAAATCACGTCATTTAGATGATAAAGCGAGTGTAGGTATTTTATTACAGCTTATCAAACGAATCAAAGCGGAAGAGATAAGACTTCCGTATACAACGCATTTTCTTATTTCCAATAATGAAGAGATTGGTTATGGTGGAAATTCCAACATTACTCCTGAAACTGTGGAATATTTAGCAGTGGATATGGGAGCAATGGGAGATGGGCAGTCGACAGATGAGTATACTGTTTCCATTTGTGTCAAAGATGCGACAGGACCATACCATTATGGTTTGCGAAAACACCTTGTTGAACTGGCTGAAGCTAATAACATTGGCTATCAATTGGATATTTATCCATTCTATGGTTCAGATGCTTCGGCAGCAATTCGTGCAGGCCATGATATTATTCACGGATTAATTGGACCAGGAATAGACTCATCCCATGCTTTTGAGCGAACACATGAAAGCTCACTTATTCAAACGGAAAATTTGTTATATCATTATGTACAATCAGAAATGATTGGTTATTAACTTTAAATAAACCGCCTTTCTAAATAAATCTAATTACAATATAGTTGAGAAATCCCACCTGCATGAAGTAGGTGGGATTTATTTGCACTTACTTCATAGAAGATTTCCAGATAGTTTCTCCTGTCAGTGCCCCTTTTAATAATAAAAGGATTGTTTTTATTACCCACCTTTTCAAATTCCGAGAGTTGTTTTAGGAAAACCGTTATTATCTTTCGATTCATGCAGTCTTAGTAGTGCTGCGTGATACTCCCTATATTCAGGGACCTCCATCTCCAAGCCGTTGTCGGAATCATAAAACGTTTCTAACGTATAGTAATAACTCGTTCTATCCTTCCATGTGACTTCTAAAAGAGTTCCATTTTCGTAATTTAATAATTTCTTGACCAAAGAGCTAATATACACTATTTCACCACTTTTACAGGTAGTAGAAGCTTGTTTAGGTGATACTGCTATGGTAAGAAAAAAGTGAGTACCATGGCAACAATTATTCCGCTCGTTTTAGCTACTCCTGCCAAATTTTTTGTGTTTGGGCATATTACTCCTCCTAATCATGATACAAAATAATGTACCACCATTTGGACCTAATTTGCTCATAATACATCGTCTTAATAATCAACTTTAATTGTATCTAGTCAATGATATTTATTAAAATTATTCTTTTAGCATATGATTATAATGGTTTACGTCCGAACCAATCGTAACGATTTTTGGAAATCCACATGTACAGCGGAGATAAGAGCCTATCGATATATGGCAGATAAAATAACAAGCTGAAAGGAAAGGTTAATGGCAAAGCAGTTAATATTTTCCTTACAGTATAAAACCCTTCATACAAACGACCTTTGGATGAAAGCATTTGAATCTTATCGTATATATCCCGATTTTTTAAAAAGTGGAATTTATAGCTCCCCTCAGCTACTTGAACCGGTATCCAATGAATTCGTCGAAACCAGTCTAATTTTTGAACAGCTATCTTCACAGTTGAACATAAAGGGCATTCTCCATCATAAAAAACTATATGTCTCATATTGAACAGCCTCCTATTATTTTTTACCCTTTCTAAAATAAGATAAAACCGTCTTCTATATAATCGAAGCGAGCAGGAAGCGGTAACTAACCTTCGACATCTCACACAACCGTCTGCACGGTTCGGAATAGGGAGGTTTCATCTAATTCCAATGTGTTGTTTGAAATCGTATACGCAGACTTTTCAGTCCCTGTCTTTTCTCAATTCTCTCTACTCCATATGACCCTTGAGTAAGAAATATTTGCGAGTTATTTTGATTAACATGACAAAAGATGTCATGTTTATATTATATAGTTTACAGGTAATGAAAGGAGATTTTTCATGAATCAAAGACGAAATACGGTATTGTTCATAGCGTCAAGTTTGGATGGATACATTGCTACGAAAGATGAATCTCTTGAATGGCTATTCAAGGTTGAAGGTGAAGGAGATAACGGCTTTGCAGAGTTCTATGAAACAGTTGATACACTTTTAATGGGAAAAAGAACTTACGATTGGGTAATGAAGCAAGATTTTGAAGAGTTCCCATATAAAAATAAGGAATGCTATGTGTTTACGAGATCTTCTTATGAGGATACCGAGAATGTGAAATTTGTTAAGGATGATGTAAATAATTTCATGAACAAGCTAAAAAACAAAGACGGTAATAACATTTGGGTAGTCGGTGGAGGTGAACTGCTAAATTCTTTTATGCAGAAAGATTTAGTTGATGAATTCATTATAACCATTGCACCAACTATAATAGGTAACGGGATCCCTTTATTTAAAGAAGGAAATCGACAATTAGACCTTTCTCTGAAAGGAACTAAGAAATTTAATCAATTTATTGAATTGCATTATGAAGTTAAAAAGTAAATTAACTAAGGGAATAAAAGGTCTATAAAAAGTGTTGTTTTTCTTTTTAAACTTCTTCCACAATTTGGGCCCATTAATGGAATAATACTTAATTTTATTGTATCCATAAAAATCCCTTTGGATAATGCAAAATCCAAAGGGGCAAAAATTCGCATCTTTTTTACAAACGTCGCGACTTTATTTTAGGTCTACACAAACCACCATATGATGGTTTGTTATTATTTTAATATGAATCTATAGCTGCATTTGATGGTTGCGCCATTCTTAATTCGACTTCCTTTTTTACTCTTTCAAAGAGCCTGTCGATTATTTCTCTATTTACATCATTTTCAGTTATTTCTAATGAAAAAGGCTCTCAACATATTTCGATCCATAGAATTTTTATAAAAAATATTGTTCATTTTCCGCTTGGGTTATTCGTTAAAGCGCTCATTTGCTTAAGATTGATATCAGAAATGATTATTACAATTTGTTATTCAGTAAAGATAGCAAGATTCTCCAGCGTGGATCCTAAACCTGTGTCATGATCCTCCTTCCGTATTCCTTCAGGTACGTTTTCGCATACAATAGTAACCTTTGTGCCTTCTGAAACAGGTTCCAAGAGCCACTTCTGTATCATCTCGCCCGAGAATGATGGATCCTCGGAATCGAATTTTATTGATTGCACAATTCGTTTGTCTGGAACCAACTCCAAAAACTTCCCTTGGGCTACGTCAGTGTTTTCCGTAGTCTTTCCAGGGTTTGAGTGATCCATTTCGTATTTAAGAATCAGTTTATAAGTTCCGCCTTCACGGGGATCAAACATGTCAATATGACCCGACATTCCTTTCGGTGGAAGCCACGAAACCAATGATTCTGGGTTCAAAAACGCCTGATAAATAGTTTGTGGAGATGCCATAATTACTTTTGAAGCAGAATCTATTCTCCTATTACTTGATTTATTCGCCATGATAAAACCCTCCTTATAGTCATTCCCTTAATCTTTTTAATTTTACCACAATAAAAGCAACTAATTTCTTCTCGATTGCTAAAAGGTTATACTTTTATTCCTTTAACTGGCCTGATTGCTTCCAATTTATTAATCTTACGTTTTAATGATGCTATAATTGCCTCTTAAACAAGGGTCTAGAAAACTTTAGAATAAATTAACATTTCAAAAAGGACTATCTCAAAAAAATGAAATAGTCCTTCAAATATATGTTTTATAATACGTACCCATAAATGCATATAAAATGAAATAGGGTGCCGAGCAAGATGAAAATATGAAAAATTTCATGGAAACCGACATGTTTAAAGCTTAAAAATGCGGGCTTCAGCCAATAAATAACGGCTCCAATTGTATATAGTAGACCACCAAGAATAAGGAAGAACATCCCGTTCGTTCCGATAATCGGTGCAAGTGATCCACTGAAAAACACTACAATCCAGCCCATGATGACATAGAGTGCAGTTGATAACCACCTCGGTGCATGAAACCAAACTAGTTTAAAAATAACCCCTGCAATCGCAAGTCCGCTGATGACACCGAATAAAATCCAGCCAGTTACACCATTTAAACTGATTAAACAAAACGGCGTATACGTTCCAGCTATGAGTACAAATATCATCGAATGATCGACCCGTCGTAAAAATGCGATGATTCGATCCCTTGCTATAACCATATGATATGTAGCAGATGCAGCATATAGCAGGATCATGCTAATTCCAAAAATAATGACAGCGGTTATTGCAAGCGCTGATTCTGTTGTATCTAGAGCCTTCATTATCAATGCAACAAGTCCCGCGATTGATAAAATTGCCCCGAATAAATGTGTAAATCCATTGATCGGTTCCCGAATGTAATTATTCATATTAACACCCCTATAATGATAAGTAGTTTTAAAAACTATATGTACATAATAAACGTATTATATGATGTAGTCAATGTTTACTTCGAGAAAATTTCGCTTTATAATGAACATACTATATATAAATGAGGTTGTTACAATGAAACATAAACATGAATGGATGGAAACACTCCATTTAGATAACCAGTTATCTATTGAGGATATCCCAGATTTAGATCTTTATATGGATCAGGTAATTCAACTATTTGAGAAGAAGTTTGTAGGTCAAAAGCGGAATGATGATGAAAAAGTACTTACAAAAACAATGATAAATAATTATGCAAAAGGGAAATTGTTTTTTCCAATTAAAAACAAGAGGTATTCGAAGGAACATTTAATGTTGATAAGCATGATATATCAAATGAAGGGTGCATTATCAATCAATGATGTAAAGCTGACACTTGAAAGGCTGAATACGAAAATAACGGACGAGTCCTTTGATTTACAACGATTATACAGTAGTTATTTGGAATTAATGAATGTAAACCATGCCATGTTTGAAAAAGACCTACTCGAACATATGAATGAGGTTGAAACAGAAGTTGCTGAAGTGAATGATAATGATGAGCCGTATTTGGAACAAGTACTACTTGTGGCTACACTTACAAATATGAGTAATTTTTACAGAAAAGCAGCGGAAAAGCTTGTGGATGAAATGAATCAAAAGGAAGAGGGTGATAAGAATGAAGCTTAGTATTTTGGATCAAGCACCAATTGCAAAGGGGCATACTGCGAAGGAAGCATTAGACGCTTCTATTGAACTCGCTCAGCTTGCAGACCGCTTAGGATATAAGCGATATTGGGTAGCAGAGCATCATGATCTTGATGGATTAGCGAGTCCAGCTCCAGATATTTTGCTTGGAATAATTGGATCGCAAACTGAAAGAATTCGTTTAGGCTCTGGTGCTGTCTTATTGCCGAATTATAAACCATATAATGTGGCAGAAAGATATCATATGTTAGCAACTTTATTTCCTGGTCGGATAGATTTAGGAATTGGCAGAGCGCCAGGCGGATCGGCTGAGGTTTCAATTGCTTTAGCTGGAAACTTCTTGGAGAAAGTGAAAAACATGCCTAAGCTTTTGGATGAATTGCTTCATTTTATCAATTGTGATTTTCCTGAAGAAAATATGTTTGCAAAAATTGCTGCCACACCAATTCCGGAATCAGCACCAATTCCATGGTTGTTAGGAACGAGTGAAAAAAGCGCATATCTAGCAGCTGAAAAAGGGTTGCCTTATGTGTTTGGCCACTTTATGAGTGATGCGGATGGCCCTGCGATCGTTAAAAGCTATTTCGATAATAGTACAACAAATAAAGCCAAAGCTATTGTAACGGTTACCGTCGTTTGTGCTGAAACAACAGAAGAGGCAGAAAAAATTGCTCAAAGTAATTTGCATTGGAAAGTGTTGCAAGCAAAAGGTGAGGGTAAGAACGGTGTACCTTCCATAGAAGAAATAGAACAATATCAGTATACGAATGAAGAAATTCAGATGATTGATAAACTGAAACAGAATCAAATTATTGGAAATCCACAGCATGTAAAAGAAGAGCTTAAGAATCTGCAACAGCGTTATGATGTCGATGAACTAATGATTGTTACTATTACCCATAGCTATGAAGCAAGGAAGAGGTCATATGAGTTATTAGCAGAGCTGTTTTGATTTTGTATGATACTGAAAAAGTTGGTTAAACTACTCCTGCAATAAATATGAAGGAGGAGTAGTAAATGGGATTTATTTGGTCATTAATCATTGGAGGAATTTTAGGTTGGATAGCCAGTCTAATAACCGGGCGTGACATTCCTGGAGGAGTTTTTGGAAATATTATCGCTGGTATTATTGGTGCATGGCTCGGAACACTCATACTCGGCCAATGGGGTCCAGTAATGGGAGGGTTCTATATTGTCCCGGCCTTGATTGGAGCAATTGTGCTCATTTTAGTTGTGAGCTTTGTCATGCGAAGTATGCGACGTAATACGAAATCAGCACAAAGCTAAAAATTATATGAAATAGTAAAAGAACCTTTTTCAGAGAGGGTTCTTTTTTTTGTTCTTAATGAAATAAGCATAAAAAGCGATCTCCAACAATACATATTAATGGACAAGCATATGTACTTGAAGGTGGTGGTTATAATGGAAAATTGGGTTACGGATATCATGGAAAAACTTGGATATTTGGGAGTTTATCTAATGATGGTTTTAGAGAACGTTTTTCCTCCGATTCCATCAGAAATTGTATTACCATTCGGTGGGTTTCTGACGACATATACTGATTTAACAGTATTTGGTGTCGTCGTTGCTGCAACAGCAGGTTCGGTTATAGGTGCAATGATCTTATATAGTATTGGTATGCTGCTCGATGCAGAACGATTAGAAAAAATAATAAATCGCTGGGGACATATTCTGCGACTAAAAAAGGAAGATATTCGCAAGGCGGACGCATGGTTTGACAAGTATGGTTATTGGACTGTCTTATTCTGTAGAATGGTACCAATTGTTCGAAGCTTGATCTCGATTCCAGCTGGCATGGCCAGAATGAATTTTTGGCTATTCCTCCTTTTTACAACAATCGGCACAATCCTCTGGAATGTTATTCTTATCACATTAGGTTCAGTCCTTGGGGCAAACTGGCAAAAAATAATTGGATTCATGAATATCTATTCTGATTTCGCTTTCACTCTAATCATTATTGGGACGATTTTATTTATTATCTGGCTTATTAATAGGAAGAGAAAAAGGAAGTAGAGAAATATTCCATTTCCTTTTTCTCTTCCTATTATCACTCCGGCCAGTTTCCGCACCACGTTGTTTTAAAACCTCTAAAAAGTACCATCTTTCATCGCTAAGACACCACCCCGTCTGCCATAGCACCACCTTTCATCGCTAAGACACCAAATCAGACTATAATAAGCACCATCCCTCGTCTCTAAGACACCAACCCCGTCTAAAAAAGCACCATCCCTAATCACAATGCCCCCAGCAACGGCAACAGCTATCAACACTACGAACGTTCACACCTAAAGGCGCACTCCACAATAAGCCCCGAGACCTAGTCCAAAATATTTCTCAGGCTCATTATCGAAAGTCTCCTAAACCGGTAAGATGGAATCAAGATAAAGAAAGGAGGCAAACGAAATGAAAAAATTTATGTTGTTTATTGGAGGGTTAATTGCCCTGTTCATATTAATGGCAAACATTGGACCAATGGTGCTCTTAGCACTTAGCGTTTGGTTGCTATACGTCTGTTTTAAGAAATTCGTAAAAACTGATTCAACACTAGCAAAAGTCGGCTGGGCATTAGTTGGATTGCTTGTATTAAGTATTACGTTCTCTAATCTGTATGCTGTAATGGGAGTAGCTGCAGCGTACGTACTTTACCTTATTTATAAAAACTGGAATAAAGAAGAAGACCCAGTTGTTCATGTTGTAGAGGATGATGATCCATTTACAAATTTTGAGAGGCAATGGGCCGAATTAAATAAGTAAAGCAAATGTCATAACAAATTAGAAACCACCACTATTTTAATAATCAAAAGTAAAAAAGGAGAGATTTTTATGTCAACTAACATTTTTACACGCATTAAAGATTCGATTTCAGCTGATCTTCATACAATGATGGATAAAAAGGAACAAAAAAATCCGATTGCTGCATTAAATCAATACTTGCGTCAAAGTGAGCAAGAGAAAGAAAAAGTTCGAAAGCTTATTGACCGTCAGTATAAATTAAAAGAAGAATTTTCACGCGAATATTTGAAGGCTCAAGAATTAGCTGACAAACGTCTAAAGCAGTCGGCAATCGCTGAAAAAGCAGAGGAACAAGCAATGCATGAATTTGCGTTGAAAGAGTATGAGGAGTATCAAGCACGCGCTGAACGTATGAAAGCTTCAAGGGAAGAAGCGATTGAACAGCTTGACACACTTGAGCAAAAATACGAGGATATGAAACATCGCTTAAAGGATATGCACTTGCGTCGTATGGAGTTAATGGGCCGTGAAAATATTGCAAAAGCAAACCATCAAATTAATCGAGTTGTTGAAGATACATCGGAGAAGCCATTCTCTAAATTCGATGAGATGGAGCAGTACATCGAGAATCTTGAATACAAAGTGAATAGCTCGTACTATCGTAGCACGTTTGATAGTAAGATTGCAGCACTTGAAAAAGAATTAAACGAAAAAGCAAATTAACAACGGTAGAACATACATGCAGAAAAAATAAAAAACATGATATACTAGTACAGGCGCAGAAAAAATCCTGCGTCTGTATTGTTTAGAGTTGCTAAAATAACGTAACGGTTTGTTTCATTTATATATAATATTACATACAACAAAGGAGGATTACAAAATGTTCAAAAGACTAACAACAGATTATTTCAACTGGATATTGATCATTGGTGTGATTCTCCTTATATTTGAGATTGCCTTTTTTTTCGGTGGCTCGATCATTCCAGCGTTATTTTCTGCATTGTTTATGTATATTGGCTGGAAAAATTTCCATAAATTATGGGGGAAAATTGTATTCTGGATAGCGCTTGTTAGCATGGTGTTTTCAGTGCTAAATCTACTTGCGGTACGCTTTTTGATTATCGCAGCTATTATTATTTTTATTATTAACTATTCAAAGTCTAAAAGCGAAGCAACTCAGTTTGATCCGATTCTTCCGGATGCCGAGAAGAATCATGAATCGATTTTGAAAGTAAATCCGTTATTCGACCATAAGTTATTTGACGACCAAATCACAGAAGATGTTGCGTACCAGTGGAAAGATGTAAATATCCACGGCGCATTTGGCGATCGGATTATTGATTTAAGTAATACGGTGTTGCCAAATGATACAGCTGTTATATCAATCCGGCACGTCATTGGAAATATCGAAATTTATGTACCTTATGAAGTTGAAGTAAGCATTCATCACAGCTCAGTGTTTGGTAAAGCTCATATATTAGGAAAGCATCATCTAAAATTAATGAATAAGTCGATCCACTATCAAACGGCGAATTATGATACAGCATATCCGCGTGTGAAAATAATTACCTCACTTTTTTCTGGAGATATTGAGGTGAAACGGATATGAATACAATTTTCAAGCATATTTTGATGGCCGTTGCTTGCAGCATATTATTAGCAGTTACGTTGGTGCTCATTACTTTTTTTGGCTTTTCACTTGATAAGGCAGAAGGCTGGGGATTGCTTTGGCAGCAGAAAATCGGTGATGTATCTTTCATACTTACGATTGTAATTATAGCGATCATGTTTGGTACAATTATTGGTTTTACAACAGGCTGGTATTGGAAGCAAAGACTAACCCAAATCGATCGAAAGCTTGATGTCATGATAAAGGGTGGGAAGCTGGGGGCGATTGAAGAATCATATAAAGAGTTGGATAGCATTGAACACCGGATGTATCAATTGCAGGAAAAAATTCGAAATCAAGCAGAGAATGCACAGCGAATTGCAACGGAACGAGCAAATGAGCGTGAGCAAAGCCTCCAAGAAATTGTTGTCCAAGAAAGAAACCGACTTGCACGTGAGCTGCATGATTCCGTCAGTCAGCAGCTTTTTGCAGCGTCCATGCTCATGTCTGCCATTAATGAAACAGGTTCACTAGAGGATCAAGGGTTAAAAAAACAACTGGAAATGGTAGAAAAAATGATTCATCAATCACAGCTGGAAATGCGGGCATTATTACTCCACTTACGTCCTGTTGCCCTAAAAGGAAAGACGCTGCAGGAGGGTGTTGAAGAGCTATTGCTTGAGCTGACACAAAAGGTTCCCATGGAAATTGAAACAAAGGTAGAAGATTTTAAAGTAGATAAAGGTGTAGAGGACCAACTGTTTCGTATTTTACAGGAGTCTTTATCAAACACGTTACGACATGCTAGGGCAACGACATTGCATGTCTTGCTGATTGAACGAGATGAAACCATTATTTTACGTGTTACCGACAATGGGATCGGCTTCAATACAGATGCTATAAAAACAAGCTCATACGGGATGCAAAATATGCGGGAACGTGCCTATGAGGTTGGAGGTACTTTCAAAGTCATTAGTTTACCAAATGAAGGGACTCGATTAGAGGTGAAGGTTCCGGTTTTAAGGAAGGAGGAGGATGCACGTGATTAAAGTATTGTTTGTTGATGATCATGAAATGGTACGGATTGGAGTTTCAGCTTATCTTTCTGCACAGCCTGATATCGATGTTGTTGCTGAAGCAGATGATGGGGCTCCAGCTGTTGAGCTAGCACTGAAATTACGTCCGGATATTATTTTAATGGATCTTGTTATGAAGGAAATGGATGGCATTGAAGCGACCAAGAAAATTATTGAAAAATGGCCAGAAGCAAAAATTATAATTGTAACAAGCTTTCTCGATGATGAAAAAGTGTATCCAGCGCTTGAAGCAGGTGCAACCAGCTATATGTTAAAAACATCAAAAGCCAGTGAAATAGCAAAAGCAATCCGTGCTACACATGGAGGACAGTCAATACTTGAACCAGAAGTAACCGGAAAGATAATGAATCGTATGCGACACAAGCCAGAAGCAGCGCTTCATGAGCAATTGACGGAACGTGAAATGGAAATTTTGTTATTGATTGCACAAGGAAAAGCGAATCAAGAAATAGCAGATGAATTATTCATTGCCTTGAAGACAGTTAAGGTGCACGTGAGTAATATTTTAGGAAAACTAGAAGTACAGGATCGTACCCAGGCAGTTATATATGCCTTTCAAAAAAATCTTGTGAAATAAGAAGAGCCGCTCTTAGTTAGGAGTGGCTCTTTTTATTTTTACATGATCGAAAGAATAGAATCTTTCAACCATATGATAAATAGAAACAAGTTCATATAAAATAATTAATTCAGGTGGAAAATTCGTTAGGGATGTAGGATTGCTCCTTATGGTTGCTTCACTGTCTTCCCAAAATAAATCTGTAATTTCTTTTAATTGCCTTTGATGAACCGTAACGGCATAGGATTCATCCTCCTGTAAACGTTTTGTGACCCCATATACAGCTTTCATGATTGTATTTTTTTCCCGCTCTGTCCACGATAATTCAGTAATTGGATTACGAGTTAAATTATTCAAATGGTAATGTATAATCCGTAAGCTGCTTAATTGATGCTGTAATTGTTCAAACTGTTCTTGCTCCGATTTGAGAAGCGGATGGAATTTTGCTTCGTCTTTTTGAAACCGACTTAGTTGTTCGGTCTGCAGCACAGCATGATCCATTTTGCTTAAATTCTCCTTTACAGGGATGTTTTCTTGCTTACCCTCTAAGATAGCTTGGAATGTGTGTTCAATTAGGTTTGCAGTATCCATTCGTATTGTTGTAACCCTTTTAAAAATATGCAAACGGTATTTTGGCGGTAGAATAAACATGTTTACTAAGGTTGAAACAGCAAGTCCAATTGTTGTGGTCCCCAAACGAATAAAAAACGCAACAAGTAAGTTAGTATGGATGACTTCTACCATTGCAACAGCAGTTAGGGTGGCGACAAGCAAACCAGCATGAAGCTTCAAACGGAAACATGTTACGATTGTACATACTGCTGCAAGTGCATAGGTGAGCGCTGAGTTACCGAAAAGTGAGATAAATAACACCGCAAAAGCAGAGCCTATTGCTGATGCTGGAAAACGGATCAAGCCTTTTTTTATTGAATCGGATACAGTAGGCTCCACGGTTACAATGGCTGTGATAACAGCGAATACAGGTGGCCAGCCTATCCATTGGCACACTAGCGCAGTTAAGAAAACTGCAATACCTGTTTTAACAGTTCGATCACCGATAAATGAAAAGTATCTCACGACAACTCCACTCCAAAATAAAAAGTCTTAAATGTTTATAACACGTATCTATTTTCTTACTTCTGATAAGAAATTTCAAATTTTTATAAAAAATGGTTGCATTATTTTAAAAAATCACATAGACTGTATTATAACAACAAACAATATTTAATATTGTTATATAAAAGAGAGGGGAGATAACATGAAAAAGTATGAAAAGCTGTCCTGTCCAGAATGTGGTAAAGAGGTTGATTCTAAAAGTTATACAATGGAATGTGATTACTGTTTGTCAAAAAAAGAGGATTAATTTTTTTTATTGTTATTGTTATATAACAAAGTGAAGTTATTCCTATTTATAATACAACAGCAAGGGGAGGAATGATAATGAACCAAACCACCGTACAAATCAATCATGAAAATCAGTTTAACGAAATTTTAACACCTCAAGCATTAGAATTTCTGGAGAAGCTGCACAACTACTTTGAAGAACGACGTAAAAACCTGCTGGAAATTAGACAGCAAATTCAGGAGAAGCTGAATGAGGGAAAGCAGCTACAATTTCTTTCAGAGACAAAGCAAGTTCGGGAAGGGAATTGGACAATTGATCAACTACCAAGAGATTTGCGGGATAGAAGTCCAAACGTGCCATAAGCGTAATGCGATGGAGATCGGTGAAATGGCAGCTCAAATACCAGTTAAAAACGATGATGCAGCCAATAAAGTCGCATTTGATAAGGTTCGTGCAGATAAGGAGCGGGAAGCGGTTGATGGACATGATGGTACATGGGTTGCACATCCAGGTATGGTTCAGCTTGTTAAAGATATCTTTGATAAAGTGATGCCGACACCAAACCAAATTAACAAGAAACGAGTCGATGTGCGCGTATCGGCGGAAGATTTGGTCCGGTTACCTGCTGGCGAAATTACAGAAGGAGGCCTTCGAACCAATATTAATGTAGGTATCCAGTATATAGCAGCATGGCTAAGCGGGAGAGGAGCTGTACCAATCAACAATTTAATGGAAGACGCAGCTACTGCAGAGATCTCAAGAGCGCAGGTGTGGCAGTGGGTTCGCTATCCTAAAGGAGAATTTGTTGATGGCAGAAAAGTAACAATGGAGCTAGTTGAAGAAATCATGCAAGAGGAACTATCGGTGATTGAAGAACAATATGGTACGGATACTTACCGGAAAGGGAATTTTGGACAGGCCGCACAAATTTTTGATGCATTAATAAAACAAGATAGCTTTGCTGAATTTTTAACAATACCAGCCTATAAGGAATTATTAAAAGGGGGAAATGAATGATGTCAAATCAACGTGCTGAAAGTTTACAGAAGAGTTGGGAAAAGGAACTTCGTTGGGTAGGTGTAGAACGTCCGTATACAGCAGAAGAAGTCATTCGTTTAAGAGGATCCATTGATTTGGAATATACTTTAGCAACAAGAGGCTCAAAGAAACTATGGGAATCAATCAATACGGAAGAATATGTGAACGCTTTAGGTGCATTAACAGGAAATCAAGCCGTTCAGCAGGTAAAGGCTGGGTTAAAAGCAATTTACTTAAGTGGCTGGCAGGTGGCAGCGGATGCGAACTTAGCGGGACAAATGTATCCGGATCAAAGCTTATATCCGGCAAATAGTGTACCAAATGTAGTTAAGCGGATTAATCAGGCATTACAGCGAGCGGATCAGATTCATTATTCGGAAGGGAATACAGATATTGATTGGTATGTACCCATTGTAGCGGATGCAGAAGCAGGCTTCGGCGGACAGCTTAATGTGTTTGAATTAATGAAGTCGATGATTGAATCTGGTGCAGCTGGCGTACACTTTGAAGATCAATTATCATCCGAAAAGAAGTGTGGACATTTAGGTGGTAAAGTCTTGCTGCCGACACAAACAGCAGTTAAAAATTTAATTGCAGCACGTTTTGCTGCAGATGTAATGGGGACCCCGACAGTAATTATTGCTCGAACAGATGCCAATGCTGCGGATATGATAACTAGTGATGTAGACCCGTATGATGCACCGTTTATTCAAGGGGAACGAACCTCTGAAGGATTTTATCGAACAAAGGCTGGTATTGATCAGGCAATTGCTCGTGGATTAGCATATGCACCATATGCAGATATGATTTGGTGTGAAACTTCAGAGCCGAATATGGAAGAGGCGAGACATTTTGCTAATGCAATCCATGAGAGATATCCAAATAAGCTATTGGCATACAATTGCTCTCCCTCCTTTAACTGGAAGCATAAACTTTCTGATGAGGAGATAGCTAACTTCCAGAAAGAGCTTGGGAAAATGGGTTATAAATTCCAGTTTGTAACGTTGGCAGGCTTCCATGCTCTAAATCATAGTATGTTTGAGCTAGCAAGAAGGTACAAAGATGAAGGAATGGCGGCATACTCTAAATTACAGCAGGATGAATTTGCAAGTGAGAAATATGGTTATAGTGCAACACGTCATCAGCGTGAAGTAGGCACTGGCTACTTTGATGAAGTAGCACAAGTAATTTCTGGTGGCACTTCGTCAACAACTGCACTGAAAGGGTCGACAGAAGCTGAACAATTTACAAGCTAATTATCTTGAAGTAAATATAGTTCAAAATTCCTGACAAAACGAATTAAAATAATAAAAAAAATGCTTATCCTAAAGAAATAGGGTAGGCATTTTTTTGGTACTCGCTATTTTTATTGGATTATTTCGATAATTATATGAAGGTTTTGTTAAGATATGAAGCAAAATTAGGCGATTTATGTCGTTTTTGAAATATAATTGTAACATTACTATAATATGAATGTCATTTTACAATGCTATAATTCATATTGCCTAGAAAAATTAATACATAATTAAAAAACAATCACATAGTTTAGCAATATTTAATTCATAGAAGACTACATAAAAAGAGCTTTGCGGTGTGAAATGGGAAGCGGGGAAATGAAAGTTGAGAAAGACATTTATGGCGTTATCCACTGTTGCAGTGGTTGGTTTAGGTAGTACTTTATTCACTGTATCAGCCCAGGCAGAATCCATTCAAGATATTGAAAACAAGCAAGCACAAATTCAAGAAGAGCGAGATGCAATTAAAGCAAACCTATCTGATGCTGATAGTAAAATAGCAGAGGTTTTAATAGATTTAGAGAAATTAAATGAAGAAATTGAAAAGGTAAATAAAGCCTTAAAAGAAAACCAAAAGCAAATGGATAATACAAATGAAGCTATTTCTGAGAAAGAAGATGAGGTAGCTCAATTAGAAAAGGAAATTAAGGAACTAGAAAAAGCAATCGAAAAGCGTTTTGAAATATTGAAGGAACGCGCTGTATCCTATCAGCAAAGTGGTGGGGATATCAGTTACCTTGAAGTAATTTTCGGATCCCAAAGCTTTGGTGACTTTATTAGCCGTGTTTCAGCAGTAAATAAAATTTCAGAGTCTGATAGTTCATTAATCAAAAAGCAGGAAGAAGATAAAGCTGCTGTAGAAGAAAAACAGGATGCTGTACTTGCGAAATTAGACGAATTAAATGAAATGAAGATTGAAATTGAAGGAATGCTTGCCTTAGTTGAAGAACAAAAAGCATCAAATGAAGATAAAAAAGATACACTTAAAGCAAAAGAAAATGACTTACGCGTATTAAAAGATGAGCTTCAGGTAGAAGACTCTAAGCTTGCAACACTAGAAAAAGAAGTGAAAACTAGTTTACAAGCAGCAGTAGAGCCTGCACCAGAAACAGAAGTTGCAAGTGCTAATGCAACTGGAAATACAGATACAGGTTCATCTGAAAAAGCTGCATCTGGCGGAGAGTTACAAACTTTAAGCAAAGAATCAACATCAAGACCTGCAGCATCTGGCAATCTTAGTACGGCAATTAATGCTGGATTCTCTCATATTGGAACCCCATATGTATGGGGAGGCAAAGGTCCAGGAGGATTTGATTGTTCTGGATTCGTATCCTGGGCATTTGCTCAAGCAGGAATTTCTATTCCATCAAGCACTACAGGCTTAGCGACAACAGGTACAAAAGTTTCTTCTAGCAATATGCAGCCTGGAGATATCGTATTCTTTGACACCTATAAAAAGAACGGGCATGTTGGAATCTACCTTGGTGGCGGTAAATTTATTGGCGCACAAAATTCTACGGGATTAGCTGTTGCTGATATGACAAGTGGTTACTGGGAAAGCAAGTTCGCAGGTCATGTTCGCAGTGTAAAATAATAAAGTAATAGAAAAAACCATTCTGAAGGAATTCAGAATGGTTTTTTCTATGTACGGAAGTATTTAATTATTATCTTTTAGTAGACTTATTTTGGATTTCAAGTTTTCTAATGTTTTTTTCGTATATATTTAAGCTTGTTTATTCTATTCTCCATGCTAATATCTGATTCCGCTTCGGAAAACAAAAAGTGGTTTAGACTATGATCAAGTAGGATATATTATATATGCTGTAATAGCAAGAGATTTTACAGTAAAACTTACAGCTGACGAAAGGAACATACATATGAAAAATAGAGCATTTTTAAATCCGGTATTTTTTGTTTCAGCTATTGTTATTTTTTTATTAGTCATTATCGGAGCCGTTGCGCCTTCACGATTTGGCAAAGTCGCTGAGACGCTATTTAATTTTACGACTACGAATTTTGGATGGTTTTATTTACTTGCTGTATTTAGTTTTATTGCATTTTTAATTGTTCTTGCAATAAGCAAATACGGAAGGCTAAGGCTCGGAAACGCAAGTTCTCGGCCGGAGTATCCTTTCTTTACCTGGATTGGTATGCTATTCTCCACAGGATTTGGTTCTGGTCTTGTGTTCTGGGGAGTTGCAGAACCGATGAGCCACTTTTTAAACACACCATTTCCTGGACTTGATCCCCAAACTCCAGAAGCAGCGAGAGTAGCAATGGGGTATGCTTTCTTTAACTGGGGGATTAGCCAGTGGTCTGTATTCGCTATTGTTGGACTTGTCATTGGTTATGTTCAATTTAGAAAAGATAAAAATGGTCTTATTTCCACTTCGATTCGTCCTATAGTCGGATCGAAAAAAATAGTTGCAAACACAGTCGACTCTTTTGCAGTTATAGCGACAGTCATGGGAGTTGCAACCTCATTGGGACTTGGGATTTTACAGATGAATGGTGGGATGACTTCGATATTCGGAATGCCGAATTCAATCGGAATTCAAATTGTTATTGCTTTAGTAATGCTCATTACTTACTTATCTTCTTCAATAACAGGTTTAAATAAAGGGATGAAATGGTTAAGTAATATTAATCTTGCAGCATGTCTATTATTGCTATTATTTGTTTTCTTTGCGGGACCAACAGTATTTATATTAGAAACCTTTGTTTTGGGGTTAGGAGATTACTTGACCAACTTTGTTCAGTATAGCTTGCGAATGACACCATATGAAGGTGGTACATGGGTACACGAGTGGACGATTTTCTATTGGGCATGGGCAATATCTTGGTCTCCATTTGTAGGTGCTTTTGTTGCACGAGTTTCGAAAGGTAGAACGATAAGAGAGTTTATTTTCGGTGTACTTGTAGTTCCCCCTGCAATTGCCTGTTTATGGATAGCTGTATTTGGAGGAACAACGCTCTACAGTGATTTAAATCTCGGAACACAAATAGCGGAGGCTGTAGATGTAGATTTAGCAGTAGCACTATTTGAAACCTTTGGGACGTTGCCATTATCGACAATTTCTTCAGCATTAGCTGTTCTGCTTATCTTTACATTTTTAGTAACCTCTGCAGATTCTGCAACCTATATAATAGGGAGTATGACCTCAAAAGGAAGTATAAACCCTTCTATTATTACGAAAGTGATCTGGGGTGTTTTAATTACCGCAATAGCTGTTGTACTACTGATGGCAGGTGGCCTGGAGGCATTGCAAACTGCATCATTAACTTCAGCATTACCATTAACGGTTATAATTCTTATAATGATGATCGCATTTCTAAGGACTTTATCGAAAGATTTTAGAGATAAGAAGAAGCGATGATTATGAAAACAGCTGGAATGTCCAGCTGTTTTTTTAGTAGGAGAATTGGCGTTTTCTAGAGAACTTAGTGTATAAACGGCATATCTATAGCGAAGAATGATTTCATAAGAATCGTTATACTGAGAGGCAGCAAAATGCTTTATAAAATTTACTTTGTTAATTGTTCGTTAAATATAGACTCATATTTTCAAATATATTATAATCATTTTAGGGAAGTGGGTGATTCATGTGGGAAGGTAAAACAATATAACAGATTCAGCAATGATTTGGTGAATGTATTTTTTACCTATGTGTTGAATCATCAATGTACGGAGTTTCAATATAATTATACTTAATTTTTAGAAATCAGGAGGTGAAGTCCTTGTGTGTCACACACAAGGACCTTAATTGGACATATCCACGATAGTGAATTTACTTGCAGTTGCTGTACTAATTGCAATGACCGCTTTTTTTGTAATGGCAGAATTTGCCATTGTAAAGGTGCGTAGTACACAACTTGAACCACATATTGAAAACGGTAAGAAAAAGGCGATTTATGCCAAACAGGTTGTTTCACATTTAGATGAATACTTATCAGCCTGTCAGCTTGGTATCACAATTACAGCGTTAGGTATCGGGCGTTTGGCAGAACCAACATTTGAGCGATTGCTTCATCCGTTGTTTGGTGTTTTTGAAATTGGCGATGCACTAGTTACGACTCTTTCAATTATAGTTTCCTTTGCATTTGCCACATTTCTCCACGTTGTTATTGGAGAGCTTGCACCAAAGACATTGGCAATTCAAAAAGCAGAGCAGGTGACCCTCTTTGTTGCCAGGCCGCTAATGTGGTTTTATCGTTTACTCTACCCATTCATTTGGTTCTTAAACGGTTCGGCACGACTCTTAACACGGGCTGTAGGATTAAAGCCTATGAGCGGTCATGAAGAATCTCATAGTGAAGAAGAACTT
This sequence comes from Oceanobacillus profundus, assembly GCF_003515705.1. Lineage (GTDB taxonomy): Bacteria > Bacillota > Bacilli > Bacillales > Amphibacillaceae > Oceanobacillus > Oceanobacillus profundus. The sequence goes on from NZ_QWEH01000002.1 coordinate 349,381, forward strand.
CGCTTAATTCTTGCAGATAGCTATAAGAGTGGTGAAATCAATCAATCAGAAATGATGTACGTGAACAACATTTTTGATTTTGATGAACGTGTAGCAAGGGAAATAATGGTTCCTCGAACGGAAATGATTTATTTTTCAAAAGAGGACACTTTCGAAGCAAATCTTGATATTATGCGCGAGGGGCAATTTACGAGATACCCTGTAGCCGATGAGGATAAAGATAACATTATCGGATTAGTAAATTTAAAAGAGATTCTTACTGGTAAGTTTGATGAGCATCGACCAAATACAATTGAGAAATTTATTCGTCCAATTATCCATGTATCAGAAGCCACACCGATTAAGCAGCTTTTGCTCAAAATGCAGAAGGAAAGAATCCATATGGCTATTGTAAATGATGAATATGGTGGAACGGCAGGTCTTGTAACCGTTGAGGATATACTTGAAGAAATTGTGGGAGATATCCGAGATGAGTTTGACGAAGATGAGATGCCAGATGTAGAACAAGTCGACGAAAACATACATCTTGTTTCGGGAAAAATTAGCCTGGAAGAGGTAAATCAGCTTTTAAATATTTACCTTGCAGATGATGAAGTCGATACAATCGGTGGCTGGTTCTTTACAAATAACCTGGATGCCGAAGTTGGAACAGTAATGGAATATGATGGCTATGAGTTTATTCTTGAAGAAAAAGATGGCTATCAGATTAAGCGAATTAAAATTGCAAAATTATAATGCATGAAAAGAAGGCAAGCTCTTTAAGGGTTTGTCTTTTTTGCTTGACGATAGATTTACCTGAACCGTTCTATTTTTATCCATAGCATATGCATTTAGGTTTAAATGAAGTTAATTTAGGTTAAAGGAATAGTACATTTTCTTTTAGGAGGTTGCCTATGGATATAAATGCTAAATTAAAAGAACTGGAAAGTGTAAATAGAGAAAATGGTAATAAGGTTTTTACAATGTACTTAAATACAGATCCAGCTGATCCAGATCAGCAAGGTGGAGAGTGGAAAATCCATTTCAAAAATGGCATGCGGAATTTTGAAAGTTATTTAAAAGAAGGGGATAATAAAGAGGAGCTAAACAATTTTCAAGCTGTAAAGAAAAAGGTAGATCGGTTTATTAAGGAAAACGAGCAACAGCAACAAAAAGGAATTATTGTATTTGCAACTGCTGATGAAGAAGTGTGGTATGCAGAAATCGTTCAAATCCGATTAGAGAATGAGTTTTATTGGCAAGAAACCCCAGAGTTAGATCAGCTTCGAAAGCTAAAGGAGAGTTACCCAAAAACAGGGATCATTCTCGTACAACAAAATCAAATAAAAATTATCGATTCTTATCTTAATCAAATTGAAGACACTTTCTCTTATGAACTTGATGTGGAAACAGACACATGGCGAGTGATGCAAGGTCCTCGTAAAGGTACTTCTGGAACGACAGGTCTAGGTTCCACTAATATGCAGACGGATAAATTTGAGGCTCGTTATGAAGTGAACCAACATCGCTGGTATAAAGAAGTTGCTTCCAAAATAGACAAGCAGGCAAAGGATAGAAATTGGAAGAAAATATATGTTGTAGGTGAGAATGGTGCATCCAACGTACTTACAGACCAAATGAACAAACCGGTCGATGAAATTATACAGAAAAATATGCTTGACCATGAGGAATCAAAAGTGATGCATGAAGTGCTAGGATAGGGGTTGAACTGAATTAAGTATATAAAAATGTCTAAGCGGATTTCGCTTAGACATTTTTTTGTGCGCTCTTATACATTGTATAAATGAAATACGACGCTTACGATGAAACCTAATCTTCTTCACTCAGATATTTCTCATTCACATAGCCTGTAAAATCTGGGGTTGTTATTTTAACCCATTCGTTACCATCATCTTCAACTTCTACTTCTTGATCAAGTGTTACGAGACCAACAATATCATAATCTGCGCCAGGACCGCTGCGCGCATTTAATTGATCAGCTGTAACATAACGAGTTGAAAAGGTAGTCTCTTCAGGCTCCTCCTCATCCTCTAATTGCTTATTATCTTTGTTATCATTCGACTGATCAGAAGTATTATTTTCGTCGTCTTCATTTGTAGACGTTGTTCTATTGTTCGTAGCGTTCGCCATATCCTGATCTTCATTAGCAGCAAAGTCTGGGTTCATAAAATTATGCTGCATGATGGCAACAAACCCAATAAATAGTGCCGTTAAAATAAGTAATATTGTAAAAATAATTCCCTTTTTTCTATCCATTTCTCACTACTCCTAAAGCGGTAGTTCAAAAAGTTAGATGAAAATGGCACTCGGAAACAGTGGACCTTTGATTAATAACCAAAATGTCTGCAGGCAGCCATGGTCCTTTTCATCCTTTCTTTGAACACACAAAAACTATTATCTAGAAGATAGTATACATGAAATAATAGAAAAAGGAAAAGAAGAAATCAAAGAATCAAAACAATCGAAGAATAATCAGAACTACGGCGATGGAAACAAAAAATGAACTGAAGACATAGCTGATAGCCTTCCAATATCTTTTTTTCACTAGAAGGTTTAATGTTTCATTGCCAAAAGTTGAAAACGTAGTATATGCTCCACAAAAACCTACACCGAGAAATAGCCAAATGCTATTAGAAATCATTCCATCTTGGTTGAATTTAAATAAAAACGCCAAAAACATGGAGCCACTTATGTTGACAATCCATGTAGAAAATATTCGTTTATTCAATTTAAGCGAGATAGAGTACCTAGCAATACTTCCGATAAAACCACCAAGTGCGACGAGTAATAAATTCATTCGTTTACCTGCTTTCTAGTAGAAATACGATAACCTAGAAAACATAATGCAAGCCCGATTAAAAAAGAAATCATAATATAACCAATAGCCATCGTAACACTTTCATTCCATAATCTAGCTGTTTCTACAGCTAGTGTAGAGAAGGTTGTAAATGACCCAATCAAACCGACAGTAAGTGCCGTTAATAATTCTGGTGCTAACTTTTGTTTGACATTTGGATGGTTTAAAAGGAAAGGAAGCAAAAAACATCCAATTAAATTTACAGTTAATGTAGCAAAGGGGTATCCGTCTGTATCTCCAAACAGCAAGGAAATACAATAACGCCCCCCTGTACCAAGCATACCGCCTGCCCCTACAAATAAGAACAGTTTTACACTCATGCGCTTTGGCATAGTGGACATAAACCGTAAATTTCAAACTTATGTCCTTCAATAGCATAGTTGGCAAGTGTTTGCTGCACTTCATCCATTGGACAAACTTCAATTTCCTTCGTTTTTCCACAGGCATTACAGATAAAATGGTGATGGTGATGATGTGTGCAATTCATACGGAATTGTTTCTCACCATTTAGTTCTGTTGTTTCAAGTATTCCTACTTCATTATATAAATGAAGGTTACGGTAGACTGTATCGAAGCTGATACCCTCATACGTTTCTTCCAAATGATTGATTAAATCCTTGGCAGTACGGTATCCATCAGCCTTTTCAAAAAATGCGAGGATATCTTTACGTCTCCCTGTTGTTTTATAGCCTTTATTTTTTAATAAATCAATCGCTTCATTGATGTTCACGCTAAATCCCCTCCTGTATTCGTTTGGGCTAAGAGGCAGTTCAAACACGAATTTTAAGTCGTTTTATTCCAATAGCAATTAATAAAATTATAATGGATACCATTACAATCGTACCACCTGGTGGGATGGATAAATAGTATCCCGATATGAGTCCAATAATGACGGATAGCTCTCCAAACAAGATCGATAAGAGCATCATTTGTTTAAAACCTTTAGCAAGTCGCATACTTGCCGCAACTGGTAATGTCATTAATGCGGAAACAAGCAGTACACCGACTATTCGTATCGATGCTGCAATAACCAGTGCAGTAAGCACGATAAAAAGTAAATGAATCTGTTTGGAATGTAGTCCTGATATCGTTGCATGCTCTTCATCAAAAGATAATGTGAAAAGCTCCTTATAAAAAAGTACTACTACTAGTATAACAAAAATCGCGATCGTAAGTATCATCAAAAAGTCATTTTGACTAACAGCTGAGACTGACCCAAATAGATAATTAAATAAATCCGTATTAAAGCCATCAGCAACAGAAATGAAAATGACGCTTAATCCAACACCGCTGGATAAAATAATTGGAATCGCAAGCTCCTGGAAAGCTTTATACACGGAACGGAGCTTTTCGATGAGAATGGATCCAAGAACGGAAAAGGCCATACCACTATACAATGGTCCAATCATTAGCCCAAACTTCTTTTCTGCCATTAGTCCAAAGGCGATTCCAGCTAAAGTTACATGGGACAATGCATCTGCAATTAAAGATAAGCGCCTCACTACGATAAAGGTACCGAGGAGCGGAGCGATAACCCCAATAAGCAATCCCGTTAAAAATGTGTATCGTAAAAAATCATATTGAAAAAAGTCTGGTAGCATAATAGTTCCTCCAAAATCAATGATTGTGGCTAACAATATTTACGGGATGACCATAAAATTGTGACAAGTCCTTTTCGGTTAAGGACGTATATTCTTCTGGTTTTCCATGAAAATGTAATGTTTTATTGAGACAAACGATATCTGTAGCATATTCTGTCATGGTGCCAGTATCGTGTGTTACCAGCAACAATGTTTTATTTTGTTTTTGATGCAATTGGTGCAATAGCTCATAAAATCGTTTAACATTTTCATAGTCGATACCAACTGTAGGCTCGTCCAGAATAATTAATTCGGGATCACTAACCAGTGCACGGGCAATAAAGATCCGTTGCTGCTGCCCTCCGGAAAGGTTGCCGATATTTTCATATGCGTAATCAAGCATTCCAACTTGATCGATTGCATGTAGTATTTTATCTTTATGTGTTTTATTAAAAAATTTGAAGTAACCGATTGTTGCTGTAAGCCCGGAGGAAACTACTTCATATACGGTTGCGGGAAATCCTTTATTAAAGGCGTTTGCCTTTTGAGAAACAAATCCAATTTTATTACGATCTTGAAGCTTTTCTCCGTTTTCATTAAAGATGTTAATGGATCCTTTGTCAGGCTTCAGTAATCCAAGAATGAGCTTAATCAGGGTTGTCTTCCCACCACCATTCGGCCCAACAACTCCCATGAAAGCCCCTTTAGGAACCTCAAAGTTAATGTGATCAAGTACAGTTTTATTTTCATAGGCGTAACTAACATTTTTCATTGTTACGGCAGGATATTCCATGTTGACACCTCTTTCTATTAAATGAAGGAAGCATCTGCATAGAAAACAGATGCTAATAAAGTGATTATTTTGTTGCTCGGTCAAGAACATCGAGATTATATTGCATTAAGGATAAATAATCCTCACCATTATCTAAATCATCCTCTGTTAAAACAGATAAATTGTGAATTATTAAGACGTCAGCACCAATTTCATTCTGAATAATTTCAGAGACACGGTTGGAACTGTTTTGTTCAAAAATAATATAGTCTAGATCATAGCTATTCGCTTGATCAATAATCTCAGTTAATTCTTTTTGCGAAGGTTCACTAGCAGAAGATAATCCATTAATTGAGATTTGCTCTATTCCATAGCGCTCTTCCCAATAGCCGAAAGCTGCATGCGAAACGAGAATGTGTTTATTTTCCTTTGCTTCTAATGTTTCTTGGAATGTTTCATCTAATGCAAGCAAATCTGTTTTCAATGAAGTAAAGTTCTCATTGTAATAGGATTCCTTGTCAGGGTTAAGCTCAATTAGCTCGTCTTTTATAATGGCTGCCATTTCAATCATTCGAAGTGGATCAATCCAAATATGTGGATCATGGTCACCGTGACTATGCCCATCGTGCTCATGGTCATGGCTCTCTTCTGAATCTGCATCGTGATCATGATGTGATTCTTCAACATGGAAGAGCTCTTCATGTTCTCCAATTTCAATTAATTGTACATCCTGAGAGGTTAGTGCATCTGCGGCACTTTCAGCGAAACTCTCCATTCCAGCGCCTAAATAAATGAATGCGTCACTGTCTGCAAGGGCAGTAATATCTTTTGTCGTAGGCTCATAGGAGTGCGCATCTACACCTGGTGGATATACGGTTTTAGCTTCTACTGTATCCCCGCCAATTCTTTCAATAGCGTATTGGATTGGATAGATGGATGTGTATATTTCAAGCTGTTCATTATTTGCTTTTGAGCTTTCGTCAGCTGAACTACATCCAGCAATAAATATACTTAATATAATGAGGAATATAAGATTTTTTAAAATTTTCATGTATACAAACCCTTCATAAACAATAAAATAAATAATTCTTTCCTATCATAACGTAATCATTACGCTTTGTAAATAGGAATGATTACGACGAGAATAAATTCATAGGTACGGTTTGGGAAAACTCTAAACCTATTTAGCGCTTATGGTATGCTATAAAAAATTAATTAAATTTATTGCGAAATGTCAGATATTCGTTTATAGTATAAATTAGATGGATAGGAAACTGTCTTTTATTTTTTGGATTAAAATGAATGAGTATTCATTCAATATAGGATTGGGGGATGAAAAGTTGAAGCATTCAATAAAAACAGCAGCAGTTCTCGGTTCGGGTGTGATGGGATCTGGGATTGCTGCGCATCTAGCAAATTTGGGAATAGCTGTGACGATGCTTGATATTGTGCCACCAGATTTAACGGAAGAAGAAAAGCAACAAGGTCTTACTTTAGAAGACTCTGAAGTTCGAAATCGAATCGCGGCTCTAAGTAAAAAAGCATTGCTTAAGCAGAAACCATCGCCTATCACGACAAATAAAAGTCTGGAAAATATTACAATCGGAAACATGGAAGATGATATGGGAAAAGTTGCTGAAGTTGATTGGATTATTGAAGTAGTGGTAGAGAACTTGCAGGTGAAAAAGAAGGTTTTCGCTAGAATTGATGAGTATCGCAAAGAGGGAGCGATTGTAAGCTCCAATACATCTGGGATTTCTGTAGAAGCAATGATTGCAGATTGTTCAGAAGATATGAAGCAGCACTTTTTAGGAACGCACTTTTTCAACCCGCCACGCTATTTGAAGCTATTGGAGATTATCCCAACTGTTCATACCGACCCAGAGGTTTTGGCTTTCATGAAACGTTTTGGGGAAGATGTGCTTGGAAAAGGTGTAGTCGAAGCAAAGGATACACCGAATTTCATTGCAAACCGGATTGGGACGTATGGCTTGCTAGTAACGGTAAGGGAGATGTTGAAAGGGAATTTCTCGGTTGGCGAAGTTGATTCTGTGACAGGAACGTTAATTGGTAGACCCAAAAGCGCTACTTTCCGAACGTTGGATGTGGTGGGGCTTGACACATTTAGTCACGTCGCAAAAAATGTATATGACCAAGTCGAAGGGCCCGAAAAAGCATTATTTACTATACCAGATTTTATGAATGACATGCTGGAAAAAGGCTGGTACGGCGCCAAAAGTGGTCAAGGCTTTTTTATCAAAAAAGGTCGTGATATTTATGAATTGAACTCAAAAACGATGAAGTATGAAGAGCGTAAGAAGCTGAAAACTGCTGCTACAGAGATGGCTAAGCAAGCAAAGGGATCTCGAAATAAAATGAAAGCGCTTCTCTCAAATCCTGGTGACAAGGCAAGTGACCTTGTCTGGTCAGTTATCAAGCCAGTGCTACTTTATTCAGCAGAGCTTTTAGGAGAAATTGCGGATGACATTATTTCTATTGATCAAGCAATGAAATGGGGCTTCGGCTGGGAGCTTGGTCCATTTGAAACTTGGGACGCAATTGGAGTTCGTGAATCTGTAGAACGCATGCAAAAAGAAGGGGCAGATATACCCAAATGGGTGCATTCAATGCTTGAGAATGGAAAGGAATCCTTTTATCAAGAGAAGGAAGGAACTGTCCACTACTTTGATAATGGTGAATATAAGGAACAACAATGGAATCATAAAGAGATTCATATCAAACGCCTTAAACAAACGAATGAGGTTATCAAAAAGAATACAGGTGCAAGTTTAATTGATATGGGGGATGGAGCCTTACTATTAGAGTTCCATTCTAGAAGTAATGCAATCGGGCTGGATATCATTCAAATGGTGAACTATTCCATTGAAGAAGTTGAAAAAAATTACGAAGGACTTGTTATCGGTAATCAAGGAAAGAATTTCTGTGTTGGAGCTAATCTAGCAATGATGTTAATGGAAGCGCAGGATGATAATTTCTTTGAACTAGATATGGTTATCCGCCAGTTTCAAAATATGACTATGGCGATTAAGTACGCAGAAAAACCTGTAGTCACAGCACCGTTTAATATGGCGCTTGGCGGTGGTGCAGAGGTATCGCTGCCAGCAGCTGCAATACAAGCATCTCCTGAAACCTATATTGGGTTAGTAGAAGTTGGTGTTGGGCTTATCCCTGGTGGTGGAGGCACAAAAGAATTGTATTTAAAAGCGCTTCGCAATCTACCAAAAGGTGTGTCATTTGATTTAATGAAGGTTGCGAACGATGTATTTGAAAAGATAGCTACAGCAAAGGTTTCTACATCAGCTGCAGAAGCATTTGAAAATGGCTACCTCGATACAAATGATCGTATTAGTACTAACCCTGGTCATCTTTTATATGATGCGAAGCAAAGAGTTCTGGGACTAGCGAGTGCAGGCTACCGGAAACCGCAGCGAGAAAAGGTTCCGGTAGTTGGTGACGCAGGTTATGCTGCCATGCTGATGGGAGCAAAAATGATGCAGTACAGTGGCTATGCATCAGAACATGATGTGAAAATAGCTGAAAAATTGGCCTATGTTTTATCAGGTGGACGAATTAAAGAGGGAACTGAAATTGACGAGCAAGTAATGCTAGATCTTGAACGTGAGGCATTTTTAAGTCTGATTGGAGAGCCATTAACACAACAGCGCATGCAGCACATGCTTGTTAAAGGGAAGCCATTACGTAACTAATTGAAAGGAGGAGAAACCGTGAAAGAAGCAGTAATTGTTGCAGGTGCAAGAACACCGATTGGAAAGGCGTTTAAAGGTTCACTTGCAAATACTAGACCAGATGATTTAGCTGCACGAACGATTAAAGAAACATTAAAACGCGCAGGAGGATATGCCGGAAATATAGATGATGTCATTATAGGCTGTGCAACCCCGGAGGCGGAGCAAGGTATGAATATGGCTCGAAATGTGGCTGCGCTAGCTGGATTAAAGCATGATGTGCCGGGCATTACGATCAATCGCTATTGTTCATCGGGATTACAAAGCATTGCCTATGCGGCAGAGAGAATTATGGTTGGAGCAAGCGATACAATTATAGCAGGTGGGGCAGAATCAATGAGTATGCTCCCAATGGGAGGACATGTGATTAAACCAAACCCAAAGCTTGTTCAGGAATTGCCTGGCTATTATATGGGGATGGGACATACAGCAGAAGAAGTAGCTAACCGCTTTACTATCTCTCGTGCTGATCAGGATGCATTTGCGGTACAAAGCCACATGCGTGCCGCAAAAGCGTTGAAAGAAGGTAAGTTTTCCGATGAAATTGTTCCAGTGGAAGTAACTGAACGCGGAGTCGGTTCGAACAATAAAATAGTGGAAAAACAATTTACGTTTTCAGTGGATGAAGGAGTGCGCCCAGATACAACAACAGAGATTTTAGCGAAATTGAGACCAGCCTTCCATGCAAAAGGTTCTGTAACCGCGGGAAACGCATCACAAATGAGTGATGGTGCAGCATCTGTGCTAGTGATGGATCGGGAAAAGGCTGAAGCAGAGGGGCTAACTCCAATTCTGAAGTTCCGCTCGTTTGCAGTTGCTGGTGTGGAACCAGAAATTATGGGTGTCGGACCAGTTAAGGCGATACCGAAAGCGTTAAAGATTGCTGGGTTAGAGCTATCAGACATTGGATTATTTGAGCTTAATGAAGCATTTGCCTCTCAATCCTTACGCGTTATTCAAGCGCTTGATCTTGATCTGGAAAAAGTAAATGTAAATGGTGGAGCGATTGCGTTAGGACACCCGCTTGGATGTACGGGTACAAAGCTGACGGTATCCTTAATGCATGAAATGAAACGGAGAAACGAGCAATTTGGGATTGTCACTATGTGTATCGGTGGCGGCATGGGAGCAGCTGGGGTTTTTGAACTCTTGTAATTGAAATGAGCACTACTGAGGATCAAGGCGAAAAAGCTGAAGTTCTTAGCGGAATTACTGGAGTTAGCAGTGAAAATAATGAAGAATGCAGTAAAATTGCTGAAGTTAACAAATAAACATGATGTTGAAGTGTTCGAGATTGTTTAACACTCCATAATAGGAAGGAAGATTCGGATGAGTGAAACAAAGGACAAAATTTTCAAGGGTGGGGCATTTTTAGTTGAGGATTTAACTGGTGAAGATATTATTACACCAGAGGATTTTACGGAAGAGCATCAAATGATTGCCAAAACAACAGATGATTTCATTACGAGTGAAGTTTTGCCGAAACTTGATCAATTGGAAAATCACGAATTTGAGCACTCAGTTAAGCTGTTAAAAAAAGCTGGAGAACTTGGTTTGTTAGGAGTTGATGTACCGGAAGAATACGGAGGTCTGGCACTTGATAAAATTAGCTCTTCCTTAATTACAGAAAGATTTTCACGTGCAGGCGGATTCTCGATCACACATGGTGCTCATGTAGGGATAGGATCACTGCCGATCGTATTCTTTGGAAATGATGAGCAAAAACAAAAATATTTGCCGAAGCTTGCGACTGGTGAATTAATCGCTGCTTACGCATTAACTGAACCAAGTTCCGGATCAGATGCACTAGGTGCAAAAACAACCGCCAGGCTAAATGAAGCTGGTACGCATTATATTTTAAACGGAGAGAAACAGTGGATTACGAACTCGGCATTTGCAGATGTGTTTGTTGTCTATGCAAAAATTGATGGAGAGCATTTCTCGGCCTTTATTGTTGAAAGAGAGTACCCAGGTGTTTCAACTGGTGTGGAAGAAAAGAAGATGGGAATTAAAAGCTCATCAACACGGACACTGATCCTTGAAGATGCAGAGGTCCCGATAGAAAATTTGTTAGGCGAAAAAGGACGCGGCCATATTATTGCTTTCAATATTTTAAATGTTGGCCGCTATAAGCTTGCAGTCGGTGGAGTTGGTGGTGCTAAGCGTGCACTTGAACTTGCTGCAGCTTATGTGAATGAGCGCAAGCAGTTTAATACACCTATTTCCAGCTTTTCTTTAACACAGGAAAAGCTGGCAACAATGGCTTCTGAAATCTATGCAAACGAAAGTGCGGTTTATCGTACAGTAGGATTATTTGAACAGCGAATGGGAGCATTAACGGAGGAACAATTAAAGGACGGACGCGAAGTAGCGCGTGCAATTGCAGAATACCAAATTGAGTGCTCCATAACGAAATACATGGCAACCGAATTGCTTGATTATACTGCAGACGAAGCAGTGCAGATGCATGGTGGTTACGGCTTTATGCAAGAGTATGAAGTAGAGCGTATTTATCGTGACTCACGAATCAACCGTATTTTTGAAGGGACAAACGAAATTAATCGCTTGTTAGTTCCTGGAACATTGCTGAAAAAAGCAATGAAGGGCGAACTGCCACTGCTGCAAAAAGCTCAAGGGCTACAAGAAGAGTTAATGATGATGATGCCAGAGGAAGTTGGTACAGAACCTTTGGAGCAGGAGAAATACTTACTGCGTAACGCGAAGAAAATCGTCCTTCTTGGTGCAGGATTAGCTGCACAAAAGTATATGCAGAAATTAGAGAAAGAACAAGAAATCCTCGTCAATCTAGCTGATATGGTCGCTGAGGTTTACAATATCGAGTCGGCAATTCTTCGTACAGAGAAAGCAATTAACAAAGGCGGAGCAGAAAAGAGCAAGCAAAAACTGCTGTATACGCAGGTTTATGTACAGGAAGCATTTAATCGGATAGAAGCAGATGCAAAAGAAACATTAATTGCAGTCGAGGAAGGTGATACATTAAGAATGATGCTTTCGTCCTTACGTAAACTGACGCGTCATACACCAATTAATGTCATTGCTAAAAAGCGTGAGATTGCTAAAGGTATTATAAAAGAAGAGAAATATATCGTCTGATATTCTATGCCACTTCTTACCAAACAGGAGTGGCATTTTCTGTTTATTGACGGAACGAATTATTGTTAGCGTTTATTATTTGATGAAAGATAGTTGCACTGTTAATCTTGATAGAGAAATAGCTATTTGAGTTTTTCTTTTTTGTAAGAAACTGCGCACTAATGTGCAGTAATAGATTGTGCGTATACCCGCTTGTAAACACACTACGCTGTGTATAACAAGAAACCCGTGCAGTCTCAACTTAACAGAAATAATACAAAGGAGAGATAATCATGTATCGTACTGTAGAAGATTTTGTGAACGATTGGGATCATGCTGCAAATGGAACGATTGCAGTCCTTGAATCGTTAACAGATGATAAACTGAATCAGGCAATTGTAGAAGGCCACAGTACCTTAGGATGGCTTGGGTGGCATTTAGCAACAAGCCCAGTATTCTTTGCCGGTCTTGTAGGTGTGGAGATAGACGCTGGTGAAACTAAAAATGCTACCCCTGAAAAAGCAAATGAAATTGTACAAACATATAAAAAAGTAGCAACAGCAGTTAAAGTTCAAGTTGAAAAAACATTAACAAATGAAAAGTTGGAAGAACATGTAAATGCGATGGGAGGATCTGTCGCAAGAGGCGCTCTGTTACGTACACTCATTGACCATCAAACCCATCACCGTGGGCAGATGACCGTGCTATTGCGTCAAGCAGGATTGCGAGTTCCTGGTGTAATGGGTCCAACAAAGGAAGAACAATAAATGTCAAAGCCATGAAGGAAATCGGAAAGTTTTTTATCCGTTTTCTTCATGGCATATTAATTTTTACTTATTGGATAGTATGAATTGGATTGCTGAGCAGTTATACTAATATTTTTATACAAATCATGATAAAATAATTCCTAAACAGTTTGGAATGGAGGATTTGTACATGGCATTAACATTTTACTGGTACCCAAATTGCGGAACATGCAAAAAAGCGAAGAAATGGTTTGATGATCATAACATCGATTATACAAGTATACATATTGTAGAAGAAACACCTACAAAGGAAGAGTTGCTTGAATTGATTTCCAAAAGTGATTTACCTGCTAAAAAGTTCTTTAACACGAGTGGAAAGAAATATCGTGAGTTAAATATTAAAGAGAAAATAATGGATGCAAGTGTAGAAGAAATGGCAGGAATCCTTGCTTCAGATGGAATGTTAATCAAGCGTCCGATTGTCACAGACGGGTCAAAGGTGACAGTTGGATTTAAAGAAGAAACATTTCAAGAAAATTGGCTCTAGTTATTATTAATGAATAACCTTGGGTTCAAATTCAAACAAAGACTAGAAAAATACAAGGTTAAATTGTATAGTTAAATTGGAATGAATTAATGGAGGGATTACAATGAGTTTGCCACAAGATTTGCTGTATTCAAAAGAACATGAGTGGGTAAAAAAGGAAGACGGAAATGTACGTATCGGAATTACTGACTTTGCCCAAGATGAGCTAGGTGATATCGTTTTTGTTGAGTTGCCTGAAGTAGGAGACGAAATAACAGCTGACGAGCCGTTTGGTAGTGTAGAATCTGTAAAAACAGTTTCTGAATTATATGCTCCAATCAGCGGGAAAGTTGTCGCAGTAAATGAAGAATTGGAAGATAGCCCAGAATTTGTAAATGAATCTCCATATGAAAAAGCATGGATGGTTGTTGTTGAGCCCTCTGATGTAGCTGAGCTTGAGCAATTATTATCTGCAGATGCATATCAAGAATTAACTGAAGAATAATGCCCAAAGGCTAACTTACGCGTGTGAAAGTGTATAGTTAGCCTTCTTTCAATCATATAATGTATGTAAATAGATGCTGTTCAAAAAGTCCGGTGAAAATGAAACAATGAGATAGGTGTTCTTCGATTAACTCCTGACACGTGCTGTGTAGACCGTTGAAGTCACCGCTTCCTGTGGAACACGTTGGCGAAAGAAAACTTCCTATGAAAATTGTTCACGTCCCTGTAGAAGTTCGCATTCTGTTCAAGCTCTATACTTACGTATTAATTGCATTCGTTCCGTGACGAGAGTAACAACGTCACCGAACCTCGACACACACAGGACGTGTTCGTGTTGCGATAGGACATTGCAACTTTACCCGATCTCGGTCTTTTCATCCTCCTTTTGAACGCGAATTACGTAGGCAACTTTTTTGCTTGCATAAGGAGTGCTCATGTATGATAACTACTGAGTTTGAAAAAGTGATTATTGTCGAAGGGCTTACAGATAAGAAGCAAATTGAAAAAGTCATCAATGATGAGGTTACTATCGTATGTACAAATGGTACATTCGGTGTAGAACGATTTGATGAATTACTGGAAACATACGAATTGGATGAAAAGGATGTGTTTATTCTAGTTGACGAGGATAAATCTGGAATGAAATTGCGTAAGCAGCTGGCTCGTGAGCTACCGCATGCGGAGCATATTTACATTAGCAGTGAATATCGGGAGGTTGCAGCGACACCAGAGAAAATACTTGCAAGCACACTACTGAGTAAACATTTCTCTGTTCATCCTATATTTTTATTATAGTGTGTGTTCAAAAAGAGGATATTTACCGGGTTTTTTGAATATCCTCTTATAGATTGAACTTAAGGTGGTTAAAAATGCAGCAAATAACAGAAAAAAGTTTGGAACAGGAACTCATGTTAATTTATATTTATACACCTTTTTGTGGAACATGTACGGTGGCAAGATCAATGCTTGCTAAAATCGAGTCTGTTCATGGAATAGATATCTTTTATGAGATGAATGCGTCCTTATATCCTGAATTTATGCAAGAAAATAAAATTGAAAGTGTTCCATGCCTTTTAATTAAAGAAGGTAATGAAGTGAAAGAAAAAGTTTATGCCTTTCAATCGACAGGCAATATATATAACTATTTGATGATATATAAGCCAGAATTATTTGCCACCCATTAAGGCTCTAATATCCCCCCTTTCTATGCGTGAGAGAGTTAAAATTAGAAGGTGGGGAAGGGCTTGGAGTCATACTCCTGTGGTACTATCATGCAGTGGAGAGAAAAAGCTCTTGATTGAAGTTTCACTTTAACAAAAGTTAATCCCATTTAGGATTGACACGCGTATTTTAGCATGCTACTATAGTGTCACTGAATTGCTAAATCAAATACGATCTATCTCTTATCTTGAGCGGTGGAGGGACTGGCCCTTTGAAACCGCGGCAACCTTCAATCTTTTGAAAGGTGCCAATTCCTGCAAAGTAAACTTTGACAGATGAGAGAACGTGAGACTTTTTAATGATATGACGTCTTTCTGTTCTCTTACAGAAGACGTTTTTTGTTTTTTGGTTAAAAAATGTATTGCAGCATTCATACAGTAAAGAATTTGTTTATAGGCACAAAAGTTAGAACGAAGAGGAGGACATAACGTGATTTCGATTGAGGGTTTACGTAAGGTCTTTAGACTAAATAATGATGACATAGCAGCTGTTGATGATTTGACCCTTACTATCCCTGACGGTGAGATATTCGGCGTGATTGGGTACAGCGGTGCAGGGAAGAGTACATTCGTCAGACTGCTTAACCGATTGGAAGAACCATCATCAGGACGAATTGTTATTGATGATGAAGAAATAACGACACTTAATTCAAAACAGCTTCGCCTTGCAAGACAAGGAATCGGCATGATTTTTCAGCACTTCAATTTACTTTGGTCAAGAACGGTAGAGGCAAATATTGCATTCCCACTTGAAATTGCAGGAGTCCCAAAGCAGGAGAGGCAAAAGCGAGTACAGGAACTCATTGATTTGGTTGGCCTTGGTGGACGGGAAAAAGCTTATCCATCCCAATTAAGTGGTGGACAGAAGCAGCGTGTTGGAATTGCTCGCGCACTTGCGAATAATCCAAAAGTGCTGTTATGTGATGAGGCAACCTCTGCATTGGATCCAGAAACAACGAATGCGATTTTGAATTTGCTGGTCGACATTAATAAAAAGCTTGGATTAACGATTATTTTGATTACACATGAAATGCATGTTATTCGAAAAATCTGTAACCAAGTAGCGGTCATGGAACAAGGACGGATTGTTGAACAGGGAAATGTGCTTGATGTGTTTACCCATCCCGTACAAGACGTTACGAAAAAATTTGTTCAGCAAATTATGGGACCAAGTGACGAAGAGGATGATATAACCAATATTATTGAGAATAATGCAGATGGTATTATTCTTAAGCTTCAATTTTTAGGTGAGGCTACAAATCAAACCCTTATAAGCCAGCTGGCAAAGCGTTTTGATATTGATTTAAATATTTTACAAGGAAAAATCACCCAAACACAAGCTGGCGGATATGGCACATTATTCGTACAGGTTATTGGCGAACAAGAGGAATTCGATAGAGCATTAAGCTTTATACAGGAACAGACCTCGGTCGAAGTGGAGGTTATCCGGGATGTTAGCTGAGTTATTCCCAAATATTAAATACGAGGATTTAGTTGAAGCAACTTACGAAACATTTTACATGACAATTATTGCTATTATTGGTACATGTATTTTCGGTCTATTATTAGGATTGCTTCTATATTTAACGAAAAAAGACGGCATCTGGAAAAATAAGTATATTTATTTTGTTGTAGCGGCTCTTGTGAATATATTTAGAGCCATCCCATTTATTATATTGATCTTATTGCTATTTCCATTTACCGATTTCCTTATCGGAACGATTCGCGGACCAAATGCAGCACTGCCCGCATTAATTATTGGATCAGCTCCGTTTTACGGGAGACTCGTTGAAATCGCGCTTAACGAAGTGGAAAAAGGTGTAATTGAAGCAGCCAAAGCGATGGGGGCGAAAACACGTACGATCATTTTCCGTGTTCTACTCCCTGAATCAATGCCGGCACTCGTATCAGGCCTTACGGTTACCTCGATTGCATTAATTGGGTATACCGCAATGGCAGGTGCGATTGGTGCAGGTGGTCTTGGAAACTATGCGTATTATTTTGGATTCCAACGACGTGATTTTGATGTTGTATTTCTTTGTACGGTCATTATTGTAATTATCGTGTTTATTTTCCAATTTATTGGGGACTTTATTACAAACAAGCTTGATAAACGATAACATTATCAATAGATGAAAATAGGAAAACCTATTTCAATTATAAAAACAAGATGGAGAGGAAGAAACAGAATGAAAAAGCTTTTAGCCCTGGTAACATTCGCACTTGTACTTATATTAGCTGCTTGTGGCGGTGGAAATGAATCAGAAGATGGAGCCGATAATGGTTCGTCAGAAGGAACCGAAGAAACAAATGAAATCACTGTAGGTGCTTCAAGTGTACCACATGCGGAAATTCTAGAAGAAGCTCAGCCATTACTTGAAGAACAAGGTGTAACACTTCATATTGAAGAATATCAGGATTATATATTGCCAAATGATGATTTAGACAATGGCACGTTAGATGCGAATTACTTCCAGCACATTCCGTATTTGAATCAAACAGTGGAAGATACAGGATATGAAATTGAATCGATTGGAGCTATTCACGTAGAACCAATGGGTGTTTATTCAAAAGGAATTGCATCAGTCGATGACATTGCTGATGGAACTGAAGTTATTTTAAGCAATTCTGTTTCCGATCATGGACGGATTTTGACTTTGTTTGAGCGGGAAGGTTTGATTACTTTAGATGAAAGTGTAGAAAAATCCGCTGCAACAATTGACGATATTGTTGAAAATCCTAAAAACTTAGTTTTCTCACCAGATTATGATCCGGCACTGCTACCAGAGCTTTATAATTCAGAAGAAGATGTGCTTGCTGTTATCAACACAAACTACGCAATTGGTATAGGTCTTAACCCATTAGAGGATGCATTGTTTGTTGAAGACGAAGAAACTGACTATTTAAACGTTATTGCTGTAAGGTCTGAAGATGCTGATAAAGAAGCATTAAAGAAACTGGTTGAAGTACTAAAATCTGAAGAAATCCAAAACTTTATGATGGAGAACTACGATGGTGCAGTTCTGCCAGTGGAAGGCGAAAAGTAATTATAATTTATTAATAGCATTTTAAAGGATACGTGCGTTATTTGCCATTATTTAATGTCGTTTCTATGTTTTCACGTTATGAATCATTCATATATAGAATAATCCAGTCATAGAGGTTTAAATCCGAATTGTAAAGGGAACCTTTCTAGTGTTACTATATTTTATGTAACCAAAACGAAAGGATGATTCACTATTGACAGTGGTCTGAGGTTGAATTACACTTCGGAAATGGAAAAAGGAATGACGAAGTCCCGTCATGTTTGCTACGAGGAGTACAGCAGGAAACTTGAAAAACGGCTGGAAGTAGAAAAACAACGAGAACGGGAATACAAAGAAGCGAAAATGCTAGTGGCAGGAATAGATGGTCAAATAGCTAAATAACAAACTTATAATTACCTTTGTGCTGGTGTCTTAATATGCGGACATCAGCACTATTTATTTGTACAATTATATCTAATTTGATATGGTGAAACAGTAATAAGCTGTGCGCTTAAAAGAGTTGATAATTAATTTGAAATGCTTTAAGATTGTAATGAGAATAAGTTGAGAATGATGTCAATTCATTTCATACTAGAAAATAGCTTACTTGGAGGTATGTTTTATGTCAGGATCAGTTTTAGAAATTAAGAATCTTCATGTATCGATTGAAGACAAAGAAATATTAAAAGGTGTAAACCTTACGATAAAGGGTGGAGAATTCCACGCAATAATGGGGCCGAACGGAACAGGTAAATCTACCCTTGCTTCAGCAATTATGGGACATCCCAAATATGAAGTTACAGAAGGAAGTATTATCCTTGACGGTGAAGATGTACTAGAAATGGAAGTAGATGAGCGTGCTCGTGCTGGTCTGTTTTTAGCTATGCAATATCCAAGTGAAATCAGTGGTGTAACAACTTCTGACTTCCTTCGTTCTGCAATCAATGCTCGTCGTGAAGAAGGCGATGAGGTATCTCTAATGAAGTTTATTAAGCAATTAGATAAAGACTTAGATTTACTTGAAATTGATCAAAACATGGCTACACGATACTTAAACGAAGGTTTCTCTGGTGGGGAGAAGAAACGTAATGAAATCCTTCAATTATTGCAAATAAATCCTGCTATTGCGATTTTAGATGAAATTGATTCTGGATTAGATATTGATGCATTGAAAATTGTATCTAAAGGAATCAATAAAATGCGCGGAGAAGACTTTGGTTGCCTAATGATTACGCATTACCAACGTTTACTTAACTACATTACTCCTGACTTTGTTCATGTTATGATGCAGGGCCGTGTTGTGAAATCAGGTGGACCTGAGCTTGCAAAACGTTTAGAAGAAGAAGGTTATGAGTGGATTAAAGAAGAGTTAGGAATTACAGACGAAACAGTAGAACAAAACGCGTAACGTTAGGAGGAGTAAAATGACTGTCGAAACAAAGCTGCCATTTGATAAAGACTATTTAGAACAGTTTTCAAAAGAACGAAACGAACCTGCGTGGATGTCTGAATTACGCGTGAGCGCGCTTTCTCAAGTAAACACGCTTGAAATGCCAAAGCCGGATAAAACCAATATCCGTAATTGGAATTTCAATACGTTCAAACATGAATTTACATCAGGTCAGGCTGTTACTACTACAACTGAATTGCCTGAAGAAATACAAGCATACTTTGATGAAGAAAATAAAGCAGAAAACTTGTTGATTCAACGAAATCATTCCGTTGCATTTTCTACATTAAATGAAGATTTAAAGGATAAAGGTGTTATTTTTACAGACATTTTTACTGCCTTGAATGAGCATAGTGATTTAGTAGAAAAATACTACATGAAAGAAGCAGTTTCTGTTGACCAGGATCGTTTAACAGCACTTCATGCAGCACTAATGAATGGTGGAATCTTTATCTATGTTCCTAAGAATGTTCAAATCGAAGCACCAATCCAGGCAATCTTCTGGCAAGAGGATCCTGAAACAGCATTGTTCAACCACGTGTTGATCGTTGCGGAGGAAGGAAGCTCGCTCACCTATTTGGAGAACTACGTTTCTCACAATGAAGAGCAAAAAACGGTAGCGAATATCGTAACAGAAGTATTTGCTCATGATAATGCACAAGTTGCATATGGTGCAGTAGATCATTTTGCAGCAGGAACAACAACCTATGTAAATCGTCGTGGTGTAGCTCAACGTGATGCGAAGATTAACTGGGCATTAGGTCAAATGAATGACGGAAATACGGTTTCCGAAAACATTACCTATTTACTAGGTGATAATGCAACGTCAGAGGCTAAAGCTGTTACTGTTGGACGCGGGAAACAAACACAGAACTTTACGTCAAGCATTCGCCAATTCGGTAAACAAACCGATGCATTTATTTTACAACGTGGAGTTATGAAAGGTAGTGCGACTACTATCTTTAACGCGATTGGTAAAATTGAGCATGGTGGTTCGAAGTCGAATTCGGAGCAGGAATCACGTGTATTAATGCTAAGTGAAAAAGCACGAGGGGATGCCAACCCAATTCTATTAATTGATGAAGATGATGTAACTGCTGGTCATGCAGCTTCTGTTGGTCGTGTTGATCCTTTACAAATGTACTACTTGATGAGTCGTGGACTTACTAAGGAAGAAGCTGAACGCTTGGTTATTCATGGGTTCCTTGAGCCTGTTGTATCTCAAATTCCAATTGAGTCTGTTCGTAAGCAATTGACTCAAGTAATTGAAAGGAAAGTTAATTAATGGATGTTAAAGCCATTAAAGAACAGTTTCCCATTTTAAATCAGGAAGTTAATGGACATCCTTTAGTCTATCTTGATTCATCTGCGACTTCGCAAAAACCACTGTCAGTTATTGAGGCGGTTAACACGTATTACCGTGAAGATAATTCAAACGTACATCGTGGTGTTCATACGTTAGGAACAAGAGCAACAGATAAATACGAAGGCGCTCGCGAGAAGGTTCGTGAATTTATTAATGCACGCAGTACAGCTGAAATTATTTTTACTAGAGGAACAACGACAGCAATTAATCTTGTTGCTACCAGTTATGGGAGAGCGAATTTGAAACCAGGGGATGAAATTGTGATTACGCCAATGGAGCATCACAGTAACATTATCCCTTGGCAACAAGCTGCAAAAGCAACTGGTGCAACACTCAAATATATCCCATTGCAAAGCGATGGTACTATAACATTAGAAGCTGTTCGCGAAACGGTAACAGCAAATACGAAGATTGTAGCAATGACACAGGTTTCCAATGTGTTGGGTACAATTAACCCAATTAAGGAAGTCGCTCAAATTGCCCATGCTCATGGTGCGGTTATGCTTGTTGATGGTGCTCAAGGTGCTCCGCATTTAAAAGTAGATGTAGCTGATCTTGACTGTGATTTCTATGCATTTTCGGCTCATAAAATGTGTGGTCCAACTGGTATTGGTGTTTTATACGGAAAAAAAGAGCTTCTAGAAAATATGGAACCAATTGAATTTGGCGGCGAAATGATTGATTTCGTTAACCTTTATGATTCTACGTGGAAGGAATTGCCGTGGAAATTTGAAGGTGGTACGCCAATTATTGCAGGTGCAATTGGACTGGCTGCAGCAATAGACTTTCTAAATGAAATTGGTAATGAAACTATTTTAGATCATGAACAAAAATTAGCAGACTATGCAATGAAACAACTACGCACGATCGATGGTATCTCAATCTATGGTCCAGAAAAACGTGCTGGACTTGTTACATTTAATCTCGATGATGTGCATCCACATGATACAGCAACAGCACTTGATGCAGAAGGAATTGCTGTTCGTGCTGGACATCATTGCGCACAGCCACTGATGAAATGGCTCGATGTAACAGCAACAGCACGTGCCAGCTTCTATCTTTACAACACGGAAGAGGATATTGATCTGCTGGTAAATGGACTGTTGAAAACAAAGGAGTATTTTGGGAATGTCTTTTAATAACCTCGATACACTTTACAGACAAGTAATTATGGATCATTATAAAAACCCTAGAAATCGTGGACAAATTGAGGGTGATTCAGTAACAATCGACATGAATAACCCAACATGCGGAGACCGTATTCAATTGCAAATGCAAGTTGAAGATGGTGTTGTACAAGATGCCAAGTTTGAAGGGGAAGGCTGTTCAATCAGTATGTCGTCTGCTTCAATGATGACTCAAGCAATTAAAGGAAAAAGTCTTGAACAAGCAGTTAAAATGTCGAGAGCATTTTCTGAGATGATGCTTGGAAAAGAGATTGATACAGAAGGATTGGATATGGAAGACATTGAAGCATTGCAGGGTGTCTCCAAGTTTCCAGCAAGAATCAAGTGTGCAACCTTGGCATGGAAGGCAATGGAAAAGGGAGCACAACAAGATTAAATGAATTTAAAAATATAAAGTTTTGCTGGATGTTTTTCTTGTGCATGAGTAGCCACGTCCAGCTCCATCGCCCAGCGACTAGCGAGACTTCCCTCACCTCCGTACGATAAAGAAGACTTGCCGACTGGCTAAAACATGAGGCTTAGTCGCACTTATACCCTTGCGGTGAAAGTCAACATCGACTTCCTTTGGTCGTCGTGTTTCCTTTATCTCCTACGTAGGAATGTTCGAAGTCGAACCACCCCAAAGTACGGGGCGCAGTCCGTACGTCGCTAACCGGGCGATTCCGCTTTAGATAATACAATGAGGAGGTTATATAATGGCTAAAAAAATGCCTGAAATGGAAGAATATAAATATGGATTTCATGATAAAGACGTCTCTGTTTTCCGAACGGAAAGAGGATTAACACGTAAAGTCGTTGAAGAAATCTCTAAAATGAAAGAAGAGCCACAGTGGATGCTTGACTACCGCTTGAAGGCATTAGAGCATTTTTACGAGCGCCCAATGCCGCAATGGGGCGGAGATCTTTCAGAACTTGATTTTGATGAGATCGTTTATTACGTTAAACCATCTGAAAAGCAAGGTAGAACATGGGATGAGGTACCTGCTGAAATCAAAGAAACATTTGATAAGCTTGGTATTCCAGAAGCAGAACAAAAATATTTAGCTGGTGTATCTGCACAGTACGAATCAGAGGTTGTTTATCATAGCTTGAAAGAAGATCTTCAAGAAATGGGTATCGTATTTAAGGATACTGATACAGCGCTAAAAGAAGACGAAGAGTTATTTAAAGAATACTTTGGAAAAGTTATTCCATATTCTGATAATAAATTTGCTGCACTGAACTCAGCCGTATGGTCTGGCGGATCATTTATCTATGTTCCGAAAGGTGTTCAAACATCAACACCATTACAAGCATATTTCCGTATTAACTCGGAAAATATGGGGCAGTTTGAAAGAACATTAATCATTGTTGATGAAGGTGCATCTGTACACTATGTTGAGGGCTGTACAGCTCCAGTCTTTACAACAAACTCACTTCATAGTGCGGTTGTTGAAATCGTTGTTAAAAAAGATGCATATTGCCGTTATACAACGATTCAAAACTGGGCAAACAACGTATACAACCTAGTTACAAAACGTGCAGTAGTTGATGCAAATGGAACGATGGAATGGATTGATGGTAACATCGGTTCGAAATTAACGATGAAATACCCTGCGATTTTATTAAAAGGCGAAGGTGCACGTGGTAACACGCTATCTATCGCTATTGCTGGTAAAGGACAATTACAGCACGCAGGTGCAAAAATGCATCACTTAGCACCAAACACGTCTTCAACAATTGTTTCAAAATCAATCTCTAAACAAGGCGGAAAGGTTTCGTACCTCGGTCTTGTACACTTTGGACGTAAAGCAGACGGTGCACGTGCAAACATCGAATGTGACACGCTAATCATGGATAACGAATCGTTCTCTGATACTATTCCATACAATGAAATTTTAAATGATAACATTTCATTGGAGCACGAAGCGAAAGTTTCTAAAGTATCTGAAGAGCAATTGTTCTACTTGATGAGTAGAGGATTAACAGAGGAAGAAGCAACAGAAATGATCGTAATGGGCTTCATCGAGCCATTTACAAAAGAACTTCCAATGGAATATGCAGTAGAGATGAACAGATTGATTAAATTCGAGATGGAAGGCTCTATTGGGTAATATAATAGGAAACCCTCGTTACAATTATAATTGTGGCGAGGGTTTTTTTTATTAAATGTTACGTAATTGCCCAATTTACGCCCTACTAATCTCTGTTCTGTTATTTTTTGACTGTTTACTTAGTTATCTATTTAATAACATCCATTCTTCTTCTTTTCTCAACTTTTCCGCACGAATCAAATGTTAAACTCTTTACATATTTGACAGATTCAGACGCCGTTGACCTTTTTAATATTCTTGAAGGTTTACTGAACAATTTTTTGCTTTTTCCAGTGCTGCAGCACGATACTCGTTTTGATCAGGACAAGAATTTATATCTCGGAACTGCTTTAAATTTAATGTAATGACATTGATGAGATATCAAATAATATGCTATAATAAAAATTCTATTGTTATTACAATTAAGTATATTATACAGTTACATAACTTGCGGATGATTGTATTGGGAGAGAGCGAAGTATATCGCCACCGAAGGAGCAAGTTCCAAAAAAACCATTGGAATTAATCTCTCAGGTAAAAGCACCAATACAGGACGCTACTCTGGAGAGTGCAATTTATGCCACCAAAGGGGACCTTCTATTATAGAAGGATAAACTTTCAGGTAAAAGGACAGAGAATGGAAATAATATAGCCCTTCTCTATCCTTTTTTTAAATGTGGGATTTTTCAGTTATATAATTGAAATGATGATTTTATAAAAGACTGAAGAACTAGCAACTAAATCAATTAATAATTATCAAAAAGGTTGAGAGAAGGGAATTGTATGCAAGAACAAAAATTAGATAGGGGTTTAAAAAACAGACACGTACAACTGATAGCTATTGGTGGAGCAATTGGTACGGGATTATTTCTTGGTGCAGGAAAATCAATACATTTAGCAGGGCCATCCATATTATTCGCATACTTGATTACAGGTGCTGTTCTCTTTTTAATCATGCGTGCCCTTGGAGAATTGCTGTTAAGTAATTTAAGCTATCATTCGTTTGTTGACTTTGTAAGAGATTATTTAGGTGAAATGACAGCATTTTTAACTGGCTGGACATATTGGTTCTGTTGGATTTCCATTGCAATGGCTGACTTAACAGCAGTTGGCCTCTATACCCAGTATTGGTTTCCAACGATACCACAATGGATGCCAGGATTAATCGCGCTTGTTATTTTATTATGTATGAACTTGGCCACCGTAAAACTGTTTGGAGAAATGGAATTCTGGTTCGCATTAATTAAAGTCATCGCAATTCTAGCCTTAATAGTTACAGGTATTGTTATGATTATAAGTGGTTTTTCCACGGATGCAGGTGGAGCGAGTTTCACGAATCTATGGAACCACGGAGGTATGTTTCCAAATGGTGTAAATGGTTTCATCCTCTCTTTTCAAATGGTCGTATTTGCGTTTGTTGGTATCGAACTTGTAGGACTTACAGCGGGAGAAACAGAAAATCCAGAGAAAGTTATACCTAAAGCGATAAATAATATTCCTATTCGAATTATCATTTTTTATATAGGTGCACTTCTTGTTATTATGAGTGTGTATCCATGGACCGCTATCAGCCCAACTGAAAGTCCATTCGTCCAAGTCTTTACGGTAGTTGGTATCGTTGGTGCTGCTGGTATCATCAATTTTGTCGTTCTAACTTCTGCTGCTTCAGCATGTAATAGTGCCATCTTCAGTACAAGCCGGATGGTATATTCACTCGCTAAAGAGAAAAATGCACCGGAAAAATTTGCCAAGCTTGATAAAAGAAAGGTTCCTTCCAATGCATTGTTCTTTTCGACTGCAGTTGTTTTAATTTCAGTCGCATTAAATTATGTAATGCCAGAAGGAGTATTCACACTCGTTACAAGTATTTCTACAGTATGCTTTATATTTATTTGGGGGATTACGGTCATCAGTCATTTGAAATACCGTAAAACAAGACCTGATCTGGCAAAAGTGAATAAATTTAAGATGCCATTTTATCCATTTGCAAATTATTTAATCCTTGCCTTCCTGACATTTGTTCTTGTTGTGCTTGCAATTGCAGAAGATACACGTGTTTCGTTGATGATAACGCCCGTTTGGTTTATCGCGCTAATTGTGATTTATAAGGCACGCAAAAGAATCGTGCCCCATAAAGATAAGAAAAATGAAGAAGGATTAGTGGTGGATAAGGTTGAACGGGGATAATAATCTATATGTGGCAGCCGGGCTCATGTTTTAGTCTCATTATTAAAATTATTTGGCTCGTTTCAAATGGGTTAACATTTTTGAAGAAATACCTAAATTCCCTTTATCGCCCGGCTGATTTGGGCTGTAAGAAGCTCAAGGACAGTTGATGAGCTATTTTAAGAATCAGGTGATAGTAAAAAGTAAGTCAAATCATTCCTATCTGAAAAAGCCTAGGATGATTTGGCTTACTTTTTTTGCTCTTACACCATACATATAACTCTGCCTAATAGTATCTAGAGGAGACAGAGGGTTTGAAAAAGCAAAACAGTAAAACTTATACGAGTGAAGAAACACGTAAGCCTCTACTCGACATTTGCAAAGTCCTCAATCAGATCACTAGCATTTAAATAACCAGCACCTTGAATATGTGGGGATTGTCCCAAATCGTCGCATGCATCCAAAAGCCTTTCTTTGACTTGATCAGGCGTAAGATTTGGATCACGTTGAAGCAATTGTGCAATTACTCCTGCACATATCGGCGTAGCCATTGACGTTCCGGATAAGGACATATAGTGAGTGTCCACACGTGCTGCTTTATTGGTTTTATCAAGGAAAGATCTGGGAGCTCGTAAAGAGATAATATCGACTCCTGGTGTTAATAAATCTGGCTTAATAAGCCCATCAATCGTCGGACCTCTACTTGAAAAATCAGCTACTGAATCATCGGCTCGGTCAACGGTATTATTATCATCAGCTGCTCCGACTGTAATGACCTTTGGGCTTATTCCTGGACTTGCAATGGTTTGTTCTCCGGGACCAGAGTTTCCAGCGGCTACACAGACAACCATTCCGTTATCCCAGGCTATTTCAACCGCATTTACCACAGGATCATCTTCAGCAGGTGCTACAGCATCGGAACCGAGTGAAAGGGAAAGAATATCAATATTATATTCGGATTGATGTTGGATGCACCATTCGATTCCTTCAATAACAGTTGATAATGAACCAGCTCCCATCTTATCTAGTACTTTGACACCTACTAAATTAGCTTGGGATGCTGGAGCTTGATATTGTCCATTCGATAACAAGCCATTTCCAGCCGCATCTCCAGCACAATGAGTTCCATGACCGTTGTCATCATAGGGATCAGATTTCCTATTAACAAAATCCTTAAAGCCAATAATGCGATCTTGTAAATCTTCATGTGGATGTATACCAGTATCGATTACTGCAATGGTTACGCCTTCTCCTGTTAACCCATTATCTTTTAAAACATTTGCGTTTATTGCCGGGGAAGCGGTATCTAGTAAAGTTGTCACCTTTCTGTCTAAATAGACTTTTTGGATATGGTTGCAGTTCGTGATTAAATGTTCAATATTTTTTACGGATAATTTAGCTGAACAACAGGAAATAGAAGGGTATTCGCGAAGAGAACGACACTTTGTTTCCTTTACATCGTTTAACCCAGAAGAAAAGGAATCAGGGGCAAATTTTATTACGACGGGTAATTTCTTTGTTTTTTTTCTAACACGCTCTATGGAGCTTTGCAGGAAACAAGGGATATAACGAAAAGGTCGATAAAAGTTAACCATTTCTCCCCTTATATTTTTGTCAACTTTTTTTCCATTGCGTCGGACCAAGTCAATCATTGAAAAATTTAACATACACTTTCTCCTTTCTTTGATTTACGATATTCTACGTAAAATGTCAGAAAGGAGCGTGATTAAATAGTATAGAAAATAGTAAAAAAGGTAGATAACTATATGGTTATAGAGTGAATTACTATGAGGAAAGGGAAATTAGAGAAACTGTTTTCTAGTAAGAGTTGTGTTTCGTTTTTATTTATTAGGTAGAAGAGGCTGAAACATAACTAAAATACTTAATGTTAAAGACGAACGATGTACAAACTTAGCGAATTATATTTCCGGAGCGAGTTATTTGCATCAATCATGTTCGGTTTTCACTTCATAAAAATACTTTTGTCCCAGCTTCTTTTGTTCTAGCAATAGTAACTTTAGCATCGTATAGACAAATTCCTGAAATTTTGTTATCATGGATAATGGTTACCTTAGGTAACTGTTAGCTATGATAACCATATAGGAGGCGTTTTCCATAAAATCTGCACAGAAATTTTTCCATCAATTAATTATGTTGTATCGCCCTTTTGAAAATAGACTTAATGTCTTGTTGAATAAACATAACCTGCATCGAGCACAGTGGACCATTTTGTATTACCTGTACAATTATGGAGCTTCAACACTTGTGGAAATTTCTCATTATCAAGGTGTGGAGAAGCCTACCATCACTAGAACCTTTGCCAGTTTAGAGGAAATGAGCTATGTCGAACAGGTGGCTGGAAGAGATAAGCGCGAAAAACGCATGCAGCTGACTGGGCAAGGAACAGCTGTTTATGAGGAAGTACGTGTGACCATTGATCAGTTTGAAAAGGAAATTCTAAAAGACATCTCGGAATCAGAATTGATTGATTTTATTCGGGTGATGGAAGAAATTAAAAATAATATTAAGAAGTGAAGTGATAGAAACAGTGAAACAAACAAAATCTCAATTATGGACGAAGAATTTTATTATTATAGCAGCAGCAAATTTTTTCTTATATTTCGTTTTTTACTTATTATTAGTGACCATGGCTGTTTATGCAGTCGATAAATATCATGTTTCAGAGAGTGTAGCTGGTCTTATAACAGGTATATTTATCATAGGAACATTAGTAGGGCGTTTGTTTATTGGACGAATGATCTCATCTATTGGGTACAAGAAAGTATTATATTTTGGGCTTACCTTTTTTATTTTGACATCCCTTTTATACTTTATTCATGCAGGGATAGAGATACTGCTTGTAACTCGTTTATTACACGGAATCGCATTAGGGGTGGCAAGTACAGCTACAGGAACTATTATTGCTGAGTTGATTCCTAATGATCGAAAAGGTGAAGGGATTGGCTACTTCAGTATGAGTATTACGCTGGCAACAGCCATTGGACCCTTCTTTGGACTATACATGAGCTCACATACGAGCTATCAAGTGATTTTTGGCTTTTGTCTTGCATTAGCGATTATTAGTTTTATCATATCTCTGTTTGTTAAGATACCATTTGCAGGAAAACCTGCAAATGTGGCTGAAAGAAGGAAAATTAAGTTTTCCGATTTTGTGGAACCAAGAGCACTGCCGATTGCATTCATTGTAATTATCGTATCACTTGGGTATTCAAGTGTTCTTTCTTTTATTAATTTCTATGCAATCGAGATTGGTCTTGTCGAGGTGGCAAGCTTCTTTTTCGTTGTTTATGCAGTAGCTATCCTAGTATCACGTCCATTTACAGGTCGCTTAATGGACTTAAAAGGTGAAAATACTGTTATGTATCCAGCTTTTATTCTGTTTGGTGCAGGATTACTGCTTCTAAGCTTTACAACGAATAGTTTTGCTTTATTAGCAGCTGGTGTTCTTATTGGCCTTGGATTCGGAAACATGCAATCCATTACCCAAGCAATAGCGGTTAAAGTGACACCGCCAGATCGGATTGGATTAGCAACATCAACTTACTATATCGCGCTTGATGCTGGTCTTGGATTCGGTCCTTATTTACTTGGCTATCTGATTCCGCTAACTGGATATAGCAGCTTATATTTCATGATGGGGCTCATGGTTTTCGTTACGATAGTACTTTATTTCTTCATGCATGGAAAAAGGAAAGAGCGGATTGGCGAAAAAGCCGATGCCATGTAAATGTCAATAAAGCATAGATATTATAGATTATAAAGAAAGCAAGTTTGTTCGTAGTTCAAGGTTGTTATACCTTATGAGATAAAATTCTACTATAGAGGGAAAATGCAAACCCTTGTCACCCTTGTCACGATAATATCTGTGGCAGGGTTATTTTTATTTGTTCCTAATTGTTGAAAGTGATATGTAGCAGTTAATATTGATGCAATATCAAATCAATTCGAATGAGCTTGTTGAGCGCATGGCTGAGTAACTTACATTCATGAAATTATAGATATTGTGCAAAATAATAAAATAGGACCCAATTATTTTGGATTGAAAACTGCTCACGTTTTGGACAACCTCTCGAATTATTTCTATAAGCTAAACACATAGTAATCATTATTTTATAGTAGATTTTTGAAGCTTCTTGCTGGTCTTTGAATAGTTGCTTAAAAGAAAATAGAACCGATTCAGAGCAAAGAGGGGGAAATTCACATATTGAATCTCGTGCGAGGATGGTAATTATGAAAAAAAACACACAATCGAAAAAACCTGTAATCTTGCTGAACATCGATTCATTGATGTCTGAACCGCTGGAATTAGCTATTCAAACAGGACGAGCACCTGCTTTACAATTTTTGATGGAAAATGGTAGTTATTTTACGAATATGGTGACTTCATTTCCAACCATGTCGGTAACAATCGACAGCAGCCTTTTGACAGGTACTTATGCTGACCAACATCATATACCTGGTTTAACTTGGTTCGATAATTCCAAAAAAGAGATTATTAACTACGGTACTGGTTTTAGGGAAACGTTTAGGTTAGGGATTCGCAGAACGGTCCATAATATGCTTTTCCGACTGAATAATGAGCATCTGAGCAGTGAAGTCACTACAATTTATGAGGAATTAGCTAAAAGGGGGATGAATTCAGCTTCCATTAATTCCTTTGTATATCGTGGAAACACCCCGCAAAAGTTGCAAACACCAAAGTTATTCAGTGCCTTGACGCGATTTAAAAATGGAAAGTGGACAACGGAAGCAGCAAATATCTTTTCTTTGGGAACCTTTTCAAAAGTACGTCCATGGGGATTCGCAACGCAAATAGCTGCTGGAAACTATAAATATACTGCTCGGGAACTTAAGTATCTTATTAGAAAGAACAAACTTCCTTCATTTACCTTCTGTATATTTCAGGACATGGATGCCCGAATTCATTTAAAGGGGCCGATGGATATTAAAGGTATCACAAAGATTGATAAGGAAATTCAAAAAATATTGGATTTGTATCCAAGCTGGAAGGAAGCAATTAATCAAAATGCATGGCTAGTGATGGGGGATAATGGTCACTCTGCAACAGGAACAAATCATCGAGAATTTGTCATTGATTTAAGAAAATGGTTAAAAAAATACCGTATCTCCCGAATAAGACGCCCAGTACATAAGAAAGATCAGATCGTTCTATGTGTAAATCAGCGGATGTCTTATATTTATGTACTGGATGACAGTCTGCCGTTGTCTGCTATTATCGAACAGCTCAAAAACGATGAGAGGATCGATATTATAGCCTGGAAAAATGAAAGCTCCATTCATGTAGAATCTGGTATGAAAGAAGGGTCACTGAAATATCGCCCTTCCGGGAAATTTACTGATATTTATAATCAATCATGGAGTATAGAAGGGGATGCTAAGATTCTAGATTTAAATCTGACCACTGAAAAAAGAGTCACCTATGGTAACTATCCAGATGCGTTAGCTCGGTTGTATAGTGTTTTCAACTCCCATTCGGGGCGTTTCATTGTCGTCAATGCGAAACCGGGCTGTGAGTTTAAGGCGCAATCATCACCTGTCCATCTTTCTGGTGCAGCACACGGTTCCTTGCACAAACAAGAATCTCTTGTACCACTGATAATAACAGGAACCGAGGAGGAACCAATATATCCACGTGTTGTAGATATAAAGGAATTTATAATTCGGTTGCTTCAAGATTAAGGAGAGTTCAGCTGCAAACGATGGCAGCAAAAGGAATAATTCGTCCTTCTCGAGAATTTGGTATATTTAGTGAAAGAGAAACCATACTTGGATTAAATATGGCAGATCATCGTAACCTAACTGTCCATACGTATATTGAAGCGTTGGCGTTAGAAATTTTTGCAAGCTTACCTCAGTATCAGCTCTTGCGTAAGTGAGTGGAACGAATCAAAATTAAGATAGTGTAAGTACATGTATTAAACGTGTCGGGGTTATTTATTATATGAAAGGAGGTTGCCCGAACCCTCGGACAGCCTCCAAAGCAAATAAACTTATTCCTCAATAGATACTTCTTTCAAGTTTAGCAATTTTGAAGGATACATTGTTAATCCCTTCACTTCATCACGTACACCTAATAAATAATCTTTGTGCGTTAAGTAAGCCATTGGAGCAAGATCTACAAGCATTTCTTCTGCTTGTTTATAAAGCTCTAATTGCTCAGCTTCGTCTTGTGCTTGACGAGCTTCTTCAATTAAGGTATCTAGTTCACTGTTTTCAAAGAATACCGTATTTCCAGATGCTCCAAGATTATCACTGTGGAATAATGGATAGAACGTATTATCCGCATGGGCAGTACTGTTAGACCAACCTAAAATAAACATTTCCTGTTCGCCTGCATCCAGTTTTTCGATATATGCTCCCCATTCCAACACCTCGATTTCAACCGTAATTCCAATTTCTGCAAGCTGTGATTGAATATTCGTTGCAATGTCCATACGTTCACGCGTATCGTTTGTCATAAGAGTTGTTGTAAATCCATCCTGGTATCCTGCTTCAGCAAGTAATTCTTTTGCTTTACCTTGGTCACGGGATAGTCCTTCTACATTTTCATCATAACCATAAACATTTGGTGGTAGAGGACCTTCCGCAACTTGTGCATATCCCTCGTAGATTCCATTGATTATTTGATCTTTATCAATGGCCATTGTAATTGCTTGACGGACAAGCTGGTCATTAAACGGTTCTTTCGATGTATTAAATCCAACATAATCTAATGCAAGGCTTCCTTGTTGTAGAACGGATAAATTTTCTTTAGATTCGATCTGTGATACATCTGAAGAACTTAATGGATTAGAAATGTGGGTGTCTCCTGTTTCTAATTCAGCGATACGTGTTAAATCTTCTGGTACGACTTTAAAGGTAACCGATTCGATCTTAGCTGGTTCTCCCCAATAGTCTTCGTTTTTCACTAGACGGATAAGCTGTCCAGGCTGCCATTCTTCAAATTTTAAGAAGCCAGTTCCAATTGGATTTGCATTGATAACACTACCAACAGATTCTCCTTCTCCCATAGCAGCATAATCTTCCCTGATTTGTTCTGGTGAAATCATACCTGAAACCGAATGGCTTAGGTTGGATGGTAAACCAGAGTACGGGAATTCTGTTTTGAACTGAACGGTATAATCATCCACAACGACAACTTCGTTAATCATATCAAGTAAGTATGCTGCAGGGGCAGCAACTTCTGGATCATTGATACGTTCTATGTTCGCTTTTACAGCTTCGGCATTAAATTCAGAGCCGTCATGGAAGGTAACGTCTTCACGTAGTTTAAACTCCCAGGTTGTTTCGTCAATTTGTTCCCAGCTTTCTGCAAGTCCTGGTTGAAGCTCCATATTTTGATCGTAAGATACCAATCTTTCAAAAATATTGTTTTGAACATCGAATGAAGGAACATCATTCGCACCAGCAGGATCTAGTGATATTGCATCCGAAGCGGTAGAGATGACTAATTCTTTGCCACCTGCCGTTTCATCCCCTCCGTTTGAACTAGAAGAAGATTCCTCTGGTTCACTAGCACAAGCTGTAAGTAAAATAGCTAAGAAAAGGATACTAATCAAGGATAATGAGTATTTTTTTAATGATTCAAACAATTTTGTTTGCTCCTTTCGTGTCGGAATATGTCTAAATTTGTACAAAAGATATAATAATTAATATATAATAACTTTTAGAATAAAACAATAGCTTTCTAACGGAAATTATTTAAATAGTTAGGATAAAAGCCTTATAAGCTATTTTTTATGGGGAATTTAGAATTGTACCTAATAATATAGTAGGAGTGGTATTCATGTTGGCAATAACCAATGCAATTATTTATGACGGGAAAGGAAATAGATTCGAGGATCAAGATCTTATCATTGAAAATGGCAAGTTCGCAAAGCTTGTACCTGCAAGTAAGATCCCAGATTTTTATCATGTAATCGATGCACAAGGGAAAGTACTAACCCCTGGTCTTATTGACGTTCACACCCATTTAGGGATTTCTGAAGAAGGTGTTGGGTTAGAAGGAGCTGATTATAATGAAACGAGTAGTTCCGTTACCCCTAGCTTGCGTGCTATTGATGGAATTAATCCAATGGAAATAGGTTTTGAGGATGCTAGAAAATCTGGTGTTACCACGGCCCAAATCATGCCGGGTAGTGCCAATGTTATTGGGGGAGAAATGGTAATATTAAAAACCGCTGGAAATATTGTAGATGAGATGGTCGTAAAATCTCCATCAGGTATGAAGGCTGCCTTAGGAGAAAATCCGAAACGATTTCACGGTGGAAAAGGAAGAATGCCTGTTACGAGAATGGGTGTTGCTGCACAGCTAAGGGAGAAATTAATCGAAGCACAAAATTATTTACATAACGAGGAGAAGGAACGAAAGCTAGACTTAGAGAATTTAGCGAAAGTATTGAAGAAGGAGATTCCATTACGTGTTCATGCCCATCGCGCGGATGATATTCTGACAGCATTGCGTATCAAACGTGAATTTGATATCGATATGACTATTGAACACTGTACAGAAGGACATAAAATTGCAGCGTTCATAGCTAAACATGACGTGAAAGTATCCGTTGGGCCAACGATGTCTACACGTTCGAAAGTGGAATTAAAGGATAAAGGCTGGACTACAATTAAAACGTTAATGGATGCTGGAATAGCATGCTCGTTAACTACAGATCATCCAGTTGTTGGGATTGACTATCTTGTTACAAGTGCTGTTCATGCAATTCGGAATGGGCTAAGTGAACAGGAGGCACTTCAAACAATCACATTAAATGCTGCAAAACATCTAGGTATTGAAGATCGTGTAGGATCCATTGAGCCAGGGAAGGATGCTGATTTCGTTATTTGGA
Organism: Oceanobacillus profundus; assembly: GCF_003515705.1. Classification (GTDB taxonomy): domain Bacteria; phylum Bacillota; class Bacilli; order Bacillales; family Amphibacillaceae; genus Oceanobacillus; species Oceanobacillus profundus. The sequence continues at coordinate 384,598 of NZ_QWEH01000002.1, forward strand.
GTGGGAGTCCTTTTGATTTATTGTCTAAAGCGGAACATGTATATATTGAGGGGGAAGAGGTGTGAACAAATAGTTGTTAATATTTGATTGATTTGTATTACAGATATATAAGGATAGAGCAGTATTATATGGTATCGTAGAAGATAAGAAATAGTTACCAGGTCGGGCTAACTTAGGATGCTCGACCATATTTTATAAAAATCAGCCTTTAACTATGGTTCTGAAAAACGTAATACGGTAAAAAATCATCTATAATTAGCAGTGAATTTAGATAGCTATGGTTGCAAACGTAACGAAAGAAGGGATTAAATGGGGAATTCCCTAATGTATGGGCAACTTATTTTAGTAATGGTCATGTGGGGATTTAATGTAATTGCAATTAAAGTGATTGTAGGGCAATTTTCAGCAGTGACGATCACTTCTTTTCGCATTTTCTTAGCAGCTGTTGTTGTGTATTTAATCTTATGGGCAAGAAAACAAATACGTTTACCTAAAAAACAAGAATTATCTTACATTATTCTTGTTTCCGTTACAGGGGTAGTTGGCCATCATTTCTTTCTATCGGTTGGGTTGACGCAAACAAGTGCCTCTAATTCAGGTTTGCTTTTAGGGACAGTTCCGTTATTTACTTCCATACTTGCAAGTAAAATGTTAAAAGATAAGCTTTCCTTAATGAGGATAATTGGCATTATTTTTGGTTTGTCCGGTGTTTCTTTCGTTATTCTTGTTGGGAATATAAATGGTTTGACAATGAATATCGGTGATATTTATATTTTTCTTGCAGTACTATCTCAAGCGTTAAGTTTTATCTACATAAAAAAAGCAACAGAAACGATGGGAGCGAGATTAGTTACTGCAACAACTTTATTGATAGGATCATTTTTATTATTTTGTATCGGTTTCGTTTTGGAGCCAGAAGGAATATCGAGTTTGCAGGATGGGACGTTGGTTGGGTGGTCTGTTTTCCTTGCTTCCGCTATTTTTGCAACTGCACTTGGTCAATTTCTGTACAATCATGCGATTCAAAATGTAGGGCCAGGGAAAGCATCGATATTTATGAATTTACAACCTTTCTTTGCATTGCTGGGCTCTTTTTTATTTCTTGGTGAACAAATTTCAGTTGCGCATTTCTTTGGCTTTATTCTAATTGTAACGGGTGTTATTTTAGGATCTGGTATAATGGATCGGTATATTTATAAGAAGACTTTGACAGGCATTAATTTAAGGAAACGTTACGATGACTAAGAAAAAGTATCGTGTTGTTTGTTGCTAAGTTAGTAATTCATTTGATACACAAGGTTTACTCATTCGTACTCGTATAATGAGAAATATTTTCAACAAGATACAATGCGAGTTTCATTCATCAATATGATAAGATATAGATACAATATTACAGATGGTAGGGGTTGTTTTGGTTTTTTTAATATGTTTAACGATTGGTCTGATTACCGCATTTGTTGGATCAATTATGGGGCTTGGCGGGGGAATTATTCTTATACCAACGTTACTGTTGGTTAGCTCGTTTTTAGATAGCTTTTCCTGGGTGACTCCACAATCCATTGTTGGGATTTCTTTAATTGCTATGATTGTTACAGCACTATCCTCAACACTGTCATATGCAAAAGTGAAACGAGTTGATTATAAAACTGGACTTTTATTTCTGACGGGAAGTATTCCAGGCGGAGCAATTGGTTCATGGTTAAATCAGTTTGTTGATTCGAAGTCATTTTTATTATATTTTGGCATATTAATGATCGTTATATCCCTTCTTTTCTTTATTAAAAGGGATCGGAATCATAAAAAGGAATTCACTGGGGATGAAAAAGGTGTCCGTACATTTGAATTATTCGGAGAAACATATCGATATCGTGTACCGATCTTAGGAGCGTTTGTGCTATCCTTAATTGTTGGGACGTTATCCGGGCTTTTTGGAATTGGTGGTGGTTCCATTATGGTGCCGGCAATGATTCTGTTGTTCGGGTTTCCTGCACATATTGCAACCGCAACATCAATGTTTATGATTTTCTTTGTTAGCATTGTTGGTGCTAGTACACATATTGTGCTTGGACATATTGCATGGGAATATGTATTATTCTTTATCCCAGGTGCTTGGATTGGTGGGAAGTTAGGTGCAAAGGTGAATCAGCTTCTTCCTGGAAAAGTATTGGAATGGGGATTGCGCGTCATTTTAATTTTTATTGGATTGCGTATGATTTATCAAGGATTCTCCTAAGGGGTTATGTAAATGGAAGAGAAATTCTACTTTTATTATACGAATGATTTACATAGTGATTTTAAACAATGGCCACGTGTTGTGACTTATTTAAAAGAAGCACGAGCGCTACGGAATCAACGTGGTGAATCAAACTGGACAATTGATATTGGAGATCATGTAGACCGATCTCATTCTATAACAGAGGCAACAATGGGAAAAGCGAATGTCAAGCTATTAAATGATGCAGGTTATGATTATGTTACCATCGGCAATAACGAAGGGATTACAATGTCTCATCAGGATTTATACCATTTATATGATGAAGCTGCATTCGAAGTCACATGTGCGAACCTGCATAGTACTGATAACATGCAGCCACCATGGTTACGTCCGACAGTAAATATTGAGACAAAGCATGGTGTGAAAATTGGTATGATTGGTTTAACTGCGCCATTTAATGCCTTTTATGAGCTATTAAATTGGTATGTTTCACCTGAATTTGAAGTTTTGGATAAGTATATGGAAGATCTAGAGCAATCCGTTGATATAATCATTGTCATGTCGCATCTTGGTATTACCATCGATCAAGAAATTGCAAGAAGGTATGATGCTGTAGATGCGATTATTGGTGGCCATACACATCATTTGCTTCGTAGTGGCGAATATATCAATAATGCTGTGATTACTGCAGCAGGAAAGCATTGCGCTTATATAGGTGAAGTTATTCTTACTTGGGACCATAAGCAGAAAAAATTGGTGAAAAAAGAGGCATATACAGCTGACATTACGCATTTGGAAAAAGATGCTGAAACGGAGCAGACATTACACGTGATGCTAAATGAGGCTAATAGCTTGCTTGGTGAAACCGTTGTACAGATTGACAGTCCATTGACTGTTAATTGGTATAAGGATACACCAATCATGCAGGAGCTGACGAATACAGTTAAGGAATGGACAAAAGCCGATGCTGCGATGTTGAATAACGGTCTGTTACTGGAAAGCTTACCAGTAGGGGCTATCACGTATGGAGATATTCATCGGATTTGCCCACATCCAATTAATCCTGTTGTTGTGGATCTGAAAGGAAATGAATTGATCGAAGTTGTCCGTGTATCATTAACAAAGGAATTTATGCAGCTGGCATTGAAAGGCTTTGGATTTCGTGGGAAAGTACTGGGAAGAATGATGTTTGCAGGAATCCAGGTAGAAACAGGATTTCATAAAAATGGTGAGGAGTATGTGAAACAGGTTCTGTTAGAAAATGGAGAAGAGATCGATCCAGATCGAACATACTATATCGCGACTGCCGATACCTTCACATTCGGCCGTCTATTACCGGAGGTAGCGAAATCGGATTCGAAGCAATATTTTGTCCCGGAATTTTTAAGGGATTTGCTCGCAAAAACGCTTCGTGCTAAATTTCCATATTATTCCTAAGAGGCCGCTGCTTGTGACATGTTGGCCCCTTCATGCATACACATATATGGTACATTGCGAAGGGGGCAATTCATTATGATTACGGTAAATCCACTTGAAGTAGACGGCATGATTTTTATGGCAGTACGTGTTGAGCTTCCAAAAACGAATTTGCTGACGATATCCAATGACATTGGCTATATTATGTGTGCGGCATTGGATGTAGATATTTTTAATGAAGTTCCAAAATTAATGGAGCGTAATGTTATCGCGGGGCGTGCGATGGGTGTGCGAACGATCGATGAATTATTACACGCTCCATTACAGAAGATAACAGATGCTTCAAAAGCTTATGGCTGGGAAGTTGGTATGACGGGTAAAGAAGCTTTGTTAAGAATATCATAATTAATGCAAATGTCTTCCATTAGGGAGGCATTTTTATTATGTTTATAAATTACTTAGTCTACCCCCTGTGGAACAAGCATAGGATTATTCCAGAGGGGGTTCCTGAGTTGAGACATAAAAAACGTTTTCGCAAACGAACAGCATTGCCTCCAGGGAAACATATTTTAATCATAACGATGATTATTTTTGTAGTCTGTGTATTTTTAAGTATGCAATTAATTGATAAACGAATTGAACCAGTTCTAATGCATATAGCGGAAAGAAGAGTCGATGAGTTTGCAACGCGGGCGATCAATTCAGCCGTTCGGTATGTTGAAGATTATAGTTTTGATGACATGGTAAATATTACATATGACAATGAAGGGAATTTTTCAACGTATAACTGGAACAATTCTATCATCAGTGAAATTAATCGAGTCGCAACAGACAGGGTGGAAGAATTTTTCATCAACGTTAACCGCGGTGACCCATTGGAATTTGAAGATCCGCTTACCGAACCATATGAATATAGTGATGGTGCTGAAGATATGGCGAAACAGGATCCGACATTGGTTGAGATCCCTTTAGGGCAGGTTACCGGAAATACGGTACTTGCAAACCTAGGTCCGAAAATACCGATTAATTTCGAGGTTGTAGGGAATGTTCGGACAAATGTTGTACGTGAAATTGAGGAATTTGGTATTAATGGTGCTTGGGTATCGCTTTATATTAATGTAGAGGCGGATGTGCAGATTGTCATCCCATTTACATCCGATGTAACAACAGTTAATACGGAGATATACTTGGATGGTAGTGCCATTATGGGCAAGGTTCCAGATTTCTATGGTGGTGGCAGTGATGGTCCGTCAATTGCTATACCAAAAGACGACTTGCAGAATAACTAAAAATCTAGTATAGTATGGGAGTAACTATGTGTATTCAAAAGGAGGATAAAAAGGACCGAGAAGTTCGAGGCAGCGTAGCTTCCCGTACCGGAACGTATGCAATTAATACGTGAGGAACGGAAAAGCAAGCTAACGAAGAAATTCGAAGTGTCACTTTTACCGGACTTTATGAATATCCTTTAACTCAATAATAAACCTTATCAGATCGGTGAGGTAGAGGCGCAAATATTATAAGTAATCCACCGGAGAATGACAACAGTGATGGTTGGTGAAAGGGGTATTTGCCGAAGCGTAATAAGAGTCAAACTTATTATTTGCTGGTACATCTTTGAACAAGAGATGTACTGTCATGCTTAAAGTGAGAGTTCAAAAAAGAGGATAAAAAGGACCGAGAAGTTCGAGGCGGCGAAGCTCCCCGTACCGTAACGTATGCAATTAATACGTGAGAACGGAAAAGCAAGCCAACGAGCTTCCACAGGATGTGGTGACTTCGACGTTCGACACAGGACGTGTCGGTACTTAGTCGAAGGTCTACTGATCTCGATGTGTCATTTTTACCGGACTTTTTGAACAACCGCTGAAATGGATGTGCATGGAGAACTACTGATCGAGATGGAGGATAACGTATATTGTAATTGTAAAAAACAATGATGGTTATTTTCTGTCATTGTTTTTTTGTGTGCTTTTTTAAGAAGCTAGCACGTACATATGTCGTAAACCAACATTTCATCATCAACTCGTTTATCTCGAAAACCACATCTGAGAAATAATTATGGGGGGATCACAATGGAAGGTACAATTTATTCGATTATTCCAGCATTAATCATGCTGGTGCTCGTTATTACAACGAGGAAAATTTTATTATCATTAGGATCAGGGATAATAATTGGAGCATTATTTATTCATGATTTTAATGTGTTGCAAGCAGTTAAGGAAATTTGGTATGTATTTTATGAAATTTTTGTTTCAGAGGGAGCACCTAATACAGGAAATATTCAGTTAATTGGATTTTTATTATTATTAGGTATCATGACTGCCTTTTTACAAGCATCCGGAGGAAGCAGAGCTTTTGGTGACTGGATGATGAAACGAGTGAAAACACGTAGAGGTGCACAGTTAATGACAGGCGTTTTAGGATTAATTATTTTTATTGATGACTATTTTAACAGCCTTGCAGTTGGTCAAATTGCAAGACCATTAACAGATCGTCACAAAGTGTCCAGAGCGAAGCTTGCCTATTATATTGATTCAACATCAGCCCCGATAACAGTTATTTCGCCTATCTCAAGCTGGGGAGCTTATATTATTGGAATTCTTGGTGGATTGTTTGCTGCCAATGAAATTACAGAATATCAGCCGATTGAGGCATTTATCTGGATGATTCCGATGAATTTTTATGCAATAGCAGCAGTCCTGCTTGTATTTATTGTAGCGTATTTTCAATTTAATATTGGTCCAATGCGTACACATGAAAAACGTGCGATGGAAACAGGAGAGCTTTTGAATCCAGAGCAGAATACGGTTGCAGGGGATTTAGGCGATGTGTTTAAGCCAAATCAAAACGGAAAGGTATACCATTTATTTATACCAATCTTAGTTCTTTTTGTAGCTACCGTTGTAGCAATGATAACTACGGGTATTCAAGCAACAGATGGAAATGCTACGATATTGGATGCTTTTGCGAATACAGATGTTAACAAATCATTAGCAATTGGTGGTATTTTAGCCGTATTGACTGCTTTTATTTTTCATTTAGTCCAAGGAAAGCCAAAAGCAAATTCTATGAAAATCTTTGTAGAAGGGACAAAAACGATGCTTCCGGCTATTTATATTCTCATTTTAGCTTGGATGATCGGTTCGGTAATCGGTACATTGGAAACAGGGACCTATTTAGCGAATTTAGTTAATGATTCCTCTATAGGTGTTAGCTATCTACCGTTAATATTCTTTGTTATTGCAGCGATTATGGCATTGTCTACTGGGTCTTCATGGGGTACATTTGGTATCATGCTTCCAATTGCAGCAGAAGTAATGAGCAATACAAATATTGAGTTATTACTGCCGGCATTAGCAGCTGTACTTGCAGGAGCTGTATTTGGTGATCATTGCTCACCTATTTCTGATACGACGATTCTCTCCTCAACAGGAGCAGGGGCTAACCATATTGATCACGTATTAACGCAGCTGCCATATGCAATACTTGCAGCAGTTGTAGCAATACTAGGGTTTTTACTGCTTGGATTGACAGGGCAAATTATGCTTTCCTTGGCAGTTACACTTGTATTCCTTTTTGGGATTGTATTTGTATATCGTACTGTTTTAAAAAGTAAAACAGCGGAATAAATATAGGCTGAAAAATTTCTAAGATGTGTGATGACGTAATGTCATCACACATCTTTTTTTGTTGCACCAGGAAACTATAAAATTTGAATGCTGTGGATAACTTAGTTACCTAAACGGCTACGTCCAGCTCCAGCGCCCAGCGACTAGCGAGACTTCCCTCACCTCCGTACGATAAGTCAACATCGACTCCCTGCGGTCGTCGTGTTTCCTTTATCTCCTGCGGCTCAGTCCAGTCCGTACGTCGCTAACCGGGCGCTTGCGCTTTTGTTCTTCGTAAGGAAACTATGTAATAAATATATCAGAAAAGAGTAATTATTGTAAACCTTCATAATATAAATAATACAGAGCTTGTATAAAAAAAGGGGAGGTTTGGTCATGGAAAATCGTTCTCAGTGGGGGACAAGGGCAGGTTTTATTTTGGCGGCAGCCGGATCGGCTATCGGCCTTGGGAACATTTGGCGTTTTCCTGCAGTTGCCTATGAAAATGGCGGCGGAGCATTTCTGATTCCTTATCTGTTTGCACTGCTTACCGCCGGAATTCCGATTTTGATATTGGAATTTACAATGGGACATAAGTATCGAGGTTCTGCACCATTAACGTTTAAACGAATGCATAAAAAAACAGAATGGGTTGGCTGGTGGGGAGTTGCAGTAGCATTTATTATTTCAACCTATTATTCGGTAATCGTTGCCTGGGCCATATCGTATTCTGTTTTTTCTTTTAATTTAGGGTGGGGAGAGGATACACAAGGATTTTTATATGGCGATTATCTAAATTTAGCAGAAGTCCCAGGACAGATAGGGAATCTGGTTCCTGGTGTATTAATTCCTTTAATCATTGTTTGGGCACTGGTATTAGGAATTCTATTTAAAGGTGTGAAGAAAGGGATTGAAATTGCAAATCGTATTTTTATTCCAGCATTAGTCATTATATTCCTCATCATTGTTATTCGAGCACTAACCCTTCCAGGAGCTATGCAAGGATTGGATGCGTTTTTTGCACCTGATTTCAGCCAAATTTTTTCACCGGATGTATGGATTGCGGCATATGGACAAATTTTCTTTAGTTTATCCATTGCTTTTGCAATTATGATTACGTACGCCAGTTATTTGCCAAAGAAATCAGACATTACAAATAACGCTTTTATCGTAGGATTTGCGAATTCTGGTTTTGAATTGTTAGCGGGTATTGGTGTGTTTGGTATTTTAGGATTTATGGCTTTACAGTCAGGTTTGCCGATTAATGAAGTTGTAAGTGGTGGAGTTGGCTTAGCATTCGTAGCATTTCCAGCAATCATTAATGAATTCACAGCCTTTAACGAACTTTTTGGGGTATTATTCTTTGTTTCGTTAATGTTAGCTGGATTAACCTCATTAATCTCAATTACAGAAACGTATGTATCTGGTTTGTCGGATAAATTCCAAATCTCAAGGAAAAAAGCAGTCCTAATAGGCGGTGGTTTAGCCGCTGTTATCTCGTTGCTGTTTGCGACACAAGGCGGACTGTTCTTCCTGGATGTAGTTGATTATTTTATTAATCAATTCGGTGTAGCGATGCTTGGGTTTGTTGAGGTTGTCTTAATTGCTTGGATTCTCCGTAAGGTTAAAATGTATAAAGATCATGCAGACGGGATTTCGGATATCCGACTTGGTTCATGGTGGACAATTAGTTTAGGGGTAATAACGCCTATCGTCATGGGATACATGATGTATGGTTTATTTAAGCAGAACCTCCTAAAGGAATTTGCAACGGACACAGGTAACTATGAAGGGTACTCCAATACATTTATCTTATATGGTGGTTGGTCGATCGCGATAGCAGCACTTGTAATTGGTATTTTGATGTCGTTAATCAAATGGAAAAAGGATATAGACGAGAAAAAGGAGGCTAACGAATGAGTGGTGCATCTATTTTTGTAATGGTAATTGGGATGATAATAATTTGGGGCGGTCTGATTGCGAGTGTATGGAACGCAATGAGAAAATCAAAGCAAACAGATTAAAGTGTTACAAAGGAGTCGTTACCGGAATGGTAACGACTCCTTTGCTTATACGTCGGATTTATGGTCCAACTATTGTTTATCTCTAGCCATGCGTTCCCATTTTCGCAAGTAAGGGTAGGGGTCAAAGGACCATTCACTATACCCATTATCCTTATACATCCCGTAGTGTAAATGGGGCGGGAATTTTCCAGATGTTCCTGGTGGACCATAGCCGGTTGATCCAACACTGCCGAGCACATCTCCAGGCTGTACAACTTGTCCAAGTTTTATATTATCATCATAACCACTCATATGCGCGTAATAATGATAAATATTAAAAATGTCACGTATTCCAATGCGCCAGCCACCGTATAGGTTCCAGCCCATCATTTCAATTACGCCATATGTGGTTGACTGAACAGGGACACCATAGTTTGCGAAAATATCTGTACCCTCGTGAATACGCAGCCCACCAAAGCCTCTTCGGTCTCCCCAAGTATTGCGATAACTGTAATTATGCTGAATCGATACAGGGAAGTCTCTATCTGTTAAATTGATATCTTGGAACGTTGCAAATACCTTTGCCGTATTCATGATAGTTTGAACGGTTAAATCACGCTGATAATGATTCCACAGTGCAATTTTAATATCATCCTCTGTAGGACCATATTCTAGAATAAGCATTGCCATCGTATAAAGAACATCTTCTTCATTGGCTGGATCTGCCTTTCCATCACCATTTCCATCTTTTCCTTCTCCATCGAAAGTGTCGATAATAGTTTCTTCCGTTATTTGTGAGCTATTCCCTGGGCCAAACCATAATTCAGAAGCGAATTCTATTGAGATTACTTGCTCAGGTTCATCACTGCTTTTTATGTTACGTTCATAATTATCAATAGCAGCAAAATAGTACCAAGGAATTTGTGTTAGTGCTTCAGTCTTTTTAAAAAGTGCCATTCGCTTATCATAAACGGATTCCTCATTCTCGGCATTGACTGCATTAGCGTTCAAGAAAAAGAAGGTAATAATAATGGAGAAGATAAGCCTGTTCGTCAATGTATTCACCTCCTATAATTAGTTTATTGATAATGATTATTCCACTGTTTCCCTATTAGGTGTTTTTTCCATTTCTTTTATAATGGCTTTTATTGTGTTATCATAATTCCGGTTTTCCGATGTGGATTGATGCAGACTTTGGATATCCTGCATGAGTGTTTCATTATCAGAAACATGGATATTAAAAAAGCCTGGTAAAATAGATGCAGCGGTTTTCTTGCATAAATCGGATGCTTCCTCGGCAGAAAGTTCTTCATTTCTTTGGTAAGCAATTAAAACTTCCTTGTCCGTAACAAGTGTTGCAACTTCCTCAAAACCATTATTTCTAAGAATGATTTTCGTAATCATATCAGCCATTTCATTACGATCGATTGTGAGCTGCTGTTCACCGTTTTCCAGTTCATTATCCAGTTGATCCTTTGTGTAACGTACGTATCCCAGCTTTGAGCTAAGCTCATCATCCGTGGGTTCTGGCGCATTTCTTGTAGGATCCAATTCATCAAGTATTTGTTCACGATCACCTTCTGAGTTGTCAAATGTTGTACAACCTACAAGCATCGTAGTTATCGTAAGCATTATAATAAGGATTGCTTTCATGTTCTTCCTCCTACATATAAAAGGTTGTTCAACAGTCCGGTGTCATCCCCCTCTTGAACACGCAATTATAATTTGATTAGTCCTAGTTTCTTTAAAAAGGCGAAAATAATGCATGTAAATATTTCTGGTTTCTATATCCGAACGTATGGTAAACTAGAAGCAACTTATGTGTGCATGAAAAGTGGGGTGAATCGTTTGATTGAACTGAATGGTAAAAGCTATGAAATTGTGGAAAATATAAAAGATGGATTTCAAGAGGAAGCAATTAAAAATCGATATTCCGAAATATTGGCTAAGTATGATTATATTGTAGGAGACTGGGGCTATGAGCAGCTTCGATTAAAAGGATTTTATAAGGAGAGAAATGCAAAAGCATCAATCGATTCGAAAATAAATGCATTAGATGATTATTTATTTGAATACTGTAATTTTGGATGCGCCTATTTTGTGTTGAAGAAAGTACATAAGTAAAAGGTAGCAGTTCAAACATTTGAGCTGCTACCTTTCGTCGCTTTCTGACTCGTCATGTGTCGGATGTGATCCATCTGCTTGTCGTGGGATGCCTGCATGCTGGTTTTTATCTGGAAATGTAAAGGCGCTTGTGCGATATTGTCCCTCGCCCCAAGGTTCAGATTTACTTGATACTTTTTCATTATCGTTGATTGCAGAACCAAATGGTCCTTCTGGAAATTCTTCAGGTATTAACTGATTACGTTGTTTGTCTACATTTGAGAAATCCGAAAAATGCTTATTCTTTTTCTCTGACATAATCGTACACCTCTTTCCAAAATAGATGTGATTTTGTGGATAGGAATAGTATTTGCTAAACGTTAAATCATATTCGATAAAAAACAGCTTATAAACAGTAAAAAAGTATAAAAAACAGTCATTCCATTTTATAAGAATGACTGTGCCACTTCATTATTGCAAAGCATATAACCTCTAAATTTCTTTTCAATTAATCTGCCTAGGCGGAATATAGCATCCTCATTACCAATGGCACTCATGATTTGAATACTAATTGGCATATTGTTTTCATCTGTTCCAACAGGAATTGTTAATGCAGGCAGTCCCCATACATTTGCATAGGCTACATAGGGCATATGCTGTAAGAATGTTTTTCGAATCGAGAATATTTCCTTAAACACTTGACCGTGGGGAAGAGCCCCAGAATGATAAACAGGAAAAATAAGAAGGCGATTCTTTAAATACGCTTTTAATAATTCGTCACCTTGTTCGATAATTGTTTCTACTTCACGAATGCGCTTTCTAGATGGGCGAAACATTTTTGCGCCCATAATCGCCCAGGAAAGATATGGATGCACCTTCGTTCGTTGTGTTAATTTTTCTTTAAAGAAAGAGGTATATACATTCGATCTGTCATTGTTATATGCTTCTTGTTCAATCAATTTACTTCCTTCCATCGATAAAATTTCCTGCCAAATTAGAGCGCTGTCTCTGAAGTAAGGAGGGCTGGATTGTTTCGTGGAGAACGTCTTCTCAAGAAAAAGCTCCGTTTGGTTAAGTATATGTTTTGTTTTCTCAGATAACGGATAATCAATTGTACTAGGTAAGATCTCCATTCGGAATCGATTTAAAGGTTTTAGTTCTAACGAAACACCGGAAAGAACCTTATAAAGCAGTCGCATATCTTGAACAGATTTTCCCATTGGTCCAATAGTTAGCATACGGGCTTGTAAATCATGCATAACAGCTGGGAAATGGCCATCATTAGAGATAGTGAACATCCCCGGCTTGAAACCGATGATGCCATTAAAATGTGCGGGAAAACGAATTGACCCACCAATGTCCGATCCAATGCCTGCAGCAGCTCCACCTACAGCAAGAAGGGCACCTTCGCCTCCTGAAGATCCCCCGGCAGTTCTATTTAAATCCCACGGGTTATTTGTTCTGCCATATAATTTATTATCTGTTTCCTGACAGAAGCAAAGTGCAGGGGTGTTAGTTTTTCCTAAAATTATGGCACCAGCTTTTTTTAAACGTCCAACAACCTCGGCATCTTCCCTGGAAATTAAATCCTGCCGGTGCTCTAAGCCACCGGTCGTTTTCATTTCTGCGACATGTAGTGACTCTTTTACTGAAATTGGGACCCCATGAAGCGGCCCTATTACTTCCCCTCTAGCTAGCATTTGATCTAATTCATTTGCTTCATATAAAGCAGCTTCAAATCGGTCCTCAACCATCGCATTGATGTTTGGGTTCGTCTTTAAGATATGAGCAATATACGTTGAAACAACTTCTTTACTCGTAATTTGCTTATTTTGAATTGCACCGGCTATTGATGTTGCATCCATCGCAACAAGTTGACTTTCTTTCATTGTGCGTCCCTCATTATAAAATTGTAATTATTCATTTATACAAACCTTCATAGCTTAAATATACCATGTTTTGATTCATAAACATATGGAATATGATATGATAAAATTATAGACAGATATCGGGGGGAATATGTATGTATTTCGTGGATCGTAGCAAAATTGAAAATACGCTTTTATATTTAGACCAAATCTTAGAACAGTTAAAAAATCATCAAGCTACTAGCTTCACAGATAAATTAAGTTTGGAACGTATGGTTCATGTAAGTATTGAATCAATGCTGGATGTCGGGAACATGATGATTGATGGATTTATTATGAGGGATCCGGGAAGCTATGATGATATCATTGATATTTTAGTCGATGAAAAGGTTCTGCCACAGGATGAGGAAGGAGCATATAAAATGTTCGTATCGCTTCGTAAAATGCTTGTTTCGGAATATACAAAAGTAAACCATAATGCTTTGTTAGAGGCAATACACGGATATCATCCGGTTTGGAGCCAGTTTAGCAGCAGAATTAGGACGTATTTGAATAATGAGCTAGGAGTAGCAAACGCATTTTCTAACGAATGAAGGTGGGATTATGAGTAAGCGCACGCCAACAAAACAGCGACTATTAACTATTTTAAAAAAGGCCAATGACCTTACAATTACTGAAATCATGGAGCATTTTACTATTTCTGAAATCGCTGTCAGAAAACAACTTCATGAGCTTGTCCAGCAAGGTTTTGTTAAGCAGCAGTCCCATAAGCAAAAGCTCGGTAGACCATATCTTACGTATGATCTTACACAAAAGGGTCATGAAACATTTCCGAATCAGTATAAATCAATTCCAGTGGAGCTCCTTGAAGATTTAGAAGAATTGCACGGACCTCAAGCTGTACGTGCGTTATTAGATAAGCATGGCGAACGGGAAAAAGCCTATATGAATAACGTAATACAGGAGGACGACCTGGATAAAAAAGTGGCGGAAATGGTTCGGGTTCAAAATGAAAGGGGATATATGGTGGAGGTTGAGAAGGTGGCTGAAGGAGATTTTGAGGTTAGAAATTACAATTGCCCGGTAGCTGCTATTGCCAGGTGCTACCACCAAATGTGTACAAACGAGCAAAAACTCTATGAGGAAATCTTTCCTGGAAGTGAAGTCAGTGCGTATTCCTTTATTACACAGGGTGATCATGTTTGTAAATGGAAAATAAAAAATCCGAATGGAAGGTGACTAGATCATCTTCTTTTTATTTCGAGAAGAGGTTTAATATATGAGAGATTATAAAGGTTATCTAATTGACTTAGACGGGACAATGTATCGTGGAACAGAAGCGATTGCAGGAGCAGCAGAATTTATTAATGAGCTCCACTTAAAGGAGATCCCTTATTTATTTGTCACGAATAATTCTTCTAAAACTCCAGAGGATGTAGCGAACAAATTAAATGCGATGGAGATTAAAGCTGCAGCCAATCAAATTGTAACATCTGCTACTGCAACAGCCAATTACATAAAATCCATCAAGGAAAAAGCCAGCTGTTTTGTTATTGGTGAAAAAGGATTGCTAGAAGCATTGGAAGCAAGTGGAATGATTATTACGGATACGGAGTGCGATTTTGTTGTAATGGGAATTGATCGCCAAATAACGTACGAAAAATATACAAAAGCTTGTCTTGCTATCCGAAATGGAGCAAAGCTGATAGCTACGAACGGTGATGTCGCTATCCCTACAGAACGTGGTCTTCTTCCAGGTAACGGTGCTCTCGTTTCAGTTGTTTCGGTTAGCACTGGAGAAAATCCGCTATTTATTGGAAAGCCTGAATCAATAATTATGGAAGAGGCGCTTAAGCTATTGGGATTAACGAGAGAAGAAACATTGATGGTTGGTGATAATTATCAGACTGATATTTCAGCTGGTATCCGTGCAGGAATTGACACATTAATGGTTTTTACTGGCGTGACTCCATTTGAAGACTTAGATAGCTTGGAGATTCCGCCAACATATTATGTCCACCAATTAACAGAATGGCTTGATAAAATTTAGGAAAGAGGCTGAGACAAAAGGTTTTTTCTGAAATAAAAACCGAACATGATTGATGCAAATAACTCACTCCGGAAATATACTTCGCGCATCCAGAGGCGGCTGGTGAACCCCTTTGTGCTATCGCACTACGGTGTCTCACCTATGCCTTACCTCCCACTGGAGTCTACGTATATTTCCTAAGCTAAGCTTATGCATCGTTCGTCTTTAACATTAAACACTTTTGTAATGTCCCAGCTTCCTTTTCTTTATGCATTATGCATCAACATCATCTAGCGCATCTGCGTCACTATGTGCTAATCTGCTTGAGGCAGCTGCAGCGATTGCTCCAACAATATCATCGAGGAAAGTATGAATTTCACCGCTGGATTTATCGTTTAACTTTTTCAGAATTCCGGGCTTCTGTTTATCGATATAACCGAAGTTGGTCATACCAATTGATCCATATACATTAACAATGGAAAGTGCGATTACCTCATCAATTCCATAAAGCCCTTCATCCGTCTCAATGGTTTTTTGCAATGGCTGACTTAGTTTCTTTTGTTCTGCAAGCATATCAAGCTCAATACCTGTTAAAATTGCATTTTGTACCTCTCGTTTTGTTAATACACGCTCAACATTGTGCAGGCAATCATCCATAGACAAATCGTTATGATATTTTGATTGTAAATAATAAACAAGCTCAGCGATATCCTCTACTTTAACCCCGCGGTCTTTTAACGCTTTTCTTGCATTCACTTCAAGTTCGCTTTTTTTCGTATACTTCGCCATTTAAAATCACCTTTTCATTATTATAGTTAAAATATCTTTGGTACATTCATACACTTTAATAAAAGAAGAAAAAGGGGAGATCATGTTGCCACTAACAGGAATGCTTGCTATTTATTACCGTATCCATCCAGAGCGGAAAATATTATTTGGAAATAAAGAAGGATACAAGCAAGGTGATAGTATTTATTTTACCATTTCAGGAAGAAACAAGGAAACAATTCTTACTGAGCAAGCGGCAGTAACTTATTTTTTAAAGGAACAACCAGTGGAAATAATGACACTTCCAATCCCGAATTTACAAGGAGAATGGTTTACATCCTATGGTGAAAACATATGGATGGTTATCCAAATGCAGCAAGTAGATAATCGAGAATATTCCGCAAAGCCTGCGGGAATTCGACTTGCTGAGTTTCATCAGATTGGAACAGCATTTGGTTATGAACCGAAATCAATATCGAGCTATGGGAAGTGGAAAGCATTATGGATAGATAAATTAACAGCTTTTGAGACTGGAATTGAGCGCGAAGCAAAGGAAAAGCAGTCTGAATATAATCGAGCGCTGATGAATTTTTTGCCATATATAATTGGAATAAGTGAAAATGCAATTCAGTTTCTGCAAGAAAGTGAGCGGGAACGGCGAATACTTGAAACGGATCAAGGAACCATTACGTTTAATCGCTATGAATCATTGGATTTTCCAGTTATTTGGACAGATCAGCTTGTATATGATCATCCAGCAAGAGATATTGCTGAATATATACGTAGTGTCATTCTAAATAATGATAAAGTCGAAAAGACAATTGCATTTTTAAATGACTATCAACAAGTAGCACCAATTTCAGTTTTTGGTTGGCGTCTAGTATATGCGCGTTTGCTTTTTCCAATTCACTTGTTTGATTTTATTGAGCGAGGCTTTACCACACCAGATATAAAAGGCTTAGAAAAAATAATTGAACAGCAATCTGTGTTTGAAAGTTTTTTGAGTGAATTTTTTGAAATAACAGGCGTGGATGCTGAAACGTGGGGGATACCTATGGTACACTGGTTGTAATTGCTTATTAGAAAATGACTTAATCGGTCACTAGAGCGATTCATATACGGAACGCTTAAATGTTGGATTGCAAGTCGTTGCGCAAGTACAATAGTTGGTAAAGAGAGGGACAGTATGGGAAAAGCTACAATTTATATTACTAGAAAAATTCCAGAAACATTATTAAAACCGTACCAGGAAAGCTTTTCATTCCGCATGTGGGAGAAGGAGGATGAACGTGTACCTCGTGATGTGCTGCTTGAAGAGGCGAGGCATGCAGACGGCTTGTTGACTGTACTTAGTGATAACGTGGACGAAGAGCTTTTAGCACAAGCGCCAAATCTAAAAGTCGTTGCAAATTTAGCAGTCGGTTTTGACAATATTGATGTAGATGCAGCGAGTAAACATCAAGTCATTGTTACAAACACACCGGATGTGTTATCCGAAACAACGGCAGATTTGGGATTTGGACTCTTAATGGCCACAGCAAGAAGAATTGTTGAGGCAAGTGCATTTATTGAACAAGATAAATGGAATGAATGGGCTCCATTTCTCCTTGCAGGAGCTGATATTCATCACAAAACAATCGGAATTCTTGGAATGGGGAGAATTGGTGAAGCGATTGCGAAACGTGCTACTGGATTTAATATGAACGTTCGCTATCATAATCGAAATCGAAAACCAGCAGTTGAAGAGGAACTCGGTGTTATTTATTCAGGGTTTGATGAGCTATTGAGTGAATCAGACTTTATCGTTTCCGTTGTCCCACTAACAGAGGAAACGGCGAATACTTTCAATCAAGAAGCTTTTGCAAAGATGAAAACAAGCGCGATTTTCATTAATATTTCCCGAGGTGGAGTTGTTGATGAGGATGCATTACTAGAGGCGTTGGATAAAGGTGAAATTCGAGCGGCGGGCCTTGATGTTTTTCGTGAAGAACCAATTCGATCTGACCATCCGTTCGTTGGAAGAGATGATGTCGTCTGCCTGCCACATATTGGATCTGCAAGTGTGGAGACACGCACGACGATGATTCAGCTTTGCTTGGACAACATCAGCGCAGTTCTGCGTGGGAGTAAGCCGATAACTCCAATCAAATAAAAAAAGGCAGACATCAGTCTGCCTTAAAGGATATATTATTAGAATACTTGTTCAAGCTCTTTAACGCCAGGAACTTCTGCGATTAACGCACGTTCAATTCCTGCTTTTAATGTAATTGTAGAACTTGGGCAGTTACCACACGCTCCCATAAGACGAACGAGCACTACACCGTCTTCATCTACATCAACTAATTCAACATCTCCACCGTCACGTAGTAAGAATGGACGTAATTTATTTAATACTTCTTGTACTTGTTCATGCATATCCATCTAACCCCTTTCCATACTCTTATTATAGAATGACTACCTATAAAAATCTATCTAAAAATTTATTAAGTTAGATCCAGTTATTTATATTTTATCTTTTTACGAGGTTTTTGTAAAATAAAAGAAACTAAGATAAACTATAAGTAAGTGTTCAAAAGGAAGATGAAAAGGACCGAGAAGTTCGAGGCGGCGAAGTTTTGAGTACCGGAACGTATGCAATTATTATGTGAGGAACGGAAAAGCTAGCCAACGAGCTTCACAGGATGTGGTGACTTCGACGTTCGACACAGGACGTGTGGGTACTTAGTCGAAGTTCTCCTGATCTCGATTTGCGTCATTTTTACCGGACTTTTTGAACAACCTCTATAATATAGAAGGGGTGGGGGAGTATGAATGCAAAAAAAGTGACCATAACGGTTTATGGAGCAGAGCAGATATGTGCAAGCTGTGTGGGAGCTCCTGGCTCAAAGGATACGTACGAATGGCTTCAAGCAGCGATTGCTAGAAAATATGTTGCTGACCCAATTACATATGAATACATTGATATTAATCAGCCACAGGATGTGGATAAACATAAGACATTCGTAGAGCAAATTTTTTCAGAAGATTTATTTTATCCGATTGTATTTGTAAATGATGATATGGTTGCAGAGGGAATTCCGCGCCTGAAAACAATTTATCAATCTTTAGATAAGTACGGTGTACAACTACAGTCATAGAAAGTAGGAGTATTAATGGAAATACCTTTTATCAAAATGCATGGGCTTGGAAATAATTATATTTATATCGATTTATTCCAATTTAACATAGAAGAAAATCTCTTTTCCGATCTTGCTCAAAAGCTAGCAAATGTCAATACTGGCATTGGTTCAGATGGCATGATATTAATTCATCCCAGCGAAAAGGCTGATGTTGGGATGCGGATTTTTAATAAGGATGGTTCGGAAGGGAAAAGCTGTGGAAACGGGCTCCGTTGTACAGCGAAATATGCATATGAACATGGAATTGTGTCAAATGAAAAATTCACAATCGAAACGCGAGCAAATATTGTGACAGCTGAAGTGACTGAAAATGACGCAGAACAGGTAGAACTAATAACAATTAATATGGGGCAACCACAATTGAAGCGGGTGAATATTCCTATGATGGGAAGTGATGATCCTAAAGTAGTTGCGGAGCCTTTTGACGTGAATGGTGAAAAATTAGAGGTGACAGCTGTATCGATGGGGAATCCTCATGCAGTGTTTTTTGTAGATGCAATTGATGCAGCACCATTGTATGAGCTTGGTCCTGTTATTGAGAGAGATTCGCGTTTTCCAGAGGGTGTTAATGTGGAGTTTGTTGAGGTTGTTTCTCCTCATGAACTGAATTTTCGTGTATGGGAGCGAGGCTCTGGTGTAACACAAGCATGTGGTACAGGAGCGTGTGCAGCTGTGGTTGCTTCAACTTTAAATCATTATTGTAATCAGAACGAAACAATCACCGTTCATTTAGCTGGCGGTGATCTATCGATTAAATGGGATGAGGCTGGAAACGTGTGGATGACTGGTGATGCACAGGTCATTGCTACAGGCGTATTCCAATATGCCGAGCAGAAATAGTTGAACAACTTGATTTCTCTTTGTATACTTAATATATAGTCTGAAATGAGGAGGTCCGTCAAAATGGTCATTACGTTGACAGATAATGCCAGCGCCCAAATCAAAGAGATGATGCAGGAAGAATCCGCGGGTGCACATCTGCGCTTTGGAATTAAGGGTGGAGGATGTAGCGGATTATCTTATTCACTAGGGTTTGAATATGATATAAATGAAGAATTAGACGTTGTAGAAGATATAAATGGAATTCCAGTAGTTTTTTTCAATCAGGACATTCCGATTATTGAAGGAACAACTATTGATTTTAAACAAAACATGATGGGTGGCGGGTTTGCAATTGATAACCCGAACGCTATTGTATCCTGTGGATGTGGTTCATCTTTCCGTACGAAGGATAAAGTCGGAACACCAGGAGATTGTTAAAGATTGCGGAGCGCTGACTGGTGCTCCGTTTTTTGTGGACTGGAGAGGGTACGTGGGCCTCTCTTTGCTCACGATCGAACAAGGATGAAATACAGTCCAAATAGGAGAGAATACAATCTGAATAAAGTAAAATATGATCCAATCACCAAATACGATCCAAATCCACAAACACCAAAACACAACCCACTCACGCCAATAAAGGGGCGCATAAAATACATCCCAAGCCCAACTAAGCATGCTTCTACATGTTGATTAGCCTTGATAGTGTCACAAAATAAAGCAGGTAGGTTCGGTTTTTATAGGTGCCACGATGCTTTAGTGGTAGTATGTTCAGTAATTTCGACGTTATCGACCTAGACGTCAGCAGGGCGAAATCTCTAAAGTGTTTGTTTTGTTTTTTATTTCCTGAACGATTAGAAGCAGATAATCCATCAGGGATTGGATATGTGCAAGCTTGTTTTCTGAGCCGCAGCGATTGCATTTCCAAGTTCCCCATTCTCGCTTCAACGGACGTTGGTTACATAGAATACCTTTGATTGACTGCGTATCGCGAATATGATACTTCGCTAATTCAATGGTGATTAAGGCTGTGTGATTTTTAAGCAGTAGAGAGGTTAGTTCATCAAACTGGTGATGGGAAGAATTTTTGGAGGAAAGCGGCTTTTCAAGCTGTTGATTTTTAAATGGTAGATTTGCTGATGGAACAACAAACTCAAAGATATGGGATGCATTTTTTGGTGCCTGTAATATAGAAGATGACTTGCTGGATTAATTGTTGTGCAGTATCGTCGAAGTAAAGCTCACCCGTTATATCCTTGACTTCTAAAATAAATATACGGAGGGGGAACAAGCAATAGGTCGATTTGGATATGGTAACCGTTTATCCATGGAAGCCGGAGGTGATGAAAATCGCGTAATAATCATCCGGGTAAAGTTCAAATGGAATTCTAATGAACGTTCGCCTTGATTGCCTGCATAAGCGATACTCAGATTTTGTTCGATTCTCTCCCTTTGGGGATGGGAAGCAGGCAATCTTCTCAGCAAAGCATCTTTCGTATAAATGGAAAATAGAGTCGTAAAAGCTTTTTTAAACAAGAACGCATCTCACAATCAGATATAATGCTCATTCGCTAACCCTCCCTCGAATCCCTGCCTAACACATAAAAAAGCCACCCAAATTCGGGTGACTTATATAGATTAAAACATTGCTGTTGAATGCTTTGGTTGAATACGCGCTTTTGGATCGATGTAATTTTTAGCGTTATTAATGGCTGTCGGTCCTTCTCCAAAACCAGTAACAATTAGTTTTACTTTTCCTTCATAAGTACAAATATCACCTGCAGCATAGATTCCTGGAATATTTGTTTCCATTTTCGTGTTAACTAGGATACTGTTCTTCTCAATTTCGAGCCCCCAGTTTTTGATAGGTCCTAAGCTGGAGATGAAGCCATAGTTACAAATAACATCATCTGCTTCTAATTCAACTGTTCGATCGCCTTTTACCTCTTGGAAAATAAGTTGATCGATTTTATCAGATGTAACAATTTCAGAAGGAGTAAATGGTGTTAATAATTCAACAGTTGAAGCTTTTAGCTGCTCTACACTATGTTCGTGTGCACGGAATTCATCACGCCTGTGAACGAGTGTCACTTTCTTGGCAACCTTTTCGAGCATAAGTGCCCAGTCCACTGCAGAATCGCCTCCACCTAAGAGAACGACATTTCTATCTTTAAATTGATTCATATCTTTTACATAATAATGTAAATTAATACCTTCGAAACGTTCGCTTTCACCAATATTCAGACGACGTGGCTGGAATGCGCCATTTCCTGCTGTAATGATAATTGTTTTTGTAAGGTGCACTTCACCTGTATTGGAAGTTAATCTAAATGAGTCATCCTCAAGCTTTTCAACAGTTTCAATAGCCTGGCCAAGCACAATCTCAGGATTGAACATGTTTGCCTGTTCTTCTAGTCTATCGACAAGCTCTTGAGCGCGAACCTTTGGAAATCCAGCTACATCGTATATATATTTTTCCGGATACAGGGCTGTAAGCTGCCCACCAGTATGTGGTAAGCTTTCGATTATTTTTACACTTGCTTGGCGCATGCCACCATAGAAAGCCGTAAATAATCCGGTAGGGCCCGATCCGATAATTGTGACATCATAGATTTGTTCAGACATGATAAAAAAACCCCCGATTTATTTCGATAAATATCAACATTTCTATCGTACCACAACCGGTTCGTGAAGTGTATAATTGAGAATGTTTTTATGAGTATTTAAGAAAAACAGTTAATAAATATACAATTAGGAAAATAACATATAGGGTTGAAAACATTCTTGAAAAAAGCTAATATAAATGAGGGAATATTACAGAATGATGACAAATTAGTTTTAATATAATTATAGAAAAAGAGAATCTGGATTGAACCCGGGTTTTATATAGGCAAATAATAAAGTATAGTCTTTCAGTTAAGGCGTTCAAACAGGAAGAGGCTTATACTTCAATGTAGTAAGAGGGTTCTAGGAAAGTAAGAACGCCTTCTTCAGTATCCTTTTAACGAATGTCAATGTTTCAAAGAGTAAATAGTGAAATATGTCACATAGGTTTTATTGACCTATGGTGACTACGTAAATTGAAATAATGGAGTAGTGAATAAGAATGAATAAACCACACATTGTAATTTTAGGTGCAGGATATGGTGGGATGATGACAGCTTCGAAACTACAGAAAACGATGCATATGAACGAAGCTGAAATTACCCTTGTAAATAAAAATGATTACCACTATCAAGCAACTTGGCTACATGAAAATGCTGCAGGAACACTTCACCCGGACCGCACAAAGATTAAAATAAAAGATGTTATCAATTCAAGAAAAATCAATATTGTTTTAGATGAGGTGATTAGCATTAAGCCTGAAGAAAAAACTGTGAAACTATCGAATACAGAATTAAAATATGATGTACTCGTTATTGGCTTAGGATTTGAATCAGCTACATTTGGTATTCCTGGACTTGAAGAACATGCATTAATGATTAATAACATTAATAGTGCTCGTTTAGTTAGAGAGCATCTGGATTTTAACTTTGCGAATTATCATAATGAAGCCGAAAAAAACGATGCACGCCTGAATATTGTTGTTGGTGGCGGTGGATTCACAGGAATAGAGTTTGCCGGTGAATTAATCAATCGAATTCCAGAACTATGTGCAGAATATGACATTGAAAAAACTCAAGTCAGAGTTATTGTTGTAGAAGGAGCACCAACAATTCTACCAGGGTTTGATGAAGAGCTTGTAGAATATGCAGTAAATTCCTTATCCGCTCGTGGTGTTGAATTTATTAATGGTGCAATGCTGAAGGAATGTAAGGAAGATAGTATTGTATATGAAAAAGATGGAAAGATTACCGAGATTCCGACAATGACAACGGTCTGGGCAGCGGGGGTGAAGGCAAATTCAATTGTTGAGCAGTCTGGATTTGCAACAAATCGTGGCAAAGTAGAAGTTCGGAAAGATATGCGTACTCCAGATTATGATGATGTGTTTGTCATTGGTGATTGTGCGTTAATTATGAATGAGCAAACAGGGAGACCATTCCCTCCAACAGCTCAAATTGCCATTCAGCAATCGGGCACAGTTGCGCATAATGTAAGAGCGGCAGTACGTGGAGAACAGCTACAATCTTTTGAGCCAAATCTATTAGGTACGATTGCTTCACTTGGTCATGATGATGCAATTGCTGAAGTTCTAGGACGCAAATTATTTGGTTGGAAAGCAACGGTTATGAAAAAAATGAGTGATAATCGTTACCTTCTTAAATTAGGCGGTATTGGTCTTTTAATGAAAAAAGGAAAATTTAACATTTTTTACTAGAATTAAATAAGGTAAGCTATAACAAAAAAAAGCAAAGGAAGCGCAGAACCTTTGCTTTTTTTGTTGCGTCTAGCTCCAGTGTCCCCGGATGCTTGCGCTTTTGTTCTGTTTTAGTATAAAATGACAGTTGTATGCTAACATCGATTACATGAGGGGAGTTACTGGATTGATACAATTAATCGTTTCCATTATTTTATATTTTGTCATTTTTTTCGGAATCGCATTCATATTAAACATGCTATTAAGAAGGACATGGCTAATGGCATTCCTTTATCCGTTTGTTGTAATTATGATTATTGATAAACTATCAACAATGGAATATTTTACAAATACAAGTGCTGCATTTTCACAATTAGGACAAGAATTGTTGAGCTTAAAGATCGCTGATATCTTTATCCTTTCTTCCGGACTTGCTGGAGCAATTGTCTCAGGGATTGTTATAAAAATCCTGCGTAA
This sequence comes from Oceanobacillus profundus, assembly GCF_003515705.1. Taxonomy (GTDB): domain Bacteria; phylum Bacillota; class Bacilli; order Bacillales; family Amphibacillaceae; genus Oceanobacillus; species Oceanobacillus profundus. The sequence goes on from NZ_QWEH01000002.1 coordinate 409,386, forward strand.
AAGCGGCTATCAAATGTTTTAACAATCCACTAAGCAACTGTTTATAAAATGAATTTAATCCCATGTACATAGTTAAAATGAAGAAATCTTTTCAAAAGTTTGTGACATGCTAAGTAGTTTTCTAATAGGTTGATGAATAAAATTTTACTAGATTGGAAATGATGACATCCAAGAGGTGTTATTATGAAAATCAAAAATTTTATTTTGCATGTTGGAATGTTGACATTAATTATGATTTTGCTTGTTCAGGCTGTGACAATCATTTCAAATGCTGGGGAAGAACATCCGAAGTCGGGTAATGTGATGACGGCAAAGGCAGCAGAGCTCAGACAAACAACATTAAAACATAAGGGATTAAACGTTTCAAAAACGAAGCAACGTTATATTTCAAGCGATGAAATTGCATCGCAGCAAACGATTGAGGAAGCAATTGACTTTGACCAATATCCTGTTGCAACAGTAGTAGCAACTGGTTATACGGCCGGAATCGAATCAACCGGGAAAACGGAAGAGCATCCAGAATATGGAATTACGTTTTCAGGAGTAAAAGTAAAGCGAGACTTGTATTCTACCATTGCTGCTGACTTGACGATTTATCCAATAGGAACAATTCTTTATATTCCGGATTACGGATATGGTGTTGTTGCTGACAAAGGTAGTGCAATAAAAGGAAATAAAATTGACTTATTTTACCACACGGTGGATGATGTATTCGCACAGTGGGGGAAAAAGGAATTAGAAGTCTATATTGTTGAAATGGGTAATGGTGAGTTGACAGAAGAACAACTCATTAAATTAAATGAAGATGAAGCCATGCAAGTATTCAGGCAACAATTTAACGAAGATTAATGAACTACAAAAAAACTCCCGAAATCTAACGAGCGGGAGTTTTTTATTGTTAACACAAAAAGCATCCTCTATTAATATGTGTCATTGAAAGAACGGATAGAGTAAGAAAGCAATACCGATTCCAGTTAACCCGCCAAAAAAAACTTCAATCGGCTGGTGTCCTAACAGTTCCTTCAATTCTCTGCGCTTTTCATATTCTTCTTTTTTATTCCAATCCTTCGCACTTTCTGTAAAGTATTGAAAGTCTTTAATTAATCGATTGAGCAAAGCTGCATGCTCCCCAGCCTGTCTGCGTACACCGGAAGCATCAAACATCGTAATCACGCTAAATATACATGCAAGCGCAAATACACTGGATGTGACACCTTCAATGATACCGATAGCAGTTGTCAGTGCAGTGACAGCAGCGGAATGACTGCTTGGCATTCCCCCAGTACTAAATGCAAGGCCTGGTTGGAACTCTCTTGTGAAAATCAATTTAATTGGAATTTTAATTACTTGAGCAAAAACAATTGCTGCTAAAGCTGCCCATAAAGGGAAATTTAAAAATAACTCCATAAGCTATAAAACATCCTTCCTACTGCAATTTACTGATCAAACCTGCATATTCGCTGGTGCCATATTGCTGTTATTTTACCATAGAGAATTGACTAGGTAAACGGATGTCTATAGCATAGACATTATTGTATATTTACATTCCTTAAAGTGGAAGGAATCCGTTTGGCAAGACTAAGCATGAAAAGAGCTGCAACAATTGATAATATCGCATCTTTAATCATAAACGGAATCATCCCTGCCCACGCAATGGGATAGGAGATCGATAAATCAAGCCATGTATTCATTGCCAAATACATATAGGTAGTTCCAACACCGTAATTAATCGCTAAACCAATAATTGCAACAAAGATAAAGTATGGAATCGAACGAGCTTTTCGATTCTCTGTCATCCAGCCAACGAAAAAGGCAATTAAAATAAAGGAAAGTATAAACCCTCCGGTTGGACTAATGAATTGAAAGAATCCGCCTTTTAAACCAGCGAATATCGGTAAGCCTGCTGCCCCAAGAAAGGCATAAACTACCATTGAAATGGACCCGAGCTTTCTCCCCAGCATCATTCCAGCTAAGATAGCGAAGAATGTTTGTAAGGATACAGGAACGGTTGCTCCTCCAATCGGAATCGCCAAAAATGGAAACCAAACAGTAATATTCGCCCCGATTGCCATTAAACAAACAAACATGGCACCAAACGTTAAGTCAATTGGACGTAATCTCATGGATATTCCCCCCTTATAAGAAAATAATAAGGGCAGCTTTATATACTGTCAACCAATAAAAGGTTTGGGTGACAATGGAAAAGACAGCCTGTGGTAAGACTGTCCTAATAAATAGCTTTATTTAATAATTGCTTCCAAGGCGATTTCCATCATGTCATTAAAGGTTGTTTGACGTTCCATTGCTGTTGTTTCTTCTCCAGTTAAGATGTGGTCAGACACCGTAAGTACAGACAGAGCCTTGCGTCCGTATTTTGCTGCAAGAGTATAAAGTGCTGTTGATTCCATTTCAATTGCTAAAACATTATACTTCGCAAGCAACTCATTTACTTCTTTTGCATTATCACGATAGAATGTATCACTGGTAAAAATGTTACCAACACGAAGGTTAAGGCCTTTTTCAATGCCGGCATCATACGTGTTTTTAAGTAGCTCAAAATCTGCTATTGGCGCATAGTCAATGCCATTAAAAATTAATCGGTTCATTTGTGAATCCGTTGTTGCGCCTTGTCCTAAAATGATATCCCGAACCTTGACATCTTTTTGAATCGCTCCACATGTTCCGACGCGAATCAGTTTTTTGACATCATAGCTTTGAATTAGCTCATTAACATAAATAGAAATGGATGGTACTCCCATTCCTGTACCTTGTACAGAAACACGTTCCCCTTTATATGTTCCGGTATAACCTAACATCCCACGTACTTCGTTGTAAACTTTAGCGTCTTCTAAGTAAGTTTCTGCAATATATTTTGCGCGAAGCGGGTCTCCTGGTAACAGAATTTTATCGGCAATTTCACCCTGTTTTGCACCTATGTGAACACTCATTTAATTTCCTCCTTGTATCTGAAGCATTTCGTTTCAAAATAACGTTATCATAACAGGTAATGAAAGACAAATTTCGGCAGTGTACGATTTTTTTTAGCTTATTTCTTTCATTAATTTCTGTAATTGTATATAATAGATGTAGGTTTATGTGAATCACATAACATAAATGTTTGAAAAAATAGTATAAAATAGATTTGGAAGGATGATTTATAATGAAATCACAAACATTTACAATTACTGCTGAAACTGGTGTACATGCAAGACCTGCAACTTTATTAGTTAATAAAGCTGGCCAATATGACTCTGAGGTTGAAATTTCATATAAAGGTAAGAAAGTTAACTTAAAATCAATTATGGGTGTTATGTCACTAGGTATACCAAAAGGATCTGAAATCGAAATCAGTGCTACTGGAAATGATGAGGAAGAAGCATTAAACGGTGTTGCTGAAGTAATTAAAGAACATTTAGGTGAATAAGATGAAAACAAGGTAAGCGACTACAAACTGTACAGGTATGGTGCTTACAGTGTACAGAAAAAAGCTAGATGATATTAATCTCTAGCTTTTATTTTTTTGATTGTACAATTTTCTGTAATACGTATTCTCCAAACTATCGAGTTTTTGACGTGCCAACTTGTTAAATGGAATATCCTCTGCTGCTAGTTTTTCCATATATTCCTCTACTGCTTCTTTTAAAGATTTACCGTAGTCTGGAATTTCACCCTCATACTTTTTAACTGCTGCTTTTTTAACGTTCATTTTTTCGTGAAAGGCTAATGCTTTTCGTTCATGAAAAAACACGTCATCTAGCTTTCCGTAATTGTGTAGGTCTCCCTGTAATGGATGTTTTTGGACAGCTAGAACTTCAACCAGATAGTTCTCGCCCCTAAGCTCATTTACAACACCAAGATATGTTCCTGAACGGTAATGCGCCTTTACCAAACTTCCAGTTGTAATTTCAGACATCAAATCACCTTCCTTAGCTCTAGTTTGCCAAAAATAGGGCGAATTTGCGAATATTTAATTCTGTTAGTTGGCTAATAGTAGAAGTTTGTTATAATTGATGGAGAAGGATGTGAAGATTGATGATGCCGTTTCTCTATTTTCCAGAAGATAAGACGGAATATATTCCAGCTGTTATTGCATTGACAATTTTTATCATTTTAGCAGTCGTTGCAATGTACCTGATGGTTAAAAAATCGAGAAAAGATGAACGAAAATTTAATAAGCAGTATCAGCAACAATTGGAAAATAATCGACACACGACAGATCATACTTAAGTAAAAGCAAGGCCTCCTATTCTTTAAAAATAGGAGGCTTTTTTGTTTAGATTAATACCTTGTTGCAAATACTGAGTATAAAGGAATGCAAAAGGAGATTTTTTACATGCGTTTTATGGTTGTTTTCATTACCTTACTTTTGTTAACTGCTTGCCAATCCTCCGATGAAATTACGAGTAAGTCAGTTGAAATGTATAATGGCACCGGAGATAGAGTTGGAACAGCTTTGTTAAATGAAGCTGCAGAGGGTGTGCAAATCGAACTTACACTTGAAGGGCTGGCTCCAGGTTTTCACGGAATTCATGTTCATGAGTACCCGGCTTGTAAAGGACCGGACTTTAAAAGCTCTGGAAATCATTTAGATCCGGAAGGGAAAGAGCATGGGCTTATGCACCCGGATGGTGCACATCTTGGTGATTTGCCGAACATTGAAGCAGATGGTGCAGGACTTGTTGATGTAGAGCTAATGCTCGCAGAGGCGACATTGTTAGATGGGAAGAATTCGCTTTTTGAAAAAGGTGGGACCTCATTAATTGTTACAGAAAATCAAGATGATGGGGTAAGTCAGCCTAGTGGGAATTCTGGAGCAAGAATTATTTGTGGTGTGATTAAAAAAGAAGATGGAGCGGGGGAGTCAGAAGATGCTCCAACAGACCCGACAGAATTTAATGAGGAACAAGAGGAATAGTAGAAATATATTAATTGAATGAGAAAAATTAAAGAATCGATCGGCTTGTTATCCATTTTATTAGCAAGCCGTTTTTTTTGGCTACAAATAATGAGCAATTGAAATGTGACAAATATTGAACAGGATAAATGTTACACCACCATACATAATACCCCAAAAACAGGTAAGAATAATTTGTATGATTGATAGAGGGGGGATATTATCATTAAAAGTATTAATAAGCTATTTAAATTTTTTAACAGTGAACACCCTCTTGAAGAACAGTCGAGTCCATTTCAAAGCGAAGTACTTAAAGGTGAATTGGAGAATGATGTAAACGAGTTAAAGGCGGTGTTCGAAAAATCTTCGGATATCGTCTATCGTGAGCTGCATATCGGGAATAAAAAAGGAATGCTTATTTTTTTAGATGGGCTTGTCAACCAACAATTAATGGATTCCGACGTATTGAAACCGTTATTGAATTGGGATGAACAGGAGTTAAATGCGGGAATTACTTCAATTAAACAGCTGTTAGAACGAGTTGTTACTACAGCTGATGTTACTAGTAGTCAAAAACTGCAAGATGTTACCGATCATATTTTATCGGGAAATACGGTTTTATTAATTGATAAAATGCCAGATGCATTATTTATTAGTATAAAGGGATGGGAGAAACGAGCAATTGAACAGCCAGAGTCGGAGGTAGTAGTTCGAGGGCCGCGGGATGGATTTACAGAAAACTTAAGGACAAATACGAGTTTAATCCGTAGAAGGTTGAAAACACCTCGGTTAAAAATGGAACAAAAAAAAGTAGGACGATTATCGAAAACTGATCTCGTCATTACATATATCGAAGGCATTGCGGAAGATTCGTTAGTTCAGGAGATTCATGAAAGGATTGATCGAATAGATATTGACGCTATCTTAGAAAGTGGATATATCGAAGAGTTAATCGACGATAACCCATTTTCTGTTTTTCCTTTAGTTGGTCATACCGAGCGTCCGGATAAAGTAGTTGGAAGCTTATTAGAAGGGAGCGTCGGCATTATCATTGATAATACGCCTTTTTGCCTAATTGCTCCACAAACGTTTTTTCAATTGATTCAAAGTCCTGAGGATTATTATCAGCGTTATATTACGTCTTCGTTTATTCGAATGTTACGCTATTTGTTTTTAATTATCTCCCTATTGTTACCATCGCTCTATGTTGCTGTGACAACTTTTCATCAGGAAATGCTTCCAACCAGTTTATTACTTAGTTTAGCTGTTGCACGGGAGGCCACTCCTTTTCCTGCACTTATTGAAGCGTTAATTATGGAAGTTGCTTTTGAAGGATTGCGAGAAGCTGGAGTTCGCCTACCCCGAGCAGTAGGATCGGCTGTAAGTATTGTCGGGGCATTAGTAATTGGGCAAGCTGCCGTTGACGCTGGGATTGTCTCTAGTCCAATGGTCATTATTGTCGCAACAACTGGGATTGCTTCATTTATTATTCCAGGATATGAACAAGCTAACACTATTCGAATTCTTCGCTTTCCAATGATGTTTCTTGCTGGATTTATGGGTCTGTATGGAGTTTTTTTAGGTGTGATAACGTTACAAATATATATTTTACGACTCCGGTCGTTTGGCGTTCCATACTTTTCACCAGTTGCTCCGTTGGATACAACTAATTTGAAGGATATATTTGTTAGGGCACCATGGTGGGCGATGAACAAGCGCCCAGGCTATCTAGGGAAAAATAAAGCGAATCGTATTAAGCATAATTCACGTCCTGGTCCGAATCAATAAGAAAAACGCTAATGCGGCTTTCCAGATGTAGTAGATCAGATTGGAAGAAATCGGTGAAAAAACCGACTTTTTTTCAAAACCTCTATCCAACTTTGAGGGAAGCCTCTCTGAATAAGTGCAACTAAGGCATTCGCCTAAATAGACAAATGCCAAGTTTTCTAACCATTTAACAACTTATGTCGAAGCGGAAAGGAAACGTATATGAAACGAAAATGTAGGTTAATCTTACTTATCGTGATGATACCACTCCTTACGAGTTGCTGGGGTAGGACCGAGGTAATTGATATCGCCTTAGTCACTGGTATTGCAATTGATAAAGGGGAAAATAAAAATATTCTGCTTAGCTTACAAATTGCAGTTCCAAAAAACCTTGGCCCTCAAGCTGGTAAAGGATCTGGGGGATCTGAAACAACAATAGTGGTCTCGGAAGAGGGGCAAGATATTATGGAAGCATATCGACAAATTCAGTTGAAGTTGTCCAGAGAGGTTTTCTTTGGTCAGAGTAATGTGCTTATTATAGGGGAAGAGTTGGCAACGGAAGGTGTTTCTTCTGTACTTGATTTCTTCACAAGGTTCAGGCAACCGCAATTAGGTAGCACAATTTTATTTGCGAAGGGAAAGGCAAATGATAAGTTAAACTTAAAACCTCAGATTGAAAGTATGACGACAGAGGAAATTAGAGAACAAGAAAAAAGAGGGGCGGGGCTGGAAGTTAAGGTAAGGGATTTTTTGACCCGCATGTTAGCTGATGGTGATGAACCCTTTGCTTCAGAAGTTTCAAGTGAGCCATTAGAAAAAGAGAATAATTCCTCAGATATGGTTCCGTCGCTAAATGGCGCAGCAATCTTTAAGGGAGATAAATTAGTAGGATGGATGGATGATAAAGAATCTCGAGGTCTTTTATGGATGCGCGATGAATTTGTATCTGGAGCGATATCTCTGACAGTTCCAGGTAATGAAGGCGGAGGGCAAATAGGGGCAGAAATACTGCAAGTATCATCTAAGATTAAGCCAACTGTATCGAAGGATAACGTGAAAATAAAAGTCGATAGCTATGGAGAAGTAGAAATCTTTGAAAACTCCTCAACGTTCGATTTGAATGATCCAGAAAATATTCAAAAGGTTAAAAAAATGTTTGAAGATGAGGTTAAAGAAAGGCTTGAATTAACGGTGAATAAAGCTCAAAAAGAATTACAATCAGATGTCTTTGGCATTGGACATGCGGTTTATCGTTCGAATCCCAAACTGTGGAATGATATGTATAAAAGTAAGTGGGCAGAAGTTTTTCCTGAAATTGAAATCGTAATAGCAACTGAAATCAAGATAAAGGGTACCGGGTTTACTAACCAGTCAATAATATTCTCAAATCAGAAAGATTAAGGAGAATCCTTTACCGTCAAGTTCTTAGGAGGATCTTATGGAACGAATATCGGTGTATCAGCTTTTTACAATTACAGTGTTTTTCCAGCTTGGTTCATCTGTAATATTTGGGTTTGCTTCATCTGCTGGCAGAGATGCGTGGCTAGCAATTCTAATCTCTACTGCATTGGGAATTATGCTGATTTTAATGTATATTGCTCTAATGAAAATGAACCCAAGTTTAACAGTTGTGGAATGGTTTCCGGCACAACTTGGAAAATGGATCGGTATGCCGATTGCTTGGCTATATCCACTTTTGTTTTTGTATGTGGCAGGGCGAATTTTAGCCGATGTAAAGTCAATTATCCCTGTTACGATTCTTCCACAGACACCATCATGGTTCATTGTTCTCTCGCTTTTATTAGTTGTTTTGTATGGGGTTTCATCTGGAATTGAAGTTATCGCTCGACTAACCGAATACTTGTTACCGATGGTGTTAATAATCTTCATGATTGAGGTTATTCTACTGTTTTTTTCAGATGTTGTGAATATTAACTATATCCTTCCCGTGGTTGGACAAGGTTGGGGAAAGATTTGGACAGCCGTATGGCCGACAGGTATCACGCAAACATTTGCGGAGACATTAACATTAGCAATGATTTGGCCATTAGTCAAAGAAACGGAAAAGGTAATGAAGGTAACAATTATCGCAGCAATTGTATCCGGAATAACGATTGCTATACTTAGTCTGATGCAATCGCTCGTCTTCGGAGAAAGTATTTTAGAACGTACCCTATTTCCCGTTTATACATTAATGCAACAAATATCGATTGCTGATTTCCTTGACAACCTAGATGCAATCGTAAGCTTAGTTATGGTTCTCACTGCTTTTGCTAAATTAACGCTTTATTTTTTTGCGGCAGTTCGTTCGATGCAATTGTTATTGAATCTAAGTTCGAGCCGATATCTAATTTTACCTGTAGCTATCATTACCTACATGTTAGGAATGACGATGTCAACAAATTTAAGTGAACATATCTATGTCGGTATTCATATTTTTCCCCTTCATTTATGGGTTCCATTGTTAATTGTTTTACCATTTCTATTGCTGGTTGTGACTGTCATACGAAGGATATTTACTAAAGTCTCATCTAAATAAAGGAGTGTTATGGAATGAACAGGTTTCTCTGGCCATGGCAGTCTGATGTAGTGATCGAGTATCCATGGATTTTATTAGTGTTTTTTTTGATTCTTTCGCTTCCATTCTCTATTGTTTCTTGGGTGCGGTGGAAAAAATGATCGCCATTTTTTTAGCAAAAAACACATGATCAACTGGAGTGATCATGTGTTTTATCGTATTTATTTAGTTAATGTTTGTACGGCACCGATTATCCGTTTGACACCTTCTTCTAAAGTTGCACGTGGACAGGCGATATTCATACGCATGAATTGTTCGCCAGCTTCTCCATAAGATGCCCCAGTATTCAAGCCAACCTTTGCCTCTTCAATCATAAATTTATTCAAAGACTTACTATCCATATTTAGTGCACTGCAGTCAATCCAAAGAAGGTAAGTACCTTCCGTTTTCACAACTTTTAGTTCAGGTATATGCTGGTCGAACATTTCAGTTACATAATTGGTATGACTTTCAAGCAAGCTGTTTAATTCTTCAAGCCAAGGCTCGCCATGTGTATATGCTGCTTCCATTGCGGTATTTCCCATTGTATTTAATTGGTTATGAAAGCCTTGTTTATTAAATGATGCATCAAGCTTTTTTCGGTTTTCGGTATTGGTTGTAATCACATAGGATGCATCCAGTCCAGCAAGATTGAATGTTTTCGATGGAGCCATACACGTAATAGTATGATTGGCAACTTCTTCAGAAAGTGAAGCAATCGGGATATGCTTCTGCCCTGGGAACACAAGGTCCGCATGAATTTCATCCGAAAGAATCATAACATCATATTTCAAACATAACCTTGCCATTTCTTCCAGCTCATCTTGTCTCCACACACGACCAACAGGGTTATGTGGGGAGCATAAGATGAATGCTTTCACACCAAGTTTTAATTTGTTTTCAAAGTCTGCAAAATCGATTGTATAGTAATTATCCTTATTAACGAGTGGATTCTTGATTACTTCACGATCATGGGCTTCGATTACATTATAAAATGGTGGATAGACAGGAGTCTGAATGAGAATTTTATCCTGTGGCTCTGTGAAAGCTTGTACAGCAATATGTAGGCTTGTAACAACACCGTTACTGTAAGATAACCAGGCAGGATCAATTTTCCAGTTATGTCTTTTTTCTAACCAATTGACGATTGAGCCTGACACTGTCTCATCGATAATAGTATATCCGTAAATTCCATGCTGAGCGCGTTTTATTAATGCTTCATTAACAGCTTCGGGAGCTTTAAAATCCATGTCAGCAACCCACATCGGTAGTACGTCCTCTGATTGGAACATTGCTTGCAGCATATCCCATTTAACAGATCTTGTATTTTTACGGTCATATAATTCTTCGAAAATACTCATAAAATGCCTCCTATAAAGTCGTTAATGCTATTATAATTAGTAATCTTGACATTTGCCAAGCTTTTCGGCGATGCTAGTTGCAATTGTGCAAGCAGGAAGTTTTTACTTTCTTACTTGCTAAAAAAGCTTAGAGGAAACGAAAAAAAAAGCAAAGCGTTAAACGCCTTGCTTACAGGGGGAATACGAGAAAGTCTTACAGTTATAGTATTACCCCGAAATAAAAAATATAAACAGGGATTTTTAAATTTTTTTATGTGAAAAATATAAACCGCGAACTAATTATTGAACGATTTGCTTATCAATTTGGTGTTAAACAAGAAAATATTCCAGATATTGTGCAGGAAACTTTTATTAGAATTCATCGAAAATCACATCAGTTTCATAAAGGGAAATTTACAACCTGGGTCTATCAAATTACATTAAATGTAGTTCGAGACCAATACAGAAAGCAAAAACGAGACAGAAAGCTTATAGATAAGGCGAGGCAAAGCCAATTGCAAACAATAAAAAATAGTTATTATTTCGAAAAACAGGAGCATTTATTTTTGCATGAATGTATACAAAAACTGGATGCGAAATATAAAATCCCATTAATTTTATATTATTTCCATGATAAATCCTATGATGAGATCGCGCTTATTCTAAATATTAAACTATCCGTTGTGAAGACTAGAATTCATCGAGGCAAAGCGAAATTAAAGGAGATTTTTGAAACATCGATTGGAGAGGAGGTTTACCAGAATGGATGATAAGCCATTGGAAAAGATGCTTCACGAAATGAAAGATGACTATAACAAATTGCCGGAATATACAAATACCAAAACAGTTATGCATTCTATTTTTGCTAGGAAAAGGTCAAAGTGGGGACGGTTGTTGCCAACTGTTGCGATAATAGCGGGAATGCTTTTGTTTATGGTTGTTGCACTTCCTTTTATTAATGATGAACATCAAGGGGATAGAGAAGCTGAATATTTGAAACTTTATTTTCAGCAAAAGAAAGAAACTTTTCGCAAGGAACTTGGGATAGAAAGTGTGGAATCGTTTCGGGAGGTCAAACAGGCAGAACGTCTTGTGAAGCAGTTTGAATTAACAAGTCAAGCAGAGTCGTTTGAACAGATAAAGTCGGAAATCGATTATTTATTTACAACTCCCGAGCAAGCAATTGAACAATTGAATGAAGCTGGAGAATCAATCGGGCAAAACTTAGAATTCGGTAATAAAATGTTAGAGATGGAAGCTTCACTACAAGCATATATACAAGAATTATTTGAAAAATATGCGTTTACGAATGATGAACAAAAGGCTTTACTAGAAGTACAGCATGATAAATTAAATTATTCAGGGCCTTCTGATATAAAGGCATTTTTAAAGTTGCTGGATGAACAAGGGTTTGTCCTCAAACCTGAAGAATTTGAATCGCCAGCAATAAAGGTTCAAATGGACTATTTCTGGATTATCGGAAATAACGAAAGGTTACAGAAAATGGAATGGTTTGAACGCTATTTAGAATTAGTAGAAACAAAAATTGATCTGTATGCACCTGGTATCTATAATGAACAACAAATTCCTTGGCATGAGTTTGACACAATCTTATTGGAAATTGAGGATCTGTTTAATGATTATCCAGAGGCGCAAAATGTTTTATTTGAAGAAACATTTTTGCGAAATGTTGTACATTGGTATTTAGAGGGCTATATCGAAGCTGGTGAGTATTCGTATCCTGCTACCCTAAATCAAGATGCAAGGGATGAGTTATTACATTTTGTTAACGAGCATAGGGACTCTAAGTATTGGGAGATTGTGAACGGAGCTGTAAAGTTATATGAAGCAAACGATTGGGAAAAAGGAGATCGTCTTTGGATTTTAACAAATAAACTATTCCTTATTTTTGACGAAAAATTCGAAGAGTTACAGTTAAAGGATATTCATGAGGTGAATGGTTGGCCAATATTAAGTTCTACACCAAAGACATATATGGAATATGTAGAGGAACAAGATATCTCATTACTTGAAAAGCTCTCATCAATGGAGATTATCTCACTCTATTATTATGCAGTCGAAAGGAAAGCAGAAGAAGTTGTTAATGACATAGTAATTAATCTTGATTTTAACCTAAGTAAAGTAAATTCTAATGAATTGAGCTATATTATTCGAACGGATCATGCGACCAATCAAGAAACCTATCAATTACTAGGGGGGGACAACCATAAGATACTAGAAGAGGTGCGGTTGAGCAAGGAAGGAAATATGTGGAAGATTTCAAGCGTCGAATTATATCAATAAAAAAGCACCGTTCGCACTCTTAATTTGAGGCGACGGTGCTTTTCAAATATTAATTACAAGCGTTTCTCTAATGCTTCTTTTTCTTCTTCAAATCCAGGCTTGCCAAGCAGTGCAAACATATTTTTCTTATACGCTTCTACACCAGGTTGATCAAATGGATTCACACCAAGTAAGTAGCCGCTAATAGCACATGCTTTTTCAAAGAAGTAAACCATGTAACCGAATGTATAAGCATCAAGTGCAGGCAATTCCACGATGAGATTTGGAACATCTCCATCCGTGTGTGCGAGCATTGTACCTTGGAATGCTTTATCATTGATTTCATGAATGGTTTTTCCAGCTAGATAATTCAAACCATCTGAATCATTTTCTTCTGCTTCTAGTGTTAAATTCTTTTTCGCAGCATTCACGTGAAGAACTGTTTCAAATATATTGCGACGCCCTTCTTGGATATATTGACCAAGTGAATGCAAGTCTGTTGTGAAGTTAGCAGAGGAAGGGTAAATCCCTTTTTGATCCTTTCCTTCACTTTCGCCAAATAATTGCTTCCACCATTCGGAGAAGTATTGTAAGCTTGGCTCATAGTTAATCAGAAGCTCTGTAACCTTGCCTTTGTTATATAAAACATTGCGAACCGCTGCATATTGATAGGCTGGGTTGTTAGCCAGTGTTGGCTCAGCTAAGTCATGCATTGCATCCTTAGCACCCTGCATCATATCATCAATGGAAATGCCACTTACTGCAATTGGGAGTAATCCAACAGCGGTAAGAACAGAATAACGGCCACCAACATCGTCTGGAATTACAAATGTTTCATAACCAGCTTGGTCTGCAGAAGTTTTTAAAGCGCCTTTTGCCCGGTCTGTAGTAGCATAAATACGCGTTTTTGCTTCTTCAGCACCATATTTTTCTTCTAAGTATTTTTTAAAAATACGGAAAGCAACAGCAGGTTCTGTTGTTGTTCCACTTTTAGAAATAACGTTAATAGAAAAGTCCTTATCTTTTAATAGCTCTAATAGTTCACTCATATAAGTTGAGCTTAAATGATGACCAACAAAGATAACCTGTGGTACTTTTCGTTCCTCTTTCGTAAGTAGGTTTTGGAAAGAATGATTGAGCATCTCTAGTGCTGCACGTGCGCCAAGATAAGACCCGCCAATACCAATAACAAGCAATATGTCGGAATCATTTTTGATTTTCTCTGCACTTTTCTTTATACGTGCATATTCTTCTTTATCATAGTTTTCGGGTAAATCAATCCAGCCAAGAAAATCGTTACCCGGGCCAGTTTTTTCATGTAGCATATGATGTGCTGATTCCACAAATGGGCTTAAGTAATCAACCTCGTGCTGGTCGAAAAATTTTAGAGCTTTATCATAGGTAAATGAAACGTGTGACATTGACATCCTCCTTTAATTGCAATCAACTGCATAACTTAACTTTATCCGATAAGGATAGTGAAATCAAGAATGATGCAATTTGGATTTGCATACAAAAAACATACACAACGAAGTTAAATCCTTCAATGTGTATGTTTTAATTTGTTTCTTATTTTTTTGCTGATTGATCGATCCACTCTTGCAGCTTATCTTTAAGTGTGTTAAATCCTGCTGTATCATTGTCTTGTTGGAAAGTAGGTTGTGCTTTTTTCTCTTTCGCAGGCTTCTTTGGTGCCTCTTCTGTAGCACGGATTGAAAGGGATACTTTGTTTTTTGCTTCGTCTACATTCATTACTTTTACTTTCACTTCGTCACCAACAGTTAAGTGCTCATTGATATCTTTCACATATCCGTGTGTAATTTCTGAAATGTGAACTAAACCTTGGTTTTCTTCATCTAAAGCAACAAATGCTCCGTATGGCTGTATTCCTGTAACTTTTCCGTCTATAATTTGACCAGCTTCAAATTTGTTTGTCATGCTGAACAACTCCTATATATAAATTCGTTTCTTTTTACACAATATACGATTATAGCACAAACTATTAATTCTAGCAAAAGAATATTTGAGAAATGATAGAAGTGGTTACCAATGTGTGATGGAGATTAATGTATCATTCCCTCTTAAGGTTTGGTTTGCATCAGGATGTATGTGGTATTTTTCATCACGAATAAATCCAAGCGTTAAGTATCCTTTTTTTAACAGATGGTTGGAAATCTGATGAAATGATTTGCCTTCTAACTCACGAGGCAGCAGTAAATGGGAAAATTGCTGCTGTGTCAATAATTGAATTACATCTTCAAACGGGGTGGCGGTTTTGGCATGGCTTAACTCATGAAAAAATAAACCACTCATAAAATCATTCGAGCGGATAATTGTCGTTGCACCAGCTCGCAAAGCATTTTCAATTTGGATTTTGGACAAGATTTCGGCAACGATTGGTATCTTCCTATTATTTCCACGAATAGCAATTGTTGCTAGGATCGTATAGTTATCTGCTTGACGCTCACTTTTATTTAATTCCGATGTTATTAGAACACAGTCAGCATAATCAATATTGGCTTTTTCTAATATTGTGTCTTCGCTAGCATCCCCATGAATAAAATGAACAGGATATTCCTGAAAGGTAAGGTGGCGCAACGTTCGGTCAATAAGAACGATACGCGTTGTTGGGTAATTTTCAGAGGCAATATGAATTAATTGTTTGGTGCGTTCATTCCAACCGATAAAGATAAAGTGATTCCTCCCTCTAAATGGGAGTCTTCCACTTTCAAGGTCCTGCTCATGTTTTACTGTAGCAGTAGATAATGAACTAATATAAAAGGCAATTAAACCACCACCGGAAAGAATAAGTAGGATCGCGATGATTCTCCCGGTCGGAGTTAGGGGAACATAATCACCGTAGCCAACAGTTGCCCCTGTAACAAAAGCCCACCAAATACCATCGAATATTGTTGGGAATTGGGCCGGCTCAAACAAGTGAATCATTGTTCCGAAGAATGTCATTAGAATAAATATGGTAACCAGGAGCTTAACGGCTGTCGGTAAACGAAAATAAATATATTTAAGAAAGCGAATACTCATAGCATCACCTTTAAGCGAAATGTATTTACAGTTTAGTATGAGCTAAGAGGGCAGGGTTATTCAAACTTATCAAGAAGAAAATCCCGAGTACTGACAATACTTATTCTTTGTCAGTACTCGCTTCACTAGAATCTATGCTTTCGCTAATGTTTCTTTTAAACTGTTATAAACGGCAAGCCAAAAATCTTGGTTATCCCGATAGGACTTAGATATAAATAAATACATTTCCTTTGCTTTTTCATCGTGATCCTGCGCATCCTGTGGGGGAAGGGAAGCACGAGAATGATCAACAAATTGTTGGAGTTCTGCTGCACGCGGTCCCCATTTAGCGACTTCTTCTCCATTTTCATTAATGAAAACGAAAATCGGAATAGAACGCGCTTTACCATTTGTTAAGTACTGGTCCATTAATTCTAAATTTTGATCACGCAAAAGCATCCGAACTTGCATATTAGCTGCCTCGGATAGTTTTAATAAAATTGGGATATTCAGCATCGCATCCCCACACCAATCTTCCGTCAACACAATAGCACGAAGATTTTTTTCTCGGATTTCATTAAAAAATGCGTCTTCAACTGGTAAAGAAAAATGATCATAAATATGCAATAAATCTTCCTTGTTCTTTTCCATGGATTCAATATAAGCGTCTGGGTTCATACCTCTTTCAAACCATTGATTAAGATGCATGAGCAATCACTCCTTTTACGAATTTGTACTGAGTAAAATTGTAAGGCTAAAATGATGATACGTAAACAAATGTGCTCTTTTTTGGTGGTAAGTTATAAAAATTTGACAGTAAACTTTATTTAGAGAGGTTGTTCAAAAAGTCCGATAAAATGACATATCGAGAACATGGATCTTCAAATAAAAACCGACATGTCATGTGTCGAACGCCGTAGTCACCAGTTCGTACGTTGCTAAATGGGCGCTTGCGCCTTTGATCCAAATTTTGCTATCATGGAAATTAGTTGGATGAATAGCCTGAGGAGGTAGTATAGATGACACAAATAAATCAGCAGTTTTTACTGGAATTATTAAACACGCCATCTCCATCAAGTATGGAAATGGAAATTCAGAAGAAATGGATAAACTATGTCAAGGATTTTGCCGATGAAATACGTACGGATAATGCAGGAAATGCTATTGGTGTATTAAATGCGAACGCTCCTTTTAAAATCTTGCTTGCAGGGCATTGCGATGAGATTGCGCTTGTTATTAACCGGATTGATGAAAATGGTTATTTGCATTTCGATAAAATGGGCGGTATTAATCCAAAAGCTGCGGTTGGTATGCGTGTAACTGTGCTTGGGTATAACGATAGCGTGACCGGTGTAATCGGTGTGAATGCACAACATCATGGCGGGCTGAAAAATGACTTTGACCTATCCGATTTGTTCATTGATTGTGGCTATAAATCCAAAGAAGAAGCCGTAAAGCACGTACAAATCGGAGATCTCTGTGTATATAAAACAGAACCTGAAATTTTAATGGATCGCTATATTGCTGGACGTGGCTTGGATAATCGGACTGGTGCATTTATTGTTGCGGAAGTACTGAGACAGCTTTCCGAAAAAGATATTAATGTTGGGGTATATGCGGCAAGTACGGTAAATGAAGAAACGAATATGGGCGGTGCATATTTTGCCGCTGCAGGTATTGAACCCACAATGGCAATAGCTTGTGATGTGACATTTGCAACAGATTACCCTGGAGTTAATCAAAATAAGCACGGAGATATAACATTAGAGGGAGGCCCTGTTTTTGCAAAAGGGGCACCAATCAACATTAAGATTAATCAGTTGCTCGAAAAAGCAGCGAAGAAGTTAAATATGGATGTGCAGTATGAGTTAACACCTCGTATGACAGGTACGGATGCCGATAAAATGCGACTTACAGGGAAAGGAGTGCCTGTTTCCTTGGTGTCACTCCCGTTGAGATATATGCATTCTCCTGTTGAAACAGCGAGTATCCAAGACATCGAACAAGAAATTGAATTAATTGTAACGATGATTGCTGATATGACAGGAGAAGAGAGCCTAAATCCATTGGATAATTGAGTTTACAATGAGTAGGGAAGATATAACTGTTTCCTAAAAGTGCCGATTGCCCTCATACGAGGAGCAGTCGGCTTTTTTAAACCAAAAAACAGATAAATTAAAAAGTCCTATATGTTATGAATAACCGTTCCAAAATACCTCTTATTACAAATCCTAATCTGGTATATAGTCCCTGTTTTCCGCTTTATAGAAAAAAATACCATACGCCTCCTCATTTCCGTAGTAAATTAGATTTATTTTTCATATGAAAATGAATCTATTAAAACGTTCTACCTCAAAAAACCTTTTAATATAAAAGGTTTATTTATCTTCCTTGTAAAAAGAGAGCAAATAGTTATTGACATGAAATAGGAAAAATTAGTACTAATTATTCAATTATGAAAATTCGGATTAATTATGACAATAATCGACAAAAAACATTCTATCAATCTACTATACTGACATTAACAGCGAGATTCTACAACTATCGGAAATTGAAGGGGATCGACAAGTTTCTTGAAAAGGAGGGCAGGAGATTTTAGAAAAGTTAAGGGAATGTACTGTTCGAAAATTGAGGGGAGGAAAAGATTTGAGAACAAAGAAAAAGAGGCAGGTAAAGGCGTTCAGTATGGCAGCAACTTTTTTAATGGCATTTTCTTTAATTACACCAGGTGTGACATTAGCTGAGTCGCAAAACAAACCGCATTATTCGCTAAATGATTCCAATAAGGTTGCAGAAGCAAAAGTAAGTGAACGTTTATTAACAGAATTTAAAGATGATGGAAAACAGACATTCCTTGTGAAGTTCAATGAAATCGCAGATGTAAAAAAAGTTGCTTCAGAAGCGAAAGCAAATGCTGCGAAGGCGAATCTATCCGCACAAAAGGTAGAACATATCAGCCGATCCGCAGTTATCTCTGAGTTAAAAGCAACTGCTCTTAGCTCCCAGCAAAATGTAAAAACTTATTTAGAGCAGGAAATAGAGAATGGAAATGCGGAAAATCTTAAATCGTATCATATTGTTAATGGAATAGCAGTTACAGCGACAAAGGAAGTTGCAGAGAAAATAGCAACATTTGCTGAAGTAGAGAAAATTCTTCCGAATGAAACGCGTGAGCTGTATACAACCGTTACAAAAGATGCAGAGACACCTAAATCTGAAATTGCAAATGTGGAGTGGAATGTTGAACGTGTTGGTGCTCCAGCAGTTTGGGATATGGGATTTGATGGAAGTGGTGTTGTTGTAGCTAGTATCGATACAGGAGTACAGTGGGATCACCCAGGTTTACAAGATAAGTATCGCGGTTATGATGCTGCAACCGGTGATGTAGATCACACGTACAGCTGGTATGATGCAACTGCAAGTGAAGATGTGCCATATGATGACCAAGGTCACGGTACACATGTAACTGGAACAATGGTAGGTAGTGAGCCAGATGGAGCCAATCAGGTTGGTGTAGCACCAGGTGCCCAGTGGATTGCTGTTAAAGCATTTACAGCAGCAGGTGGAACCGATGTCGATTTATTAAATGCAGCCGAGTGGATTCTAGCTCCAAATGGTGATGCAAGCATGGCACCCGATGTTGTCAATAACTCTTGGGGCGGAGGACCAGGCTTAGATGAATGGTATCGTGATGTTGTTACTGCTTGGAGAGCTGCTGAAATTTTCCCAGAGTTCTCAGCGGGAAATACAACGCTATTTAACCCCGGTGGTCCAGGGTCAATTGCAACACCCGCGAACTATCCTGAATCGTTTGCAACTGGTGCCACGGATATAAATGATGCTTTAGCGAACTTTTCATTACAAGGTCCTTCACCATATGAAGGCGATATAAAACCGGATATTTCTGCTCCAGGTGTAAATATACGGTCAACCGTTCCAGGTAGTGGCTATGAAGGTGGATGGAATGGAACCTCGATGGCGGGTCCGGCTGTATCTGCAGTCGCAGCGTTATTAATTCAAGCAGATGCAAGCCTGTCGGTGGACGAGCTTGAAGAAATTTTAATGCAAACCGCAACGCCATTAACAGACGGCACATTCTCAGAATCACCAAATATGGGATATGGCTATGGATTAGTTAATGCTTATGATGCTGTGTCATCTATCGTGACTGGTCTTGGCACATTAGAAGGGCAAGTTACAAAAGAGGGAGAAGACACGGAAGCACCAACATTTGAACACGAGGCACCAAGTGAAACGTATGCAGGAATGAATTTAGATCTTGCAATTAACGTATCTGATAATATCAGTGTTGCTTCGGTTGAAGTCGTCTATGGTGATGGAGAAACAGTAGAGGCTAGTCGTGTGTCAGGTGATTACAAATCTGGAGAATATGTTGCAACCATTCCAGGTGAAGCAATTTCAGGTGATTCGTTTACCTACCATTTAGTTATAAATGACTTCGGAAATAATGAAGTAACAAGTGATAGCTACGAGGTAACGGTCTTGCCAGGAATTACAGCAGGGTATTCGGCAGATTTTGAAACAGCTCCAGCAGGCTGGACAACTTTTGGAAACAATAGTAGCTGGGAAAGGGGTGTACCAACCTCTGGACCTGGAGAAGCAGCTTCTGGAGAGTATGTTTATGCAACAAACCCAGAAGGAACCTATAACAACAATGAAAATGGGACACTTATGATGCCGCCGGTTGATTTACGAGATGGAGATTCCTATCTACAATTCAATCAATGGTATAACATTGAAAACAACTGGGATTTTGGTCATGTGTTTATTTCCACTGATCAAGAAGAGTGGACACAATTAGCACGCATTACCAATACCTCTGACGGATGGGAAGCTGCTGAAATTGATCTTTCTGAATATAGTGGCGAGCGTGTCTATATAGGGTTTAATCTTACAACGGATGGCAGTGTACAACGGGATGGCTGGTATATTGATGATGTCACATTAGCTGATACATCAAACAGCAGCAGTGCATCACTCGATGTTGTCCCTGCTAAAGGAAAAGCAGCGGGCAATGCAAAAGCAGATAAAGATTCATTGAAAAAAGAAAAAGTAGACCCGAATAAAATAACACCAGAACAATCAACGAAAAAAAGTGCACCAATTAAAGATGAATCAATTCATCCGACATTGCTTCCACTAGGTGCTCAAGTAAGTGTGCTTGAAAGTGGACGTACAGTAAATACGGATCCAGCAACTGGAAGCTATTCATTGCTTCACGGAGCTGGTGACTTCACAGTAGTTGCCGAAGCATATGGCTTCCATTCTGAGGAGCAATCCGTAACAATTGAAAATGATAGTGTAGCAACAACAGACTTTACACTCGAAGAAATTGACCAGTATTCAGTCAGCGGTACAATCACGGATGAAAACACTGGTGAAGCAGTAGAAGGAGCAACAGTTCTGATCGTTGAGGATGCAAATATTGCACCGGTAGAAACAGATGCTTCAGGCAGCTTCACACTTACTGCTTATCAAGGTACGTATACCTTGAAGGTTCTAGCTGCAGGTTACCATGGTAAAGAAGTTGAAGTGGACCTAAATGAATCAGATGCAGAAATCAATGTAGAACTTGAGCCTTTCTATACGGTTCCGGGTGGAGAAATTGGTTACGATGATGGTACTGCAGAGAATGCACGTGCATTCTATGATGCGGGAAATGGCTGGGCTGTGAAAATGTCATTACCTGAAGGGCAAGAAACTGCACTTGTTACAGAAGGTGTCTTCCAATTCCATGATACGGATTGGCCAAGCCCAGGTGGAACAGAGTTCGCCGTTGAAGTATGGGATGCTAGTGGGCCTGATGGAACGCCTGGTGAGCGGCTAGCCGGTCCAGTTGATGCCGAAGCAATCAGAAGTCTGGATGAATGGACAGTAGTTGATTTATCTGAGCATGCAATTCAGGTTGATGGCGATTTCTATATGGTTTACATTCAAACAGGAGCAAATCCTAATGTACCAGGACTTGCAACCGATGAAAATGGACCAAATGCTGAGCGCAGTTACCAATATGTTGGTGGAGCTTGGTCACCATCACCAGCTGCAGAAGGTAACTATATGATTCGCGCACGTGTAGCATATGGTGTAGAAAATCCAGTGATTACTTCACCAGAAGAAGATTTCATTACAAATGAAACAGAACTAACAGTAGAAGGTACTGCTTCTGATACCACCACGGTTCAATTATTGAATAATGGGGAAGAAGCAGGCACTAAAGAAATCGGTGAAGACGGTACTTTTTCTCTACCAGTAGCGTTAACAGAAGGTGAAAATGAATTCCAAGCTGTCTCATTACTTGATGGTGTTCAAGTTGGGGAATCTGAAACTGTTACGGTAACCTTGGATACAGAAGCACCTGAATTAACAATCGATACTCCAGCTGATGGCGATAAAGTAAATCGTGAAAGTGTAACAGTAGAAGGTACAGTAGCTGATGAAAATCTTGAATTTGTCGAAGTAAATGGCCAAGAAGCGTCGGTAGAAGATGGCAGCTACTCGAAGCGAATTTTACTTGACGAAGGTGAGAACACAATTGAAGTTGCTGCAGGCGATTCAGCTGGAAATACAACAACTGAATCTGTAACAATTGCGGTTGATTTTACAGCGCCTGCACTTGAAAATCTAACACCTACAGAAGATGTCCATATCAATGCTGGTGAAAGTGTTAAGTTTGAATTTGATAGTGAGCCTGGATTAAAAGCAACCTATTTTATCCATATGCCATTAACAAATACAACGGCTAACGCAACAGAGCTACCAATGATGGAAACATCTGAAGGTCATTATGAAGGCTACTGGACAGCTACAAGCAGTGTTGTTGCTGAAGGAGCAGTTATTGAAGTAAAAGTAGTAGATGCTTTTGGTAACGAAACACGCGAACAAGCAGAAGGCAAGCTATTCATTAATGCAGAATAAGGAAAATGCGGGGCTCTGGTCCCCGCATTTTTTCTATGGCTGCTTGCCCAAACGTCAATCCTGCTCGTCAAAGGCACCGACGCATTAAAATCCATATCAATAAAGTACCCCATTTTATAATCTCTTATTATGTGACATTCATTTAATTCCGAGTTTTTTAACTTGCATTGATAGAAAAATAGTGTATAATAAATTTAACAATTAAATAATCGATTCCAATCTTCGGGGCAGGGTGAAATTCCCGACCGGCGGTAATAAGCAGAGATGCTTTAAGTCCGCGAACTGCATGGTTGATTGCCATGCGGTTGACCTGGTGCAACTCCAGGACCGACAGTTACAGTCTGGATGGGAGAAGATATCGAGCCGGATTTGGTGCCGTTATGCGCCATTATTTGACTACCAATTAATTAAACCCTAAAGCCCCTCTATGCTTTAGGGTTTTTGTGTCTGTTAGGCTAGTGTCCTTCATCACGAGAGTGGAATCGATATAAAGATGAAGGAGGAATAGATGATGCGTAACACAAGCAAGCAATCATCAAATTTATTAAAACTTATTATTTTGGCTTTACTAGGGACAATTTCACTTTTATTATTTTTCTTGAATTTCCCACTGCCATTTTTACCACCATATTTAAAAATTGATTTTAGTGATGTGCCAGCATTAATGGCTTCACTCATTTTCTCACCACTTGCCGGTATAATTGTTGTAGCGGTGAAAAATTTACTTTATCTTGCGGTGTCTGGAGCGGGCGATCCAATTGGTGTTGCAGCAAATTTCCTTGCAGGAGTAATGTTTGTCGTGCCAGTTTCGATTTTATATCATAAATATAAAGGTGTTAAAAGCATTGTTTCTGGTTTGGTTACCGGAACACTTATTATGGCGATTGGAATGAGTGTATTAAATTACTTTATCATCCTCCCTGCATATGGATGGTTTATGGGATGGGAAATGACAAATCAAGTGATTTGGGCATCTGTTTTAGCAGGTGTACTGCCATTCAACATTATAAAAGGTATTATCGTAGCACTATTATTTGTGCCATTATTTATAAAAATGCATAGCTGGATCACACAGCAGCAAACGAAATTTATATAAATATTAAAAGCTAATCTCTGACTAGGGGGTTAGCTTTTTTTGTACGGAGAAAACAGAACTTGACCCCTGGTTAATTGAAACATCATAAAGTTTTTAGGGTTTGATTTTTCTTTGGTAATAAATAACTTCACAAGGATAGAACTAAACTTTTCAGTCGTGTGATTTTTTGTGATCTGAGATGCGCATTGATATAAAATTAACGAAAGCATTTGGTTATATATGTTAAAATATTATGGAATATTATAAAGTTTCAAATTATGATGTATCTTCACATAAATTACTACGAGAAAGGGATAAGATATGGAGCGTAAATCCTTAATTAAAAAGTTTGATAAACAAGCAAATAAGTATAACAAACGCCGCAAAAACGATAGTGCTTATCGGTTTCGTGAGCGGATTTTTCAAGATGTAGAAGGAAAGGTTTTAGAGGTTGGTATTGGTTCTGGTCTTAATTTTCCCTTCTATAATAAAGACGTTGAATTGACTGGGGTGGATTTCAGTGGTGAAATGATGAAGGTAGCGCAATTGGCCGCAAAAGAATTTCCTTTTAAAGCTACATTCATAAAAGAAGATGTTGAGTCTGTGAAATTTAACGAAAGCATTTTTGATACGATTGTATCTTCAACAACTTTATGCGCGTATCAAAATCCTGTCATTGTCTTAAACAACTTTCAAAAATGGTGTAAGCCAGGAGGGAAAATACTTATGATGGAGCATGGAATCAGTACGAACAAACCATTATCATGGCTACAAAAATCATTGGATCCGTTGGCATTAAAATTTGTAGGGTGCCACCAGGACAGAAATATTAGTGAAATTGTAAAAAAATCTAGTTTACAACTTATTAAGGAAGAGCGTTATATGGCGGGTTGCCTATATTTGATATGGGCTAAACCATAAGGATTCAATGATCGCGTGAAGTTTTTATCAAACTTTATAGTTACAATAATCTATAAATGTAAACATTTACATACATATTGTATGTATGTTAAAATAAACTTAACTTATGATGAGGGTGTGAAGTGAATGAGACTAAGTAGTTTTTACCCCGTATTGATGACACAGAAAGTAAAGGAAACAAGTGCATTCTATCAACAGTATTTTGGATTCTCAAGTGTTTTTGAAGCGGATTGGTACATGAGTTTGAAGCAAGAAGAGACTGGTGATGAATTAGCAATCCTGCAGTCTACTCATGAAACAGTGCCCTCTTCTTTTGGAAATTCTGTACAAGGATTAATTCTTAATTTTGAAGTAGAAAATGTAGACGAAGTGTATCAGCAATTGATTAAGGAAGAACAGCTTCCATTACATCTCGATTTACGTAACGAGGCATTTGGTCAAAGGCATTTTATTACAAGTGACCCAAATGGGGTATTGATTGATGTCATTACCGTTATTACTGCAGATCAGTCCTTTCAAGATCATTACTTAGAGGAAGTGAGAGAGTAGAAGTCATTATGAGTGGATATACGCCATTAAAATATTACTTTGATAGGGAATTGGCTCTTCGGCTGGCATATTTAATTCAGGCGCAGTATCCTCATTTTACCAAGAAGTCTTTTGTGGATACTGTAGCCATAGAAGTTGAAAATATAGAATTAAAGGCTCGCGTTGAGGTAATTGCGGACACATTAAAACAACATCTCCCTACTGATTACAAAGAAGCTTTAGCTGTCTTGTTAAAGATTTTGGGACCAGAAAATAATACAGAAGAAGGCATGTTTACCAAGGGCTATTTTCTAATGCCGATCGCTAAATTTGTCGAAAGCTACGGACTGGAGCATTTTGACTTATCCTTAAATGCAATATATGAAATAACAAAACGGCATACATCAGAGTATGCTATCCGACCTTATTTACATGCAGATACTGATCGCTGTATGGCCTATTTTCAAGATTGGATAAAGGATCCTAATTCACATGTAAGAAGATTGGTGAGTGAAGGAACTCGACCAAGACTCCCATGGGCTAAAAAGATTCCTCCGTTAAAGGATAATGTCCAATACAATTTACGTTTGCTAGAGAATTTAATGCATGACAGCTCCCGCTATGTTCAAAAATCTGTAGCAAACCATATGAATGATTTAACAAAAGAAAATCCCGAAGCAGTCCTCAAATGGATACAAAGGCTTATATCAGATAGTAATGGTATAAACCCTAAAATTATTAAAAACGGATTAAGAACATTGATAAAATCAAAGGATGAACATGCGTTGGAGTTATTGCGTCAGGTGGAGTGAGGAGTGTAGACAGCATGAGAAAAAATAAAACGGAAACAGAACAAACAATACAAAATTTATTGGAAATAGCAAGACAGCATTTTATAGCGTGTGGATATGCGAACGTTACCTTAGAAGAGATTGCAAAAGAAGCAAATGTAACGAGGGGTGCCTTATATCATCATTTTAAAAATAAAAAAGGGATTTTTCTTGCCGTATTTGAAATGGTTCAAATAGAGATAAGGGAGTATGTAGAATCTGAGGCAGCAAAAAATAATGATAGCTGGCAGCAATTAATCAACGGGTGCCGGGCTTTTCTGGAAGGGGCAGTACAATCGCATAATCAACGCATTCTTTTAATTGATGGCCCGGCCGTTTTAGGCTGGGATACCTTTAGAATAATGGACGAAAAATATTCGATGAAATCACTGAAGGAACAATTACAGTTTATGCAGAAGCAGGATCTAATAAAGCCTTTTTCTGTAGAGGCAATGTCGCATTGTCTTTCTGGAGCAATGAATGAAGTGGTATTGTGGATTTCGGACCACCTTAATCAGAAAGACGTGATAGAAGAAGCAATGATTGTTTTACAGAACATGCTAGAAGGTTTGAGAAATAGGTGAACCTAAAAATAAGGAAAAGTGGTGCCTCATCGTCCCGGTATATTTGATTGCAAACGAGTAAAATCGCTAGGGGGAGACAGACAATCTAAAAACAGCAGCAAATTATTTGCAGGACAATCATATTAGTAGAAGAGACGACACTTACGTTTAATCTCTCATCGCTCCGGCCTCACGGGCAGTCATTGCACCTTGTCCTTCGCTCAAATCCTTTTGGATTTCTTGTTTTACTTTTTTAGTGTCAGTCCCGGCAAAACCTGGTTTCGTACTAGAATGCAACGTCTTATTAGCTTGTTGATCTTGTGGCATATTGAGCCTCCTAATTATATTGTGAAATAGTCTTATTATCTACAAAAAAGCGATCAGTATGTCCACATGATTTGAATATTACATTCGTTGCTTTTACAGAATGACCCTCATTTTCCTAAACATTCTTCAAAACAATGACATTAATACAAGCATTTCTATCATACTTTATTCTAGAGGTGGTAAAATGGCAAGAATCGCTTACCGGGATGCAGACGTTGACTTAATGGCAAGGATGATGAGAGCAGAGGCTGAAGGTGAAGGAAAACAGGGAATGCTCTATGTAGGGAATGTTATCGTTAACCGTGTTGTGGCAGATTGTCCGGATTTTAACGATTTAAGAAACGTTGAGGATGTTATTTTTCAAGTGCAAGGTGGTAATTATTCTTTTGAAGCCGTTCAAAAAGGGAATATGTTTTATCAAAGAGCAAGAGATTCTGAAAGACGGTTAGCGGAACAAAATCTGAAGCATTGGAGACAACACCCGGCGAAATATGCGCTGTGGTATTTTAACCCATATGGTCCATGCCCTCCAACATGGTACGATCAGCCTTTTTCTGGACAGTTTAAATTACATTGTTTTTATGAACCAGCACCTGGAACATGTGAAAGTGTATACATCGGATGACTGGATGTTAGAGAGGAAAGTTGGAAGTGACGAACGAAATAAAAAGGCTCAGAGAACTTTATCTCTGAGCCTTTTAATGGATATTATATCTGAAGGGTGAGGGTGATTATTCTTCCTCCACTAAATTCCGTGCAGTCGGCATTGCCTCTAATCGTTCAACAGGGATCGGTTTTCCTGATTTTTCACTAATTCCATATGTTCCATCTTTAATTCGACGAAGTGCATCATTAATTTCCTGGAGGCGATCTCTAAGCATGAGGTCGAATCCGGCATCAAGCTGTTGTTCAAATTGCTCTGTACCCATATCTGCTGGGTGATTATCATAATTTGCCAGTTCCCCGACCGATTCATTCGGACCGGTATTATTTTCGGCTTTAATTTCTTCTTCTGTTTCTTTCTTTAGCTGTAATAGCTGTTCTTTAAAATAACTCAATTTCTCTTTGCTTAGTGGGTTACTCATGTACATCCTTCCTTTCGTTGGCAGAGAGGCAAGTATATCCCATTCCTATCTGTGTAAGTTTAACCATGGTATCAGCCTGAGAGCTTATGGCTACCAAGTTTTCTAGATGGGATGGTTACGGGTTAAGTTAGATGAGCTCTGCAAGAAGCAGTGAGATTCCTAATAAAAATCCATAAATGGTATTTGTTTTCGCAGTTGCTGCCATCGCAGGCATCATTTCAATTGCTGTCTGTTTTCCACGGAATTTACGGATTGCTTCACGCGCCTTCAAGCCACTTAAAAATGTTAATAATGACCATAATGGTAAGATACCCGTAATAAGGAGCAATGCTGTAACACCATATGCAACGAGCATTAATGTAGCAAGCAATGTGATTGATTTTTCCCTGCCGATAAGAACTGCTATTGTTTTTCTGCCGCCAAGCTTATCGCCATCACGATCACGAATATTATTGGAAAAATTAATGTTTCCGATTAATATCGTAATGGGAATTGAAATCCAAATCATGGATAGTGATACTGTTCCCGTTTGAATGAAATAGGTAATACCAATAATAACCATGCCCATTAGAACACCAGAAAATAATTCACCAAATGGTGTATAGGATATTGGAATAGGTCCTCCTGTATATAAATAACCGAAAGCCATACATATTAAACCAATAACGGCAATCCACCAGCTGGAAGCGATGCAAATATAAACTCCGATAAGAATGGATATCCCATAAAAGATGAAAGCTAAGTTGCGTATTTTTTTGGGAGCAATACCATCACGAACGATCGTCCCGCCAATACCAACAGAATTGTCGTTATCTAGCCCTCGTACAAAATCGTAATATTCATTAAACATATTCGTCGCAGCTTGAATAAGCAAGGATGCAATAAGCATTGCTGAAAATAACAGCCAATTGATCGCACCTTCATTAAAAGCAATCATTGTTCCGACAAATACTGGGACAAATGAGGCTGTCAGTGTATGTGGACGCATAAGTCTCCACCAGACGTGAAATCCTTCACGTTCATTTAAAGCATGTTTAATCGTTGTTTTTTCTGTAGATTGCATCAAATAGTTCCCCCTGCAAATTATCAATAGATATCATACTAATTTTAGCAAATAAAAGAAGGGTGTCAATGTCATCTAGTTGTTATTCGTGTCATATATTGGCAAGATGGGGAGGATTTATTCCTATACGTCTTGTATAAAGGCATTCATTAAAGCTTGGTGAAAGTCAAGTTTTCTAACTAAATCTAGATGCTTTCCTTGAGAAACTGGCGAGCATAGCATAAAATAGAAAGGATGACACCTTTAAAGCATCATTGTGGAGGTTTATATAAATGATTGAAATAAAAGAGGATCAACTTGCATCATTGCTTAATGGAGCAATCGAGCAGCTTCAGGCAGAAGATGATCGTAGACTTGTTAGTTTTACTAAAAAAATAGCGACCACAAATCCGCTGCAGTTTTTTGAAGCGGCAAAGCATATTTTTGAAAATCGTACGTTTTGGACAAGCTCATCGCAAATGCTTTGGCTTACAGGCGTTGGCAATGCGTTTGAAATGGGAGCAGATAAATCTCGATTTGAAGTGATTGAAGCAGCTTGGAACAAGATGCTAAACGAAGCATATATCCATAATCCATATGAGGTTCCTGGAACCGGGATTGTTGCCCTTGGTGGCATGTCCTTTGACCCAATAAATGCGCAGACAGAATTATGGAAGAAATTTCGACCCAGTCAATTTAGAGTTCCTGAATTTTTACTTACAAAATATAATAGTTCGTACTATTTAACGATAAATGTATGTGTAAGAAAAAATGATCATGCGAAACAACTAGCTGAAGAACTAAGGCAGATTGAACAAAAATTGCTTCTGGGGCAGAAGGTTCCAGATGATATACTGCATATTGTAGATGAAAGCGAAATGGACCCTGAAAAATGGATGGATATTGTTCGACAGGCCACAGATGAGATTCGTAACCAACACGTGGAAAAAATCGTGCTTGCTCGTGAATTACGCCTTACATTCAACCGTCACGCTGAGATTTCATCGATTTTAAATAATTTATTAAAGACACAGCCAAATAGTTATATTTTTGCGTATGAAATCGGGGATGATTGCTTTGTTGGTGCTACCCCAGAAAGACTTGTTAAAGTGGAGAAAAACAAGCTTTTATCAACTTGTCTGGCAGGAACTGCACCACGTGGCAAAACGGAAGAAGAAGACATGAAAATTAGTGAAGCGCTGCTGAATGATGAAAAAAATCGTCAGGAGCATGATTTTGTTGTGCAGATGATTAAGCATGGAATAAAAGACTATTGTACAGAGATGACGATTCCGGAAGTTCCAGTTGTTCGCCCTTTTAAAAACTTACAACATCTTTATACTCCGGTTACCGCACAACTAAGGGATGGCTTTACAATATTAGATATTATTAAGCAACTGCACCCGACTCCAGCGCTTGGCGGAAGTCCAAAAGCAGAGTCACTTGCATTTATTAGGGAGCATGAATTACTCGACCGTGGCTGGTATGGCGCGCCAATCGGTTGGATGGACAGCTCTAATAATGGAGAATTTGCGGTTGCAATTCGTTCGGCACTAATCCAAAAGAATCAGGCATCGCTTTTTGCAGGTTGTGGAGTAGTGAAAGATTCAGATCCACAAAGTGAGTATGAAGAAACAAAAATTAAGCTTCTTCCTATGCTTACCGTTTTAGGAGGATAAAAGTCAATGGATCATATTGAAAAATTAACACGTTATACAGCTAATGTAGTTGATGAAATTGTAAAAAGTGGAGTAATCGATGTGGTTATTTCGCCGGGATCGCGTTCTACTCCGCTTGCATTAACCTTTACAGAGCATCCTGATATCAAAGAATGGGTTATCGTTGATGAACGGTCAGCTGCTTTCTTTGCAATGGGAATTGCGAAACAATTGGATCGACCGGTTGCGCTTGTCTGTACGTCCGGTACAGCAGCAGCGAATTATTTTCCAGCAATTGTTGAAGCTTACTATAGTAGGGTGCCATTAATTGTTTTAACAGCAGATCGCCCCCATGAGTTGCGTGATGTTGGGGCACCACAAGCAATTGAGCAATTAAAGCTTTACGGAGACTATCCAAAGTGGTTTCATGAGATGGCACTTCCTGAAGCAACACCAAATATGCTCAGTTACGCACGTAATAAAGCGGCTCGTGCAGTGTATATGGCAAACGAGGGAAACCCAGGCCCTGTCCACTTGAATTTTCCGTTTCGTGAGCCGCTTACACCCGACTTTTCATTGGAAAACATATGGGAAAACCCTAATGCGACAGATGAAATGCAAACCGTTAATACTTTTATGGACGGTGAGAAGCGTTTATCCGAGCAGCAGATAGAACAGCTTGTTCAGAAACTGGCTGATGGAAAAAAAGGACTTATTGTCTGTGGTCCACAAACAGATAAGCGATTTGCTCAAGTGATTACGGAACTCGCATTGAAATGGAGGCTTCCGGTTTTAGCCGATCCATTGTCTCAAGTCCGCGCTGGCAGCCATGAGAAGGATCATGTGATTGAAGCATATGATGCTTTTCTAAGAAACAAAACGATACGAGAACAGTTGGAACCTGATTATATTATCCGTTTCGGTGCAATGCCAGTTTCGAAGGCATATCTTTTTTATGTGAAAGAGCATGCACATGTGAAACAATACATTGTTGAGGGAAGCAGCGGTTATCGAGAGCCTGCGGGAAATAGGACGGAGTTTATCTTTGCTGATCCAGTAATGCTTTGTCGTGCAATACAAGCAACTTCATCTATAAATGAGGTGGAGTTGAGCTGGCTAAATCGTTGGCAGGAAATGAAT
This sequence comes from Oceanobacillus profundus, assembly GCF_003515705.1. Classification (GTDB taxonomy): domain Bacteria; phylum Bacillota; class Bacilli; order Bacillales; family Amphibacillaceae; genus Oceanobacillus; species Oceanobacillus profundus. The sequence goes on from NZ_QWEH01000002.1 coordinate 441,353, forward strand.
CAAATTTCAAAGAAACATCTTTTAAGCGGCAAGGAGTCACAGGTAACAGAGGGAGAGGCCGTACGTGGTCTTTGTGAAGTTATACCGGATCAAAGCACGCTATATGTAGGAAACAGCATGGCAATACGCGATGTTGACACCTTTTTTATGACAACACCGAAGCAGGTGCAGGTTCTCGCTAACCGAGGCGCGAATGGAATCGATGGAGTCGTATCTAGTGGTGTTGGAGCTGCTGCAACAGGGAGAACAGTGACACTCTTAATTGGTGATCTTTCGTTCTTCCATGACATGAACGGGTTGCTTGCAGCGAAGCACTACAAATTAAATATAACGATTTTACTTGTTAACAATAATGGTGGCGGCATTTTCTCGTTTTTACCACAGTCCAATGATAAGCGGCATTTTGAAGCGTTATTTGGAACACCAGTCGATATTGAATTTAAAAAGGCGATTGAAATGTATGGTGGTGAATATATGCAAGCAATGACAGAAGACCACTTGAAGGAGCTGCTTGCTGCAAGTTACCTGCATGAAGGACTTTCTGTTATTGAAATTAAAACAGATCGTACAGAAAATGTGACATGGCATCGAGAAAAATGGAATGCAATTGAAAAGGAAATCTTGCAGGATTGGGATGGGTAAATTGTATCACACGATTGGTCAAGCAACGTATTGGTATGAAGTAGATGGAGAAGGGACCCCGATCGTCATGCTTCATGGATTTACAGGGAGCACAAAGACATGGCAGCATGTGAAAAGCGCCTTCGGAACAGGCTATCAAATTATCGCCATTGATCTGCCAGGGCATGGAAAGACACAGGCTTCCCACGTTAGAACAATGGAAATGTGCTGTACAGATCTACATGCGTTATTTCAATTTCTTGGATTAGAAAAAATCCATTTAGTTGGTTATTCAATGGGAGGACGAACGGCATTATCCTATGCATTAAACTACCCTGCAATGATTCAATCGTTAATATTGGAAAGTGCTTCACCAGGCATAGCAGACGAATCAGAGCGACGTCTGCGAATGGAGGCTGATGAAAAGTTAGCCGAACGAATTGAGCGGGATGGCGTACAAGCATTTGTTGATTATTGGCAGGATATCCCATTATTTGTATCTCAAAAAAGCCTCCCGTCCAAAGTGCAGGAAGATATTCGGCGTGAGCGTCTTTCACAAACAACAGAAGGTTTGGCGCAATCATTGCGTGCAATGGGAACAGGGGCTCAAGAACCGTGGTGGAGTCATCTAGAAAGCTTTGAATGTCCAGTGAAACTGATTGTTGGAGAACTTGATCCAAAGTTTATTGCAATGAATAAAAAGATGCAGAAGCACTTAAAATCAAGTAAGATGAATATATGTGATAATGCTGGACATGCAGTTCATGTGGAAAAACCTGAAATCTTTGGTAAACTAGTAAGGAAGTTTATCGCGCATAACAGACTGTAATACGCCAACTTTAAGTGTTGGAGAGACAAAGCGTAAAAATGGTGGTAAAACAGCCCGTAAATTCCTGGCTCTGTTCAAGGATCTTTAGGTCGTACCTAGCATTTAGTAGGTGAAGGGTCCTTACTGAATGAAGGTTCACTTTATCGATTCGGTTACAGATTAAAAGGAAGGGATAAACACTTTTAGCAGTAATTTTCAAGGAGGATTTAATATGACAGTGCAGTGGGAAAAAGTAAGAGAATACGAAGAAATTATTTATGAAAAATATAATGGAATTGCGAAGGTCTCGATTAATCGCCCGCATAAGCGTAATGCATTTACACCATTAACCGTACAGGAAATGATTCATGCATTTTCGGATGCTCGTGATGATTCTGAAATTGGCGTTATACTTTTAGCTGGTGAAGGAGATAAAGCATTTTGTTCAGGAGGAGACCAATCCGTTCGTGGACATGGCGGTTACGTTGGAACAGATACAATTCCACGATTAAATGTGCTTGATTTACAACGTTTAATTCGTACGATTCCAAAGCCGGTAATTGCTATGGTTTCAGGGTATGCAATCGGTGGCGGACATGTATTGCACGTTGTATGTGATTTAACAATCGCTGCAGACAATGCAATCTTCGGCCAAACTGGTCCGAAAGTAGGAAGCTTTGATGCAGGATATGGCGCAGGCTACCTTGCGCGTATGGTTGGTCATAAGCGTGCTCGTGAAATCTGGTACCTATGTCGCCAGTATAATGCAGAAGAAGCATATGAAATGGGGATGGTGAATACTGTCGTACCACTTGAAAAGTTAGAAGAAGAAACATTACAATGGTGTGAAGAAATTTTAGAAAAATCACCGACAGCACTACGCTTCCTAAAAGCATCCTTTAACGCAGATACAGATGGACTTGCTGGATTACAACAGCTTGGTGGAGATGCTACATTGCTTTATTACACAACAGATGAAGCAAAAGAAGGACGCGATGCTTTCAAAGAAAAAAGAAAGCCAAACTTCAAACAGTTCCCGCGTTTCCCTTGATCGGTGTTTAATCGTACAAAACCTTTGCTTCTAATGGCAAAGGTTTTTCACTTTATGTGATAGAGGTTGTTCAGAGAGCGAAACATGCTGAAATAATGTAGTTAAGGAGAATGAAAAATGACGGATACGATTCCGCATTGGTTAACGAAACAAGCAGACTTATCACCAGACCATCCAGCAATTGAAATGAACGACGGTACGATGGTTACATTTAATGAGCTAAGAGAAAGCAGTCAGCGTTTTGCTCGAAAATTAACATATCTTGGAATTGAAAAAGGAAGTCATGTTGGGATCCTGTCCACGAATCAAATTCCGATGTTGAATGCGATTCATGCATTAAGCTATCTTGGTGCAGTTGGTGTTCTACTCAATACAAGACTGACGAATGATGAATTAAATTATCAGCTGAAGGATGCAAATGCTACTTTCCTTTTAACAGCAGATTCGTTAAAAGAGCAAGCTTCCATGCTGCAAGTAGAAAAAATCCATTCCTTTTCCGATATTGATGTATTGCCAGAGAAGAAGGCGATATTAGAGACCGAACTGAATTTAGATGCTATTTTTACAATTATGTATACATCAGGAACGACCGGGTTTCCGAAAGGTGTTGTACATACATATGGGAATCATTGGTGGAGTGCAATGGGCTCTGCTCTAAATCTTGGCCTTGACAAGCGTGATAAATGGTTAATTCCACTGCCGATTTTTCATGTGAGTGGTTTATCAACCTCGATAAAGAGTGTAATATACGGGATGCCGATTTACTTACTAGAAAAATTTGATGTGAAGGCAGTTCACTACGCATTAATGGAAAAGGGTGTGACAATTGTTTCGGTCGTTACAATGATGGTTCAACGACTCCTCGATGTGCTTGGCAAAGCAAGCTATCCGAAGGAATTACGTTGTATACTGCTTGGTGGTGGTCCAGCGCCAAAAGCTTTATTAGAGCGAGCAAAGGAAAAAAACGTGCCAGTTTTTCAGTCTTATGGCATGACGGAAACGGCTTCCCAAATCGTTACACTGAGTCCAACGGATGCTCTGGAAAAGCTCGGTTCTGCAGGGAAGGCATTATTTCCAGCCCAGCTTAAAATTGAAACACAAGCAGATGATTCAATTGGGGAGATTCTTGTAAAAGGTCCAATGGTGACCAAAGGATATTATCATAAGCAATCTGCAAATGAAGAATCGTTTCAAGCGGGATGGCTAGCGACAGGTGATTTAGGCTATTTAGATGAAGACGGCTATTTATATGTCGTGGATCGTAGAAAGGACTTAATTATTTCGGGTGGGGAAAATATTTACCCCTCGGAAATTGAAGGTGTTTTAAGTGGGATGAAGCAAATTAAAGAAGCCGGTGTTACTGGAAAATCGGACGACAAGTGGGGACAGGTCCCGATTGCTTTTATCGTGAAAGAGATGGATGTAACTATTGAAGAAATTAAAGAATACCTCCAAACACGTCTAGCTAAATATAAGCAACCGAAGGAGTTTTATTTTGTCAATGATCTCCCAAGGAATGCAAGCAATAAACTAGTACGTAACAAGTTAAACCATTAATTTACTAATAAAAGATTAGGTTTAAAGATTGCTCCCTTATGGTATATATTATTAAATTCTGGAAGGGAGCATTTGTTTTATGGATAACTTTATGGATCAGTATGTTACATCAAGCTTTATGCAGGGTTTTCAAAATTTTGTTGTAGCTCTTATTATATTGCTGGTCGGTTGGCTTATTGCTAAAGCAATCGGAAATGCCGTTGAAAAAGCATGTTCCAAAACCGATTGGGACGATAAATTAATTCATAAGTTTCGTATGAGTGATAAAGAAATAAAATCAGAGAAGGTAATTGGGAAAGTCGTATATTACATACTTCTCTTGATTGTATTTATCTTGTTCTTTAATGTGCTTAATCTGAATATGATTGCAAATCCACTTTCTGACTTGATATCCACGTTCCTGAGTATAATCCCAGCAGTTTTAGCTGCAGCGTTAATTCTTCTGTTTGCGTGGATTATTGCTAGCATTGCTAGATGGCTTATTGTTCAGGGCAGTAAAAAGCTTAACTTGCAGCATCTGTTTTTCAAGTTGAAAATCGCAAAAACAGAATCGGAAATTAAAAAATATATAGATACACTCGGCAATATTGCCTTTTACTTATTACTATTACTTTTCATTCCAGGTGTACTGGATGCACTAAATATTCAAGGAGTTGCAGAGCCGTTTAGTGGGCTGCTATCTTCCATTCTTGTATTCATTCCAAAGTTAGTTGCTGCTGCAATTATTTTTGCTGTTGGTTGGTTTGTCGCAAAAATAGTGAAAAACATTGTTACAAATCTCTTTCTAGCTGTTGGTTCAGAGAAGCTAATGAATCGTTTAAAACTTTCCAGGCTTTTTGAAGGAACAAGCTTTGCAGCATTTGTAGGGCAAGTCGTATTTATTGTCATTATGATTCCAATTGCGATTGCTGCATTGGAACAATTAGAGCTAAGAGGTATTACGGACCCAGCAATTGCTATGCTGCATACGGTTATGACGATGATTCCGAGTATATTGATAGCCATTGCCCTCATTCTTGTAGGTATCTGGTTAGGAAAACTAATTGGTGGATTTGTTGAAAATTACTTACAACGTCTAGGTTTCAACCGGCTAGCTTCACAACTGCATATTGGTGGAAAAAGCATTTCTGACAACAGAATGACACCTTCAGCAATTGCAGGGTATATCGTACAAATTTTAATTGTCTTTTTCTTAACGGTCCAAGCACTAAATCTGATAGAGCTTCATTTCCTAGTGGGAATTGCAGCAGCAATAACAGCGTATTTACCGAATGTGCTTGCAGCAGTTCTCGTATTAGGTGTTTCGGTTATCTTAGCGAACATCGTTCAAAAAGTGCTGGTTAATCTACTTGATGGTCCAGCTGCTAACCTGCTTGCTGCGTTTGCGAAGTATTCGATTCTTGTGCTCGCAGGATTTATGGCATTAACACAATTAGGGATTGCCTCAGCGATTGTGAATGCAGCGTTTATCCTTATTCTTGGTGGCCTTGCGTTGGCATTCGGACTTGCATTTGGTTTAGGGGGAAAAGACTTTGCTGCTAAGTACTTGCGCAAGTTTGATAAAACTATTGATGAAACGATTGTAAAAGAAAAAAGCAATCGTCAAGCAGAGGATGACATCGTAGATACAGAAGTTAATCCAACAAAATATACAGAAGGAACGATTGATGACGCCGATCCGGAGCGACCATAAGCTGGATTTCGAAGAGAACATCTGCACGTATTGGAGATGTTCTTTTTTTGTTTAATTTTCTTTAGATGAGACAAATTAATGGTAGGAGGTGTCTTATGGAAAAACAAAAGTATTATGTATGTATACCAGCAGGTGAAATTTCACAAGTACGTTATGGGAATAATGATGACTATACAATTTATGCTACAACAGAGGAAGTAACAATGCTGCGAGCAAAGCTAGATAATATGGATAAGGCTGGATTGGATACGTATGTACGTGCACATGTACCAATCATGCTTTATCACAATGATAAATCGAATGACGCTTATGATGATAGCATGACAAAGGTTTTTGAAATGATTTATAAGCTTGGAGATGAACAAAGCCGCTCTCATATTGAAGGAATGGGAGTTTTAGGAGATAATCATATGTAGACAAGCAATGGAATATAATTTTAAAAAGTGTCCTTTTCAACAGATTTTTTGAACAATCCAATAAATGTGTTTAGGCCTCTTGAAAAAAAGGAATAGTTTACCACGAAACATTTTTTCATAACTTATCTATTCATAAAACAGGGAGGCTTTTTATATGAGAAAAAAGCGGCATAGCGTATTAAAGTGGAGCTTAACCATTGCAATCCTTACATGTATTATTATGTTCGGTAATCCAATAGAAGTAGAGCATGTAAATGCTGAAAACCAACAGAAAATGATATCCTATCAAATGAAGGAGAAACCTATTGCCCAGCAGGAACCGACCTTAACACATGAGAATGTCGTTTCGCTGACCAATACATTTATGGATATTCTCGTTCAAGATGTGGATAACGATTATAGAGTTATCGGGTTCCAGACAAAAGATGAGTTATTAGGGGCATTTGAGCAAGTTACTACAAAAGAAGTAGCCCAAGACTATGTTGAATTTTATTACTTGGAAGAATCGGATGGGATGTATATTTTACCAACTGAAACACCACCATGGTTTATAGAAGAAAATGATTATGATATGATACCAGTAGATGCTTCGACCGTTAAGGTTATACAGGAGAACACAACAGAACTTTATGGTGATTATAAGGTGGAGTTTGAATTTACCTATGATAACGGTTGGAAAATAACAGATGTTAACTATCATCAGTTTTACGTATAAACGTGTTCAAAAGAAGGATAAAAAGACCGGGGTCGGGTATAGTCTCGTCTTGGGACTGTAATTACTCGCCCCATTGAAAAGCTGTGTTGCAATGCTGGCGCTAGCACATCCTATGCCTCGAAATTCGAGGAGACGAAGTATCCGTACCGGGCTTACACAGGATGTTTTGACTTCAGCGTTCGACACAACACAGAACGTGTCGGTTTTTAGTCGAGAGTCCTCTGTTCTCGATGTGTCATTTTTACCGGACTTTTGAACTTCGTACAATAGAAGGCAGTTGAATGACTTGATAACATTTAGAGACTACTACAACAATGAAGTGAAGCTTTCCTTTGACGATCATCCTTTTTCTCAGGAGCCTAAGCATGTGTGGGTAATTTGTAAATACAAGGGAAATTGGTTGCTGACGAAGCATCGGGAACGAGGATTGGAATTCCCGGGTGGAAAGGTAGAAGAAGGAGAAACAGCGTGTGATGCTGCTATTCGAGAAGTAAGGGAAGAAACTGGTGGTAAAGTTCAGGAGATAAGCTATATTGGTCAATATAAGGTGAATGGTCGGAAAGATATTGTCGTAAAAAATGTCTATTATGCGATTGTGGACGAGCTTAAAAAGCAAGAAACCTACTATGAAACAGAAGGGCCAGTTTTGTTAAAATTTATCCCGAATAGAGTAAAGCAAATGAAGAAATATAGTTTTATAATGAAGGATGGCGTACTGGAAAACTGTATGGATTATTTGAAACATCATAAAGTCAAGTAAAAGAAGATTAAATCTGATGGTTTGATCTTCTTTTTATAGGCAGATCTTATCTGCATTAGTGCAACTAAGACATTCGCCTAAAGCTTTGCACGCCAAAATATAAAGGGATTCTTAGAAAGCAAAATACACTTTCTAAGAATCCCTTTAACGAACGTCAAGTTTTCCGAAAAATAAGAAACACACAGCAAAACTTGCTATGTGTTTCGATTGCGAATTAACCATCGCTCTAAATTCTCCACAACCTTATACATAATAGCTGCCAGTATCGCAATAATAACGAGACTTGACATAACAAGGGTGAAATCAAATACTTGGAATCCGTAAATAATCAAATAGCCAAGTCCTTGCTTGGAAACAAGATATTCCCCAACAATAACACCTACCCAAGAAAGTCCCACATTTACTTTAAGGGTAGAAATCATTGCTGGCATTGCCGCTGGAAAAATTGCTTCCTTAAAACATTGCCATCTTGTTGCTCCAAAGCTTCGGAGCACTTTCTCATAATTTGGATCCACTTCGTTAAATGCAGAGTAGACGACGAGTGTAGTGACAATAACAGAAATAATAAATCCCATTGCAATAATGGATAAATAACCAGGACCAAGTGCAACAATGAGGATTGGTCCCAATGCAACCTTAGGCATTGCATTTAGTACGACGAGATAGGGACCCATAATTTTAGCAAATCGTGCAGATGACCATAGTGAGATTGCAATGAGAATTCCACCTATTGTCCCTATAATAAACCCGAGAATGGTTTCAAACAAGGTTACTTGTAAGTGATTGAAAATCGAACCATTTGCAAATCGTGTGACAAGTAATTCAAATACGCTGCTTGGTGAACTGAAAAGAAGCGGATCAATCCAGTACAGGCGACTAGCAATTTCCCAAAGTGAGAAAAATGAAAGGAGAATGGTAAGCTGCCAAAAGAGCACTATCTTTTTCTCTCGTTTTAATCCACGTTTGTAATTTTCAAATAAGTGGTGATCATTCATCTGGAATATCCACCACCTTTTGCTGTGATTCTTTTGATTCAAGAGCATCCCATATTTTATCAAAGATAAGTTGATATTTTGGATGTCTTCTTACTAGAAATGGTACTTCATTGCGAAGCTCGATTGGAACTTCATAAGTTTTTGCGATGGATCCAGGATTGGCATTCATCATAAAGATTCGATCACTCATTGCAATTGCTTCGCCAATATCATGGGTAACGAGTATCGCTGTTTTATGATAGCTTTTTAACAAATCGGAAACTAAATCCTCTAAGTTAAGCTTTGTCTGGTAGTCCAGTGCAGAAAATGGTTCGTCAAGCAACAGAATCTTTGGATTATTAATCAGAGTGCGGACTAATGCTACACGTTGACGCATTCCCCCAGAAAGCTCACTCGGATATTTCATCTCAACATCCTTCAGTCCAACCTCTTTTAATAGCTGAATCGCCTTTTTCTTCAGTTCATCTGACAGCGTATGATTGACTTTCGGTCCAAGTAAGACATTATCCAGGATTGTTTTCCATGGGAATAAATAATCCTGCTGAAGCATATAGCCAATTTCCATCTCAGATTCGGCAGTTGATTTCCCTTGAAGTGAAACCGTACCTTCTGTTTGTTGGATAATCCCTGCAATAATGGATAAGAGCGTGGATTTACCACAGCCACTCGGACCAAGCAGGGAAATAAACTCACCTTCTTTAACCGCTATGGAAATGTTGTCAATTGCTTTTGTATAGCTTTCTTTAGAAAAGTAATGATGGGAGACATGGTCCAACGTCAGAAATGACACAAAATCTCCTCCTTTAATCAGACATAACTCTTTCAGCGTAATCTGTGTTCACTAAATCAGTGTATGGAACATCTGCTGGAAGCTCACCAGCTTCATCCATAATTGATTTTAAATTTTCCCATTCTTCTTCATCTAAAATTGGATCGACCGCGAAGGAATCCTGGCTTTTATAACGATCAATCGATGCAGCAAGCATATCCAGATCTGTGTCTTCAAAATAAGGCTCAATAACTTCAGCAATTTCTTCTGCACTGTTTTCCGCGACCCAGTCTTGAGCTTTATAAATCGCACGGGTGAATTTCTCAACTGCCTCGTCATTTTCTTCCATGAAGCTCTGTTTCGTCATGAATACCGTGTATGGAACTGTACCGGATTCTTCTCCAAAGGATGCAACAATATGTCCCTGACCTTCTTTCTCTAAAATACTAGCGGTCGGTTCAAATAGCTGGACATACTCATAATCACCAGATGAAAATGCTCCAGGGATATTGGCAAAATCAATATTCTGTACGAGATCTAAATCCGCATGTGGATCAATGCCATGATTCTTTAATACAAATTCACCAACCATCTGTGGCATCCCGCCAACACGCTGTCCTAAAAAGTTACTACCCTCTAAATCTTCCCACTCAAAATCAGGTTGTGGCTCCTTTGCCACTAAAAATGTCCCGTCTGTCTGGGTTAACTGTGCAAAGTTAATCGCATAATCTTTAGAGTCCTGTGCATACACATAGATGGAAGTCTCCGATCCGACGAGCGCGATATCCGCTCCACCAGAAAGAAGTGCCGTCATTGTCGTATCTCCACCCCATGTTGTCTGAAGTTCTACCTCCAGTCCTTCTTCCTCAAAAAAACCTTTCTCGAGCGCTACATATTGTGGTGCATAAAAGAGGGAGCGAGTGACCTCTGCTAAGCTGATTTTAGTTGTCTGCGCTGAATTACAAGCAGAAAGGAAAATGAGGAAAACAACTGTTACAACAGCAATCAATTTAATTTTTCTCATGCGTTTCGTTCCTTTCAGAATACGTGATCATTTATCAACACAGTTTATGCGAAACTGGAAAATGTGTGAATGCCTAGTTGAGGTGAGGGCGAGAGGGAATAGTAAAGGTTTTGAAACTGCAGATTTAAGTATAGTGGTGCGGGAATTTAAGGTTACAGAGCCTTAGTGCATGGGTCTGGACTAATAACCTGGGCAATAGAATAGCGTGTGTAAAATGGAGCAAAAATCCGATAGTCAAAGGGGGAAATCGATCTATCGGTTATAAGTAAAAATTGGAGGGAGGAACATAAAAAGCCAGCCCATAAAAACAGGCTGGCTATCAGCATGATGCTGATACTGACTCCACTCATATAAATAAAATCCTTTTGGGATGAGTAAACAGAATTATTACCCTTGGTAAACCGGGCCGGCTTCTTTAATTGGATCACTTGCATTATTGAATTTCTTGAAATTCTCATGGAATTTTAATGCTAGTGATTTTGCCGTCTCCTCATATGCTGTTTGATCATTCCATGTTTTTTTCGGAATGAGTACTTCATCTGGAACTCCTGGAACATGCATTGGAATTTCTAATCCGAAAATTTCATCTTTTACAGTTTCCATTGAATTCAGCTCGCCTTCTAGAGCAGAGTGAATCATTGCACGCGTATAGGATAGCTTCATACGGTTTCCAACACCGTAAGATCCGCCAGTCCAGCCAGTATTAACTAAGAACACATTTGAATTGTACATATCAATTTTTTCACCTAGCATTTCAGCATATTTTGCTGGTGCCAAAGGTAGAAAAGGAGAACCAAAGCATGCTGAGAAAGTTGCTTGCGGTTCTGTTACTCCGCGCTCTGTACCTGCAAGTTTGCTCGTATAGCCGCTTAGGAAATGATACATTGCTTGCTCTTTCGTTAATTTACTGATTGGCGGCAGTGTCCCAGAAGCATCTGCTGTTAAAAAGATGATTGTATTTGGATGGCCAGCAACGCTTGGTGACACAATGTTATCAATATTCTCAAGCGGGTATGCAGCACGCGTATTCTCTGTTAATGTCGTATCATCATAATCAGGAATTCGTGATTTTTCATTTAAAACGACATTTTCGAGTACAGAACCATAGCGAATGGCATTGAAAATTTGGGGTTCTTTTTCCTCCGATAGGTTAATACATTTTGCATAGCATCCACCTTCAATATTGAACACGCCATTCGGGCTCCAGCCATGCTCATCATCTCCAATTAGACGGCGGTAAGGATCAGCGGATAATGTTGTTTTTCCTGTGCCGGAAAGGCCGAAGAACAGGGCTACATCACCTTCTAGACCAACATTTGCTGAGCAATGCATGGACAAAACATCTCGCTTTGGCAGCAAGTAGTTCATCACTGAGAAGATAGATTTTTTTATTTCACCGGCATATTCAGTACCTCCAATTAAAACAACACGTTTCTTAAAGGAGATTAAGATAAATGTTTCCGAATTTGTTCCATCGACAGCTGGATCTGCTTTGAAATTTGGAGCAGAAACAACAGTAAACTCTGCTTGGTGATTTTCTAACTCTTCATCTGTTGGCGTGATAAACAATTGACGTGAGAAAAGATTATGCCATGCATATTCATTGATGACTTGAATTGGCAGGCGATAATTTTTATCCGCACCAGCAAACCCTTGAAACTGATAAAGTTCATCTTTTTCTTTTAAATAATCTATTACTTTTCTGTAAAGATTATCAAATACTTTTTCTTCGATTGGACGGTTTACCTTTCCCCAGTCAACAAAATCTGCACAAACCTCATCTTTTACAATAAATTTATCTTCGGGAGAACGCCCAGTATATTTTCCAGTAGTTGCTCGAATTGCACCCGTAGAAGTAAGACTTCCTTCTTGATAACGTAAAATTTTTTCTACTAATTGTGCTACCGACAAATTAATATGCATATTATTGTGTTCATTTAACTCTTTAATTAATGATCTCTCCACCGTTTTCATGTCATTATCTCCTGCCTTTTTAAGGATTTTATACGTTTATGACAACTTTTATTTTCTTAAGATGCTTATTAGTATAACACATTTATATTATTAGTCCATACTATTTAAAAATAAATTATAAAAAATATATAATAGCCCACCATCCGAAAATAGTTGACACCTACAGCTACTTTCGTTAATCTAAAGGTTGAACGGATACTCTTATTCAGAGTTGGTGGAGGGACAGACCCGATGAAACCCAGCAACCATCACATGATGTGAATTGGTGCTAACCTGATGCAAGGAACACTTCCTTGAACAATAAGAGCGAAAGGCCAGTATACCCTTTCCTCATGTCTTTGAAGGAAAGGCTTTTTTGTTTTTTATAGAGAAGTTATATATAAAATGATATTCATAGAAAAGCGATTGACCTGGTCAGTGGGAAAAGTTTTACCTTTTGAAGGTACTTTGAATAATATATGTAGAACATTTAAATTAGAGTTCCGTAACATACAATAAAGGAGAGTTTAGCCTAATGGCTGTAAATCGACGTTTATTTACTTCAGAATCAGTAACAGAAGGTCATCCAGACAAAATGTCAGACCAAATTTCAGATGCTATCCTAGATGAAATTTTAAAAAAGGATCCGAATGCACGAGTTGCGTGTGAAACAACTGTAACAACTGGATTAGTGTTAGTAGCGGGGGAAATTTCGACAAGCACATATGTAGATATTCCTGCTATTGTAAGAGAAACGATAAAAGGAATTGGCTATACTCGAGCTAAATATGGTTTTGACTCGGAAACATGTGCTGTAATGACGGCAATTGATGAGCAGTCAGCAGATATTGCTGGCGGTGTTGACACCGCACTAGAAGCACGCCAAGGAAAAATGAGCGAGGATGAAATTGATGCAATAGGTGCTGGAGATCAAGGGTTAATGTTTGGTTTTGCTTGTGATGAAACCGAAGAGCTTATGCCACTACCGATTTCATTAGCGCATAAATTAGCGAAGCGCCTTGCTGATGTAAGAAAAGAAAAAATTGTAGATTACCTGCGCCCGGATGGGAAAACACAGGTTACTGTAGAATATGATGAAAATGATCAGCCTATCGGAATCGACACAATCGTTATATCTACACAGCATCACCAAGATACCACTACTGAACAAATTGAAAAAGATATGATTGAGCATGTGGTTCGTGCCGTTGTACCTACTGATCTCTTGGATGAAAACACAAAGTATTTCATTAACCCAACTGGTCGTTTTGTAATTGGGGGACCACAGGGGGATGTAGGACTTACTGGTCGTAAAATCATCGTAGACACATACGGTGGGTATGCACGACATGGCGGTGGAGCATTTAGTGGAAAGGATGCAACGAAAGTAGATCGCTCTGCTGCATATGCAGCTCGCTATGTTGCAAAAAACATCGTTGCTGCAGGTCTTGCGAAGTCATGTGAGGTTCAATTGGCGTATGCAATTGGTGTAGCAGAGCCTGTATCCATTGCGATTAATACATTTGGTACTGGAAAGGTAAGCGAGGAAACACTTGTAGCTGCGGTTCGTAAATTATTCGATCTTCGCCCAGCAGGAATTATTCGGATGCTCGACCTTCGTCAGCCAATATTTAAAAACACAGCAGCATATGGTCATTTTGGTAGAACGGATGTTGCATTTTCATGGGAAAAAACAGATAAAGTTGATGAGTTAATCGCATTGACAAAATAATATTATAGCTGTACAGCTCTTATTGAGTTGTGCAGCTTTTTGTTTAGCTGATGGAGTTTGGGCTAGCATACGATTTATAATCTAGAAAGAGAGGAATGCTCATGTACTATTATGAAGATAATAGTGGTCTACTACTGGATATTGTCATATTAATAGGTGTGCTTTCACTTATTATTTTTATATTTAATTCGATCATGAGAATATTATTGCACGTGAAGCGTCCAAAATGGTTTTCTAATAATTATGTGAACGATATACATGAAAAGTATGATAAAAGGTTACGATTAATAGCTGTCATTGCATACATAGGTGCTGGATTTTATTTCATTTATACAACTATTTCCTCGAGTTCTGATGTTACGCTGTATTTATTTTTACTTGGCATGATCTTCACTGGTATACAGGAATTGTTTCGAGCATACATGGAGTGGAAATACCTAGAAGGGAAAAATGATTATCTATTTACGCTCAGTCAAGTTATATTTATTTCCACACTTGTCATTGTAGCGTTGAGGTCTGGGTTCTTTGGTCTTTTAGGGTGATAAACAGAGGAGCTTGATCTATTATTTCAAGCCCCTAACTGATTAATGTCCCATATTTGTATTTTCCTTATAATATTTACCTTTTTCTACATAAGATGTACGAACCCGTTCCATTTCCGCATAATCTTTTTCAGATAGCTCGCGTACAACCTTTGCCGGTCTCCCCATCACTAACGTGTTAGGAGGTACTTTCTTTCCGGGTGGCACAAGACTTCCTGCACCAACGAATGCATTTTCTCCGATTTCCGCACCATCCAAGATAATCGATCCCATTCCAATTAAGGCATTTTTCCGAACGATAGCAGAGTGTAAGGTAACTTGATGACCGATTGTGACATCATCTTCAATGAGAAGTGTCTTATTTGGGCTTTGATGCAGCATACAAAAATCCTGGATGTTAACCCGTTTCCCAATTCGAGTTGGCGCAACATCACCGCGGATAATTGCTTTAAACCAAACACTAGATTCCTCATCAATCGTAACGTCTCCATTTATTACAGCATCTTTTGCAATAAAAGCAGTTTCGTGAATGGTTGGATAAATATTTTTGTAAGGCTCAATCATGTTTACAACCCCTTGTTTTTTGTTTTCCTATTGTATATGATGCTATAATTAGTATAGCAAATTTCATCAATTGGAATGGAGGAAATAGATTGACAAAGGTACCAAAAAATGCGATTACATTACTAAGAATCGTGTTTAAACGAATCTTTCCAATGGTTGATGAGGAAATGAATTACTGGAAGCGTAGAGCAGAGCAGATACCGAATGATGAGTTGCGCACCCAAGCTCTTGCTAGCATAAAAGATAAACGATTTCACTGTCAAGGTGGAAGTGTTTATGCACTGCTTGCTGGAGAAAGAGAGAAAAAAGCAGTTCGTTTTATTGTTGCGTATCAAACAATTAGTGATTATTTGGATAATCTTTGTGATCGAAGCACTTCGCTTGATCCTAAGGATTTCCGTATGTTGCATGAAGCGATGAAGGATGCTTTAACGCCTATGAATCCAATGAAAAATTATTATGAACTGCGAGATGATCAAGCTGATGGAGGCTATCTTGCGGAGTTAGTTCAAACATGTCAAGAAACATTAAGAGATGTAGCATCCTTTGAACAAATCCAGAATCAGCTTCTCAAACTCCAAGGATTATACGCAGATTTACAGGTTCATAAGCATGTACAGTTAAGAGAAAGAATTCCACGGTTAACGTCATGGTTTGAAAAAAATAAAGATACGAATGAAAATCTCTCATGGTATGAATTTTCTGCTGCGAGTGGTTCAACCTTGGGAATTTTTTGTCTTGTATCTTACGGACTTGGCGGAAAACTCAAATCAAATACAGCGCAAGCTATTTATGATGGCTATTTTCCTTACATGCAGGGGCTGCATATCTTGCTTGATTACTATATTGATCAACAAGAGGATCGTGACGAAGGAGATCTTAACTTTTGTAGTTATTATGAGGATTGGAATAAAATGAAAGAGCGTTTCCTTTATTTTATTAAACAGACAAAAACAGATGTACGCGGTTTGCCAGATCGGAAATTTCATGAAATGATCCATCAAGGCTTAATTGGCCTATACTTAGGTGATAAAAAAGTAAAAACAATTCCATATAGTGATAAAATGCGAAAGGCTTTGCTGCAAGCCGGAGGAGTTACTGCTAAAATGTTTAATTGGAATATTCGTATGTATTATAAAGCAGAGGGAAAGAGAGGGGAAATGAAAGATGTATGAGCAAAAAATGAAAGAAAATGATCGAGATGTTGTGGCATTTATTGAGGATATTGACAATGCCAAAAAGCGAGAGGATGCTTATAAGCTGCTTGAAATTTTTACAGAAACAACTGGATATCCGGCTAAAATGTGGGGAACAACCATTATTGGATTTGGTTCCTATCATTATAAATATGCATCTGGTCATGAAGGAGATGCGCCATTAGTCGGATTCTCGCCACGCAGGGCAAAGCATAGTTTATATTTTGCAGCCGGTGATGACAGAAGAGAGGATCTGCTGACAGATTTCGGAAAGCATACAACCGGAAAAGCTTGTGTGTATATTAATAAACTTGCTGATATTAATGTGGATGTTTTGAAAGCATTGATCAATCAATCTGTGGAGTTTTTACAGGAGAAATATCCAAATGAAGCAGGGGAAGATGCGTAACATAAAGAAGGGAATTACCAAGTCAGAGAATAATCGGTAATCCCCTTCATGTGTGTTAGGCTTTTGCCAGTTTACTTGAGATCCAAAGATAAATGAAAATGCCGCCAAATGTAATACAAGTGCCTGTAATTAATCGGGCAGATTCTGTTAATGATGTAAAGCCGAGCAGATAATCTGGCAGGGAAACGAAAGTTAAAACAATTGGAAGTACCCAGGTTTTAGACCAAATGGAAATCCCAATTATAAAAATCAATGTTACGATTGCAATGATAATGGTTCCAATCATGCCAAAGCTAATGACTGGTGTCGTAACATGCTGGTTAAGGAAAATCAGACCGATAAAAAGGGCCATCGGTAACAGTGCAACTGGATAAAGTATAGCAAATTGTTTTCCGGTAGACAGGTTTTTTCCAGCAACATACCGAAATGTAAGTGAAATGCTTGTTAAGAATAAGATGGCTATGATAAGAAATCCGATAATCTCTAAAAGGGAGTAAGCAAGCGTTCCTTCAAATAAATCTCTGACAACTGTGAACGAAAAAGCACCAAATAGAATCATTGGAATATACTTCATCCAAGCTTTAAGGTCAATTGGCATTTCGCTAGCAAGTTGTTCCATGTATGCTCTAGGCGATTGACCAATAATATGTTCAATTGATTTCCCATCTTTCTCTGCTTGCATTAAATGATTCTCTAATTCCTCGACGATTTCATCAATTTCTTTTTCCTTTTTCCCAGTTGAAAAAAGGTAAACGCGAAGGTTTTCTAAAAATTGTTTGCTTTTTTTGGATAGCGGTACGTTTTTAGGCATCATGTTTAATCTCCTTTTCCTTTTTCGTTTCATGTTTTAAGACATGGTTAACGTTCGTCTGTAAGTTCTCCCATCTTTCTATAAAATCTTGCAATTCTTGTTCTCCGTTTTCTGTCAGGCGATAATATTTTCGTTTCGGTCCTGCTGTGGACTTCTTTAATGTAGAGGTTACTAATTTTTCTTTTTGCATGCGTAATAATAATGGGTAGATTGTACCTTCACTGAAGTTAGAGAAACCATATCCTTCCAATTTTTCAGCTAGCTCATAGCCGTAGACTTCTTTGTTTTTAATGATGGCGAGTATGCAACCATCTAAGATCCCTTTCATCATTTGGGTTGTCGACACAATAATCAAACCTCCCTTATCTTGTATAACAAGATATTTGTTTTCTGGAATATTAGTCTTGTATTACAAGGTATATGCTTAGTATATGTTTTATTACCTTGTAATGCAAGTGTTATTGTCGATTTATTAAAAACTAGAAGTACTTGATTATCTTGTTCAACAACTATAAGTATTTTAAACCAGGTGTAGTGATGAGTAGCCGGGCGAAGAGATATTCAATTTATACGGTAACTCAAAGTCAGCATGAAGACCTGATTATAGAAGGAGTGGTGTTATTCGTTCACTGAAGTCGAGTCCAAATGTCCAGGAATAGCGGAGCATCATGAATTACTATCAAATTGATTTTTGATTAATCTTAATTTAGAGCAGGTAAGTACAAATCAGAGTTTTAATAAATCTAAAACTGATAAACCAGCAATGAAGAGCAACAAAAATAGCCCGCGCATCCATGCAGCGATCAAATTGTCTGTTGGTGACCTTTCATGTGACCGGAATCCATAAAAAAACCGCAGAGAAAATTAAATTTCTCTGCGGTTTTGTGGAAGTGAAACGTTATATCAATGCATCTTCCTTATCTTTCTTAGAATCCCGATACGTATTATAGAAGTGCATAATGATTGTCCGTAGTAATGCATAGAACGGTACCGCGAACAAAATACCGAGGAAGCCTGCAATGCTTCCGGCAGCAAGGATAACTGTTATCACCGTTAACGGGTGCAATTGCAATACTTGTCCCATTACATTAGGTGAGATGACTGAACTCTCAATTTGCTGGGCGATGAACATAATTAACGAAATCCAAATAAGATTCATCGGATCCTGAAATCCACCTACGATTAATGCGGGAATAACAGCTAGATACGGACCGAGAAAAGGAATAACATTGGTAATCATCCCAAAAAGGGCAAATGCTAGAGCGTACTCCAACCCGATAATGAGATAGCCAATTAACAGCAATACTCCTACAAAGAAACTAACAAGTAACTGTCCTTGAATGAACGAAGATAAAACCTTATCCATCTTAACGAGTAAACTGCTAACATTTGCTGCTTTTTTCTTACTAAATACTTGTGTGATAAAAGGAATTAATTTATCCCCATCCTTCAGCATGAAGAAAAGGAAGAACGGAATAAGTACAATTCCCATTGCAATTGAAACAACTTGCCCTAAAAAGCCACCAATAAAGCTTGGGATATTATTTGCTATCCCTTCCAAATGTGTTGGGAGGTCAGCGACGAAGTCATTAATCATCGAAACTGCCTGCTCTGGAATAGCTTCATAGTTCTTTTGTACCCACTGAATTGTTTCTTCAGCAAGTTTTACCATTTGTGGTATGCTGTCAATCATTGTAGAGAACTGATTCTGCGCAATCGGCCAAATGAAAATAATGAATAACGTTGCAATTAAGATAAGTGTTAAGTACACAAATATAATCGAAAATATTCTATTTATTTTTAGACGCATGAACAAATGCATTAATGGCTTCGTTAAGTAGTACAAAATTCCAGCGCCAATGATTGGGAGTGCAACAGCACCAATCAATCTAATAACAGGAAAAAAGATGAAATGAGTAATTGAAACAAGCCAGATTAAGAGAAAAAGCATAATTAAAAAAAGCATTACTTGAAACCATCGTTTATGAACCAATCAATATCACTACTTTCGACCATTTTTATTTCTATTTTACATGGAGAGGAAGATAATAGAAAGTATTTTGATACAATTGTGCCAACAATATTGCCTGTTTATACATATGGGTTGAAAAGAGTTTCATAGTATGCTGATGCTGAAGGGAAAACTTTTCATGTTTGTGCTTCGTCTAACTTAATAGGAGGGGAAATTGTGGATGAGTATATCGTAGAATCAATCGGAGCTGATGATAAAGCAATTATGATTGATACAATGATGAAAAATTATGGACAAGATATTTTACAGCTTGTCTATTCGTACGTGAAAAATCAAACGATTGCAGAGGATTTGACACAGGATATTTTCATAAAATGTTATCGGAACTTACATACCTACAGGAAGAAGGCTAAATTGAAAACCTGGCTTTGGAGTATTGCAATCAATCATTGTAAAGATTATTTGAAAAGCTGGTATAACAAAAATGTAGTTCTTTCAAATGAGGTTCTCGATTCCGAGTTCGATGAAGCCAATCAACTAGAGAGCAAAGTTATTCAACAGGATGAGGATGATCGATTAGTCGCACATGTCATGTCTTTATCAGTTGAATTTAGAGAAGTTATTTATCTGTTTTACTTTGAAGAAATGCCAATTAAAGAGATTGCTAGCGTAACTGGTACCAATTCCAATACCGTAAAAACACGATTAAGACGTGCGAAGCAACTACTAAAAGAATATGGCTATTTGCCGAAAATATTCATAATCGCTTGATGGGATACTCGAAACCAGAGCAATTCACCTCTGACGAAGGTTATTTTTATTTGATAATTAAACAACAACTACAGCATCTAAATTGGTTTGGGAAAGTCCGATATGCAATTATTCCTATATGAAGGACATACCGATTTTGTTTTTCTCAATCTGTTAGCTCAGTACGGATTGGTACTGTCTTTTTTTATCATTCTCATTTTGCTTCTTTTAATAAGTAGACTAATTGCTGTTAGTAATATGATGAAAGATTCGTTTGGAAAACTCCTGACGATTGGTGGAATTGCGCTCATTACGATTGAATTAATCTACAATATCGGGATGAATTTTGGGTACTTGCCTTTAGCTGGTATGCCACTGCCGTTTATTAGTTATGGCTTGATGCCAACATTGATTCATGCAATTGTTATTGGTGTTGTTCTAAGTGCTTATCGACAAAAAGATTTACAATTTAATATCCATTCGTAGGAAGGAACGAAGCTTATGCATTTGACTATTAACATTGTATTTTTTGGAACAATATTAATACTTTTATATATAGTGATCGATTTGATTCGCAATAAAGGAAGAAATCTGTTAAGGAAATTTATTTTTTATACGTTTATGTTTTATTTTGTGTATGTCCTGCAGCTTACAATGGGAGGGATCACCATACCGCCGTTGGAAGCGAGAATGATTAAAGTGCAGTGGATACCTTTCTTTTTTGTCAATGACTGGGTGATGCATTATCAGGCAAATGGTTTAGATTTCTATTTTTGGAATTCGGTGAAATTAACATTCTATAATTTGATCATGCTCGTACCATTTGGAGTCTATTTAGCACTTTTATTTCAAGTTAAACAAATTTCGAAAGCAGCATTAATGATCGTTATTCTCAGTTTAGCAATTGAAGTTTTCCAATTAATCCTCAGTTATTTTGGAGTTATTTGGGCGAGAGGATTTGATGTCGATGATATACTTTTAAATACGTTTGGTGGTGTGATAGGTTTTATGTGTATGCGAGTAGCTATGAGATTCAGGAGACGCATTCAGCATAAATATTAAAATGAATATAAGCTTAGCGTGCAGCTGGAACTGCCCTAAGCTTATTTTTTGATGGGGGTAGGCAAGAATCTTTTAGCTTGCTGTCGAAGTGTAATGTGGTTAATAGAAGGAAAATAGAGGGAAGCCCTTTATCAAATAGAGGAATTCATGAAAGAAATAGCGAAATATATATGTTAGATTGAAAAGTTTTTTAGGGGAGAATAAACGATGACAAAGGGCCTTATTCATCATGTGGAAATTAACGTGTCAAATTTGGAAGGTTCAATAGCATTTTGGGGTTGGTTATTGGAGGAATTGGGATATGAGCTTTACCAAAGTTGGAACGAGGGACGCAGTTGGAAGCTAGAGGACAGTTACCTCGTTTTTGTTCAAACTGAGGAAATTTATCTAGACGCTTCCTACCATCGGAAGCGTGTTGGTCTTAATCATCTTGCTTTTTACGCTAAATCACGTGAACATGTTGATGTAATGACAAAGCGATTAGAGCAAAAGGGCATTTCCATTTTATACAGGGAGCATCATCCCTTTGCTGGTGGAAAGAAGCATTATGCTGTTTTTTTCGAGGATCCAGATAGAATAAAGGTGGAGCTTGTCGCAACCGTTTAATTGTTGGTTCAATTTTTAAAGCATAATTGCATATTATATACTATAAAAGTTATGTGAGAGCTTATTAGTTGTAAACCGAAAAGGGGGAGATGAACAATGGACAAAAAACACAATGATTTAATCGGTGAGATACTCGAAGCAGCTGGTGAAAAAGATAATTTTAACTTAAAGGGTGCGGGAAGGCCGTTGCCAAAGGGATATGTGGAAAGAGATATTTTTCAAAACTTCCAGCAGATTGCAAAAGATGCAGGGTACTTGCCGTATTGGCTGAAGATTCAAAAGCAAATTGCGGCCATGTTGTTAACTGCTAAAACGCAAAAAGACATAAAGAAAATTAATAAGAAAATCAAAGAGTATAATACTGTTTGTCCCCCATCCATGCAAAAGCTCCCAGTTGAGCTGGATAAGCTAGAGGAGGCTAAAGTAATCTGGTAAGGTATTTGTTGCCAGTCAACACTATAAGGGAGGAGATTATGTGATTCTCCAAAAAGGGATTACAGGAAAAACTCAAAACTCAAATGATTTGCCAAAACCAGATGGGAAAGACTTTAAGCGATTATGCTATACACTTATCGCGCAGCTAGGTGGGAGCGTAAAAGCATTTACACAACCGCAAATCGATACAAATTATTTTCATGTCGATCTGGAGGTTTTTAATAAGCGATTGCATCTGCTCTTAAATGAGAATTATCCATATCTTGCTGTTGCAAGTGAGGTTGATTTTTTTAACATAACTTTTATTGATGTGCCAATATTAACAAAGCAATTTGCACCTTACTATACAATTTTGCTGAAAGCGGAATTGAATGAGCGAATTCAGCTCAGGTCAGGACGTAAAAAGGGTGCTTTACTTAACGAAAATGAATTGATTCAAGAAGAATTAGCTGACTTAGTCTATTGGCAGCCTGAAACAGTTGGTCATGTGTTGTTCAATCATTGGGATTAAGCAGACTCGGAAGTCTTAGATTTTTCATTTGCTTGTCCAGATGCAATGGCGTGACTAGATTACATATACGTATAGGGAGGGAAAAAATGAAATTAAATCAAGAGGATCAATTTATTAAAGAGATTCAATTACATAAAGATAGTATTCATTCATACGACACATTTCCATTCGATCTTCCGGTTATTAAAAATTTAAAAAGGTTATTATTCCACCCGAACGTAACCTATATTATAGGAGAAAATGGAATGGGGAAATCAACCTTGCTGGAAGGGATTGCAATTGCACTTGGATTTAATCCAGAAGGTGGAACGAAGAATTTTAATTTCTCAAGCTTTGACTCGCATTCAAATTTAGATCAGTTTTTAAGAATCGCAAAGGGGCCATACCTGCCTAATGATAGCTTCTTCTTTAGAGCGGAATCCTTTTACAATGTTGCGAGCAATATTGAAGAAATGGATATGGATGCGTCACCATATAGTGGATCAAGAATTATCGATTCATTTGGTGGTAAATCTCTTCACGAACAATCACATGGTGAATCTTTTTTTGCAACATTTACGAATCGCTTCCGTGGCCAAGGCTTGTATATCCTTGATGAACCAGAAGCAGCATTATCTCCAATAAGACAATTATCAATGCTTGTAAGAATCCACGAGCTCGTTAATCAAGGATCACAATTTATCATTTCCACACATTCACCGATTCTTATGGCTTATCCAGATGCACGAATCATTCAGCTTACGGAGGACGGTATGGAAAAACAGCGTTTAGAAGATACAGAGCATTATAAAGTGATGAAGCAATTTTTTGATGATAAAGATAGATTACTGCATCACCTGTTTCAATGATATTGAATAGGAGTGAGGCTATGAAAGCACCAGATTTAACGAGTGAAACAAAACGATTAATTATTCGACCATATCAGAAGCAGGATTATGAAAATTGGTATACTCAATTTAGTCGGCGATTGCCATCGCAATCCAAATACGATGAAGGTTATATTGACATGTCTCGTTTTACAAAGGATTGGTTTAGTAAATGGGTCCAAGGGTTCCGTGAAGGTGCAAAAAAAGATGATATGTATATTTTGGGTGTTTTTCGAAAAGAAGATGGAGCCAATGTTGGGACTGTCGAGTTATCGACAATATTACGGGCGAAATACCAATGGGCTATGATGGGATATTTTATACATAATCAGTTTTGGGAGAAGGGGTATGGAAAAGAAAGTGTTATTGCTGCCACACATTTATTTTTTAAACAATTAAACTATCATCGTATCGAACTGCATATCAATATGGATAACGAGCCGTCGATTCGATTAGCAGAAAGTGCTGGTTTTATTTATGAATGTACAAGAAATGAATTTACTTACGAGCGTGGACGTTGGACAGATTTATTAATCTATTATCGGAATAACGACTCATTATGAAAAGGCATACGTAACTTCTAGAAAAGGAGAGAGAAGATGGGGACCGTCATTCGCTGGTTGCTGGCGATATTTTTTACATACTTTGCAACTATTACACTACAAACAGGACTGGAATTGCTTAGTGCTTCAAGAGAAGATGGAGCAATTGCAGTTCGATTCCTATCTTTTGAAATAAATAATCAAGTTGATTCGGAAAACATGGCATCCTATACGATTGCATTCTTTGCAGGAGCGCTTGTTGCTATGATACTTGCGCTCAGCCTTATGAGAGATGCCTTTTCTAGTCTAAAGGGAAAAAGTTAATTGGGATTTTAAAAAAAGGGCTTGGAAGTGAATCTCGCAGTATTGAAACAAAGAGCCGTCATCTCAAAAGAGAATCCTGCTCCAGTTATTAATTGCCTTTATTAAAAAATGATTCTGTTCGTGTTGGCATTTCCAAAAAACAGAGAATAATACATTGCAATTCATTGTACCTATTTTAATTTAAGAACTTTTTTTTGAATAGCAAGTATAAAAGGTGGGTCATTTTTTTGATTAATAAAGCCATAGCGTAAGACATTAAACTGCTTTTGATCTAGTTGAAGCAGGTACTTTAATAGTCCTTCTTTTTCTTCCT
Source organism: Oceanobacillus profundus (assembly GCF_003515705.1). Lineage (GTDB taxonomy): Bacteria > Bacillota > Bacilli > Bacillales > Amphibacillaceae > Oceanobacillus > Oceanobacillus profundus. Next base: position 466,350 of record NZ_QWEH01000002.1, read on the forward strand.
TGCCACCTTCATGACCGTGGTATACAACAAGAACGACAAGTCCATCTTTTTTCAAACGGTTTAAAATAGCATCTACAGCAGTCACCGTTGAATCAGGTGTTGTAATTACTGTTTTATCGCTTCTAGGTAAATAACCGAGGTTGAAAATCGCACCCGCAATTTCTTCATTTTTATCCTTTGGAAAATAATCCAGAATTCTTTCATGACTATCGTGGATTAAAGATACATTGGAGCAATTATTGTTAATTAATACTTTTCTCGTATTTGCAATTGCTTGGTCCTGTATATCAAAGGCATAAACATGACCGTTTTCACCGACTAGCTTACTGAAGAATAAGGTATCATTTCCATTTCCGCACGTTGCGTCAATTACCTTTTCACCCGATTGTATCGTTTCTTCTAATAAATAATGAGCATAATTTAGAATTCCTTTTAGCATATATGCAGCACATTCCTTTTCATTAGATTTATCTCTTCCTTCATGTTATCACGAAAATGCCAATCAAGAAATGCAGTAAAAACTGAGGCGAACCTTTAAAATGAGGTTACCTTGACAATAGTTACCGGATTCATTATAATTCGGTTAAATAATCTAACGACTTTGATAAGGATTAGTAGTAATTTTTTTCAGGCATAGAGAGGCAGTGCTCGGTGGAAACTGCCGTTGAAAGATTTTATGAACTCACCTTTAATGTTGCAGGAATGAATAGGAGTAATTCCTGCCGTCTATCCACGTTAAAGATAACAAGTGAACGCGAATATATGCGTTAATTTGGGTGGTACCGCGGGAGATACAGCTTCTCGTCCCTTTTCTGGGGATGAGTGGCTTTTTTTTTCGCAGATAAGAAAGTGTTAGACTTTCTTATCTGCATAAGTGCAACTAAGGCATCGCCTAAATACTTGCACTCCAAAGTATAAGTGCTTCTAAAAAAGCAAAGAACGCTTTCGTAAGAATCCCTTTAACGAATGCCAAGTTTTCTAATGGAAAATACAAGCGTTGTACAGCGAAAGGAAGGAAAATTAGATGAGCTTTAACCATCAGCAAATTGAAAAAAAATGGCAAAAACACTGGCTTGAAAATAAAACGTTTAAAACGGAAACCTTTTCTGAAAAAGAGAAGTTCTATGCACTTGATATGTTTCCATATCCCTCAGGAGTAGGGCTGCATGTAGGACATCCCGAGGGCTATACGGCAACGGATATTCTATCGCGTATGAAACGAATGCAAGGCTATGAAGTAATGCACCCGATGGGATGGGATGCATTTGGGCTTCCGGCAGAACAATATGCAATTGATACAGGGAATAGCCCAGCTGAATTTACAGCAAAAAATATTGCGACATTTAAACGCCAAATACAAGAACTTGGTTTTTCGTATGATTGGGATCGTGAAATCGATACAACAGATCCGAATTATTATAAATGGACACAGTGGATTTTCACAAAGCTTTATGAAAAAGGGCTCGCTTATATCGATGAGGTTGCGGTGAACTGGTGTCCGGCATTAGGTACAGTTTTGGCGAATGAAGAAGTAATTGATGGAAAAAGTGAACGCGGTGGACATCCGGTCGTACGTAAACCAATGAAGCAGTGGATGCTGAAAATTACTGCATATGCTGATCGCTTGTTGGAAGATTTAGATGAATTAGATTGGCCAGACAGCTTAAAAGAAATGCAACGTAACTGGATTGGCCGCTCAGAGGGCGCAGAAGTAACATTTGCAATTGATGGACATGAAGAAGAATTTACTGTATTTACAACACGTCCAGATACATTATTTGGTGCAACGTATGCAGTGCTTGCCCCAGAACATCCGTTTATCGAAAAAATAACAAGTGCAGAACAAAAAGCTGCCGTAGATGCTTACTTGAACGAAGTCCAAACGAAATCCGATTTGGAGCGTACTGATTTAGCAAAAGATAAAACAGGTGTATTTACTGGTGCATATGCAGTTAACCCTGTGAATAATGAAAAAATGCCAATCTGGATTGCAGACTACGTATTAATGTCATATGGAACTGGTGCAATAATGGCGGTTCCAGCACACGATGAGCGGGACTATGAATTTGCAACAAAATTTGAATTGCCAATTGTGGAAGTAGTTTCAGGTGGAGATATAACAAAAGAAGCATTTACTGGTGATGGAGAACATATCAATTCAGGATTCTTAGATGGGCTTGGAAAAGAAGAGGCGATCTCCAAAATGATTGAATGGCTTGTCGCTGAAGGAAAAGGCGAGAAGAAAATTATGTATCGCCTGCGCGATTGGCTCTTTGCGAGACAGCGTTATTGGGGTGAGCCAATTCCGATCATTCATTGGGAAGATGGTACAATGACAACTGTTCCAGAAGAAGAACTTCCATTGGAACTACCAGTGATGTCAGAGATTAAACCATCTGGTACAGGGGAATCTCCACTTGCTAATAACAGTGATTGGGTAAATGTTGTTGATCCGAAAACCGGAATGAAAGGGCGCCGTGAAACAAACACCATGCCGCAATGGGCGGGAAGCTGCTGGTATTTCTTACGATACATTGACCCGAAAAATACCGAACAGCTAGCAGATCCAGCTGCACTGGAAGAATGGTTGCCAATCGATATTTATATCGGTGGAGCAGAGCATGCCGTGCTTCATCTACTATACGCACGTTTCTGGCATAAGTTCTTATATGACATTGGAGTCGTATCAACAAAAGAACCATTCCAAAAGTTATTTAACCAAGGTATGATTCTTGGCGAAGGTAACGAAAAAATGAGTAAATCCAAAGGTAATGTTGTAAACCCGGATGATATTGTAACATCTCATGGTGCAGATACATTACGTCTTTATGAAATGTTTATGGGGCCATTGGATGCGTCTGTCGCATGGTCAACAAATGGATTAGACGGTGCTAGAAGGTTCCTTGATCGTACATGGAGATTGTTCATGAACGATGATGGTACCCTTTCTGAGAAAATTGTGGAAGCAGAAAATACAGCTTTAGAAAAGGTCTACCATGAAACGGTGAAAAAGGTAACAGATGACTTTGAAAATCTGCATTTTAATACCGGAATATCGCAAATGATGGTATTTATTAATGAAGGCTACAAAGCAGATCAAATTCCAAAAGCATTTGTGGAAGGGTTTGTGAAGATGCTTTCTCCAGTTGCCCCACATATTGCTGAAGAGCTTTGGGAACAACTTGGCCACTCAAATACGATTACCTACGAAGAATGGCCGGTCTTCGATGCATCGAAATTAGTGGAAGATGAAGTAGAAGTAGTTCTTCAAGTCATGGGCAAAGTTCGTTCGAAATTAAGTGTGCCGAAAGATATTTCGAAAGAAGACTTGGAAAAATTAGCATTAGCAGATGAAGGATTGCAAAAATGGATCGAAGGAAAAACAATTCGAAAAGTAATCGTCGTGCCAGGAAAATTAGTAAACGTAGTAGCGAACTAAATGAAACCAAAAAGATCTCCTTCTATATTTAAAGAGGAGATCTTTTTTTATGAAGTGTCACGTCCATTTAACTGGATTCAACCCAATTCGTTTGTAAAATAATCCACTCGCCATTTTCGAAATACCATAATGTTTCAATTGTGCCAAGACGATCTGCGTGGTAGGCACCGCTAATTTGTTGATAGCTTTTTAGACCATACCCTTTGCTTTCACTAATCGATATTGGTTCATAAAAAGCAATTGGATCAATCATTAATGAAGTAGGTTTTAAAAGGTTGCCTTTTTTATTATAAATTCCAAGACGTATATAATCCTCTGCACGGTCTTTAACATCCATCACAATTGGCTTGCCATTAGGGATAATTTCAATAATTACTTGGAAATTCTCTTCAAATTTACCACTAACATAGCGCTGTTCTGGTAAAGGGATTTCTTTTAACTTCTGATTTGCCAATGTGTGTAAGAAAGAAGTGTATAAACCGCCACTCCCACCAGTCGGACTTTGATAGAAGATATCCTTTATTCCGTCATGATCCAGATCAATGAATTGAAGCTTTGGTTCGTAACCACCACCATAATTGATTTTCCACTCTTCTTTATCAGAAGATCGAATCTCAGCCCAAATATCTTGATAATATTGTGCGTCTGGAGCAAAAAGCTTTCCTTTCAATTCGATTGTATTGTTTTCTCCATCTCCTGTTACATCAGCTTGGTATGTTTCAATTAAGATACTATCTGGTGCTGTTTCTGCAGCAAATGTAATTGTTGGAAATGCAATCATCAATATTAGAAAAAAATATTTCACGTTCATCACTTCCTTTATTTGAAATAATAATGTGGTATATGTAAGGTGAATTGAATGTAACTTCACCTTTGCAAATAAAATGAATTACTTCTTGCTTTGTTAGTTCTTGTAGGTTGCGCATTGTGTTTGCATCCTATGCGTGAAATACGTAAAATTGAAATTGAATACAATAAAGGGGATGACAATATGCCAGAAATAAATGAAGTAGCACCTAAAGAAGTAGAAAAGCTGATGAACGAGGAAGATATTATAATCATTGATGTAAGAGAAGATGAAGAAGTTGCTCAAGGAATAATTGAAACAGCCAAGCATATTCCATTAGGAAATATTCCGGAAGCAGTAGCTGACTTAGATAAAAATAAATCGTATATACTTGTATGTCGATCAGGAGCAAGAAGTATGAATGCGTCCAAATATATGGATGAACAAGGTTTTAAGGTTTCCAATATGAAAGGCGGCATGTTGGAGTGGGAAGGCGAAGTAATCGTCGATTAATAGAGAAGAAGTTATTTTCAGTAATTCTGAAAATAACTTCTTTTTATTTAGGTATTGCATTTTGAACTTAAGGGGTGTAGTATAAATTTTGCTGTCAAGAAGAGAAGCAAATGAAATAAGTTTTCAGCTTCAAAATGAACTCGACAAATTAAAAATAAATGTTGACAAGTATTTATGAGAAATGCTATAATAAACATCCACTAGTTAGGAAAAGTCGAAAATGATTTGTTTTTCAGATTTATTGTTGATTACTAGTGTGGTATTGTAATTATAAGTTAACAAATTTGCTCTTTGAAAACTGAACAAAACAACCAGTATGTCAAGAAAAAGGAAACTCGTTTTTCTTTTTAAAACAAGTAGAAGTCAGCTTCTACAAAAGCTAAGTATTACAAACTTTTATGGAGAGTTTGATCTTGGCTCAGGACGAACGCTGGCGGCGTGCCTAATACATGCAAGTCGAGCGCAGGAAATAAACAGAACCCTTCGGGGTGATGTTTATGGAATGAGCGGCGGACGGGTGAGTAACACGTGGGCAACCTGCCTGTAAGATCGGGATAACTCGCGGAAACGTGAGCTAATACCGGATAACACTTTTCATCTCATGGTGAGAAGATAAAA
>NZ_QWEH01000030.1 GCF_003515705.1 Oceanobacillus profundus
TGGGAGGGTGGTCATATCCAAAACTGGGCAATGGTTATGAACCAACTTCTTCTTCAAGTTGAGCTAAAAGATAGAGTGTTAAAGTACCTTGAGTAAGAGGGACTTACACACTTTATTTGACAAACCCCAGCTGTTTCGGAAATTCTTAAGAGTACGGTAAATAATCCAAAAGAGATGTTTGCTCTATGCTTGCATCTCTATTCAGGTACTCATATATTTCTAAATTTTTTTCCCAAACTCCTCTATTAATTTAGTCATATTTTTTATCTATTACTCTACCTATGAACATAAATAGACGAATAAAAACTACAGTTAAGATACATTTAAAAAGTCTATCGCCCCAATTTATCGGCTGATCTCTTAAATAGTCTATAAAACCTGCTACTCCCAATATAAATAAAACACCAAAAATAAAGAGTAAAATTTCTTTCATAATGACATTTGCCTTTAACATGAAGTTCAGCTCCAATTGTAATAAAAATTCCCCTTAGTCTGTTTAGTTTAAACTATCTTTTTCTAGAATTATAGGGTTGGATTACAATTTTAAGATGCTATAATAGATGCGATTTTGTTGTAAATACAACAATTATAAGATAAAATCAGTACATGCAATTTATTGCGTTTGCAACAAAATGAGAAGGAGCGTATTATGAAAGAAATTCTTAGAGAAATTGGAATGATAGCAAGAGCGTTAGATTCTATAAGCAATATTGAATTTAAAGAATATGAGCTAACAAAAGGACAATATTTGTATCTTGTACGAATATGTGAAAATCCAGGAATCATTCAAGAAAAGTTAGCCGAAATGATAAAAGTAGATCGAACATCGGCAGCTCGTGCTATAAAAAAACTTGAACTAAATGGCTTTATTCAAAAGGAAAAAGATAATCATAACAAAAAAATTAAAAGGCTTTTCCCAACCGAGAAAGGGATTAACATTTATCCTTTTATTAAAAGAGAAAATGAATATTCAAATAGCATTGCATTAGAGGGACTATCCGAAAGTGAAACAGATACCATGTTCAATTTACTTCAAAGAGTTAGAAAGAATATAGAAAAAGACTGGGAACTTGTAAAAAAGGGAAACAAGCGGAACTATTGATTTATGAAGGGAGACATAAAAAGTGACTATAAGTTTTATAAAATGCACCCCTGAAGAGTTACATACACTTCAAGAGATTAGTTATGAAACATTCAATGACACATTTAAACATCAAAATTCACCTGAAAATATGAAATCCTATTTGGATAGAGCATTTAGCATAAAACAATTAGAGAAAGAATTATCCAATACTGATTCAGAATTCTTTTTCGTTTATTATAATAATAAAATCGCTGGTTATTTAAAGGTCAATACCGATGAGGGACAATCTGAAGAGATGGGTAATGCATCTTTTGAAATTGAGCGAATTTATATAAAGAAAGAATTCCAAAAGCATGGACTTGGTAAATATCTATTAAATAAAGCTACCGAGATTGCTATGGAACGCAATAAAAATAAAATCTGGCTAGGTGTATGGGAAAAAAATGAAAATGCCCTTGCTTTTTATAAGAGAATGGGGTTCGTTCAAACTGGAGCACACTCTTTTTATATGGGTGATGAGGAACAGGTAGACTTTATAATGACAAAAAAGCTTCAATAAAGTTAATGACCATACTATAGAAATAATGAAAACCAAAAAAGGAGAGTCTTATCTCCTTTTTTTATTAGTTTGATAATGAATTTCATAATTTATTCAACGTGATAATGATTCCCCTTAAATTCCTTAATCCCTATTTTCCTTAATGAGTTGTGCAAGTTTTATTAGCCCTTTTTCAAGTTGCTTAGGTGTCGCATACGAATAGGAGATTCGAATATGAGAAGAATCATTCCGATCATAGATATTGCCTGGATTTAGTAATATACCTTCCTTCAAAGCCTTCTTAAACAATTTATCCATAGACCCTTTCACATTTAATTTGAGCCAAATATAAAAACCACCTTCTGGATTATTCCAGGTTGCAACCTCTGAAAAATATTTATCGAGAATATGAAGTGTTAAATCTCTACGGTCTTTCAACTCTTTTCTTATATGAATAATGTGTTTATCATACAAGCCGCTTGCAAGCCATTCGGCAACAGCAAATTGGGCTAATGAACTAGAGCCATAATCGGTTTGCATTTTTATATCAGACAAGCGGTCTATTACTGGTTCTGGTCCGACAAGCCAGCCAATTCGTAAACCAGGACTCAATGTTTTGGACATGCTCCCCATGTATAAAACAAGTCCTTGTTTATCCTGCGCTTTTAGTGGCTTTGGTATAGGTTGCTCAAACCAAAGATCGCCATAAACATCATCTTCCAGAATCGGTAGCCTTTCTTTACTACAAACATCCAACAGTTGTTTTCTTCTATTATTAGACATTAAAATGCCTGTGGGGTTGTGAAAAGAAGGAATAGTATAAAACAACGTACCATTATGTTGTCGTTTTAATCTTCCTAATAAATCTGTTTTAACACCTTCATTATCCATTGGAATATCGAATAAATTCATTCCAGCAGATTGAAATACATTGACAGATGTTAAATAAGATGGTGTTTCATGAAAAATGGTGGAACCTTTATGTAATAGACCTAGAGAAATTAACTGTAACGCTTGAAGTCCACCAGAAACAATTAAAACAGATGGTGGAGTAACTTCAATTCCTTTAGTTTTCAAATGGTTGCAGATCGTTTCTCGCAAATACAGCGTTCCTTTTGGTTCTGTATAGCCAAGCGAAAGAGCTTGTTCTGTTTTTCTATGAAAGATACTTTTCATCTGCTCAGATGGCATTAGTTCAGGTGATAGTTCACCTGTTCCGAGACGAATAATATCGGATCTGGTTTCTGCTTTATTGATATCTTGTATAATTGATTTGGTTGATGTGTACCTGATTTCACATAAATTCTCCAATCAGGTGGTGAAGTAGAAGAAATGATACTCCACGTATTATTAATCACTACGGTGCCTCTACCCACTTTCGATTCAATTAACCCATCAGCAGCCAATTCGTCAAGGGCGGTAACAATTGTACTTCGATTCACTTTAAACTCATGAGCTAATGTTCTTTGTGGTGGTATTTTTGTCCCTAATGTCCACTCCCCATTCATGATTTTCCTTTTCATAAATTCGTATATTTGTTGATATAAAGGAATTTTTGAAGATTCGTTTGGTTTCCATTCAAGGTTATACATATCCATATGCGCTCCTGTTTTTCTTTTATTATAACCAATTGGTTGGTTTTACTTCCAACCAATTGGTTGGAGACTTCACTTTATTCTTTCTTTAAAATGTTTTCATAGACAGAAGGGGGATAAGTAATGATTGAAGCGTTTATTCATGGAGCAGCATTAGCTTTAGGTTTAATTCTACCTCTTGGGGTACAAAATGTATTTATTTTTAATCAAGGAGCTACACACGAAAGATTTCTAAGAACAATACCAGCTATTTTAACAGCGGCTATTTGTGATACGATTTTAATACTTTTAGCGGTGACGGGTGTATCAATAATTGTATTTCGTTTTGAGTGGCTAACGAATCTGATATTTATAATTGGGTTTTTCTTTCTAGTTTATATGGGGTGGTCTATATTAAAAAGCGATATTGAAAAAGGAGAAAAACAAAACAAGCATGTATATTTTACTACGAAGCGCCAGATTACATTTGCAGCCTCCGTTTCATTACTTAATCCTCACGCTATTATTGATATCATAGGAGTGATCGGACCCAGTTCATTGTCTTATAATGGATATGATTTGATGGTTTTTACAATATCTTGTATTGGTGTTTCTTGGATTTGGTTCTTCGGATTGGCAACTGCAGGGAGACTTTTTGGAAAGGTTGATTCAACTGGCAAATTGGTGAAGCGATTCAATCAAGTATCAGCATTTATTATATGGGGGATGGCTGTTTATATTGGGATTAAAGTTATAGGTGGGTAGTAGCGATTACCATAATTAAAATCATCGATTCCGTATATTTATTAATCAAATTGGAAATTACTTATATCTAAATTGATTAATAAAGGATCGATGGTATACAATGTCTAGTCATAATTATAAAAAGGCGATATTGTACTCTCAAAGAATTATGGAAGAAAATTGTAATGTTGCTGAAATAGAGAATGATATTATAAAGCACTTGCATGAAAATAATTTTGAAGTAGTTAAGAAATTTTCAGACCTTGGCTATCACAACCGTATGCGTACTGGCTTAAATGAGCTAATTAAATATCTTATGAATACGGGTCAAACTATTGATTTAGTTGCATTTTATTCATTCGATTATCTAGGAAGAGATAAAGCGAGACTTAACTATGTAGTGCCAAGAATAAAAAAGTACGTAACACGGGTAATGTTAATCGAAAACCAACCTAGTTTGTATCGTAATAGCAAACTGAAACTTCAGTTCAATCAAGATATATGGAAAAAGATTATATAGCCCATTGCCTTGCCAGATTAGGTGGTAAGGCAATTTTTATGGTTTCAGGACAACAAAATGGATGTATTTGAAGTCTTAATTTGAGATTAAATTCCAAATAATTATGATAAAATAAGCGTAAGGTTTTTACAGAATTATTTTTAAACGAAAACGACAGTAAATATAGAAGTGAGATTTTTAGAGTCATAGTATGTGTACTTAAATAGTTAGAGGAGTGAATAGATTTGTTTGAAACGGAGAGATGTAGTATGAATGTCTTTAAGAAAACAGATCATGCCGATGTGAAAAAACTATTTTTGAATGAGGATGTAAGAAAATACCTCGGTGGTATACGGGATGAAGTATCAATCTCAGGGGTGTTAAATAGTATGCTAAATCCTCCTGACAATGCTTTTTACTGGGTGGTTAGAGAAAAACAAAAAGATAAATTTATTGGCTTAGTTTCTTTAGGTTTGCATCATGATGGTATTTTTCATGAAGTTTCATATCAACTATTGCCAAATTGGTGGGGGAAAGGATATGGGAAAGAAGCAGTACAATTGATTATTCGTTTCGCACTAAATGATTTAAAACTAAAAAAGATAGTTGCTGAAACACAATCAGCTAATAAAAGTTCTTGCAAGCTCTTAGAAAAATTGGGAATGCAATTAGAATACAAGGTTATCCGGTTTGGTGCTGAACAAGCAGTTTACTCGTTAAAATCATCTTAGAAATTTGTCTCTAAACAACAATATAGAATTATCATGAATCCTTAGGAGGTCATCATGAAGTTTTATATTTTTAATAAAGATAGTGGTAAAAAGGTTTCAAAATCTAATTCAGATTTTATTATGTCTCGTATTATTCAAACAGGTAAGATAACTAACATTGGATGTATGCACTTAGATAGAAAAGGTATTTATTGTGGGCTATCATCAAGCGGTAGTGCCCCAACTACTTTAAATTTTAAATGGAGAGGGTTATGTCCGTAATGAAGTAGATGAGTATTTTAAAGTTGAGTCTGGAGACGCTGTCTTTTGGGAAAAAGATGAGTGGCACGAAACTAAAACCCATGTAGGATTAACTGCCATTGTGATTGAAAGTGAGGAATTGAATCCTGCATTATTTATGTCTTTAAAGAAATAGGATATCTTTATAGTTTATAGGCTTAGCTTCATTAGATTCACATCATGAAGGTGTTTTTCTCGAAAGCTTATCTTGCAGAGGAGGTGTTCTAATATTGCTTAAACAAAACCTAATAAAAGCATTTCTATACCTGACAACAAAGCTAGCAGGTGCTGGATTTTTATATCTCGTAATGTCTGGTTATCTATTAATTTCAACTGGTTTTGATTTGTATGAGTTTGTGGAAGAAATATCTCATGGATTTCTATGGTTCGTTGTTTACGTGTACGGCATTTTATGTTCCATAATTATTGATTTACTTACATATAAGGTTTCCAAGAAACAATTTTCTGTAAAAATCTTGCTCTATGTCGTTGCAGGGTATGCTTTTTTCATCGTACGTGAGATAAATGTCATAATGCTCATTGCTGGAACAGTCGGAGCGTTGTGCTCAATCATATTTTATGTTGGGGCTTATAATTCTTTCCGTTTTCAATCGTTTAAATATGCAGTGATCATAGCTCCTTTATTTATTATCATGCTAATGAATTTTGACTTTACGGAAAAGGAACAGTGGGTTGAGGTAAGAAGTGATAATACATATATAGCAACATTTGAATATTTTAATGGAAAACATGAAATACCATTTCATGTAAAGGAGGGTCAAACCATTACCGTTTTCCATGAGTTTAAAAATTCGAATGGAGGTGGACATGGATCTCATTTTCTAAACGAGAAAAATGATTTAGTTGGAATGACAGAAGTTAGTGAGAAGAAGGTGAAAATAGAGATTCAAGATTCTGGTGTTTACAGTATGGTTGTAACGGGTGATGATGTCAAAGGAAGCTTTATCGTGACTTGGGAAATAGATGAAGATGGTTAATAATAAATAGACGTAGCGATAGTAGTGGATGAAATAAACCAGAAAAAGGGCTGCTATAATGAAAATAACATTTCGTTTGAGGTCCATTACTTTTTAGTGAGAATTGTTGGCGGGAAAAGAAAAATCCAAGATCCAGATAATTTAATTTATGATATTGCTTGGAAAAACATAGACGATTTAAAGAAAATCGATTTATCTTTTCCTGAGGATAGAGGTTTCCTGATAAGCTATATGAAAAACGACCCATATTAAGCCAGAAAAGTTACTAACAGAGCAACTATTGTACCTAGTTAGGAAAGAGGTTAAAGGCAAGATGATAACATTAAGAAATGTGCGAACGACAGATTTAGAGCAGCTGTTACAGATTGAGAATGAAGGCTTTTCAAAAGAAGAGGCTGCTACAAAAAAAGCATTTATCGAGAGGATTCAACTGATACCCGATACGTTTATTGTGGCGGAAAAAGAAGGAGAGCTACTTGGTTATATTAATGGTCCGATTATTCACCAACCGTATATAACCGATGACCTTTTTGAGCAAATTAAGGAAAATCAGACAAAAGGCGGATATCAGAGTATCTTAGGATTAGCGGTGTCCAAACATGCAAGGAATCAAGGAATAGCAAAGATATTAATGGAGAAAATGGAAGAGGTTGTAAAAGAAAATGATAGGGAGGGAATCACATTAACCTGTAAACAGGAATTAGTTTCTTTTTATGAAAAACTTGGATTTGCTAACCATGGTGTTTCGGAATCAAAGCATGGTGGAGTGCGTTGGTATAACTTGGTCAAATTAAAAGAAAATATGAATTAAATCTTTTCTGAGTGTATTAAGAGACTTAGGAGGGCTTGAATTGAAAGATACAACAGATACGTTAAATGCGGTGGAGAATCTAACAGAGGAAGATGCAAAAGCATTTTTGAAATTAATATATGCTAATATAGATATTTTCAAAAATGGAAACTATACAATTGAAAAACTAATAGAAGAAATCTCGTCTTTTTACAGTCAAAAGATAATAAGGACAGTTGAATTAAGAAATGCTATAAAAGAGGAATCCAGATAGGACAAGTTAGGGTTTCTAATGAAATTAATTAGAGGTCCTAATTTATAAAAAGTTTGATACAATGATGCTAAATGATGAATTACATTAATTAATGTACAAGAATAGATTTGTAAACTGAATCTATCTATTAGGAGGAAACATATGACACAGAAAAATACAAACAGCGTTAACAAGGACATAGCTTCAGAAGAGCGTGAAGAACTACTCAACGTATTGAAAGCTCGTTTTGAGAAAAACATGCATCGCCATCAAGGGATTGAATGGGAGGATGTCCAAGCAAAGCTGGATGCCAATCCCCAAAAGCTTTGGTCTCTAAATGAAATGGAAAAAAGCAGTGGTGAACCAGATGTTGTTGGTTATGTTAAAGAGACGGATGAGTATATTTTTTATGATTGTTCAGTGGAAAGTCCAAAAGGTCGCAGGAGTGTTTGCTATGACCGTGAGGCACTGGAGGCTAGGAAAAAGCACAAACCAGAAAATAGTGCTATGGATATGGCAACAGTCATGGGAATTGAACTTTTAACAGAAGAACAATATCGCGAGCTGCAGAAACTTGAAGATGTCGATAAGAAAACATCGAGTTGGGTGCAAACCCCTGCTAACATTAGAAAACTTGGTGGAGCTCTATTTTGTGATCGCCGTTACGACACTGTCTTTGTTTATCATAATGGTGCAGATTCTTACTATGGTGCAAGGGGATTCCGTGGCTCACTGAGGGTCTAGGTTTTACAGGTAGCAAAAGTCAATTTTGTATGTCGAAAATGGATTTTCGATAATGAAAAACGAACTTGCAGAGCAGAATGCCAGAAAGGAGAAACATGTTCTTATTTAAAAGTAACGTGTTTCTCCTTTCTTTATCAGAAAATCCTCGTCTACATTTTAATGCAAGTGTATCAGAAGAGTTTCCACTTTGTTACATAGTCCTGCAATAATATACTATATCCAATAAAACCTTTAGATGTATATTTATATGAAAACTACAAACTTGAAAAGGAGTTTTCATCATGGATATTACATCTTTTATTATATACTGCTTTATTGTGACGGTGACCCCAGGGCCTACGAATATCGTCATCTTATCCACCGTACATAATTACGGATCCAAAAAAGCAATGGAGTATACGTATGGAGCAACGATTGCTTTTGGATTGTTACTAGGAATTTCAGCTATGTTGAATACGGTATTGATAACGGTCATACCAAAAATTTTAATTGGTATGCAGATTATCGGAACTGTTTATATGTTATATCTTTCTTACCAAATTTATAAAATGGATACATCCGAAACAAAGGACAATAAAACAGGAACCTTTACTACTGGTTTTCTGATGCAATTTTTAAATCCAAAAGTAGTACTATTTACAATGACTGTCATTCCCAGCTTTATTTTGCCATATTATAACGACATGCCAGCGGTAACGATAAGTGTTATAGTTATAACGATCATAGGTTTATTAGCATTTATTATATGGGTTCTTTTCGGTGCAATCTTCAAGAAGTTTCTACAAAAGCATAATAAGGTTGTTAATGTAATCATGGCATTAAGTCTAGTTTATGCTACAGTCATGATCTGGATATAGGACAGCGTACAAGAGGTGAGTCAAGTGGATAAATTTATATATAAAAAAGCAGCAGGAATCATGGCATTGTCAGCTAGTTTCACAGAGTTTAAGTATAAAAAGCACGCTCATCAAGAATATGCAATCGGTGTTACATTGCGTGGCATCCAACAATATCATTTAGATGGCAGCTTACAGTTATCATATCCGAATGGTGTTATGCTTTTTAATCCCGAACAAGTACATGACGGAATGGCACATGATGAGAATGGTCTTGATTATGTCATGTTATATATTAATCCACAATTGCTCTTAGAGGTAACTGGAAAAAAAGATATCGTATTGTTCCGGACTCCCATTGTGTATGATTTTAAACTTGAACAAAGCGTCTTAAATCTAGCCAATGCAATATCCAGCGGAAAAGATGAGGCGTTGTGCAGTGAATTATTCTACTCCCTCACAGATAGTCTAATACAAACAGATCTCTCGGCAGATTTTAAGAAAGATCATAAATTAATAAAAAAGGCGAAAGAGATACTTCATTCGGACTTGGGAAAAGTCCTTAAATTGGAAGCGATTAGTAGTGAGTTAAATCTATCAAAATTTCAGTTTATCAGGTTGTTCAAATCTCATACTGGAATTACGCCATACCAATACTTTCTGAATTACAAGATTGAACGTGCTAAGCAGTTAATAGATGAAAAACGAGATATTTATGCGGCAGTAGCTGAATGTGGTTTTGTAGATCTAACGCATTTAAACAAGCACTTTAAAAGTGTATATGGAATAACAGCATTTGAGTATATGTCTTATTTAAAATGAGGAGAATCTTTATACATCACCTAAATTTCAGGAGGATGAATTTATGAAACATCCTAAAATTATTTTCTATGAGCGAAAATTCCCAAGTGCAAATATGATTCTTATCAAGGATCAATTTCCAATCCTTGTTGATACAGGATTTGGAAGTGAGGCAAAAGAAACAGAGCAAATCATTAAAGATGCAGGCATTTCCCCAGAAAGATTACATTTGATTGTGAACACACATTATCATAGTGATCATGTAGGAGGAAATTCTCATCTCCAAAGAAAATTTGGAGTGAAAATTGCTGCCCATAAATGGGAAGCACATTTAATTAATACTCGTGATACAGAGGCTTGCAGTGCTGGATGGTTAGATCAGCCTGTAGAACCTTACGAAGTTGATTTGCAGCTTTCTGATAACGATGAAATTCGTACAGGAAACAGAAGTTTTAAAGTCTTGCATACACCAGGACACACGCTGGGACATATTTCTTTATATGAACCTGAAGAAGAGGTATTCATTTGTGGGGATCTTTTTCACAGTAATGATGTTGGCTGGTTGAACATCTTTAGGGAGGGTGTTTCATCCATTCAGCGCTCTTTAGAAAGTGTAGAGCGGGTGGCCAAGCTTAATATTAGGCAGGCATATTCCGGGCATGGGCCACAAATAAAGGACCCTATTCATTCGATTAATACAGCTAGGAGACGACTTGAAAAGTGGCTCAAAGATCCAGAGAAAGTTTCTTGGCATGCTTGTAAAAGGATTTTTGCATTTACATTAATGATGAAAAATGGATTGCAAAAAGGTGAGGTTGATAATTACTTATTAAATTGTGGTTGGTTTCAAGATTTTGCTCGCTACAGTTTCAAGCTTCAAGCAGAAGAATTTATCCCAGTTCTGATAGATGAAATGATTCGATCCGGAGCAGCAAGCTGGCATAACAATTATTTAATTGCTACAGCTCCCTATACGGCTCCGCAAAAGAAATGGATCGATAAGAATAGCAAGCCGAAAGATTGGTGAGCTAAGGTTTTTATTTAAAATATTTTTCAGATTTTTCTGTTAGATAATCACTTAGGAGGAATTTTATTGAATTTAAAAATTGGAGATATTATTCAATTTGAACGGACATTTACAAAGGAAGAGGTTGAACTATTTACAAAAATATCGATGGACGAAGGGAAACACCATACGAATCCCGATGAGTTAGGAAGACTTGTCGTTCAAGGACTGCTAACTGCTACATTACCTACAAAAATTGGTGGAGATTACAACGTACTGGCTCGCACCATGAATTTTGAATTTTTCAGACCTGTTTTTACAGGAGATACAATAAGTTGTGCGGTAACGATTGAAAAGCTAGAAAAGAAAGATACGAAGAGAATGTCGATTATGGCAACTTTCAAATGTATGAATCAAAATGAGAAACAAGTATTAGGTGGGAATTTTGCAGGAGTTATTTTAACGAGGGATTAGTTCAAACATCAACTAAAATATTATATTAGTTCAATTACACTTCCTATTTCGTGTTCATATCCAATAAAATCCCGGGCTTTTGTTAAGAGCCCGGGAATTTTTATGATAATAAATATTTTGAAAATATGATAAACTGGATTTGGTTTATAAAGATTTGCAATTACGTCCTTAATAGAAAATTTAATAAGACAAGGTGAGATCAAAGAAATAAAATTTAAGCTGTTTCAATTCTATTGTATGAAGTAGTAAATCTTTGTAAATAATCAGATCTAAGATTATAGGAAGCAACTTTCTTCTTCCGTTGTTTAACTACTAAAATATGGTCATCGTTACCGTCACAATAAACAAAGAAATTCATTTCTTTGTTTCTGCCTTTTATGTTGATGACAAATGGAATAACATCTGTTTCTGGATTTAGAAACAGTTTCTCATTTCCTTGGAATATCGGATTACGATTTAAGAACAGAGCTTCATTAAAATAGTCAGTAAATCTATCTTTTTCTTCAATATGTAAGTCTTTTCCGTTAATTGATACAGTAATATCTTTTGAATCAAGTTTTGGGTGAAGTTCGAATTTACTTAAAAACCATCCAACAAGTGCACTTGGGGGACATGTTAAAAATTTTAAAATTGCACCAATCACGATAACGAGAATAGTCGTCCATATCAATTCATATCAACTCCTTGAAATAATATATGGTTAATTGATCGGCCTATAGGATCACTTTAGATAATAGATTAAGATTATCACAAAAAATGTATTTTAAGTTTGACAAACTTTCAACATTTAAGTTGAAAGTAAATAGTAAAGTCTAAAAATGCTAAAAGCAAAGGAGAAAAGTATATGCTGGGTTACTATAATAAAATTTCTTCAGAAGTTTACGATATAGACAAATATATAGGTCTTTCATTTGGAGATGTAGAATTTTATAGCGATAGATTAGCTGCTTGTAAGGGCAGCATACTTGAACCAGGTGTAGGGACTGGTAGAATTCTTATTCCACTTTTAGAAAAGGGGTTGTATGTTGATGGCTTTGATGTTTCTGAAGAAATGCTAAAAATATGTCGTACTAACTGTGAAAAAAGAGGGGTAATCCCTAAAAAACTATTTAAAGGGGAAATGGGGTCAGTTTCATTAGATGCACAGTATGAAGCCATTATTGTGCCAACTGGTACATTTCTGCTATTGCATAGAAGAGAAGATTCAATACAAGCATTAAAAAATTTTTATAATCATCTTTCTAATGGAGGCAGGCTAATCTTAGATATCTTTTTGCAAACTGATTTGGAGATTGACAAAGTCTCAACAAGAACTTGGGAATCTAAAAATGGTTATATTATCACATTAGAACATAAAGTAGTTGAAGTTGATTATATAAACCAATATTCAATATCGCATCATCGGTACGAAAAATGGAGTAATGGTGAACTTCTACAAACAGAATTAGAACGATTTCCAGTTCGTTGGTATGGAATTGAAGAATTTAAACTACTTCTGGAACAACTTGGGTTCGAAGATATAATAATATCAGCTGATTATAAGTATGGACAACATCCAACTAAATCAAGTCAAATAATTACATTTGAAGCTGTTGCTAATAAGGCCGCTAATAAGGCGTAACAATTTTTATTAATTAGTGTTCTTACGAAAGAGTTGTCGTTTCTAAAACTTCATTACTATTGTGCCAAAAGGTGAGCTGAATCAAATAAGCCATAGAGAATGGAGGGAATTAAACAGATGAGACAAGTGATCGCTCTTGGTGGCGGTGGGTTCTCAATGGAGCCAGAAAATTCATTGTTAGATTTATATGTGCTTCAGCAATCAGGCAAGATAAATCCAAAGATTTGCTTCATTCCTACTGCAAGTGGAGACTCGGATAACTATATATCAAGGTATTATAACTTCTTTAATAAACAAATATGTATACCATCACACCTTTCATTGTTTAAACCGCAAACAAGAGACCTGGAAAGCTTTCTATTAGAGAACGATATAATTTATGTTGGTGGCGGTAACACCAAAAATTTACTGATTTTATGGAAAGAGTGGGGATTAGATACGATATTAAGAAGGGCTTGGGAACAAGGTGTTGTATTAGCTGGAATTAGTGCTGGTTCAATTTGTTGGTTTGAAGAAGGGGTTACGGATTCATTTGGGGATGGTCTTGAGCCATTAACTTGTCTAGGTTTCCTAAAGGGCAGCAATTGCCCGCATTATGATGGAGAATTAAATAGAAGACCTGCTTATCAAAATCTTGTAGCTAAAAGTAAAATAAAACCTGGTATTGCTACTGATGATGGGGTTGCACTTCATTATATTGACCAAAAATTAAGTGAAATCGTTAGTTCAAGACCCAATGCCAAAGCTTATAAGGTTTACTTTAATGAAGAAATAAAAGAAGTAGAATTGAAGACAAAATTTCTAGGTGTTCATTGATGAATAGGTGGGAGGAGGGAGAAGATGCAAAAGTACATAAACAGAACGAATATAATTATATTTTTATTGGGAATTATAACGTATTTTATAATTTCTACGATCGTAAAACTAATATGGTAATATCTTTGAAACGTAAAAGTTAATATGTTGGTTTCAGAGAAAACATTTCAAGGTTCATTCTGCAGAAGCGGGAAGGCAAAATGTATTTTCGTAGCGAAGCTAAAAAAATGGAGGAAGATATGAAAATAATTATCTATTTATATAATGGAATAACAATGCTTGATGCCATTGGCCCGTATGAAGTTTTAAGGAACATGCCGGATGCAGAAGTATACTTTGTTGCTGAAAAAACAGGTGAAATAAAGGCTGATTCTGGCATTATCGATTTGAATGTGAAATATAGCATCGATGATATGAAAAGTGCAGATGTTTTAATAATACCGGGTTCTATGATACTGGCTTCAGCAGGTTTACAAATTTTTTAACCGACCACTCCTTTAGGTATGGTCGGTTAAAAAATTGATTAAGCATCTATATCTCTTGTTTTTATAATCTAAAAATTATATAATAGAAGAAACATATGTTCGCTAATGGGGTATTCATGTATGGCTAAAACCACTTCGCCAAGCTTTGTCTTTTCGCTCGAATTAGAAAAAAATCCGATAGTGTTTTCGGTGATCGAGAAAGAATTAGAGATTGCTAGAGTAATCTACAATACTGTGTTAGGAAAATATTTAAAATTAGAAGAACAAATGAAACGCGAAAAACGCTATAAAAAACTCGTTCTGCAAAACAGAGGCGTATCTAAAAAATTAGCAAAAGATCCTAGCAATAAAATTTTAATAGCGGAGAAGAAATGTATTCAAGCTGCTTTCGAAGAATTAAGATTGAAATACGCCTTAACAGAATATGCTTCGCATGAGTGGATTAAGCCCATACGTGAACACTTCGGTAATAAAGTAAATTCCGCAATTGCGCAAAAAACAGCAACAAGAGCTTGGAACACATTTAAGAAAAAACTATTTGGCGAATCCAAAAAGGTAAAGTTTATCTCTAAAGGTGATATGGACAGTTTTGAAGGTAAGTCAAATGATACCGGTTGGAGATTCGTTGATGGTTTTATTGTATATAAAGACTTAAACACATCTTTGGTATTCAAAGAGAAAGATGCCTATGCTTCAGAAATAATGACTAAGCTATACGATAAAACGCCATTTTCTTATAAAACGAAAGATAGTGTTAAGAGTGACTACTATCGCGTAAAATATGTACGTATTGTAAGAAAAGAGATTCGAGGCAAGGTTAGATATTTTGCAGACCTTGTCATTGCTGGTTACCCTCCTTCTAAGGATAGAAATATCGGCAAAGGAAACGTCGGGATCGATATCGGAACGTCTACTGTTGCTGTTTCTTCAGAAACGAAAGTATTATTGAGTAACTTAGCAGAACAAGTAAAAGAAATCGCTCGCGAAATTAGACTCATTCAACGAAAGATGGACCGTTCTAGAAGAATGATGAATTCCAGCAACTTCAATGATAATGGCACCATAAAAAAGGGAAAGAAAACCTGGGTATTCTCAAATCGATACCGGAAACTTCGTTCTCGTTTAAGAGAACTGCATCGTAAACAAGCAGATATTCGAAAAACATCACATCGAACATTGGCTAATAGCCTACTTTCTCTTGGCGATACATTCTATACTGAAACGATGAATTTCAAAGGGTTGCAGAAACGAAAAAGAGAAACAGAAGTTTCCGATAAGACTGGTAAATACAAACGTAAGAAGCGCTTCGGAAAAACCTTAGGTAATCGAGCACCTGCATTGTTTCTAAAGATTTTAGAAGAAAAAGTAAATCGGTTTGGAGGCATATTTAAGAGAATAAATACCCGCATTTTTAAAGCAAGTCAGTATTGCCACGTAAGGAAGGATTATTTTAGAAAGCACTTGTCTGAACGCTGGCACCGGATCGACGAAAAAACTAAAATACAGCGAGATATCTATTCAGCATTTTTATTGATGAACGCAAATAAATCTGGGAAGAAAACCAATCAAAATAGTTGCGAAGAAACGTTTCCAACCTTTCAAAAACTACACGACCAAGAAATAGCATATATCTTGAAGCAAAAAAAGATGATCCTTAATTCAGGAATCACCTTAAAGAATTAATGCAAATCTCATAAGCGGTTTGACACAACCGGGCTTGCGAAAGTCAAAAGATGCGGTCGCTAATGGAAGCAAAGGCTTTTTTGGCCGTAAATGTTCTAAACAAAGTTGTCTCAGTGTTAGTAACCCTAGATGCCGAGCGTACCTAATAGTTCGAACTGTGGATGCTGGTTCTAACGAAAGCAGCGGATTTAGAACCCCACTGCTTTAGCTGTGGGAGTGTCAGTTACTGGATTAAAAGCAACATCACATTGGAAGCCAATCAATCTTCTAAAGGATTTTGGAGTTACACCAGTTAGAGAGAGAGTCGTTGAACAAGGAAAGTATATAACAGCTGCAGGAGTCTCCGCAGGTATAGACATGGCGTTATATCTAGTGAATAAAATTGTGGGAGAAGATGAAACGAAAGCTATTCAACTTGCGATAGAATATGACCCACAGCCGATAGTTGACTCTGGAAATTACTCGAATGCAGATGAAAGAATTAGAAAAATAGCAGAAAAGAAATTAACAAAAGATGCAACAAAAGGACTTGGATTACTGGGTATGATAAAAAACTCAAAAGATATTCTTAAAATGATTAAATAGATTAAACGGATAGATTTTTTGGGAGTGATAAAGGTGTCGATAAAAGGTCTAAATCATTTTTTATTTTCCGTTTCTAATTTAGAAAATTCTATTGCATTTTATCAAAATGTATTCGATGCGAAGCTGTTAGTAAAGGGAAGAAGCACTGCCTACTTTGACTTAAATGGAATGTGGCTTGCTCTCAATCAAGAGAAAGATATCCCTCGTAATGAAATAAGCCACTCTTACACACATATTGCTTTTTCAATTGAAGAACAGGAATTCGATAAGATGTACGACAAGCTAAACAGATTAAATGTAAATATATTGTCAGGTCGACCGAGAGATGAGCGAGATAAAAAGTCTATTTATTTTACGGATCCGGATGGGCATAAATTTGAATTTCATACAGGGACATTACAAGATAGATTGGATTACTATAAGCAAGAGAAAACACATATGGAATTTTTTGATTGAATAGGTTGGTATTTAGATTAAATAGCTTTAACTAGGGGGGAGAAATATAAGAAAGTTTTTGATAGTAAATAATAACAAAATAGAAATTCTTCAAAAAGGGGATAAAGGTACCCCTATAATTATTCTTATCGGAATGGGTTGTTCTTTTTATGAATGGTATGAGGTAACAGAATCAATAAGTAGATCAAACAGAATCATAATGTTTCATAGACCTGGTCTTGGTCAAAGTGAAATTGGTAATGAAATTCGTAATACACAGGCCGTAGTGAATGATCTAACTGAAATCATATCTCAGCTCAAAATCTATGAACCTGTCATTTTGGTTGGTCACTCATATGGTGGGCTATGCGTTCAGCATTTTGCAATTGAGTATCCTGATAAAGTTAAGGGATTAGTATTAGTAGATTCAACTTCTGTTGATTTGAAAGAATTAGACGACTTAAATTTGCCTGTTTTAGATGAAGAGGGAACAGATGAAAAGTGGATGGAAAAATGTTCTTCCTATTCTATTATGGAACAGGAAGAATTAAGAAAAGTAATAAACCCTTCTCTTACTGAAAAGCAGAAGCATCTCCCTATCTATATTCAACAATTGCTAATTGACTTTCAAATAAATCCTTATCTTTATAAAGCAATGTATTCTGAAATTAAAGATTGGAAAAATGACGCTAAGATAATTAAGAGTTTAGGGAAGTTTCCTGATATCCCGTTAATCGTTATTGGCCGAGATAAAGAGTATAACATTAAGCTGGGGACTATGGATGGTTTGCCTGAGAGGGAGCTAAGATTACTGGAAGAGAAGTGGCAGGAACTTATTGTCAACCAAGCTAAACTTAGCCAAAATAGTGAATTGATATTTGCTAAAGAATCAAGTCATTCAATTCATCTGGATAGACCAGAAGTAATCGTTCATTCACTTAGAAGTATAATTAACAATTATTAAGTACTAGAATATCCCGTGGAGCATTCACTAGGAGGATAAGTCGGTGAGAAAAATAACGTTATCAAATGGAAAAACGGTTGAGGTTGCTTGTTTAAGTTGTGCAATAACAAGTAATTTGATTGAACCAGATGGTGGTATTGTATTTGAAACGGAGTATTTTCACGCGCATCAAGATGTTGCTTATCCTATTAAGGGACTTATAATTTTAGCTTCTAAACGGCATATCAAATGTTTTGATGAACTAACAGAGATAGAAAAAATAGATTACATCCAGCTTCTGTCAAAGATAAGAAAAGCTCAGAGAGATGTTTTAGGAATTGAGTACGTTTATTATTTCTACAATGAAGATACAACACATCATTTTCATACGTGGATGCTTCCGAGATATGATTGGATGTACGAATTTGGTCGCTCGGTTGAATCAGTTAGACCCGTACTTCTATACGCCCGTAACAAAATGAATACGAAAGAAAATATTCAAGAAGTATTGGATGCTATTGATTCTTTAGCTAAGGAATTAAATAAGTGATACTTTAGTTTACCCTTTCTAATTTAGAAACAGATTGTTGTAGTAGGTGGATAGTTTTTCATTAAAATCAGTATGCTTTTTTAGCTGAACTTAGTGAGTTTAATGTTAAAATTGAAAGTATTGTAAAGTTAATAGAGAAATCAAATACGAAGATATCGGGATTTTTCTTTCAAACAAATAAAATGAAGTAGGTAATGTCTTGGAATATTTTACAACACAATTAATAATGATAGCATTGTTTACCCTAATCATTCATTCAATCGAAACTTTAGCATATTCAGTACGCTTGTCAGGAGCAAGAGTAAGACTATTAGCATCGGCTCTTTCCTTGTTTAATGTAATGGTGATGGTTTCGAGGTTGGCTAATATGATGCAGCAGCCTTTCACAGGGAGCTTGATAGATAATGCTCCAAAAGAAAATGCTTTAGAATTCGTTGCTAGTCAATTTTAATTGGTTCTGCCACAGTAGGAACCATTATCGGTGTACTTTTATTGCCGACATTTATTGCTATTTTTTCGCGGGCAATCATTCATTTAGCAGAGGAACGCGGTTCTATCCTGACGTTAATGAGAAAGGGATTTACATTACCTTACTTAAAACGTGCAAAAAAGCATATTCATTTACCTAGGTATACATATTTGAAAGATATGAACTGGCGAGATATACCGATTAAGTTATTCTGTATTAATATGTTGATTACCGCAATCTATACAATCGGTGTATTATCTGCATTATATGCTGCATTGCTTGCACCTGAGCGGGAAACTACGGCTGTAATGGCTTCAGGTTTAATTAATGGGGTGGCAACTATCTTACTAATTGTTTTTATTGACCCTAAGATTTCAATCCTTGCAGATGATGTGATCAACAAAAAAGGAAGCTATATTAATTTAAAAAACGCATCTATAATGATGGTGACATCACGTTTATTGGGTACACTTTTAGCACAGTTATTGTTCATACCAGGTGCGAAGTATGTAGCATGGTTTACTCAGTTTATTGTATAGTTAGGAAAGTACATATATAAGAATATCAAATCTTATAAGTGGACCTATGTGAAAAGTATAAGAAATAATGGTTGAAATAAAATCAATATCACGATATAATAAATGAAATTTTGAGGTGAGTAAAAATGCTTCCGTTCAAGCTTTCGTTCACACAATTACATCATCATATCAATTAGCCTTGCTATTGGATTTTAAAAAATCGCAAATAGGAAGGCTATTTATCATTAACCGTATTTGATTAAGTTTAACACTTCAATCAAGTGCGGTTTTTTATTTTATAAAAATTTGGAGGTTAGCGTCATGAAAAAAATGGATTATCAAAATGTAAAAGGTACACAGGATTATTTGTCGAATGCGGAGGTTGTACGTCGGAATATTAGAAGAACATTAGAAGACGTCTTTATTCAATATGGATGTAAACCGCTGGAAACCCCGATATTAAATTACACGGAATTATTAGCTTCTAAATATGGTGGGGGAGCAGAGATATTAGAGGAAATGTATACATTAACGGATAGAGGGGAGAGGGATTTAGCATTGCGGTATGATCTCACTATTCCGTTTGCAAAGGTTGTTGCAATGAACCCCACATTGAGGATGCCTTTTAAACGCTATGAAATTGGGAAAGTGTTTCGAGATGGACCAATCAAAACAGGGAGGCTTCGGGAATTCACGCAATGTGATGTTGATATTGTAGGTGTTGAGTCACAAATAGCTGAGGCAGAATTAATGGTGATGGCTCTTGATGCATTCAGTAAGCTTGATTTAAAGGTAACTATACAATATAACAATCGAAAATTGCTCACAGGAATGTTTGAAGTATTTGGTGTAGAAAGTGAAAAACGCAATAAAGCAGTGTTAATACTTGATAAGTTAGAAAAGATCGGATTAGAAGCTGTTATCACTGAGCTAAGTGAACAAGGATTAGCAAATTCAACGATAGCATCCATTCGGAAATTCTTGAGGGATGAGAATAATATTACCTTTAACTATTTTGAAACTTACGCTAACCAAAATGAACAGGTACGGGAAGGGTTAAATGAATTAAAAGAGCTAGATTCCTATCTTGACTATCTAAGTGTTGATAACCAATGTGTATTTAATCCTTTTTTAGCAAGAGGCTTGGAAATCTACACAGGTACCATTTATGAAATGTTTTTATCAGATCAAATTATTAAATCAAGCATTGGCAGTGGTGGAAGGTACGATAATGCAATTGGTGGTTTGCTAGGGACAAATGAAAACTACTCAACGGTAGGAATATCATTTGGCTTAGATGTAATTTACACGGCAATACGTAATTCCGAGAAGCGTTTAGAAGACAGTCAGGATGTAGATTATTATATCGTTCCATTGAGCACTCCAAAAGAATCATTAATGGTAGCAAAGGATTTAAGAAAGAAGGGATTTTCAGTCGAATATGAAATGAGTAACAAGAAACTAGGAAAGGCACTTAATAAAGCAAACAAAGAAAAGATTCGTAACGTCGTTATTATTGGGGAAGATGAAGTGAAAAACAATCAGATTAAAATTAAAGATATGATTACTGGAGATGAAAATGTTGAAACCTATTTGTTTAGGTGATTTAAAGGATAATTGTTTTGAAAGAAAGGGGATATTTTCTATACGATGGTTTATTTGTTTATTTCATACTCCAATCATTTCTTGCGTTCAGTTAAAATGGAAAGGTAGATAGTTTAAAGTTTATTTCAGAGTCAGGTTCACTAGAATCTTTTCATTTAGGCAACAACTTCGCGTTTATAAAGATAGAGATATATAATATTTTATGAAGAAGGTTGTATCCTTGTAAGGTTGAGATGCAGAAAGGAATGATCGAATGAAAAGGGGAACAAAGATTTTTTATTACAATGTAGCTCTACTAATGCTGGTACTATTACTTGTTGGGTGTTCTGACAGTGCGGACGAAGAAGCAGACGCAGGTACAAATGAGGATGTCTCGGCTTCAGAACCAGTAAAAGAAACTGACGAGGCAAAAGAAAATAATCAAGTAGAAGAGAATTCAAAGAATGGAGAGCCGTCTGCAGAATCAGAAGAGACCATAAGGAATGATTCAATTGAAACACCTTCAGAAGAAACTAGCAATGAAGAATCAACTATTGCAACAGGCAATGAAGAAGAAGATTCATTGTCGACATATTCTTCAGAGGAAATCGAATATGCTCGAGTTTGGTTGCAGCTTGGTCCAAATCAAGAAATAGATGAATTGAATGTTTTACATATTCCAGCTGGCGAACCACTGAATCCTGATGATAATACCGACGTTAAATATCCAGAGGATGTTATCCAGCTTAGCGGCTCTCGCTTAGTTGATGGATCAGTAACATATAGTGGTAATGGAGACGGCACGATTAATATATATAACGTCCCATTACGTTGGTACGGTGGATTCTCGCCACCTGATGATTTAGATAAGAATGATGTTATAGCAGAAATGGAGAATA
This sequence comes from Oceanobacillus profundus, assembly GCF_003515705.1. Taxonomy (GTDB): domain Bacteria; phylum Bacillota; class Bacilli; order Bacillales; family Amphibacillaceae; genus Oceanobacillus; species Oceanobacillus profundus. The sequence goes on from NZ_QWEH01000030.1 coordinate 21,940, forward strand.
TTATTGAGAATACGGAGCTAGTGTATATTGAACCAGGTATGGATGAGGAAGTCATAGATTTAATTGAATTATTAAATATTCATTGATTAATGTAAAGCATAATTGTTTAAAAGTATGGATTTATTTGTATTTGCTATTATGATCACCTTAAAAAAATTAATCAGTAATTGTAATTGGAGAGGGAAAATATGCAGAAAGCACTAATCTTTGATATGGACGGCACACTCTTTCAAACAGATAGAATATTAGAGTTATCTCTTGACGACACGTTTAACTATTTGCGAACGCAAGGTAAATGGGAAGGGGAAACCCCCATTGAAAAATATCGGGAAATTATGGGCGTCCCATTACCTAAAGTATGGGAAACACTGCTGCCTGATCATTCTATAGATGTAAGAGAACAAACGGATGTTTATTTCTTGGAAAGTTTAATCGAAAATATAAATAATAGTAAAGGTGCTTTATATCCTAATGTTAAAGAAGTCTTCAGTTATTTAACGAAGAATAATTGGTCCGTTTTTATAGCGAGCAATGGTTTAAAGGAATATTTAAATGCGATTGTAAGGTATTATCATTTGGATAATTGGGTTACCGAAACATTTAGTATACAACAAATAAAATCATTGAATAAGTCCGACTTAGTGCAAGATATTGTAAAAAAATATGGTATTACCAATGCAGCAGTAGTAGGAGATCGTCTATCAGATATAAAAGCAGCGAAAGACAATGGTTTAGTTGCAATTGGTTGTAATTTTGATTTTGCACAAGAAGATGAATTGGCCAAGGCTGACTTTGTTATCGATGACTTAATTGAACTAAAAGAGGTTTTAGCTAAATTATTCTAAGATTCCGGCTGTTATTCTATATAATAGAAGAACACGTATAGATAAGCTACTTGTTCCTCTTTCCTTATATGTTAATAGGGCTAAACCTAAGTAAAGGATTTGTTCGAGATGAAAGTGTTAAAAGAGACAGAATATCATCGCGTTCTACCTGTGTTAATAGAGAATTCGAGAAGGTGTCCAACATTTGCTTATTCTGTTGCGGAAAACATAATCCCTGGAATTGTGTATGCAGATGATCAAATTCAACCGAGAACAGTTTTAATTGGCACTAGAAATGGTGTATATTTTTTTGCTGGTAATGAATGCAACCCTACATTTAATGATGCATTTTTCGCTTTGTACAAACAGCATACTAGGGAAAGTGCTAGATTCACGTTGTTTTCAGCCACAGGAAATTGGGACAGGGTCATATATAACCTTCTCAAAGAAGAAATAATTCAAATGAAAAGAAGTTCATTTGAATATAATCCAAGAAATTACCCGGTTAAGAAAAAGCAGTTACTTAGTGGATTTACGATCAGAGAAATTAGCCAAAAGACCATTGAAATGAGTTCTAGTTTTAATGAAAGTTATTATGATCAGTATTGGAATGGCATACCAAACTTCCTGAAATATGGATTCGGTTTTTGTGTAATAAATAATGATCGGGAAGTAGTAAGTGAGTGTACTTCTATCTTTACCAGTCAATCTTTTGTAGAAATTGATATCGTGACACAGAGTCAATATACTGGTAAAAGTTTCGCTTTTATTTTAGGAATGTCATTTATCGATAAATGTTTGGAAAAAAGGCTAACACCTAGATGGGACTGTGATGTGGAAAATATTAGCTCTATAAAATTGGCTGCTAAGTTAGGGTTTGTTAATCCAGTTGAGTATTCAATATTTGTTCGAAAATAATATAAATATATCGGTGAGACAAAATCATAGATTAATCTGAGAGAAATGGACGATTTCCAGATAACTCTGGGAGTGTAAACTGAACTGTGTAAGTGAGAGAGCGTACGGCTCTTACTTCGCAGTTCAGTTTTTTATTGTTAGAATAAAACTATAACGATTGGGAGGTTGTTCTATTGGCTAAAACAAAGCGAGAAG
>NZ_QWEH01000031.1 GCF_003515705.1 Oceanobacillus profundus
TACACCGCCATGAACAGAAATCAAACAGTAGATAATAAAAATAATCCAAAGCAAAATGGTTCCGATCATCAAAAACCGATGATCGGAACCATTTTTCAGTAATTTAGGCTAGTTATGTCTCAGCCTCTTGTAAAAGATATCAAATTTTTATAGTGATAACTCTAAATTGCGATTTGCATTTATTGCATTAAAATTGCATTATTTTAATTTTTTATATCAATTTATATGGATTGATACTTCTTTAAAACCCTTTATAATCAATGATATTGCTCTATAACTAGCATCGTGAAAGTAGAGTGGGAGTAAGGTACTAACTTGATTTGGAGTGGGAATGCCTATTTAACGGCATTTGTCCTAAGCTAAAATGAAGAAAATGTATTAAAAATAATATAGTTCCCTACCAAAAAACCTTCCAAGGAAAAATTTTGGTAGGGAATTTTGTTTTTACACTGAATTTTGGTAGGGACTATTTTACAGTAGAAAAGACAAATAGTATGTACGTGTCATTTTTAGTTTTAAATGGCACTATTTTATCCTGAAAAATGGCAACAGATTTAACTAAATAGAACAGTATAAGGATAAAAATTGAGATTTCTTGATTTAATTCTCATATAAGTTAGCTATATCATCTATTTTCCGTTTTAATTCTGTTCGGATATGTAAAGGCTCTAAACATTCACATTTATCACCAAAACTTAAAAGGATATTGTAATAATATTCGTTTTCTATAAAGGGGAAAGTAACAATGTAGTACTCATCACCGTCTGGTGAAAAATGTTCATACATACAATAATCAAGTGCTCTATCCATGACGGATTTATGAATACGAAGTTTGATCTTTATTTGTATAGTTGCCAAAATATCAGCAAAATCCAATAGTGGTTTTTGATAATCTCGCGGCGTAAAGAAAATCTTTTCTAATTTTAGATTTGATATACGAGCTAATTTGAACAGACGAAAATCATTTCTTTTATAACAGTATCCTTGAAAATACCAATGATTACCCTTCAATACAATTTGATGCGGTTCAGCTTCTCGTTCAGTTTTATTTCCATGACGGTCGGCATATTCAAACGAAAGTAGCTTGTTTTCTTGTAAAGCTATTTTTATGATTTCTAAATATGATTGTACGTTCCTATAACCTATCCACTGACTTAAGTCGATATGTATTTGATCTGTTTTTAATTTGATCTCGTCAACTCTATCTACTGGGATAAAACTTTTTACTTTCGCAAGGGCGTTTACCAGTTCGTCACTTTGTATCATATTGGAGAGACTAGAAAGTCCTGTCAAAATAGTAGAAATATCAGTAGTTGAAAAAACTTTTCTATCAATTTTATAGTTTTTCATTATTTCAAAGCCACCTCCTACTCCCGATGTTGAGGAAATTGGAATACCTGCGATGTTGATGGCATCTATATCACGGTAGATTGTGCGAGTTGAAACTTCAAACATATTTGCTAACTCCTGTGCGCCTATCCGCTCTTTATCGAGTAGTATCATAATAATGCTAACAAGCCTGCTAACTTTCATTTGTTAACCGCCTTTCAAAAAATTTCTTCATTTTAGATTGTTGCCATATTGTTGTCAACAATAGATAAGTATAATAATAATAAAACAATCAATCTATTACAATTAAATGGAGGAAAATTATGAAAACAATCTATATTTATGTACTTGATACTTTAGCTGATTGGGAACTAGGATATGTTACTTCGGAGTTAAATTCTAGGAGGTTTTTTAAAGAAGATGCGAATCAAGTATCGATTAAAACAGTCAGTTACTCCAAACAATCAATCAGTACAATGGGCGGAATGACAATAGTTTCTGACTACTTAGTTGATGACATTATTGTAAGTGAAACAAGCATCCTGTTATTACCAGGTGCAGATACATGGAATGATCCAAAGCATGAAGCTATTCTCGTAAAAGCAAGCAAGTTGCTCTCTGTAGGTGCTACAGTATGTGCAATCTGTGGAGCTACCGCAGCACTTGCAAATTTTGGGATACTGGATAACCGTCCGCATACTAGCAATGGTCCGGGATTCCTTGAAATGGTTTGTTCTGATTATAAAGGACAAGATTTTTATATAGACCAACCGTCTATTGCATCTAATAACCTTATTACTGCTGGATCCACTGAAGCTTTGCTATGGACGAAACAAATCATTGAGTGCTTAGATGTTTTTAAGTCAAACACATTAGAATCTTGGTATAACTATTTTAATTCTGGTGATTCTAAATATTTCTTTGAACTTATGCAAACTCTACCATCTAACAATAAAAATTAAACTATTTTTGTTATTATCAAAATCCTACAAGGAGATTACTAAATGTGCTAATCTCTTTTTGATATTTTATTTCCAGTAAATTAATGAATGAGTTTAATGCTGATGTATTAGTTGTATCACGCTGATTAGGGCATAGCTCTAGCAGGGTGAAAGTAGAGTGGGAGTAAAGTAAAGACATAACTTGATTTGAAGAGAGAACGCCTATTTAACAGTGTTTATATTAATCTGAAATTGACAATTTGGTATAAAATAAGATAGTTCCCTGCCAAAATCCCTGCCAAAAATAAGTTGTTAGGGATATTTTTTTAGATAAAGCGATGGTAATTTCGTTGAAATTTTTAAGATAGTTAATATATGATAATATTAAGATGTGAAATTTTGTACTTAAACGAAAGGGGCAGAATAGTTTAGGTCAAACTCTTCACGAAGTCTTAGTAAACGAGTGTTAGAATCCTCTATTAAATAATACGGTAAAACATAGCTCATTATTTATAGAGGAGCAAGGCATCTTAGTTATCACAGTAAGATGCCTTACTAGTTAGGAAAATATCGCTGAATAGGCTAAACCGTTTTATTCTCCTCCTTTAAAGCTATAACTTCCCTTACTGCTTCTATGAAAGATAATATGATTGGTGAAAGCCACTTGTCTTTATGCCATGCCATATGTGTATATACATGCAAGTCAGAAATTTGCCATGGAAGAGGAACAAGGTCACCCCGTTCAACTTCTGCTTCCACTGTGATTTCCGGAAGAAAGGCAATACCGATTCCAGAAATTGCACATTGTTTAATGGCTTCCGCATTTTGAAACTCTAAATAAGTAATATCATCAATGCCCTTTTTCTCAAATGACCGGTCAAACATGGTTCGATAGGGACAGCCCTTTTCATTAACCAGTAATACTTCTCCGTGAAAATCTTCCTGCTGCAGTACTGGTTGTTTCGCAAGTGGATGATCAGGAGCGACGAACAAGCGGAAAGTTTCTTCCAGTAATGGTTCCACTGTAAGCGCCGTTGAGAGAATGGTTTCGTCCAGCATAAAGACGATATCTGCGGTTCCCTCAAAGAGCGTTTGCTTAAGTTCCTGATTTGGAACAGAGCGGAAGATTAGACGAACACCTGGATAGCGCGAACGAAATAGCTGGAAGACAACTGGAAGCCGATAGGCGCAAAGAACCTCATTCGCACTAATCGTTATGGTGCCGCTTGGATTTTCATTATCATGAATGGCACTACGAGCTTCGTCCAATTTGTCTAGAACGCTTTGGACATGATTTAAAAAGCGTTTACCCGCAGTTGTGAGAACGAGTTGCTTGCCCAAACGGTCAAAGAGACGAACACCAAGCTCTTCCTCCAATGCTTTTATTTGCATCGTGACATTGGAGGGGACGTAGTTCAACACTTCCGCAGCCCGACTGAAATTTAAAGTTGATGCGACCATGCGGAATGTATTCAGTTGGCGCAATTCCATCATACTACCCTCCATTTTACTTTCAATATTATTGAATACTGCTTTGAATTTTGTTCACTTTTATTGAGATTATCACAGCTTTATACTAACAACAAGAAATACATTTTGGATTTCAATTTGAAAGGAGCAACAATACAATGGATTACGAAATTTTTGATTTGGGTGACGTTACCTTACAATCAGGAGCGACACTACCGAACGCTTTTCTTGCTTATAAGACTTATGGGAAATTGAATGAAAAGAAAGATAATGTCATCATCTACCCAACTGCTTTTGGAGACCAACATGTTCAGAATGAATGGCTGATTGGAAACGGAATGGCACTAGATCCACAGAAATATTTCATTATTGTTCCAAATCTGCTGGGAAACGGATTATCTTCGTCTCCTAGTAACACGCCTTCTCCATTCGACAAGGCTAATTTTCCGGAGGTAACCATCTATGACAATGTTAAATTCCAATATCGTCTGGTGACCGAAAAATTCGGCATTCAAAAGATTGCCCTCGTAGTTGGATGGTCAATGGGAGGCATTCAATCATTCCAATGGGGGGCAAGTTACCCCGACATGGTGGAACGAATTGCACCTTTCTGTGGAGGTGCAAAGACTTGGCCACAAGCGTATGTGGTCTTGGACGGGATGAAAGCTGCGCTCATGGCTGCAGTTGGTTTCGATTCAAGTAAATTAAACCAGTTGACTTCTGCGGACATGCGAACCGTTGGTCGTGTCTATGCGGGATGGGGGTTATCGCAGGCGTATTACAGAGAGGAACTTTATCGTGATATGGGATTTGACTCATTAGAACATTTTGTGGCTGGCGTCTGGGAAGACAGCTTTATGAAGATGGATCCGCACAATGTCCTCGCCATGTTATGGACAGGCCAAAATGCAGATATTAGTGCAAATCCTATCTATAATGGCGATTTCGATGAGGCGCTTAAAAACATTAAAGCGCTAGCCTGCGTCATGCCAGGGAGTACGGATCTCTTCTGTACTGCAGACGAAAACGAATACGAGGCTAAGCTTATACCTAATGCTGTTTTTAATCCTATCGAATCTATCTGGGGCCATTTTGCCGGCCGCGGAATTAACAGTGTTGATAATAAATTTATTGATGACAACCTGAAAAGATTGTTGGCACTTAGTACAAACAGATAGAGGAAAATGTCATTCTTGAAATATAGCAAGGCAGCTAGAAAGTTTTTTGCCATTTTTTCTATAACTATTCGGGCTGTTGTTGCATAAAAAAACAAGGTAAAGGACTAGTAACTAATCCTTTAAACCCTGCTTCTTTCAAATATCCGATTACAGAAGGACACTAATATCAAGCTGTTATTTTCTTTATTCGGATTTATACGACCAATAAAAAGAAAAATACAATAATTAAAATAATCCCTAAAGCGATTAGTAAATTGCTTAAAGGGTTTTTCCTGTAAGTTAACCCAACTAAGGAAACTAATAAACTAGCAATAGCCAAAGCGATAAAATTATTCAACGGAACTGGTAATAGTAGAATAATTCCTGCAGTGAGTATGAGAATTGGTGCAATAATTTTAAGTTTTTTTTCTGTCATATAAAATCCTACCCTTCAGAAATATTAAATATGATAGGATTTGGGGAAGGGAGAGGTTATACGAATATTTTACCAAAGAGATCCATTTTTGATAGGATTAGTTTCTATCATCACAATCGGGAGTATAAACTAAACCGTGTAAGTAAGAGAGCGTACGGCTCTTACATTTACTAGAATCTTTAGTAAATCGCGAAGGTTTTTATGCATGGTTATCGCGATTTACTTTTTGGTTTTGATACGTCAATTGACAACTAAATTTCATCGTACAATATCTATTGTACAGGTTGAAAAACATTGAATATTGGAGTGTCAAAACAACATAATATATAGTCTATACCTTGATATAACAATAAAATGGCATACGTCGATTCGTATGCCATTTAGCGTGTCATTGAACTAAAATGCACCTCAAAACGGAACCCTTTATTACTTTAGATGCTGATTTTTTAAATGCCATAAGTTATCCGTCTTGCTAAACTGGTTCCATCAAGTGATCCTTTTTGTGTCTATCTTGGTTTTGATTCTACAACATCTCCATTTTGATACACATCATAGAATCCTATCGTTCCAGTACCTCCATTATCAATATAATCCTGACTTCGTGCTTTTAATGAATAAAATAATCTTCCATCTGAGGCCTCATAAAGTACACCATTGCTGCTAAACACTAAATCATCATTATCAAGGGCAGCCTCTGCATAAGCAACCGCCGATTCTACTGTAAACAACTCTGTTTGATATTCTTCAAGTAATACAGTCCATGTATTAACACCGACAATCCCGTCTTGGGCTAACCCATTCTCAGCTTGCAACCCGCGAACCTGTTGGTCTGTGTGAGAATCAAAAATCCCATCAACTTCTGTTTCAAATCCAAAGTGATTTAACATCACTTGAATAAATTCAACTTCAAAACTTCCTTGGCTCCCCTGTTTGACGATGGGCTGTTGTTCAGGTGGCCAATTTAATATTGTTTCATATCCTGCTGGTATTTCTGATTCTGCTTGTTGAACCGATTCATTTTCCGGAGCTGCATCTACTGTTTGATTAAAATCAGGTGAACCTACAAGCGCAACCGCAACTGCGGGAACTGCCAATAACCATTTCTTCTTCAACATCATTCACTCCTTAAATAATTTGGTTGTTATTCAGATACTCCTTTTAGTGATGCATAAAACGCCTTCTTATAAACCTCTCTGTTTTTTTACATTGAGATCACCTCCTAACCTGATTCATTACCTTTCCTGGAGTAACTTTGAATGATTAGCATTCGTTTTATAACGTTCGGGCAGCTTACCGTACGTTGCTATTTTCCATATAAATTCCATGGGACCGATCTTGAAATATTGAAACCAAATGGTGCTGTATATCATTTGGATTATTAAAATTATGAAGGCAATGTTCATTAATGTTGTTTGATGCACATGACCTTTTAAATCGAATAGGCTACTAGCTGTTAAAATCAGAGCGGTTTGAACGAGATAGTTCGTTAACGCCATTCTTCCAATATACTTAAGAGGTGTTAATAACTTTTGAATCATATCGTGCCGGAGCAATAGTGTTAAAGTAGTCACATAGAACGCACTTACAACGGGAGCAGAAATTGCACCAGCTAAATCGATTTGTCCATTTTCCTCCATTAATAAATATTGAATAAAAAGTACTGCAGGCAAGAGACAAAGAGATGAAATTTGCACGATACGAAATGCTTTTTGATGTGCTGTAATATTTTCAAAAACGCCCCATTGCCCCATGCATAAACCAAGTAGAAACATAGGCAAGATCATAAAATAACTTCCGCCAAGAAGTACGGCAAGGATTAATAGTATGACAGTGATAATAAAGTTAATCTTCGGTTTAATCCTGTAAAAAGGAATAAGGATGAATCCGAAAATCGCATAGGGGAGCAAAGCTTCTCCTAATTGGAAGAATTGATGGATCAATCCAAAAATGGATAATACGATCAATCTTTTTATAAACAAGGCTGTACTTTTATCACCGCGATTCACTGCTCGTGTCATGAAAATATAGAAACCAATTCCAAATAAAAAAGAAAAGATAATAAAAAATCGCTCGTGTACCGCATAATTTAAGATTTGGCTCCAAAAATAGTCTGATTGAACAGAGGAAGGTAATATTATTAGTGTGATATTGGCGAATATTATGCCTAATAGAGCAAAACCTCGCAAGAAATCTAAAGTATCAATACGTTGTTTCATCATAAACTCATCCTTTACTTATTGATAAAGCTAAATCTTTGTGCTCGGGTCAGAAGCTAGAGTAAATCCAAAGGCGCGGCAACGGTATGAACTTTCCTATTGATAAAGCTATGATGACGGAAAACACGGAAACCAACATCGATTTTCCTTACAACAATTTACCGAATAATAGTATGGAAATATTAATTGTTTCGTTTTCCCCAGTTGTATAAAAGCACATTGACATATTCTGTTGAATCTCTTTCTTTATATTTATCTAGTTTCCCATTTTTCCATAGATTCATAGATTCTTTAAAAAGTCCTGTCTGTACAATTAACCGTTTACCTTTCAATGCTTGATAAAAAGCCTCAAACACTTGTTCATTAACAAGATGATCGTCTTTTACCGAAGATATGGTGAGCTCAGACATCTTTTTATCGCTATCCTCTCTCACTTTGAGAACATCAACTTGTTTGTTATGAGAGCTGTCCACCCCTTGTTTCCATAATTCAAGCCAACGATCATATGTTATATAATAATTCTTATCTGTAAAATAACTTTTATTGACGACAAATAGCACATGGATACGTGGTTGATAATCATCACGGTCTTTATTGTAGATGACTTCCAATTTACTCACATAACCCTTTATCTTCTTTTTAACCTCTTTCTGTTCCATTAGTTTTTCACAAGCTTTACTATGCAATTCAACTTCATTTTCCAATTCATCAGCTAACACGTGATTAGCTATCAACGTAAGAAAAATGAACTTCTTTTGATACTTCTGTTTGATATATTCCATTTGAATTGCCAGTGCTAAAGCATCCCTTCTTGCTTTAAACCAGGAACAAATCGTCTGACAAGAATTGAGCTTATGCTGTTTCCTTTTTTTCGGCTTTTCATCACTCGCAAACATGATAATTCTATTCTTATCCATGCATATTCCTTTCTGGTTTATCGTTAAGTTAATGTGTTCGTTTGTTAATTTCTTCATCAGCACGGTTCTTGAAATATAAATCCGAGATGGACGCTGCGAAAGTCAGCAAGCTGATTCCCTTTCATTTTTGCAATATTATCATTTTCTATATAAATATCACCTTTAGAAGGGGTATCAATTGTCGCTAGTACATGAAGTAATGTTGACTTTCCAGCACCGGATGGTCCCATGATTCCTACAAATTCACCATGATCTATCGCAAAGGAAATGTCCTCCAGTGCTTTAAACGTATTCGTTCCTTTTCCAAAGACTTTCTCAACATTTTTCACCTGTAATACAGATTCCATTATTCCTTCACCTTTTTCGTATGTTGTCTTTACTGTATCCCTCCATCCTTAAACTACAATCACATGAACCTTACAAAATCCTTAAATACGTTTTTTTATAATTCCTGTTAAGATAGAATAAATCAGATGATAATAACAAGTATGAAAAGGTGATAAACATGGAAAAACCACGCATACTATCGTTGACGATAAACAAGACTTATGCTAATTAATGAAAACAAGCTTAACAAAGGAAGGGTTTTTTGAAATCGAAATGGCAGGTACCATAGAAGCAGGATGGAAAAGATTTCAAGGTTTCGAATTCGTACCCTGGAGCTTTGAGTTGAACATATTTTTAACATCTTACCTCTTGTTAGAGATGGTTTAACTACTTGGTCTGGAAATGAACGTATGATTCGTGTAGGGGAAAAATTAGTTGAAAATGGAAGCTTGTATTAGGAAAGTTCGCTACTACGAAGGTAATTATTATGATTCAATTCGTATGGGGATTTTACGGGAAGTAGGAACAAGGGTTGAAATGCAACTCTTGTTTTTTAGATATGATATTGTGAAGTATTGTACTTCAACTATAGGGTCTTTTTTTACCTGAAATGTCCCATAAAAAACCTTGCTTTTCTACAAAGTTAATTTGCTCAATGTTAGGTAGGTATGGATCTCTAATATATAATTCTTTTGATAACAATAAATCCTTTGAAATCTCGTATAATTCCATTGTCTCTGATAGACATTCTTTATAGAAGGCAGTGAAGTCTGACCTTACAGCTTATGACAACGAAAAGCCGCATTCTTCCGTTAGAAAATGCGGCAGTTTCAAAAGAATGGTTGTTTACTTAAAATCAGACGTTCAGGGCTGAACCCAAAATAAGTTACAAAAATGGACCAGCTGTTAAGAATATGGAAGTTCCTCTCCTTCAACAAACGCTTTTAAATTTTCCAGAGAATGATCAAAGCCCTCCATGTTTAAAGTTACTTGGGTTTTCCCTGACTGAATGCTTAATTTATAGGAAAAAAAGATGTCATCTTCCTTTGAGGAAAATGAGAATACCTGATTCGGAATCACTTCTTTAATTTCAAAGCTCATTGGAATGCTTTCGCCATCTTTAAGATTGTTGTGTTTACTTGGCATCAGAGTGAACGCCGCTTTTTCTCCCACTTCCAGTTTCGGAATTGACCATTTAGAACCCGGAGCGTACCACACTGAAAATTTCTCGTCATTTGTAATAGCATCCCAAACTGTTTCTCGATCTGCATCAATTAATATGGAGCTAGTATCACTATTCATCTAATAAGCCTCCTTTGCCATTAATATTAACACATACTGGATTGTACTCTTAATTTCTTTCCACACTATTTTTCGATAACCCTATAAAAAAAATCCAAAATAGAAATTATACATTAAGTAGTTGTAATTTTGATACTTGTAGCTGATTTCTAAAATGAATTAATCTTTTTTGTGCGATTAGGATCAACCCCCGCTTATTGTTATTTATATAAAGAGAATGTAATAACTGTCGTATGGGATAGGCATTGGATAAAATTTATGCATAAGTTTTACCTGGCAAGCTTTTCAGGGAACGATTATAATAAAATTTTTGGAAAGCATGTTTAAATTTAGATGTGCAAGTAATTCCTTTTTACTTTGGTATTAAAAGATATGATTAGTTCGTTTAAAAATCATCAATATAGGAATAAGAAAAAAACGCCTTCCATTTGAAAGGCGTTTAAAATAGAAATTAAGGGATTAATATTACCATTGATTACGAAGAAACTTCTCCGTATAGAATGGTTGATTTTCTTCATTAAAGTCTACACCAATTCCTAATTCGGTAAAGCCATTGTGTACGATATTCTCACGATGCCCTAGTGAATTCATTAAGCCTTGGTGAGCGAAAACACTGCTAAATTGCCCGTAAGCTAGATTTTCTCCAGCACTTGTAAAATCAATCTCATCTTCTCTCATTCGGTCAAAAGGAGACTGACCTTGTAAATTCGTATGACTGAAATATTGATTATCAGCCATATCGGTACTGTGTTTTCTTGCGGTCTCTCTTACAGCTTCGTTCCACTCTAGTACAGGTAGGCCGTGATTTACACGAGTAGCATTGGTTAAGTCGAATAATTGATATTCAAATCCTTCTTTTAATGCCTCACTACCAGGAGTGTAAAGGGTATCTTTCGCAGCATCTAAGTCCTGATCAATTATTTGAATAGCTGTAACCTCATCACCTTCATGAATATCGTAAAATATCGTTACATAGTTTCTATCTATTTGGTAAACATCGTATTCCCCATCACTGTTTATTTGATAATTAAACCAGCCATTGCGAATCAATTCTTCTGGTTCACCTAACGTTTCGTTCACAGTAGCTTTTGTATCACCTAAGACAATATTAAACTGTGAAGAAAGTAAGTCTTGATTTGTAAATAATCCACGAACAACTTCTTGTTCATCATACGCTACCATCATAAAATTTTGGTAGTTTTCATGGTAGGTGGACCAATCTACACCATACTCATTCTCACTCTCACGCATAGGTTCTCCATACATCTCTTCAACCGATTTTTTTGTATCACCCAGCTCCACATTTCCGACAGAAAAGGATTGCTCATCTGGCGTTGTCAGTTCAGGTTTATCAACTTGTTCGTGTTCTGGTTCATGTACTTGTACAGAACCGACAATAGAAGAGTAAAAAGATGTTGCTTCATCTTTTATTTTGTCAAAATCGAAGCCAAATTCAATGTCATTATCTATCGCTTGGGTGGTAAATTCCTTTACAGATTGAAAAGCATCACTAACGGCTTCAGGAACATATCCACGAATGGGATCCTCCCAAAACGGTTTTGTCCAAAAAGCTAATAATATGATTAACAGCATAAAAAACAATCGCTTTAAAATATTTATCCCAACCTTTTTCTTTGGCATTGTTTCGTTATATCAAGAAGCAATCCTGTTCAGGAAACAATTATAAATACTATCTTATTTTTATTATTATAGTCAATTCCTCCTTAGTATTTAATATCTTTAATTTTACAACATAAAGTTAACTCTAGGGCAACCTCATATAAAAAACTTATCGAATTTTGCGTTATGCTGAGGAAATAAGATTTCAAACTTAACTGAATGAATGGGGAAATAAATATAGAATCCAGTATATCCAAATTTAGATATACTGGATTCTATTATGTTGAAAATATAATTTTCAATTTATTCCCTTGGTTATATTTTATAGCAAAATTAGTCTGAAATTTGTTTGCTGCAATGGATAATACGTGATGTTCTTGTAGGGAATTTTTAATTCTGCATGTAATTTAAGCTGCAAAGGTTTAAAACAAAGATTGCGTTCTCCTATGTGGTAAATTTTCAATACAAGTGTCGCCATAAATAAAAAGTTACGTAGGATTCCCACCCTTTCCAAGGTGCAGCTAGTTCCATTATTTCTTCTTTCGTTGGTTTCTCTTTTGCACCTGTTACATGTTTAATTGCATTATGCAGCCCTACATCTGCAATCGGGAATGCGTTCGGAAATCGGAGACAACGCATTAACACATAGTTTGCAGTCCATGGACCGATACCACGAATATTGACGAGCATTTTTTCTGCTTCTTTAAAGTCACCAGTACCCATTATAAGTGATTTAGACAGACTTCCTTCTGCGATAAGCTTAGCTACCCCGATAAGATATTCACATTTTTTAACCGTCATTTTTAATGGTGCTAGATCTTCAACTGTAAGCTCAGCAATGTCTTTCGCTTCAGGAAAAATCCAATATTGATGACCCTTCCATTCAACCTGGCTTCCAAATGTTTCTACAAGTCGCCTTTTTAACGTATACGCGTATGTCAAATTAATTTGCTGTCCAAGAATCCCCCAAGCTATTGCTTCAAATAAATCTGGAATTCCTATGTTGCGTAATCCATAAAATTCAACAATAGACTTTTGAAGCAGCAAATCATTTTTAGCCATTTCATAAAAAGGCTTTAAGTCAGTATCCAAATCAAACCAATCTCTTATATACAATTGCACTTCTTCACGTACTTTTTTACTTATCGGATAAGTTTTTTCTAAAAAGCGAATCAGAAGATTTCCATCCGAGTTTTCACTGATTTCGACCAAAAGAGTTTCATCTAAGGCAGGAATCAACCTTATAATCTTATTATCTTGAATTTCAAACATACACTCATTTGGAGACCGCCCGATGTAACGCATATTTTCTTTAAAGCTGAATTCTGCTGGAGCCTTTATAACAAAATTATCACTTTGATTAACGATCATTCAGAATGCTCCTTCCTATTTCCCATATAACTAGTTGTATCATATTTTTACAAATAAAAATTTTGTTTTCTTGCTCATACATTGTGATATCCTTTTATAACAAAAAGCAGCCGAGTATAATGTGAAGTAGAAAGAGGTGAATCCATGATAGATAATCAAGCGATGCAACTGACTAATGAACGATGGCAAGCGATTATGAATAATGACAAATCCTATGATAATATTTTTATTTACGCAGTTAAGTCGACAGGGATTTGTTGCCGACCTTCTTGTAATTCGAGAGATCCCAAAAAAGAAAACGTCCTTATTTTCAATAACGCGGATGAAGCAATATCAGCGGGGTTTCGGCCTTGTAAACGGTGCAAACCAGGTGGCATGCGCTTGCCGGATGAAGAATGGGTAATCCAAATGAAAGAGTATATCGAAGGAAATTATCATGAAGCCATAACATTAGAGATATTAGCAGACGTGTGTCATGGAAGCCCTTATCATTTACAACGTACGTTTAAGAGGATTACAGGTTTGACACCTGCCGAATATATTCAGCAAGTACGAATGTCACATGCAATGAGAGAGCTCGAAACGACCGATAAATCAGTTGCAGAGATTGGATTTGCTGCAGGATTTCCAAATACGCCCTATTTCATAACGTTATTTAAAAATAAAACAGGTCAAACCCCTAAACAGTATCAGAAAACAAGGATGGAGGTGTAAGAAATGGAGAAGACCAATGGTAATATCGTATATTGGATGCTACTCAATCACGGACATTGGGAGATGTATATTGCAGCAACTTCAGAGGGGCTTTGCTATGTTGGTTCACAGCATACACCATTTGAAGAACTTGCGGCATGGGTGAAAAAACAACTGCCCTCTTCTGTACTTTTGGAAGATGAGCATAAATTGAAACCATATGCAACAGAACTAATTGATTATTTGGCAGGACGACGTAACGTATTCACGTTACCCGTGAATCTTCATGGGACAGTATTTCAGCAAGCTGTCTGGGAGATATTGCAAGAGGTTCCATATGGACAGACGGTTTCATATACGGATATTGCGGAAAAACTGCAAAAGCCAAACGCGGTTCGCGCTGTGGGAACTGCAATTGGCGCGAACCCTGTCCTAATCATGGTTCCTTGTCACCGTGTCATCGCTAAAAGCGGAAAGTTGGCTGGTTACAGAGGTGGATTAGATATGAAGGAACAATTACTGGAAATAGAAAAACATAAATACGGTTGTGAAACAAATGATTAAACGTATTCAAGAATGCATTGTTTCTTGAACGGGTAGGGTACATACAATTGAAGCAGGAGAGGGACTTATTTTTACGACAAATTATCGCCCGGTAAAAGGGACAAATGGGTACTATCGGTCAAAAATGCGGTATGGGTATGTACATTCACTTCTGAAACAAGATATGGACTAGGCGTTATTTTTCACGATGCAAAGTAAAGAAAAGGGGCAGATTTTGTTTGAAGAGACAAATAATTTATAAATATCCAAAGACGATACTTAATAAAGGAACGGGCTATCTCTCGGGATATAGCCACTCATTGAATCCATATACTGGCTGTGCATTTGGCTGTTCCTATTGTTATGTAAGGCAAATGCCAGTATCATTGTTTCGCAAAGAAGAATGGGGAACATGGGTAGATGTTAAAATGGAAACTGCTAATCTGTTATATAAAGAGCTTCAAAAGGCAAAAACTAAAGGAAAAGTGACGATTTTTATGTCTTCAAGCACAGATCCTTATCAACCCGTCGAATATAAAGAAAAGGTGACACGTTCATTGCTTGAAACCTTGGTCGACTTCCACCCTGATTTTTTACTCGTCCAAACACGCAGTCCACTTGTCAGTAGGGACATTGATTTATTAACACGCATGGGCGATAAGGTCCGGGTGAGTATGACCATTGAAACAGATCTTGAGTCTATACGAAAACATTTTACACCAGGTGCACCACCGATTGCAGCCCGCCTAAAGGCGCTTCGATTATTGAAAGATGCCGGCATACCGACACAGGCCGCGATTGCACCTGTACTTCCGAGCAGTGAAGCATTTCCGCATCAATTAGCAGAACTGGTTGATCGTGTTTGTGTGGATGATTATTTTATGGGAGACGGTAGTGGTGGAAAAAGGACAAAGAGAATGGGGATTTATAATTTATATGAGTCCTTAGGTTTGGCGGAATGGTATCATCCATCTGCATATCAGATTGTTTACGACAGGCTTAAAAATGCTTTCTCTGAAAACCAGATTTATTTAAGTCAACAAGGTTTCGAACCTTGATTATAGGTTGAGTAAGAAGTAAAGTGGTACGTTAAAAGAACAATTTTAGTTACTCAATTGAAAAGTGGGTCATTCAGGACAAGACAAATCCTGATGACCCACTCTCTCTGAAATCAAGTATTTCGATACCTTATTACAGAAGCGAGTATACAGGTAGCAATCGCTTCATCACTTTAATTGAGTTGTAAATTATCCAATCGTGTAAAAGCTAACTTCCTACCTTATCATAAAGGAAAAAAGATTAAATATAAGATTTTTCAATAATTTTTCCGGTATGATGTTCTATATCCGATCTTATTCATGTATTTGCTTTAATTTGCGGTTTGAAAATGTTATGAAAGAACTGTAACATGTTTAATTGTACTTAAATTTATCTCTCCTTAATGCTTGAAAAGTTTTTGCCCATTTTTAGGAAGCTAAATATATAAACGTATGAAAAGCTAAAGATTAATAGCTTTTTGATAAGGAGATTTGAAGAATAGTCTACAGGAGGAGTAAACATTGAAAAAAGTAAAGCATCTAGGAATAATTTTTGGAATTTTGGCTATATTTCCGCTTGCAGCTTGTGGCAATTCAGATGGAAATGCAGCTGACAGTAATGGTGAAGCTGACTATAGTGAAGAAGTGGATTATACCATTACAGGGATTGAACCAGGAGCAGGGATCTCTGTTACAACGGAGAAGGCGATCGAAGAATACGATAGTTTGCAGGGCTGGAACGTAGAATTATCTTCTACTGGAGCGATGATGACTGAACTTAGAGGTGCAATTGAGAATGAGGAACCGATCGTAATTACTGGATGGAATCCGCACTGGATGTTTGCAGAGTATCCAGATATGAAGTATTTGGAGGATCCTCAAGGTATTTATGGTGGGGAAGAAACCCTTAATTCATTGGCAAGAATTGGGCTGGAAGAGGAAAAACCAGAGGCTTACAAGCTAATTGATCAATTCGAGTGGAATGTAGAGGATATGGAAGAAATCATGTATGAGTCTGAACAAACTGGCAAAGCAGTAGAAGAAGTAGCAGTTCAGTGGGTTGAGGATAATGAAGATAGAGTAGCCGAATGGGTAGAGGGCGTAGAAGATGTTGATGGAGTAGAAATCGAACTTGCCTCAACACCATGGGATTCAGAACGTGCATCTTCAGGTGTTTTAAAAGAAGTAATGGAGCAAAAAGGATTTAGCGTAACTGTAACCGAGTTAGATGTAGCTATTATGTTTGAATCGATTGCAACAGGAGATGCGGATGCCACTTTAGGAGCTTGGTTACCGATAACACATAAAGATTTTTATGAGGCAAATCAAGATAACATTGTTGATTTGGGTCCTAACTTAACTGGTGCTAAAATTGGCCTTGTTGTTCCAGAGTATATGGATATTGATTCGATTGAAGATCTTAATTCTAAATAAAAGCCTTAATAATATTATAGGAGAAACGACTTTTTAGTTGTCGTTTCTCTTTTTAGTTGTTTATGGTAACAGTTAACAATGATACACCTTTTGTTCCATCGGATTTCAGCCCTTAGTCTGAAGAATTTGAGTTTAAATAACAATATAATCTATATTAACGACATATTATAAAAGGTGTGCATTATTATGAAAGAGAAAAAAGCATTAAAAAGCCCATTGATAAGTTTTGTTATCACAAGTTATGTCATATTTTTTGTGTTTTTTACGGTAATCGGTATAAGTATTGTATTAGGTGCACCTGAGAGCATAACAAACATATTGCAAATCATCTCTGCGTGGTCATCAACATTTGCATTCGTTGTTTTATTTAAAAAGATTTATCCGGGGTTAAAGTTAAAGGAATTTGTAAAGGAGCAATTTGCTTCAAAACTTAAGCTTTCAGTTCTTAGCACTATAGTGATTATTCAAGTTATAGTCCTTGCGGTAACTATATTTCTTCCCTCCATTATAAACAATAATCAAAACGTAGCATTATCATTTACAGGAATTGGACTATTGTTTTTTGCATTTATAGATACTTTAATAAGGGGTCCTTTAGGCGAAGAATTAGGTTGGAGAGGATATGCATTAAATGAACTTCAAAAGAAATACTCTCCCTTGAAATCAGCACTCATTGTAGGTGTTTTATGGGGATTTTGGCATACTCCACTATGGTTCGCTTCAGGGTATACCGGAGTAGATTTAATCAAGTACATTGTACTTTTTATGATTGGTATTATTTCTTTTTCTATTATTGTGACGCTGTTCTACAATCTAAATAAGAACCTTGTGATACCAATTATTACGCACCAAATATTTAATTTTTCTCTGGTGCTGACTAAAGGAGACTTATTAGACATTTTGGTGTATGTGATGATTTCCTATTTTGTTGTCGCAGTTATATTAATTGTTGTAAACCCAAAGGGAATTCTATACAAAAAATATATGTAAATTCAACTTGTTATGAATGAACCGTGTACAGATTGGAAAATGGATAAAACTTTACGGCAGGAGATAATTTAAACAAATCCACTTTTAAAAAGAAAAAGCAGTGGTTATTGTGCTATATTGAATAAGTGAGTTATCGAAATATTAGTTTTATTTTACAAATGATGTTACGTTAAATTACAAGTCTAGGTAAATTCAGAGATTACAGCATCTTTTAATTGCTTGATAAAGATAGGGGAGAAATGTAAATGACCATTGAACTAAGACCTATTACAAAGGATAACTTAATAGAGGTATCTAAATTAACAACAAATCCAGATAATAATCCTACTGTGTTCGAGGAGTTTGTTGCTTCAAACGCCTTTTCGATTGCCCAAGCTAGTCTCTACCCTTCCTATATAACAGAAGCTATCTATCATGACGATGAGGTAGTTGGTTTTGTGATGTATGGTATAGATGAGGATGATGGTCTTTTGTGGATTCCTAGATTTATGATTGATGTAAAACATCAAGGAAAAGGACTTGGAAAAAAGAGCTTTCATATAGTCTTAAAGAAACTTAATCAACAATATCCTGGGTCTGACATTTATATTAGCTTTGAACCTGAAAATATCATTGCCAAACAGCTGTATACTTCATTTGGATTCAAGGAAACAGGAGAGATAAATGATGGAGAAGTGGTTTTTACTTTGAAAAATTAAGGAAACCATGTTTGTGAAAAATTAACTTTTTAGCTGCATATTAAGCGACACTTTTTTCTCATCGCATATTACATAACAAACAAAAAAGCTGTCTCTATTTTCTTTAAGGGTTCCGTTTTGAGGCGCATATTAATTAAATGACAGATAAACTGACGTATGAATTGGCATACGTCAATTTTGTTGTATATCAATGATTATTTTAAACTAGGGCTTTTTGGCAACCGATTTTCTCAGTTCTTTTTTATCGGACAATAGATATTGTACACATAAAATTGGTGTCAATTGATATGTCAAATTCGATGCCAATTCGGCTGTCAATTGCACTGAAGTTTTAGATAGTATACCGTTAGTAATTTAACACAAAAAAGACCTCTATTAAGAGAACCTATCCAATTTACTTAACCAACTAAAGCACCTTGTTACCTTTTTCATTCTAAAACAAATTCAAAACGTAGGGGTATATGTATTGTAAAGTCAGAAGAAAAAGAACAATCAAGCCTATTGTGGATAATAAAAACACCCAAATCTTTTTTATCTTTATCTGTACAAAAGCAGATGCCAACACAAGAATATTAAAAATCACAATCATTGAAACCCAACCCCCCCAAATCCCATCAGTTTGATCTGGGTCTGGCGCAGCAATGCTAAACATTGGACCTATACCAATAAGAATTACTAATATGAATATCAATCCGTGTACCAAATATACTGCTTCCTTAAACAATTAAACCACCTGCTCTCTCCAGTCTCAATCGTTAGTTAAACAATCCTTACTCCCTTAAATGGTCCGCTTGTTGAAGAATTTACATTACATATTTATTTTTTAGTTATAAATCCACTTATAGTACCTACCCATATTCCAAGTAAACCACTGATTGTAACAAATAATAATCCAATACCTTCCCAACCACCAACGACTTCTCTGCTGTAAATAACGATTCCGACACAAACTAAACTCAATACAATGGAAATTAAAAATAGAGCTTTCTTGAAATCTTACGAGATATAAAAAAGATGATAATTGTTTTTGTCAATAGGAAATTGAGCCAGAGCGATCACTTAAAAAGTGAGCCACTTTATATAAATTGTTAGGTGTTAGGAGGTTCTTGCCAGTAGGGAAAGAACCTCCTAACACCTTGCGCTGCACTT
>NZ_QWEH01000032.1 GCF_003515705.1 Oceanobacillus profundus
GTTGGTAGCTCATAACAGACCTCCGTGTATGTGTTGGTGTGGTTACTTACATTTTACACGAAGCTGTTATGGGTTGTTTTATTTTAACCACATTTTTTAGGTGTTGCACTTAATATTACAATTCGTCATATAAAAAAAACCTTGGCTTCATTCCAGCATGCCAAAGTAACAGTAAAAGGTATAGAAAAATACATTCCCATCCCTTGTAGACAAGCTATTTATGGTAGCTGGTAGAAACGTCCAAGCCATATTCCTGGACTTATACAAGATGTAGCTATTTGTTTTTAGATAATAGGGAAATGATAGCAGGTTGGCGGGTGGTGGGTCAAGGGGGAATGGGAGTAATAGTCTTTTTCAGTTTCCTCGATTGATGTGTCAAAGTTTATGTTTTATAAGGCACAATTATTACATTAATCTTTGAGTAAAGCTAAACGGTTAAACGGTGGATTCAATTTATCAAACGATTATTCCCCAATAATTAGTTTTACAAATCCTATATACCGTAATAACAATTTACATATTATGTTTTACGTCTTTTACCTTCAATCAATGAACTCATCTACCGATAATAGTTATATATCCACATACAGATATCAAGTTTAAAATTAGGAGTGTCATATATGTCAAAACCAACAGACAAACAACTTCAACAAGTTTATAATATATTTCAAACGTTAAGTGAAGCATCAGACCATTTTCATAAGCTCATTAAAGAAAAGGAATTAAATCAAAGCATTTTTATTTTCAGTTCTATTGTCGATGGATTTCAAGCATTATCAAGGATTGACGCAGTATCAAAAATAGAAGAGTGGCACATTCGAAAAAATAAAGCAGAGAAACACTTGCTTGATATTGCACAACTACTAGAAAAGGGTAACTTTATCAAGATAAGTGAGATTCTACAATTCTCCTATCTGCCACTTCTAAACAGAATTACTAAAGATATCTCAAAAAGTATGGATGATCAAAAAAGTAAAAAATATAAGATTGGCGTATTTGCTTCCTTTCATAACCCTCGAGCCCTTTATCCTGAAGCACGAGTAAATGCATTAGTCCAAGAAAGTGAAAGGCAGAACACCCAGCTTCTTTTCTTCACTTCAACAGATGTTAATTTTGAAAAAGAAGTAATTACAGCAGATGTTTATACAGATGGGAAATGGGAACGCATTACTACACATTTCCCAGACGTTATCAACAATGTTGGTGCAGGGAAACGTTCGCACATTGAGAGAAAACTTCGCAGAGTCATCCCATTTACTAGCTTTCATGTCGGTAATAAACTTTCATTACCAATGCGAATGGCCAAATATAAAAAATATGTTGAATTACTCGTTCCATTTCGCTTATGTCGTAATGAAGTAGAAATTCATGAATTTCTAAAGGATAATAACAAAGTCGTATTCAAATATCTTCAAAGTAACCGAGGGGAAAACATCTATTTTGTTACCAAAAAAGGAACACGCTATGCAGTACAGGAACATAAGAATGAACGAATATTAAGTCAGGAAGCTTTTGAAGAGTGGCTTCAAACAGTTATTTTAGAGGAAAAAGGAAGTTTTATCGTTCAGCGATATATTCATACGCGTACAAAAGAGGATGAACCTTACCATTTCCGGGCACATGTACAAAAAAACGGGGAAGGTAAATGGGGATTAACCCATATTTATCCACGGCTCGGTAATAGAAAAAGTAACCTGAGTAACGTTGCTACTGATGGCAGAGTTGATAATTTCCATGATTTCCTTGTAAGAGAATACGGGGGAAAAGCGGAAAAATACGAATCTGATATTTTACGACTTTCCATAGAAATTGCCCTTCACTTAGATAAACTTTACGGGCTTGCTCTTGATGAGCTGGGAATTGATCTTGCCATTGATGAAAATGGTAGGTATTGGATGCATGAGGCTAACAATGGTCCTCAAACAGCATACCATGAAGAAAAAAGAGCAGTAAACACGATTGCATATGCAAAATATATTGCAAAGAACGGGATTTTCTATACTGAAAGTTTAAGAAAGTCTTGGAGTGGAATGTTTCAAGCTAGGACAGCAAACATTGCCTTAGCAGAATTAGATAACCGTACCACAGTAGGCGTACTTCAAGGTAAAATTGTTAACGATTCACTTGCCACTACTCTAGCAGAGACAGCTGAAAGGAAAAATATTCATCTTTATACTTTTACACCGAAAGATGTTGATTACGACGAAATGCTTATAAAAGGGCATTTTTACGAAGATAACAAATGGATACCCAAAATTGTTGAATATCCTGATGCCATAATTGATCGTTTACAGCTTCGAGGTGATGAAGATGCTCAATGGATTTATGAAGAACTAGAAGATATTGCATTTACCAATAAATGGACGGGCAGGAAATATAAAAAATCTGGAATATATAAGAAGCTCCAGGCTAGTGAAGAAATTAACGATATTCTTGCACCCTATCAAAAAGTTTCAAAAACACGAGATATCTTCAGCTTTATTGAGAAGTACGGTAAAGTTATTTTAAAGTTAGAAAGTGGAAATATTTCAGGAACTCAGTACATTGAAAAGCTATCAAATGGTAAATATTTTGTTACAAAAGGGACATCGGTAACAGAATATAGTGAGTTTCCGTTACTAAACAAGTTAAAAGAATTGATAAAAGAAGACAACTTTATCGTTCAGAAAGATGCTAGATCTCTGAATAAAAATGGACAACCAACTTCCTTTTCTATGCAACTAATACAAGATAAAGTAGATAAATGGAAATTTATTAGCCTTTTTGCAGACTTGAAAGCCAATCCTGCTGACAATACTTCGAAAAACCTTACGGAAGAACTTACTGAATTTCTTCGGGATAATTATGGAGAAAAAGAAGCGACCGAGCTGGAAAGTAAGATTAAAGAATTAGCTAAAACAGTTGGTGTTAGTCTTCAAAAAATTTATGGTAACGTAGTAACTGAAGTAACTATCGAGTTAGGAATAGATAATAATCAGCATCTAAGCCTAATAGAGGTAAACCCAAATAGCCCTAACACGATCTATGATACTGCAACATACGCAGAAAATGTTATTTCATATGCTAGTTATCTAGGCCTTTTGACTAAGAGCAATGATAGCTTTGTTAAGATATAAGGGTTGTGGTTATAAGTTGTAAGCTGTCAAGAAAGCACTTGGCAGCTTTTAGCTTGCTTGATATGAGGTTCAACAAAATTTTTAATAACTTTAACTAATTCAAAAGGAACCCTAGTATAACTAGAGTTCCTTTAACTATTTTTCTTATTGAAGTAATTGTAAAACACCTTGTGGTTGTTGGTTGGCTTGCTTTGCCGCTATGTCTTTCGATCATAGAATAGACTATATCTTCACCCTTATTCTTAAGGGGCTGGGCACTTCGAATGGAAATGATCCACCCTACGAATCTCATTGCCTTAAGTTTAACTGTTAGGCAGTGCATTCTAGTCGTTGAACCTTCGCCAGGTTTTCACCACAGGCGCTTGGCTGCTGATTATCCATTGTTTCATTGCTTTGTTTTTCAAACCTTCACGTCTGCCGTTTCCAGCTACGTTGTGGTACAAAACACTTTAGGAAGTTCCAGCAATTCACCCAGTTATCTTCTAACCCGTTACCAGATTAGACGCCCTTCCCATCAAATTACTGTAAGAGTTGTAACACTCCTTGAGGCATTTGCTGGGATTGAGCTAACATTGATTGTGCCGCTTGTGAAAGGATATTGTTCTTAGTGAACTCCATCATTTCTTTCGCCATATCAACGTCACGAATACGTGATTCTGCAGCAGTTAGGTTTTCTGCTGATGTACCTAAGTTGTTAATTGTATGATCTAGGCGGTTTTGGTTTGCACCAAGCTTAGATCTTTCAGCAGATACTTTGTCAATGGCTGCTTGAATAGTTTCAATTGCTTCGTCAGCAGATTCTTGACTATTAATTTCCAATCCATTAACTTCTAACGACTCAGATCCCATTGCTTCGATTTCAAGTGTAATACTTTGTTCACTATTTGCACCAATATGGAATGTAAATCCACCTTCAACTGATCCATCAAGTAACTTTTGAGTGTTGAATTCAGTGTCAGTTGAGATACGATCAACTTCTTTAATTAACTCGTCTAGTTCTTTTTGTAACTCACCACGGTCAGCATCTGTATTTGTGTCGTTCGCACTTTGTACAGCTAATTCACGCATACGTTGTAAAATTGAATGAGTTTCATTCAAAGCACCTTCAGCAGTTTGGATTAAAGAAATACCGTCTTGAGCGTTCTTAGAAGCCATTTCCAATCCACGAATTTGTCCACGCATTTTTTCAGAGATTGCTAGTCCTGCAGCGTCATCTCCAGCTTTGTTGATACGAAGACCTGAAGAAAGTTTCTCCAATGAATTTTGTGTTGCACCTTGGTTTGCTCCTAATTGACGATGTGCGTTAAGAGCAGAAATATTGTGATTGATAATCATGATCAATCTACCTCCATGTTTTTAATTTTTAGCAAGTCACATCCTTGTGTCTCGCTTCATTATTTATATCGGCATGGTTTAGGAATGTTTTAGCAATTTTATTAAACTTTTTATTATGTCGGTAGATTAAACATAAATAGACCATAGTACTACTTGTTCACCCATAAAAGGACCTCCTCCTAAAGAAGGATGCCCTTATGCATTATTTAATAGAAATCTCTCTCCTAATTAGAATCCTTCAATCTATTTTTATAAACTGCTGTAAACGCCCTAATGGTTAATACAAAGACACCAATCAAGGCAACGAAAGCAGTGATAATTAAATCCATACTTATTCTACCTCCATTCCCTATTAACACTTTTACTCATTACTTTTCATTGCGATAAATCATCTATACCCCTATTAACCGGGAGATAAACTTTCTATCTATTTAGAAATTTATGGTGTTATGTTCTTAACTGTTGGACGCAATGTATTCCTGTTCTTCTACAACTATCGCTCCCCGCTCATCTAACCTCACAAACCGAATTGCTGCTATAAAGTAACTCAATATAGCTACAAACATAAACAACCCAAACAATCCACTATTATACGCCTGTTCAAAGTATAAAATATTAACCAGTGTAAAAATTACTCCTCCAATTAATCCCAAGTAACCAAAGCGATCTGTTTTTCGCAATCTTAAACTCGTTCTTCTATTAGCCAACGTCACCAACGTAATTGTCAGGATATTAACCGAGCTTCCAATCCAAACCGGGTGTATGTTTAGATAAAATTCCTGTGGATGCCAGCCGCCCAGGTAATACCATAACAGTCCACTAGTAAATCCAGTGAACAAGGAAGCAACTACAGCTCGCTTCGTTACCACCGGCCAGAATAATGCGGCTACTACCGGTGCAAACGTGGCACTGTTTCGTATCGTCCAAGCAAATACATTCCACCATGCCGATTGCTCTGTTCGCAATAAGCCAAACGCAATCATCAGGCCGGTTAAAAGCAGCAGCGAGATTTTCGTATATTTAATAAGCTGGTCCCCTGTGGCATTTGGATTAATCGCACTTCCCACATCACGTCCGAGACTTGTGGCACCTGAGAACTGACAAGGTCCTCCCCATCCGAGTGCACAACCCCATACACCAAGGAAAAACAAACCTACTAATGGGGCAGGCAAGACTTCCATCAAGTACTGGGGAATCGCGATAAGTCCAGTGGATGCATTCGGCACAACGGTGGCAGCTGATATTCCGAAGATAACGCCACCGACTATAAATGGAATCGCCATGAATCCAGCCATGACAAGTCCTTTTTGACCCTCTTCTGGCGAGCGGGAGGATAATGCCATTTGGAAAGCAGCCTGAGCCAGAATGACGTTAACGAGGAACGTTCCAAACCAGACGACAATTACTTGCAGTCCGACACTTCCAAAGTTAAACATTTCTGGACGCTCCATGTTCAATGCAGCTAAACCTGATATTCCGGGATTGATGAAAAAGGCAACAACTCCAATTACGATCATTAATCCGAATGCAAACATATTCATCGTTTGTGTAAAGGCAATGGACCACATGCCACCAGCTTGTAAATAGATAAAAAGTAAAATAGCAGTAAACGCAACGGATAAACTCAATGAAATACCTGTAAACACATGAAATGCAGAAGCAAATGCGATTGCCGTGGCAACGGACCACATGGGAAAGGCAAATGCAGTAATTGCTCCTGATAAGCCTTTTGCCGTTCTACCATACTTATCTCCTATCAAACCAGAAACCGTTACAAGCATCTTTTTCCGGAAAGAACGGATAATCAACAAAGCAATAATAAATATTTGAACCATTTCCGCTACCCCATACCAGATTGCGGAGATACCGGTTAAATAAGATAACTCCAAAATAGAGATAAATGTGGATCCCGAGAATAATCCAGTTATACAAAACGCAACAATCCATTTATTGAAATTCCGATTTCCAACAAAATAACTATCTTTCTTTGTCACACGTCTTTTGGCAATTTGCCCTGCCGATATGAGCGCAAATGTATATCCTAATGCCAGTATAATTGTCCATACACCATATTCTGTCACAACTAGTCACTCCCTTAATATTTACATCACCTTATTCCAAACGAATATTCAATTACAAAGACAAAGCAAAAACCCCCTTCCATAAGAAGAGGGTAGATAAATTCAGGGCACCTCTTCTTATCTTTCAGACCAGTGTCTGATGGAATTGGCACAGTACTCAATAAATTGAGCCCGCTGCCGAGGTATCAAAGGGCCATATCCCTCCACCTCTCTTGATAAGAAGTTCAATATTCAATTGTATTAAAATTACACCTTCACGATGAAAAAGTCAATGTTATTTTAAAATTCAATTTATCTGTCAATCAATCGTTACATCACGCAAAAATGGGAAACTACTTGGATACTGATAAAATCCACTCACTTCATCCCTTAAACCAGCTAGCAATACAGAATGGTAAAGTGGAACGATTGGAGCTTCATCTACAATTATTTGTTGTGCTTCACTATATAGTTGCAGTCTTTCTTCTTCCGCTCCCTCTTGTCTTGCCTCCTCCAGCAACTCATCTACCTCATCATTCGCATAAAAAGACCTGTTTCCTGGATTTCCAGCATTTGCTGAATGGAACATTGGGTACAGCCCATAATCCGCATCTAGGGTTACAGTCCCCCAGCTTCCGATAAACATATCAACACCGCCATTACCAGTCACTTCTAAATAAGTTCCTACTTCGGTCATCTCAATGTCAATAGTGATACCAATTTCTTTTAGCTCTGCTTGGATAACCTGCGCGATATCCGATGTATTTGTATCGTAGGCCATGATTGTCGCACTGAAACCATCCTCATAGCCCGCTTCCTTTAATAGTTCCTTTGCTTCCTCAATGTTATAATCGATAGGCTCTACATCCTCATCATACCCAAACACGGTAGGCGCGAGCGGTCCTTTTGCTGGTAAAGCTACACCATTTAGTACCCCTTCGATAATTTCTTCTTTATTAATTGCTTTTGCAATCGCCTGTCTTACCCTAGGATCTGTAAATGGTTCTTTTTCTACATTGAAGCCAAGATAAGACATACTTGCGCTATCCGATTGTTTAACGTGTGTACCTTCATTCGTATCCACTTCGTCAATATTGCTTGTATTTACTGGATAAATGATATCCGAATCACCCGTTTGCAGCTCTGCAATTCGTGTTAAATCCTCTGGGACAAATTTAAAGGTTACCGAATTTACACCGGCCTTATCTCCCCAATAGTCTTCATTTTTTACAACTTTTATTTGTTCTCCACTTGTTCGGTCATCATATTTGAAATATCCTGTACCGATTGGGTTCTCATTAACTGTTGCAAACGGTTCTCCACCATTAGCTATTGCTTCATTATCCTTTTCAATCGCCTCAAGACTGATCATATGCCCGCCCGGATGTGCCAAATGAGATGGCAATGCTGAAAAAGGATATTTTGTATGAATCTGTACCGTATATTCGTCTACTACTTCCACGGAATCAATCATATCGAATAAAAAGGCGAGCGGTGAGCCCATATCAGGATCAAGAACGCGATCCATGTTCGCTTTTACTACTTCCGCGTTAAATGCACTGTCATCATGGAACGTAACATCTTCTCTAAGCTTTGCTTCCCAGACAGTACCTTCAATTTGTTCAAGGCTCTCAGCTAAAGCTGGTTGAATCTCCAAATCTGTGTTTTGTTCAACCAACGTATCATAGATGGCATTCATCACATATAAGGAGTTACCATCATTTGCAGCGTGCGGATCCAGCGATACTGGCTCTGCAGCTAATCCAACTGTCAGATCCTTTTGTTCCTCTGCATTCTCTGATTCATCTGCTACGTCACCAGCACATGCAGAAATAACCAATAAACCCGATATAAGTAAAATAAATAATAATGCTTTTTTCAATTTAACCACACTCCACGTGTTGATATTTTGAGTATAAGGTAGATCTTATTCTACTATTTACACAACTTCATCAATCCTAATTTATTCACATACTCCCCACCATATTATAAATTTCAATTTTTCTTTTAAAACAATCCCCCTTAACTCTATAATTCCTATTAATTAACTGCGAATTAAGCATATAATATCATACCACTCCACGTTCTTTATGACAAATTAATTAGCCTGAATAGCAACAAATAAGGCATTTTGGAATTTCGCACTTGAAAGTAATAGTATATAAAAAGCTGCTGACACCTCTGCCAGCAGCCGAACCCAAAAATCATTCTTCACTCACACGTTCTTTCAAACTCTCATCATCCCGAAGCTTCCAAAGCTTACCTGGCCAGAAAGCAAAACGCCCAAGCACTGTTGTAATTGCTGGAACAAGCAATGGTCTGACGATAAAAGTATCCAGCAAGATTCCGATCGCAGTAATCGTACCGAAATGAACAAGCACCTGCAAAGGCATTACAGCTAGAACCGAAAACGTACCAGCTAGAATAAGCCCTGCTGAACTAATTACACTTCCCGTTTCTGCAACACTTTTAGAAATAGCCTGTTTGAGCGGCATTTCCTTTCGATTGCTCCATAGACTAGAAACAAGGAATATGTTGTAGTCAATACCTAGGGCAACCGAAAAGACGAATACATAGAGCGGAATTAATCCTTGAATTTCTGTAACTCCAAATATATGATGGAGCACAATCCACCCTAAACCAAGCGCAGATAAATAAGAAATGATAACGGTTGACAATAAATAGACCATTGCCACAATGGACCTTAGGAAAACGATAAGTAATACCGCTATAATGAGCAGAAGGGCAGGTATAATTAACCCCTGATCTCGATTGGTTACCTGATCTGTATCGTATAATGTCGCCGTTTCACCGCCAAGCCATACATAGTCATCTGCATTGGCTACACCAGCATCGCTTAGTGCACTCGTTGCAATAGCCTGGAGCTCTGGAACGCTTTCTACCGCTTCCGTGGAGTACGGGTCAATCGAAAGTGTCACTTTCCATTCCTGGATATCCTTATTTTCCGATCCTTCCACAGGGTCATCAACAATCTCAACGTAAGGATGCTCTGCCAATTCGTTCTGTAACGAGACATCCGCTCCATTTGTATCGACGATCACACTGACAGGAGCAATTTCACCTGGAGGATAATGGTCTGCAATTAATGTAAATCCTTCTCGTGATGGCATATCCTCTGGGAAAGAATCTAATAAAGCATAGGTATATTGCATTTTTGGTACGAAAGCAGCCAGGCCACCAAGAATAACTATACTAACAAGAATAATGGTCCATGGTTTTTCTGTAACCACTTTTCCAATCTTCTTCCCAAATCGATGACTTGGTTTCGGACGACGCAGCTTTTTCCCTTTTTTCTTCTCAATTTCCTGAATCATTTCTTCAGGTCGTGGGATAAATGGGATAAAAGCAAAGCGGCCAAGTAAGGCCAGAATCGCAGGAAGCACGGTTAATGCTGCGAGTCCCATAATAAATATCGATAAGCTAAAAGGTACAGCAAAACGATCATAGGATTCGTAATAGGCTAGCCCGAGTGAAAGCAATCCTAAAACAGTAGTAAGGGAACTCATCATGATGGCCCCGCCAGTACCGCTAATCGCACGTTTTAATGCAACATGTTTATCTTTTTCAATTCGCAGCTCATCTCTGTACCGTGAAATTAAAAATAAGCAATAATCTGTTCCGGCTCCAAACAAAAGAACCGTCATAATCGATATCGCTTGCCCATCCACAACAATCCAGCCCTGATCCGCAAAAAATCCAAGCAGTGGACTAATAATTCCATAGGCGATCCCAACCGCAACAAGCGGGACAAGTGCCAAAATTGGTGAGCGATACAATAAAATAAGTAAAATAAATACAATCAATACAGTTGCAATTAACAAGGTAAAGTCTGCATTGCTGAACAAGGAAACGGTATCAGTCTGAATTCCAATAGGTCCAGAAAAACGCACATGTAAGCCAGACTCGTCTATATCACTTTTCAGCACCTCACTGCCAAATGCATCATTTATTTTAACTTCTAGTTGGTCGAGTGCCGCTTGTAATTCCTTTGTTGCTGCAGTGTCATCAAAAAATACCGGTGTTGTCAGTGCTTTTCCATCTTCAGAAGCACTTCCTCTTAAAGCTTCAACAGGAGCATCCTGAAATGGTGGAATAAATGTTTGATGATTAACCGGCTCATCATTTAGATTCTGATAAAGAGATTGAATCATCTCATAATCCGAATTATTTAACCCTCCATCACGATGCCACACTAAAAGCAATGGTGTACCAGCATCATTAGAGAATTCTTCGTTCGTAATTTTACCTGCTTCGACAGACATCATATCTTCTGGTAATAATTGTGTATCCGACGTCTCTCGATCATTAACTTGTGGCCAAATATATGAAAATATTCCAATCAATAAAACCCAAATAAACAAGGTCGCCCAACGGGTTTTGGTATTCGCAACAATACCTCCCCAATTTTTCAATAGACCTTTCACAAATCTCATCCTTTCTAGCGCAAATTTTATCAATGCACTTAACCATGTATCTTGTAATTATATATACTAGTAGGTTAATTAATCAAGTTTTTTTCAAATTATGGTATAATAAGTCTAGTTTAAATAATTTGGAGTGGAATTCATGATGCAACGCAAACATCGAACATTAGGGAGACCTCGTAAAGAACAGGATGGAATCTCAACAAAAGATACTATCCTACACATCGCTACAGAAATGTTTTTGGAAAAGGGATATCCGTTAGTATCCATGGACGATGTTGCCCAACAATGTGATGTCACAAAAGCAACGGTGTATTACTATTACAAAACAAAGGCAGACCTTTTTACGGATGCAATGGTCCAGTTAATGAATCGAATTCATGAAAGAATTGTGGCGATTCTCTCAACCAATGAGCCATTGAAAAAGCAGCTGTTTCAGTTTGCCAAAGGCCATTTACAAGCGACTGTGGATATTGATATCCATTCATTTATGAAGGAAGCAAAGACATCTCTTTCACAGGAGCAACTGCAATTGATGCAGCAAGCAGAAGAAAAAATGTATGAAGAATTAGAGCATGCATTAAAAAAGGCAATGGATAATGGAGAAATCTCCAGAAGCAACCCACGCTTAGGAGCGCTTCTATTTGTATCTTTGGTAACAACCGGAAACAATATGGATACTAATTTTAAAAATTCATTCCGATCACTGGATGATTTAGTAACGCAGATTGTAGACTTTTATTGGGATGGATTGGCAAACCAAAGCTAGCTGTGTCATTGAGGGTGGGATAACAAGCCGCAAATATAGGAAATTGCTATTCACCTATACAACAAATTGATAGCAATTTTTAAATTACAAAAAAACAACGCTACTCTATGAAAGACAGCGTTGTTTTCGTATAAAGCCATTTATTTGGGCTCATCTTATAATCTTTTTAACTCCTAAAATGCTGTATCAATTCATTTAATTCTTCCGCTAATTTAGCGAGCTCGTCTGAACTTAGTGCAACTTCTTCCATTGAACTGCTAATCTGCTGTGAAGATGCAGAGGTTTGTTCAACACCCGCTGCAGATTCCTCCGAGATTGCTGCAATCTCCTGAATGGAAGTATTCATATTGTCACTGGTATCAGAAATGGTAGATAGTTTATCAGAAATTGTTTTAATATCATTTACCATTTGCGTGACTGAAGTACTTATTGTTTGGAACGTATCTCTTGTTACTTTTAATTGACTTGTTCCTTGTTGAACTTCTTTATATCCATCTCGTAAAGACTTCGTTACCTGACTTGTTTCGCTTTGAATATTTCCAACAATATCTGTGATGCCACTTACCGATGACCCAACCTGTTCTGCAAGCTTTCTAACCTCATCGGCAACAACTGCAAATCCCTTTCCACTTTCTCCAGCTCGAGCTGCCTCAATCGCAGCATTTAAAGCTAATAAATTCGTTTGATCAGCGATATCTTTAATAACAGATACTAAATCAGAGATTTTCTGAGATTGTGAATCTAAGTTTTCTACTTTCTGTACAGAATCATAAATAATGCTATCAATTGTTTCCATTTGTTCTGTCGATTTTTCCATTAAGTTTCTGCCTTCATTTGTATGGCTCAATACTTGATTAGAAGATTCATATACCTGATTGCTGTTCGTATATGCTTGATCGGTATCTGATCTGAATGTAGCCATTAAGGAAGAAAGGTCACTTGTTGTATTTGCTTGTGACTCTGAGCCAAACGCTAATTCCTGCATCGTAGTCGCCACTTGTTCAGATCCTATCTTCACATCATTTGCTGACTGCGTTAATTCTTCACTTTTACTGGTAACCGTCTCGGATACATTTTTGATTTTCATTACGAGTTCTCGTAGTGTTTCATTCATCGTATTTGTAGAGCTTACCAATTGACCTATTTCATCATCCGATTTAGCTTGCAAATTTGTTTCCCTTAAATTACCTAATTCTAAATCCTTCATCACTTTCATAATTTGAGGAAGATCTTTTAACATACGTTTTAATAAAACAACCACTACTACAACAAGAATTAAACAGGCAATGCTAAAAAACAAGACCATCATTATCGTAAACGTCCCAAGTTCACTTAAAGCTTCATCTTCTGGTAACGCTGTGCCAATGGACCAGCCGGTTGTATGAACTGGTGAATACCCAATATATTCTAAACTGTCACCTATTTGCGCTAATTGAAGACCTGTTTCGCCTGCAATCATTTTATTACCTATATTCCCTAGTTCACCAGACATAGACTGCAGCTGTTCTTCAAGGATTAATGTTTCATCTGGATGATATAAAACCGTTCCATCACTGGAGATTAAGAAAGAATACCCGCTCTCACCCATTTTATAAGATTGCATAAGCTCTGGTAACTGGTCTAGAAAGATATCAATTGCAACAATACCGACTGTATCCCCATTCACTTTAATTGGCTTCATTGCACTCAAAATAATTTTTCCAAATACTTCATCCATGTATGGTTCGGTAAAATAAACATCCTCTTCCGCTATAGCTGCCTCATACCAAGGTCTACTCGTTATGTCAAAGCTAGGGTCAGATAAAACATTATTGCTTCCAATTAAAAAGTTTGATTTATTACTTGCAACCCATGCCATTGCGATTGAATCATCTGTTTCAACAATCTCATCAAGCGACTGTAATACACCATCATAATAATCATTTTCTAAAACTTCATCTCGAGAGTCAGTTGTATTTAAGAACTTGCCAAACTCTTGATTCGTTACCATTTGCCGCACAATGGTCGCTTCTTCTTTAAACATGCTATTAACCTGTGCAGCGATTGCATCACTTTTAGTTGATAAGTCAGTTTCAACATTTTCAACTAATAATGCCTTTGTATACATATGTATAAAGAATCCTGTTGCAGAAAACACAATAAATATAGCTATAAAAAGTGCTGCAGCTACTTTTGTTGATATACTTTTGCGAATCCAATTAAATCGTACCGACTTCTTTTTCTTTTCTTTTGCCGCCACCATAAATTCCTTCTTTCTTGTATTTTGATGCTACTCGTTGTGATATGATCCGGTAATAGTTTATGTGGTTCACATAATTTAGATTAAACATCAAAAAGCCTTTATTGATTTGCAACATAAAAGAAACTCTGCTTCTCACATAATATTCACTAACTAGAAACAAAGTTTTTTTAGATATTCAATTGTTTCCTACCATATCAGCATATTAAATGGTTAATTTATGTATCAATACATTAGTTTCCCATTAAAGAATAGCTAATCCAATTATACCATTAGTTTACTTTATTAGGTACTTAAGTACTAGTTTTTTATATTGTCAATTTATTTTCGCTAATTATTTTCATATGCAGTCCTATTTTCTAGAGGGTAATGCAATTTTTTCTCTTCATTGAATGGATTAACAATGAAGAGTAGGAAGGAAAGCGTTATTTGATAGATAAAGATGAGGGAGGCAGCTAGCAGACATAAAACGCCCCATATACGATTTTAATATCATATTTGGGGCGTTGACGTTCCTATCCATCCGTATAGTATATATTAATTTTTACCGTCGCGATTCCAAAATCTAGCTTTACGTACTGCTTCTATAAATTGCTGACTGTCATCAATAACAACACCACTCTGTCCAGAAATTTGCAGGTCTTCCAGGATAGATGCTCCTGCTTTTATGGCACCGATTGGTTTGTAATGCAGAAGGGCTTCCTTGACAAAATAAGGTGCTTCAAAACTGAATAATGGCGTTTTGCCATTTTCGCTCGCTAACAGGACGGCATCGAATAAAACAGAGTCTGCGGTCATCAATGTGTGGGCAACTGGAAGTACTGTATTGTCACTACCTTTAATGGTACCCTGATGGTCACTTACAACCTCGGCGTTTATACCAGCTTCCTTTAATTCATCCATCATTTCAGACAAACCTTCTGGGTAATCGTCTGCTGCAATGACAGCTACCTTGCGTGTATCTGTTTTCTTCGTGGTGTTCTCCTGGCTTAGGGCTGGTGAAGATTTTGTATACGTTATTTCCTTTTTCCCTGGAACAGATAAGCCGATATTTTCTGCAATTGCAGATACCAGCTCATGGCTGACATTCGAGAACATTTCTAAAACCTGCTCGCGGACAGATACTTCTTTACATTTTCCAAGCTCAAAACTAAATGCATTAACGATATGCTGTTTCTCCACATCACTCATACTGTTCCAGAATAAAATGGCTTGAGTAAAATGATCTTTAAAGCTTTCGCTGCGTGCACGGACTTTGCGGCCTTCCACTTTTTCCTGGTAATGGCTGTATCCTCCTTCACCTTCACTGACCGGTCTTGGTGTATTTTCAGCAAGAGAATTCTTATGGTAACTCACATAACTTGTATTGATTGCCTGGCGTCCATAACCATCACGCTGGTTGTTATGTACCTCGGGAACCGATTTATTAATCGGAAGTTCATGGAAGTTCGGTCCGCCTAAACGAATCAGCTGTGTATCTGTGTATGAGAATAGCCTCGTTTGTAAGAGCGGATCATTACTAAAGTCGATTCCAGGGACCACATGTCCGGGATGGAAAGCTACCTGCTCCGTTTCAGCAAAGTAATTATCGACATTTTGATTCAGTGTCATTCTTCCGACAAGTCGGACTGGCACATCCTCTTCTGGCCAAAGTTTCGTAGCATCAAGAATGTCAAAATCGAATTTAAATTCATCTTCTTCATTAATAATTTGCAAACCAAGCTCATAGACAGGATAATCGCCATTTTCAATTGCTTCATATAAATCACGACGGTGGAAGTCCGGATCTTTACCACTAAGCTTTTGTGCTTCATCCCACACAACAGAATGTACGCCAAGCACTGGTTTCCAGTGGAACTTCACAAAGAAGGCTTGTCCTTTTTCATTTACTAAGCGATAAGTATGTACTCCAAACCCTTCCATCATCCGGAAGCTTCTTGGGATAGCACGATCCGACATATGCCACATAACCATATGCGCAGTTTCCTGATTATTCGCCACAAAATCCCAAAATGTGTCGTGCGCAGATTGGGCCTGTGGAATTTCGTTATGTGGTTCTGGTTTCACAGCATGAATAAAATCTGGAAATTTAATACCATCCTGAATAAAGAATACAGGCATATTATTTCCAACCAGGTCATAATTCCCTTC
Source organism: Oceanobacillus profundus (assembly GCF_003515705.1). Classification (GTDB taxonomy): domain Bacteria; phylum Bacillota; class Bacilli; order Bacillales; family Amphibacillaceae; genus Oceanobacillus; species Oceanobacillus profundus. The sequence goes on from NZ_QWEH01000032.1 coordinate 16,116, forward strand.
TTCTGTATAAAATTTTGTCGCAAACCCACGAACATCACGTGCTAAATCTCCAGATCCGCGGGAACCTGCGACTGTAGAAAAACGGACAAATACAGGAGTTTTCTTTCCAGGTTCATTTAAGAATTTAGCCTTTGTATAGGGAGCTAATGATTCATAGACTTCAAATTCACCATGTGCTGCAAACCCTCTTGCATGAACAACACGTTCAGGAATCCGCTCGTGGTCAAAGTGAGTCATTTTTTCACGAAAATGAAAATCCTCTAATAATGTAGGACCACGCTCTCCAGCTTTCAATGAGAACTCATCTTCTGCCATTTTCAGCCCCTGATTGGTTGTCAGTGCTTCGCCTTCATCTTTCACCCGAAACTGATCGAGCTGTTTATTCTTTTCGTCACTGTTTTCTTTGCTCATAATTCTCCTCCTTTACTGGTTCTCTTCCCTTTGTGATTTAAAGTAAACGGATACTATTTAAATTTTTATTCAAAAAAAACGCTTCATCTCGAATGAGACAAGCGTTTTACATATAAGCTTCCAGCCGGATTTGAACCGACGACCCCTTCCTTACCATGGAAGTGCTCTACCTGCTGAGCTATGGAAGCAATTGGCTCCACAGGTAGGATTCGAACCTACGACCGATCGGTTAACAGCCGATTGCTCTACCACTGAGCTACTGTGGAATAATCTTATGTAAAAAATCCAGAATACGAAAAAAGCAGCCTGGCGGCGTCCTACTCTTGCAGGGGCAAAGCCCCAACTACCATCGGCGCTGAAGAGCTTAACTTCTGTGTTCGGCATGGGAACAGGTGTAGCCTCTTCGCTATTGCTACCAGACAACTTTATAA
>NZ_QWEH01000033.1 GCF_003515705.1 Oceanobacillus profundus
TGGTGCGTCAGTGGGCGGCGACCTCGCGGGTTTTCGCTATTTATGAAAATTTTCCGGTTTAAGGCGTTTCCGTTCTTCTTCGTCATAACTTAATGTTTTTATTTAAAATACCCTCTGAAAAGAAAGGAAACGACAGGTGCTGAAAGCGAGCTTTTTGGCCTCTGTCGTTTCCTTTCTCTGTTTTTGTCCGTGGAATGAACAATGGAAGTCAACAAAAAGCAGCTGGCTGACATTTTCGGTGCGAGTATCCGTACCATTCAGAACTGGCAGGAACAGGGAATGCCCGTTCTGCGAGGCGGTGGCAAGGGTAATGAGGTGCTTTATGACTCTGCCGCCGTCATAAAATGGTATGCCGAAAGGGATGCTGAAATTGAGAACGAAAAGCTGCGCCGGGAGGTTGAAGAACTGCGGCAGGCCAGCGAGGCAGATCTCCAGCCAGGAACTATTGAGTACGAACGCCATCGACTTACGCGTGCGCAGGCCGACGCACAGGAACTGAAGAATGCCAGAGACTCCGCTGAAGTGGTGGAAACCGCATTCTGTACTTTCGTGCTGTCGCGGATCGCAGGTGAAATTGCCAGTATTCTCGACGGGCTCCCCCTGTCGGTGCAGCGGCGTTTTCCGGAACTGGAAAACCGACATGTTGATTTCCTGAAACGGGATATCATCAAAGCCATGAACAAAGCAGCCGCGCTGGATGAACTGATACCGGGGTTGCTGAGTGAATATATCGAACAGTCAGGTTAACAGGCTGCGGCATTTTGTCCGCGCCGGGCTTCGCTCACTGTTCAGGCCGGAGCCACAGACCGCCGTTGAATGGGCGGATGCTAATTACTATCTCCCGAAAGAATCCGCATACCAGGAAGGGCGCTGGGAAACACTGCCCTTTCAGCGGGCCATCATGAATGCGATGGGCAGCGACTACATCCGTGAGGTGAATGTGGTGAAGTCTGCCCGTGTCGGTTATTCCAAAATGCTGCTGGGTGTTTATGCCTACTTTATAGAGCATAAGCAGCGCAACACCCTTATCTGGTTGCCGACGGATGGTGATGCCGAGAACTTTATGAAAACCCACGTTGAGCCGACTATTCGTGATATTCCGTCGCTGCTGGCGCTGGCCCCGTGGTATGGCAAAAAGCACCGGGATAACACGCTCACCATGAAGCGTTTCACTAATGGGCGTGGCTTCTGGTGCCTGGGCGGTAAAGCGGCAAAAAACTACCGTGAAAAGTCGGTGGATGTGGCGGGTTATGATGAACTTGCTGCTTTTGATGATGATATTGAACAGGAAGGCTCTCCGACGTTCCTGGGTGACAAGCGTATTGAAGGCTCGGTCTGGCCAAAGTCCATCCGTGGCTCCACGCCAAAAGTGAGAGGCACCTGTCAGATTGAGCGTGCAGCCAGTGAATCCCCGCATTTTATGCGTTTTCATGTTGCCTGCCCGCATTGCGGGGAGGAGCAGTATCTTAAATTTGGCGACAAAGAGACGCCGTTTGGCCTCAAATGGACGCCGGATGACCCCTCCAGCGTGTTTTATCTCTGCGAGCATAATGCCTGCGTCATCCGCCAGCAGGAGCTGGACTTTACTGATGCCCGTTATATCTGCGAAAAGACCGGGATCTGGACCCGTGATGGCATTCTCTGGTTTTCGTCATCCGGTGAAGAGATTGAGCCACCTGACAGTGTGACCTTTCACATCTGGACAGCGTACAGCCCGTTCACCACCTGGGTGCAGATTGTCAAAGACTGGATGAAAACGAAAGGGGATACGGGAAAACGTAAAACCTTCGTAAACACCACGCTCGGTGAGACGTGGGAGGCGAAAATTGGCGAACGTCCGGATGCTGAAGTGATGGCAGAGCGGAAAGAGCATTATTCAGCGCCCGTTCCTGACCGTGTGGCTTACCTGACCGCCGGTATCGACTCCCAGCTGGACCGCTACGAAATGCGCGTATGGGGATGGGGGCCGGGTGAGGAAAGCTGGCTGATTGACCGGCAGATTATTATGGGCCGCCACGACGATGAACAGACGCTGCTGCGTGTGGATGAGGCCATCAATAAAACCTATACCCGCCGGAATGGTGCAGAAATGTCGATATCCCGTATCTGCTGGGATACTGGCGGGATTGACCCGACCATTGTGTATGAACGCTCGAAAAAACATGGGCTGTTCCGGGTGATCCCCATTAAAGGGGCATCCGTCTACGGAAAGCCGGTGGCCAGCATGCCACGTAAGCGAAACAAAAACGGGGTTTACCTTACCGAAATCGGTACGGATACCGCGAAAGAGCAGATTTATAACCGCTTCACACTGACGCCGGAAGGGGATGAACCGCTTCCCGGTGCCGTTCACTTCCCGAATAACCCGGATATTTTTGATCTGACCGAAGCGCAGCAGCTGACTGCTGAAGAGCAGGTCGAAAAATGGGTGGATGGCAGGAAAAAAATACTGTGGGACAGCAAAAAGCGACGCAATGAGGCACTCGACTGCTTCGTTTATGCGCTGGCGGCGCTGCGCATCAGTATTTCCCGCTGGCAGCTGGATCTCAGTGCGCTGCTGGCGAGCCTGCAGGAAGAGGATGGTGCAGCAACCAACAAGAAAACACTGGCAGATTACGCCCGTGCCTTATCCGGAGAGGATGAATGACGCGACAGGAAGAACTTGCCGCTGCCCGTGCGGCACTGCATGACCTGATGACAGGTAAACGGGTGGCAACAGTACAGAAAGACGGACGAAGGGTGGAGTTTACGGCCACTTCCGTGTCTGACCTGAAAAAATATATTGCAGAGCTGGAAGTGCAGACCGGCATGACACAGCGACGCAGGGGACCTGCAGGATTTTATGTATGAAAACGCCCACCATTCCCACCCTTCTGGGGCCGGACGGCATGACATCGCTGCGCGAATATGCCGGTTATCACGGCGGTGGCAGCGGATTTGGAGGGCAGTTGCGGTCGTGGAACCCACCGAGTGAAAGTGTGGATGCAGCCCTGTTGCCCAACTTTACCCGTGGCAATGCCCGCGCAGACGATCTGGTACGCAATAACGGCTATGCCGCCAACGCCATCCAGCTGCATCAGGATCATATCGTCGGGTCTTTTTTCCGGCTCAGTCATCGCCCAAGCTGGCGCTATCTGGGCATCGGGGAGGAAGAAGCCCGTGCCTTTTCCCGCGAGGTTGAAGCGGCATGGAAAGAGTTTGCCGAGGATGACTGCTGCTGCATTGACGTTGAGCGAAAACGCACGTTTACCATGATGATTCGGGAAGGTGTGGCCATGCACGCCTTTAACGGTGAACTGTTCGTTCAGGCCACCTGGGATACCAGTTCGTCGCGGCTTTTCCGGACACAGTTCCGGATGGTCAGCCCGAAGCGCATCAGCAACCCGAACAATACCGGCGACAGCCGGAACTGCCGTGCCGGTGTGCAGATTAATGACAGCGGTGCGGCGCTGGGATATTACGTCAGCGAGGACGGGTATCCTGGCTGGATGCCGCAGAAATGGACATGGATACCCCGTGAGTTACCCGGCGGGCGCGCCTCGTTCATTCACGTTTTTGAACCCGTGGAGGACGGGCAGACTCGCGGTGCAAATGTGTTTTACAGCGTGATGGAGCAGATGAAGATGCTCGACACGCTGCAGAACACGCAGCTGCAGAGCGCCATTGTGAAGGCGATGTATGCCGCCACCATTGAGAGTGAGCTGGATACGCAGTCAGCGATGGATTTTATTCTGGGCGCGAACAGTCAGGAGCAGCGGGAAAGGCTGACCGGCTGGATTGGTGAAATTGCCGCGTATTACGCCGCAGCGCCGGTCCGGCTGGGAGGCGCAAAAGTACCGCACCTGATGCCGGGTGACTCACTGAACCTGCAGACGGCTCAGGATACGGATAACGGCTACTCCGTGTTTGAGCAGTCACTGCTGCGGTATATCGCTGCCGGGCTGGGTGTCTCGTATGAGCAGCTTTCCCGGAATTACGCCCAGATGAGCTACTCCACGGCACGGGCCAGTGCGAACGAGTCGTGGGCGTACTTTATGGGGCGGCGAAAATTCGTCGCATCCCGTCAGGCGAGCCAGATGTTTCTGTGCTGGCTGGAAGAGGCCATCGTTCGCCGCGTGGTGACGTTACCTTCAAAAGCGCGCTTCAGTTTTCAGGAAGCCCGCAGTGCCTGGGGGAACTGCGACTGGATAGGCTCCGGTCGTATGGCCATCGATGGTCTGAAAGAAGTTCAGGAAGCGGTGATGCTGATAGAAGCCGGACTGAGTACCTACGAGAAAGAGTGCGCAAAACGCGGTGACGACTATCAGGAAATTTTTGCCCAGCAGGTCCGTGAAACGATGGAGCGCCGTGCAGCCGGTCTTAAACCGCCCGCCTGGGCGGCTGCAGCATTTGAATCCGGGCTGCGACAATCAACAGAGGAGGAGAAGAGTGACAGCAGAGCTGCGTAATCTCCCGCATATTGCCAGCATGGCCTTTAATGAGCCGCTGATGCTTGAACCCGCCTATGCGCGGGTTTTCTTTTGTGCGCTTGCAGGCCAGCTTGGGATCAGCAGCCTGACGGATGCGGTGTCCGGCGACAGCCTGACTGCCCAGGAGGCACTCGCGACGCTGGCATTATCCGGTGATGATGACGGACCACGACAGGCCCGCAGTTATCAGGTCATGAACGGCATCGCCGTGCTGCCGGTGTCCGGCACGCTGGTCAGCCGGACGCGGGCGCTGCAGCCGTACTCGGGGATGACCGGTTACAACGGCATTATCGCCCGTCTGCAACAGGCTGCCAGCGATCCGATGGTGGACGGCATTCTGCTCGATATGGACACGCCCGGCGGGATGGTGGCGGGGGCATTTGACTGCGCTGACATCATCGCCCGTGTGCGTGACATAAAACCGGTATGGGCGCTTGCCAACGACATGAACTGCAGTGCAGGTCAGTTGCTTGCCAGTGCCGCCTCCCGGCGTCTGGTCACGCAGACCGCCCGGACAGGCTCCATCGGCGTCATGATGGCTCACAGTAATTACGGTGCTGCGCTGGAGAAACAGGGTGTGGAAATCACGCTGATTTACAGCGGCAGCCATAAGGTGGATGGCAACCCCTACAGCCATCTTCCGGATGACGTCCGGGAGACACTGCAGTCCCGGATGGACGCAACCCGCCAGATGTTTGCGCAGAAGGTGTCGGCATATACCGGCCTGTCCGTGCAGGTTGTGCTGGATACCGAGGCTGCAGTGTACAGCGGTCAGGAGGCCATTGATGCCGGACTGGCTGATGAACTTGTTAACAGCACCGATGCGATCACCGTCATGCGTGATGCACTGGATGCACGTAAATCCCGTCTCTCAGGAGGGCGAATGACCAAAGAGACTCAATCAACAACTGTTTCAGCCACTGCTTCGCAGGCTGACGTTACTGACGTGGTGCCAGCGACGGAGGGCGAGAACGCCAGCGCGGCGCAGCCGGACGTGAACGCGCAGATCACCGCAGCGGTTGCGGCAGAAAACAGCCGCATTATGGGGATCCTCAACTGTGAGGAGGCTCACGGACGCGAAGAACAGGCACGCGTGCTGGCAGAAACCCCCGGTATGACCGTGAAAACGGCCCGCCGCATTCTGGCCGCAGCACCACAGAGTGCACAGGCGCGCAGTGACACTGCGCTGGATCGTCTGATGCAGGGGGCACCGGCACCGCTGGCTGCAGGTAACCCGGCATCTGATGCCGTTAACGATTTGCTGAACACACCAGTGTAAGGGATGTTTATGACGAGCAAAGAAACCTTTACCCATTACCAGCCGCAGGGCAACAGTGACCCGGCTCATACCGCAACCGCGCCCGGCGGATTGAGTGCGAAAGCGCCTGCAATGACCCCGCTGATGCTGGACACCTCCAGCCGTAAGCTGGTTGCGTGGGATGGCACCACCGACGGTGCTGCCGTTGGCATTCTTGCGGTTGCTGCTGACCAGACCAGCACCACGCTGACGTTCTACAAGTCCGGCACGTTCCGTTATGAGGATGTGCTCTGGCCGGAGGCTGCCAGCGACGAGACGAAAAAACGGACCGCGTTTGCCGGAACGGCAATCAGCATCGTTTAACTTTACCCTTCATCACTAAAGGCCGCCTGTGCGGCTTTTTTTACGGGATTTTTTTATGTCGATGTACACAACCGCCCAACTGCTGGCGGCAAATGAGCAGAAATTTAAGTTTGATCCGCTGTTTCTGCGTCTCTTTTTCCGTGAGAGCTATCCCTTCACCACGGAGAAAGTCTATCTCTCACAAATTCCGGGACTGGTAAACATGGCGCTGTACGTTTCGCCGATTGTTTCCGGTGAGGTTATCCGTTCCCGTGGCGGCTCCACCTCTGAATTTACGCCGGGATATGTCAAGCCGAAGCATGAAGTGAATCCGCAGATGACCCTGCGTCGCCTGCCGGATGAAGATCCGCAGAATCTGGCGGACCCGGCTTACCGCCGCCGTCGCATCATCATGCAGAACATGCGTGACGAAGAGCTGGCCATTGCTCAGGTCGAAGAGATGCAGGCAGTTTCTGCCGTGCTTAAGGGCAAATACACCATGACCGGTGAAGCCTTCGATCCGGTTGAGGTGGATATGGGCCGCAGTGAGGAGAATAACATCACGCAGTCCGGCGGCACGGAGTGGAGCAAGCGTGACAAGTCCACGTATGACCCGACCGACGATATCGAAGCCTACGCGCTGAACGCCAGCGGTGTGGTGAATATCATCGTGTTCGATCCGAAAGGCTGGGCGCTGTTCCGTTCCTTCAAAGCCGTCAAGGAGAAGCTGGATACCCGTCGTGGCTCTAATTCCGAGCTGGAGACAGCGGTGAAAGACCTGGGCAAAGCGGTGTCCTATAAGGGGATGTATGGCGATGTGGCCATCGTCGTGTATTCCGGACAGTACGTGGAAAACGGCGTCAAAAAGAACTTCCTGCCGGACAACACGATGGTGCTGGGGAACACTCAGGCACGCGGTCTGCGCACCTATGGCTGCATTCAGGATGCGGACGCACAGCGCGAAGGCATTAACGCCTCTGCCCGTTACCCGAAAAACTGGGTGACCACCGGCGATCCGGCGCGTGAGTTCACCATGATTCAGTCAGCACCGCTGATGCTGCTGGCTGACCCTGATGAGTTCGTGTCCGTACAACTGGCGTAATCATGGCCCTTCGGGGCCATTGTTTCTCTGTGGAGGAGTCCATGACGAAAGATGAACTGATTGCCCGTCTCCGCTCGCTGGGTGAACAACTGAACCGTGATGTCAGCCTGACGGGGACGAAAGAAGAACTGGCGCTCCGTGTGGCAGAGCTGAAAGAGGAGCTTGATGACACGGATGAAACTGCCGGTCAGGACACCCCTCTCAGCCGGGAAAATGTGCTGACCGGACATGAAAATGAGGTGGGATCAGCGCAGCCGGATACCGTGATTCTGGATACGTCTGAACTGGTCACGGTCGTGGCACTGGTGAAGCTGCATACTGATGCACTTCACGCCACGCGGGATGAACCTGTGGCATTTGTGCTGCCGGGAACGGCGTTTCGTGTCTCTGCCGGTGTGGCAGCCGAAATGACAGAGCGCGGCCTGGCCAGAATGCAATAACGGGAGGCGCTGTGGCTGATTTCGATAACCTGTTCGATGCTGCCATTGCCCGCGCCGATGAAACGATACGCGGGTACATGGGAACGTCAGCCACCATTACATCCGGTGAGCAGTCAGGTGCGGTGATACGTGGTGTTTTTGATGACCCTGAAAATATCAGCTATGCCGGACAGGGCGTGCGCGTTGAAGGCTCCAGCCCGTCCCTGTTTGTCCGGACTGATGAGGTGCGGCAGCTGCGGCGTGGAGACACGCTGACCATCGGTGAGGAAAATTTCTGGGTAGATCGGGTTTCGCCGGATGATGGCGGAAGTTGTCATCTCTGGCTTGGACGGGGCGTACCGCCTGCCGTTAACCGTCGCCGCTGAAAGGGGGATGTATGGCCATAAAAGGTCTTGAGCAGGCCGTTGAAAACCTCAGCCGTATCAGCAAAACGGCGGTGCCTGGTGCCGCCGCAATGGCCATTAACCGCGTTGCTTCATCCGCGATATCGCAGTCGGCGTCACAGGTTGCCCGTGAGACAAAGGTACGCCGGAAACTGGTAAAGGAAAGGGCCAGGCTGAAAAGGGCCACGGTCAAAAATCCGCAGGCCAGAATCAAAGTTAACCGGGGGGATTTGCCCGTAATCAAGCTGGGTAATGCGCGGGTTGTCCTTTCGCGCCGCAGGCGTCGTAAAAAGGGGCAGCGTTCATCCCTGAAAGGTGGCGGCAGCGTGCTTGTGGTGGGTAACCGTCGTATTCCCGGCGCGTTTATTCAGCAACTGAAAAATGGCCGGTGGCATGTCATGCAGCGTGTGGCTGGGAAAAACCGTTACCCCATTGATGTGGTGAAAATCCCGATGGCGGTGCCGCTGACCACGGCGTTTAAACAAAATATTGAGCGGATACGGCGTGAACGTCTTCCGAAAGAGCTGGGCTATGCGCTGCAGCATCAACTGAGGATGGTAATAAAGCGATGAAACATACTGAACTCCGTGCAGCCGTACTGGATGCACTGGAGAAGCATGACACCGGGGCGACGTTTTTTGATGGTCGCCCCGCTGTTTTTGATGAGGCGGATTTTCCGGCAGTTGCCGTTTATCTCACCGGCGCTGAATACACGGGCGAAGAGCTGGACAGCGATACCTGGCAGGCGGAGCTGCATATCGAAGTTTTCCTGCCTGCTCAGGTGCCGGATTCAGAGCTGGATGCGTGGATGGAGTCCCGGATTTATCCGGTGATGAGCGATATCCCGGCACTGTCAGATTTGATCACCAGTATGGTGGCCAGCGGCTATGACTACCGGCGCGACGATGATGCGGGCTTGTGGAGTTCAGCCGATCTGACTTATGTCATTACCTATGAAATGTGAGGACGCTATGCCTGTACCAAATCCTACAATGCCGGTGAAAGGTGCCGGGACCACCCTGTGGGTTTATAAGGGGAGCGGTGACCCTTACGCGAATCCGCTTTCAGACGTTGACTGGTCGCGTCTGGCAAAAGTTAAAGACCTGACGCCCGGCGAACTGACCGCTGAGTCCTATGACGACAGCTATCTCGATGATGAAGATGCAGACTGGACTGCGACCGGGCAGGGGCAGAAATCTGCCGGAGATACCAGCTTCACGCTGGCGTGGATGCCCGGAGAGCAGGGGCAGCAGGCGCTGCTGGCGTGGTTTAATGAAGGCGATACCCGTGCCTATAAAATCCGCTTCCCGAACGGCACGGTCGATGTGTTCCGTGGCTGGGTCAGCAGTATCGGTAAGGCGGTGACGGCGAAGGAAGTGATCACCCGCACGGTGAAAGTCACCAATGTGGGACGTCCGTCGATGGCAGAAGATCGCAGCACGGTAACAGCGGCAACCGGCATGACCGTGACGCCTGCCAGCACCTCGGTGGTGAAAGGGCAGAGCACCACGCTGACCGTGGCCTTCCAGCCGGAGGGCGTAACCGACAAGAGCTTTCGTGCGGTGTCTGCGGATAAAACAAAAGCCACCGTGTCGGTCAGTGGTATGACCATCACCGTGAACGGCGTTGCTGCAGGCAAGGTCAACATTCCGGTTGTATCCGGTAATGGTGAGTTTGCTGCGGTTGCAGAAATTACCGTCACCGCCAGTTAATCCGGAGAGTCAGCGATGTTCCTGAAAACCGAATCATTTGAACATAACGGTGTGACCGTCACGCTTTCTGAACTGTCAGCCCTGCAGCGCATTGAGCATCTCGCCCTGATGAAACGGCAGGCAGAACAGGCGGAGTCAGACAGCAACCGGAAGTTTACTGTGGAAGACGCCATCAGAACCGGCGCGTTTCTGGTGGCGATGTCCCTGTGGCATAACCATCCGCAGAAGACGCAGATGCCGTCCATGAATGAAGCCGTTAAACAGATTGAGCAGGAAGTGCTTACCACCTGGCCCACGGAGGCAATTTCTCATGCTGAAAACGTGGTGTACCGGCTGTCTGGTATGTATGAGTTTGTGGTGAATAATGCCCCTGAACAGACAGAGGACGCCGGGCCCGCAGAGCCTGTTTCTGCGGGAAAGTGTTCGACGGTGAGCTGAGTTTTGCCCTGAAACTGGCGCGTGAGATGGGGCGACCCGACTGGCGTGCCATGCTTGCCGGGATGTCATCCACGGAGTATGCCGACTGGCACCGCTTTTACAGTACCCATTATTTTCATGATGTTCTGCTGGATATGCACTTTTCCGGGCTGACGTACACCGTGCTCAGCCTGTTTTTCAGCGATCCGGATATGCATCCGCTGGATTTCAGTCTGCTGAACCGGCGCGAGGCTGACGAAGAGCCTGAAGATGATGTGCTGATGCAGAAAGCGGCAGGGCTTGCCGGAGGTGTCCGCTTTGGCCCGGACGGGAATGAAGTTATCCCCGCTTCCCCGGATGTGGCGGACATGACGGAGGATGACGTAATGCTGATGACAGTATCAGAAGGGATCGCAGGAGGAGTCCGGTATGGCTGAACCGGTAGGCGATCTGGTCGTTGATTTGAGTCTGGATGCGGCCAGATTTGACGAGCAGATGGCCAGAGTCAGGCGTCATTTTTCTGGTACGGAAAGTGATGCGAAAAAAACAGCGGCAGTCGTTGAACAGTCGCTGAGCCGACAGGCGCTGGCTGCACAGAAAGCGGGGATTTCCGTCGGGCAGTATAAAGCCGCCATGCGTATGCTGCCTGCACAGTTCACCGACGTGGCCACGCAGCTTGCAGGCGGGCAAAGTCCGTGGCTGATCCTGCTGCAACAGGGGGGGCAGGTGAAGGACTCCTTCGGCGGGATGATCCCCATGTTCAGGGGGCTTGCCGGTGCGATCACCCTGCCGATGGTGGGGGCCACCTCGCTGGCGGTGGCGACCGGTGCGCTGGCGTATGCCTGGTATCAGGGCAACTCAACCCTGTCCGATTTCAACAAAACGCTGGTCCTTTCCGGCAATCAGGCGGGACTGACGGCAGATCGTATGCTGGTCCTGTCCAGAGCCGGGCAGGCGGCAGGGCTGACGTTTAACCAGACCAGCGAGTCACTCAGCGCACTGGTTAAGGCGGGGGTAAGCGGTGAGGCTCAGATTGCGTCCATCAGCCAGAGTGTGGCGCGTTTCTCCTCTGCATCCGGCGTGGAGGTGGACAAGGTCGCTGAAGCCTTCGGGAAGCTGACCACAGACCCGACGTCGGGGCTGACGGCGATGGCTCGCCAGTTCCATAACGTGTCGGCGGAGCAGATTGCGTATGTTGCTCAGTTGCAGCGTTCCGGCGATGAAGCCGGGGCATTGCAGGCGGCGAACGAGGCCGCAACGAAAGGGTTTGATGACCAGACCCGCCGCCTGAAAGAGAACATGGGCACGCTGGAGACCTGGGCAGACAGGACTGCGCGGGCATTCAAATCCATGTGGGATGCGGTGCTGGATATTGGTCGTCCTGATACCGCGCAGGAGATGCTGATTAAGGCAGAGGCTGCGTATAAGAAAGCAGACGACATCTGGAATCTGCGCAAGGATGATTATTTTGTTAACGATGAAGCGCGGGCGCGTTACTGGGATGATCGTGAAAAGGCCCGTCTTGCGCTTGAAGCCGCCCGAAAGAAGGCTGAGCAGCAGACTCAACAGGACAAAAATGCGCAGCAGCAGAGCGATACCGAAGCGTCACGGCTGAAATATACCGAAGAGGCGCAGAAGGCTTACGAACGGCTGCAGACGCCGCTGGAGAAATATACCGCCCGTCAGGAAGAACTGAACAAGGCACTGAAAGACGGGAAAATCCTGCAGGCGGATTACAACACGCTGATGGCGGCGGCGAAAAAGGATTATGAAGCGACGCTGAAAAAGCCGAAACAGTCCAGCGTGAAGGTGTCTGCGGGCGATCGTCAGGAAGACAGTGCTCATGCTGCCCTGCTGACGCTTCAGGCAGAACTCCGGACGCTGGAGAAGCATGCCGGAGCAAATGAGAAAATCAGCCAGCAGCGCCGGGATTTGTGGAAGGCGGAGAGTCAGTTCGCGGTACTGGAGGAGGCGGCGCAACGTCGCCAGCTGTCTGCACAGGAGAAATCCCTGCTGGCGCATAAAGATGAGACGCTGGAGTACAAACGCCAGCTGGCTGCACTTGGCGACAAGGTTACGTATCAGGAGCGCCTGAACGCGCTGGCGCAGCAGGCGGATAAATTCGCACAGCAGCAACGGGCAAAACGGGCCGCCATTGATGCGAAAAGCCGGGGGCTGACTGACCGGCAGGCAGAACGGGAAGCCACGGAACAGCGCCTGAAGGAACAGTATGGCGATAATCCGCTGGCGCTGAATAACGTCATGTCAGAGCAGAAAAAGACCTGGGCGGCTGAAGACCAGCTTCGCGGGAACTGGATGGCAGGCCTGAAGTCCGGCTGGAGTGAGTGGGAAGAGAGCGCCACGGACAGTATGTCGCAGGTAAAAAGTGCAGCCACGCAGACCTTTGATGGTATTGCACAGAATATGGCGGCGATGCTGACCGGCAGTGAGCAGAACTGGCGCAGCTTCACCCGTTCCGTGCTGTCCATGATGACAGAAATTCTGCTTAAGCAGGCAATGGTGGGGATTGTCGGGAGTATCGGCAGCGCCATTGGCGGGGCTGTTGGTGGCGGCGCATCCGCGTCAGGCGGTACAGCCATTCAGGCCGCTGCGGCGAAATTCCATTTTGCAACCGGAGGATTTACGGGAACCGGCGGCAAATATGAGCCAGCGGGGATTGTTCACCGTGGTGAGTTTGTCTTCACGAAGGAGGCAACCAGCCGGATTGGCGTGGGGAATCTTTACCGGCTGATGCGCGGCTATGCCACCGGCGGTTATGTCGGTACACCGGGCAGCATGGCAGACAGCCGGTCGCAGGCGTCCGGGACGTTTGAGCAGAATAACCATGTGGTGATTAACAACGACGGCACGAACGGGCAGATAGGTCCGGCTGCTCTGAAGGCGGTGTATGACATGGCCCGCAAGGGTGCCCGTGATGAAATTCAGACACAGATGCGTGATGGTGGCCTGTTCTCCGGAGGTGGACGATGAAGACCTTCCGCTGGAAAGTGAAACCCGGTATGGATGTGGCTTCGGTCCCTTCTGTAAGAAAGGTGCGCTTTGGTGATGGCTATTCTCAGCGAGCGCCTGCCGGGCTGAATGCCAACCTGAAAACGTACAGCGTGACGCTTTCTGTCCCCCGTGAGGAGGCCACGGTACTGGAGTCGTTTCTGGAAGAGCACGGGGGCTGGAAATCCTTTCTGTGGACGCCGCCTTATGAGTGGCGGCAGATAAAGGTGACCTGCGCAAAATGGTCGTCGCGGGTCAGTATGCTGCGTGTTGAGTTCAGCGCAGAGTTTGAACAGGTGGTGAACTGATGCAGGATATCCGGCAGGAAACACTGAATGAATGCACCCGTGCGGAGCAGTCGGCCAGCGTGGTGCTCTGGGAAATCGACCTGACAGAGGTCGGTGGAGAACGTTATTTTTTCTGTAATGAGCAGAACGAAAAAGGTGAGCCGGTCACCTGGCAGGGGCGACAGTATCAGCCGTATCCCATTCAGGGGAGCGGTTTTGAACTGAATGGCAAAGGCACCAGTACGCGCCCCACGCTGACGGTTTCTAACCTGTACGGTATGGTCACCGGGATGGCGGAAGATATGCAGAGTCTGGTCGGCGGAACGGTGGTCCGGCGTAAGGTTTACGCCCGTTTTCTGGATGCGGTGAACTTCGTCAACGGAAACAGTTACGCCGATCCGGAGCAGGAGGTGATCAGCCGCTGGCGCATTGAGCAGTGCAGCGAACTGAGCGCGGTGAGTGCCTCCTTTGTACTGTCCACGCCGACGGAAACGGATGGCGCTGTTTTTCCGGGACGTATCATGCTGGCCAACACCTGCACCTGGACCTATCGCGGTGACGAGTGCGGTTATAGCGGTCCGGCTGTCGCGGATGAATATGACCAGCCAACGTCCGATATCACGAAGGATAAATGCAGCAAATGCCTGAGCGGTTGTAAGTTCCGCAATAACGTCGGCAACTTTGGCGGCTTCCTTTCCATTAACAAACTTTCGCAGTAAATCCCATGACACAGACAGAATCAGCGATTCTGGCGCACGCCCGGCGATGTGCGCCAGCGGAGTCGTGCGGCTTCGTGGTAAGCACGCCGGAGGGGGAAAGATATTTCCCCTGCGTGAATATCTCCGGTGAGCCGGAGGCGTATTTCCGTATGTCGCCGGAAGACTGGCTGCAGGCAGAAATGCAGGGTGAGATTGTGGCGCTGGTCCACAGCCACCCCGGTGGTCTGCCCTGGCTGAGTGAGGCCGACCGGCGGCTGCAGGTGCAGAGTGATTTGCCGTGGTGGCTGGTCTGCCGGGGGACGATTCATAAGTTCCGCTGTGTGCCGCATCTCACCGGGCGGCGCTTTGAGCACGGTGTGACGGACTGTTACACACTGTTCCGGGATGCTTATCATCTGGCGGGGATTGAGATGCCGGACTTTCATCGTGAGGATGACTGGTGGCGTAACGGCCAGAATCTCTATCTGGATAATCTGGAGGCGACGGGGCTGTATCAGGTGCCGTTGTCAGCGGCACAGCCGGGCGATGTGCTGCTGTGCTGTTTTGGTTCATCAGTGCCGAATCACGCCGCAATTTACTGCGGCGACGGCGAGCTGCTGCACCATATTCCTGAACAACTGAGCAAACGAGAGAGGTACACCGACAAATGGCAGCGACGCACACACTCCCTCTGGCGTCACCGGGCATGGCGCGCATCTGCCTTTACGGACTGACTGCAGT
>NZ_QWEH01000034.1 GCF_003515705.1 Oceanobacillus profundus
CCCTTGGTCCCAAACCAAGTGCTCTACCAAGCTGAGCTACTTCCCGTTATGGCGCGCCCGAGAGGAGTCGAACCCCTAACCTCTTGATCCGTAGTCAAACGCTCTATCCAATTGAGCTACGGGCGCATATGGTGCCGAGGACCGGAATCGAACCGGTACGGTAGTCACCTACCGCAGGATTTTAAGTCCTGTGCGTCTGCCAGTTCCGCCACCCCGGCAAGGGCAAAGAAAAGGATACTGAATTTGCAACAAAAATTCCTCTTAAGTAAAAAGCAATGCGGGTGAAGGGACTTGAACCCCCACGTCCGAAGACACTAGATCCTAAGTCTAGCGCGTCTGCCAATTCCGCCACACCCGCGAATGGTGAGCCATGAAGGATTCGAACCTTCGACCCTTTGATTAAAAGTCAAATGCTCTACCGACTGAGCTAATGGCTCAAAAATATATATTACGTATTAATGATAATTATTATTTACTTGTAAAAAGTGGTGCCGGCCAGAGGACTTGAACCCCCAACCTACTGATTACAAGTCAGTTGCTCTACCAGTTGAGCTAGGCCGGCAAATGATTATCTAGTTACCAAATGATTAACAGCAAGTCCATCAAGTAGGCTCGTCGTGTTGCAAGAACACTCGGAGAAGCTCCACTCCTCGCAAGCCTGCACATAGTAGTTACTCGATGAAGTAAACGGCTTGCTCTACCAGTTGAGCTAGGCCGGCTTGTTGGCTTCCTGCAAACTATTAGATTTATATAGAAAGAATCAACTTCCGAAAGATAGATGGTGGCTCGGGACGGAATCGAACCGCCGACACACGGATTTTCAGTCCGTTGCTCTACCGACTGAGCTACCGAGCCAAGTGTTATTTAACTACAAAACTCAAATTATAAATGGAGGAGGTAGAGGGATTCGAACCCCCGCGCGGTTTGACCCGCCTGTCGGTTTTCAAGACCGATCCCTTCAGCCAGACTTGGGTATACCTCCGAATATTTAAATGGCGGTCCGGACGGGACTCGAACCCGCGACCTCCTGCGTGACAGGCAGGCATTCTAACCAACTGAACTACCGGACCATATTGCAAATAACACATCTAATTAAACCAAAAGATTTGGTTGCGGGGGCAGGATTTGAACCTACGACCTTTGGGTTATGAGCCCAACGAGCTACCGGACTGCTCCACCCCGCGATATAACAAATATATTTCATCTAAAAGAAAAGATGGTGGAGGATGCAGGGCTCGAACCTGCGACCCCCTGCTTGTAAGGCAGGTGCTCTCCCAGCTGAGCTAATCCTCCGTATTGGTGACCCGTACGGGATTCGAACCCGTGTTACCGCCGTGAAAGGGCGGTGTCTTAACCGCTTGACCAACGGGCCAATATTAATTATGAACAAATCCGACAACAAATGTATTATTCGACATTTACTTCATAAAAATTAAATGGCTCCACAGGTAGGATTCGAACCTACGACCGATCGGTTAACAGCCGATTGCTCTACCACTGAGCTACTGTGGAATAATATAACAGCGAGATTTATCTTATTACATAATTGTAATAAAGTCAATGCCTAAATTAAACTTTTGTAAAAAAAACGTAAAAAAAGTTGTAACCCCACTAATTTCGTCTAAAAAGCTCAGCATCCTCCATTTTGCTAAAGCCTGTTCATCTATATAAAAAGAAGCTCTTTTCTAATATGCACATGACATATCAAAGAGCTCCTTCTTATTTGTCCCCATCTTTCATCTAATCTAAACTGTACCCTCCTATACATTCAAACGCATATACAACTCTTCCCAAACCTTCTCCAGTCCTTCTTTTTCCATATACACTTCTTGCATTTGTTCCAAGTCTTGGATTTCTACTAACATTTCCTCTAATAACGTAATTTTACGTTCTACCTCCTCTAAATCCTTTTTCAGTCTCTCACCATCTAAATCCTGACTTTTCCTCTTTTTCGGCTCTTGTTTTTTCTCTCGCACTACTGTTTTTAATTTTTCTTTCCCATCAAGCTTCAGTGCAGTCAGCTTTTCCCGTGCCCAAGTATAATCCCCCTCAAAATGATAAACAGCTTTGGCTTCAATCCAATAGATCTCTTCAAACAGCTTATTTAAAAAATAACGATCATGAGAAACTGCTACAATGGTTCCTTTATAATCTTCCAGTGCTTCTTCCAATACTTCACGTGCCTCGATATCCAAATGGTTTGTTGGTTCATCTAAAATGAGAACATTTATATCTTGATACATCATTTGCGCTAAGCGAAGACGCATCCTTCCTCCTCCACTAAGCTGTGAAACTTGTTGAAATACCATATGCCCATAAAATAAAAACCTAGCTAAAATATGTCTCGCTTCACCTTCCGTAACATGTACCTCATCTCGAAATGCTTCAAGAACAGTTTCATCTTGGAATTGCGTAAAGACTTGTTGAGATAGATATCCTACTTTGACATTACTTCCGATTCTGACTTCTCCTTCGTCTGCAGGCAGTTGATTTAAAATTAATTTTATTAATGTAGATTTACCTGTTCCATTTCCTCCAACAATGGCAACACGTTGCTTGTATCTAATATGCATATTTACTTTGGAAAAAAGCTCCCTGTCACCGAACCACTTTGCAACATCCTTTAAAATAATGACATCCTTTCCGCTTCGATCCGTCGTCTCCATTTCAAGGTTCATTTTTTTGCGATTCAATACAGGACGATTTATTTTTTCCATCCTTTCTAACGCTCGCTCCATGTTTCGTGCACGTTTGTACAACCCTTCATTTGGTGGGTTAGCCCGATTTGCCCAGTCGCGCAATCGCTTAATAGCTTCTTTCATTTTCCTTATTTTCTTTTGCTGTTCTTCATACGCCTGGAATTCTCTTAATAAACGTCCCTCTTTTTCCTTTATATAACCAGAAAAATTCGTGGGATAGCTCGTGATTTCTCCATCTTCTAAATCCAACACCTTACCTACAACCTCATCAAGAAAATACCGATCATGCGAAACAAGGACGACGGTTCCTTGATAACTCTGTAAAAAATCAGCTAGCCATTCGACTGACATTAAGTCTAAATGATTCGTCGGTTCATCTAGTAATAATAAATCAGGCTTTTTTAAAAGCAAGAGACCCAGACCTACCTTTGTTTTCTCTCCACCGCTCAAGCTAATAAATTGCTGTTCAAGCAAGTTATCGATATTTAATCCATTAACGATTCTTTCGATATTCGCTTCGATCTCATAGCCACCTTTTCGCGCAAAATGGTCTTGAAAATTGCCGTAATCCCGCATTAATTTATCTAACAGCTCCACATTGGTTTCCTTGCTCATCGCCTCCCCGAGCTGCATCATCCTTTCTTCCATTTGGACTAGCTCTGAAAAGGCAGTCTTTAATACCTCCTTTGTTGTCAACTTAGAATATGCTTCTGGAATTTGGGCGAGATAACCTATTTTTGTTCCTTTTCTCCAATGGATTTTTCCTGAATCAGGTGCTTCTTCACCAGACAATAATCGAAATAGCGTACTTTTCCCACTTCCATTTCGACCCACAAGACCAACCCGATCATTCCCCATAATTTCAAATGATATATTTTCAAAGATGGAGCTTCCCCCATACATTTTCGTTATTTGATTCACACTGCATACAATCATAGTAAAGTTCCTCCTTTAATACAGTTCCTAAGTGCACCTCTTTAATGATGGGCACGTGATACAACACAAAAAAGCCATAGGAAACATAATAATCCCATGGCTTTCAACTAAATAAGGGCACACAAAAGGGAGAGCATGAAAAGCCCTCCCTTTAAAACCCCTACTATTATGTGGATTTAGAGATGTTTTCACCGTTTTACATTTGCTATAAAGTTGCTAAAAAAGGGCATACGTATCCCGTTATCAACTAAAACAGCAAATTTTGCACGGCTAAAATATAAATAATTCGTCCAGTAACCGTACACAAACACAGCTTGATTAAACATCCCTTTCCACCTCCGTTCGTTTGTTTCTTTTATTTTATTTGATTGTTGCTTCTATTTCAAGTATTACACAAAAAATGCAGGATATTTCTAATATGAAACGAATTATTTATGTAATACAAATCAAAAAGGAGCTGATTGAAAAATGACAAAGAATCAGGAGTTTTTTCAAAAGATTAACGAGGCATTTGCTACTGGAGATGTTGACTTTATTCTTGAACACACAGCCGAAGACGTCGTGTGGAATCACGTTGGACAAGCAGTGTTCGAAGGTAAAGCTGCATTTGCTGCAGAGATGGAGAAAATGCGTGGATATATACCACAAAACTATGTAACGAAGGAAATTATTACTCATGGAAATTTTGCAGTAATTGAAGGATCCATGACACTACCCGATGAAGAAGGAATTAATAAAACCTATGCTTTTTGCGACATATATAAGTTGAATAAGTTTAAAGATGGGAAAATTAAGGAACTGACAGCTTATCTTATTGAAGTAAATGCATAAAGTCCGATAGGCATTTCATCAAATAAAGAAGTCCCATTCTGAAAACCAATCGAAATGGGACTTCTCTTCATATATATCCTATTTTTCCATACCAAGGTAAATGAGAATGGCATCTCTTAAAAATTCTGTTGCTCCATCTGCAACCTTATCATAAAAGGCTGTGAATCGCTCATCGGCAACGTACATTTCTGCAAGACCTGCATGTGCTTCTTTTGAATAACTGCCCCAGGAGTACATTAACCATTGCTTATGCTTTGCAGCTATTTCCTGTGCTGACACAGAAGCAGGGTCTCCTTTTTCATAAGCTTTCTTAAGGAGCACCATGATTTCTTCTCCTAAATCATTCATTGCTTTGAAATCTCCCTCTGATATCCCCCTTAGCTTGGCATTACTAGCATCAACCGTTTCATCACCATATTTGCTACGGATTTCTTCCCCGTACTTTTTCTCATTTTCTTCAATTAATTTATCCTTGAACGCTGCGAATTTCTCTTTATCCTGCATCGGAATACCTCCTTCAATACTTGCAATCGTTCCTTTAACGGTTGCCATTAGTTTGTCAAGACGGGCACGCTTTTGTGCTAGCAATTGATAATGTGATTTTAATGCTTCTGTTTGATCAAATGTAGGGTCGCTGATTATTTTCTTAATATCTTCCAGATTAACTTCCAGTTCACGGTAAAACAGGATTTGCTGAAGCAAATCAACTTCTTTCTGTCCGTAAATTCGGTAACCGGAAGAATTAATTCGTGCTGGTTTTAGCAGTCCGATTTGATCATAATATCTGAGTGTGCGGCCGCTCACACCAGAAATCAGAGCTAATTTTTTTACGGTATATTCCATCTGTAACCCTCCTGACAGGTTCCATCTTAAACCTTTACGCTACGTAAAGGTCAAGGGGGAATTTAAAAATAAATATGTTCCATACAATTACAAGCGAATCAGGCTATGGTTAGCGTAAAAAATAGACTTGTATAGCCCCACATCCGATCATGCATTGTACATTATCCCCCTTGTTAAAAATCATTTATTTTAAAACTGCGCCCATTAAATATCCTAAGCATCTGGTCCTAACTGTTGAACATGCTTCAAGTATGCTTTCACGTTTTCTGCTTCCTCAAAGGAGTACGTAAAACCAAAATGCTTTGCAACCTCAATGGCAACTTCCTCAAATAACGCTGTCATTGTGAATAAAGTGCGCCATGCATGTTCATACGAACCGCTGGGAAAAGTTTTTAAAAGGCGCGTCCATGTCTCGTCATCAACATAACGCTTTAAATACTTCCCATTTTTTCCAATGCTTAATGAAAAATCAGTCTCCATACCTGCCTTCCATTCAAGCATTTTCATAAGCATCGACCGACAGATAGTCATATGATCAAACGCATACAAAATTTCCCCGCGCCACAATCCTTTTACAATGTACGTAGATACCCACCGAAATTCCTTACAGCAATCAGCAAATAAGAAAGCAGATGGCTTTTTCACCCAATACCCTTTATCACTCGGCGGAGACAGTATCGGCAAGCTATCATCCTTATCTAATAAAATAACCGTTAACCCGTCCTCACGACAATACGCTTCTTTCTCTTCTATCGGGGCAAGAATTAGATCAATTCGATTACCATCTTTAAATAGCATCAAATAAGAAAACCTGCCCCCAAGCGTTGGTGGAAACATGGTCATATTTTCCGGTGTCTGCATCATAATGCGGTCCCCAAATACATCTATCCAATTCGGATCGTTTATAAAAGAACCCATATCTGAAACAAGATAAACAATATCGTAATCCTGAAAAGAATCGCTAGGAACATTACGATTTACTCTTGAACCATTCATTGCTGCCGCTCTAATTCTGCTATCTTCTTTTGCAACATTTAATATAAGCTCCATCATTTCTTGTTTAGACCGCATGTGACATACCCTCCATATTCATCTAAAATATTACTTTTATTATATAAAAACCAGCTCGGTTCCCCTACTATTTATAAGCTATTATTTTCTGCATTTTTTTGATAAACTTTACAATTTCACTCCCGAGTTTAAAACCCATCTGTTATAATGTTTCTAATAACACGAAGATAAAGGGGCATATTTCATTGACTACTATAAACGCATTAGATCAAGAAGCATTACGTACAATGTATTCCAGCCTCATGGAAGAGTATGATGCTTTTAAAGCGAAAAATTTATCCTTAAATATGGCAAGGGGTAAACCTAGTCCAGAACAGTTGGATTTATCCATGGACCTTCTTAACAAAATCGAATCACTTAATGTTAAAGATTCTATTGATATCCGAAATTACGGTGGGCTCGATGGATTAACAGAAATGAAAGAGTTATTCGCTCAGCTCCTTCAGGTTGACACGAATGAAGTGATTGTGGGTGGCAACTCCAGTCTTAGCTTAATGCATGATACAATTTCCAGAGCATTGCTTAAAGGCGTTGTCGACAGTGATGCTCCTTGGGTCAAAGCACCTAAAGTTAAGTTTTTATGTCCAAGTCCTGGGTATGATAGACATTTTGCCATCTGTGAAATGTATGACATTGAAATGATAACAATTGATATGTTAGATGATGGTCCAGATATGGATCAGGTGGAAGAGCTTGTTCGCAATGATGATACGATAAAAGGTATTTGGTGTGTACCAAAATACAGTAATCCTGAAGGAACAACATACAGTGATGAGGTTGTGGATCGTCTTGCTAACATGGAAACAAAAGCAAAAGACTTTCGTATTTTCTGGGATGATGCCTACACCGTACATCATCTGACAGATAACCCACCGATCCTAAAAAGTATCCTGAAGGCTTGTAAAGACGCCGGAAACCCAAACCGTGTCTTTATCTTTGCTTCAACATCTAAAGTAACTTTCCCTGGGTCAGGTGTTGCTGTAATGGCTGCAAGTGAAGAAAATATTAGCTTTACCAAAAAACTGCTAGGTGTACAGACGATTGGTGCAGATAAAATAAATCAATTACGGCATGTACATTTCTTAAAAGATGCAGCGCACGTAAAGCATCATATGAAAAAACACGCTGAAATTGTAAAGCCAAAATTCGACCTGGTGTTAAATAAGCTGGAATCAGAGCTGGGTAAAGAAGGAATTGCTTCATGGAGCAAGCCTGAAGGCGGCTATTTTATTAGCTTAAATACGCTTGATGGCTGTGCTGCAGAGGTAGTTAAACTCGCATCTGCTGCCGGGGTTACACTAACAGGTGCTGGGGCAACCTATCCATATGGAAAAGACCCAAGGGATCGAAATATTCGAATCGCACCTACCTTCCCAGGCCTAACAGAATTAGAAGCTGCAATGGACGTATTTTGTCTCTGCGTGAAATTAGCAAGTATTAAAAAACTACTAGAGCAGTGAAACCAAAGAAAGCAATCCCTTTAAAAAGGATTGCTTTCTTTTTCTATACCTGATTAAAACAAACCGAGCTGCCTTGGTGCAAGTCCTTCGTATTCAATACCTAGCATGGCTTGAAACTCTTTTGCATTGCCTGCTGCATCCCCACCCGAATTATTATTAAATAAGAAAATGATATCTGTTGAGCTTTTGGCAAGCTCTGATACTCTTTCTTTCCACTCTAACAACTCTTTCTCGTTGTATTTATATAAATAACGAACATCGCGCCAGTTTGTATCCGCATTTTTCGGCTTTGTCCAGCCATGAATGTTCCTGCCGTGCATTCGGATCAATGTCATATTTGGATCAGTAGCTGCTGGAACAATTGGAATGGATCCATCTCCAGCTTGCGGTTCATCCGCAATAGTGTGAATCCAGCCATTCTCTTTCATAAAGGCAAGCGTACCGGAACGAAATGTTTCTCGAAACCAAGACTGATTTCTAAATTCAAGCGCAACAGGGATGTCTCCCATCATTTTTTTGCAATATCGTAAGTAATTCACATTCTCTTTCTTGCAATCAAACCAAGGGGGAAATTGAAATAAAACCATTGCTAGCTTATTGGCTTTCCGATAAGGTTTTAATGAATCGATAAACGCTTGAAACATTTCCACTCTCGTTTCAAACGGAATATCCGTTCTTTGATGACCAGTCATTCCCTGATATGCCTTCACCACAAAGCGAAAGTTTTCCGGTGTTTCACTTACCCATTTGGAAGCATTACTTACAGGCTGCACGGCATAAAAGGACGCATCCACTTCAACTGTCAGAAAATGACTACTATATTCAGCTAATTTATCCTTTGACTTCATTTGAGGCGGGTACAGTGTGTGATGATCTCCCCACCCTGTTAAACCTATGTATATCATTAGGAACAAATCCCTCCTACCAACATGATACCATAACCATCGAATCCAGCTCGATTTTGTAATGCCCAAGTAATCCGAAGATACGACTAAAAGCTTCACATCATTTTTTCAGCACGAATTAGCAAAAACATCGGCCTGCGATTTTCATCAAACATCGCTGGATTTTTTTGTATCATTTCCTCTGTTGCGAAAGTCTCTTCCACTGTTTTAATCATAAATCCCGCATCAACTAGTGTATTTATATAGGTTGCTAGTGTACGATGATACTTTATAACATCTTCAGTCAGAAAAGGTGTATGGCGAATTCCCTCGTGTTGATAATGATCAATCGGCCAATGCAGGCGATTCCCATGCTCATCATACCACCAGTCTTGTTCAGCTCGAGCGGTGAAAACAGGATGTTCTACTGAAAAAACAAACTTTCCGCCCGATGTTAAACAATCATGAACCTTTATACAAATTGCTTTAAATGCTCTCACATAATGAAACGCAAGAGAACTAAACACAACATCAAATGAGTCTGCAGCAAAGTGAATATCTTCCATTGGAATTTTTCGGTAAGCGATATGTGGGTCATCCGTTAATTCACGAGCTCTTTGAAGCATTTTTTCCGATATATCAATGCCAACTACGGAATGGGCCTGTTCCTTTCGTGCATACCGACAATGCCAACCAAAGCCGCATCCTAAATCAAGTATACGTTTGTCCTTTAATTCTGGGAGCAGTTTCTTTAATAATGGCCATTCCCCCGCGCTCTCCAGCCCCTTTAGGGAGCGTGGCATCTTTTCATAGCCTGCAAAAAAATGAGCATCATCATATTTATTTTGCTTCATAACCTATTCCCCACCCGACTTCGATACTTATAAATCCAAAGCTTCCGTATAAGTCTCACGCAATGTTGCGGCATTATCCGGCCACTCGACCGGCTTTCCTTCAATAATCATTCCTAAAACATCCAGACAACGATGCCATCCAGCAGCAACAGAAGCACTCATAGACGCATCGTCAAATGTGTGTTCAAACAGCAAGCGACAACCATCACCTTCAGTATTTAATTCGATAGAAAGTAAGTCATCGATCTCACAGAAAGCAAAGAAATGAGGTGGATTAAATTTTGTTATTATTGCTTCGTAAGTCGTTCCTTCACCATCATCGAAGTAAATCTTCCCATCTGTTCGCAAGTCCATCTCCCCGGTTGCAAATGGGTACCACTGTGTAAAATATTGGGGCTGCGTTACCATATCCCAAACTTTCTCAACCGAATAAGCATAATCACGTTCAAATCTTAATTTATATCGTCCATCTACTTTATGTAGAGCTCCATATGAATGCATAGCTTTCTCCTCCAAATTCAAAATTTATTATAGAGATATAATTATAGATCCAATGGATTTATTCTAGGTTGTACTAATTTCCCAGACGTGACCGTCGGGATCAGCAAAGTATCCTGAATAACCCCATTCATTTGCTATTCCTTGTTTTATAACGTTACCATTAGCTAACGTTGCTCGCCTTAAAATATCGTCTACATCTTGACGACTTTCTACAAAAGAACTTAGTATTAACTCATTAGAACTGGGGTTTAGATTAAGTTGACCAGTTGTAGACGCAACCTCCTCACGTGGATAGAGAACTAGCGAAAAATTTTCATCAAAAAAGAAAGCTATATGGTCCTCTCCTTTAGATACCTGATCCTCTGGCAACTGAAGGACCTCCCTATAAAAAGCCGCTGTTTTTTCAAGATGATGAACAGCTAAAGTTATAATATTGATTTTCACTTTTGGCACCCCCGAATCAGACTTATTATCGCTCTTAACAATAAATTTTAACACAAATGTTTCCGACCAACGCACCAAATTATTCAAAGCTAACCTATTACGGATATGATAAGATCATATCTAATAATCTAACCAGTGTTTCTTTACAGACTAAAAATTTCCCTTAGATAAAAAGGAATTGTGGGCATCAATCAAAATGCCACAATTCCTATTATCAAACCTTATAAGTACTAAACTCAATGAAAATTACAGTCTTAAGCGTCACAGTTGCTTACTTAAAGCTTAAATCTCCTTACTAATCCATTTAACTCTTCAGCAAGCTGCGCTAATTGCTCAGAGCTCCCTGCCACCTCTTCCATAGAGCTGCTGGTTTGTTGTGTTGAAGCAGAAGTTTGCTCAACACCAGCTGCTGCTTCTTCGGAAATTGAAGCTATTTCTTCAACCGATCCGTTCATCTTCTGGCTATTGACTGCAATATCAGCTAGGTTATCGGACACTAAGTTAATACTATCCACCATCTTAGATACAGAATCACTAATCTCATGGAAGGTTTGCCCGGTAACTTTGATTTGACTTGTCCCCTGTTCAACTTCCGTATATCCATCCTTTAATGATTCTACGACAAAACTTGTTTCATTTTGAATGTTGGAAACAATGCCAGTAATATCCGTAACAGAAACAGAAACTTGTTCTGCAAGCTTCCTTACTTCATCGGCTACAACAGCAAATCCTTTACCATGTTCGCCCGCTCTCGCTGCTTCAATCGCTGCATTTAATGCAAGTAAATTTGTTTGGTCCGCGATATCTCGGATCACAGAAACAAGTTGTGATATTTCTTGAGATTGTTCATCTAATCCCTCTACCTTCGTAACCGCACCTTGTACAATTTGATCAATTTTAGCCATTTGCTCGGTGGAAGAGGTCATTAATTCGCTTCCTTTAGATGTCATTCCAAGCACTTCATTTGAATACCGCTGCACACGCCCACCATTATCATGTGCTTCATCTACCTTAACCGCAAATGTACCCATAATCGATGCTAAATCACTAGCGCTGTTTGCCTGTGTCTCTGATCCTGTCGCCAGCTCTTGCATCGTGACTGCTATCTGCTCAGAACCGGACTTTACTTCGTTCGCTGCCTGTGTTAATTCTTCACTTTGACTTGTAACCGTCTCAGATACAACATTTATTTGCGTGAGTAGATCGCGTGTATTGACAGCCATCTCATTGGTAGCTTTAACTAACTGCCCAACTTCATCTCTAGCATTTGTTCGCAGTACTTCTTGGCTTAAATCTCCATTTGCAATAAGCTTCATTCTCTCCATAACCGTTCTGATTGGTCTCGAAATCATTCCGGCAGTAATAAGCGCCGCTCCTATACTAAGCACAACAATTAAAAGCGATACAATAACGACAATTCTTTGCGTTTGTTCACCGCTGGATATGATTTCTTCGCCAAGTCGGTTAATGTCATCTTCGGAACTTTGTGCTATCTCCTCATATCCAGCCATGATTTCACGTACAACAGGAGTTAACGCATTTAGGTTCTCTGTAGCTAGCTCTACATTTCCGCTATCATATACATCAAATACGTCCTCATCAATTGCTGTCCGCCACGCAACAGTTTTATCAATTAAATCATCAAATTCTTCCGTAACTCCCACACTTCTAGCTTGACCCTCAAACTCGATGCCCTGCTCCGTATATGCCGCAAAGCGATCTTTAAAATCACTCTCACCGCTTAGCACAAAGCCACGAGCAGTAGAAATTCGATTAGCCATTGTTGTTTCCATTCCCATATTTGCAATTAATCCTTGAAGCTCATTTTCAATAATATTTGTCGTATTTTTATTTATCTCCTTAACTGCTATGTAATTATATACACCCAATACAATGACAAATAAAATAACAAACGAAAATGCAAATATGATTTTATGTTTAATACTCTTGAAGTTTAATAACTTTTTCATCTTTTTCTCCTTTACCATTTAATAAATTGATAACATAGCTACTTTCCTCAATCTGTACCACCGCTATTAATACCTATATTGTTTATTCAAAGGGGCCTTTAACTTGATTGGATTCAGAAAGTCACGCAGCCTACAAGCCCTTCAGACTAAAATCACAACACTTCTCATGCTGAAAATTGAATTTTTATTAGAATAGTACCCTCCTTCAAACAATCTCCTTTATGACTCTATTCTTCAGCAAGAGCTCACGTTCATTGATAACACAATAATTAAAAATGGCTATTCACTATACAGGAATACCCATTTTTTTCAATCCATTTATATATCAAATGCTATTGCTTCATCGTTATACTTTGAACCTATAGATATACATTAACCAAGAGGAATAACAGTGCCTATCTTTTATATCGGTCTATCTATCCATTTCTTAAAGAAAAGGGATAAAAAAACGCTACTTTAATCATATACATTTTTATCCATACCTACTAAAGACCCCCGCATTTACCAGCTAAGCTTTTAAACTTGCTCTCCATTCGGTTTAAGAACGGATGAGCGTGAGTGAATAATACGTTAGAAAACCAAAATATCAACTAGACAAATACACATTTTCATTTCTTTGCATATACTGCTATGGGCTTCGAGAAAAAAGGAGTGTTGAACAATGAATGAAAAATGGAATCTTAGTGATCCGTATGTTTATCAAGCTTTAACAGGGTTTCAAAATAAATCACTTGCCGTTCAAACGACACACGGCTCTGTACGAGGTATATTGAAAAAGGTGATGCCAGATCATATTGTAATCCAAATGGGAGGATCACCATTTTATGTTCGTACAGCTCAAATAATTTGGTTTCAGCAATTAAAGGGAGAATAAGCCAAGCACCCTCCATCATATGATGACAATGGTTATTATCTATGGATGGAGGCGCAAAAACTCATGATGAAACGTGTGAATAAAATCGCCATTGAACTACCCATTCCAGAACATGGCGATATGAATGCTGCAGCAGCTGTTCAGGAATTAATGGGAGGCAAATTCGGTGAAATGTCCACCTTAAACAATTACATGTTCCAATCCTTTAATTTCCGTGGTAAAAAAAAGCTAAAGC
>NZ_QWEH01000035.1 GCF_003515705.1 Oceanobacillus profundus
ACTTTGGTCAGTCTAGGGACAGTGGCGTACAGTCATAGATGGTCGGTGGGAGGTGGTACAAATTCTCTCATGCAAAAAATATGTAAAATCGGTAGCAACTGGAAATCATTCAACACCCGCACTATCGGAAGTTCACCAGCCAGCCGCAGCACGTTCCTGCATACGACGTGTCTGCGGCTCTACCATATCTCCTATGAGCAACGTGTTAGCAGAGCCAAGCCACAACTCTAATTTTAATACATAATGAATGATAATAATAATATTAAAAATTTCCTGTGTAACTAATTTACTATATGGTTTCTGATAAGAATCATTGCAAAGATCAAACAACTTGTATTACATTGACAGTTAAGCAGTTAATTTTATCACCTCTAAAATATATCAGCATCTAGCATGCAACCTATCAAAATGGAGAGTTTTATGACTAAAAAACCATGGGAAAGAAGACTTAAAGATTTATCGCACTTGCTCAAATGCTGCATTGATACATATTTTGACCCTGAATTATTTCGCTTGAATTTGAATCAATTCCTCCAAACCGCAAGAACAGTAACATTTATTATTCAAAAAAACAAAAACCAGATTATAGGATATGACATTTGGTATAACAATAATGTTATTGAAAAATGGAAAAATGATCCATTAATGGCTTGGGCTAAAAATTCTCGCAATACGATAGAAAAACAAGGCGATTTAGAAATGTATAGCGAGGCAAAGGCTACTCTTATTTCATCTTACATTGAAGAAAATGACATTGAGTTTATTACAAATGAAAGTATGTTAAACATTGGTATAAAAAAGTTAGTCAGACTTGCACAAAAGAAATTACCTTCATATTTAACTGAATCATCTATTATTAAATCAGAAAGACGATGGGTCGCTAATACGCTAAAAGATTACGAATTATTACATGCCTTAGCTATAATCTATGGCAGAATGTATAACTGCTGTAACTCTCTTGGCATACAAATAAACAATCCAATGGGTGACGATGTGATTTCGCCAACATCATTCGACTCTTTATTTGATGAAGCCAGGAGAATAACTTATTTAAAATTAAAAGATTACTCCATAAGCAAATTGTCATTTAGCATGATACAATATGACAATAAAATAATTCCTGAAGATATTAAAGAGCGTCTAAAACTGGTAGATAAGCCTAAAAATATCACTTCGACAGAAGAGTTAGTTGACTATACAGCCAAGCTTGCAGAAACGACTTTTTTAAAGGACGGTTATCACATTCAAACATTAATTTTTTATGATAAACAATTCCATCCAATTGATTTAATCAATACAACATTTGAAGATCAAGCAGATAAATATATTTTTTGGCGTTATGCAGCTGACAGAGCCAAAATAACAAATGCCTATGGCTTCATTTGGATATCAGAGCTATGGCTCAGAAAAGCAAGCATCTACTCCAATAAACCAATACATACAATGCCAATTATAGATGAAAGACTTCAGGTAATTGGAATTGATTCAAATAATAATCAAAAATGTATTTCATGGAAAATAGTTAGAGAAAACGAAGAAAAAAAACCGACTTTAGAAATATCAACAGCAGACTCAAAACATGACGAAAAACCATATTTCATGCGTTCAGTCTTAAAAGCAATTGGCGGTGATGTAAACACTATGAACAATTGAGTCATAGAACTTCCATTATTCTCCTGAAGATAATAATCGCCAAATAAACCAATACTCAGCTTTACAATATACTAACTAACCGCAGAACGTTATTTCATACAACGTTTCTGCGGCATATCACAAAACGATTACTCCATAACAGGGACAGCAGGCCACTCAATATCAGGTGCAGTTGATGTATCAACACGGTTCAGCAACACCCGATACTTCTTCCAGGCTTCCAGCAACGAGGTTTCTTCCTTCGTTGCAATTTCCAGATCTGCAGCATCCTGAAGCGGCGCAATATGCTCACTGGCTACCTGCATCAGGCTTTTTTTTGTTTCTTCCGCCTCCCGGATCCGGAACAGTTTTTCTGCTTCCGTATCCTTCACCCAGGCTGTGCCGTTCCACTTCTGATATTCCCCTCCCGGCGATAACCAGGTAAAATTTTCCGGTAACGGACCGAGTTCAGAAATAAATAACGCGTCGCCGGAAGCCACGTCATAGACGGTTTTACCCCGATGGTCTTCAACGAGATGCCACGATGCCTCATCACTGTTGAAAACAGCCACAAAGCCAGCCGGAATATCTGGCGGTGCAATATCGGTACTGTTTGCAGGCAGACCGGTATGAGGCGGAATATATGCGTCACCTTCACCAATAAATTCATTAGTTCCGGCCAGCAGATTATAAATTTTTATGGTCCGTGGTTGTTCACTCATTCTGAATGCCATTATGCAAGCCTCACAATATAGTTAAATGCAATGTTTTTGACGGTGTTTTCCGCGTTACCCGCAGCGTTAACGGTGATGGTGTGTCCGTGTGAACCAATACTGAAAGAATGGGCATGAGCACCGATAACAACCGGATGCTGGTGCGCACCAATACCAACTGTATGCGCATGTGCACCGGCACTCACGGCTGTACCGGACAATGAGTGACTGTGGCTGCCCTGACTGTCCGTTTTCGATAAATAAGCAATACCCTGTGTGCTGGTTCCTTTAACTGTGGATAAACTTCCTGTAATGGTTGCTGTTCCATACTGACTCCAGCCAGAACTGTTCATCCTTAAACCACTTGTGTGGGCATGAGCACCCGCGGCCCCTGTTGAACCGCTCAGACTGTGAGCATGAGCCCCCGTGTTATTCGTCGATTTGGTGCCGTAATCGAAACTGCCTGTTGTTTTCGTCCCGTAATCAAACGACGATGTGGTTTTCGTCCCCAAATCCGTACCGGATGCACTGGCACTGTGGGTGTGCGACTTAATTCCATCCTGTTCCTGAGACAATACAGCACGACCGCTGGCGGGTTTCCCCTTGATTGTCCAGCCTCGCATATCAGGAAGCACACCCGATGGATACGCGACAGCAAGTTTTGGGTAGGCTGATTTGTCAAACGCCTGCCCCTGCATCAGGACGTAGCCAGACGGAACGATATCTGATGGCCACGGGATCGGCGCACCTGCCGGAAAGGCCGAATTCTCACCGGCCCCAAGGTATTCAAGAACATCTGCAACGGAATTTTTTGCCAGAATATCCCTGCCAACCTGAGTCAGTTCAGTCAGGCTGGCGGCATCATTTTCCGCAAAATACGGTAATTTATTTTTCGCCGTGGAAAGCCCTGCCAGCGCCGTCAGTGTCGCATTCTTCGGTTGTTTACCCGCAAGCGCGTTAGTCATGGTGGTAGCAAAATCTGGATCATTCCCGAGCGCTGCGGCCAGTTCATTCAGCGTATTCAGTGCGTCAGGTGACGCGTCGATAACATCTGCAATCGCGGCCAGTACAAAAGCGGTGTTCGCAATCTGGGTATTGTTTGTTCCCCTGAGCGCGGTTGGTGCTGTTGGCGTTCCGGTCAGTGCCGGACTGTCCAGTGGGCTTTTCTGTTCGTTTCATCCATTACCACCTTAACCGCCTTTGGCGTTGCAGCAAGCGTTTCAGACGTGCTGTTGGTTGCACTGCTGAGCTGCACTATCCCCTTTCTCGTTGTGTCCGCATCCTCAAGCGCGACAGCTGAAGCTATATCTTCTGCACGTTTTGCCGAATTTTTTGCACGTATTGCCGCCGCTTCTGCCGCACTTTTGCTCTGCGATGCTGATACCGCACTTCCCGCAGCCTCTGTCGCCTTCGTGGATGCCGTTGACGCACTCCCCGCCGCCGCTGTTTTTGCGTCTGCCGCGGCAGAGGCGCTCCGTTCCGCTGCT
Source organism: Oceanobacillus profundus (assembly GCF_003515705.1). GTDB lineage: Bacteria > Bacillota > Bacilli > Bacillales > Amphibacillaceae > Oceanobacillus > Oceanobacillus profundus. The sequence continues at coordinate 3,833 of NZ_QWEH01000035.1, forward strand.
GTTTCAGATGACCTGGCATTCGTCTCGGACGTTTTTGCCGCCCTGGCAGAATTTTCTGCCGCCGTTGCCGAGGAAGCTGCACGACCGGCACTTGATGATGCGTTCGTTTCTGATGATTTTGCTGCCTCTTTTGAGGCCACCGCATCTCGTGCTGAAGTGGCGGCCTCTGACGCTTTCGTGGCCGCGGTGGAGGCAGACGTGGCGGCTGATTGTTGTGACGCTGCAGCATTCGTTTCTGACGTTTTCGCCGCACCGGCACTGGTGGCCGCCGCGTTTTTTGAGGACTCTGCGGCTGCGGCACTTTTTTCCGCTTCAGTGGCCTTTGCTGATGCCGCTTCTGCGCCGGAGGACGCTTCCTGAGCTGACGATGCAGCCTGTCCGGCGGACGTGCTGGCGGCGCGTGCTGAGTCAGTTGCATCAGTCACAAGGGCCGCGACCTGAGCAGCTGATGCACTGGCATCGCCGGCTGATTTCTTCGCGTCTGCCGTACTCTGTGCCACCACGGACGCGTTACGCGCCACCTCTTCCACCATCAGTTCAAGACGACGCAGCACCTCCGGCCGGGCATCATCCTCCGTCATGGCACAGAGAAAATCATTCAGCGTCCCCGGTTGTGAATCTTCATACACGGTGATGGTCCCGGCGTGCGATGGTGGAAAACCGTCAACCTGCAGGATGACACTGTACTGACCGTACTCCACATCCATGCTGTAACGCCCGGCTTCATCCGGATTCTCTGAGCCCACCGTGTTCACCACCACCGTGGTGCTGTTACGTCTGGCTTTCAGCTGAATGGTGCAGTTCTGTACCGGTTTTCCTGTGCCGTCTTTCAGGACTCCTGAAATCTTTACTGCCATATTCACCCCACAAAAAAGCCCACCGGTTCCGGCGGGCTGTCATAACACTGTGTTACCTGGCTAATCAGAATTTATAACCGACCCCAACGATGAATCCGTCAGTACGCCAGTCGCCACTGCCGGAGCCTTCATAAGCAATATCAACAACGACGGACGCTGCCGGATTAATCTGTATACCTGCACTCCACGCCACTGAGGTATGCCGCATTGCACTTTCGTCCCTGGCAGTGGTCGTCTCTTTCATATACCCGGGAGTGATTTCCGTCTTACGGTAATCCATTGTACTGCCGGACCACCGACTGTGAGCCACTCCGGCCATGGCGTACGCACTGACCTGCTTACTGATTTGTAAAACCGGTCCGGCCATCACGCTCACATAACGTCCACGCAGGCTCTCATAGTGAAACGTATCCTCCCCGGTCATCACTGTGCTGCTCTTTTTCGACGCGGCGAACCCCAGGGAAGCCATCACCCCCACACTGTCCGTCAGCTCATAACGGTACTTCACGTTAATCCCTTTCAGATGACTCACACCGGTATCCCCGCCCGACAACGACGGCAATGTACCCGGTTTCACTTGAAAATAGCCCACCGTAAACGTACCATGTCCACCTTCCGCACGGGCCGGAGTGACTGTCACCGCAAGTGCGGCAAAGACAGCAACGGCAATACACACATTACGCATCGTTCACCTCTCACTGTTTTATAATAAAACGCCCGTTCCCGGACGAACCTCTGTAACACACTCAGACCACGCTGATGCCCAGCGCCTGTTTCTTAATCACCATAACCTGCACATCGCTGGCAAACGTATACGGCGGAATATCTGCCGAATGCCGTGTGGACGTAAGCGTGAACGTCAGGATCACGTTTCCCCGACCCGCTGGCATGTCAACAATACGGGAGAACACCTGTACCGCCTCGTTCGCCGCGCCATCATAAATCACCGCACCGTTCATCAGTACTTTCAGATAACACATCGAATACGTTGTCCTGCCGCTGACAGTACGCTTACTTCCGCGAAACGTCAGCGGAAGCACCACTATCTGGCGATCAAAAGGATGGTCATCGGTCACGGTGACAGTACGGGTACCTGACGGCCAGTCCACACTGCTTTCACGCTGGCGCGGAAAAGCCGCGCTCGCCGCCTTTACAATGTCCCCGACGATTTTTTCCGCCCTCAGCGTACCGTTTATCGTACAGTTTTCAGCTATCGTCACATTACTGAGCGTCCCGGAGTTCGCATTCACACTGCCACTGATATCCGCATTTTTAGCGGTCAGCTTTCCGTCCGGTGTCAGGGAAAAGGCCGGAGGATTGCCGCCGCTGGTAATGGTGGGGGCCGTCAGGCGCTTCAGGAACACGTCGTTCATGAATATCTGGTTGCCCTGCGCCACAAACATCGGCGTTTCATTCCCGTTTGCCGGGTCAATAAATGCGATACGATTGGCGGCAACCAGAAACTGGCTCAGTTTGCCTTCCTCCGTGTCCTCCATGCTGAGGCCAATACCCGCGACATAATGTTTGCCGTCTTTGGTCTGCTCAATTTTGACAGCCCACATGGCATTCCACTTATCACTGGCATCCTTCCACTCTTTCGAAAACTCCTCCAGTCTGCTGGCGTTATCCTCCGTCAGCTCGACTTTTTCCAGCAGCTCCTTGCCGAGATGGGATTCGGTTATCTTGCCTTTGAAAAAATCCAGGTAACCTTCCGCATCATCGCTCGCCCGACCGACGGCCTCCACGAATGCCGATTTGCCAACGGTGTTCACACTGCGGATATAAAAGTAATAATCATGGCCCGGTTTGATATTGATACTGGCGGCTATCCAGTACAGCGCCGTACCAAGATAACGCGTGCTGGTTTCAACCTGTCTGATATCCGCAATCTGCTTTTCCGAGAACCAGAACTCAAACTGTACCGTCGGGTCATAAACGGCAAGATGCGGCGTGGCGGTTATCTGAAAATAGCCCGGCGTCAGCTCAATCCTCGACGGTGCTGCCGGTGCGGCAATCCGGAACGATACCGACGCCGGATCGCCCTGCTGCCCCCACGCATTTACCGCCCGGACTGTCAGCCTGTAGTTCCCCAGCGCCAGTTGCGTGAAGCGGTATGTGGTTTCCGTCGTCCGGGCCGTGCTGACCAGCCGCTCACTGCCGTCGTCCGCTGTTACGGTCAGACGGAGCAGGAAACTCACGCCCTTCACCACCTTCGGTGTGTCCCATCGCGCCAGCACCTGATATTCCCCGCTGTCTGCAGTGACTTCTGCGGTCAGGTGCTGCACCGCTGGCGGCGTGACACCATTCACCGTGCCACTCTGTTCGCCGTCAAAGTGCGCCCCGTTATCCACGATGGCCTCTTTTTCCGGCACATGCTGCACGGCGGTGATGGCATACGTGCCGTCGTCGTTCTCACGGATACTCACGCAGCGGAACAGTCGCTGGCGCAGCGTCGGCAGCTTCAGCTCCCATACGCTGTATTCAGCAACACCGTCAGGAACACGGCTCACTTTTACCTTCACGCCGTCGGTGACGGACTGAACCTCCACGCTGACCGGATTGCCACTTCCGTCAACCAGGCTTATCAGCGCGGTACCGGAGGATGGCAGCGTGATTTCACGGTCGAGCGTCAGCGTCCGGGTCTGGCTGTTCACCGCCAGCACACGACCACCGGTGCTGATACCGGCATAGTCATCATCGCAGATTTCAATAACATCGCCCGGTACATGGCGAAGCCCTTCTGCGCCGACGCTGAAATCCACGGTCTGCGTTTCCAGCAGTTCTGTTTTAATCAGCCACAGCCCGGCGCGGTGTGCCTGCCCCCGGCTGGTACAGCCAAAGGCATCCATCTTCGTAACATTACGACCGTAACGGGCAATGGCCTGCGTATCTTCAACAAGCTCTGTCGCCGTCTCCCAGCCGTTGTTCGGGTCAATCCAGTTCACCTCAACGGCATTATGGCGGTCCTTCAGGGCGCTGAAGCTGTAGCGGAACGGCGCGCCATCATCCGGCATCACCACATTACTGCGGTTATAGGTCCACGTCTTATCCGACGGTCGGTCCTGCACGAACGTCAGCGTCTGCCCGTTCCATACCGGCATACAGCGCATCGCCGAGCAGAAATCGCTGAGCACATCCCACGCCTTACGCTGTGTGGTCAGGTACGCATTACAGGTGATGCGCGGCTCCGTGCCGCCAAAGCCGTCCGGCACTGACTGGTCGCAGTACTGGCCGATGACATACAGCGCCCATTTATCCACATCCGCCGCACCAAGACGTTTCCCCATGCCGTAGCGCGGATGGGTCAGCATATCCCACAGACACCAGGCCATGTTGTTGCTGTATGCCGGTTTAAACGTTCCGTCCCAGATACCGCTGTATTGCCGCGTCTGCGGGTTATAGTTCGACGGCACCTGCAGAATACGCCCGCGCAGATGATAATTACGGCTCACCTGCTGGCTGCCGAACTGCTCCGAGTCCACCTGCACGCCGACCAGTGCCGTGTTCGGGTAGCACTGTTTCACATCGATGATTTCAGTGTATGACGACCAGAGCGTTTTGTTCTGCAGCTGGTCTGTGGTGCTGTCCGGCGTCATCCTGCGCATCCGGATATTAAACGGGCGCGGCGGCAGGTTACCCATCACCACCGAGGCCAGATACTGCGAGGTGGTTTTGCCCTTAATGGTGATGTCTTTTTCCGTCACCCAGCCACCGTTACGTTGTATCTGAACCAGCAGGCGGACTTCCGACGGATTCCTGTCACCCTTTGAGGTGGTTTCCACCAGTGCCTGTACACCGAAGGTAAAGCGCAGACGGTCGATGTTTGCAGACGTAATGGTGCGGGTGATCGGCGTGTCATATTTCACTTCCGTACCCAGCACCGTCTCGGAGCCGGAGGATTCAAATCCCTCCGGCGGAGTCTGCTCCTGCTCACCAGCCCGGAACACCACCGTGACACCGGATATGTTGGTATTCCCCTCAGTGTCCAGCACCGGCGTACTGTTCAGCAGCACGCTTTTTAAGCCATCCACCGGACCTTCAATCGGCCCTTCGCTGATGGCATCGATCACACTCAGCAACTGCGTGGACTTCAGGTTGTCCTTCGCTTCGCGCGGGGTATGCCCCTTACTGCTTCCTTTACCCATTCCTCACGCTCCATAAATGACAAAACCGCCCGCAGGCGGTTTCACATAAAACATTTTGCATCAGCGACCAATCACCACAACCTGACCACCGTCCCCTTCGTCTGCCGTGCTGATCTCCTGAGAAACCACGCGTGACCCCACGCGCATTTCCCCGTACAGAACAGGCAGAACATTGCCCTGGGCAACCATGTTATCCAGTGAGGAGAAATAGGTGTTCTGCTTACCGTTATCCGTTGTCTGTATACGGGGAGTTCTGGCTTTCGGTGCCAGCATCTGCGCCACACCACCGAGCACCATACTGGCACCGAGAGAAAACAGGATGCCGGTCATACCACCGGCCCCAATGGCTGCCCCCCATGCTGCAAGGGTGGCTCCGGCGGTAAAGAATGATCCGGCAATGGCGGCAGCCCCCAGGACAATCTGGAATACGCCACCTGACTTGGCCCCGGCGACTCTGGGAACAATATGAATTACAGCGCCATCAGGCAGAGTCTCATGTAACTGCGCCGTTAACCCGGACGTGCTGACGTCCCGCCCGGCAATCCGTACCTGATACCAGCCGTCGCTCAGTTTCTGACGAAACGCCGGGAGCTGTGTGGCCAGTGCCCGGATGGCTTCAGCCCCCGTTTTCACACGAAGGTCGATGCGGCGACCAAATCGTTGTAAATCCCCGTAAAGGCAGATGCACTGACGGAATC
>NZ_QWEH01000036.1 GCF_003515705.1 Oceanobacillus profundus
AAAATTATTGTCTGGTAACTTTAATTTTATCAAAAGGTGTCCTTTTTGTATGCATAAAAAGAGCGGTACTCACCAACTTATTGGCGAGTACCACTCTTTTTAATTACTGGGGTTTTGTCCCAGCCTCTTTTTGGAAAGAGAAGAGTATTACGGTTTTAAAACGACTTTTATACATTCATCCTCACGATTATTAAAAATTCGATAACCATGACTTGCTTCTTCAAGGGACATTTTGTGTGTGATAATATCTCTTGGGTCAAATTCGTTATTTGTTATTTTTTTAAACAATTCTGGCATAAAATGAATGACTGGAGCCTGTCCCATTCTAAGATTAATATTTCTAATCCAAAATGCACCTAATGGAAATAGATTATAGTTACCTCCATAAACACCAGTCATTTGCACTGTCCCATACTTTCGGACAGCTTTAGTAGAAATTTGAATAGGTCCAAGGGTTCCGCCCTGCAGTTTGAATTTTTGTTCCAGAAACTCTAGGGGGGATTTCTTTCCATCCATACCTACACAATCGATGACGACATCTGCCCCACCATGTGTGATTTCTTTTAAATGTTCCCCCATATCAGGGTATTTTGTGAACTCAAATACCTCAACATTGTTCATCTTTTTCGCATGATTGATTCGGTAATCCAAGTAATCAACTGCTATTACACGCTTTGCACCTTCCATCCAGGCAAATTTTTGTACCATCAACCCAACAGGTCCGCATCCAAGAACAATAACTGTATCGCCTGATTTTACACCTGCATTTTTTACACTCCAATAAGCTGTTGGCAGAACATCCGATAAAAAGAGCAGTGACTCATCCTCCAATTCGCATGACTCCGGGATAACAAAGGGAGTGAAGTTTCCAAAAGGGACTTTTAAATATTCAGCCTGACCACCCGGATGGTTACCGAACTTCTCAGTATAACCAAAGTATCCGCCAGAATCATAATGAGGGTTTGAGTTATCACATTGGCTTTCCATTTCATGTTGGCAATAAAAGCAATGTCCACATGAAACATTAAAGGGAACGACAACACGGTCTCCCTTTTTTACTTTTGTGACTTCAGGTCCAACTTCTTCCACAATACCCATTGGTTCGTGGCCAATAATATATCCTGGGGGTAATGGCATGTTACCTTGATATAAATGCAAATCAGATCCGCAAATAGCGGTAGAAGTAATCTTAACAATAATATCGTCTTTTTTTTCTAATTTTGCATCCTCTACTTGATTAACCTGTACATGATTTGGTCCTTGATAAGTTACAGCCTTCATAAAAGCAGGGCCCTCCTATTTCTAATACTGTTAACAGTCTTAACTATGGTTAACAAAGAAAGTAAATAATATACACTCTTAGCGTAATTGTTTTATGTAAGTTAAAGAAGTTGCACAATTATTTATAGACTGATTGGTAAAACCGATAGTCTATTTTATTATCAATAGGGTACACCCTATTGATAATAGTTGGCTCCTTGGGATCATTAGCTTATCATTTCAGGAGATATTTTGCGCTTATTTTAAGTGTTATTTTGCACATCCAACTTTAAAACCCAACTACCTTCACATGAGAAGATTAGCTGGGTTTCTTAGTCGATGCTATTCCACAATCACTTTTGCGAAATGATGGATTTGTTTATTTTTTGTCTTCAAATCTGTTTTTGACTTTACATTATAGAATAAATGGTAATATACGGAAAAGACCACAAACTTACAAAGAATGTGGCCTTTTCTGTATATTTTAGCTATGCTCTATTTTAGATAGGTATTTACCCGTTAATTTAATTATTTAAAGTAGGAGAAAATAATTTATTTTTCTCTATTCGAGATTTGCATGTTTACCATACATTTTATTAGAATCTAACCCTTTTTTCTCCATAAAACGCAAGATTATGGCATCATAAAATAACAACATCGTTTGCTCAAATAGAGATCCCATTGGTTGAATGGTCTTGTAATCACCTTTAGACTGGTCTTTCGTTACCCCCGGTAATTTAACAATAATATCAGCTAATTCTCCAATGGTTGATTCAGGAGAAATGGTTACAGCTGCGACTTTACCACCTAAGCTTTTAGCTTTTTCGGCAATGGCAACTAAGGTTTTGGTTTCTCCTGAACCTGAACCAATGATTAATAGATCGTCCTTTTCTAAATTAGCTGTTACTGTTTCACCAACTACATAGGCATCAATCCCCATGTGCATCATTCGCATTACAAAAGATTTACCCATTAATCCAGATCTGCCCGCACCAGCCACAAAGATTTTCTTGGATTCTAAAATCTGGTTTACTAATTTCTCTGCTTCTGAATCAGAAATTAAGTGGACCGTTTGACTTAATTCTTGAACGACTTCGGCTAAATATTGAGTAGTCTTCATAGTTGAATTAACCTTGTGTAATTAATTCTTGCATTTCGCGAGCTGTATCTTTTTTATTTTCTTTACTCGTGATTCCGCCACCTACGATAACTAAATCTGGGTTTTGTTTAATTACTTCAGGAAGTGTTTCTAATTTGATTCCACCTGCAATGGCCGTTTTCGCATTTTTAACAACGCTCTTGATGGTCGCAAGGTCTTCGAAAGAATTCTTTCCAACAGCTTGAAGATCATAACCTGTGTGAACGCAGATATAATCAACACCAAGTTCATCTAATTCTTTTGCACGGGCTGCAATATCCTTCACAGCGATCATATCAGCAAGGATTTGTTTACCTTGTTTTTTCGCTTCTTCTACTGCGCCTTTGATTGACTCATCTTCTGCCGTTCCAAGAATCGTAATGATGTCAGCGCCTGCAGCAGATGCTTGGCTTACTTCATATCCAGCTGCATCCATAATTTTTAAATCAGCTAATACGGTTAAGTTAGGAAATGCAGCTTTTACTTCTTTCACTGCTTTAAGACCTTCATTGATCACCACAGGTGTACCAATTTCTACAACATCAATATGCTCTTCTACCTCTTTCACTAATTCAATTGCTCCGGGAATATCGACAAGATCTAATGCTAATTGTAATTTCATTTATACTCACTCCTTATAGAATATTTTAATTTGTTGTACTAAGTGGCTGTCAATAGACATGGGCAAATGTTTCCTTTTGAAAATCTATTTACTCACTAGCACGTTGTTTAGTATACTCATTATGTTGCGAAATTAAAAGTACGCACTTTTACCACATATAGTGCTAAAAAGTATACTATTGGGTAAAATAGGAGGGGGAGTGACATGTATGCCAAATTTAGGAGAGAAAGCTTTTAACTGTGAAAAAGAATTGACACTTTCAGTAATTGGTGGTAAATGGAAAATGTTGATTTTATGGCATCTAGGTAAGGAAGGAACTAAACGATTTGGTGAATTAAAGGCCCTTATGCCGGGTATTACCCAAAGAATGCTTGTTAATCAATTACGCGAACTTGAAGATCATTTAATTGTACATCGTGAAGTTTACCCTGTAGTTCCACCTAAAGTTGAATATTCATTAACTGAGCATGGAAGAAAACTTTTACCGATTTTAGAGGCTATGTACGACTGGGGCAAAGATTACATTGAGAATGTATTGGAAAAGGAAACTGAGGATAAATCAGCTGTTAAGTAGAAAAAGGTTTCTTTTCATTCTGTAAGACAATAATAACTTACCACGGTTAGCCATTTTTAACCGTGGTAAGTTATTATTGTCTATATAAAGAGTAAAAACAACAACACAAATGTTTCATATTCTTCTGCGTCAGCAAGTTTTTTTAATACACCTTTTTCCTGATCAGTAGTGGTAAAAATACGTGTTCTTGCCTCTTCCTTTCCATATTTTTGTTCCAGATAGTTACAAAAGATACGGAAGGCTAAGGCAGGCTCTGTTGTTGTTCCTGATTTAGAAATAACATTAACCGATATACCGAAGTTTTGAGGACGATCTAATTGATGACAGGCAGTGACAACAAAAAGAAACATTATTGGCCAATGCCGGTCTGACAAATACCAACCAACCCATTCACGATTATTTAACGAAACTGGAACAGAAACTTGAAGCCAGAATGACGGAAGTGAACCAACGGATTGCGTCGGGGGAAAATGAACATATCAAAAAACATGGCGCAAATAATCGCTGGATACTTTCAAATTCACGGGAAACAGAAACCATCAACCACTCCTTTTTTGATGCGTTGAACTCTATTGACATTGGCAGTGTTCTGCACTATGCAAATCAACATTGTCAATTTATAGAGGCATTTGATCATATCTTGGGGCGTTATGCGAAACGAGCCAGGGATGATCGGGTTTTAATTGCTTGTCTGATTGCTTGGGGCACCAATATGGGGTTGGGGAGAATGGGTGAAATCTCCGACATCGGTTATCCCCTGCTTGCGGCTACATCTGAGAACTTTATACGATTGGAAACCTTAAAAGAAGCCAATGATCGCATCAGTAATGCTGTTCGAAGGCTGCCGATCTTTCACCACTTTGACATTAATGAGGTCATTCATTCGAGCAGTGACGGGCAGAAATTTGAGACGAGGATCCATACGATGCGCTCCCGTCATTCCCCCAAATATTTCGGCTTAAATAAGGGGATCGTTTCCTATACAGCGGTGGCCAATCATATTCCCATCAATGCCCGAGTCATTGGCGCAAATGAGCATAAAAGTCATTACGTGTTCGATATTTTATACAACAATACAACCGATATCCGACCGGATGTGCATTCCACCGACACCCATGGAACCAATGAAGTGAATTTCGCCATTCTTCACTCTTTTGATTATGATTTTGCGCTCCGCTACAAGGATATCTATCGTACAGTGAGCAAGTCGTTATCCGGATTCAAACACCCGAGCCAATACGGGGATGTCCTCATCAAACCTGTTCGAAAAATCAATACGAAGCTGATTATTGAGGAATGGGACAATATCCAGCGTATTCTATTGTCACTTGCATTGAAATCTACAACACAGAGTATTATCATTGGGAAACTAAGTGCTTACGCCCGCAAAAACAAAACCATGCGGGCCTTGTGGGAGTACGATAACATCATCAAGAGTTTGTACCTTCTGAATTATATAGACTCCCCACCCCTACGTCAAAATGTGCAACGTACCCTGAATCGGGGTGAAAGTTATCATAAATTAAAGCGAGCCGTATCCTATGCGAACTTTGGTAAACTCCGTTTCAAAAACAGAATAAGACCAACAAATTTGGGACGAATGCAGTCGTCTCATCGCCAATTGCATCATTTTTTACAATGCCAGTCTATTATCCAATATGCTAGAATACAGAGACAGGGAAGCCCTCAATTCAGATGTATTGAAACGCATTTCCCCCGTTGCATGGCAGCATATTAATTTTTACGGGCATTACGAATTTAACAAATATCCGGAATCCGTTAACATGGATGCCATTATCCAAGAGTTGGCTCAATTGGAGGTTATTCCGAATGAATAATTCATATCCATTCGAAGGAAAGGTGAGAATCAATGAAACCAGAACCAAATTGGCAGCCCGTTCTAAACCGCATATATTAGACGATGCCACAGTCAACCGTGTCATCCGATCCTACACGGAACAGCTTGAATTTGCGCCGATCTACGAAAGGCAACTCGTCAAGTGGCAACAGGAAACGGATTTATCGTCGGCGCAACTGTAGGAACTGCAACGGCTTCAAAATCAGGTGAGTGAATGGAAACAGGCCGTTACCGATATTTTAGACTTGGCCAATGAACTGAAAGAGGGAACCATTGAAAAAATGTTATCGAAAAGTGACTTTGAGGTAGGATTGGAAGCCCTGAAAAAGTGGAGCGGTGACAGGTAAGTATCTTCCGCTATAGGGCCAAATTCTTGAATAATGGGAAATCAGTTGAAAATACAATTAAGAAAAACGTGCTAGAGCATATCTGCTCTAGCACCCGTTTTTCTTAATCTTGGGTGACGGGGTTAAAAATTAGATAAAAGCCACTTCCCTATAGTAGAATAACTAAGGTTTTAGCGTCTAGGTTTTGTAAAGTTTTGCAGGCCCTTATTTCTCTCTGTTTTGTGGAACTAGAGAAATATAATGTAGACTTTATAAGCTAAATCTCCATTTTAGATTTTGGAAATAGAAAAAAGGTTCTCTATCTTCCTATTAGTTGAATGAGCTAGCTGTTACTGTGCTTTTTGAGGTTGATTAATTTTATTCATGCAGTTAGACTAAAATTTAGGTGATAATTATGAAAAAACTTGACGATAAAGAAATTCGCATTGCTTTAAATTCTAGACTTTCCACTTATAAAAATTGTAAAATTTTTGAGGAAGTAACTGTACCTTCTGGAAAAGCTAGAGCAGACATAGTATCTGTAAATGGTCATGTAGTTGCCTACGAAATAAAAAGTGATTTTGATTCCATAAACCGTTTAAAAACTCAAATACCGGAGTATGATAGAAATTTTGAAATGAATTACATTGTAGTTGGGGTTAAACATGTGGAATCAATATCTTCTATTATTCCAGATTATTGGGGAATTATTTTAGCAAAAAAGACACGAGCTAACACTATTCGCTTATTATTTAACAGGAGGGCTAGGTTAAATCCAAATCTATCTTTTAAAGACTTTTTGTCACTGCTCTCTTCAAACGATATTAAAAAAATTGCTTCAAAAAAAGATTATTTAGGTAGACAACTTACTTCAAGTCAAGTTAGAAAGTTATTCAAGCAAGAAGTAATTAATAGACTGGATGACACTTTACCTAAATCATTAAAGTCGAGCCTTAAAAATCAGGTTCGTCTTCAGTTAAAGAATTTATAAAAGCAGGTGACAAATCACCTGCTTTTTAAACTACGACTCCTCTAAACAAACTACAATATGTCTATTTACACCTATAGATGTCCAAACTGACGGGTTACCTTTGTTCGTATTCTCATCGACTACTGTTTTAATATAACTATCCCCCCAACAATATCTTTCGTTAAAAGTTTCTAGGTTAGCAATTTGTTTACAAACTGCTACAAAATCGTAATTGCCTCTACGTAAACCATTTCTGACAAACCAATATTCATCCTCAAGTGTATATTTAAGTTGTACTATAGCCCTTCCACCTGTTGCTATGACTGGACTAACTGAAGTATAGTCACCAAAAATCAAGTTAGAATGAGGTACAATAGTTTTTATTTTATTAAAAAGGTCCTTTTCGATTCGGCTGAGATGATAATCTTCCTCCGATGATACAGGTAAACTTTGAGGTATTGCACCACTTGTATTTGATAATCTAAAATTGAGCCGTTTTTAGGGTATTGATCGCATAAAAAATGAGCCACTCGATTCCAAATTTTAATAACCTCTCTTATTATTGAAAGTGACCAAACTATCAATGAGAGAGGAC
>NZ_QWEH01000037.1 GCF_003515705.1 Oceanobacillus profundus
CGAGTGAGTAAGATCCCTCAGAGACGATGAGGTTGATAGGTTCGGTGTGGAAGCGTGGTGACACGTGGAGCTTACGGATACTAATCGATCGAGGACTTAACTAAATTCTTTATTTGATGTCTTGTTTACTCTTATTTAGTTTTTAAGGTATAAATTCAAAAAAACCTTGCATTTTTATTCGGAAATGCATATAATAAAACTTGTCCTTGTTTTTGAGGATTGTCTGGTAGCAATAGCGAAGAGGCCACACCTGTTCCCATGCCGAACACAGAAGTTAAGCTCTTCAGCGCCGATGGTAGTTGGGGCTTTGCCCCTGCAAGAGTAGGACGCCGCCAGGCAAGTTTTTATATGATTTTCCAATTGAATTAGGAAGATCAACATATCGCGGGGTGGAGCAGTCTGGTAGCTCGTTGGGCTCATAACCCAAAGGTCGTAGGTTCAAATCCTGCCCCCGCAACCAAAAAAAATAACTTGAAATAAGTTGAAGCTAGAAGTACTGGATTAATGTACCTGTTAGGTTTTCAACATATATTATTATTGGTCCGGTAGTTCAGTTGGTTAGAATGCCTGCCTGTCACGCAGGAGGTCGCGGGTTCGAGTCCCGTCCGGACCGCCATTTACATATTATATTAGCTATTAGACACATGATTCCAGAAAATGAATCATGTTTTTTTGATTTATAGCATTCATTTAGCAATACTATAAATTATCTTTCAGAAAGCTTATTACATAGATAAACCTTCGCTACTGCCCTCAAAAAAGTTTTCCCATTTTGACTTAATTAGGAGAGAAGATTCCTCCTCAGGCGAAATAGGGTTATGGTGGAGATGAATCGTACTCAATAAGGGAAGTAGCTTTAGCGTTCATACTCATCTTACAAAATAGTATTTTCACCTTCAGTATAATCTCCAATATAGTATCACAGGAACGAATTAGTGTTAGGAAAGTTAAATAAATGTGCGTGAGAAAAGCATATATGTTTTAGAAATCATTAGGTTGCTTTACTCAAGAATCTCCATCAAAAATTTTTGTAAGGAATTAAGGTGGAGTAGTTCAAATCTTTTTGCTATCATAGTTGTAGTCGATAAAAAGAATGGTGATTAATGTGGACGAATTCTCTTTTATAGAATCAATAAAGCAACATACGTACAACCAATCATCTTTGATCAAAGGAATTGGGGATGATGCAGCTGTTTTTAGTTCGTTATCACAAAATATTGTTTCTGCAGTAGATACATTTGTCGAAGGAGTGCATTTTTCAAAGGAGACGATGTCACTTTTTCATGTAGGCTACCGGGCGCTTGCTGCAAACATCAGTGACTTAGCGGCAATGGGAGCAACCCCTGCATTTTACCTTGTTTCGATTGTAATTCCAAAAGGTTGGTCACAGGAAGAACTGTTACAAATATTCAATGGAATGCGTCACTTAGCCCGAGCATATAAAATGGATTTAATCGGTGGAGATACAGTATCGGGAAAGGAAATGTGCATTTCAGTTACTGTAATAGGCTTTACGATGAAAGATAAGGCTCGCTATCGAAGTACAGCCGAGTCAGGCGATATAGTCTTTGTAACTGGAACATTAGGTGACTCAGGGGCAGGGTTACATATTTTAACCCATTCAAATAACTATAAGGAAGCTTCTTATTATATAAATAGACATAGAATGCCAAGTCCTCGAATTTCTTTTGCAATCGGTTTAGGTCACTTAGCTCGCGTAACATTAAACGATATTAGTGATGGAATAGCGAGTGAGGCGAATGAAATAGCCGAAGCTTCGAACGTTACTCTTCTATTAAATGAATCTGAAATTCCAACAAACAGCTCTTATAATCAATTTCCTGTGGAATTACAAGAAAAATGGAAGTTGTTTGGTGGAGAGGACTTTGAATTGTTAGGTACAATCCCTCCAAAGGATTGGGATAAGGTTCAGCAAATTGGAGAGTTAACGAATACAAATGTTACGAAAATAGGTGAGGTTGTGGAAGCAGGCAAAAATGGCAAAGTCATTTTAAAGCAAAAACATAAATCTATCCTATTAGAAAAAAAAGGTTATACACATTTAAAGTAGGTGAGTATATGGTACAAATACAGACAAATACAGTAGCAGAGACACAGGTAATTGCAGAAAAGCTTGCAACTTTGCTCAAGCCTGGAGATGTTATAACATTGGAAGGTGAGTTGGGTGCTGGAAAAACAACTTTCACAAAAGGCTTGGCGAAAGGACTTGGTGTCAAACGTAATATCAGCAGCCCCACATTTACGATTATAAAAGAATATGAAGGAACTCTCCCTTTATATCATATGGATGTATACCGACTTGAACACTCTGATGAAGATATTGGATTTGAAGAATATTTTCATGGAAATGGAATTACAGTTGTTGAGTGGGCACAATTCATTGAAGAGTTTTTGCCAAACGAGCGTTTAGCGATTAGAATTGGCTATATAGATGAGGATAAAAGAATACTTGAATTTACAGCTTCAAGTTCTCATTTTGAAGAGGTTATGAATGAATTGATTAGTTAGGAGTTACGAGAATGAATATACTTGCAATAGATACCTCCAATCAAGTCCTAGGTGTGTCAGTACTAAAAGGCGATCAGATTATTGGAGAAGTGATGACGAATCTTACAAAAAATCATTCGGTTCGTTTAATGCCAGCTATTGAGAAGTTAATGAAGGAAGTATCGATGAGGCCGGAGGAACTGGATAAAATTATAGTTGCCAAAGGTCCCGGTTCCTATACTGGTGTCCGAATTGGAGTCTCAACAGCAAAAACAATGGCTTGGGCTTTAGATATACCTGTGGTAGGTGTTTCTAGCTTAGAAGTTTTGTCCTATCAAGGAAGGTTCTTTAATGGCGTAATTTGTCCGTTTTTTGATGCTAGACGGGGATTAGTGTTTACAGGGTTATATCAATGGAGGAATAATCATTTAGAAGCCGTTTTTGAAGAAAAAAATCTATTAATGGAAGATGTGCTTCAGACATTAAAGGAGCAAGAGACAAACGTTCTTTTTTTAAGTCCTGATATTGCAATCTATAAAGAAGCGATTGAAAAGGGGTTAGGTGAAAGAGCGATTATTCCGGAAGGACCATACCATATTCCACAGGCAGGGCATTTGGGTCTTGCTGGACTAACAAAGCAACCAGATACTACACATGCATTAACACCAAATTACTTACGTTTAGCAGAAGCAGAGGCGAATTGGTTAAAAGCGCAAAAGGAAAATGAAAACCATGGCTAAATGTGTAATACGGAAAATGGAAGTTTCTGATGTAGATCATGTAATGGAAGTTGAGCGTGCGTCTTTTACAACGCCGTGGACAACAGATATTTTCTACCAGGAGCTTCTTGATAATAAACACGCGCATTATTTTGTCTTACAATTAGATGAGCAGATTATAGGTTATATTGGAACATGGATTGTTATTGATGATGCACAAATAACGAATATTGCTATTATGCCTGGGTTTAGAGGTCATAAACTTGGAGAGAAACTTTTTGGATATACCGTTCAATATGCATTGCAATTAGGTGTAAAACGATTATCATTAGAAGTAAGACAATCCAATATTCCAGCCCAACGTCTATATCAGAAGTTCGGACTTGTGCCAGGTGGGATTCGCAAAAATTACTATACAGATAATCAAGAAGATGCTATCGTTATGTGGGTGAATTTAAAATGAAAAAAGATACAATTATACTTGGAATTGAAACGAGCTGTGATGAAACAGCAGTATCGATTGTAAGAAATGGTACAGAGATAATAACAAATGTCGTCGCTTCCCAAATTGAGAGTCATAAGCGATTTGGTGGTGTCGTGCCTGAAATAGCTTCCAGGCATCATGTAGAACAAATGACGGTCGTTCTGGAAGAAGCATTTGAAAATACAGATATAACGTGGGACGAAGTGGATGCGATTGCTGTTACAGAAGGACCAGGGCTTGTAGGAGCATTGCTAGTTGGAGTGAATTCAGCGAAAGCATTGTCCTTTGCAAAACAAAAGCCGTTAGTTGGTGTGCATCATATCGCTGGTCACATCTATGCAAATCGATTAGAAAAGGATTTTGAGTTTCCATTACTAGCATTAATCGTTTCTGGTGGTCATACAGAGCTTGTCTTAATGAGAGAGCATGGCTCCTATGAACTAATCGGGGAGACCCGAGATGATGCAGCAGGTGAAGCCTATGATAAAGTAGCGCGAATGCTTAACCTGCCATACCCAGGTGGACCACATATCGACCAGTTAGCTGCAATTGGTAAAGAAACGATTGATTTTCCAAGAGCATGGTTAGAAGAAGGAAGCTACGATTTTAGCTTTAGTGGATTGAAATCTGCAGTTATTAATAAAATTCATAATGCCAAGCAACGTGGCGAGATATTAAAAAATGAAGATATTGCTGCTAGCTTTCAGGCTAGTGTTGTTGAGGTGCTGACAACAAAAACATTAGAGGCTGCTAAAGAATATAATGTTAGCCAAATAATTGTTGCTGGTGGAGTCGCTGCAAATAAAGGATTGAGAAAAGAACTGGAAGCTGTTTTTTCCGAAACGGATATTCCTTTACTCATTCCAAATATCAAGCTATGTACAGACAATGCTGCCATGATAGCTGCAGCAGGAACGATTGCATTTGAGCAAGGGAGACGGTCTGGGCTTGATTTAAATGCAAATGCATCGTTAATGTTAAAATAGAAGTAGATTATTCACAGGGGTGTGGATAATTTAGTGAAATAGCTTAAAAACACTTATCTTGATTGTGGATGAAAACTGTTGATAAGAGATAGGTGTCTATGTGGATAATGTGTATAACTTTGTTAATAACCTTGTATTCAGCTTTTTTTCTTTTGTTTTTATGTGGATAACTAAAACCTATCTATTATGATTACTTACTGGGATGAAGTATTGAAATGAGCAGGGAAGAAATTTGGTGAGGCTATTATGAATAAAAAGCAATCGTACTATATGCAAACGGATTTGATTTTTTTATTTACTTTGTTCGTTTGTGTAAGTTTACTTTCGATATATAATGCCCAACAGTTAGAGCAATATGAAGGTGAAAATTTTGTTTTGAAGCAGATTGTTTGGTTTACGATTGGTGCATGTATCGTTGCCGCAATTCAGTTTCTTGATTTAGAACAGTTGCAAAAGGCGAGTATCTATATATATGGAATAAGCATATTCGTACTAATTGTATTGTTGATAAGTCCTGATTCAATTGCTCGTACAATAAACGGGGCAAAGAGCTGGTTTACATTACCAGGATTATCGCTTCAACCGGCAGAATTTACGAAAGTAACGACCATCCTCTTTTTGTCTGCTGTAATTAGTAAGCATAAAACAAAATACGAAGTGAGCAGCATAAAAAGTGATACCTTCTTGTTAGCGAAAATCTTACTGTTTACAGGGATTCCGGTAGGTCTAATTATGTTACAGCCAGACTTTGGAACCGCGATGGTATACTTATTTATATCAGGTATGTTAATTATACTGTCAGGTATCAATTGGAGAATTATACTGAGTTTAATTGTCATTATTTCTTCTGCAGGTGCAGCTATTATTGGGTTTATTATTAAATTTCCAGTGCTTGCTCAAGAGTTAATCGGGATTAAACAATATCAAGTGAACCGTATTCTAACTTGGTTTGATCCAACTCAGCAGTCGAGTGATGCGACCTTTCATTTTGATCGTGCATATATGGCTTTAGGATCTGGCCAATTATTTGGAAAAGGCATGGGAAGCCTTGAGGTGAATTATCCAGAAGCCCATACCGATTTTATCTTTTCGGTAATCGGGGAAAGCTTCGGTTTTATTGGAAGCGCAATTGTTATATTTTTGTACTTTATGCTACTATATAAACTAGTTACACTAGGATTGAGTATTTATAAGCATTCTCCTTTTGGTACGTTTTTCTGTTATGGCTTTTTAAGCTTGTTGCTAGTTCACGTTTTCCAAAATATCGGAATGACACTTGGGATTATGCCGATAACTGGTATTCCGCTCTTGCTTGTTAGTTATGGAGGGAGCTCGGTTATGTCGACGATGCTTGGTTTAGGTGTCATCTATCGCGTTGCGGTGGAATACAGTATACAAAATGATTATTTATTTAAATAACTTGTACAATCGGTCAGATTAAAAAATAAAAAAATGAGGCTGGGACAAAACCCCAGTAATTAAAAAGAGTGGTACTCGCCAATAAGTTGGTGAGTACCGCTCTTTTTATGCATACAAAAAGGACACCTTTTGATAAAATTAAAGTTACCAGACAATAATTTT
>NZ_QWEH01000038.1 GCF_003515705.1 Oceanobacillus profundus
GTTGGTAGCTCATAACAGACCTCCGTGTATGTGTTGGTGTGGTTACTTACATTTTACACGAAGCTGTTATGGGTTGTTTTATTTTAACCACATTTTTTAGGTGTTGCACTTAATATTACAATTCGTCAAAAAGAAAAACTGTATTATTATAAAAATTAAATTATTTGGTTGGTGAGAAAGATGAATCCAGTATTGAAAGAATTTCCTGAAGAATTTACAACAGAACGATTGATTATTCGCATGCCAAGACCGGGAGATGGAAAAGTTGTTTTTGAAGCAATAAAAGCCTCAATGAAGGAATTGAAGCCGTGGATGCCCTTTGCCCAGCAGGAGCAAACAGAGCAGGATGTTGAGCTGAATATTCGATCGGCTCATACTTCTTTTTTGACGAGAGAAGATCTTAGATTACTTGTTTTCCATAAAGGGACTGGAGAATTTATTGCATCTTCTGGTCTGCATCGGATTAACTGGTCTATTCCTAAATTTGAAATTGGTTATTGGATTGATACTCGCTTTAGTGGAAAAGGATATATGATAGAAGCGGTACAAGGTATTGCGGACTTCGCTTTCGCGGAATTACATGCCAAGCGGCTAGAAATACGTTGCGATACACATAACCAAAAAAGCCGAGCAATTCCGGAGAAATTAGGTTTTGTGTTAGAAGGTATTTTAAAAAATGATGATCTTTCTCCAGATACGAATGAACTGCGAGATACATGTGTTTATGCGAAGCTTGCTTAAGCTAATTTTGGTTATACTAATAAGGAAAGTAGGTTAAATTTATGAAAATCGGTTTGATAGGGAGGATAATATCGATGACGACTTTATTTTTAGTCCAACATCAAAAAAAATACGCGGAAGAAATATCCCGTCTATCCTCAGCAGTTCAAGTAAAAGAGGCATTGGGATTGGATGACGAACAGACTTCTATAGAGGGGACAATAAATTTTATTACCCATGTTTTCGAACAGGAACGGCTTGGGAAACAGTTTTCCAGAGTAATATTGAACGATGGTGGGGAACTAATAGGTGTGATTACATTGAAGGATATTGATCGGATTCATAATAGGTGTCACATTGGTACTTGGATCGGTTACCCCTACTGGGGAAAAGGCTATAATGCAATGGCTAAAACTGAAATTCTGCATATAGCTTTTTCAAAGTTCCGATTAAAAAATGTATTTGCAGGTGCAAAACGAGAAAATATCCGTTCCCAAAAAGCACAAGAAAAGCTACCATACATAAGAATTGGAGTGGAGAAGGAATTTCCTGAGGAGCATCGAAAGCTTGAATCACAGGCTGAGGCACCATGCATATTAAATGTAATTGAAAGGCAGCGGTGTTCATGGCGTGGTATAGAAGTACAATATGAATTTTCGAAGAGGAGCATATAATAGGAATGAACATTAGAGAAATCCAACTTCATGAAAGTCCACCAATGGACTTATTGCTCATGGCCGATCCTTCTCAAAAGCTTGTTGCTGCGTATTTAGAAGGAGGGGATTGCTATGTTTTAGAAGAGAAAGATCAAATAATCGGTGTTTATGTTCTTATACCAACAAGAACAGGAACAGTTGAATTGATAAATATTGCGGTGGCAGAGACTGCACAAGGAAAAGGGATAGGCAAACTACTAGTAATGGATGCACTTAAGCGAGCTAGACGGGATGGATTTAAAATAATAGAGATAGGGACAGGGAATTCCAGTATTGGACAATTGGCTCTCTATCAAAAATGTGGATTTCGAATAACAGCTATCGATAGGGACTTTTTCATTCGGCACTATGATACACCTATTTATGAAAACGGCATATGGTGCCGAGATATGATTCGACTGTCACAAGAGTTATAAATTCGATGTGCAGTATATAGCAAAAGGCATCATAAGTAGATTAGTAGGGGAGATAAAATGTGCAATGAAATTAATTTCTCCTAGTATAAAATACTATAAAGCAACTAATTTGATTTCCGGTAACGCTTTCATTAAACTGTAGTTAGAACTACATCGTACTAAAGGAGGAATTTAAATGGAAGATAAGGTTGTGTTGATCACAGGTGGTGCTGGTGGAATCGGGCAAGAAACGGCACAGTTATTTTTGGATAATGGTGCGAAAGTTGTATTAGTAGATATTAATAAAGATGCACTAGAACGTGCAAAAGCTTCACTAAATGCAGAACCTGATAGGGTAGTAGTTATTGGTGCCGATGTAACAAATGAGGAAGATGTTAAAAATTATGTCAAGCAAACGGTTGATGCATTTGGCAAGATTGATGTATTCTTCAACAATGCTGGAATTAATGGACCTTTCGCACAAATTAAAGATTTGGAGAAAGAAAAATTTGAACAAATCCTTAATATTAACGTTACAGGTGTATTTCTTGGATTAAAGCATGTTATTAAGCAAATGGAAGTTCAAGGTTATGGAAGTATAATCAATACTGCATCGAATGCAGCATATATCGGTTCTGCTGGTATGGCAGGTTATATTGCTTCAAAACACGCAGTAGCAGGTATTACAAAAACTGCTGCACTTGAAACAGCTTCTAGCGGAATCCGTATCAACGCAGTTGCGCCAGCTGCAATAGATACGCAAATGCTGGCTGATATTCAAAATAATATTACGCCAGGAGAGCCAGAAGCATCCGGTGAGGCAATCAAACAGGGGATTCCAATTGGGCGTTTTGGTGCACCGAAGGAAGTTGCTCAAGTAGTCTTATTCCTAGCTTCAGAGCATGCATCGTTTGTAACGGGGTCACTATACAATGTGGATGGTGGTATGCAGGCGGATTAAGGCTGATAGGTATATTTTATTACACAATCCCCCCACCAAAAGCAAACAAACATGTTTTTTGGTGGGGGGATGGTTTATACATAATAAAGTTTTAATCTACATCAATGGAACATACCAGATTCCCTTGATTTTTTAATTAATTTACGTGTCTGTTTATTAATCGGTTGTTTCAAAAAGACTCCGAGTAAGAAAGCCGCGAGTCCAAATAAGGATAAGGATATGACATCTCGTAACACACGGCTCCAGACAATTCCACCAACAGCTTCACGCATCAAGTCAATTGCATACGTGAACGGAAGGAAGGGGTTAATCATTTGGAAGAAGTCTGGCAGCAATACAACTGGATAGGTTCCCCCAGATCCTGCAATTTGCAGAACTAAAAGAACAATTACGGTTGCTTTCCCTATATCACCAAACACAGAAACAAGTGTATAAATGATAACCATGAATATGATGCTGATGAACAGACCAAACACAATTAACCAGCCAGGATGAGCCGCCCCGACATTTAACAACAAGAGGTCACCTGAAGTTATTATTAATGTCTGCAAGATTCCAATTGTCATAAAGGTGAATAGTTTACCGAAATACTGTTCACGTATTGTAAAGCCTTCGGGATTGTGAACGTCGGTTGATAATAGAGAAATAAGTAGTAAACCACCAACCCAAATTGCTAACACCGTATAAAATGGTGTCATCCCTGTGCCATAGTTGGCAATAGGGAAAATCTTATTCTCATCCAATACTATTGGTTCTGAGAAAAATCCTTTTTCAGCATCTGGGTCATTTTGCAGCAGCTGAATAATTTCTTCCAAGTCTGTTTCACCTTGAATCTGTCGGATTCGATCTGCTATTTCCTTAATTTTACTGTTCACATATGGATACTCACCAAGGATGCTTTCCAATAATTCTTTTCCCTCACCGAGATTGGTATCGGTTCGAGCCAAAATATTTTCAATCTCTGGGATAGTTTCCTGAATTTCAACCAATATTCCTCTTGCATCGTTTAAGGTTGTTTTGGCGCTATTTACATTCTCTAATACAGTAGGCTCAATGTTTTCTTTATATTCCTTTACAAATGCATCGACGGATTCATTTGTAGTTGCTGCACGTTCTTTCAATTCATCAAGAACCTGTGTCATCTCGAGTTTTGATTCATCTATAAATGATAGGAGGTCGGAGCCAGCATTTTGAATATTTTCAAGCTCCGTTTTCAATGTAGCAAGCTGTTCCAATGCCAATGTTATTTCTTCTTGCTTTGGCTTAATTTCATTTTCATTTCCGTTTTCGTTCCCAATTTCATTCTCAGACTCATTTTCATCCTCAGAACCCGATTGAGATTGCTCCTGTAACTGCCGTAAAATTGTTTCAATCGATTCGATTTGCTCGATAGCTTGCGAAGTTTTTGTATCGATTTGTTCAGACAAGTTTTCACCATTTGTAAAATCAACATCAGTTGATTGTATATCTTGCATAAATGAATTGATGTTCGCAGTTACTTCTTGTGCTTGTTCTAATCTTTTTTCTATTTCAGGAGCTATTTCATTAAGACGGTTTTCAGCTTCGTTTAGAAATGCTACGGTATCATCAATTGTATGAAGTCCATTTTCAGTTATTCGTTTCGCATCTGGTATTAGTGCTTGAGCGTTATGAATAATATCCGTAGCATGATTCGCATCCGTTAACGAACTAGTTAAGACGTCATGAATTTCCGGCAGTTTTTCTTCCATTTCAAAAATGTAGTTTTTAAAACGTTCCATATCCGGCAAGTCATTTTCTAATTCAATTCCAATCGTATTAAATAAGTCAAAAATAACACCATTAACAGTTGAAATGAATTGGCTGCTTACATTTTCTACAATGACACTTGCACCTTTGTCTGTCATCTTCGGACTAATAGCATTTATTTTTTCATTCACATAATATTCAACATTTGCTTTCTCAGGCTTGTCACTAATTACAGTAGCCAGCTTTTCTGAAAAATCTTCTGGTATGATAATAACGGCAAAATAATCGCCATATTCAACGCGCTCCATTGCAGTCTGACGGTCTGTGAAGTTCCAGTCCATCGAGTCATCTTCTTTTAACGTCTCAATTAATTCATCACCAACATCAATATCTTCATCATGAACAGTTGCTCCCAAATCCTCATTTACAATACCAATTGGCATTCGATCGAGCTGACCATATGGATCCCAAGAAGCCTTTATATTAAACCAAGCATAGAGGGAGGGCAGCAGTACAAGTCCTCCAATAATCACTAATGCAATCCAGTTTGTTCCTGTTTTTTTCATATCGGTTGAAAATATCTTCCAACTATTCTTCATTGTTTCGCTTCCTTACTTTAATTTTTGTTTAGATAATAGTACAAATTATAACAATGCCTTTACAATAATGCCATATTGGCAGCGTTGATCGAGTATTTAGAAATTTATTAGCTATTATAAAATCGGACTATAATTTGTGAAGCGTTCTTGTTTTAATCACCAAACGATATTTTTATTCTTCTGTTTGAAAAGCAATAATGATAAAACATAGAATGGATAATAAAAGAATCAGGATAACGGGAAATTCCTATAATGAAGTTTTACTTCAACGGAGAGTTTATGGCTTTATTGGACACCATGATATTACATTTATGTATCGGTTTAAACATATAAAAAAGAGGCTGAGACATAACTAGCCTAAATTACTGAAAAATGGTTCCGATCATCGGTTTTTGATGATCGGAACCATTTTGCTTTGGATTATTTTTATTATCTACTGTTTGATTTCTGTTCATGGCGGTGTA
>NZ_QWEH01000039.1 GCF_003515705.1 Oceanobacillus profundus
AAACAAGACATCAAATAAAGAATTTAGTTAAGTCCTCGATCGATTAGTATCCGTAAGCTCCACGTGTCACCACGCTTCCACACCGAACCTATCAACCTCATCGTCTCTGAGGGATCTTACTCACTCGAAGTGATGGGAAGTCTCATCTTGAGGGGGGCTTCATGCTTAGATGCTTTCAGCACTTATCCTTTCCACACGTAGCTACCCAGCGATGCTCCTGGCGGAACAACTGGTACACCAGCGGTGTGTCCATCCCGGTCCTCTCGTACTAAGGACAGCTCCTCTCAAACTTCCAACGCCCACGACGGATAGGGACCGAACTGTCTCACGACGTTCTGAACCCAGCTCGCGTACCGCTTTAATGGGCGAACAGCCCAACCCTTGGGACCGACTACAGCCCCAGGATGCGATGAGCCGACATCGAGGTGCCAAACCTCCCCGTCGATGTGAACTCTTGGGGGAGATAAGCCTGTTATCCCCGGGGTAGCTTTTATCCGTTGAGCGATGGCCCTTCCATGCGGAACCACCGGATCACTAAGCCCGACTTTCGTCCCTGCTCGACTTGTAGGTCTCGCAGTCAAGCTCCCTTGTGCCTTTACACTCTACGAATGATTTCCAACCATTCTGAGGGAACCTTTGGGCGCCTCCGTTACCTTTTGGGAGGCGACCGCCCCAGTCAAACTGCCCGCCTGACACTGTCTCCGAACCGGATCACGGTCCTGGGTTAGAATGTCCATACAGCCAGGGTGGTATCCCACGGATGCCTCCACCGAAGCTAGCGCTCCGGTTTCCAAGGCTCCCACCTATCCTGTACAAGCTGCACAGACATTCAATATCAGGCTACAGTAAAGCTCCACGGGGTCTTTCCGTCCTGTCGCGGGTAATGCGCATCTTCACGCATAGTATAATTTCACCGGGTCTCTCGTTGAGACAGTGCCCAAGTCGTTGCACCTTTCGTGCGGGTCGGAACTTACCCGACAAGGAATTTCGCTACCTTAGGACCGTTATAGTTACGGCCGCCGTTTACTGGGGCTTCGGTTCAAAGCTTCGCCTTGCGGCTAACATTTCCCCTTAACCTTCCAGCACCGGGCAGGTGTCAGCCCCTATACTTCGCCTTTCGGCTTCGCAGAGACCTGTGTTTTTGCTAAACAGTCGCTTGGGCCTATTCACTGCGGCTCCATGTAAATGAAGCACCCCTTCTCCCGAAGTTACGGGGTCATTTTGCCGAGTTCCTTAACGAGAGTTCTCCCGCTCACCTTAGGATTCTCTCCTCGCCTACCTGTGTCGGTTTGCGGTACGGGCACCTATGATCTAACTAGAGGCTTTTCTTGGCAGTGTGAAATCCGGAACTTCGGTACTAAATTTCCCTCCCCATCACAGCTTGAAATTGCCAGACGGATTTGCCTATCTGACTTTCTCACTGCTTGGGCGCACATATCCATCAGTGCGCATTCCTTATCCTACTGCGTCCCCCCATCGCTCAAACAATCATGAGGTGGTACAGGAATATCTACCTGTTGTCCATCGCCTACGCCTTTCGGCCTCGGCTTAGGTCCCGACTAACCCTGAGAGGACGAGCCTTCCTCAGGAAACCTTAGGCATTCGGTGAAAGAGATTCTCACTCTTTTTTCGCTACTCATACCGGCATTCTCACTTCTAAGCGCTCCACCAGTCCTCACGGTCTGACTTCACAGCACTTAGAACGCTCTCCTACCATTGTTCGTAAGAACAATCCGCAGCTTCGGTGATACGTTTAGCCCCGGTACATTTTCGGCGCAGAGTCACTCGACCAGTGAGCTATTACGCACTCTTTAAATGATGGCTGCTTCTAAGCCAACATCCTGGTTGTCTGGGCAACTCCACATCCTTTTCCACTTAACGTATACTTTGGGACCTTAGCTGGCGGTCTGGGCTGTTTCCCTTTCGACTATGAACCTTATCACCCATAGTCTGACTCCCAAGTAAAAGTAACTGGCATTCGGAGTTTGACTGAATTCGGTAACCCGGTGAGGGCCCCTAGTCCAATCAGTGCTCTACCTCCAGTACTCTATTTCTTGAGGCTAGCCCTAAAGCTATTTCGGAGAGAACCAGCTATCTCCGTGTTCGATTGGCATTTCACCCCTACCCACACCTCATCCCCGCATTTTTCAACATACGTGGGTTCGGGCCTCCAGTCAGTGTTACCTGACCTTCACCCTGGACATGGGTAGATCACACGGTTTCGGGTCTACGACCGCATACTCATTCGCCCTATTCAGACTCGCTTTCGCTGCGGCTCCGTGTCTTCCACTTAACCTTGCATACGATCGTAACTCGCCGGTCCATTCTACAAAAGGTACGCCGTTACCCATTAACGGGCTTCGACTACTTGTAGGCACACGGTTTCAGGTTCTATTTCACTCCCCTTCCGGGGTGCTTTTCACCTTTCCCTCACGGTACTGGTTCACTATCGGTCACTAGAGAGTATTTAGCCTTGGGAGATGGTCCTCCCGGATTCCGACGGAATTCCACGTGTTCCGCCGTACTCAGGATACACTCCGGAGGGAATTCTTTTTCAACTACAGGGCTGTTACCTTCTGTGGCTGACCTTTCCAGGTCGATTCATTTAAAGAATTCCTTGGTAACTCCGAGTGGAGTGTCCTACAACCCCAGAAAGCAAGCTTTCTGGTTTGGGCTCTTTCCGTTTCGCTCGCCGCTACTCAGGAAATCGATTTTTCTTTCTCTTCCTCCGGGTACTGAGATGTTTCAGTTCCCCGGGTCTACCTCATGCACCCTATGTATTCAGATGCATGTACTGTTCCATTACGAACAGTGGGTTCCCCCATTCGGAAATCCCCGGATCAAAGTTTACTTACAACTCCCCGAGGCATATCGGTGTTAGTCCCGTCCTTCATCGGCTTCTAGTGCCAAGGCATCCACCGTGCGCCCTTATTCACTTAACTAAGTTACAGTAAATAAGCGTACTAATTTATTAGCCTTGCTTTTATTTAA
>NZ_QWEH01000003.1 GCF_003515705.1 Oceanobacillus profundus
GCTCGTCTTGTGGATTTCCACTTAATATGCCCATTGATATCCTCCTTAGTAAATTCACTTATGTGCCACCTTTCTTTTACGCACACTAATTCTGTTGTATTATGTGTAATTTTTACAAAATAATACTTTATAAGGAGACTATCTTTATGGAGATAAAGCAAACGCCGCATGAAAAAAAAGATAAAAGATCGGGAATGTAAACTCCTATTTATAGGGTATATGTATAAACGTAAATATTAAAATCAATAAAGAAATATGACGTGTAGTTTACTATCAATAGGGTATATAAACTGTGAATTTAACAAGGAGGGGATTAGTATATGCGTTTTCCGAAAACAAAAACTTATACAAATGGGGATACAACGGATATAAGTATACACGGTCAATCCTTAGAGGTTTACTTTAAAAGGAAATATACTTTTTTCCAATTAGTCGGAGACGTTTTAGTGGGAATTTTCTTTGTAACTGGAAGTATATTAAATTTTTTTCCTTCTACTGAGTTACTTGGACGTATAGCTTATTTATTAGGAAGTCTTTCACTCACTATACGTCCTTTATTGAAAATAATAAGGAATATGTGGATTTATAAAAACTAGCCCCCACGATTAATTGGAGGCTAGCTTTATTTACTTAACTCTTAATCGTTGTCCCGGCTGAATAACATCACCAGTCAAGCCATTAAGACTCTTAATAGCATTAACAGTTGTATTATACTGTTGTGCAATACCCCACAACGTCTCTCCACTTTTTACAGTGTGATAAACCACACCCGTTACTTTTAAGACTTGACCAGGATAAATATCATCACTAGTTAGGTTGTTAAGAGCTTTTAGCTCGCTAACAGTCATATCGTGAGCTTGCGCAATGCTCCATAGCGTATCACCGGACTTAACTGTGTATGTTCCAGGGCCACCACTGCTTTTCTTTCTTAGTCCAAAATGTGAAGCTATTGACTCTGCTAAAGCCTTACCTGTAAGGTCCATCACAGTATTATTACGCATTTTTACAATATCGATAGTCGAGTCCATAAACCCACCCTCAACAAGAATTGCTGGCATACGTGACTCTCGCAGCATGTGGAAATTTGCTGACTTAATACCACGATCGCGTAGTTCCATTGCTCCCACAATAGCTGGATGAATCTTTCTAGCTAGTGCTAGTCCAGAGGACGAACCAGGGTAGTGATATGTCTCTGTTCCTGTCCAAGATCCCCATTGACCTGTATTTGCGTTGTGGTGATAAGAAACTAAAATGTCAGCACCTTGACTGTTAGCTTTATTTGTACGTGCAGTTAGCGATACATCCGTATTCCCTGTAGAATCATCCAAACGAATCACTGTTGCATTTTCATACTCATTTAAATACTTAATTGCTGCCACCACTACTTTGTTATTAAAAGACCATTCTCTTTCACCTGCTGGTGTTCTTTTCCCCGGTGTATTAATTCCATGTCCTGCACCTAATGCGATTTTAGCCATAATAAATCTCCTCCTAATATTTTTGTATTAAAAAAGTGGCTTGCCCGTTTGGACTAGCCACCTATTTAATCAGTTGATTTCGTTGTAAGACTTCTTTCTGACGTTTCCCTTTCCAAGTAACATAGTTGTTTTTAAACCAAGCAGTTGCTGCAGCAATACCTGTAAAAATCATGCTGACTATCTCGCCCCATAACGTTTCAGAACCGGGGATTGGATTTAAATCTGCAGTCACTAAAAACTGGTTAATCAATGCGATTACCAGTACGACAGTACGTATTAACGTTCCTTTATCCATCTTCTCACCTCCCTTCAATTAACTAAATAAGTCAATAAAAAAACTGCAATGGATATGCCTAATGCAATCCATGACGGTAAATTCTTAAATGTATTTTCTCGTTGTTTAACTATTCGTTCTACGTCATCCTTGCTCGCTTTCGAATCGATATTAACTTTCATGCTTTCAATGTCCTTCTCATTTGCTTTAGACCTATTGTTAGCACCTTTAGCTATATCGTAGGTCTCGTTAATTTTATCCTTCATATCTAGCAAATTATCGAGTTTCCCGTTTTGTTCTGCTAACGATACTTTTACTTCCATGAGTACAGTCATGAACTCTTTCATGTCCTCCAGCTCCTTGTCTTGTGACATGCTCGACCCCCTATTTCTTATTTGTGTAATTAAAAAAGACGCTCATATTAGCGTCTTTTTTAATCTATTAAGTTTGGAAATTTATTGTACATATAAAAATTTATTATTATTAATAAAAAAATTATAGACGAAATAATTGAAATTAATATTAAACAAAAAACTATCCAAATACTGTTAAATAAATTGAAATTTAGTACAACAATACATAAGATAAATACGAAAAGTAGAGCCAAAGTAGTAATAGAGAACTGTTTATTCGGGCTATAAAAGGATTTTCTCCAATCATTTTCTAAAGCTACTTTTTTAATAGGTAGGTTATAATAATCATTAATAAATTTAAATTCATTATCACGATTTAATAGTAATCCTTTCTTACCAATTGGCTTAAAAATATCCCATGGCTTTGAGTCATTCTCTAAGAATATTACATATCTTGGCTTTATACTAAATATAAAATTTGCTAACGATAAAATCGTAGAAGTAATAATCAGTAATACCATGAACATTATAAAACCGGAAATTAAAAATAAATCATTTATGTTTTCTTCTGTGGATGACTCATTAAATAAGCTTATTAATGCTAGTAAAAGTGTATATAATAAGGTTGCTGTAAAAATTATAGATAAATATACTTTTAACCTTTGGATATTTGTCATAAGCCTTTTTTCTAGTTTAGTGGCATCCCAATAGTTTACCGAGTACGTAATAATCGTTATTATCACAGTAACTGGAACTAATAAAAATAACTTTTCTATAATCTCCAATTTTAATCCCCTCCTAAATACCTATATCGGACATCAGGAGGGGAATGTTTAGATATAAAAATAACGCTTATTCAGCGCCTTCTGTTGATGTCAACCTCTTTACCACATACTCCTTAATCACTTCTGACAGTCTACCTTCCGCACCTGCCATAAAGTACTCCATGAGTGGCATTTTAAAGCTGCCATTTACGTTTAATTGTTCATCAGGGATTGACGTTTGATCTGTTCCTCTAAAGCTGACTACTCGTAACTCCACATCGTTTTCCGTTATATTTCGTGAGCTCGTTTCCGTAAATTCGTAGTTTGCCATCATTCTGCATCCTCCTCTGTGTTATTTTCGTCAAATGCTTCTACCAAAATAAAATGAGCTTCCGCATGTTTCCCGGAAAGCTCTTTATCATAGTCGTTTACTAATTTTTCTACAGTTTTTAAGGCAGACTCTAAATTTTTATCATCAATTACGAAATCCTCGTCATACAAGTCTTTTTGCTGTTCGTTAAACTCTTTTCTAGTTTTCCTATCTTTAAAGTCAAAACCCCCAGCTTCGTTAACAACCAGTTCACCCTCACTGTCTGTCTTAGCATACTCTTTTAGGAGTGCTAGTTCTTCATCTCCCACCTCCTTGTTTTTATCTGTCAATGCTTTAACAATCCGCATTCTGTGGACGTTTTTCTTACCTTTTGCTGACACCGTGTTTTGTAAAAAGTCTGCTACGTTTTTCAAATATTTGTTTTGTAATTTAATCATTATGCATTCCCTCCAAGTTTTTTCTTATAAGCATTCACATTTCCAATGTTAAAGTTATAGAATACTCTTTCGCCATCCGGGTACCATTGAACTCGCTTGGTTACTGTCGCGATAACAACATAATCAATATCAGGAAGTTCGTATTCTACATGCCAAAGAGTGTTTGTAGGATTAGTAAATAATAATTTGGTGCCTATTAGATTCGCTTCAATTTCCTGATAATCATTACCTGTACCCTTGAAATTAAAAGGCATCGGAGTACCAATGTTTATTGGTTCTTGCCATCTATATCTTCTTCTGTCAACATCATTCACAAAATGCGATTCCTTATGGGATACCATTTCACCATCTACTTCAAAATTAAAAATGTAATCTACCTCATGGATAAAATTCATGCTACCTTCTCCTTTAACTTTTTAATTTCATTTTTGAGGAATTGATTTTCTGTTTTTAACCAAGTAATTTCATTTTCTAATTTAATGTCGAGATCCTGCACAGCTTTTATTGTAGGTGCAATCAGTTGTTCATATTGCATTGAGTACATGCGCTCCTCGCCGCCGCTTGTCACCAAACCATAATCATCCGCATTCACGTTGTGTCGATTCAAAGCCTCTATGAGTTGTTGAGCGATGAGGCCGAGCTGCACGTTTTGCTTTCCTACTTCTGCGCCTGTCGGTTTTAGCCTGTACTGGTGAGTCTTGAGGTCGTTTATAAAGTCTAATCCCAAAACATTGTCTTGAATGTCTTCTTTCAGTCTTTCATCAGACGAAACGAGAGGCGCATTACTAAGGTAAATGTAGCTAAATCTATTGTCACTATTACCGATATTGTACGAGTGACTAAATCTATTAATACCTCGAAAGGTAGTATTAAATCCGTCGTTTTGTGGACGCGTGTCGAAACGATAGCCGCCGTTCCCGCTTCCTCCGTCCTCAATTATTAAAGCTCCGTCACCGCCTGTACGAAGTCTATCGAGATAAACATCACGTAATCTTGCTCCGTTTGCGCCAATGTCGTAATTATAAACACCAGTTGTCATAGGATTCATTGTTATCGTGCTGCCCATAAGGTTAAACGTGTAACCTTTGTCAAATCCAATAGCAGAATTTCTAATCTGAAAAATATTACCGACAACCGAGTTCCCTATACCATCCACATTCATACGGGCGTTTGTATTAGCAATAAATCCAGTGAAATTATCCTCGTCCCTGGCAAATACGCTGGTTCCTAAAGAGGTGCCGAGAAAAGCATATGGAAATCGAGCGTTAATATTATTACCGATACCTACGCCCGCAGATCTTATCTGGACTCCCTCAGGGTCATTAACTGTATATAAAATTCTATTTGCAGTGTCCAGGAATCGGATACGTGCTCCTCCACCTAAACTAAAATCAGCATTTTGCATATGGAGCGTGCCAGTGTTTAAGTTTAAATCCATGTTGTTATTATTGGATAATAATCGACCTGACCTTAAAGTACCCATATTACCGCTAATTGCATCTAAACTTGCAGCACTAATTTTATCGGCAGCAACACTCTTAATCTTAGCATCCGTGATAGCAGCATCTTCAATCTGTAATGTACCAACTACACCTGTTCCTAGTTTTAAACGAGTGATAGCTGCATCAGCAATTGCTGATGTTCCAATAACTGCATCATCAATAAGCGTCTGACCTGTAATGTGATGTTTATTACCTGCAATTCTTAAGCCTTCTGACGATAGATTGATAGATGCGATTACTCCATCAACATCAACTTTTAAATCAATCTCATCAGCTAATTGTGATATTCTGCTTTCCGCCTGTGACATTGATTCAATTCCATCTTCCGGTGCTGGATTCCAGCCCGTTGCCTTTGTGCCTTTTTCTATTTGAAAATCCCATATATCAATAACAAAATTTGGTCCATAATTAGGACGATTGGGTTGAATGTACCAATAGGGTGCTGAATCAGACGGAAAACTTGCAGGTGTACTAAAATGTACCTCATAAAAGTGAGTATTAGTATCATCTGGGTAGTTTTGATCTCCGGTCGACCAACTAGATGGTGGGAGTTTAATTCCATCCCTGTAGGTGGCAATATTATCGAAACTATTAGTATGTCCCGCCATTCCAGTTACGGTACCACTAATTTTCTTTACTTTAAATGTTGCTATATAATTTGAATTGGTATCAAAGTAGTTTCTTGAAACCCTTAAGTAAGGATTGCTTGAACCCGTTTTAGTAAGTCTATAAACATAGCCATTCTGTGTAGCAAGACTCATTGAAAGACTATCATTAGATACAATATTTCTTCCACCAATTTGAATATTATTAACTGTAGTAACTATTTCATCAGCCTTAATTTCTAATTGGGCTAATTTACTTTGCGTACCTCCTAGATCACTACTAATTTCACTGACATCTGCAATAATTCCATCTGCTTTTACATCTAATTGTCCAATTTGACTTAGAGCGCTATCAACGTCACCAGTAATCCTATCAATACTAGTTTCGGTATTTTTTACTCTTCCAGATATACCATCAATAGATACCACTAATTCACTAACTTTATTGTTATATACAGTCAAATCTACTTTGTCGTTTATCAGTTCAAATGTATCTTCTGGAGCTGGCGTCCAATCTAAAGATGGTTTATTTCCTTTAACAAGTTTAATCCATTCAATAGAAGCAGTTTCTGTTATAGTGCTTTGAGGCATATTATAAACACGTAAACTGTCGCTGCTATTATACTCTTTGCCGACAAAAGTACCACGGTACACTCCGTTGTTTTCGGTATCTCGACTTAAATTAATGAGCAAGTTTGTTCCAGCACCACTCATTAAATAAATTCCCCATCTATCTTGAGCAGATGGAAGGTTGCCTTTTAGAGAAATTGAATAAGTAACTCCTTCTACCATTCTCTCTGATAATGAGTATTCTGCTATTTGATAAGATGCGTTACTGATAAATTCATCACTATTTAAAACTAAGTTTCTATCTGCTATATTGATATTATCAATGGCGGTATCTACTTCATTTTTTGTATATACTTCGGTTTTTTCAGCTTTTGCATTTAACTGACCAGGCAAAGCATTAAGTGTTAATGTATGATCACTGACCACTCCATCAATATTTGTTAACTGATTAATAGTTATATTAAGTCTTCCTTCGAGATCATCAACCTCTTGATTGATTGTTGTAATAGTCCCGTCAATACTGTCAGCACGATTGATTAAATCACTAATATTGGCATTAACATCGCCTATACGGTTATCTAAATCTGCAAGGATACGAGTTTCAGTCGCTTCTATTTCTTCTTGCGTATAATTGATAGCCTCCATTGGGCCTGCATTAATACGATCAATGGTGTTTTGCGCTAATTTATCTGCAATGTCAAGATTATCCGCTAAGTGGTCGGCAATGATGGATCCAAACAGAATGTCATCACTGATAATACGTGTAGTGCTTGCAGAAACTCTTGCAGACCAATCAGACGATGTGCCGTGATAGTTGACTGCTCTAACGTAGTAGTACCAGGTTTCATCTGTATTTACTGCATGAGCAAAAGCACTTACTTGACCTCTCCATAATAAGTGCTGACTATCAGGAACAAAATCTGCTACTTGTGAGCCATATACTTCGTAATGCTTGATAAATAACTCGTCAGCATAATCCCAATAAAGCTGGATGACTTCAAAGCCCCCATGCGCTTCTACGTTAACTGGTCTTGATGGTTTGCGGTTAGGAAAGCTGTCTTCGGTTACTTTTGATGGTCTATTTCTTATTTTTTCAACCTCATTAATAACCTCGTCTAATCGGTCATCATCAAGATTTAAAAACTGCCCCATCTCAACAACCATCGTACCTTCAATATCTAGCAAATCGTATTCCATAGCAATAACACGGGCTTGTATTTCTATTGGTCTACTAAAATACCTGTCTATAGCTATAGCTGTATCACCTAAAGAAACTTTGTCGTCAAACAGGTCAAGAGATAAACGATAATTGACTTCTGGATGCTTGTTTTCTTGTAGGTTGTT
Source organism: Oceanobacillus profundus (assembly GCF_003515705.1). Lineage (GTDB taxonomy): Bacteria > Bacillota > Bacilli > Bacillales > Amphibacillaceae > Oceanobacillus > Oceanobacillus profundus. Next base: position 7,659 of record NZ_QWEH01000003.1, read on the forward strand.
CCAGGTAGCCCATAATAGTTCTTCTGGATCCTCGTAGTCCTGGTTTCTGAATTCCCCATAACGATGGCGCCAAGCACCTGCTCTAAAACGCTTATACTTATCAAACGCTTCCGGGTCTCCTACCCACATCTGACCTTTTGGTTTATCAACTGGATCACCGTTTGCTTTTGACCAAACAACATCTGCAAAATCAATGTAACGTGTATGACCACCGCCCTCAGTCTCTAACGATACCCCATAACCATACATTGCAGTTTTGGGATAAGATAGCACTGTTCGACCAATCTCTGTGATGTTGCGGTCTACCTCAAGGCGTTGTCCAGTATCGGCTCCTAAACGTTGTAACAGTTTAACTTTACGAGCGACGATGTTATTTTCTTCATCAAACTCAACTACGTCTTTAAACTCACCACCCCACGTTTTGATAATATCTATAATCGCATCTACAACACGCAATCGATAAAAGTTAGTGGATGCTAGGCCCGAATCTATTTCAACTTCACCAATCCAACCAGTATTTTCGAGTGCAGCATCTAATGCAAATTGTGCAGTTCGGTCGGTAAAACGTCTATCCAATACGAATGCTTCAGCAAGCTCCATAAACTCCGGTTCACAAATTGCCGTTGTTAATGGACCATCGATGCTGTCGCTATCGTCAAGCTCTTTTATAACAGCTAACCGTAAGTCGCCTTCATGATCTCGATAAACGACTTTGTTTTCATCTTTTACATATTTAGCATTCTCGCTGTCAGCTTCAACAGTAAAAGAAAAAGGCGTGTCTGGTACGCTGTTTACCTCTAAGCGGTAATGCGTATCGACAAGCCCTGTGTCTCCTGTGATTATAGTTAGTGGTTCATCGTTTTGGCTGAAAATGTATAATTCTGTCATGGGTTTCCTCCTTTCTAGTAGGATTTTCCTATTTCATGTCGAATTACTAAATAGGAAGGGAGGTGAAAATATGGAATACGAAACAAAGGTTCACTTCAAAGATGGATCTACAGCAAGTATGCCTATATTACCAAATGAATTTGATGGCAATATGTTCAAAAAACTAGAAACTGCAATATCAACTGATTCCGATATAATAGTTTATGGTACAAACGGTCAAATCGTTAGAAAAGCAAGAACTGTTCACTCTATCGAATTTGTTATAAAAGGTTAACTAGCACCATTTAATAAAGGGGATTATTCCCCTTTATTAAATTTTATCTCTGTCTCATCAGTGCCAAATGCAAAATCCCTTTTAACATCCGAATTATTCATAACTAGTTTCCCTGTTTTTGTATTTAATATAGTATTCCCATCCTTACTCACAAGTTTACTCATCAATACCGCCTCCTAGTAATATCTTTCATCATAAATTATTTTAGCTGCATGACTAGATCGGAAACTTACTCTCCCGGGATTCAATTCATCAAAATTACTACTCATGCTCACAGATTTTCTTAGATCATTTCCGTTTAAAGTTACTTTCCTGCCTGTATATTCAACAATCAGCTTGTCACCTTCGACAAACTCATAATTAAGCTGCAGATAAATATCCCCTGCCCAAAGCTCAAATCGGTTAGTGTTTTTGGTGAATGTAACATCGATTGTCCAGGGTGTTTTGAGTTGCCCCTTTATTTCATGCTGTTCTGATGTTGTATTGACGTTTATTATTTGAGTTTCCCCTGTCTTATAAAGGCTAATAAACTCCAAAGAAGCAGTTGAAAAAGAAACTATTTCCTCTTCCTCAACCGCTCCATTTAATATCGCCCAATGCGTTCGACTCGGCCTATCATCAAATATTAATGGAGCTTCCTTGTCAGTATTTAACCATTCAGCTACTTCCTCGGCTTTATTTAATAAATCCTCTTTACTATCTGCTTCAATACGTAACGTGACAGGAATAGGAACGGGTTCTGTATCAACTTTTCTAACTCGATGCCTACCTCTGTTTGAAACTATTTCATTATTTCTTGGCGCCCAATACGGACGCCCTCTTTCAACTAATTTTATAAAAGGTTTTCGGACACCATTAAATGTCATACTATTGGTCATTTCGGCATCCTCCTTTTTCTATTTTGCTTACGGTGCTGTTTGTTCGTTACATGCGGTTCTACTAGTTCACCAACTGTACGACTATCCATAACAACAGATAAATCCTTTCCTTCTTCAACAGCTTTAGCAATTCTTTTTAATTCGAATAAAATTTCCTTGTTGCTCTTATCATCTGTAAAACCTAATCTATCGCCTGTATCTTGCCAGATACGCTGCTGTCTTACTCGTTTAGATGGATCATGACTTATAATCGATTCAGCCCAACCGCCTTCTGCAATCCAAGCGAGTTGTTTCGTGTTTACAATTCCACCATCTGCATAGCCTACACCTCGATAGGCATTGGCAAGATTACCATAGCGTGATACTGCATAACGGATGGATGCAAGCATATTAGAAAGTGGATCCCAAATATTTTGATTAAATCCTGGCATTGCGTGCGCTCTAAAAGTTGGATCGATGACTTGCATAAGTCCTTTAGATGGAGTACCTCGTTTGGCATTACTATCCCATAAATTAATAGCGTTAGGATCCCCACCAGATTCAGTTTGCATTTGATAAAGCAGGCGTTGTAGATTAGCAGGTGTATATTGCCCAGTCATTTGTAACGCATTGGTTGCTACGCCTGACCACCGTTGGACACCGCTACCGGTTGATGGTACACTGCTTGAAAAGACATCTAGCTTTTCTTTGATAAAATCGACGGCTTTGTCTTTAATCATGGTGAATCCAGCCTTAGCTATATCGCCAGTAAAGCTACCACCTCTTGGCGTTTCAATACCTAGTGTTTTTAACGCGATGTTGAGTAGCTTTCCTGGTTCCTTAACATAATCCCACACATTTCCAGTCCATTCGACAACTTTTTCTCCCGCTATCTTAGCACCGCGCCCTACTGCTTTACCTGCGTCAACAGCTACCTCTTTTACTTTAGTAGCACCTCGTTTAGTTGCTCCCCATGCGCTTTTAGCAATATCACCAATAGAACTGTTACCACTCTTATATGCAGGGATACTACTAAGCAATGTTTCAGTATCCTCGCCAGATAAGATTTTTGTTCCTTTAGGAGCGTTCATTAAGGTATCAGTGTCTGGTGACAACATTGTTCTTCCATCAGGAGTTTGAATCAACTCTTCTTTTCCACCATCACCGACAATCATAAGTCCACCCTTATGTTTACCGCCTTTAGCAAACTTTGGGATAGTTACTTCGTTTATCTGATTGCTTTCACTGACACCAATTTTGTCTAGAACCCAGTTTATACCACCAATAACACCATTCAAGCCGTCTTCAAGTAGCCCTCCCATTTTGTTTACGACTGACTTAGCGCCTTCTTTTACTTTGTCTGCCATACTCTTAAGTCCATCGCTAATTCGACCAGGTAATTTTTTAGCAGCATCAACAATGTCGTCAAATTTACTCTTTATACCATCATAGATACCACTAAATATTTCTGATGTGCGTGTCTTCAAGTTGTTCCAGGTATCTCTAACTTTTGTAAAGATATTAGAAACAGTATCAAAGATAAAGTTTTTTACTTTATTCCAAATATCTTTTATAAAGTTCCAAATCGCACTAAAAATATTGGTTGTGGTATTTTTTATTGATGTAAAACGATCTTTTACGAAATTATAAATTGCTAATAATACCGTCTTAAATAAATTGGTAATAGTTGACCAAATAATGCTGAAAAAGCTAGCAATCGCATTGAAAACTGTTTTAATAAATAATGCGATTAAATCAAATACGCCTTTAATAATTGACCATATAATTGATGTAGCGCTACTTAAAATCTTCTTAATCGCATCCCACATCCCAGACCAGTTACCAGTAAACAAGGAGATGAAAAACTCTAAAATGCCGATTACGATATTTAGTGCGCCTTCAATTACTTTAGTAATGACTGGGAAGACGGTTTGTACAACTTTTAGAATAAACTCAATTCCTGGCACTACAACTTTTTGAATTACCGTTACCAATGCCTCTAATATAGCCATTGCGACTTTCATTGCTGTTTCAATGATCTTTTGGATAATAGGAAAAGCCATCCGCACTATTCGTAACACCAGTGGTATTACTGCTTTAGCTAACTCCAAAATAATATTTACAACTGATGTTATAAGGTCTATGACAATGGGAAGTACAGTTTTGATTATGTTCAAAATCATCGGGAATACTGACTTTACTATAGATAGGACCATCGGAAGCACTGCTTTGACTAATTCCATTACGACATCGATCAATGATGTGAATATCGAAATCACCATAGGCAGTACTGACTTAATAATCTTCAAAACCATAGGTAAAACAGCTTTTACCGCCGATAAAATCATTGGTACAACAGCTTTTACAAGTTCTAGCACAACGTCTATCAGTGCTGTAAACAAATTCATGACTAACGGTAAAACTGTTTTAACGAGATTTAAAATGACAGGTAATACGGACTGGACTACAGATAGCAACATCGGGAATACGGCTTCCACTATTTCTAAAACAACATCAATAAGCATCGTAAAGACTTCTACAGCCACTGATATAACGCTTTTAACAATGTCCAATATCAGTGGGAATACAGATTTAAAGACTTCTAGTAATGAAGGAATAACAACCTTAACTATTTCACCGATTGTTGTTACGATTGTTAGTTGAAACTCAATCCATAACGGAACTATTTCCTTTACTACATCTCCTACAACTTGACCAATTTCTTTGAATAGATCAGCAAAGGTTACGCCTAATTCCACAAAGGTTTCTCCTAGTTCTTGGAACGTTGGCTTTAATTCGTTGATACTATCTGCAATCACTTCTTTTGTCTTGGCAAATTCGGGTCCGAGTTCTGCCACAATTTCGCCAAAAGCCTTATTAAACTCATCCAGTATAGGTTGTAAAGCTTTTAAAACATTAGAAAAAACACTCTGGATAGCTCTCCAAGTGTTATCAATGAAGTTACGGAAATTTTCATTTGTTCGATATAGCTCTGTAAAAATGTTTATCAAGGTCATGATTGAACTGATAATCAATCCAATTGGACCAGTTACACCTAACATTCTTGCACCCATTCCGATTAGGGATGGAGCTACTAGTGTTGCAACACCACTGAAACTCTGGAAAGATTCAATTAGAGATTCGAAATACCTCTTTACGATATCCCCAGCTCTACCGATTAATCCGTTCGCTATCGAATCTGATATTCGTTGACCAACGCTCTCGAATGCTTGTACAGTACTATCAATCGATGCATTAATTGCATCTGAAATCTTACCACCTACACCGCCAGCAAATAATGAAGCACTCTCTAATCCAGTTGAAATGCCTTCTCCTAGATAACTAGCTACTTTCTGCCCGGATTTCTTAACTTGGGATAGCATGTTATTCATCCCAACAATAAAGCTATTCATAAACCAGTCAGCGATTTTCCCACCAAACTGACTAATTGATGAAGCTATATTGTTTAAAACAGGCATAAAACTAGCACTAAACCAATCAGCAATATTTTTGCCAACACTGCTGAAAAATGAACCAACAACTTTAGCTGTATTGACTACTACATCGCCAACAGCAACTGCAGCATCTTTTACGACTTCAAAAGCTTTGCTAACTGCCTTTTGGAAAGTTTCTGAACGTTTGTAAGCTGTGTATAGTGCAGCACCTAAGCCAATTAATATTGCTGCTACTAAAACAAACGGATTCTTAAGCATAGTAAGGTTTAATGCTCGCATTGCTGCATTCAATGCTAACAGCATCCCTCTAACTCCGCCCCCACTTACTACCATCGCCAGATGTGCCGCTCTTTGTGCTTTTGCTAATGCAATTGATACCTTTGTTAACACGTTTCCTGTTTTCTGAATAGCGATAGCTGCAATTAACGCCGAACGATAAGCAAGAATATACGTTACTACACCCGCAATAATTGGAGCAAATATCTTCATTCCGGATATATACTCTAATGTCGGAGCAATCACGCTTTTAAGTACCTGAGCTAATACAGTAAAGACACCTACAAGTGTCATCCCTACCAAGGATGCAACAGGTTGGAGTGCTTGGAATAAATTCTTGACAGTTCTACCTAAACTTTGCATAAAACTTCTTAAATCAGATAATGCGACCTTTAAAGGTTCTACTGCAGGTTTCATCATTCCGAAAAAGTTTAGAATTCCAGAAACCATAATTCCAAATGAATTGCCAAACCATTTCATGAAATCTTGCAGTGGGACTTTTATCGGTTCCATTAGGTTAGCCATTCCGGATGATATAGATGATTTCATACTGTCTACGGATCCAACCCAAGTATCCTTCATCTTTTCCATTAGACCGCCCATACTTGCAGTGGCGCCGGCAACTCCATCTGTTCCTTCTTGCATCCCCTTTACCAAGTCATCAATGGCTTTGGCAGATGACATTGTACCGCTAGAAATTTCCTTCTTCATCTCATCCACTGACTTATTTGCTTGGTTAGCGAGAATCTTTAAAGCTGGAACACCGGCAGATGCAAGCCTATTAATCTGATCCATGGATAATGTTCCGGATACCTGCATATCACCGAATGCACCAGCTATTTGATTCAGTCCTTCAGCACCTTTACCAGAACCCGCTGCTGCATCACCAATCGCTTTCATGGTTGGGATTACTTTCGCTTCATCCATACCAAAAGCGACTAGATTCCTTGCAGTTTCCGCTAAATCCGGGAATGCGAAAGGAGTTGTTTTAGCAAAGCTTAAAACATCATCCAAAAAGCCCTTCGCCCGCTCTGCATCACCCATCATAACTTCCAGTGATACTTGTGCATTTTCAATAGCAGATAAACGCCCCATACCTGTAGCCGCTAAACTTCCTGCGCTCAACAGACCAAGAACAGCAGCGTATCCCTTAACAACGTTCGTTGCTTCACGAAATGGAGCTACAATACCACTCATGATACTTTTTCTAGTTGTAATAGATCCTTGTGAAACGACAGGGGGAATACTAGATAAAGAGTTTTTCATGTTATTAACTGTCGATATAACATTCTTACCAGATGTGGTCATATACGTTCTAATTCCACGTATAGCTTGATTGAATTTGCCTGTTTGGGTAGTTGCTTCCCCTAAACCTTGTCGAACAGAACTAACCCCTGTAACGGCTCTTTTTGCCATTTTAGGGGTGTCAGAAAAGTTTTTATTTAACGTGTAAACCGTTTTATTCATAGCATCCATACTGTCAGATGCCTTTTTAACAGCATTTGGAGTCTTTGCAACTACCTTATTTACATCAGTTACCGTTTTACCTATATCCCCGACACTTTTAACCACACGCTTTGCTACTACTGGAGTTTCAGAAAAACTCTTATTTAAATTGTAAACGCCTTTGTTGATGGTATTAATGCTCTTATCGACCCTTTTTGCTATTTTAGGAGTCTGATCTAAACTTTTATTTAAAGCATATACTTGTCCACTTGCCGTTTTAAAACGTTTCGTAGTAACGTCTGTCTGTTTATTCGTCTTTTTAAAAGCATCGTTTAACGCCTTGTTACTTTTCGCTAAAGCATTAGCGTCTTTCTGGATAGACTGAAAGGCTTTCTTGAGTGCTTTTGCCTCTGCTGTAAACCTTGTTCGCAGTTCCTTAATAACTGTCATAGGTTACCTCCTTTCTATCCGTTATTTTCAATTAATTCATTGGGATCAAAATCCCATTCATATAATTTCTTTTTCTCTTTTTCCTTACTTCTCGGCATTAACAAGCTTTCAAACTCTTTCTTAGCTTGCTGAAACTTAGGGTCCGGCTTACCCATCTGTGGTTGCGAAAATATATTAGATAGATACTGGATATACATTCTTGCTTTTTCTTGCTCAGCTAGATTTCTCTCTTCATCGAGCTCCATATCCATATATTTGAATAACTCTACTGCAGGGCTTGTTACAACTTCTTTCCGACCTCCGAGTTTCTTAGATAGCTTGAATATAAAGGCTTCTTCTATGCTTGCTTCTCTTCCAGTTGTGTCCTCTTCGGAAAAAGATTCATAACTTTCACTTGTGACTTCGTCAATGCCAAAGACTTTTTTGCACGATTGATTAATTTATCAATGTCATTTACTTGAATTACTGCATCATAAATATCAAACACGTCTTCAGGCTTTTGCTGCATGAATACGTCATATTCAACATCCGATAAGACAGATAACAGTTCGAATGCCTTTTCTGGAATTTCTGCTAGCAGAACATCCATAGCACCCAATAACTTTTGGACAAAGCCTTGATCTAAATCATCAGCATTAATTTCTGCTCCTTGTTCAGCAAAAATTTCTTCGAATAGCGATTTCAAATGTGGATCATTTTGAGCTAACTTCATGACATCTTTGACTACCTTAATTGCACGTGTAATTTGAAATAAGTTAAGCTCCTCAACTTCATGTTGAATTGTTTCCACTGTGTTTTCTTCCTTGATTTTTAGATTTACTTTCATTTGAATCCTCCTAATTTGTTGTAAATAAAAAAGAAGAGCAGGGAGATGACCTACTCTTCAGGTACTTCTTGGCTTGGCCAAGGAAGTTCAATTGTATTTCCATTCGATAATTCAAATATAATGTTGGTTCCGTCGGATGTTGCTCCAACAACACTTACGCCATCTGTTCCTGGTGAACCCGGGTCCCCTTTATGTCCTTTCAGTGATTCTAACCATTCTCGTTCCGTACCTTCAAAACCGTTATCGACTGCAATATCATAAGCTGATTTCCCATCAGAGCCGCCCTGTAAAGTTACTGGAAGTGGATTGTTCTCTGAAATAGCAACCGGGTTATCATTAGCATCGTAAAACTGTGGTAAACCTACTTTCGTACCAAAAATCTCGGTAAATAAAATATCTTTATCTGTCTTAGGCATCGTGTTCCTCCTTTAATTTATCGCCATTCAATCAATAAAAAAAGCCAACGAAGGCTGTTGAATGGCGTTTATTCGTTTGGGGACGTATCTTCCGCGTTTGGGTCCACACCACCACGATAGAAGAAGTTACCCGGCTTAGAAGCGTCAAATCCTTCACGTGGCATCATTGTTAGGGTAATCGTAAAATTACCTTGTTCTGCGTTATATTCACGTTCAAACCCACCGATAGAAGCCATGTTATAGATATTCCAGTCCCTGTCTTTAATGGAGTCAGGTAAAATTCGTGGATGGATACGTACTTTGCGGCCTTGAACTTTCGTACCGATTTTAGCATCCATCGCCCCAACCTCAGTTCCACCTTCCGTTTCTGTAATAGGCTCGGTGGAAGCGAGAGCAAGTTCTAAAATCTCTGCATCCTCTTGTCCGGCAACAATCACTACTTCACCTTCCCAACCAGATAGGCGACGTTCTACAACCGTTTCGCCAAAGTCTACAAATGTAAACTCGGTGTATTGAGGCGTTAAGTTTAAAGACCCGCCTTCTGCTTGCAAGTAGTCTTTACCATCAAATTTAATTTGATTAGCCCCTTCGCCGATGGTAATGTCAGCTACACCATAAATATATTGTTTTTCTTCAGCCATCTATTTTTCCTCCTTTAAAGTCACGTCAAAATTGACGCTGTATTCCATAATTCCGTTGTTATCTCCAATACGTAACGGGTCACTTGCAGCCATAACAAAAAGGACAAGATAATGTTTCTTCAACACTACTTGTCCATCTTTCTCGTAATCTACAGCAACTCTAAAGTTACTCTTCTTATGCAGTTGTTTATAGGTTAATTCAGCTGCTAGTTTTGCATAATCCCAATCACTCGACCGTATCCATACTTGATAGCCAGGATAGCGGTATTCGGTATCGTACCTATCAGGCTGGCCGCTTGAAGTCGAATAAACAGTACCAGTACTATCCTCCGCAGAATAATAGTCAACTGTCCAGGTTAAACCAGGGATAACAGCTTCGAGTTCATTCATTAACGCTTCTTGTATCATGATTTACTCCTTAAGATGCGGTCTATCGCCTTTTCATTCATTTTCTTATAATCTGGTTCGGTAGCTTTAATCGCATTTTCAAGATACTTGCGACCAGGACGATATCCTCGCCACATCGATTTTCCTCTCGTTCCAGCACCTAGACCATCAATATAATATCCCGGAGAATGTCTACCTCTTTCATATTTGTCATAAACACCTGGGCGATAAGGCTCTTCGTGACGTCTTAGAGCATAGTCACTATTAGAACCACCTTCTACGATGACACTAGCACCGCTTTTTTGCGCCTTTTGAAAATTAATTGAATCCTCCAAATCACCATGATTATGATGAACAAGTGCTTTTGCTCCTTCTTCTACTAGCATGCCGTATTTTGTATATTCTTCTAACAGCACTGGTTCAACATTGCGTTCCATTTTTTTAAGGACTTTGATATATTTGTCAATGCCGATAAATTCAACATTAAAAGCATTTTTCCTAGCCATCAACAAACACCGTCCTGTAATAGACTTTGATGCCTGATAGATTAGTAGCTTCATCTTTTGCAACAATTGTACCAGTACCTTCTTTTCCATCAATTGTCACATAATCTAGTTCGGTTCCGCTATCCGGATTAAAGTCACGCGGTAAATCAATTTCGAGATTAACACGGCGTTCTCTTCCGTTTGCATCCCGTACTAATTGTGACTTGAATTGAACACGTGCTTTTGATTCGATTGGTTCTGTTTGCGGCCTCCCATACTTGTCGTTAATTAGCCTGCCGTTTTCGTCCAAAATAGGTACATTTGCGATGACTTTTTGTCTCATAGGAGGAATCATATTAAACGACCTACCTTTGCTCTAGGAGCAGGCTCTAGCAATTGAATAACCGTCGGAGAAATCTCTGTTCCATCGAATGCTACAGATACACCCTTAACGCTATAAGATTTCACACCATGGCGTTTCAATTTAGAGAATTCCTCTTCCTCCCCTTCAAGCATGTAAAGGACTTGTAAAGCAACCGCACGATCTGTGATAATTTCTACCTTGAAGTTATCTTTTAACAACTCATATGCATCGAAAATGATTTTATCTTGGTCTGTACTTTCTAATTCTTCATACAGGTGATTTCCATACATTTTATCGAGATATTCTTTAATAGATTCATTGGTGATCAAATTGATCACTCCTGTTCAGATGCTTCGATAGTCTTAATTAAATCTTCTTTTTTGAGCTTGGTGTAATCCTCAATACCACGTTCTTCAGCAATTATCTTAAGTTCATCAACTGTATGTTCTTGAAGTGACTTTTCACCTTTTTGTTCTTCAAGGTTAATTAGTTCTACCTTGTCACCTAGACGATCACCTTGTTCTTTTGTCAGTTCTACTTCCCCATCTGTAGGAATAATTTTTCCTTTATGGACTAAATATGCTTTAGCAATATATTTTGGCATTTGATTTCCTCCTTAATCTTTGAAAATGAAATAGAGCGCCAAATTAGACGCTCATAATTACAATAGATTGTGGACGTTTTATAGCTGGGAATACTGTTTCCCCAATAAAAATAGCTTGACTTGGCGGATTAGTTTCCTTGATTTCAGTAACGGAATAAATTCCGCTTTGGTAGTTTTTCTCAACTGTTGGTCCTAAGTATGTGTTACCTAGTTCATCGCCAAGAAATACTACTTTATTGTCTTCAAGCAATGGTACTTCTCCGTTACCATAAACATCAATCACATCGTCGTTAATTTCATATGGTGGTAAACCTAGTGCAGTTAATACATTTGAAATATCATTTCTAGTTAATAAACGTTGCCCGTTGTTGGTACCATATACTTGAACACGAATCTGATCATTATTTAATAGGTGCGCTTCGGTAGCGCTAGTCATATGCATAACACGTGGCTTTTGTCGCTTATTTTCCTTTTGATACTGTTTAACTGCTGCCCGAATATCTTCTAATGGTGTAGATGCAGAATTTGACCATGCAGTAGTAACACTGATTTTGTTACCCTCTGGAATTCCGAAGTTAACATTCAAATGAATATCGTTTTCGTCATCGTCATATTCAAGTACACCATTGTATACTGCTTGAGCACGCATATATTCTTCAACATCATAAACACCTTGGATAAGATCGTCTGTTGTATCATATACGTAATCGATGGCTTGATTCTTTTCTTCATCATCTCTCGGACGATTAAACCGTAGCAACTCTTCCTCATCCAAACGTGTTCCATGCTGTACTTTCGCTACAGAACCAAACGCTTTTTGTAAATCTTTCTTATCACGTAAGGGTGCAGATGCATTAAATCCAGTTATGCTTGCTGCTTGACCATACTTACCGTTAATCACATTGTACGAGAAGTTAATATCTTTTATCGTTTTGTTCGGTAGTACGTTTCTAAGTTTATATTCTTTAGCTACAGGTACGTTTTCTACGTAACCTTGAAATTGTTCCCCTTGAAATTCTTGTAAATGTAGTGGCATTAATTATTCCTCCTTCTTACGCATCGAAGCGTAAATACCCTTTTACTTCTGCCTTAAACCCTTCAGTAACACCAGTGCATTTGCTTTCTAATGGATGTCCTGCGATAAGCACACCTACAATTGGATTGGAACCATTCACAACTTTTACATCGTGAGAAGTTAGTCCAGCACCTTCACGTGTTTCTCCCTCTTCTGCATCTGTCCACGGAACATAAAAACCATCATCACCTATATAAACTGCTGTACCAGCTTTAACATACTCGCCTGTAGTAAATTTAGAAGCGTCTAAAGTTGCTCCACCTGTTTTATATTCAGTTCCTACGTTATTACGTAAAAAGTTTTTACCAGAAACAATATCAATCTTTGTAGGCTGTAAATTCATTGTTATTCGTCCTCCTTTTTATGTCTTTCTAATGCTTTTTGGCGACCAGCTTCTTTCGGGTTCACTTTCTTTTTCTTGTTACCTTTTTGACGGGATCCAGGAACAAAAGTAGTCTTTCTTTTCTTTTTCGCTGGCTCTTCTTCCTCATCCTCCTCTTCATCATCTGCGGCACCGAAATACTCTGGGAATTCCTCTTCCAATTCCTCGAATAATTCTTCAAGATTTTCTGCTTCCCCATCTTCATCCAAATGAATGTCATCCACGTTGATCAGACGTGCTAACAGTTTTGGACTTACATCATTATCGACAGCATATTCTTTGACGAGAGCTCTCTTTTCTCTACGTTCCGCCCGCAGGAGGCGTTTTTCTTTATCAGTCAGTTCTGATTTAAGTGTTTCAAGTTCTTCGTCTTCATCATCATCTTGATTTTGTTTTTTCTTTCCAGCCTGTTCTTTGAGTCGGCGATACTCTTCTGGATCAATACCTTCATACTTCTTCATTCGTTTACTTAATTGACCTTTAAATTTAGCATTGTATTGTTTTTTGAATTTAGGGTCCTTAAGTAATTCATCCAAGTCCGGAACATCATCCTCTGGATCTTCATCATCGAGATCGTCTTCAGAATCGTCCTCTGGGTCATCGTCATCCCCATCAGCAAAAAATTGCAGTTGCATTTTTAACGGCTTTGTTTCCTCTTTCGTTATCGTAGAAAGGTGACGCTCAAATAATGAGATAAACCATGTAAGTAATCGTTTTAACATTTCAATTTCCTTCCTCTGCTTAGGTGCAGGAGCCATTACTCAAGTTGTTCTTTAAAGCCTGCAATCATGGAAAAAGGCATAATAAAAACACCTAGCGCTTGTCTGCCAGGTGTTTACTTACTACCGTCAACAATATTATTGAATTTCTCTAAATACTCTTTTCTGACCTTTTCCGGTATGCGCTTATCCTCGGTTATTTGATGGATAAGAGTAATCATACCTGCTACGGCACCAAGCATTTGATTTGGATTGTTTTTCTTTGCCATATTTATCAACTCATTCCTTAATTGATTTCAAAGCATCTTGATAATCTTGCATTAATTTCTGGTAGTTTTCTGAATTAGCTCTCTTCATACGTTTAAATGCACCTAAATTTGCTGGAGCATCATCACCTAATAGCCCTTTAATATCTGCATATCGCTTCTTTTCATAATTATTAATGCGATTGAGGCGCTGTTGTTCTTCATATGCTTTCTTTTTGGATGCTGTCCTGGTGTCTTTGTTAGGATTGAAATTCTTCCATTTGCGCTTAACCTCTTCAATTTCTTTAGCAGACTTAAATTCAAGTACAAACGGCCGAGTAGATCCCCTGCAGTTCGCATGCCTTGGTGGTAGTGGGGCTTCATCTGTAGTCGGGAATCCCTCATGTTCACCAGTTAAACTAACCACAATACCGTTATATTTGGCACATTCGGCACATCCATCACCACGCTCAAATATTTCTACCAATCCTACATCATTTTCTAAATAGCGATTTTTAGCACCCTGTACATTTGCCGTTTTTAAGTTAGTTCGTACTGTTACTTCTGAATAAAAATCAAGTGGCAACTTTCTACCATCAATGGTCATGAAGCTTGTCATACCTTCTTTAGCGAACGAATCAGCAACCCTTTGAGTTATTACTCTTCTAGGCTTACCATGAATAATTCCACGCTGTAATTCGTTTTTAACGGAGCTGAGAGCATTTTCAATACTTCCAAGAGTGTTTCTTCTTGCCGTGCGAATAGCTGCTTTCAAATCTAGCATGGTGTTATCTGTTATTTCTGAAACTGCCTCCATATGGACACGATTTGCAAATGCTGTTGCAACTTGGCCACTACTCGATATACTTCCAGCTAATCCATTTATAGGGTTTATCCCTGTGCTATTCAATGCTCTAGTTGCTTCATCTAAGCCAGAAAAGTATTCCTTGAGAGATTCAGAAGGAATAACTTCTTCGATAGCTGCATCAATTCGAGCAAACATGCTGTCTATGATCTCTAATGCTCTTTTCGCTTCCCTGTCATTTGCTAGGTTTGCAACATGAAGCAATTCTAATATTTCTAGCTTCATAGCACGGATAATTTCTAATAGTTCTTCACTGTTCATTACTCATCATCCTGTACCGGATTACCATCAGCATCCCTATTTCCCATAAACTGCTGTAATGTCTGTCTACCATTCATTAATGAAAAACTATCATCACCAGATTTCTCAGCTTCAATACGAGCAATCTCTTCACGTATCCATTCTTCGGATGCATTAGGGTTATTTCTTCTAAGCGTTGTTTCAAGTGATTGTGTCGGTATGTCATTCGCACCCTCAAATGCCATTTTGTTTTCTTCAATCAATTCCTTACGACTAATTGGAATCATCGATTTAAGCATGATTTCTGGTTCCTCTATCACAACAGCATCGTCATTATAGTTAGCAAGCCACAACGCACTTTCAATCAACTGCTGCAAGAAGTAAATATATTCAGATTGAATTTGTTCGGCCTTAATTAACGATGTGAACAAATCATAAAATTTAGCCACACCAGATTGAGCACCTGTTGCAGTAGTCTTGTCCATGTAAAAATCCACGACTTTTTCAGATGTCTTAGTTTCCATAAGCATGAGTTTCATGAGGTCTTTTACCCACTGAATATCGCCAATTTTAGTAATATCAATCTGAATTACTTCCAATGCTTTTCCCTGGTCATCGAACGTGGTAACTTCTAGATCACGATGATCTATTTTTGATTCATCACCGTATCTTTCATGCGCCTTTTCCATTAGTGCTTGCATAACTTCTTTAGAAACAGCAATACGTGGCTTTCCATTACGCTCAAATGTGATAGCGTTCCTTGTGAGCGTCCAATTGATTTCATCCTGTTTACCATCTTGCCCTTTTAAGCATGAAGTACCTAATGGATTCATGAATGTTTTTTCATTCGGCCAATAAATAACAAAAGGTCTACCTCTACCTAGATAAACCTTTTCCAACTCTTTCATATCTAGAAGCTTTTTTGCTTCATCCTCGGGAACTTCTTCCGTTTTACGTTGTTCATTAAGTATATAAAGCATGTGCTTGGTGTGTAGATCACCATCTTTTACTTCCTCACGGTACACATGCAAATACTCTTCATCGTCTATTTCAATTTCATAGGCTAAATCCACTCCTAATCCATTATCATGAGGGTAATACACGTCTCTAGCTTTAAATTCTAAACGTAGCCCTAATTCGTCATTCCAAGGTACACCCACTAGACCTCCATCAACTTGTTGCTGCAAGATATTTCCCCAATGCTCAAATGCTAGATTGCTATTCTTTTGAATCTGATTAATAATTTCCTGCTGTACATGGATGATTCTACTTACTTCGTCTCGTGGTTCATCCACTAACTCGTCTGTTTCTTGGTTAATGTTTTCAGTTTGAAAATCATCCGGCGATAAAGAGGACTGTATATTGCCGATAGAGCGACTTACTAGCATTGCGGGTATCTCAGGTATCAACTTACATATATTCGCTACTAGGTATGGTGTTTGAACGTTTTTGGCCCGTTCTGTACCATACATAATGTTGTCTATAATCTCTCCTTTGGCTATTAACTCCTTAGCGCGCGGAAAAATCTCAGAATGCTTCCCTTCGTACAGACTACGATAATAAAATATGTTACCGTGTGTTTTCTCAATTACAGAAGCATCAAATTTTGTCCAGCTTGGCATATGATCACCTTCTTTCTGTTTACCATGCGTTTACGCTACTCACTTTAGCTTTTGGAGCAAATAAGATTGTATTTACAAAATATCTGTCTGCATCCATTGCGTGGTCAAACTGTTTAATTGGTTTGTCTTCCCCTCTATCAGCTGCCTTTTTGTCCCAAACATAAGATGAGAACTCTCTAAAAGTCTCTTTACAACAGTCATTAAAGAGAATCATTTCATCCATCAAGGCCGTTTGCACGTTTCTTATTCCATCGAGAACAGCATTCTTAGCTTCAATAACGTAAAATCCATCTTTCCTCAGTTGGGCGATAAAACTTGTTGCAGATGGATCCACAATAATTCCTTTTGTGCGAATACCTTTGACGAATGCTTTTAAATCCTTGCTGTATTCAACATCCGTTTTCTGTCTGGAAGAGTTACGACCATCATAATAATACTCTTTGATCTTGTACCATTTGCCTTCGAACTTACCCCACAAACCAAATGTAGAGGGGTTCTGAGTTCCATAGTCGATTGATACATAGTATTCTGTGTATCTTCTATCTTTTGTTTGAACAGAATGCTTGTCCTTGTCGAACATGTCATATATAACACCTTCAGCAAGCACCCATAACCCAAGAATGAATCGCTGATAAAATACTCCTGTGAACATTCGTTTATAACGATTTATTACTCTAGCAGATAAAGAAGGGTTATCATCCATGGTAAAATGCAGACGAATAAGATTCTTCTCTTTCAGCTTGTCGATGTATTTTTCTTTAAACCAATGATATGGACTTGCTGGGTTACAGTTATACCAATACTTTGAGCCATCTACTGAACAACGGGCTTCCGCTTGGCTAACAAATGATTCAGGCATCAGTGCAGCTTCATCGAAGAACATTCCAGCCAGTGTTATCCCCTGTATCAAGTCCTGTGACCTTTCATCTTTTCCACCAAAAACATAAAAGTAATTGGTCACCCCGTTTTTAGATATGGTTAAGAAATTATCTGCCCTATGATCTTTAACTAGATATCCTCTGGACTTAAGCATTCGCTTTAATGGAGTAATAACGTTACGTCTAAATGCTCCAATAGTTTTTCCTGCCATTCCTAGGTTTTCTTCGTTAAAGGTTTCCATAGCCCACATTACGTAAGAAAGTGACATAACAACCGTTTTACCAGCACGAACGGATCCGTCGCAAATAATGCCATCTTTATCTTTCATTGGGGATTTAGGATGCCACCAGGTCAATACCTTTTTCTGTTTCTTAGAGAATGGACTAAACTTAAATAATGCAGGTTTAAGCTTCTTCGGTTTCGGAGCTTCCATCGTCGCCGTCATCGTCCCACACCTCCACCGCAGCATTACCTAAAGCTTCAATAAATCCATCATCCTCATACTCGATTCCATCTTCTCCATTTATTTTGGCAATCTCAGCCTTCATTTTATTAATCTGGATTTGTAGCAACTGTTCTTTCAATGGTTGCTCTCCGTATGATTTCTCGATATCATATTTTTGTTTAACGGCCTTAACCAATTGATTAGTTATTCTGGTCAACGCTTCCTCAATATTCATAATGTCATCGATTTTACGGTAATGAGTTTCTTCAATTTCCGTAACCACTAACGCAGAAGTTTTAACAGGAACCTTGTGTTGGACTCCATCCTTTTCAATAACATGAATATCCTTCGAATCTTTTAACTGTTGTAGCACTCTTCTTTCTGATTCATTTAATCCATTCTCTAACTGTTTAATCCGCTTCATCATTCTACGCTGCCTAATAGATAGCTCCCTAATAGTTATATCAATTTGATAAAGTGGGTCAGTCTCGATTGATTCGAATAATTCCTTTTCATCATCATCCAGATAGTCCCACATGATAGTTTCATATTCTCCGGTTGTTACTGCGTTCCGATTCCCAGGTGGTGGTGAACCTCCGCTGTTACCTTTTGCGTTTCGATTACCAACAGGAGCTCCGCCACCTTTGTTTCCTTTGGCGTTCTGATTTCCTTTTGGTGCTCCAAAACGTTTAGGAGCGCTCCTTTTCGATTTAGGAACGCTCTCTTTTAAATCTCTATCCCATTTATCTTGTGATTTCCATTTTCGGATAGTACTTGCAGACACTTCTAACTTTTTGGCAATGTCTACAAGCTTCATTTCTTTTCCGCTTTCTAGCCAAATCCGTTTTGCTTCATCCCTTTTAGGGTCACGTGGTCTAGCCAACCTACATCACCGCCCACCTCCGACTCTTTAAGTTTGAGTTCGTTTTTAAAAATCATCTTTTTGTAACTCTAGGTCTATTTCAATTAGTTTCTTTAGATCATCAACTGATTTGATTTCAATTCTTCCCTCTTGAAAGTCCTTCACCCAACGAGCTATACTGGCCTGAATAATCTTCCTGTACTTCTCCTTTGATTCTAAGACACCAGTAACAGTCATTGCTTCATGCTCTATTAAAAGCTCTTCATTAGAACGTTTGTTTGCTTTTTCCATTGCCTAACACCGACCTTTCAAATATAATGAAAGTGAGATAGTGGCTATTACTCAACTGTGGCCACAGCTTTCCACTATCTCTGCCGTGTTTCGGCACTAATAGGGAGAAGGTGTTACCAGCACCTTCTCTTTTATTTATTTAATAAAACAGGTTCGATTCCTGTGCTTTCATAGAATCGATTTTTAATAACATCACAAAAAACCGGATCCAATTCCATAGTCCGGCATTCTCTATCTAGCTGCTCGCATGTCATAAGGGTAGAACCACTCCCACCAAACAAATCAACAGCAATGTCTTTCTTTTTACTGCTATTTTTCAAAGGAATTGCAATTAATTCTAATGGTTTTTGTGTAGGATGAACATAATCATTAACGTTGCCTCGGCCAACTTCCCAAACAGTTGATGGTTCTAGTTCTTCACCTAGTAAACTAGATCTCCAGGTGGTCGTTTGTTTTCTGTCTCCGTACCATGCAGGTGATTTTCCTTTTTTGTAAGCGTAGAATACTGGTTCATGTTGCCATTTATATTGAGACCAACCAAAAGAAGGGTAATTCTTCACCCATATACACTGAGCACGAACTGAAATTCTGTGTTTATTCATAGAGTTTTCAAATTCACGCTGATAGGATGAACCATGAAAAACATAAATAGCTGCATTTTCTTTCATCAAATGAGAATAACTTTTAAATACACCATCTAGGAAAACATCAAATTCCTCTGCAGACATATTGTCATTCATTATTTTGTCTCTACCGGATTTACTTAATTCCTTAGAATCACTTGTTACTGCAACATTGTATGGTGGATCCGTTATAACAAGATCAGCTTTATCATGACCCATTAACTTTTCAATGTCTTTGAAATTTGTTGCATCGCCACATACCAAAAGATGACGTCCTAATTTCCATACATCACCATAATTTGTTTCGGGTTCTTTTATATTTTTTATTGCTCCTTCAACGTCAAAATTGTCCTCTTTAATAGGCTCATCCACTTCTGTATCTGATGGAAGACCTTCAATCAGCTCTTTAAATTCGTCTTGGTCAAAACCGGATAATTCAATGTCTATTGGACTATCGGATAACTCTTGCAGTAACACCGCCAGTTTTCCTTCATCCCAATCACCGCTAATTTTGTTTAGGGCAATATTTAAGGCTTGTTCCTTGGTATTATCCATATCTACAACGGAGACTTCAACTTCTGTCATTCCTTCTTCTATCAATACTTTTAACCGCTGATGCCCACCGACAAGATTACCAGTACGTTTATTCCAGACAAGTGGTTCAACATAGCCAAACTCATGTATAGAATTCTTTAGTTTTTCATATTCAGGATCCCCTGGTTTAAGATCAATCCTTGGATTATAATCTGCTGGAATCAATTTATTAATTTCAATAGTTTCGATTTTCATAGTATATTCCTCCATAAAGAACACTCAATTCATTTATATTTGAGTGTTTCG
Source organism: Oceanobacillus profundus (assembly GCF_003515705.1). Lineage (GTDB taxonomy): Bacteria > Bacillota > Bacilli > Bacillales > Amphibacillaceae > Oceanobacillus > Oceanobacillus profundus. Next base: position 28,116 of record NZ_QWEH01000003.1, read on the forward strand.
ATAATATTAAAAAAGCACCCGTTAGGGTGCCAATCATTCTACATATTTCTCTATTTTGTTTAAGGTATTATCCAATTCTTTTTGCAGTATATAGATGTTCATTTCAATAATTTTCTGTGCTATTAGTTCAGAATTTTCCATTGCGTACACACTTGTTTCTCTTTTTATAAGATATTTTTTATACAATTCCTCAGAGAAATAACAATCTTTCACTTCTTGAAATAAACCCATAAATTTCTGTTGCAACTCTAAAAGCTTTACCTCTGTAGGTTTAACATAGTTTGATAAAACTATTAACCTCATAATATCTTTAGTTATCTCAAAATGATATTTTCTATAATTAGTTCTTAATTGATATATTTGATCTTCTTTATCTACACTACTATTCCCTTCAATGCTTTTAACCTGCGCATGTTTGATAACAGAAAATGTAACTAAATCATTATTTAAATCGATATTTATTGATGATATTTTTTCAAGTAAAGCTTGCATTTCTTCGATTTTTTCTAGCTTATTAATTAGATGAAATTTTTCCATTTCTCTCTTTGTAGAATGTTTATTTTCCATTTCTATTGATTTTATTTGCTGCTCGTTTTGTAATTGGAATAAATACATTTGCTGCTCATATTGTTTTTTAATTTGAAACCGTGCCACAAAGTATACTACACTCGCACTAACGATAGCACCAATATACGTCCCCCAGAACGCAATCCATGTATCATCTTCACCCAATTGGAAGGTTAATATTCCAGTATCAAGTAAAGCTACTAATGCGAATGGTGCTCCCAAAATAACAAGTATCACAAACAGAAGCATAAGTATTTTTTTAACCAAATGACATATCTCCTTTTCTAACTATCTTATACTGACAATATCTACCTATTTCAATATACATCTTTTCAAGGGAGTATTCATCTGTTTTACATACGAATTTAATTTTATGCCCGAAAGGGCAAAACGGCCAAGGTTTTTAACCTCGCCGACCTCCCTTCCAGTCTATCATGCTGTTTTTTTATCAATCAAATCATGCAAGAAGTGGCATTTTTGGCATATTTGGCATAACATTTTCTCTTTCATTAGACGAATCTTATTACGATTAATTCCTAAATGATCAGCTATAGATCGATAGCTCATTCCCTCCATCATACAATCCAGGATAATTTTCTGTTGTTCGTCTTCCAAATAATTAGCAATACTTTCGATAGCTTTAACGATTTCTTCATAATCTTTATATCTGTCGTACAAACGTTTGTCTCTGGCATCAAGGGCATCCATTTCAGCATAGCTTTTTAAAGATGTATTCGCTTTAGGTAACGTAGCCTCAATCCCGTATTTTGATACCATCCCTGCAGAAGGTGTCAAACTGTAACGTCTCCAAAGTATGGAGCAAATTCTCGATACTTCCTTCTTTCTCCAGTAATACTGATAGATTAGATCCTCAACCTGTTTTTTCATCAAATCCCACTCCCTCAAGTGTTTTTGCAAATAAAAAAGGACACTAAACAACGCTTATTGCGTCATTCAGTGTCCTCCAGTTGGCTGGTAGAACTTATTATTGAATTCTTTTACTTAAAGCATTGATGTCTTCATAATCAAGAAACCATTCTAGGGAAGGATTGTAGCTCTGAAATAAATCTTTAATTTCTCTACCGTTATTTGAATTTAAGAAACAATATAAAACGTATTTTTCATCACTGCTTAATAATGAAAAAAACATATTTAAATAAAATCTCTTTTCTTCAAATGTTAATCCCTCATTTATATCAATTAGTTTGATTATGGTTAAAACGTTCTTGAAATAATGATCTAGAAGGTAATCAAATTCCGAAAATACTTCTGATAGACTTTCCTGAAAAGTAACCTTAAAGGAATCTTTGTTATCCTTGCTCTCTTCAATCTTCTTTATTATTAAATATTTATAGAATCTAAAAACCTTTCTACCTTCATAAGTTTTACCATCGCCGGGGTGATTATTAGTAAATCCCATCCCTTTAATAATTTCATTATGGTTATTTACTATGTTAAAAAATGTATTTTCAAATTGTTGCAAAGCCATTGTTTTACTTTGTTCTGTAAAAACATCTCTCGTGGCTATTAATTCTTCTCTCTGTAAAGACAATTCTTTCTGTTGCATAATATTAGCAGATACTAATAATAGAAATGCTGCAGCAGATAAAAATGGGGTAGCTGCCTCTCCTAGATACATGGCAAACTTTTGTTCAATAAACAAAGGAATAATAAATGCTGCAATTAATAAAATAGATCCCAAAATCATAAAAGTATTTTGTAAATTCATCTTTTCTTTCAAAACTCTTCCCCCTTTCCTTCCGCATCCGCTTCACTTTACCATAATGGAGAATCATCAAACAGTCACTCAGTGTTCCCCAGATGGCTGGAAGAACTATTTATTTTTGCAATTTGAGAATAAATTCAACTAAATAGTCTTTATAGTTAACAGACTCTTGATTAATTTCTCTTATTATCTGATGAGCTAGCTCATCAGTTTCTTTCATTTTCCTCTTCGTTGTTTCTTCATCTTTAACTTTTAAACCATCAAATTTCTTAATCTCGTGATGTGAATTAATAATATGGTCATTAATTCGATTCTTAAAAATTTTACTATCATCATACATAAATTCAATATCTTCTATATTACTTGTGTCTTCAATAAAAGTTACTTTAGAAAAGAACAATGATAGCATTTCATTTAAATTTAAAAATAACTCATACTCCCTTTGGGACACTTCTGGTAATTGTCTATTTATATGGTCCTCATATTGTCCTTTGTAACACGCTAAGTAAAGATCTTTTATCATAATAAAGTAATCACTAGTCAATAAAGCAATTCTGTTAAGAAGTTCGAGTATCCTGTTTGTCTCATTAATCATTATTTCTAGGTATATTCTATTTCGTTCGTTAGCATCTGTTATTCTTAATGACTCCGTTTGATTTTTAAGTTGTTTCTCGAAATGATCTTTCTGTAGTGAAAGTTGTTTTTCAAATTGCTCTTTTTGTTGTGAAAATTGCTTATCGAACTGCTCTCTTTGCTGTGATATTTGCTTATCAAATTGCTCATGTTGTAGATCTAAACTTTCTTTATTCGCTTGAGAATCTTTCTTTACGATATATAAAGTTGTAAGAATTACTGCTATCATACCTATACCGCCACCAATATAACTCCCCCAGAAACTAATCCAACTATCAGTAGAACCTAAGGCAAAACTAAAAATATCTAAGTTTAATAGAATTGCAATAATCAAGGGTATTACTAACATTAACAGAATTACAATTATCCCTAAAAAAGTCGTTTTCCCTTTTAAAAAACCTTTCAAAACTCCTCCCCCTCTTCCCGCCGCATTCGTTTCACCTTCCCTTGATGTGTAACGATTTTGTATTCACCGAATGGTGGGAGCTCCCTCATCTTCACTACACCATCACAAATAACTATCACACAACTGGAAGGCATATCCATTATATCAAATTCTAGCTTACTTGCTCCCTCTACTAGTTGAAAATCTTCTTTGTTTTGCTGCATTTGCTAGATCACTCCCTGTTGTTATTAATTTCTTGAAAGTGGTAATTGCACTGGGTTGACTGGAGGAGGGTTGGTCTTTTTTATTTGTTTAATTTTTCTAATGAAACAAATCTCCTCGCAAAACGTAACTGTTGCTCAATGTATGGATCATCTTCGTTTCCTCCGGATGCCAACCAGTCTCCAATTCTCTGTTTTATATCTTTCAACACTGACAGGGGAAGCTTATCAGATATATTTGTTATCTCTTGTAATGGTGTCATGTTTTTCTGTTTCTCCTTTCAAAGCTTCTCTAGCAATGTTTAAAACCTTCCATAACTTCTCGTTGTAGGGTGTGAATAAAACTGATTCTCCAGATTCTATTACTAGTAATGCCTGTTTGTAGCGTTGGTTTTCTTTTTTGAGTATTTTCAGATTGTTAGTATATGTTTCATATTCATCATTTCTTGCATCTTCCAATTCCTCTACACGTTCAGATTCCTGAATTATCAAATCTTCTAAATCAGCAGCCATATTAACTGTTTCTTGGTCACCTACAATCCCTAAAACACATCTGATATGGTGTAATTTTTCTTTTATCTCTTTCGACCGTCCACTCATCAAATAGTCCTCCTCACCAAATATTTTTCATTGTTCTCACCGAGCAAAATAAGATAATTAAACTTTTCGATGAAACCATCTAACATTTTTATTGTTTGACTAAATCATCTAACAACTATAATTTCCTTTAACAAATCTAGCTGCATTTTATTCCTCTTTTCTGTGCGAATGTTAGGCCCGCCGAAACGGGCCGTTATTATTTATGCAATGATCGTGATATGCTTGGAATTTATTTCTTTTGCTAAAGCTGCTTCAAGATAATTTTTTATGTTATCAATTGCTTCATTCTTCCAAGCCCCTCCGTCTGCCTCGAATAGAGCACAACGTGGACCAGATTGCATCCGGAATATGAAATCACTCTGTGGTTGTTCAACCTCAACAAATGTACGATACGGAGCAAGCGATACAGGATTTGGTACTTCCACGTTTCCAACTGAAGCAACCCCTACTTTTGCAACTACAGCTTGGGATACCCCATCATCACTAACTGTTTTAACCTGGTCTTCCGTGATATTTCCCACCACTTTCAACATAATGTCACGATCTTCACTTTTTACAAAGCATGATTGAAGCTTAATGTTAAAATCCTCCGTGTCGTACCAGCGATCAAATCGAAATTCTGGGATAAGCGCCTCGGCGTTTACATAGTAATCTCTTACTCTATCTCTGTTAAGAGGGGATTCCACTCTAACTTCTGTCGGACTTACTACATGGACAATCATTTTATCCGATTTATCTACGCCTGAACTAACATAATCTACTAATCCGCTTAATGTGTGAACAATAAATGGTCCTGCAGTTGGCTCCTCAATTAAATGTAATTTTTTATCCGAATAACTTTGGCCATTTTCCTTGTGAATTTCCGCTTTACCCATACCTACGATGTACTGCAATGCTTCTTTAATCATTTTTCATTCCTCCAATTTTTAATTAGTTGATTGATTTCTAAAACTGATTACTTTATCTGGACCTTCTCCTTTGACTACTTCGTTTACTTTTTCACCCGTATCAATCGCTACATCTCCATCATCATCGACAAACATTTGACCCTTTACGCCAGAACGAAGCTCTTTTCCGATGATATTTCCATTGGTATCAGCGCCCATTAACAACTTGGTATCAGCTTCTTTAGCTGGCAACAGTTTCGATTTTGCTACTACTGAAGCGTTGATAACGTCCCGTCTTTCATCACCATAAAATTTAACTTGAATAGTTACTGTTCTTGCTTTCTTTGGATCCGTGTTAGGATCTGCGATGTTATCAAGCACTTTCTGAAGTTCCTCGTTAAAACGAGCTGCTAATGCTCCATCTGCGAATTCATTTAAATCGACCATGTAATCAAATTCCATTGGTAATACCTCCAATTTTTATTAAGCTGCTGATTCTATCAAACTATCAACGACTGACAGGTAATCGAGTGGCACCCCGTTTTTCGATTCAACCATAAATGCATAAACCTCTATATCATACATTGGAATAGATTTTCTCCCTCCTTCTTTAGCGTTTTTAATATATTTTTGAAGCATGTTATTTGGAATAAGATAAACCTCTCTAACAGCACTCATTTCGACGATTAGGAAGGAAACCGCTCCTTGCTTTTCTGCATGGTCCAAATATCTGACCTGATGATCTTGAATGATGCTGAATGGGAGTCTCTTTTCATTTGTTGACTTTGCTTCAAAAACGATTGATCTACCTTGATAAACTCCGTCGTAATCAACGGTACTCTTCTCTTCAAAGAACCCACTCAATACTCTGGTTCCTTTTGATTTCAGAACCTTTACTGGTGTAGGTCGCTTGTTGATTAATGCTCGTCCCTTGTTTTTATAAAGTTGATTGGTGTAATTCAATTCAATTTCAAAGGCTTGCCCTCTTTTGCCTGTATAAATGCTCATTTTGTATTTTACCTCCACCCTTTTTGTAGTTATTTACATAAGCATTTGTTCCGTTACCGTTAATCCACTCTGACAGCTTTTTTGGAATAACTATTGGATCCGGACCTCTACGCTTCTTTACTGCCATCAGAACCACCCACTTTCAGGGTTTCCAGCTTCAACTCTAATCGCTCGTTCCCTTGCTAATGCTAGTTTTAGTTCTCTCTTGGTTTTACCCTCTGTGTCGAGATAACCCAATTCGTGTAGTTGATCTTTGATGTGATTAATCATGAGCTGTTCTTGTGTATAAGCTAATTTCATGAGATCACTTCCTAAGGTTTATTTTTGATTCTGGTCAAAATGGGAGATCATCATCTGATATATCAATTGGGTCTCCGCCTTCAAATGAATTATTTTGACTTGGTTGCACATTTGGTTGACTACCGCTATTACTTTGACCGTAACTTCCATGGTTATCAGAGCCTTGATTACCCTTAGACTCTAAAAACTGAATACTATCGGCAACAACTTCGGTAACATAGACCGTTTTACCGTCTTGTCCTTCATATATCCGCGTTTGTACTCTTCCATCGACGCCGATTTGACTACCTTTTTTCATGTAGTTTGCTAGATTTTCAGCTGGTTTTCTCCAAACAACCCCATTGATAAAGTCAGCCTGTTGTTGCTCACCCTCTTTTTTGAATGGGCGATTTACCGCTATGTTGAAATTAGCTACTGCGACGCCGTTTGGTGTGTATCGTAAATCTGGATCTCTTGTTAACCTACCAACTAAAATCACTCTGTTTATGCTCAATTTAATTCCTCCTTCATTTAGCAAATTGCTTTAATCGTTCTGCTAGCCTTCTCTGTTGTTCGGCTATATCATTATTTTCTTCTGAAGTTTGTTCAGCACTTGCAGCTTGTTTGTGTTTTTTATTTTTAAACCAGTCTGGAACAACTTCTGCTTGTTGTTGTCTAGGATAAAAAGGTTTTCCAGACGTCTGTTTATTTTTGAACTCAACCTCTTCTGCATTTGCCTGCTCGATGGTTTTAACCCCTTTTTCATGCCATGATTTCAAAATACTTTTCGCATATCCCCAGCTAGGTTTATTTCTATAAAGCGATCTTTTTAATGCTTCAGTGACCATTTCATCACCCATGTCATTTATCCAATCAAGCATTTCTTCTGTGATACCAGGTCTAATCATTCCAATATTGTTTTGATAATAAACAATTGCATCGTCAGTAGTTGGAGAAGGTGGAGTTATTTCCTCTACTTTCTCTTTACTTTCCTTTACTTTACTTTCCTTTACTTTACTTTGTGTACTAATGTCATCATCTATCGAGTTAATGTCTACAATAACTAAGTTTCTGTACGCTTTAATGTCCTTTTCGTCCAATAACAGGTATTCAGTGTCGATGTTGACACGTTTTCTTCTGGAGGATGCTTCTAAATATCGCTTTTGAATCCCAGTAGAACTAAGGATTTTATGGTTGTCATATAGTTGTTTTGAAAAAATACCCCACTTTAAGCAATCATTAATGACCTCATTAACTTTATTAATGTCTACATTAACTCTACGTGAGAATAATAACTGTTCTTTTTCTTCCCATTGATAGTAATAACTGTTGTCATAGATTTTCATTAACATTTTTATAATTACACCGAAACCTTCGAGTCCATGTGTTGCTTCAATTAATGCGATTTTGTCATCTTGATCTATGTCAACATCTAATGGGAAGTAGTCTAAGCCTTCTTTTATTGGTCTGGCCACTCACCTCACCTCCAACCCGTTTTATTTTGTTAATTCATGCGATGTAAACTACTTTTCCTGTCAGCTCTTGTATTTCTCTTTTAAAAAATGCTTCATTGCTATTTGCATCTGACAAGTGTAGTAAGTGTATCTCTTGAACTTTTGATAGATCATTGGCCAACAAAAACTCCTTAACGTTTTCTAAGCTAAAATGAGACTTAATAAGACGATTTTTCATACCTATATGGGTGTGTCCGTTCTCGATGTTATTATTCAAAATATCCATGCTATAATTGCACTCAATTAAAAGATGTGTTAGCCCCTTGAACTTGTATCGAATGTAATAAGTATCAGTAGCAAACAAAAGCTTCTCACCAACCTTATTTACTAGCAGGAATCCGTATGGTTCCGATACATCGTGCTGAACATCAAATGGAAGTACTGTCCATGTTCCAATTTCAAATTGCTGCTTAGATTTAACCTTTTTGATTCTATGATTACTAACCCCGACCGCTTCTGCGGTTCCTGGTGACATGTAACAGTCAATTCCTGACCTTGTGACGTCTTTTAAACCGGCGCAGTGATCTTTATGCTCATGTGTGACCAAACACCCTGCTAAGTTACTAGTTTCAAAATTCAGCGCTCTTCTGATTGATTTGAATGGTATTCCACACTCCAGAAGCAAGGGAGTGCTACCATCTGTAATATGGTAGCAATTTCCCTTTGATCCGGATGCTAGTGTCTTTATTTCAATCATCAGAATGCAGGACCTTGATCTTGGTGATTTTGCTTCGGTTCAGGCACTGATTCTGTAGTATCTTGACGATCATCACTCTGGTCAACTTCCGTAAACTCTACATCTTCAACGTCTATTTCTTCGCTATTTGCATTTTCTGCAATTTGTTTTTGAGCTGACTTTTCTGGAGTAATATCTACTCGGTCATTGTCATATTCATTTTCAGTTGAATTATTGATTGCTTGGACAAGTAAATCACTGTCATCACTGGTATTGATAAAAGCTTTTGCTGCTCTATTGATAACTGTACGTTTGGCCATCTCTTGCGGGAATTTTTGGTGTACCGATTGCTTTGTTTTAGATTGTGCCCAAGCTGTATCGATTTCTTTTCTAGTCATAGGCGTCAACAATTCCTCATCATCACTTGTTTTAACTACAGCATAGGCTCCTAAAATATCGTTATCTCTATTCAAGAAGTTTGTTTCATGCTTCAACAATTTCTCGCGCCCGCCAACGATTTCATAATCAAAAACATCTCCTTCAAAAATTACGTTTGCCCAAATGTCTTTTACGTTTGTTAATCGTTTAAGAACTGATTGCGTACCAAAATAAGAACGATTAAGTTGCAGTTGATCACCGTAAACGATGAAATAACATTGAGTTTTAGCTGGGCTTAAACCTTGTACAACCATGTCTAACAATGAATTCGCTACTGATTCCCTGGTACAAACCTCTAATGCCGGTCGGCCGCTCTTATCTTTCACTTCTCTTAGTTTAAAAAAGGCACTTTTTAACGCGTTGCTAGCATTATAGTTGGATGGGAGTTGCAACCCATCATCCTGCAACCTAGTTAAGCTTTTATTTACATCGTCTGTAATATCTTTTTGAATAATTGCTACTTGATTATTGCTCATTCTCTTTCTCCTCCCGCTTTTCTAATTGCATGCTCTGCCCTTTCCCATACGTCGATACTATGGACTTCATCGTTACAATACTTAAGAACTTCCTGTAGCGCTTCGAGTAATTCCGGTGCAGCGCTTATTAAATGTCTATCGGAATCGCTTGATATGCTTTCAGCGACTACTCGGCCGCCATAGTACGCAACATGTTTATCATCAGTGTTTTCAATGCGATCTGTTATTACTGAGTCTGAGTTCCTACCTAACTGCCATTTACCAGGAGTTCTACCCATTAAGCTGCCTCCCGCTCTTCTTTAACTTCAATTCTCAATTCCTTATCTTCTTCGGAAACAATCAAGCTAATAACCTGCGCATCAATATCAATCAATTTTGTAACACTCTCTGCGTTATCAACGAATATTGGAGCTTGTACACCGTAATGCTCTGATAGAGTATTGATAATATCCAAGCCAACATTTATCCTTGCAGCATTGTTCAAACCGCTTGAATAAGGAACTCCTTCATACGTTGTTTCACACGTTTCCTCTAATCCACCGTTAATATGTTCCTTAAACAGATTGAACCTAGCGTATTTAAATTTGCTGTTTATTTTCTCGGTAAGTAGATTTACCTTTGTTTTTACGAATTCTTCAGCAAGGAATAATTCATGCTCGAGTCGCTCAAATTCTGCAGCTAAATTCTGTTGTTGCTCCTCAAGCTCTGCAATTCTAGACTTAACTCTTCCTGACTCATTTAGAGAGCTTAAATCTGATGTTAGAGCGTTCTGCTTTTCTTTTAATGTTTGAATCTCAATCTGAACTTCTTGAACAGAGGCTTCAACTGACGTTTTCAAAGTTTCAATTTCTTGTTCAGAAACTTGTCTATCGTTCATAAGCTTTTGATATAAAGGATTTTCAGAGATAGGTTTAATATTGCTTTCTGATTCTTTAATTTTGGTTTCGAGCTTGATAATCTCAGATTGTTTATTAGATACTTGCTGATTAAGTTTGTTTATCTCGGTATCAGCACGTTCATTTTCTTCAATAAGAATTTGCAATTTTTCTTTTAGTTCAACGCCCTTTTTATTTATAGTTTCAAGCAATTGCGCCTTATTGCGATTGAAGTTAGCTAACGCTTCTTCCTTTTGTTCCTCTGGAAGGTCTTGACCGCAGGTCGGGCAGCTACAACTATTTTCATGATCGAACTCCTGAGTATTTCTTTCAATCCACTGATTACGCAGTTCTCCCATGCGCTCTTCTAAATCTTTGATATTACTTGAATTAATGCTCTTACGTTGTTCAAACGAGGAAACTCTTGACTGTAGAATGCCTACATTAGATTGCTCCTCTTGAAGTTTAGCTTTTAAGCTGTACAACTCTTGTTGACCCTGTTGAGCATGTTCTTTTTTGACGTTAGCTAGTTCCATGTCAATCTCACTGATTTTCATTTTGAGATTGTTAACCTCACTACCACTACGTAGGTTATTTATATTTGATAGTTTCGAGTCTATTTCATCTGCCAGATTATCAAGTTCAGAAAGGATATTTTCTTTACTTAATCCTCCGGTATCTGGCATTCCTCGGTATAATTCGTCAATTCTTATTGGAATGCGATCCAGCTCTTGATTTATTTCTTTACGTTTAGCAGTAATTACTTTTTTATGGTCCTCGATGCTTCTACCGCTCAAAACATCGATTAGTTTGGATAAGTCTGAATTAGTTCTAATGACATCTTCGTCGGTAATATCTCCCGCAATTTCAAGAAGCAAATCACGACGGTCTTTCCAGTGGACATTTTCGTTGAAAAATCCTGGACTGGTTAGGAGTTTAAATACATCCTCTTCTACGATGGATTTTATAATTTCTTCATATTCTTTTTTCTTACTTGGGACGTCGTCTACGTAATAATCTGTAGTATGGCCAGTAAAATTAGCTGTAATGGATCCACGTTTTTTAGTCCATTTCTCTGTGAACACTTTTTTTAATGAAAGCTTTCTGTCATCTATTAGGAAAACAGCTTCCACTTCGTGATTAAGTTTGTGAATGACTTTCCCATCGCGCAAGGTCTTAATTCCAAATTCCTTTTGATTCTGACTGTCTTTATCGAACAGCAACCATATGAATCCATCCTTTGCAGTCGTTTTACCGGTTCCGTTTTCTCCAAAAATACCTGCATTCATTCCGTTAAACGTAAATTCTTGATGCTTAATCCCTTTAAAATTGGTGAGCTCCAGCTTAAGCAATATTATTTTCTTCATCGAAATTCTTCCCCCATTCACTTTCGTAGTATGAAACTAAAGATTTCAAATCCTCAATTGTTCCCATTTCAGCAATAGACCTAGCAACTGCAGTAAAAATTAACTGCCTGTTTTCTGGTTTAGAGTCCTTTTTTCGGGCATCCATGTAATACTGGACAAAATTATTCACATTAACCTCTCCTTGTCCCTATTTCTAATCCGATGTATAATAGGGTTATATTTGATTAATTTGGTGATTTTCAAAACGTCCGGTGCAACGGGCGTTTTTATTTTATTCTCCTTTCAATTTATTAGGGTTAATCTCCCCTTTAGCAGACAGAAACACCTAGGAGGTTATCAGGGGGGATGAATCGATATTTCTATCCGCTAAAGGAAGGACTAAGCCTTCCAAATCTATTTAGTTTGTGGTAAAATATAATTAATCTATTTAATCCTGCTCACTTGACACAGTGGGCTTTTTTTCTGTCCAAAATACGACTTCTTCTAGGTCTGCATGGATTGGGTAGTCTGAATATCTATTCGTTTCAGCATCACTCGTAAGCACAGAATGCATATTTAGAATTACGTAAAACTTATTGTTTTCATCACGGAAAGCAACAGACGATAATTCTCCGTTTCCATGCCAATCAACTTGTGTTAAAAGATAATCATTGCCCCATAATCTGATATAAGCTCTCATTTAAACCCTCCTAAACTAAAATCATAGTGATGATAAATATTAAAATTGGGCTCCCCATAATTCCGTAAAACAGTAATTCCTGTGATAGTGTTACATCGCTAGCATCGTCAGCGATAAAGTATTCAATGATTCGATTTCTCATGGATAAAACCTCCGAATCTCTTCTTGTTCAATCAGGTACAACAAATTTCTCGCTTGGTCATATAGTTTCTTTTGTTTTTGCATTTCGGCTAATCGACGAGCTGATTTAGCTGCTGATTCTAAGTAGTTTGCAATCTGATAATAATCTTTTTGATAACCGTGATAAGTTGCCATAAACATACTGTTAGAAAAATCCTTAGATTCTTTTTCGGCTTTTGGTAGATCTTCATCTAAAAAATCCATGTAAACCCTCCTAGTATTGTGCCTGTGATTATTGATGCGTATGGTTGTAGTTGATCGACCACTTGTGCAGATGCATATAGAGACATAAGCACGTCTGGGTTGTTTGTGATTTTGCACCACTTTATTAAAATTTCCGCTTTAAGTTCATATAGATCTGTTTCCAACCTAGATACATTGCTGATTGACATATAGAGCGCATTAGCCATGCTTTCTTGGCTCATACCAGCTCCTTTCCGCATTTTTCGTAAGATCGCACCAAATTGCATTCGCTACTCACCTCCCTCGAATTTGCTCTATAAGCAAATTTGCCACTATGGCAAAGACCTGGGATGCTGACTGACTTATAATGTAATTACCGACTCCCTCAAGTTGGTTTTGCTAGATTGTTAGATTGCTTGATTAATTTCCTGCGATAGAAGCGATTGATATTGATTGTCTTTCGCCCACTGCTCTAAAAATGAGCGACATTCTTTCGCAGGAAAATACCATTTTCCACCTGTGTTAAATTTCGGGAAATTTGGATCGTTAAAGAATTTTTCTTGCATTGTGTTCCAAGACATATTGGTTTGTCGTTTTAGCTCTTTCGTATCCCAGTAGGTAGTTTCTAATTCAATCTTGTTCAGTCGTTTCCATACTTCTTCCAAATATATTTGTTTTAGTTCGTCTTGATTGACTTGGATTTGGAACATTAGATGACCTCCTGTATATTTAATAATTTGTTGACGAAGTAAATCTGACCTTTCCCAGTTATCTTTGGAGTGCGAGTTTTTCTCATTTCGCCGTCAGAGCCACTTCTTAACCCGTGCTTTGTAACCATGATTCCTAAATCAAGACTTCTTTGAGTTGGAGTGTTCCACATTTCACCTTTTTGCCTACAAAGATAACCATTGACTCGTAACCAACTGAAAAGTCTATTTGTTCCAATATCTATACCTTTTTGCTTTAATACAGTTGCTAAGTCTTTTATTAATACAGTGTCTTTCGAAACACTTACTGCATCCGCATAAACAACTTTTGGTTTTTGTAATTCAATGGTTTGCTCTGCTTGGATACGCTTGGTTTGCTCTTCTTTTAAGTTTGTTGCTAGCTTGATAAGAGTATCTGGATTTAATAAAGCCTGTTCGATTGTTTCTGGTGTCATGTATGCTCCATGTTTTCTGATAGATGGAATGACTTCATGTGTTATCCATCGTTTGAATTGTTTAGCTTCTGGTTTTCGACTTGATAAAACCAAACTGTATAAACCAAATTCGTTTATCGCCTGCATCTGTCTTTTTTGACTCCCGTCATTTAAAGTGACACTAGCTTTTTCATCGCTATCTAAACGAGTTAGAGCTTGTCTGCTGTTGTTAATTTCTAAAATGTCGCAAACATCTTTAGCCACAAACCAAGGTTCATTGTTTTGCTCGATAATTCTTAGTTGCTGACCGTCAAACATTTTTGTTAATTGATTCATTTACTTACCTCCTTAATTTGATCACCTTTGATTTTCACACCCAAGATTAAGCATCTAATATCATGGCGTTACCTATTAGTCCTGCTCCCTACCGCAATTGATAGATCGTCGCATGCTCCGCTCGATTAGATATATAATCTTGGATGTGATAGTGATGTGGTTAGATAGCTGATTTATTGTTTGTTTCCAGACTTTTTATAACGGATTCCGTTAGTTTATTATCAAAAAAAACAGCCGGGTTTACATTTAATGTTTTCGCTATAACTTTTAGGCGTTCTACGTCTAATCTTGTTTTACCAGAGGTTATATGAATGTAACCTTGTAAAGATAAATTTAATTTATTTGCTAAGTGCGTTTTAGTAACGCCTTTTGACATTCTTATTTTTTCTACATTTTCGTGTATCATTTTTCTCTCACCTCCAACTAACGTTTTCCGTTAATTTAATAATACTAACGGATTCGGTTATTGTCAACAGTTATTTTAAACTTTTTCTCAAATACCGTTAGTTATATAACATATTGCGTTACTTTTGGTAATATGTATGTAATGATGATCGATAGAATTGAACAGGGGGAACACCCATGAATACTGGGGATAGAATAAAAAAATTAAGAAAAGAAATGCGTTTAACACAAGTAGAATTAGGAAGTAAAATTAATTCATCCGCCCAAGTAATTTCTAATTGGGAAAGAGGATATACCTCATTAAGTCATGATGACGTAGTAAGGTTAGCTAAAGCTCTAAATACAAAAACTGATTATTTACTTGGTTACAGTGAAGAATCTGGATTAACAGAGAAAGACGAAAAAGATATAGCTAAACGAATGAAAAAAATAAAAAAAGATTTAATAGAAGGCAATGCTGATGGTGAAGGTTTGAACTTCATGGGAGAGCCAATGAGTGAAGAAGCTATTGAGTCCTTACTGGAAGCTTTAGAACATGCTGAACGTATAGCTACTTTAGCAAACAAAAAATATACCCCAAAAAAATTTAGAGATAAAGAATAATTCTGAGGGGGCATTTTATGTGGATTAAAGAAATCGTTGAAAACCTTGTAGAAAAATACGGAACCAATGATCCGTATGAAATTGCATCAGCAAAGAAAATATTTGTATTCGAAAAAAATATGCACGAAGAAATATTAGGATTTTATAAATATATAAGAAGAAATCAATTTATTTTTTTAAATTCTAACTTGAATGAGAGAGAAAAGATATTTACTTTAGCCCACGAGTTAGGACATTCAGAAGTTCATCCAAGAATTAACGCCCCTTCTCTTAAAAGAAAAACTCTTTTTTCTATTGATAAGATAGAAAATGAAGCTAATAGATTCGCAGTTGAACTTCTTCTTCCAGATAAATTGATTTACGAACATCTGGATGACAGATTGACATTGCACGAGATTGCCGAAATATATTGTGTACCTAAAGAAGTCAGTCATTTAAAAAAATTTTAACATTTATATGGGTACATTGATTCAAGAACAAATATTCTTTTATATATTTAAGAAAGGTGATGGTGATTTAAATTGAAAAGACATCTATTTTTTGTATTTATAACTTTAATATTATTTATGGCAGCTTGCAATGAGAGCGATCCCCCCCCTGTTGAAGAAACTGAGGATAATAGAAGTTCTGCTGAGAAACAAGCTGAATGGATGGAAGAGCAAGAAAGTGAACAAGAACCTGAAGAAATAGAAGATGACTTTTGGGAATTCGAAACGGATGTTGGTAAATTTTATATGCTTGGTATGTACCTAAATGATGGGATTAATGAAGAAACCGGAATGTATGAAGTAGACTTTGACGGTTTTAAGGTTGATCTGTCTGTTGCACTGGTGGACATCGATGTAAATGAAGAATATCAATATATGTATGATGGACAAGAAAACATCAAAGCCATTCAGATAACAACAGATGTTGAGAATACTAATGACTTTGATGTTGATTACAATGGTAATATAACAGTGGTTACTAGTGATGGCGAGCAATTAAATAGTGACTCCGGTATCATGTCTGAGAATCCTGCTGTACAAACGTATTACGGAAAAGTAAAAGAAATAGGTGCATTTACCATTGTTATGGGAAGCCACGATTCTTTGCCTGAAAGAATCGAATTAATAATGGATGGGCCATACATAGTGGAAGATGGTGCTGTCGATCCGGTGAATGGACAATTAGGAGAAGAACAGCGAATAGAATTCGACTTTATTTCTAAGGACGAAATAGAGTAAAAGTTATTGGATGAGCTAAAGGGATATTTCTATATAAAAATAAAGAGACAAAGGAGCGACATATATGATTGCCATTTCGATTTTAGGTGTTTTTGCTATTATTTCCGCATTAATTTACCTTGTTTTTCACTTTATTAAAAAGTTAAAAGACAAAGAAAGAGTATTATCTAAGAAAATCTTCTATCCTTTCTTAATCGGCGGGTTTGTTCTAATAATTATTGGATCTGCGGAAATCGGAACCCAAGCAAGATTAAATGAAGCATTAGAAGATGTCGAAGTTCTAACAACTGAAAACAAATCTTTAGAATCAGAGAAAGATGAACTAGAAACAGCGTTATTGGAATTAGAAACTGAACACGAGGAAGATGTTTCAGGACTTGAAGATGAGGTTAAGAAATTATCGTCTGAAAATGATGATTACAAGAAACAAATCGCATCACTTGAAAGCCAAGATGCAGAAATTGAGGAGTTAGAGAAGAAAGTTAGTGAACTTACAGCAGAAAATAAAGAACTAGATAGCGAAGTGAGTAGTTTAGAATCGCAATTAGCAAGTGCTAAAGCTGCTCCCCCTACTTCAACAGCATCTGCATCAACAGGTGGTAGTTCAGGCTCTTCTGGGTCATCTAGTTCGAGTGGTTCTACAACAGCAAGTACAGATGTTTACTATAAAAACTGTACCGAAGCAAGAAATGCTGGCGCCGCACCTGTATATAAAGGTGACCCTGGTTACGCATCTCATTTGGATAGAGACGGTGACGGAGTAGGCTGCGAATAACAATAAAAGTGTAAATTAACTTGTATGCCCCCTCTTTAAGGGACGAACTAATGGATTGAAAATCTTTAAATACAAGTAGGTGATAAAAGTGAAGATAAGAAAACCAAGGTCCCCTATTTCAAAAGCGAAATCTAGTGTGAAAAGAAGTGTTAAAAAATCCGTTACACCAGGATACGGCAAAGGTGGAGCAACAGCTCTAAGCAACCCGAAAAAATACATCAAGAAAAAAGCGACAGGACAACCTCTTACAAAAAAGAAGAAAAAAGGATTCTTTTCATTGTTTAAATAAGATAAATTAATTATAACGGTGTACAAACGTCTGTACACCCTCTCTTACGCACTGAAACAGAACGTATGTTCAGTTGTGTGGTAATTAACTCATTTAAGGAGGTGACAGTCAATGATGTTATGAAATGTATAAGAAAAAGTTGTATGCTGCCACTAACATAGAAAGGAAAGATTCAATGATGAATGCAAATATCACCTATCGCAAACGTGGGAACGGGTGGGAATACCGCATCCGATACGTCGATGCGATTACTAAAAAAAGCAAAGAAAAATCAAAAATGGGATTTCGCACGAAACCAGAAGCGAAACTCGCTGCCGAAGATGTACAACGTAAATTACAAGATGGCTATGATCAAAGTTATATTATGTTAAAAGACTATCTAAAATTTTGGATTGAGGAATATAAAGTTGAAAACGTACGTAAGAACACACTATGGACCTTAATGGGAAGTATTGATAATCACATTAATCCATACTTCAAAAATATTGAATTAAAAGAGGTAACCCCTTCCCTCTATCAATCTTTTTTAAACTACTTGTACAAAGATAAGAAACTTGCTAGAAATACAATATTAAAGGTACACAACGCAATTTATAGCGCTATGAAAAGAGCGAAAGTTAATAAACTTATAACTGATAATCCATGCCAGGATGCATTAATACCTGGAAAAGAAAATAATAAGGATATAAAATATATTGATTCTGATCAGGTGGATGCTTTTTTGTCTAACGCCTATCAGTATGGATATATTTACTGGATATTTTTCAAGTTACTTATTGAAACCGGCATGCGTAAAGGGGAAGCTGCTGCTTTGCAGTGGACGGACATTGATTTTAAAAATGGTACTATCAATATAAATAAAAGCCTTGACTTTCAACCTAGAAATAAAGATGAAATGTTTGGAGATACAAAAACCATAAGCTCAGAACGCATAATTACCATTAGAAAATCTGTTGTCGAAGAGTTGCGGTTTCATTTAAACTGGCAAAATCAAAACAAAAAACAGGTCAATGACCTATATCA
Organism: Oceanobacillus profundus; assembly: GCF_003515705.1. Taxonomy (GTDB): domain Bacteria; phylum Bacillota; class Bacilli; order Bacillales; family Amphibacillaceae; genus Oceanobacillus; species Oceanobacillus profundus. The sequence goes on from NZ_QWEH01000003.1 coordinate 46,608, forward strand.
TCACGACCTGAATCTTGTATTATGTAGGCAAGACGGAAACTTTATGCCAAAGTCTAGTTTATTTAACGCCTTTTCTCGTATCTTGAAACTAGCAAACATAAACCCTTTACCTATTCATTCTTTACGTCACACGCACGCAGTTTTAATGTTGGAAGCTGGGGCAGATATGAAGTATTTACAAGAACGCCTTGGTCACGGGAGCTATCAAATAACCGCTGACGTATATTCTCACGTATCTCAAAAAATGGAGAAAAGCAACACAATCCAATATGATGATTACATGAATAAAATACTGAAATGAAAAGTTTTGGGGCATATCTGGGGCACAGGTGTTTTCAGTTCTCTATTTATGATCCGTGCCCCAAGCGTAAACCCCAAGAATTTTTACTTTTTCTCAACCGATAATTTGGTGATTATTTCGTGGGTACATGCCAAATATCAAGCATTGAACTTCACTAAATATTTAACCGCACTCACCAAATAAACACGCTTAATAATTTGTTAGATACTGCTCTCTCTCCCATGGGTGAACAGTTGTTCTGAACATATCCCATTCAATTTCCTTCGCTTCAATAAAGTGTTCAAATAAATGCTCACCTAGTGCTTCAACAAGTACTTCATCTTTCTTAAGTTCAGTTAGTGCATCCATTAACGTAGCAGGTAAATCTTTAATACCATTTGCTTCGCGTTCTGCTTTATCCATTACATAGATGTTACGATCAATCGAAACTGGCGGCTCCATTTTATTTTCCACTCCATCTAAGCCAGCAGCTAACAATACAGAAAGTGCCAGATATGGGTTTGCGGCTGGATCTACACTGCGAACCTCAATACGAGTGCTTAACCCTCTAGATGTTGGAATTCGAATTAATGGACTACGGTTTGATCCAGACCAAGCAACATAACAAGGTGCTTCGTATCCAGGAACTAATCGCTTATAGGAATTTACTGTTGGATTTGTAACAGCTGTAAAATGCGTTGCATGTTCTAATATTCCAGCAAGGAATTGAAATGCAGTTTTACTTAATTCCATATCACCACTTTTATCAAAAAAGGCATTCTCTTTACCGGAAAACAATGACATATTCACATGCATTCCAGAGCCATTTACTCCGAATAATGGTTTTGGCATAAAAGTTGCATGCAGATTATGCTTTCTTGCAATTGTTTTAACAACTAATTTAAAAGTTTGAATATCATCTGCATGCTTGATCGCATCAGAGTATTTAAAGTCAATTTCATGTTGCCCTGGAGCTACCTCATGGTGAGAAGCTTCAATCTCAAAGCCCATTTCTTCCAACTCCAAAACGATATCCCGACGGCAATTTTCCCCTAAATCTGTTGGTGCTAAGTCAAAATATCCACCATGATCATTTAATTCAAGTGTTGGCTCACCATTTTCATCCAGTTTGAACAAAAAGAATTCAGGTTCAGTCCCAATATTAAATGCAGTGAATCCTAACTCTTCCATTTTCTTTAGGTTACGCTTCAAGTTGTATCTCGGACATCCAGAAAACGGTGTTCCATCAGGATTATAAATATCACAAATAAAACGAGCTACCTTTCCTTTTTCTGAAGTCCATGGGAACACTACAAACGTATCCAAGTCTGGATGTAATTGCATATCCGATTCTTCAATACGAACAAAGCCTTCAATCGATGAACCATCAAACATCATTTTATTATCCAAAGCTTTATCTAGTTGACTTAGCGGGATTTCGACGTTTTTGATAGTTCCAAGCATATCCGTAAATTGCAAACGGATAAACTTAACGTTTTCCTCTTTAATTTGCTTCTTGATTGATTCCTTTGTAAATCTCTCTCCCATACTTGCTTCTCCTCCTAAAAATATATTATAAATATGCTGCGGGAAGCTCCTGAAAAACGTCGTTAAATATCATTGCTTCCCTCACATACTTAACACCTTTTTCATTAGATGCTTGGTATTCGTAAAGGCTATTCTTAGAAACTAATTCATCAAATTCTAAGAAAACCCAACACTTCTTGAGAACAACTGTACAGTTAGGAAATTTTAAGCTTACCTAACTGCGAAAAAATCTTGAAAGTTCGCCTTGTCGCAAGCTTGTTCTTCCCAGTCTACCAGCTTCACTTAACTCATGTTTTAAAATTTTTCGAAGTTCTTTATCAGATATATCCGATTTCTGCTCAACCTTCTCCTCAACGATTACTTCCCCCTTAAGCAAAAGCTTTATCCCGGCTAGATTCAAGCCTTTATCTAAAAGGTCCTTAATTTCTAAAAGTTTGTCAACATCATTGAAGGAAAACAAACGTTGATTGCCCGAGGTTCGTTCCGGTGTGATTAATTCATTTTCTTCATAATATCTGATTTGTCTCGCTGTTAGTTCAGTTAGTTTCATAACTATACCAATTGAGAACAAGGGCATCGAACGACGATCTTGATCATTCAAAAGATAACCCCCTAAGCTTTTATAACAACATTATAAATTATGTAAGATATCCTGTCAATTATATGTCAGGAATCCTAACATTGTTTTTCATAGAAACTCTTTATAGTCATTCTATTCCCTTTTTAACCGGTAAAAAACCTTTATCCAATAATGCTTTTACGGATTCTTTTAAAGCGATTTTCACATGAGAATAGGTTAATCCTCCTTGAACAAATGCTGTAAAGGGCTCTCTTATTGGGCCATCTGCTGATAGTTCAATGCTTGCACCTTGAATAAATGTACCAGCGGCCATAATGACCTCATCCTCATATCCCGGCATTTCGCTAGGGTACGGTGTAACAAAGGAATTTACTGGAGAATATTGCTGGATGGCCTGACAAAAAGCTATCATTTGATCCGCTTCTTTAAAGGTTACCGATTGAATTAAGTCTGTTCGTTTCTCCTTATAACCTGGTGATGTTTGAAACCCGACCAACTCCAGAAAACGCGCGGTTAACACTGCTCCCTTTAACGCTTCTCCAACAATATGTGGTGCAAGGAAGAACCCTTGATACATTTCTTGAAGCATGTTCATCGTAGCACCGGTCTCTTTACCAAGTCCTGGAGCTGTTAAACGATTCCCGCATTGGTGTATTAAATCCGCTCTCCCAACAATATATCCACCAGCTCGTACAATTCCACCACCTGGATTTTTAATTAAAGAACCAGCCATAATGTCTGCCCCAACCTGAAGTGGTTCCTTATCTTCCACAAATTCACCATAGCAATTATCAACAAAAACAATAATGTCTTGATTGATTTCCTTTACAAAACGAACCATTTCACCAATTTGGTCAATTGTAAAAGATGGTCTTTCATCATATCCTTTCGAACGCTGGATACCAATAACCTTTGTTTTCTCATTGATTGCATGTTTTACCTTTCTATAATCAATTGAACCATCCGCCGTCAGTGAAACTTCATTATAATTAATATGAAAATCCATTAAGGAGCCCGCATTATTTCCTCGTTTACCGATTACTTCTTCCAACGTATCATAAGGTTTTCCAGTTATATAGATTAATTCATCATTCGGTCGCAACAACCCGAATAAAGCTGTGGAAATCGCATGTGTCCCGGAGACGATTTGCGGACGAACGAGTGCATCTTCTCCGCCAAAGACATCCGCATAAACAGCTTCTATCCCCTCTCGCCCTAAATCATCATATCCATAACCAGTCGTCGAATTAAAATGACTATCGCTAATCCGATTTTTTATAAAAGCATCGAGTACTTTCTTTTGATTCATTTCTACAATCTTATTAATTTCTTTAAATCGCTCTCCACAATTTTCTTCTGCTTGTGTTATCCAATTTTCTATCATCTGTTTTTGTTTCTCCTCTTCTAGCTGTTCATTTGTAAAAAGTAATGTCGAATACATTTAATTCATTTTCTATAATAAGAAATGATTCAATGCATGGTCTTTTCTTATAGACCCTTCAATCAAATATTTATTTTTATCTTCATCAAACTGTTTATAAGTAATAATTGTCTCTTTCGTAAGTTTATTGATTAAATTGCCTTGATCGGGATTTAATTCAACCGAATAAGGTTGCCACTGTTCTTTAAGCATGTCTTCCACCTTTTGCAAAACCAACTCATTGTCCTTTTTATCGTATGCACTTACTAACAGGTATGGATGATTCTCTGGTATAAAGTCCCCTTCCACCATATCTCTTTTATTATACAGTGTCAGCATCGGTAAATGATTTGCCTCAAGCTCTTCAAGCAAACGATTTACAGTATCCTGCTGCTGCACTTGGTCCGGATGGGATGCGTCTACTACATGTAATAAAAAATCTGACTCAACGACTTCTTCTAATGTTGACCTGAAGGAAGCAATTAATGCTGTTGGAAGCTCCTGAAGGAATCCAACTGTATCTGTCATAAGCAGTTCAAACCCTGAAGGCAAACGAACCTTTCTCGTTAATGGATCTAATGTTGCAAATAAGAGATCTTCCTCAAGTGAGTCACTCATCGTTAATCGGTTAAATAATGTTGATTTTCCTGCGTTGGTATAGCCTACAATCGCTATTTGGAAAGTAGCATTATTTTTTCTTCTTTTACGGTACTGTGTTCTTTGGTTAACAACTTGCTTTAATCTGCTCTTAATATCATCGATACGCTTATTTATATGTCTTCGGTCCGTTTCCAGTTTTGTTTCCCCTGGACCTCTTGTCCCGATTCCGCCCCTAAGTCTTGACATTGCCACTCCTTGACCATGTAACCTCGGCAGCATATATTCTAGCTGAGCGAGCTCAACCTGCAGTTTCCCTTCCTTCGTTCTCGCACGCATTGCAAATATATCAAGGATAAGCTGACTGCGATCAATAATCCTTACTCCAAGAAGGTCTGTCAAGTTTCTTAATTGTCCTGCCGAAAGCTCATCATTCGACAGGACGAGATCGATTTCCACTTCTTCCATAAACGCAATCATTTCGTGCACTTTTCCCTCACCAATATATGTAGCAGGGTGGATACGATTTCTATTTTGAGTCATAACCTTTTCTACCGTTCCACCTGCAGTTTTGCTTAATGAGATTAATTCTTCTAATGAGGAAGAAAAAAGTTCATCACTTTGTGTCTTTTGTTTTACTGCGATAATTAGTATTTTTTCTTTAGACATTTGTAACCTCTTTCTTTTATGTCTTGCTTTTGTATTTCCATCATAACAAAGAACGTTAATCAGGGTCTAATTGTAGGTCATTTCCAGTAAGTTGAATCAAATCTTTCGTTGTATAAGTCGCTTGCTCTAAAACACGCACTGCATGTAATCGAATTGCACGCTCAATCACATTTCGTACATACCTTGCATTGGAAAAATTTCTGTTTTTCTCATAGAGCTTTTTATATAGATGATTTCGCAGCTCCCTTTCTGCTTCTTTTGTTAGGTTATATTCCCGAAGCGATGCCATCTGCTTCGCGATCTCCATCAATTGATTTACCTCATAGTTTGCAAACTCAAGGATAAAAGGAAATCTGGACTCCAAACCAGGATTAAATGTTAAAAAGCGGTCCATCTCATACGGATAGCCAGCCAAAATAAGGACAAAGTCATCATGATTATCCTCCATATGCTTTACTAAGGTGTCAATCGCTTCTTTACCGAAATCCTTTTCTCCACCACGCGCTAAGGAATATGCTTCATCAATAAATAGTATGCCACCCATCGCTTTCTGAATAATTGCTCGCGTTTTTTGCGCTGTTTGACCAATATATTCCCCTACAAGATCAGCTCTTTCAGCCTCTATAAAATGCCCTTTGGAAAGAATATTCATATCATAATACATTTTAGCCAGTTTTCTAGCTACCGTCGTTTTACCTGTGCCAGGGTTACCTTTAAAAAGCATATGCAATACTTGCTTCGAGCTTTTTAATCCCATTTCTTTCCGTTTTTCATTCATTAAGATAGTTGCATAAATTTCCTTTATCGTCTGCTTCAAATTATTCATTCCAACAAATGAAGAAAAAGCAGCATCAACCTTGTTGAACGGACTGTTTTCGATTGATAGTGGTTTTGCGTTTGGTATAGTATCTTTTCGTTCCTGTAAAATTATATTAATCTTTCCATTTTTATATCCTTGCATCTGTGTCACTATGAAATCACCCCTTATTCCATCCCATTATACGCAAACAGGAAGATATGCGTGACAATAGCCCAGCATATGGTATTTCAAATGCAACATGATTTTATAAAAAATGAAGTCATGTAACCACTAAAGTCATTTTAATCGCAATCCAATCGAACAGTTACGCTTCTTAATATGTCGCCATTTATATCATTTATGTACCAGTACAACCCCATCAATTGATTACATGAGGTGTGTCTCTAAATATTTCCACCTCTAAAAGCAGGAAAACGGACGCTTCAATTAGCGTCCGTTACAATAGCTATTCTTTATCCAAAGTTACATTTTTAACTGGAGCAAAGGTTGAGATAGCATGTTTAAAAATAAGCTGCTGTTTACCATCCGTTTCTACTAAAACTGTAAAATTGTCAAATGCTTTAACAATACCCCTCAATTGAAAGCCATTTGTTAAAATCACAGTAACTGAAATATGATTCTTTCTCAATTGGTTTAAGTATTGATCCTGAATATTGACTGATTGCGCCATCAAACTTCCTCCTCTTTTCTATCTGTATGTATTAATTCTATCATTTTTTCAAAATTCCTGCTAATTCCTCGAAAATTAATGTAAAATTTTCATCAATTGTGGAAGGAGTTACAGAATACCATGTAACATCCATTTTGTTTTTGAACCATGTATATTGTCTTTTTGCATATCTTCTTGAATTTCGTTTCAGCAATTCAACCGTTCCCTCTAAACTTTGTTCACCTTTAAAGTAGCTGATCCATTCCTTATAACCAATCGCTTTCATCGATTGACAGCTGGCATATCCTTCATCATACACTTTTTTTACTTCTGTTTTTAAACCTTTCTCAATCATTTGATCTACTCGATCGTTGATTCGCTCATATAATAGCGCTCTTGGCATTTCTAATCCAAGCAATATCGGGTTATAAGGTGATTCCATCACTTGGTTTTTTTCGTATTCACTCATTGTCATTCCAGTTGTTTCATAGATTTCCAATGCACGAATAACCCGTCGGTGGTTATTTGGATGAATTTTCTTAGCTTGCTCTGGATCAATTTGCTCTAGCCGCTGATATAACGGCATAATTCCTTCTAACTTAACTATTTCCTCCATCTCTTTAGTAAGTAGAGGGTCCCTTTTACGATCTGAAAAATTATAATCATAAAGGGCGGCCTGTATATACAATCCACTCCCACCAACAATAATCGGCAACTTTCCTCGTGCTGTAATTTCAGCAATGTATTGCTGTACCAGCTCCTTAAAATCAGCAGCAGAGAAGTCCTCATCTGGCTCTCTTATATCAAGCATATGATGCGGAATACCTTGCATTTCCGCCTGCTTAATTTTTGCTGTACCAATATCTAGTCCTTTGTATACTTGCATGGAGTCTCCGCTGATAATTTCACCATTAAATCGTTTTGCAAGCTCAATGCTTAATTTTGTTTTGCCAACAGCGGTCGGTCCCATAATTGCGACTACATTTTTTTTCATAGTATTCCCCTAAATTACGTTTTTATTCATAAGCTATATAAGCCTTTAACATCCAGACATCTTTCTCTAGCTGGCCTTGTAATGTTATTAACAAATCTGATGTTGGTTCATCATTTAATTCCCCAGCAAGCGGAATGCCTGTCTGTTTCATTTCCGATATGATTTGAGCGAAATCGTGAATTAATTGTTGGATGATCTCTTCCTCTTTATCATCTGCGTTAGCTTCATCCAATGTTGCTTCTTTTAAATATTTGCTCATAGTAGCAAGTGGCTTTCCATCAATCATTAAAACCCGTTCTGCGATTTCATCAATATCTGTCGCAAATCGTGTATATAATTCCTCCATCTTTTCATGTAACTGAAAGAAATGTCTACCTTGAACAAACCAATGGTAGCGGTGTAATTTTACATACATAATAAAGTAGTTTGACAGTAATTGATTTAAGAAATTAACTAGCTTTTGATTTTCCACTTTACACACACCTAAAATGTATTTGCAATAATGCATAGTGTTAGCTTTGGCATGGTGTGAACAATTTATACATATCGAATTTAACTCCCGTACAGATTAAGAAGTTCCAACTGTAATCCGAATGATTCTTATAATATATAAACTGTGGATTAGTGTATTTAAATGGATTGTGCGTCTGCCCGCTCCGGAAATATACTTCGCTAGTATATGCTCACCAATTATTCCTTGTGGAATTAATAAACACGATATCGATGTGCTACCAGTCCGGGTGAGCGCAGGGCGGTGACTCCAGTGGGAACAGCGCGTGTCTGAAGACTCACCGGAAGCGGGTTTCTTCCGGAGAGGCTGAAGCCCCGTGCCCACGGAAAGCATCCGCCCGGAGCGATCCCGGACGGCGATTGTTGCACATACTTGAAGAAAACAGCCGAGAAGTTAGTTCGGAGTTTCTTTCAAATACTACTTAACTAGGTTACCAAAAGAACCTTGGGCCTATAGTGGATTCTAAACTAATCAAAACACCAAACTTACAAACTTTACTTTACGGACAATGGTTGGTTACATAACGCGCTTGAACATTTTTTCCAGTTCATACGTCGAAAAGTGAACAATAATTGGCCTGCCATGTGGGCATGTGAATGGATCGGTTGTCGTTCGCAAGTCTTCCAGGAGTCGAAACATTTCTTCCTGCTTTAAATAATGGTTTGCTTTGATGGAACGTTTACAGGACATTAGAATTGCTGCTTCTTCACGAATCAATTCCACATTCACTTTCTCTTCATTCATAATTTGCTCGACCATCTCACGTATAACTTCTTCCTCAAACCCTATCGGAAACCAATTTGGGTGTGAGCGAATTACATAGGTTTGATTCCCAAAAGCTTCGAAAAACAAACCCACTTTCTCAAAACTTTCTTTATATTGCTCAATAAATATTGCTTCTCGTTTTGAGAATTCAAAGGTCATCGGTAAAAGCAATTCCTGTGATTCATTCATAGGCTTACCTAATTTCTCTTTAAAGAATTCGTATTTGATTCGTTCCTGCGCAGCATGCTGATCAATCATATAAAGTCCATTTTCATTTTGAGCCAGGATATAAGTTCCTTGTAACTGACCAATAGGATACATAGTCGGCACACGCTGTTGATCAACTTCTATAGGCTGTTGCTCTACCACTGGTGTCTCTATATAGGATGCGGCAGGAAAACTCTCTTCAGTATCCGCTTCATCTTTCGTTGCTGTATATTTTTCTTCGTATTCAACGGAAGAAGCATCAGGCTCTCGGACCTCATTGACTGGTGGATTGTATTTTACCAGCTGTTCTTTCGACTGCAATCCTCCGTTCTCACGCTCTCTCTCCACTACAGGACTATCAAAATTCATCGTATGCTGGACCGATTTCTCTTTCGGTGTCACTTTTCTTTCCATTTCTGGTATTAATGTTATTTCTCGAAATTTTTGTTTAATCGTTTCTTCAATTGCTGTAAACAATTCCCTATCTTTACTAAATCGAACCTCAAGCTTCGTTGGATGGACGTTCACATCGACCAGAATTGGATCCATTTTGATTGATAACACAACAATGGGTGACCGCCCAATTGGCAAAAGCGTATGGTAAGCACGAATAATTGCTTGGTTCAATGCTACACTTCGTATATAGCGTCCATTTATAATAGTAGAGATATAGGCTCGTGAAGCCCTTGTTACTTCAGGCTTGGCAATATAGCCTCCAATTGAAAAATCAAGGGTCTCATGCTTAATTGGGAGCATTTTTTTAGCAATATTCATTCCATAAATTTGTGAAATAACTTGAAGCACGTCACCAGTTCCAGCTGTTTTGAATAAACCTTTCCCATTATGTGTCGCCTCAAAGCGTATTTCTGGATGGGATAGGGCTAATCGATTTAGCAGGTCTGTAATGTGACCTAATTCCGTGTGCAAACTTTTCATATACTTTAATCGAGCTGGCGTATTAAAAAAAAGATTCTCTACGATGATTTCCGTTCCTTTACGTGCATCGGACTTCTTTTTTTCTAATACCTTTCCGCCTTCTAAAGCTAGAAAAGTACTTGCCGAATCACCCTGTGAGGTTTTAACAATTAGTTTACTAACAGAAGCTATACTAGCTAAAGCCTCTCCACGAAATCCAAGGGTTTTCACATGGAATAAATCCGTTTCGTTTTTTATTTTACTTGTAGCATGCCGGAGGAACGCTTTCGTTGCATCTTGCTCGGACATTCCGTCACCATTATCAGTAATCTTAATCTGCTGTAAGCCGGCTTCAACGATATCTACCTTAATCCAAGTACTGTTTGCATCGATGCTATTTTCCACGAGCTCTTTTACGACAGAAGCCGGTCGTTCAACAACTTCTCCTGCTGCTATTTTGTTTGCGAGACTCTCAGACATTTGTATAATAGGCATGCAAAAAATCCTTTCTTTTTTGAAACAGTTCATAAGTCCGGTAAAAAGGAACGTGGAGAACATCACATCCTGTGCAAGTCCGTATCGCACGCAAAAACTTCGCCGCCTCTAACCTACTAGCCAATCTCGTTCCTTTTTATGCTCCTTTTGAACACATATTTTATTGCTTCACCATTTTCTGTAATCTGTACAATTCATTCATTGCTTCCAATGGTGTCAGTTCAAATAGATTTAAATCTTTTAATTCCGTTACAACAATATGCTGCTTAGCAGACTGCTTTTCTTTTTTTGCAGGAAGCTTTTCCTCAACGAAGAAACTTAATTGACCATCTTCTATTTTTTCTGTCCTCGGTGTTGGTTTATCATCACTTTCTAATTCCTCTAAAATGACGGTAGCTCGTTCAATTAAAGCATCCGGCAGCTCAGCAAGCTTTGCAACATGAATGCCATAGCTTTGATCTGCTGCACCTTCTTTAATTTGGTGTAAAAACACAACTGTTCCTTCATTTTCTTCTGCACGAACATGGATATTTTTAAGATTTGACAATGAATTCTCCAGTGCCGTCAGCTCATGATAATGGGTAGAAAATAATGTCTTAGCATGAATATTATTATGAATATATTCAACAATAGCTTGTGCTAAGGCCATTCCATCGTATGTGCTTGTTCCTCGTCCGATTTCATCCAAGAGAATCAAACTTCGATCGGTTGCATTTGCAATTGCATGCTTCGCTTCCAGCATCTCAACCATGAATGTACTTTGTCCTGAAACCAAATCATCTGCTGCTCCTATACGAGTAAATATTTGATCAAAAATAATTAATTCAGCCTCTTCACAAGGGACAAAACAACCAATCTGTCCCATAATAGCTGTTAATGCTAGTTGCCGCATATATGTACTCTTGCCTGACATATTCGGACCAGTAATTAACAAGATACGCTTGTCCTCATCCAATGTAATATCATTCGGTACAAATAAGCCCTCTTTCATAACTTGCTCTACAACCGGATGGCGACCATTTTTAATCATTAATTTGGTACCTTCAAATGTTGGACGCTGGTAATTATTTTCCTCACTAACTGTTGCAAATCCTTGTAATACATCAATTTTACTTACAACCTCTGCAAGTTGCTGAAGTTCAGGAATATGCGTTTTTATTTTCTCTCTGATTTCGATAAACAATGTATATTCTAAATCAACACTTTTTTCTTCTGCTTCTAGGATGAGAACTTCTTTTTCTTTCAGCTCAGGAGTAATATAACGTTCTGCATTTGTTAATGTTTGTTTTCGCTCATATCTACCTTCAGGCAAAAGGTGAATATTAGCTTTTGTCACTTCGATATAATAGCCGAATACCCGATTATAGCCCACTTTTAAGGATTTAATGTTGGTTTCTTCTCTTTCTTTTTTCTCAAGTTCTGCAATCCAGGTTTTCCCATTCTTAGAAGCATCCCGATAGGTATCCAATGTTTCATTATAGCCATTCTTAATAATCGATCCTTCTTTAATCGATATTGGTGGGTTTTCTACAAGACTATCATCTAATAATGTAACAAGATATTCAGGATAGACAAGTTGTTCGGCAAGTTTGCTAAGTTCCTTTACCTGAAACTGCTCTAATGTATTCTTCAATTCCGGAATCTTTTGCAGCGATACTTTTAACTGAATTAGGTCTCTAGCGTTCACATTACCGAATGCGATTCTTCCAGCTAAACGTTCGAGGTCATAAACGGATTTCAAAACCTCACGCAATGTATCGCGCTCCATAAAACCACGATAAAATCCTTCAACCGCTTCGAGACGCGCTTCAATTTGATTCTGATCAAGCAATGGTCGTTCTAACCATTTTTTGAGCATTCGTGATCCCATTGCAGTAGCAGTTTTATCTAGTACCCAAAGCAGACTACCGTGTTTTCCCTTTTTCATAATCGTTTCTGTCAATTCTAAATTTCGTTTGGAATACATATCAAGTGAGAGATGATCCTTTAACCTAATAACTTCTGCAGGCTGCAGATGGTCGAGGGATCTCTTTTGTGTATCTTGAATATAATTCAATAGACGACTAAATGCTTTCATTAAACGTTCATCATTTAAGTTCTCACTTAGATTACGATATTCCGCACTGAACGCTACTTCATTTTGATATGACAGTGTAATATTCAATCTTTCTTTCAGTTGCAGCTGCATTTCTTCCGGTAAATTGGAAGAAATAACAATCTCTCGAATCGGCTGATTAAACAGTTCATGAAGAACCGAATCCCACCCACCGGTAATTAATGCAAGGTTATTCTCCCCCGTAGATAGATCATTATAAGCAACTACATAGGAACCATCCTTAAAATGGGAGAGACTTGCTATATAGTTGTTTTCTCCTTCTTTTAGCATATTGCTTTCCATTACTGTTCCCGGTGTAATCAGCTGAACAACTTCCCTTTTTACTACTCCTTTTGCTGTTTTCGGATCCTCTACTTGTTCGCAAATCGCAACTTTATATCCTTTTTCAATTAATGTTTTTATGTAATTTTCAGCAGAATGGTGCGGGATTCCACACATCGGAATTTCTGCTTCACTCTTTCCCCCACCTCTTTTTGTAAGGGTAATTTCTAACTCCCTAGCAGCATCAATTGCATCTTCATAAAACATTTCATAAAAATCACCCAATCTGTAAAAAAGGAATGCATCTTTATATTCTGCTTTTATTTTCATATATTGTTCCATCATTGGTGTAAGCTTAGCCATCGTAAATCCTCCAACTGCCCAAAAATATTCTTCTGCAATTATAGCATAAAACAGCCTCAATAGTAGAAACGAAAAATTACACTGAAAATGATGCAACACAATCGAACGCTTTACTTAAGCTGAAAAAATAAAAAAGCGAGAGTATTATCCCTCGCATTTTTTAGTCTTTCTTTTGGAAAAAATCTGGCTTAACATCCTTTGCTTCATCTTCTGTCATTTCGAAATCCCACGCTTCATCATCGTCTTCTTCCGTTTTCTCCCAATTCGGATTTACTCTTACAAACACTTTTGTATCACCAATTATTTGGACAATAAATTCACGTTCAATTTCGATTGTGACTTTATTTCCATTACTAGCAATCTTGCATTCCAAACAATTCGGTTGTTGAATGACTTTAGCAATGACATCGTATTCGTTATTAATTGATTTTTCATCTTTAATGGATAGGGGGATGATATCACTATAAGTTACTCTTTCTGTAACTACTTCTGTTTTCGTGTTGTCATTGTACGAGTACCAGACATTTATATCGTAGCTGCCGTTTATTTCTACCGTGTCCTCTGATTTTTTCTTGGCATTATATAAATGATTGATTACCCAGCAACCTAATATACTGGAAGGTCTATGCGATGGTGAGATGGCATGGGAATCCTGCGTGAACTTACGTCCTTTTCCACAGACTGCTTTTGTTATGATTTCTCTATATTCTTTATCTAGAAAAGTCATGATTACTTTTACCTCCTCTTTTTTCATAGTCATTTTATGCAAGACAAATACCTAAAGTGCATAGCATTTCATTAAAACCAGGAATAGTAGGTTTTTTAAGTACTTTAATTATTACTTCTAGGCGTTTTGGATTGTCTCAGTAGCTTATTCCAATTACATATACTTTGTGAACTTTTGATCTACACAATAGAAAAAAGCCAGGCAATTTAAATAAAATTGCCTGACTTTTCTGTTAAAGCAGTAGCGAGACTTCCGCTTTTTTGCTTAATGGCTACAGCCAGATTTATCATTTGTTTTGGATCCAGTTTCACCCGCTAGTAAATCTCCCCCAGTGGATTCAATGACGTTATTCGTCACTTCACGTGAGATTGTTTTTGAAACGAGTTGTAAAACATCATTTACAACAATTTGCGTCTCTTTAAATTCCTGAACAACTGGAATACTGTCAATCTCTTCTTGCAGTCGATCAATCTCAGATTCAATTCGCTTTAAAGCTTCTCTTTTTTCATACGCTTGAAAATTAACAGCCTGTTTTTGCAGCGTTTTAATTTTTTGAATCAGCTTTTGAACCTTTTGATTCTCATTAAGTTTAGCTTCCACCTGCTTAAAACGATCAATTTCTTCCGTATTTGCCAACATTGTTGCCAGCTTTTTTGCTTCATCTAGTACTTCTTTGCGAGTATATTCAGCCATTTTAATTCACCTCAACTGTGTTTTCAACCATTACACCATCTAATGACCATGTTTTTGCTTCGGTTATTTCAACTTCTACAATTTTCCCAATGGATGATCTTGGTCCTTTAAAGTTAACAAGCTTATTTTTTTCTGTATAACCTGCAAGTACATCTGGGTCTTTCTTACTCTCGCCTTCTACAAGCACTTTAACCGTTTTCCCTTTGTATGTTTTCATAGACTCAGCCGATTGTTTATTAACAAGCTCATTTAACCGATAAAGACGTTGCTTTTTCACTGATTCTGGCACATCATCTTTTTTCCTTGCTGCTGGTGTACCTTCACGTGGAGAGTAAATATAGGTGTAAGCAGCTTCAAAGCCAACCTCTTCCATTAAGGTCATTGTCTCTTCAAATTGCTCTTCTGTTTCATTTGGGAAGCCAACAATAATATCAGTTGTCAGTGTTACGTTAGGTATAGCTTTACGTATTTTACGAACTAATTCCAAATAATCTTCTCTCGTATATTTACGATTCATTTTCTTAAGGATTTCACTGCTTCCAGACTGTACAGGAAGATGAATATGATCCAGTAAATTTCCACCTTGTGCTAATACTTCAATTAAACGATCATCGAAGTCTCTTGGATGAGAAGTTGTAAAACGCACACGTGGAATATCAATCTTATGAATAGCATTCATTAAATCTCCAAGTCCATATTCAATGTCCTCGAAATCTTTTCCATATGCATTTACGTTTTGACCTAGTAATGTTACTTCTTGATAGCCTTGTGCGACTAAATGACGCACCTCCTGGATAATATCTTGTGGGCGGCGACTTCTTTCTTTACCACGTGTCATTGGCACAATACAATAGGTACAGAACTTATCACAGCCATACATAATGTTTACCCACGCTTTGATCTTACCTTTACGAACCTTTGGAAGGTTTTCAATGACATCTCCCTCTTTGGACCACACTTCAACAATCATTTCTTTTCCAAAGAGCGCTTCTTTCACTAGCTGTGGTAAACGGTGGATATTATGCGTTCCAAAAATAAGGTCAATATGTTGATGTTTCTTTAAGATTCGATCTACTACAGATTCTTCCTGAGACATACAACCACAGACCCCTATGATGAGATCAGGTTTTTCTAATTTAAGCGGTTTTAAATGTCCGATTTCACCAAATACTTTATTCTCTGCATTTTCACGAATGGCACATGTGTTTAACAAAATAATGTCAGCATCGTTTGTATCGGACGTAGGTTCATAACCCATTTCAGTTAAAATACCAGCCATCACTTCTGTATCATGTTCATTCATTTGACAACCATAGGTGCGAATTAAAAACTTCTTACCTTTTCCAATAGTAGCTACATCTTCTGGAATAGCAAAATCATAATGAATTTGAACGTCTTCATTCCGACGCTTTCTTGCCTTTTTAATATCCGGAGATTGTGGTTCATAACTTGTCTGGAAATATTTTGAGATCATTTCATCACTTGACGTATTTTTAATTCGTTCTATGTTATTATCTATTGGTATAATTTGAGCTTGTTGTTTTCGTTGTTCTTCGTTCATCAAGAAACTCCTTTCAGGTCAATTTCACATTATGTATAGGTATACAATAGTAAAGTATAAAGCTTCTAACTAAATTTAACAATACTTCTAACTAGAGAGCAAATAAAAACCTTCCTACAATAATAGGAAGGTTGCCAAATTCGTCACATTATCTTGGTTCAACAATTAACTTAATGGCCGTGCGTTCTTCATTGTCAATTAAAATATCCGTAAATGCAGGAATACAAATTAAATCCACTCCGCTTGGTGCTACAAACCCTCTTGCAATGGCTACTGCTTTCACAGATTGATTAAGTGCTCCCGCACCTATCGCCTGAATTTCCGCTGTGCCACGCTCCCTTAAGACATTCGCAAGTGCGCCTGCTACTGAATTTGGATTTGATTTAGCTGAAACTTTTAATACTTCCATTACTAGTACCTCCTTCATGCGCTATTGTAGTTATATTGCTACTATATTCGTGGAGATGTTAGCTTATTCCCTATAATGTATCTAAGTTAGAAGAATTCAATGGATCAACCGAAAAATGGGTGATCGTCATTGATGATAATTCGTTCTATCTTAGTTGCTTTACCCGAATTATCATCAATTGTAACCACAATTCCATTTAATTGTGTTCTACCCGACTTTGTAATTTCAAAACGCACTGGAAGTGATGTTAAAAACCGTTTCAACACAGCTTCACGATCCACCCCTAAAATTCCATCATAAGGACCCGTCATCCCGACATCTGATATATATGCTGTTCCACCTAGTAAAATACGTTCGTCCGCAGTTTGCGTATGTGTGTGTGTTCCAACTACTGCGCTTACTCTTCCGTCTAAATACCAGCCCATTGCTTGTTTTTCACTTGTTGCCTCTCCATGAAAATCAACAAAAATAAGATTCGTTCTTTTTTTAGCTTCTTCGATTAATAGATCTGCTTTTTGAAATGGATCATCAATTGCCGGAAGAAAGGTCCGTCCTTGAAGATTAATAACAGCTACTTCTTTTCCATTTAGATTAATATACACAATCCCTTTTCCTGGATTATTTTCTGGAAAGTTAGCTGGACGAATCATATTTTTCGCATCATCAATAAATTCAAAGATTTCTTTTTTGTCCCACGTATGGTTACCCAGCGTAATTACTTGAGCTCCCCATTCTAAGAATTGTTTATAAATCTTTTCTGTTATCCCCTTACCAGAAGCAGCATTTTCGCCGTTGATAATTGTCATATTTGGGCGATATTTTTCCTTCAATCGAGGTAAATATTCTTGCACCATATCACGCCCTGGTGAACCAACAACATCACCAATAAATAGTATTCTCATCGTTCTATCATCCTATCGTTTATAATAGTATAAGTTTTTCATATTGCAAGCTGATTGTCAAAAGATAGCACGAAGGGGCAATCGTCTAATAAGTTTATTTTCCATCAACGATAAGCATGAGTTTCACGAGCCAGATTCCAAATTCATTCCAGTTGGCTGTTAATAAAGATATATAGCACCTAACATGCAAAAGAGCACAGACACCATTTAGGATGTCTGTGCTCTTCTTACTTCGCATATTCAACTGCTCTTGTTTCCCGAATAACAGTCACTTTAATGTGACCAGGATAATCGAGTTCTGATTCTATCCGTTTTCGTATATCACGTGCTACGCGAACAGATTCAATATCATCAATTTCATCAGGTCTTACCATAATTCGAATTTCTCTACCAGCCTGGATAGCGAATGATTTCTCTACTCCTTCAAAGGACTCCGAAATTTCCTCAAGCTTTTCTAAACGCTTGATATAATTTTCAAGTGTCTCACTTCTTGCACCTGGTCTTGCAGCAGATAATGCATCGGCTGCGGCTACCAGGACCGCAATAACTGAAGTAGCTTCTTCATCTCCATGATGGGATGCAATCGAATTAATGACAACCTCGTGCTCTTTGTACTTGATTGCTAGCTCTTTTCCTATCTCAACATGACTGCCTTCCACCTCATGATCAATTGCCTTTCCAATATCATGAAGTAATCCAGCCCTTTTTGCTAACGTCACGTCCTCGCCAAGTTCTGCAGCAAGCAATCCAGATAAGTAAGCAACCTCTGTTGAGTGTTTCAGCACATTTTGCCCATAGCTTGTACGATATTTTAGACGACCGAGTATTTTAACTAGATCTGGATGTAACCCATGTATTCCAACTTCAAACGTTGTCTCTTCTCCAACTTCGCGTATATATTCGTCAACTTCCCGTCTGGCCTTCTCCACCATCTCTTCGATTCTCGCAGGATGAATTCGACCATCCTGCACCAGCTTTTCTAGTGCCATTCGAGCAGTTTCTCGCCTGATTGGATCGAAACCAGATAATATAACCGCTTCAGGTGTATCATCAATAATCAAATCAATACCTGTTAACGTTTCTAAAGTCCGTATGTTACGACCTTCTCGTCCAATAATACGACCTTTCATTTCATCATTCGGAAGGTTTACGACAGAAACGGTTGTCTCTGCAACATGATCAGCAGCACAGCGCTGTAAAGCTAAAGATAGGAGACTTTTCGCCTTCTTATCCGACTCTTCTTTCGCTCGATTTTCAGCTTCCTTAATCATTACAGCAGCTTCGTGTTTCGTTTCTTTTTCGATTCGTTCTAAAATAATCTGCCTAGCCTGGTCAGTTGTATATCCTGAAATGCGCTCAAGCTCAGTTTGCTGCTCTTGTTTCATAGCTTCCACTTTGCTTTCCATTTCTTCAATTTGTTGTTGTCTGTCTGTTAAAGATTGTTCTTTCTTCTCTAACATTAATTCACGCTTGTCTAATGTTTCACTTTTTCTGTCCAGGTTTTCTTCTTTTTGCATCAGACGGTTTTCCTGTTTTTGAGCTTCGGAACGTCGCTCACGTAACTCTTCTTCTGTCTGCTGACGAAGCTTGTGATTTTCATCCTTTGCTTCAAGAAGCGCTTCTTTTTTAATCGCATCTGCATTTCTGCGAGCTTCTTCCATCTTTTGTTTTGCGAAGGTTTCCGCACTGGAAATTTTAGCTTCTGCAATAGATTTACGTATCAGATAACCAACAACAATACCGACGATCAGAGCAAGCAAAATGGAGATGATTAAAAGAATAATGTCCATGATTTCACCTCCTATTGCTATAAAATTGTACAATTCATATTGTCGGCATGTAACATTCTGAATGCATTAAACATTAAAGTAACTTTATAATAGAATTATAAAATTATACATCTTTAATTTTAATTGTGAAAACAGCTAATGTCAAGAAAACCCACAACTATATGTATAAAAACTTTCCAGATTGTGGTTTTAGTCTTTGAAATTATGAATAAATCAGTATATTTAAGCTGTACTATTTTTCGCTTGAACCTACAAAAGAATAAAAGCGGAAGCGCTCGAATAGGGACGTACCAAGGTTAGAGAAGTCTCGCTAGGCGCTGGACATAGCTGTTGCAGTAGCTATGCTGTCCACAACATTCAACATTTATAATTTACAAATTGAAAAACCTTGATCATGCGATAAGCAACCGATCAAGGTTTTATATGCTTACATATCCAAAGTTTCCTGCTCAGTTGTTTCCTTGCTGTCACTTGCTTTTCCTTCTGCTTCTGTACCGTCATCATCCAGGTTATAGTGCTTACGAATTTCACCATGAATTTCATTCATGATTGGTTCGTTTTCTAATAGGAATTGCTTCGAGTTTTCACGGCCCTGACCTAGTCTTTCGCCCTTGTAGGAATACCATGCACCACTCTTAAGCACAACATCCAACTCAGAACCGATATCAAGAATTTCTCCTTCTTTCGAAATTCCCTTACCATACATAATGTCGACTTCGGCTTGTTTGAATGGCGGAGCGACTTTATTTTTAACAACTTTAATTCTAGCTCTATTCCCAACCGCATCATTTCCAGCTTTTAGCGTTTCTGCACGACGTACTTCTAAACGAACAGAAGAATAGAATTTAAGTGCACGTCCACCTGGTGTTGTCTCTGGGTTTCCGAACATAACCCCAACTTTTTCACGAATTTGGTTAATGAAAATAGCTGTTGTTTTTGATTTATTAATTGCTCCAGAAAGCTTTCTTAATGCTTGTGACATTAGTCGCGCCTGTAATCCAACATGTGCGTCTCCCATGTCTCCTTCGATTTCTGCTTTTGGTACGAGGGCCGCTACCGAGTCAACAACGATAATATCTACAGCACCACTTCGTACAAGTGCTTCAGCAATTTCTAGTGCTTGCTCACCCGTGTCAGGCTGTGATAAAAGCAACTCATCAATATTTACACCTAAGGCTCTCGCATAAATGGGATCTAATGCATGCTCGGCATCAATAAACGCAGCTTGTCCACCCTGCTTTTGCGCCTCAGCGATTGCATGCAGTGCCACAGTTGTTTTACCTGATGACTCCGGACCATATATTTCAATAACTCTTCCTCTAGGATATCCACCAATACCTAGTGCAACATCCAATGCCAACGATCCACTAGGTATCGTTGCTATTTTCTGAGCTTCATTTTCACCTAGTTTCATAATGGAGCCTTTACCAAATTGTTTCTCTATTTGTCTCAAAGCCATATCTAAAGCTTGTTTTCTATCACTCAACGAAACTACCTCCTTGATTTATCTATATTCATCATACATGTTTTTTCGGTATTTGCCAAGTAAAAAACGAATAGATGTTCTTATATTTTCGAAGTAAAAGTTATCCAAGATTCTTACTTTTAATAGTATTGAATCGCTTAAATATTATTTTTTATTGTATAGGCTGGTCTAAATTATGATTTTAAGTAATTAAACAAAAGTTCTAACCCCTTTAAACAAGCCCTTTTGCGGACTGCAGAACGTGCGCCATTGAATAAAAATGACTCTACTTTTTTGTAGCCATTTTTATCAGAAATAGCAATATACACTTTTCCTACTGGCTGACCTTCCATTTCATCTGGTCCGGCTACTCCTGTAAAACCAATGCCAATCTGGGAAGCAAACTTGATTCGGATCTGTTCTGCCATCTCATAGGCACACGCTTCGCTTACAGTCCCTTTTTCCTGAATGGTTTGCTCAGTGACACCAAGTATATTTCGTTTGATTGCTGTATCATAGCAAACAAGTCCACCTGAACACACACGAGAAGCGCCGCTAACAGATATGATTTTTTCTGTAAACATCCCTCCAGTTAAACTTTCAGCAGCTGCCATTTTTTTATTTTGTTTCAGAAGTAACTCTACAATGACTTGCTCGATTGTTTGATCATTTTCTCCAAAGTAGTGACCTCCAACCCTTGCTAAAATCTGCTCTTTTGTTTTTCCGAGCAGTTCATCAAGCTGCTTCTCTGATGCCCCTTTTGCGGTTAATCGAATAACGACGCCATCATCCTGAGCAAGGGGAGCGATAGTTGGATTACTCTGGGCAATAATTAGATCTTTTAATTCATGTTCCAGTGTTGACTCACCAATACCTATAAATTTCAGCACTAATGATTTTATCATCTGCTCATCACCAGTCAAATCACGTAAAAACGGCACAATTTCGTCCGTTGTAATCCGTTTCATTTCCCTTGGAACTCCAGGAAGGAAAAACCATACCCTTCCTTCCAGTTCTACTTTCATGCCCGGTGCCATTCCTGCATTATTTTCCAATACAGTGCACCCCTTAAAAATTCGTGCTTGCTTGCGATTGTTTGGAGTCATCTTTGAAGTATGATTTTTAAAATACCTTTCAATTTTATCAAGTGTTGCTTTATGCTCCACCATTTCCAGCTTACTTATTTGCTGGAATGCCTCTCTTGTTAAATCATCATCAGTTGGACCGAGCCCACCAGTAACGATAATAATATCGGATCTATTTTGCGCTTGCAAAAAAGCCTCTTCAACACGGTTTAAATTATCACCCACGACAGCATGATTATAGACATTAATCCCATACTGTGCCAGTTGCTGAGATAACCATTGTGCATTCGTATTCGCGATCTGCCCAAGCAACAACTCTGTCCCAACTGCTACAATTTCAGCTTTCAATTGTTTCATTTGTTCGACTCCTTCATCACATGCCAATTTTTGACGAAATAATCAATACCAGAAACTACTGTAAAGAACAATGCGATATATAACATAATTATACCAAACGGAAAATCAATATAAGCAAACGGGAAGTTATGCAGCAATAAAACTGCGATTGCAATCATTTGTGTAGCTGTCTTCAATTTACCCATTTTTCCTGCAGCAAGTACAATTCCTTCACCTGCAGCTACAAGGCGTAGTCCAGTTACTGCAAATTCCCTGCTTATAATAATGATAACAACCCATGCAGGAGCTAATCCCATTTCAATTAACAAAATAAGCGCAGCTGAAACAAGTAATTTGTCTGCTAAGGGATCCATAAACTTACCTAGATTGGTAACTAAATTAAATTTTCTAGCATAATAACCATCTATCCAATCGGTTCCTGCTGCGATAATAAAAATCAATGCAGCAATAAAATGTGCTATAGGTAAGTCTGCCGCACCGATGTCCCAAGTACCCCAATCCAAAGGTAAGCTGAGTAAAAGTATAAAAATGGGTATCATCATAATACGTGATAATGTGAGTCGATTTGGTAAATTCATTTGTTTGTTTCCTCCTAATTTTTTAAAATTGATTGATTGAAAACTTGGCATTCGTTAAAGGGATTCTTACGTAAGCAATCTTTGCTTTCTTAGCAGCCCTTATACTTTTGAGTACAGGATTTTTAGGCCAATGTCTCAGTTGCACTTATGGACTTCCTAACTCAAAAATGATATAAAAACCCTTCCACATAGGTAAAGGGAAGGGTTTTATCACACATTAACGGGCTGTAATACCCTTGTGGTATAGACAGCCCATAAATTCCTGAATCTGTTCAACTTACATGCAGTAGACAACCTACCTTATGAAGTTTCACTTTATCTATGGTATTCAGTTTCTACAACGATCCACCATATAAAACATAAATGCTATAGTTAACGCGTAATACTTAAATTCAAGCGTTGGTGTACATACTGCCCAGCATCAACAGGATACTCCAGCTCAACACCATTAATAGAAATTTTTAAAGCAGGAGCATA
Source organism: Oceanobacillus profundus (assembly GCF_003515705.1). Taxonomy (GTDB): domain Bacteria; phylum Bacillota; class Bacilli; order Bacillales; family Amphibacillaceae; genus Oceanobacillus; species Oceanobacillus profundus. The sequence continues at coordinate 69,842 of NZ_QWEH01000003.1, forward strand.
CCCAACATTAAATGAGATTGTCTCAGCATCACTGATATCAATTTCTACCGGTGATTCATCAGCAGAAAAACTACTATTATAGAAAGCTTCCCCACCTTCTTCTCTGATTTCTAACCATGTATGATGTTCAGGGTCAGCAGACTCCAATGTAATGATTACCTTTTCGCCAGCATTCGCCATTTCAATTGTAGAAACAGGTTGAGAACCAGTTCCTTCCTCTGTAACCGTAAACTCAGGGTCTGATTGTTCATTTGATTCTTCTTGCGTTTCATCTTCATTTTCTTCATCGTTTGTATTTTCATCTGAACCATCTGCTTCATCTTCAGCACCGTCATTGCCTGTTCCAGTATCATTTGGATTCGTAATAATAACATTATCATCCGGTTCCTCTACAGGATTCGTTGAATCCCCAGCCATGTTTTCTCGAATAAACCACCAAGCAACAAAGACAATACCGACAATTAATAAGACCACTATTATAGTTGGAATTAATGAAGATATGCCACCGGATGATTTCTCCGTCTGATTTTCTTTCCTTGTCCGCTGCATTCTTGTATATTGTACGTTTTCTTCTTCTGTACTAGGAATTTCTTCTTTATGTTCTTCTACTAATTCGTTCGGATTCAGTCCGACTGCATTTGCATATTCCTTAATAAATGCTCTTGCATAGAACTTACCAGGTAAAATATGCAGATTCCCTTCCTCGATTGCCACTAAATATCTTTTTTGAATTTTTGTCGTTTCCTGTAAACTATCCAGAGATAATCCACTAGCAAGACGCGCCTCTTTCAGCTTCGCCCCTACATCCATATATAACACCTTCCATTTTATAGGTAGTTCAAAAAGTCCGGTAAAAATGACTCATCGAGAGCAGAGGAATTCGACTAGGTACCGACAAGTCCTGTGGAAGCCTGGCAAAAAACTATGACCCACAAACCTCTCGATCCTTATAATCCTCTTTTTTAAACATGAACTTTTAGAAATCAAACATCGAAAAGCCATTATTACTGCTGAACCGATCTTGTTCTACCGGTTCATATGTAATTTCTTCATCTACATCTGTGCGTAACTCAATAATATAATCAAAATCATCCATACTATACTCGGTAGACTGCACAAATACATCTGGATGTTCTACTACTTTAACCGATGGTAACTGCATGATTTCGCGAATTAATTGCCAATGCTTCTCATTTGCCATTCTTTTGGAGAGAACACCGTCAATAATATAAATATTATCTTGATTATACTCTCCTTCAATTAATTGATTACGAACCGTCTGTTTAATCATTGTACTTGATACAAACAACCAGCGTTTACTTGCACAAACACTTGCAGCCACAATCGATTCCGTCTTGCCAACCCGAGGCATACCGCGAATTCCGATTAGTTTATGACCATCTTGCTTATAGAGCTCAGCCATAAAATCAACAAGAAGTCCCAGCTCATCTCGGACAAAGCGAATCGTTTTTCTATCATCGTTATCTGTGTGTATATATTTCCCATGACGAACTGCCATTTTATCTTTAAGCTTAGGTTTCCGTAATTTAAATAATTTAATCGTATCCATTGTTTGCAGAATGGACTTTAACCGCATTATATTTTCATCATGCTTCGATAAGAGCAGCATTCCTCTGCGAGCGTTCTCCACACCATTTATTGTAATAATATTAATCGAAAGCATTCCTAATAAAGAAGAAATATCACCCAGTAAACCAGGACGGTTAATTTGAATTTCATATTCAAGGTACCATTCTGTTCTATCCATCATAAGCCCCTTTATTTTACATACTTTATTTATATTAAGCAATTGATAGCTCGCTTTAATAGTTTATTACTTATATTCCACAATAATGACACTGTTAAAACTTTTTAGCATGATATACCACAGTGGTTTAAACTTTCCAACCTCTATAAGTAATATAACATTATTTTCATTTTTTCTAAATAGCAATTACCATAGTTTTCATATAATTTTTAGCTTATACACAAAAAAGCCATATAGAAGTCTATATAGCTTTTTATAATATAACGTTTGCAACTCTTACTATTACTGTTTTTGGACAAGCTTAATCATTATATTTGCAATGGCTTGCTGTTCTTGCTCAGATGCAGCGTTCCATAGTTCTTTTAGAACTGCTTCTTCGCTGTTTTTAGCTTCAACACTTTGGGCTAGATAATCGCCTACCTCAGCAGCAACCGTTGACATCGTTTGCTGATCCATTCCTTGCTGCTGCGCTTGCTGAATTCGATTAGCTAAAAAACCTTTCCATGTATCAAAATTATCTAATACTGACATTGATGAGCCTCCTCCATTCATAATATCTTGCATAGTATATGAAGGTTGGCATAATTTATACAAGCAAAGCACAAACAATAAGATCAAAAGTATAACATTCTGTCGGTTGATATTTGAGCATCATATAAAAACAGCTCTACCAGCCTCCGTTCATATTAATAATTTCTCCCTGAATATAAGTTGATCGATCATCCAGCAAAAAACTAACAGTATGAGCTATCTCACTGGGCAGCCCGGCTCGGCTCATCGGAATTTCATCAATAATAGCTTGCCTTTCTTCCTCCGATAAATGACTATTCATTTTCGTTTCAATATAACCTGGACTTATCCCATTAACAGAAATACCAGAAGGCGCTACTTCCTTCGCCAAGGCTTTTACAAAGCTATTTTGTGCACCTTTAACAGACGAATAGATGACTTCGTAACTAGCACCAACATTCCCCCATATCGATGTAATCATGATGATATTCCCTTTTCTGCTCGTTATCATTGGAGGCAAGAGATGTTTGGTAATCATCCAAGGTGCTTTCACATGTAATGCTAACATCGCATCCATAGCCTCTTCAGAAGTATGTTGCAATAATCCGTAATAGGCAATACCACCTGCAAAGATAATTCCATCAACCGGGAGTACTAGCTTCGTTAGGAAATGCTTAATTTCATCTTGATTACTTAAATCAGCTTGGATCACAGCAAGCACTGACTCATTAGCTAATCGTTTCCGTAGCAGATCAATGCCAGATCTATTTTTATGATAATGTAACAATAATTGATACCCATCTTGAGCTAGACGTTCTGCAATTGCGTAGCCAATATCACCGCTTGCTCCGATAATTAATATATTTTTCCCCATTGTCTCTCCTTGTCCTTATGATGCACTTATCGTACAAACGGCTAAACGTTCCTCAGCAATCCACTCATTTAAAAAGGCCTGTGCATCATCCAATGATAGCGCCTGAATTGCAGGAATAATTTCAAACAAATTAATTCCCATTGTATGGTATTGGATATATTTATTTGCAATAAACTCAAGAGAATTCATTGCACGCAGCAATTGACCGATTTTTTTCTTCTTCATTCGTTCAAACACTTCAACCGTTAACGCATAATTTTTTGTTGATAATAATTGCTCTTTTATTTTAGCAGCAAATTCTTCTGGCTTAGCTGTATTACCACCAATCATTGAATACCCAAAATTCCTCTCAAGATTTGTTTCAAAATAAAAGCTGTCATCGATCAGATCTGCTTTATACAATTCCTGATAAAAGTCTCCACCAGTAGAAAAGAAATGACTTAAAATCATACCGCTTAATAGATCTTTTCTTAAAAATTCCTCTTTTTCCAATTCGGAATTAGAGTCTTTTATCCCAATTGTACACTTTGGAATGGATACAGGCATATGAATCGTATTTTCTTTCATCGCAACTTCCTGGGGCTCCTCAGGAAAATCGCGCTTCAACTCAGCCATCTTCTCAAAAGATTTATTCTTTTGATTTGATGTAATCATTTCCATCATCCGCTCTACTTCAAAATTACCTACAACAAATAATGTCATATTTTCCGGATGATAAAACGTATGGTAGCACGTATATAGATCATCTTTTGTAATAGAAGTAATGGAATCTACCGTTCCTGCAATATCAATTTTTACGGGATGATTCTGAAACATACTTTTAATTGTTCCCATAAATGCCTGCCAATCTGGTTGATCATCATACATTTTAATCTCCTGTGCGATAATCCCCTTTTCCTTTTCCACTGATTGATCAGAAAAGTATGGATCCTGAACAAAGTCGATTAATGTTTCTACATTTTTCTCGATTTGGCTTGTAGCTGAAAATAAATAAGCAGTCTTTGTGAATGATGTATAGGCATTTGGCGATGCTCCTTGTTTTCCAAAATCAGCAAAAACATCTCTGTCTTCTTTTTCAAAAAGCTTATGCTCTAAAAAATGTGCTACCCCCTCTGGTACGGTAACTTCAGCAGATTCTCCTAAAGGGACAAAGGTTTGGTCAATCGATCCATAATTCGTGGAAAAAATGCCAAATGATTTTGTCATTTCTGGTTTAGGTAATAAGAACACGGTCAAGCCATTATCCAGTTTTTCTGAATAAAGTGTCTCTCCAATACTTTCATAGGTTTCTTTATTCACCTTGTTCTCCTCCTTCACTCGTTAATAGGTACACAGTATCCTCTTCTATTTTGCTGGCCACATGAACGACCTCGTCTTTCGTGACATTCTGAATGCCTTCAAGCAATTCTGTTGGTGTCATTTGGCGATTTCCAATAACTTGCTGGTACAGTATTTCGATTAAACCTTGTGGATGATCCATTGTTTCCTTTAACTGATTAACAATTAAATCTTTTGTCTCATTTAGTTCTTGCTCTGTAAAGTCGCCGTCCTTCATTGCTTGCACTTGCAAACGAATAATATCCCTTGCTTTTTCAAAGTCGTCTGGCGCAATGCCACTAAAAACAAACAACAGTCCTTTATGACTTTCTAATCTTGATGATGCATAGTAGGCAAGACTATTTTTTTCTCTAACATTAATAAATAATTTTGAGCTCGGAAAACCGCCGAACAATCCATTAAAAACCTGCAAGGCAAAATAAGCTTCATCTTGGTATGTCGTATTCGTACGAAAACCAATATGCAATTTTGCTTGTTGAACTTTTTGCTTTTCGATTATTTCATTCTGCTCAATCACCGAATTTTTAGCTGCTGGATCAGCTTCTTTTGTACCCTGCTGCTCCGTCCTTTGCATCGTATCCATGATTAAATGCTTTACTTTTTCCTCAACAAAATCTCCAAGAACATAAATATCCATCTCATCTTGTTCAAGCATGTGCTGATAATAGTTGAACAAATCATCATTGGTTAGGTTGTTTAAATCTTCTTCATAACCATGTACGTGTAATTGATACGCTTCTTCCTTACACATCTCATCAATAAGTCGCATATTAGCGTAACTCATTTTATCATCTTGTATTGCACTTATTTTTTGCTTTAATGTACCGACTTCTCGTTTGAAAACGGCATCATCAAATCCAGTTGCACCTGTATTCGGATGAAATAGCACTTCACTAAGTAATTGAACTGCTTCATCCATTACGTTTGATGCATCCGGAATAAATTTTTCGTTTGCAAACTCAAGGCGAACGGAGATAATATGATTTTCTCCCTTTTTACCACCATCAGCAGTTAATACTGCACCATATAAATCATCCAGCTTTAACTGCAAAGCACTTCTATCTGGATAAGTCTTTGTTCCTTGCTTCAGAATATAAGGAAGCAACGCTCGCTTTGTAATCGTCTCCTTATCCAATTTTGATTTTAATTTTACTATGATATTAATCGTTTTAAACTTCTTCGTTTGAATAAAATGAAGCTTAAGACCTTGTTCGTCCAAGCGCTTTTCTTGAATTGTATCCATAGGCAACCTCCGATAGTACTTATTCTTATATCACCACAAATATCTTGCACAAATTTACCATTTGTCATCCATTATACGGCAAAAAAAACTGACTTGCTATTATAAGCAAGTCAGTCCAGGATTGTCCATCTATAATTATCTGCTACCTTTAATGTATGGCTCTCCATTTGCTCGAGGTGCATCTGCTCGCCCAATAAATCCTGCTAAAGCAAGAATTGTTAACACATATGGAGCGATTAACAGGAATATTTGTGGTACGTCCTGCAGAAGCGGAATATTTGATCCGATAACACTCAAGCTTTGGGCAAAACCAAAGAATAACGCTGCACCCATGGCTCCAAGAGGGTGCCATTTACCGAATATAACAGCTGCAAGTGCCATAAATCCTTGGCCAACAATTGTAGAATGTGAGAAATTGGATGCAATTGTTAGTGCAAATACAGAACCACCTAATCCTCCAAGCGCCCCAGAAAGAATAACAGCGATATAACGCATTCTGCTTACATTAATTCCATTTGTATCAGCTGCCATTGGATGTTCTCCCACTGCACGCAGTCTCAAACCAAATGGTGTTTTGTACAGCACAAACCAAGCAACGAAAGCTAAGATAATAGCCAAATACGATGTAATATAAATTCCTTGGAAAAAGATTGACCCAATAACTGGAATCTTTGATAGTAATGGGATATCTGTAGTATAAAATGGTTGAGCAACCATATCTGTTTGCCCTTTACCATACCATTGTTTTGTTAAATATACCCCTATACCTAGTGCGAGCATATTAATTGCTACACCACTTACTACTTGGCTAGCATGGAAAGAAACGGAAGCTACCGCGTGAATAATCGAGAATATAGCTGAAACAACCATTGCTACAAGGATGGAAACCCATGGTGTCCAGGCTCCCAGTACATCCGAAAAAGTTAAATTAAAAACAATTCCTACAAATGCACCCATCACCATTAAACCTTCAAGACCAATATTTACAACACCAGAACGTTCACTAAAAACGCCGCCTAATGCCGTTAAAATTAAAGGAGCTGAATAAAATAACGCTGTAGGGATAACAGATTGCAATATTTCAATCATTTATTTCCCCTCCTTTTTAAAGCGAACGATTACCCATCTAATAATGTAACTTGATGCCACAAAGAAGATGATTAGTGCGATAATAATATCTACAAGCTCTGTTGGAATTCCAGCTCCTGTTGGCATTTCCCCTGCACCCTCTTTTAGTGCACCAAACAAAAATGCTGCAAAAACAACCCCAATCGCAGTGTTAGCCCCTAGAAGTGCAACAGCGATTCCATCAAAACCTAAATTAGAAAATCCTGCCGTTACGGACATGTTTCCGTAAGTACCTAGTCCCTCCATTGCACCTGCTAAGCCTGCAAACATACCTGCAATAACCATCGATAATACAATATTTTTACTTACATTCATACCAGCGTACCGTGATGCGTGCTGATTAAATCCAACCGATTTCAGTTCATAACCAATTGTTGTTCGTTGAATAATAAACCACATAATAGCTGCCGCAAATAATGCAATTAAAATTCCATAATGAAGACGGGAATAAAACGTAATACTTTGCATCCACTCGGAAGCGAGCGATGCTGACGGTGCAATCGAATCTGTTGTTGTTTGTCCACTTGTTAATACTTTTCTTATAATTTCATTCGTCGTAAATAAAGCAATATAATTCATCATGATTGTTACGATTACTTCATGAACACCAAGTTTTGCTTTTAAAATACCTGGGACAAATGCCCATAATCCACCAGCAACAGCTGCAGCAAGAACAGCAAGCGGCAAATGAATATACATTGGTGCATCAATTGTTATACCTACCCATACTGCTGCTAACCAGCCTACAAGTACCTGACCCTCTGCACCTATATTAAACAACCCAGTGCGAAATGCGAATGCAATCGATAATCCTGTAAGGATGTACGGAGCTGACCTTCTAATTGTTTCACCGATTGTATATGAATCTCCAAATGCACCATTCCATAATGCAGTATAGCCATCAATTGGACTAAATCCAGATACTAGCATAATGATTGCACCAGCAATCAAACCCATTAAAACGGAAACTATTGGGACGAGCAGCGCAAATAATTTATTGGATGGCATTTGAATCACCTTCCTTAACCTGACTTCCTGCCATCAACAAACCAAGCTCTTGTTCAGTCGTTTCTTCTGGCGTCACTTCAGCAACTATTTTTCCATCAAACATAACAGCAATTCGGTCACTAACATTCAAAATTTCATCTAGTTCAAACGAAATTAATAAAACTGCTTTTCCTTTGTCACGTTCTTCAATCAATTTTTTATGAATAAACTCAATAGCACCTACATCTAGACCTCTTGTTGGCTGTGCAGCAATTAATAAATCTGGTGACCGATCCACTTCTCGGCCAATAATTGCTTTTTGCTGATTCCCTCCAGACAGCGCTCGGGCCTTTGTGTAGACACTTGGCGTACGAACATCGTATTCTTTAATAATACTTTCTGCTTTCTCATAGATCGCTTTATAATTCAATACTTTTGCTTTGGAATAAGGCTTCTTATAGTATGTTTGCAAAACGATATTCTCACCAATGGAATAATCCAATACAAGTCCAAAGCGATGTCTGTCCTGCGGAATGTGACCAACTCCACTTTCTGTTACCTTTCTTGGACTCTTATTCGTAATATTTTTATTTTTAAGCTTAATTCTCCCTGAAACTGCTTGACGCAATCCTGTTATTGCCTCAATCAGTTCTGACTGCCCATTGCCATCAACTCCGGCAATCCCGACTATTTCTCCACCACGTAATTCAAGGTTTAGTCCTTTTACTAAATCTACTTTTCTTGAATCTTTTACAACTAGATTTTCGATTGTTAAAACGGTATCTTTCGGTTCCGCCTGCTGCTTCTCCGTCTTAAAATGTACCTCTCTACCAACCATGAGGGATGCTAATTCATTCGTATTTGTCTGGGCAACATTAACAGTGCCAATCCCTTTTCCTTTACGAATAACTGTACATCTATCACAGACTTCCATTATTTCTTTGAGTTTGTGTGTTATGAGAATAATAGATTTACCTTCCTTAATAAGTGAACGCATAATTTCCATTAATTCATTAATTTCTTGAGGTGTTAATACTGCAGTTGGTTCATCAAAGATGAGTACGTCTGCACCACGATACAGTGTCTTTAAAATTTCCACGCGCTGTTGCATTCCGACTGAAATATCACTTATCTTTGCATCTGGATCGACCTTTAGACCATACCGGTCAGAAATTTCTTTAATGTCCTTTCTTGCTTTCTCGACATTAATAACACCTGTTTTTTTGGTTGGCTCATTACCAAGAACAATGTTTTGTGTAACGGTAAACGGTTCAACTAGCATAAAATGCTGATGGACCATTCCAATACCAAGATCATTTGCAATATTCGGATTTGTAATATTTGCCTTCTTTCCTTTGACCCGAATTTCTCCTTGCTCTGGTTGGTACAAACCAAATAAAACATTCATCAACGTGGATTTTCCAGCTCCATTTTCTCCTAACAGTGCATGAATTTCACCTGGCTTAAGCTGAATTGTAATATTATCATTTGCTACGATTCCAGGAAACTCCTTACGTATATTCAACATTTCAATTACATATTCCACTGGTCTTCACCCCTTTATTAACCACATCATCTTGACTGCATAGTTAGTTGTTATAAAATCATCAAATAAAAAGGACTACTGTTTCTAATCCTCTTTAGTTGAAGATCTTACTTAACATGATTGAAGAAGGCTAAAAGCGATTAGCCTTCTTCACTATTTATTAAAAGAGGTTCAAAAAGTCCGGTAAAAATGACACGTCGAGAACAGTAGACCATCGATTAAATACCGACACGTCCTGTGTCGAACATCGAAGTCACCACATCCTGCGGAAGCCCGGTACTCAAAACCACGCCTCCTCTAACTTCTCGGTCCTTTTTATCCTCCCTTTTGAACAGAAACTTAAAGTGCTTCAATGAATGAATCCAATTCTTCACTCGTTTGTGGTACTTTTATATCCCCACTAAGAATCTTTTCTTGCCATTCGTTAACAGCATTTTTGATATCTTCTGTATATGCATCTGTATTTGTTTCAGCAATGGAAATTCCATCTTCTTCAATTCCAAATTCTAAGTGTTCCCCACCAGGGAATTCACCTGCTTGCAGCATTTTAGCAACATCTTGAACAGCAACATCAACACGTTTAACCATGGAAGTTAATGTTACATTATGGTCGCCAATTTTACCTTCTTCATGCTGGTCAGCATCAACACCGATCACCCATATTTCACGGTCCGGGTCATTTTGTTTAATATCTTTTGCCTGGTTAAACACACCGTTTCCAGTTCCACCAGATGCATGATAAATTACGTCAACATCGTTGCTGTACATATTGGATGCAATTAATTTCCCTTTTGCAGCATCGTCAAATGTTTCAGCATATTGAACATCAACTTCAATATCAGGGTTTACAGATTTTACACCTGCAATAAAGCCTGTTTCAAATTTTTTGATTAGAGGTGAATCAATTCCACCAACAAATCCTAGTTTATTTGTATTTGTTTTATTAGCAGCTGCAACACCAGCTAAGAAAGAACCTTCATGCTCTTTAAATGTAACACTTACTGCATTTGGAGCTTCTACCATATCATCTACGATTGCAAAATACGTTTCTGGAAATTGTTCTGCTGCTTTTTGAATATCCTCTTTCAAAAGGAAACCTGTACCAAATATTAAGTTGTACTCATCACGAACCAGACGAGTAATGTTCGGCATAAAATCTGCTTTTGAAGCGGATTGTGCATAGTCAAATCCGTTACCTTGCGATAGACCATTCTCTTCTCCCCATGCCTGGATACCTTCCCATGCAGATTGGTTAAATGATTTATCATCTACTCCACCCTGGTCTGTTACCATTGCGATACTGTAATCTTCTTCAGTTGCTGTATTATCTGCATTATCATTGTTATCGTCTGAAGCGGTTGTATCGTCCTCGTTTGAACCGCTTCCACATGCTGCTAAAACGATTCCAAAACTAAGCAATAAAGCAAACAATAGAATAAACTTACGATTCTTCATTTTAATGCCCCCTAAATTAGTTGAGATAGGTAAAACTAAAGTTGAACAAAAAATCACTGCAAACCCTTTCCTATTTTCACCCATCACCTCCTAAAAATTCAGTTTTTTAAGTCACACCCTTTTTCTAAGGACATGAAAACTAAAAACATCTGAACGAAAATAATTGGCTGAATATAGGATGGCTTCATCTTTGCTTGTATAGTGAATCTGTCTCAGCAATAGAAGTGATTGATCTGGTACACAGTCTAAAATACTGTATATTCGGTCATGATAGCTGATTGGTTCGATGTATGTAACTGCGTATGCAATTCGTTTACTTGCATAATTTTCTAAAAGTTCAAAGATAGAATCTACTTCATGCACTCGATCCAACGGTATTAAGTTTTCCGGTACCTTATCAATACAAAAAACGACGGGCTTATTATCAGCTGTACGGACTCTTTCAATTTTAGCCAGAGTATTCACTTTTCCTGGGGAAAATTTTGCTTTATCTTCATCTGTTGCTTCAATTAATTCTGTAGACAAATATTGTGAACCAGCAATTTTACCGGATTGCTCAATCATTTGAGTAACACTACTTAGCTCCTCAATACCTGATGAAAAAATTGGTTTCGAATTTACAAAGGTACCCACTCCATGTCTCCGCGTTACCACATTGTCTTCTTCAAGAATGCGAAGAGCCTCTCTTAACGTAGCTCTTGAAACGCCTAATTGTTTTGACAATTGATATTCTGATGGCAGCTTTTCTTTTTCTCTATACTTGCCATTCTCAATATCTTTTGTAATTTCGTCGATGACTTGTAAATATAGGTGCCTTGAATCCGTTTTAATCGACACAAAATCCCCTCTTTCCTCTAACTGCAATCCAAGAGATCTGACCTCTGACGTATGACTATTTGTCCGTCATTTATCTTACCACTATTAATTAAATAAATAAATAGAAATAGGATAAATTCCTTAAAAAAATCAACAAATTGTGACAAGGGAACTTAGTTTTCAACAAGTTTTTTAACGAAGTCCGCGCAGGTAAGAGTTTTCTTCGTCACTATTAAAATAAGACAGGTGAGTTTACTCTTCACCTGTCTTATTAATAAAAAATACGTGGTTACTTATTTATACAATTTTGGTTTTTTGCTAGAAGCTAACACAATAGCAGAAGTGCTCGATTAGCGACGTTCGGATTGATACTAATAGAACGCTACATCGTTTTTTCCTCCGTTACCTGCGAAACTAACACAGTTCTAGGCTTACTTCCTTCGTACGGTCCAACAATACCGCGTGCTTCCATCGCATCAATCAATCGTGCTGCACGGGTATATCCAATTCGGAACCTTCGTTGCAGCATAGAGACACTAGCACTTTGCATTTCAATAATCATTTGTACCGCATCATCATATAATTCATCATCTACTTCTTCTACTGCATCATTTGTATCCTCTGGAATCATCTCTTCTTGATAAGAAGCTTTTTGCTGTTCAATACAATGGTCCACAACTCTTTCTACTTCTTCGTCGGACAAAAATGCACCCTGTACACGGGTTGGTTTAGAGGAGCCTACGGGCATAAACAACATGTCCCCCCTACCAAGCAGTTTCTCGGCTCCCCCCGAGTCAAGGATCGTCCTTGAATCCGTTTGAGAAGAAACACTAAATGCAATCCGTGACGGGATATTCGCTTTAATCACACCAGTAATGACATCAACCGATGGACGCTGTGTGGCAATTATTAAATGAATACCTGCCGCACGAGCCATTTGAGCCAATCGGGTAATCGAATCTTCCACATCATTTGAAGCGACCATCATTAAATCGGCAAGCTCATCTACGAGAACTACAATGTAAGGAAGTTGTGGCTGTGTTTCATCTGATCCTACATTATATTTGCGAATATATTCGTTATATCCTTCAATATTACGTGTCCCGGTGTCAGAAAATAAATCATATCTTCTTTCCATTTCAGAAACGACCTTTTTTAATGCTCTTGATGCCTTTTTAGGATCTGTTACTACTGGAGCCAATAGATGCGGAATACCATTATAAACATTCAATTCTACTTTCTTTGGATCAATCATCATCATTTTAACTTCATGTGGTTTTGTACGCATCAGGATACTCGTAATAATTCCGTTAACGCAAACACTTTTTCCGCTACCAGTTGCACCTGCAATTAACAGATGGGGCATCTTGTTTAATTCCCCTACTACAGCCTCACCAGATATGTCTCTACCTAATGCATAAAGCAGTTTGGAAGATTTATTATTCCACGTTTTATCGAGCACTTCTCGTAATGATACCATGGCAATCTCTTGGTTTGGCACTTCGATTCCAACTGCGGATTTTCCGGGAATTGGTGCTTCAATCCGTATATCCTTCGCTGCCAGTGCTAGTGCTAGGTCATCATGAAGACTAACAATTTTACTTACCTTAACACCAGCTTCTGGATATACCTCATATTTTGTGACAGCTGGACCTACATGAACTTTTGTAATTCTAGCCTTAACACCAAAACTTTTAAATGTTTGTTCCAGCTTTCGAACAGTAGCTTGTATTTGTGACTTTTCCTTTTGCTGTGAATTATGAGCTGGATCAGCCAGTAAATTAGGAGATGGCAATATATATTCTGGGTTTTCTGTTTCTGTCAGTGCCATTTCCGGAACGTCGTCCGCTTCGTCCACTTCTTTCTTTTTCGCTTTTTCTTCTGCTACTGGTGCTTCATGAGCAGGCTCTTTTTCCGTATTGTCTGCGGCATAGGCAATATCTGTAAAATCATTAATTACTGGTTCTTCGTGTTGTATTGTTTCTATAACCGCTTCGTCCTGTAGTTTCCGTTCTTCCTTCTGCTGCTTTTTCGCTGCTCGAACATCCTTCCATTTGACAAACTGGTTCTCAGCACTCTTTTTCATTCTCGAAAAGAGTTTAGAAAATAAGTCGCCAACGGATATATCGGTAATAAATATAAGACCAATTAATATAGAAAAAACAGCAACGATTTTTGAGCCAGCTAATGAAAATAAAAAATTACAAAATGTAAAAATGACTGCTCCTATCATTCCTCCGCCCGTTTGCACCACAGTACCAGCACCACTAACATAGTCTAAGAAATTATTCCAAGTTGTTCCGATAATGGACACATTTCCAGCTGTTACTAGTAAACTCTCAACCGTTTGTATATGTGACAATAGTAGAATACCAGCAAACAGAATATAAAAACCTACCATTTTCCTACTCCAGAAATTCGGGTATTTTCGTTTAACTAGTAGCAGAACACCAGTAATAAACAGAAAAACAGATGCAACAAAATACCAAATTCCAAGAAAGAATTGGAAGAAATGCTCCATCCATCCAGGTATTGCACCATCGCTTATTGCACTTGCTCCACTCCCGAAGATGGATAAAAAGATAAACAGCAGACCTAAAAGTTCCAACCGCATAGACCTCGTTTTTTTAGTGCTTTTTCGCTTTCTTTTTTTCGCCATTTTTTCACCTCTATCTACTCCAACATATATGAATAGTAAACCCTCACCAACAAAATGGCAAGGGTTTACTGAATAACTTAATTATACCATAAAAGTAGAGCCTCATTCAGTGGAGACTATTTCCTATCATATAATATTCGCTCTAGAAGATAGGCTAAGTCCTACTTCGCATATTAGGGTTTAAATTTCAATAGCATGTTTATGAAAGAATACTGCCAGGAGAAAATTCTTTCCGCAAATAATCTTGTGGATCAGTTGAAACAAGCTGCTGAATTTGATAAGAGCCATCCTTCGTTTTTATAGCATATATCATTCTTCCATCGTAAGCGATATGCTCCACATTTGAAAATCCTCCTTGTTCTACTGGAAAGATATCATGTTGAGCTAATGGCGTATACAATATCATTGTATGACACCGCCTTCTGCACCATTATTAGTTCCAATAAACGCTGTTAATTTACTCATGGCATCTTTTACACCACCGACCTGATCAATTAATCCGTATTCTACAGCGTCTTTTCCAACTACATTTGTACCAATATCTCTCGTTAAATTACCTTTTGCAAACATAAGATCTTTAAATTTCTCTTCCTTTATGTTTGAATGCTGGACGACAAATTGGATGACCCTTTCTTGCATTTTATCTAGATATTCGAAGGTTTGTGGTACTCCAATAACTAAGCCAGTTAACCGAACTGGATGAATCGTCATCGTAGCCGTTGGAACAATGAAGGAATAGTCTGTGGCTACTGCTATCGGTACGCCAATCGAATGGCCACCGCCAAGTACAATTGATACCGTTGGTTTTGAAATCGAAGCAATCATTTCAGCGAGAGCAAGCCCTGCCTCAACATCTCCCCCTACTGTATTCAGCAAAATAATTAATCCTTCAATTTTTGGATTTTGTTCAATAGCAATAAGCTGTGGTAATAAATGTTCATATTTAGTTGTCTTATTTTGCGGCGGCAGCTGGATATGTCCTTCTACTTGACCAATGATTGACAGAACGTGAATATTTGAATCAGGTGCTTGTGGAATATTAGATTGACCTAACTGTTGGATTTTCTCAACAATCGACGATGCATTGGGCTTGTCCTCTTGATTTTCATTTTCTTCTGGATTGTTATTCATTTACGAACACTCCTTTTTAAAAACTCACCTATAAAGGTAGTATGAACGTAAACATACAAAAAATACCGGCTAAAACCATAGCCGGTATTGTTATTTATCTAATAGAAGCTTCAACTTACTTATCTCTTCATCTGTTAAAGGAACTAGTGGCATACGTACACCGCCAGTTTCGATTCCTTTCAATTGCAGTGCTGCTTTAACAGGGCTGGGGCTTGGCGCTGTAAAAAGCCCGTTCATAATCGGGAGCAATTCACGATGTAGCGCTGCCGCTTCCTGAACCTGACCATTTTTAAATTGCTGAACCATTGTCTGCATTTCATTACCAATAACATGGGAAGCAACTGAAACGACTCCATCAGCACCAATTGCCAACATTGGTATCGTTAATCCGTCGTCTCCACTGTACACAGTGAAATCATTCGGTGTATGTTCAATAATTTCCGCAACTTGATCAAGATCTCCACTTGCTTCTTTCATGGATACGATATTGTCAATTTGACTTAAATTAATAACAGTTTCTGCAGTTAAATTTACCACTGAACGTCCTGGTATATTATAAAGCATTATAGGCAAATTCGTTTCCTGGGCAATTGCAGAGAAATGTGTATACATTCCGCGTTGATCAGGCTTATTATAATAAGGTGTAACAAGCATGATCCCGTCAACACCACATTCATCTGCCTTTTTTGTCAAATCAATGGATGCCTCTGTGCTATTGCTCCCTGTTCCAGCAATAACAGGTACTCGCCTATCCACCTTCTTCACGACATACTTAAACAGATTAATTTTTTCTTCTGTACGCAGTGTGGGTGATTCTCCAGTCGTTCCTGCTATTACAAGTGCATCAGTCCCATTATCGATTAAATAATCAATCAATACGTTCGTCTGCGCAAAATCAATTTGCCCATTTTTATCAAACGGAGTGACCATCGCCGTCAATACTTCGCCAAAATTCATGAATGATCGATCACCTTTCTTATCTAAATTTGGTATCTTCTCTATCTTTGGAGTTCATTTATATGACTTAGCTCAAATACATCATGTAGTGCATTTACAGCTGTAATTAAATCAACTTGATGCACAAGAACCCAAATGGTTGTATGGCTATCGGCGGACTGTAATATTTGAACACCTGAATTCGTTAAAGCCTGAACGATTTTAGAAGCTACTCCTGGAACACCCGTCATTCCTGCCCCAACAGCCGAGACTTTCGCACAACCCTCTGTTACTTCTGGGTAGAATCCTAATACTTCCAAGATATGAACAGCTTTCTCAGTTAGTGATTCAGGAACCGTGTAAACAACACCTGTTGGAGATATATTGATAAAATCAACTGAAATACCTGCTTCAGCCATTGACTTAAAGACTTCAGACTGTAATCGATAGGCTGATTCCTTTGTTTTTACTTTGATTTGAGTAATGGAGGACATATGAGCAATTCCAGTAATCATTCGATCTGGTATATCTACACCCATTTCAAGTACTCTTGGTGAAGTAACCAACGTGCCTAGATCTTCAGAGTACGTTGATCTTATTCGCATCGGAATTTTCCCTTGCATCGCGATTTCCACCGCGCGGGGATGAATAACCTTTGCACCTTGATATGCTAAATTACATATCTCCGTATATGTGACGATTTTAAGTTGACGTGCGCTCTTAACTACACGGGGATCTGCAGTCATAATGCCATTTACGTCAGTAAAAATCTCAATTCGCTCTGCATCAAGTGCGACTCCTAGTGCAGCTGCAGTTGTATCGCTGCCCCCACGACCAATCGTTGTAATCTCACCAGCATAGCTTTGACCTTGAAAGCCTGCAACAACAACAACATCATGCGTTTCAAATTCTTTTAAAATACGTGTTGGATTTACTTCTTTAATACGTGCTTTATTGAAATCCTCTGACGTTAAAAAGCCTGCTTGTGATCCAGTTAATGCAGTTGCTGATATGCTGAATTTTTGAAGCTCATTTGAAAGTACAACAGCAGAAATTATTTCTCCACAAGACATTAGGAGATCCAATTCTCGGGCGGAGTTTTGATTACGCGGGTAATCAACTAGCCCTAATAGCGTATCTGTAGCATATGGATCCGGCTTTCTTCCTAAAGCGGAAACAACAACAACTAATTTATAACCTTTTATTAAAGCCTCTTTAATATGTTTCATTACATACTCTCTATTTTCTTCTGATTGAACAGAAGTTCCGCCAAATTTTTGAACCAATATTTGCATGATCACACCTCTATTATTACTAAATACCGGATACTTAGGAGGTCATAAACAGAAGGAACTGTATTTACATACAGATTCCCTCAATTGGTTTCGATTTAAACATTGAAATTATGACCTCTTAAAGCCAATTATTTTTTATTAAAGATTGGGCAATTTGAACCGTGTTAAGAGCAGCGCCTTTAAGAAGATTGTCAGATACGACCCAAAGATGGAATCCTTTGGCATTATCGATATCTTTACGAACGCGGCCAACAAAGACCTCTTCTTTATCTGCAGCACTTAACGGTGTTGGATATGTCTGTGTTTTGGGATTGTCTTCAAGTTCCACTCCATCAGCATTCTCAAGTTGTTTCCAAATATCCTCAACACGAACATTCTCTTGCTCGATTTCTATATAAATACTTTCTGCATGGGAGGTAAAGAATGGAAGCCTTACACATGTAGCAGCTACAGATAGTTCCGTATCATGCAGAATTTTTTTTGTTTCATTAATCATCTTCATTTCTTCAAACGTATACCCATTCTCTTCGAATATATCGATTTGAGGCAGAGCATTAAATGCAATTGGATAATGTCTCTCATCACCTGAAACAGGAAGTAAGTTTGCTTCCATTTTTTCATCATTCAGGTATTGTGCCGATTGAGTCTTTAGCTCTTCAACCGCTTGCGCTCCTGCACCCGATACTGCTTGATACGTAGAAACAATAATACGATTAATTCCATAAGCATCCTTTATCGGCTTTAATGCAGCAACCATTTGAATAGTTGAACAATTCGGATTAGCAATAATTCCGTTATGCTTCGCTATATCTTCATTGTTTACTTCCGGCACAACAAGTGGCACATTTTCTTCCATTCGAAATGCACTTGTATTATCAATTACAACTGCCCCACGCTTAACTGCTTCTGGTGCAAGCGCCTTGGATATTGAGCCTCCAGCTGAGAATAAAGCAATATCCACATCTTCAAAACTTTCCGGCTTCGCTTCTTCAATTGTAACCTCATTATTGTTAAATACTACCTTTTTACCTGCAGACCTTTTAGATGAGAGCAATTTAATTCTATTGATTGGGAAATTTTTCTCCTCTAATAATTGCATGATTTTCTGTCCTACTGCCCCTGTTGCTCCTACTACTGCGACATTAAATGCTGTTTTCTGTACCATTTACAATAACTCCCTCCAAAATCGAATATATCTTTTTTATCTTATAGCATTTTATTTTACCATATTTTCATCCATATAAGGAATAATAAGTGGTTGAAGTTGTTTTCCGTTTAATGCGTATTTCACACTATCTACAAGGTAATCTAATTTAGCTGCTAATGAGTTTGGTTTTTTAAACGGGTCATCTTGACCAAAGGGAATAAAATAAATATATTTACTGTTTAATAGCCGCATTAAGTTTATCCCATTTAACCCAAGTGCATCATTGGTCGTTACACCGAGTAAAACCGGATTTTGATTTCTCATTGTTGACTTAGCTGCCATTAAAACTGGGTTATCAGTTAATGCATTCGAAAGCTTACTTAACGAATTTCCTGTAAGTGGTGCGATTACCATACAATCAAGCGGATTTTTCGGTCCAAACGGCTCAGCTTCCGGAATTGTTTTGACTACTTTTTTCCCTGTGATAGCCTCAAGTCTTTCAATATGCTCTGTTGCTTTACCAAATTTCGTATCGGTGGTTTGAACCGTGTAGGATACAATTGGAATAACTTCTGCCTGCTCCTCGATGAGCTTCTCAATCTGCG
The DNA here is from genome assembly GCF_003515705.1 of Oceanobacillus profundus. GTDB lineage: Bacteria > Bacillota > Bacilli > Bacillales > Amphibacillaceae > Oceanobacillus > Oceanobacillus profundus. Next base: position 89,280 of record NZ_QWEH01000003.1, read on the forward strand.
GGAAAACCTGACTATGTGTATGATGGGATCCAGTTAAACCGAATCCAATTCGTTTCCCTGCTAAACTCATTCGGACTCCCTCGTTTCATCAAGAATCTGTGTTATAACATCCGCAAGTATTTTCCCAGCTGTTCTTGGGGCAACAATTCCAGGTAAGCTTCTCGCTAGAATTGCTTTGATTCCACGTTTTTCTGCAAAATCAAAATCCGTTCCACCAGGTTTGGATGCTAAATCGATGATAATTCCATTTGGCGGCAAATTTTGGATTACATCCTTCGTTACAATCGGGGCTGGAATTGTATTAATAAGTAAATCACAGTCATGGGTATGATCAGAAAGCTTTTCCAACGGAATCGCATGTAATCCCATTTCGGTGATTCTAGCTAAATCTCTAATACTTCTTGCACATACCGAAACCTTCGCTCCCAAAGCTGAAAACTTATTTGCCACTGTATTCCCAACCCTGCCGAACCCGACTACAACAACACGTGACGAGTGGATTGTATAATCTGTTTCTTCAAAGGCCATCATTATTGCACCTTCTGCTGTAGGTATTGAATTATAAATTGCTACGTCATCCCTATCCAGTAACGGTACCAAATCAATATTTGCCGCCGTTGTAGCTGAAGTTAAATACTCATTTGTTATTCCGGTAAAAACCAGGGTATTGCTTTTTAATTTCTTAAACCACGACTTTTCTATTTGGATCTGTTTATCTGAAAATACAGTTTCGATATTTCCGGACATATCTGTACCAGTTATTGGTAATATAATTGCATCTAACTTAGACGGTTCGAGTTCTTCAAAGTCCATTTGATTTGATCCTGTAAATCCCTGTTCCAGTTTATCAAAGCCAACTAACATCAAAGTGGTATCAGGTAATGTCTTTAGTTGCCTGATTAATTCTAAATAGCGTGCGTCTCCGCCAATTACAGCTATAAATTGACTCATTATTATATAGACCCTCCAGACATACTTCCTGTTTTCATTTTCTTTATAGCTTATGTGAACTCGCAGTGAGAGTGATTGTCTGAATAAAAAAAGAAAGCAAAAAGACAGATATCCTTATACGATATCTGTCTACACCTTTATTTCAAACCTTTTCTAACAGCTTAATTTCCTTCTATGTTATGGAAAGCTTTCTTTTGTATGTTATTCTCTAATCATTCCAAAATCGTTACTTCCACTACTTTTCTTCCCCAGTTATACGCTTGATCCTTTGTAGGTACATGAATATCTATTTTATTACCTTTTATTGCTCCTCCAGTGTCAGCAGCTACTGCATGACCATAACCTTCTACGAAAACCTTCGTACCGAGTGGAATAACATTTGGATCAACCGCAATCACCTTCTCATAAGGATTTGCTTTTAAATCAATACCTGTAGCTGTAATTCCTGAGCATCCAGAGCAATATGCAGTGTAAGCAGTTGCTTCAACTGAAATTGTTTTGCCATTCGGCTGTGTTGATTCGGATTCAGCGGTAGAATTGACCTCTTCTTCTGCTTCCAGCGTTACAACTTCATCTTCCGTTGCCTCTTCTGTTTCATTCTCTGGCACTGATTCTGCCTCTTTCATTTCAATTGTTGAATCGGCATTTGCTTGTTCGGCTGCCACTTGTTCCGTGTTCAACTCACTAGCATCATTAACAACCAACTGCTGCCCAATGATGATTAAATCTGAATTAAGATTATTCCATGCCTTCAAATTTTCAACTGTAACATCATCACCATAACCTCTACTAATTTCACCCAAACTATCTCCTTTTTCTACGATGTAATATTCTGGTTCTGCCTCATCCAACTTTAACATTTGCTTTGGATGAATCAGCGAAGAATCCAATTCATTAATATCCTTTAATTTTTCTACAGTCGTATTGTTATGATGTGCTATTGTCCAAAGGTTATCTCCTTTTTTAACTTCATAATCAGTTGCTGCCGACACTGTTGTCGCAGTTACACCTGTAATAATTAAACCAATAATTAGAGCTACTATCTTTTTCATTATGTAGTCCCCCTCGTTTTAATTACTGTAACGTAATCGTACCACGGGGACGGATTATGTGCGGTTACGGCTTGTTTAAGAGTATATGTCTTAAATTACAAATACAAGTTTTTTCGATTAATCGGTTCTATTTGCTCTATCACGTGCATACAATAGAGTAAGGGTAGCTATGGATAGAAGAATAGAAACACAAGCACTCAGTTTTAGAGAAGTTATAATTAGAAGTCTCTTTACGTCTTTTAGTGCCTTGTGGCTGTTTCGGCTGCTCAGTACGCTAAACAAAAACAGGCATCATCTATTTGATACCTGCTCTTGCAACACAACTAACTATTCTAGCTTATCTGTTTCAATCATAATCATATCTTCTCCGATTTTCTTAATTGAGTTCCAGCGGATCTTCGTTTCTTCCCCTTCTTTTACAAGTCCAAACCACTTATAATTTGGAATAATAAATGCTTCTATCTGTCCAGTTGATTCATCGATTTCCAAATCTGTCTGCCCAAGCATGCCTAATCTTGTACCCTCATTGACATTGATTATTTCTTTATCACCCATATCACGAAACCGCATCTAATCACCTTCTCCTTTTCCTTTATACTTCATATATATGTTGTTTGAAGCAAGCTATGTATGATCATGTAGATGTTTAAAACATCATTCTTTCTATCTGGGATTAGGCGATCTAGTGGAAAACGGCAACTAATAATAAAAGAATATAACGGAAGAAAAATGTGAGTAGAATCTGGATTGGACAGAAAAAGTTTTAATGACTCTATTGTCATTACACAGTATGTTTATAATAAAAACGAGCATTCCTCCTCTCACGGGGGAAATGCTCGTTTGAAAGACGTAAATTCACAAAAATTCTCGCTCAATAAGTAAATACATCTTACGTTTCATAGTAGCTTACTATGTCTCATGTATAGCTTAGAAAAATTCTCACATGTTCGAATAGCTTAAAGAACACTGGCAGGTGCGATTAATGCAGTTGAAGCTGGTTTATTAAATATTTTTTTGATAACTTTCCCAATAGAATCGTGATTCACTGCGTCAATTTCACGAATAATTTCATCTAGTGTGCGATGACGTTGTAATAACAATTCATTTCTGCCATTTCTTGACATTCTACTATTGGTGCTCTCTAAACCAAGCATTAAACTGCCTTTTAATTGCTCTTTGCTGTTTCGTAGTTCCTTATCGGTTAAACCTTTATTTATCAATATCTCCATTGTTTGATTAATTGTATCCTTTAATAAAGAAAGCTGTTCCTTGCCAGTACCCGCATAAATTGTAAGCAAACCATTATCAAGGAAAGTGGAATGATAAGAGAATACAGAGTACGCTAATCCTTGTTTTTCACGGACATCCTGGAATAATCTGGAGCTCATACTTCCACCAAGTACATTATTCATTATAATAAGGCTATAAATATGTTCGTCCCCTAATGGAAGCCCTTCAAAACCGAAACAAAGATGTGCTTGCTCCGTGTCCTTATTGCGCTCAATAGAATTTGCATAGAAAGCTGGTTTTAAAATTTTTGTTTTCTCTGCTGGTGATTCATATGCACCAAAGTAATCCTCAATCTTATAAATGAAGGAATCATCCACATTACCCGCTACGGAAACCACCACATTTTCAGGAGTGTAGCGTTGTTTTACATACTCTCTTAATGTTTCTGGCTTAAATGATTTTAAATGTGCTTCTGTCCCAAGAATGGAATACCCTAATGGATGATCTCCATAAGAAGCCTTTGCCAACAAATCATGGACAATATCATCTGGCGTATCTTCATACATTTTGATTTCTTCAAATACAACTTTTTTCTCGCGTTCCATTTCCGCTTCATCAAATGTTGAATTGAAGAACATATCTGCAAGAATTTCTAACGCATAATCCTTATGTGTATCCAATACTTTTGCATAAAAACACGTATATTCTTTGGATGTGAATGCATTTATTTGCCCGCCGATGGAATCAAACGCTTCTGCGATGTCTTGAGCAGTTCTTGTTATTGTACCTTTAAAAAACATATGCTCTAAAAAATGGGATATCCCATTATTTTCAACTGATTCATTTCTAGAACCAGTTAATACCCAAATACCAATCGTAACTGAACGAACTGCTGGTATTTTTTCTAACACAATTCGCACACCATTTTTACTAATGTGTTTATCTATCAATATTCTTCCTCCTAAAGTAACGAGATCTATCAAAGGAGCGAAACATCATAACACTCCAGGACTAATTTATCGCTTTGGCATTTCCCTGTTTAAGCACCAAAACGTGAAAACCAACGCCTTACCTTTCTTCACTAAGCAGCATGTCAATTGTTCCTAATCTGTAACCACTTTCTCTTACTAATTGAATTAGCTGTTCTAATCCATTTGCTGTGGCAGGTGTAGGGTGCATCAATATTGTAGCACCAGGGTGAATTTTATCCTTCACCCGGTTAATCATAACAGAAACTGACGGATTCTTCCAATCAATCGTATCCACTGTCCAGAGAATCGTTTCCATATTTAAATCTTCTGCAGAATAGACAACTTGGTCATTATAACTTCCACTAGGCGGGGCAAACCATTTTGCCTTCTTACCAGTAATAGCAGTTAGAATCTGGTTTGTTTGACTTATTTGATCAATCATCGCTTGATTAGAAAGTCTAGCCATATCAGGATGATTATAAGCATGGTTACCAATGACATGACCTTGTTCATCTATCATCTTTACGATTTCTGAATTCTGTTGTGCCCATTTACCTTCAATAAAAAAAGTAGCCTTAACTTGATTTTCCTTCAATATGCGAAGCATTTCCGGTATATGCTCTTCACCCCAAGACACATTTATGAAAAAGGCCACCATATCCTTCTCTGGATGACCACGATATATAGGCGAGCCATCGAGATCCATAAGGCTAACTTCTGGAGATATTTGATCAAATACGAGCTTTGACTCATCGAATATTCCAGTTTCTTTCATCTTTTCATAAGATTTTTCGATGTTTACTTCTAAACCATTTCGACCTGCAGTTTTTTTCCAAACTCGATCAATATAAGCATCTTGTGGCTTCACTGAATATAATTCTTTCTTTTCTTGTATTTCCTGGTATAAAGCATCTTTTTGGTTAATCACTTGAGATCCCATTGCAGCTAAATTTATAGTAAATGGATTATAATCGACTTGAAATGCTGTCGCTAAAATTAATAAAAAGACACAAAGATTTACATATTTACGATAGCTTCTCATAGACACCCCTCCCCTTACATTTCTATGCAAAAGTGGGACAAGTATGAAAAAATAAATCTCGAAAAAGCGAACTCTTAAATAGAAAGAAGCATATCGCCATTATTTTTGCGTACACTTAACGTGGTGAGGTACTTATTAGTTTAACCACTATCCATCAAATAATAATGCTAGAATATAAAAAAAGAAACTGAAATCTCAGCTTCCTTCTTTTACAATTATCTTTATTTTGCTTTTTCTGCTCTTTCCTTTTCTTCTAGCAGTACAGCTTTACGGGAAAGATTTACTCGACCTTGGCGATCAATTTCTTTTACTTTTACCATAATCTGATCACCAATCGATACGGCGTCTTCGACTTTATTGGTACGTTCTTCCGCTAGTTCAGATATATGGACTAATCCATCTTTACCTTTAAATAGCTCTACAAAGGCACCAAATTTTTCAATACGTTTAACTGTACCTAAATACATTTGACCTACTTCTACCTCACGAACAAGATCTTCAATGATTTTTTTCGCTTTTTCATTCATAGAAGCATCTATAGATGAAATGAATACACTACCGTCTTGCTCGATATCAATTTTAACACCAGTTTCATCAATAATTTGATTAATCTGCTTACCGCTTGGTCCAATAACATCACGGATTTTATTCGGGTTAATAGACATGGTTAAAATTTTCGGCGCGAATTCAGAGAGCTCTGTTTTTGGTTCACCGATTGTAGCAAGCATGGAATCTAAAATTTGCAGACGTCCTTTTTTAGCTTGGGTTAATGCTTCTTCTAAAATTTCTCTAGATAAGCCTTCAATTTTAATATCCATTTGCAATGCTGTAATTCCTTCTGCTGTTCCGGCAACTTTAAAGTCCATATCCCCCAAAGCGTCTTCCATTCCTTGGATATCTGTCAAAATTGTGTAGTCTTCTCCTGATTTAACAAGTCCCATTGCAATTCCAGCAACTGGTGCCTTAATTGGTACACCGGCATCCATCATCGCTAACGTACTAGCACAAATACTTGCTTGGGAAGTAGAACCATTCGATTCTAAAACCTCGGATACGAGACGAATCGTATAAGGGAAATCTTTATCTGAAGGAACAACTTTTTCAAGTGCTCGTTCACCTAATGCACCATGACCTATTTCACGACGACCAGGTCCTCTAATTGGGCCAGTTTCTCCAACGCTGTATTGTGGGAAGTTATAATGATGCATAAAGCGTTTCGTCTCTTCTAGATCTAAACCATCTAAGATTTGTACGTCACCTAAAGCTCCTAATGTACAAATACTAAGCGCTTGGGTTTGTCCACGTGTAAACAATCCTGAACCATGCGTTCTTGGAAGGACATGAATACGTGAAGAAAGCGGACGAATTTCATCTGGCTTACGACCGTCTGGACGAACTTTTTCTTTCGTAATCAGTCTACGCACTTCTTCCTTTACCATTTTATCTAAAATGTTCTTCACCTGTTTAATTTCCTCAGGCTCAGCCTCTTCATATGCCGCTAACACCTCTTGTTTTACTTCGTTAATGGCATCTTCTCTTGCATGCTTTTCTTGTACTTGAATTGCAGCAATTAGCTTATCCTTTGCATCTGCTTCAATTTTGGCTTGCAGAGCTTCATCTAGTTCAAATAAGGTAATCTCTGATTTTTCTACGCCAGCAGCTTTAACGATTTGCTCTTGAAATGCAACAAGACGTTTAATCTCCTCATGACCAAACATGATCGCCTCTAGCATTACTTCTTCCGGTACTTCATTTGCCCCAGCCTCTACCATGTTGATCGCATCTTTTGTACCTGCAACCGTTAATTCAATGTCGCTCTGCGCTTCTTGCTCAACAGTTGGATTAATAATAAATTCACCATTTACTCTACCTACATGAACACCTGCAATTGGTTCAGCAAACGGGATATTCGAAACGCTTAGTGCAATCGATGATCCAACCATTGCTGCAATTTCAGATGAACAATCTTGATCCACACTCATAACTGTACTGATCACTTGAACTTCATTTCTGAAGCCATCTGGGAAAAGTGGACGAATTGGACGGTCAATTAAACGAGATGCTAAGATTGCCTTCTCGCTCGGACGTCCCTCACGTTTAATAAATCCTCCTGGAATTTTACCTACCGCATATAATCGTTCTTCATAGTTAACGGTTAAAGGGAAAAAAGGTAAATCCTTAGGTTCTTTCGATGCAGTGGCAACAGCTAGTACCGAAGTATCGCCATAATGAACCATACATGCACCATTCGCTTGCTTTGCTAGTTCTCCAATTTCTACTGTGAATTTCTTACCAGAAATTTCAGTAGAGAAGACTTGTTTTTCTTCAGCCATTAGTCGTAGTGCTCCTTTCAATACAACTTTCCTTATAAGCATTATTAATAGATATCATCCTATAAATAGGTTTCCTCCTTTAGAATAAACTAAAGATGTTAAGGAATCAAATGCGAGAAAGCACTTGATATACTAGAAGAATCCCTATTTATACTATGTTTAGCTTTATGTAATCTAAATAGTCAATAATAGGTAAATTAAGAAATATAACCAAACCCTATTATACATATACTATTACTATTCATGTAGCTTGACATGTAAAAATACAACTTTGAATGAATAGAAAAAGCAGGATTTCTCCTGCTTTTTAAAATTATCGGCGTAAGCCAAGTTTTTTAATTAATTCACGGTAACGAGTAACGTCTTTGTTACGTAGATAAGTAAGCAAGTTACGACGTTTACCAACCATTTTCAAAAGACCACGACGTGAATGATGATCCTTTTTGTGAACACGTAAATGTTCGTTCAGCGCATTGATATCTTCCGTTAGTACAGCAATTTGTACTTCTGGAGAACCAGTATCTGTTTCGTGAACTTTGTATTCATTAATAATCTCGTTCTTACGTTCTTGTGTGATAGCCATTTGGCGCACCTCCTAATAAAATATAATAACCCCAGTCTCCTAGCAAACGTCGGAGTTACGATTTGCCAAGGGATGGTTTTACCTTACTAAGCATAACGCTTCCGCAAGAAAAAATCAAGTGTTCAAGCTAGTTTCTTTCATAAATATTAGTCCGAAAAATAGTCACGAATATTCTTCTCGTCTAGCTCTATCTGCGCAATTAATGCTTCAGCATTATCAAATTTCACTTCTTCTCGAATATATTTATGCCATTCAACCTGTAATTCTTCGCCATATAGATCATTGCTATAATCGAAAATATTAACCTCGACTGATAAATCTTTCCTGTCAGCTGTAAAAGTCGGGTTCGTACCAATACTCGCCATGCCTTCATATACTTCATTCTTATACATGACACAAACAGCATAGATTCCGGGTTTTGGCAGCAACACTTCTGCGTGCAGTTCCAAATTGGCTGTAGGATAACCTAGCTCTCGTCCTCTTTGGGCCCCTTTAATCACAATTCCACTAAATTTCAGCGGGTGGCCTAGTAAATGATTTGCCTCATCTACTAACCCATTTTGCAGTAATTTACGGATTCTTGTAGAGCTTACCTTTTCATCATTGGATATTATTTTATCAATTATTGTATAACTGAATTGTCCACGAGTAAACTCTTCAATATTTTCCATATTACCTTGCCCTTTATGACCAAATGAATAATCAAAACCACCTACTAGGTGTTTTATATTAAGTCCTATAATAAAATGGTCAATAAAAGCTTGTGGTGATAATTTTGATAGCTCTTGATTAAATTGAATAATATATACCCGATCCACCTGAAGCTTTTGCAATAACTCCTGCTTTTCCTTCATCGGGGTAATATATTGTACACGCTCTGTCCCCTTTTTTAAAACGACTGACGGATGTGGATGAAATGTAATAACAGCACTTTCCATATTTCTAGCTTTCGCTTCATCGACAGCTGTTTGAATCACTTGTTGATGTCCTCGGTGAATACCATCAAAAAAGCCAATTGCACAAACTGTCTCCGGCAATTCCCCTAACGCTAATGTATGCGGGTAGGTTAATTCAATTGTTCTCATACTTTTTCACCTGCACTTTATGATCTTTCACTGAAAACGCGAACAGGTTTTATTTGTTCAGCTTTATCAGGATGATGTTGATAGATTGCTAATAATTCATTGTGATGCATTACGACGAAAGGATCTTCGAGCTCAGTATCCTTTGGTTTAGCTAGTTTTTGTCCATTCATTACTTTCCGTTTCGTCTCCTCATTAACATATAGCCGATTCAAATGAGAAAGTCCGTCTATAATTGGGTGTAACAAACGATTCTGTTCGTTCTGTTCAACCGCCTCTTCTATCATAGCAAATGAAATTGCATTTTTCTCGGAAAATGTCCCAGTTTTAGTTCGGACAAGTGCAGACATATGTGCAGGATATCCAAGCTTTGCCCCAATATCAACACAAAGCGTTCTAATGTACGTTCCTTTAGAACAAACTACTTTTAAACGAATTGTATGAGCTATCGGATCAATTGACAGTCTTTCAATTTCGTAAATTGTAACTTTGCGCTTTGGACGTTCTACTGTTTCATTTGCTCGAGCATACTCGTATAGCTTTCTTCCATTCACTTTTACAGCAGAATACATCGGTGGGATTTGCGTAATTTCACCTGAAAAATCTTTAAGTGTCTGATTAATTATCGATTCAGCTGGAAATTCCATTACTTCTTTTTGATCAACGATGCTTCCGTGCGCATCTTCTGTGTCTGTTGCAAACCCAAGCTTCACTTCAGCAATATACGTTTTTTTTGTATCCGTAAGGAAGGGAACAATTTTCGTAGCTTGTCCTATACAAATTGGTAATATGCCTTCCACTTCTGGATCAAGTGTACCTGTGTGACCCACTTTCTTTGTTTTAAAATACCTTCTACATTTCATAACACAATCATGAGATGTATACCCTTTTGGCTTCCATAATGGTAAAATGCCTTCCACTGCACTAGCCTCCACTAACTTCTTTGTATGTATTCGAATATGGGAAAATCTGACCTGTTTCTAAGTGGACAGGTCAGATTTCGAGAATTATTCTTTATTTAAGTCTTTTAAAATGGAATCAATTCGATTTCCATACTCGAATGCTTCATCAAATTCAAATGTAAGTTCTGGTGTTTTACGTAGACGAATGCGACTACCAATTTCAGAACGGATAAATCCCTTTGCTTTTGCTAAACCAAGCAAAGTATCCTGTTTTTGTTTCTCATCACCTAATACAGAAATAAAAGCCTTTGCTTGTTGGAGATCACCCGTTACTTCTACGTCTGTTACTGTAACAAAACCAACTCTAGGATCTTTAATCTTTCTTGCTAGAATGTCACTTAATTCTTTTTTCATTTGTTCAGCTATTCTGTTTGCTCTTAATTCAGCCATTTTATTCACCTCTAGAATAACGTGAGACTTTAAAGTGGGTTTCACTCTTAAAGTCTTTCCACATTGGTAATCGTACGTTCAAGTTCGGTAAATCCATCAATCGTCCCAAGAGCAGCGTGGATTACTTTTTCTGCATGAACATAATCTGTAGAAATTGTTACAATACCAATTTTTGTTCGCTGCCACAGGTCATGGTAATCCAATTCTGTAACAGCGACATTAAAATTGTTCTGTAGTTTTGCAAGCACTTTTTTGATAATCGTTCGTTTAGCCTTTAGAGAATGCCCATCATACATGATACACTCTACTTCAGCATAGACAATCATTTGCGCTCAATTTCCTCCATAACGAAAGCTTCAATAATATCGCCTTCTTTAATATCATTGAAATTCTTAATTGTAATTCCACACTCATAGTTTTGTGCAACTTCTTTTACATCGTCTTTAAAACGTTTTAACGCAAGTAGTTCTCCTTCATAGAGGACAACACCATTACGGATTATCCTTACACTTGCATCTCGTGTGATTTTACCGTCTGTAACATAGCTTCCTGCAATGGTACCAATTTTAGAAACCTTAAACGTTTCTCGGACTTCTGCCTGTCCGATAACTTTTTCTTCGAATTCAGGATCCAGTAGACCTTTCATCGCTGCTTCAATTTCTTCAATCGCACTATAAATAACACGGTGCAGACGGATATCTACTTTCTCTGATTCTGCTGCTTTTTTCGCATTAACATCTGGTCGAACATTAAACCCAATTACAATTGCATTGGATGCAGATGCAAGAATAATATCGGATTCCGTTATAGCCCCTACACCTGTGTGAATGATTTTAATTTTTACACCCTCGACTTCAATTTTACGTAATGAGGAAGCTAGTGCTTCAACAGATCCTTGTACATCTGCTTTTACAATAATATTCAAGTCTTTCATTTCACCTTGCTTAATTTGTTCGAATAAATCATCCAAGCTAACTTTTGACTGTTCGCCGCGGCTAGCAATCAAATGTTGCTGCTGGCGAGCTTCCCCAATTTGACGTGCTTTCTTTTCATCGTCAAACACAAGGAATTGATCTCCAGCCTGTGGCACATCATGCAGTCCCGTAATTTCAACCGGTGTAGATGGACCAACTTCATTCACACGCTTACCGATATCATTTACCATTGCACGTACACGTCCATACGTATTTCCAACAACAATTGCATCTCCTACTCGTAAAGTTCCGTTTTGAACAAGTAATGTCGATACAGATCCTCTACCTTTATCTAATTGCGCATCAATAACGGTACCAAAGGCATTTGCTTTTGGATTTGCTTTTAACTCTTCTACTTCGGCAACGAGTAGAATCATCTCTAGTAAATCATCGATACCTTGATTATTTTTTGCAGAAATATTAACAAATATTGTATCTCCGCCCCAAGCCTCAGGAACCAATTCATATTCCGTTAGCTCTTGCATCACGCGATCCGGGTTAGCCGCTTCTTTATCAATTTTATTTACCGCAATAATAATTGGAACCTCTGCAGCTTTTGCGTGATTAATTGCTTCTACAGTTTGAGGCATAACACCATCATCTGCTGCTACTACAAGAATAGCAATATCTGTAACCTGTGCTCCACGGGAACGCATGCTTGTAAACGCTGCGTGACCTGGTGTATCAAGGAATGTGATTTTCTTCCCATTCGTTTCAACTTGGTATGCACCGATGTGCTGTGTAATCCCACCAGCTTCTCCTGCTGTAACTTTTGTGTGGCGGATTGAATCAAGTGTTGTCGTTTTTCCATGGTCAACGTGACCCATTATCGTTACAACGGCTGGTCTTTCAATTAGATCCTCTTCTTTTTCTTCCACAACATATTTATCAAAATCAGTATCTTCTAAAATAATTTCTTTTTCTACTTCTACATTATATTCACCACAGATTAATTCGATTGCATCATCATCTAAGTCCTGGTTCTTTGTTGCCATGACGCCAAGAAACATTAACTTTTTAATAATTTCTGCAGCTTCTTTATTTAATTTAGATGCAAGTTCACTTACTGTCAGCGTATCGTTATAGACAATTTTTGATGGTGTTTCTTTGATGACAACTTTTTGTTCATTTTGAACCGGCTGATTACCTCTTCTTGGACCTTTTTGTTTCTTTTTATTCGTTTGCTGTTGCTTTTGTTGCTGGCCTTTAGGCTGGGAATGATTTTTCCCTTGTTTAGCCGATGGATTAGAGTGCTTTTTCGCTTGATTACTTCCTGGATTGTTTTTCGAATTTTTCACATCTGGTTGAGCTTGCTTCGATTTACTAGCATTGAATTTTTCATCTAATTTTCGAACTGTATCATCTGAAATCGTTGACATGTGATTTGACACTTCTATATTTAAGTTCGTTAAATAGTTGATTATTTCCTTGCTTGACGTATTATTTTGTTTAGCATATTCATATACACGTATTTTACTCATACGTTCACCCCCGAATTTGATTACCCGAGTAACGATTTTATTTTCGCAGCAAATCCCGTATCTAAGATTGCAATCGCCACTCTGTGGGATTTTCCAATAGCATTTGACAATGTTTCTCGATCATCTGCTATTCTATAAGGTACTTCATAGTAATTACATTTGTCTGTTAGCTTTTTTTTCGTCTGTGGCCCAATATCCGAAGCTATGATAACAAGCTTTGCACGATTGGAGCGAATATCTTTCAGAATCGTTTCTTCTCCAAGAGAACATTTTCCAGCACGATAAGCAAGACCAATCATATTTAAATAGTTATTTTTCATTGGGTTTACCATCAATTAATTGTTTCAGTTCTTCGAAAATAGCCGGATTTACTTCTGTATTTAACGTTCGATTCAGTATATTTGATTTCTCTGCTTTTAAAACAACATCCAAATTACGCGAAAGGTATGCGCCACGACCATTTTTCTTTCCAGTGGGATCCACAAAGACCTCTCCTTCTTTGTTTCGGACAATCCGAATAAGATCCTTTTTCGGTTTCGTTTCATTAGTGACAACACATTTTCTTTCAGGTGCTTTTCTTTTCTTCACCATATTGGAGTCCCCCTTATTCAAACAAATCCTCATTATTGTCAGAATAGGATTCTTCTGTTTCCGTTTTTAATAGACCTTCTTCTCGTGCTTCTGTTTCACTTTTAATGTCGATTTTCCAGCCTGTCAACTTAGCAGCGAGTCTCGCATTTTGACCACGTTTCCCAATTGCCAGGGATAGTTGGTAATCAGGTACAATAACAGTTGTAGATTTTTCTTCTTCATTAACTAATACTTTAATAACCTTAGAAGGACTAAGCGCGTTCGAAACATAGACAACTGGATCTTCTGACCACTCCACAATATCGATTTTTTCTCCTTTTAATTCATCAACAATTGCTTGCACACGCTGGCCGCGCTGGCCGACACAGGAACCAACCGGATCTACTTCCGGGTCACCGGCATATACGGAGATTTTAGAGCGGTCACCGGCTTCTCTGGCTACCGATTTAACTTCGACTGTTCCATCAAATATCTCTGGTACTTCCATTTCAAACAAACGTGTTAGAAGACCAGGATGTGATCTTGAAATATAAATTTGTGGTCCCTTGCTTGTATTCTCTACTTTCGTAACGAATACTTTTAAACGATCGTGTACATGATATTCTTCTGTTGGCATTTGTTCAGCCTCTGCTAGCTTTGCTTCAATTTTGCCAAGATTAACATAGACAAATCGTGCGTCTTTCCGTTGAATAATACCCGTCATAACATCCTCTTCACGGTCAATATATTCAGAGAAGATGACGCCTCTCTCTGCTTCCCTAACTCGTTGTGTAACAACTTGCTTTGCAGCTTGGGCAGCAATACGTCCGAAATCCTTCGGTGTTACTTCTACTTCAATAATATCTTCAACCTCGTAATTTGGGTCAATTTTTCTTGCTTCGTCAACTGAAATTTCCAGCTGAGTATCTTCCACTTCTTCTACGACTGTCTTTCTAGCGTAAACACTCATTTTACCTGATACTTCATTAAGTTCAACTCGAACATTTGTAGCAGATTTAAAGTTTTTCTTATATGCAGAAATCAAAGCGGCTTCCAATGCTTCCATTAAAATTTCCTTTTCAATTCCTTTTTCCTTTGCTAAATTATCAATCGCATCAAACAACTGATTGCTCACCTGTTTTTTCCCCCTTTTAAATTAGTTGAAAACTTGGCCGATTACCAAGCCTGATAACGAAAGCCTTCGTTGTACGTAAATGATTTCCTGACAAGCTATTTAACATTTACTAGAACGTTACCGCTAATCTAGCTTTTGCTATTTTGTCAAATGATATTTCTACCTGCTTTGTACGCGTTTTTACTTTGTATTCAATCGTAGCTATATTGTCATGGAAGGTTTTTAGAATACCTTCAAATTGTTTTTCCCCATCAATAGGCTCGTATAACTTGACGAATACATTCTTTCCGATATTTTTTTCAAAGTCTTCTGTCGTTTTAAGCGGACGTTCCACTCCAGGCGAGGAAACTTCCAGGAAATATGCTTCTTTAATCGGGTCTGTTTCATCCAATTTTTCACTTAACTGTTCAGAGACTTCTCCGCATTCAGCAATATCAACACCGCCAGCTTTATCGATATATACACGAAGGAACCAATTTTTACCCTCTTTTACATATTCGATATCTACTAGTTCAAGGTCCTTTTCCTCAACAATAGGGAGTACCAATTCTTCTGTCGTTTTAATTACTTGGGAGCTCAATTTCCATCCTCCTTTATTAACTGTAACTATATTACTTATTATGAACTATCTTCCCCAAATTCATCTGTGTACATCCAAATCAATATAAAACCCCTGCCTAAAATTGGGGCGAGGGGAATTGTCCAGGTGGATAATCAGATATGAAGAAAGAGTGGGTGTGCACCCACTCTTTAGACCGTTCGTATCCTTACTTTCCAAAAAATAGTATAGCATAAAGTCTTAGCTTGTGCAAGAATAACTACATTGCTTTACGACTAAAATAAAGAAAGCTGATTTTTTTCTTCCATTCCTTCAAGACATCCATGATTATCAAGGTATTCTAATACTGTTTTAGAGATTTTACTTCTTTCTCTTAAATCCTCTTTTGACAAAAACTCCCCTTCTTCACGTGCTTTCACTATATTTAAGGCAGCGTTTGTTCCTAGTCCATCCACTGCATTAAATGGTGGAAGTAAAGAGTTCCCATCTACAATAAAGTCAGTTGCACTCGATTTATAAAGGTCTACTTTTTGGAATGAGAAACCACGCTCACACATCTCAAGAGAGATTTCTAATACAGTAAGTAAACTTTTTTCTTTTGGTGCAGCATCATTCCCCTTAGCAACAATCTCATCGACCCGATTCCGAATTGCTTCAGACCCTTTAATCATTGTATCCAATTCAAAATCATCTGCACGAACTGTAAAATAAGCAGCATAAAACAGAATGGGATGGTGTACTTTGAAATACGCGATACGAACTGCCATTAGTACATATGCAGCTGCGTGAGCTTTCGGGAACATATATTTAATCTTTTTACATGACTCGATATACCAGTCCGGAACACTATGCTTCTTCATTTCGGTAATCCATTCGTCTTTGAGTCCCTTTCCTTTACGAACAAACTCCATAATATTAAATGCAAGTGATGGTTCCAAGCCTTTATGCATTAAATAAACCATAATATCATCTCGGCAACCAATAACATCTGGTAATTCACAAATACCATCATTAATCAGATCTTGAGCATTGCCCAACCATACATCCGTACCATGTGATAGACCTGAGATAATAAGCAACTCGGCAAAAGTACTTGGCTTCGTGTCCTCAAGCATTTGCCTAACAAATTTTGTCCCAAACTCAGGTACCCCGAGGGTTCCAGTCTTACAATTAATTTGTTGTGGTGTGACTCCAAGTGACTCTGTTCCCGAGAAAATTTTCATTACTTCAGCATCATCTGTCGGAATCGTCATTGGATCAATGCCGCTCAAATCTTGCAGCATACGGATAACTGTTGGATCATCATGTCCGAGAATATCTAGTTTTAACAAATTATCATGAATAGAATGGAAATCAAAATGCGTTGTTCGCCATTCACTGTTACGATCATCTGCTGGAAATTGAATTGGTGTAAAATCGTAAATTTCTTTGTCATCTGGCACTACAATAATTCCGCCGGGATGCTGTCCAGTAGTCCGTTTTACACCAGTACATCCTTGTACAAGACGGTCCACCTCTGCATTTTTATAAACTAACTGTTTATCAGAAGCATAACCTTTTACATATCCATAGGCCGTTTTTTCAGCAATTGTACCAATCGTACCAGCACGATATACGTTATCGACTCCGAATAGTTCCTTCGTATAGTTATGTGCCCTTGGCTGGTATGCACCGGAGAAGTTTAAATCGATATCTGGAACTTTATCACCTTTAAATCCTAAGAATGTTTCAAACGGTATATCCTGACCATCTTTTTTCAATGCTGTATCACATTTCGGACAGTTCTTATCTGGTAAATCGAATCCACTTGCAACAGAACCATCTGTAATAAATTCGTTGTAATGACATTCTCCGCAAATATAATGGGCAGGAAGTGGATTTACCTCCGTAATTTCTGTCATTGTTGCAACAAAGGACGATCCAACAGATCCCCTCGAACCAACAAGATAGCCATCATCTAAAGACTTCTTAACTAGCTTATGGGAGATTAGGTAAATAACCGCGAACCCATTCCCTATGATACTTTCCAATTCTTTCTCAAGTCGATCGACTACAATCTGTGGTGCAGGCTCCCCATATAT
The DNA here is from genome assembly GCF_003515705.1 of Oceanobacillus profundus. GTDB lineage: Bacteria > Bacillota > Bacilli > Bacillales > Amphibacillaceae > Oceanobacillus > Oceanobacillus profundus. Next base: position 106,676 of record NZ_QWEH01000003.1, read on the forward strand.
TTTCTTCGCTCGTGTATAGCAGAGGTCCCGCATTTCTTGTTCTGCACCCTCAATGGTTGGTGTAAATAAACCATCTTTCACAGGTGATAAGTCCTCTAACTCATCCGCCAATGCATTTGGATTGGTCACAACAATTTCACGTGCTACTTCTTCGCCAAGAAACTTAAAGCAGTCTAACATATCATTTGTTGTTCGAAAAGGGGTGTCTGGTAACGTTTGTCTGTTCAATGGATTACCAGCCTGTGAGGCAATTAAGATTTGCCGGTATAATTTATCATGATCGTCCCTATAATGCACATTGCCTGTTGCAACAACTTTTTTGTTCATCCTGTTTCCTAAATCAACAAGCTTTTTAATTATATCAATAATCTGCGACTCGTTTTGCACAAGATCTTTTTCCACGAGATGAGCATAATTGGCTGGCGGCTGAACTTCAATGTAATCATAAAACTCAGCAACCTCTTCTGCTTCCTCCGTAGATTTTTGCATCATTGTTTCAAAAACTTCACCTTTATCACATGCTGTTCCGACGATAAGCCCTTCGCGAAACTTTTGTAAAAGTGATCTTGGTATCCGTGGTACTCGATAAAAATAATTAATATGTGCATAGGAAACAAGTTTATATAAGTTTTTCAGGCCCTCTTGTGTCTTAGCTAGAAGCGTAGCGTGAAATGGACGAGAACGCTGATAAGCATTACCCTCTCCCATATGGTTATTTAATTGATTGTGATTTCGAATATCTTTTTCTAACAATTTTTGAACAAGCTTCCAGAGCAGGTAACCAGTGGCTTCTGCATCGTAGATAGCGCGGTGATGTTGTGTTAATTCAATATCCAAATGCTTACACAATGTATTTAATCGGTGATTCTTTAATTCGGGCAGAAGGAATCTAGCAAGCTCCAGTGTATCCATAACCGGATTTACCGCTTTTTCATAATTAATTCGTTTCAGTCCCTGGTTTAAGAACCCCATATCAAAGCTTGCATTATGGGCAACGAGTATATCTTCTCCCATCCAAGCATGGAAATCCTTTAAAACCTCTTCGACTTCTGGTGCATCTTTGACCATATCATCCGTTATCCCAGTTAATTCGATGGTCGTTTGTGATAACGGATGGTGTGGGTTTGCAAATGCCTCAAATCGGTCAACAATTTCACCTTTATGGATTTTCACTGCTGCAAGTTCAATTATGGTATCGTAAACAGCTGATAGCCCTGTTGTTTCAACATCAAAGACTACAAATGTATCATTTTCCAAGTCTCTGTCCGAATCGTTATATGCTATCGGCACACCATCATCAACAAGGTTCACTTCAACACCATAAAGGACTTTAATATTATTTTTCTTCCCTGCTGCATGTGCTTCAGGGAATCCCTGCACACCAGCATGATCTGTAATTGCAACCGCACGATGTCCCCATTTTGCAGCCTGTGTAACTAATGTTTCTGGAGAAATAACAGCATCCATTTGACTCATCGTCGTATGCGCATGCAGTTCAACTCGTTTTGCATCAGCAGGTGCATTATCCATCCGTTCATCGACCTTAATCTCATGGATATCATTAGCCATCATTGCAAGTTCATTGGTATACATATCTGTTTGAATACTACCTCTTGCTTTAACCCACATCCCTTTCTTAACAGATGCAAATTTAGCTGCGTCCTCATCGTTTTTAGAGAACATTTTTATTTGTAATGAATCTGTATAGTCCGTTGCCTTTATAATTAAAAGACTTCTTCCAGAACGTAATTCGCGTACTTCTGCTGAGAAAATATAACCTTGTACCGTTATACGACGCTCCTCTTCCAGAATCTGTTCCATCGTAATCGCATCGTCTTTAATATTATATCCAATCATGAACGGTCCATTATCTTCACTGTCTTTTTGCTTGTCCCGTTTCACTTTCTCTTGTACGGTCTTTTGAACAAGCTGCTGATCCTCAAGTGCTTTTTGTTCTCTAAATTTCTGCATATCCATCGCATCTGCTTTTACATGGATATCAAGACTATAGGAAAGTGCACCAACGCGCGAACAAAATGTTTTAAACTCTGGTTCTAATCTTCGTTTGAGCGCACTTGCTTCCGCATCATTTCTCGCAGTTAACATAATCTTATTATTGTTAACTTCTGGATTCTGAGTTTGTACAAGCTCCTTATAAGCAGGTGATATTTGCGTCATTGAAGTAACAAAGTGTTTCCAATAACCACTAATCGTATTACTATCGCAAGCTTGTTCATTTGCCAGCACTGTTAGCTCTACATTTGCTATCTGCTGGAACGACTCCTTCAATTTAACCGAGAAAACTTGATATACATCAATTGGTAAGATACGCGCAACACAAATATAAAAATGCCAAGTCTTTGTATTTTTATAAACTTCTAATTTATCTAGGTAGCTATCTTGAAAATAGTCTACTATGTAATCATCGGATAATTGCAGCTGCTTCAATAATAAACTCATTTTTTCTTTTTTCGATATATCCATTTATTATGCCTCCTCCAGCTAAACAATTACATAGGTTGTTTATCTTATCTTGAACAACCCTTACAGGAACAATGTAAACCCTTGTCAGAAATAAGACAAGGGTTTTCACTTCGTAACGTACCTATTTATTTTCTCATGCATCAACTGGCTACAATAACCGAAAGTTTTCTTTTATAAAAATAACCGTTGAATGTCGTTCCATGTTACAACAATCATTAAAAGCATTAATAATGCAAATCCGACGAAATGGAAGATACCTTCCTTTTCTGGCGCAATTGGTTTTCCGCGTAAAGCTTCCAAACCAACAAACAAGAGTCTTCCACCATCAAGGGCAGGCAGAGGAACTAGGTTCACTATTCCGAGATTAACACTTAACATTGCTGTCCACAACAAGAGGTTCATAAAGCCAGTCTGTACAACTTGATCTGTTGCATCATAGATTCCAACGGGACCTGACAGTAAATCAAGCGAAACCTGACCAGTTACAAGCATCAATAAATTCGTTAAGATTAATCTTGTTATTTCATAGGTTTGTTCAAAGCCATATGTCAATGTTCCAAGAACTGTTTTCTCAAATGCTTGACGGACTCCTATTTGACCAATAGAAATTGGTTCTCCTTGTTGATCCACTGTTTCAGCTGTATTGGGAACAACAGTTAATTGCTCTTCAGCACCATCTCGCAGGACAACCATGCTTAATTCTTGTCCTGGATTTTCTCTTACGACTGAAGTAAACTCTTCCCATGTAGAAACTGCAGTTTCCCCAATTCGAATCACTTCATCATCTGCTTGAAATCCTGCTTCTGCAGCTGGTGAATCAGCTTGTATCTCACCCATTATTGCTTCATTAACCGGAGTACCTTGTGCAACTCCTAAGATAATAAAAATAACAATCGCTAAGATAAAGTTCATCATAGGTCCTGCAAACAATTGCATTGCTCGCTGACCAATAGATTTCGATGCAAATTGACGATCATATGGTGCAATTTGTGTCTCACGCTCGTCCATAATAAAAAATGCTTTTTGGTCAACTTCAAAGTGTAGCTTCTCATCTTCATCACCGATCTCATATCCTTGAATAATCAATCGATGATCAAGATCAACATGCTCTACTTCAATCACTCTGGCATTTGGATGTTTGGATTTGTTGTTGACGATTATTTTATTTACCTTACCTTCATCATTAAATTCAAGCCCGATATGGTGTCCCGGCTTTAACTCTATGATTTCAGGATCTTCACCTGCTACTCGTACATAGCCACCCGCCGGAATGAGACGAATTGTGTATAACGTTTCATTCCTTACAAAGGAGAAAATTTTCGGCCCAAATCCAATTGCAAATTCCCGAACAAGCATACCTGCTCGTTTTGCAAAGATCATATGGCCCCATTCGTGGATAAAAACGAGTAATCCAAACATAAAAATAAATGCAATTACAGTGGTCAATAGAAGCACCTTCCTTTATTGGAGCAAATCTGTTTTTAGTAAATGAAATTCAAAAAATGTGAAGAAAATGAACATCGAGATCTGGCTTAGACATCCAATAGCAGCATACAATAGTACGTTGAGATGTTAGACAACCTCGATTCTTTTCACCCTCTCTTCTTTGAACACATTTGAAATGAAACTAGTACTCCGATAAAATTATATTCTTACTTTTAGTTAAGTTTAACCTCTTTTTCATAAGTTGTACAAGTTTTTGTGTGAAACAAGCTTGTCACCTTATCAATTATTCTAAACAAAGTGAATAAAATGGAGCAATGGAATAACAAATAGCATGCTGTCAAATCGATCTAAAATACCACCGTGTCCAGGTAATATTTTACCGGAATCTTTAACTCCATAATTGCGTTTCAATGCAGATTCAACTAGATCACCAACTTGTCCAAATATGGAAGCAAGAATCGTGACACCAACTACTGTTAGCATTGAATGGCGGAATGGTTCCACGAGGTGAAAAATGATAGCGACAGTACAAGCGAGCACAATCCCACCTAATGCACCTTCAATTGTTTTATTCGGGCTAATCGTTGGCCATAATTTACGCTTTCCAAAAGCTCTGCCAAATAAATACGCACCTGTGTCAGTAGACCAAATTATGAAAAATGCGTAAAGAATATTACTTAATGCTTGATTTCCATCTCTCGTCTCCAGTAAATAATAGAAACCAAGACCTACATAAAAGCAGGCTAAAAGAATAAAACCTACTTGATCAAATGTAAATTGATTTTTAACTAGTACCGTATATGCTAGTAACAATAAAATGATTAATGCAATCATTTCAAATTTAGAAAACCAACTTATTGTAAGTAGGATAGATGAGCTAGGTATTAAGATTAGCCATAATAATAATACAGCTAATAGATAAGGTACAAAATAGCTCCCTATGTTGCGCATCCTAATCAATTCCACTAACCCTACAGATGCCAATACATATACAAATATTGTAAACGGAAGTCCGCCAAAAATGACGAAGGGTAAAAATATGGCTAGTGCAATTAACGCGGTTATTGTTCGTTGCTTCATAAACCTTTCATCACCTTAAATACCTCCATATCGTCTTTTTCGCTGCTGATATTCATACAATGCGTTTAAGAAGGTTGTTTCATTAAAATCTGGCCAAAGATCATCTGTAAACCAGAATTCTGTATATGCCAGCTGCCAAAGAAGGAAATTACTCAGTCTTTGTTCGCCGCCAGTACGAATAAGCAAGTCAGGATCAGAAATACCATTTGTATATAAATACGTTGAAAATAGGTTTTCATCCAGTGAATCAATCGATATTTTCGAGCAATCTAAATCACTCATTATACGTTTAACGGCATGCATAATTTCAAGCCTACTTCCATAATTCAAAGCAAAGTTTAAAAGCAGGCCGTCATTATTTTTTGTTTTTTCCTTTGCATATTGAACTGCATCCTTTGTATGCTTAGGAAGTGCATCAAAATCGCCAATTGTTTCAATACGAACATTATTTTCAATAAGCCCCGGTAAATAAATATGCAGAAACTCTTTCGGGAGTCTCAAAATAAAATCAATTTCCGATTTCGGCCTTTTCCAATTTTCTGTGGAAAACGTATATAATGTAAGGATTTTAATATTAGCTTTCACTGCAGCTTTCACAATTTTATTAACAGTACTAACGCCTTCTTTGTGCCCTGCTATACGTGGAAGCCCGCGTTTTTGTGCCCAGCGTCCATTTCCATCCATAATAATTGCAACATGATCCGGAGCGCTTTCTAGGTTTGCCATTTCTGTTTCTTTTGATTGTTTATTAAAAAAAGGAATTTTCATCGACATAGTCTGTCCCCCGAATGTTGTTCATCTATACAATCCTTTTAACATAATTATTACGAACGAAAAGGAATGATTACATAGTGCCAACAAGATGAATCTACATTATAACTTGATCATACTTTTTTATTATACCGATAATTTGGATAGAATACAAAAGCTCTCTTAAATAAGAGAGCTTTTACAACTTACTCTGAAATTTAATAATACATCCATGAAAAGAATGGATATAAACGTTTAACAGACAACCGTTAAACTTCCATAATTTCTTTTTCTTTGTTTTTTGCAAGCTGATCAATTTGTTTAATATGATCATCGGTTGATTTTTGAACATCATCCTGCAGACCGCGTAGATCGTCTTCTGTGATTTCACCATTTTTCTCAGTTTTTTTCAAGCTATCATTCGTATCACGTCTTATGTTACGAATCTGAACTCGTGATTCTTCCGCATATTTCCCAACAACTTTAACTAAGTCTTTTCTTCGCTCTTCTGTTAGTGGTGGAATGCTAATACGAATCATATTTCCATCATTTGATGGTGATAAACCAAGGTCGGCAATTTGAATTGCTCTTTCGATATCAGCAAGTGCTGTTTTGTCATAAGGAGTGATTGTTAAGAGTCTTGCTTCCGGAGCTCCGACATTCGCTAACTGGTTTAATGGAGTTGATGCACCATAATAGTCTACATAAACACTGTCTAACAGACTAGGGTTTGCTCTGCCAGCTCGAACAGATGCTAGATTTTTGGAAAACGCTTGGACAGCTTGTTCCATCTTTTCTTTCATTTGTTTTAGAATTGTTTGTGACATATTCTATTTCCCCCTTATTGTCGTGCCGATGGTTTCACCCTCGACAACTCGTTTAATATTTCCTTCTTCCGTTATAGAGAATACAATTAATGGGATATCATTATCCATACATAATGAGGATGCTGTGGAGTCCATTACCCCAAGACCTTCATTAAGCATTTCCAAATATGTTAGGCTTTCATACTTTTTGGCATCCTTATTTGTTTTAGGATCATCCGTGTACACACCGTCAACATTATTTTTAGCCATTAGAATTACTTCTGCTTCAATTTCAGCAGCTCTTAATGCTGCAGTTGTATCAGTTGAAAAATAAGGATTGCCTGTTCCTGCTGCGAAAATGACAACACGCTTTTTCTCTAAATGGCGAATTGCTTTTCTCCTTATGTATGGTTCCGCAACTTGGCGCATTTCAATGGAAGTTTGCACTCTTGTTTGAATTCCAATCGTTTCAAGGCCATCTTGCAATGCGAGTGAATTCATTATTGTTGCTAACATTCCCATATAGTCAGCTGAAGCACGATCCATTCCCATTTCGCTTCCTACTTTACCACGCCAAATGTTCCCTCCACCGACAACAATAGCAACCTCAACACCTAGTTCTGCTACTTCTTTAACTTGTTCTGCGATGGACGCGATTGTTTTTGGATCAATTCCATAACCCTGCTCACCACTTAAGGCTTCACCACTTAATTTTAACACAATTCTACGGTACCGTGCTGTTGTCATAATAACCTCCATAGAAAATTAATAATTATTTTGCTAATTATGTCTAAAAATGTTTGTAAAACGGTTATAAAATAGGGAACACATACATGTTCCCAATTTTAACCTTGTATACATAATCATTTAAGAGGATGTCAAAAAGTCCGGTAAAAAAGACACGTCGAGAGCAGTAGATCTTTGACTAAGTACCGACACATCCTGTATCGAACGTCGAAGTCAACACATCCTGTGTAACCCGGTACTCAAAACTACGCCGCCTTGAACTTCTCGGTCCTTTTTAGCCTCCTTTTTGAACACGCACCCTAAGTCTTATTTTTTAATTTGGCTCATTACTTCATCTGCAAAGTTTTCTTCGCGTTTTTCCATTCCTTCTCCTACTTCATAGCGAACGAATGATTTAACAGTTGCACCTTTATCCGCAACATATTTTTTCACTTTTTGGTCTGGATCTTTAACAAAGCTTTGTTCTAAAAGGACGATCTCTTCAAAGAATTTCCCTAAACGACCTTCAACCATCTTTTCAACGATATTTTCAGGTTTTCCTTCATTTAGTGCTTGTGTTTTTAATACTTCACGCTCACGATTTACTTCTTCTTCAGAAACTGCATCACGTGAAACATAACGAGGGTTTACAGCTGCAACATGCATGGAAACATCTTTTCCAACTTGCTCATCTGTTGTTCCTTCAATTAAAGATAGAACACCAATACGGCCACCCATATGAAGGTACGCACCAAATGCATCACTATCTGTTTTTTCTACAACTGCAAAACGACGTAAAGAGATTTTTTCACCAATTGTTGAAACGGCTCTGTTAATAATCGTTTCTAATGACTCACCTTCACCGTTTAGCTCTTGTCCAAGTGCTTCTTCAACAGTTGCAGGTTTTTGCTTCACAATATGTTGTGCTAATTGAGTAAGTAGCGTTTTAAATTGATCATTTTTTGTAACAAAATCTGTTTCACAGTTCACTTCAAGAATTGCAGCTGTATTGTTATCAATTTCAATATGTGTAAGTCCCTCAGCAGCAATACGATCTGCTTTTTTAGCAGCTTTTGCAATACCTTTTTCACGTAGGTAGTCAATTGCTTTATCCATGTTACCGTCAGTTTCTTGTAGTGCCTTTTTACAATCCATCATTCCAGCACCAGTTTTTTCACGTAATTCTTTAACCATTTGAGCAGTAATAGCCATTGCATTGTCCTCCTTTGAATATTAACCCTTTTGATTTCAGTCTTTAAAAAAGGTGATAAAAGGTTTCCATCCTCTTATCACCCCACCTTTTCTAAGATTACTCTTGAGTTGAATCTGCAGCAGCTTGAGCAGCTTCTTCTACAACTTCTTCTGTAGCATCTTCTGCTTTTTCTTCTACAACTTCAGTTTCTTCACCCTGTTTTACTTCTAAAATAGCATCTGCCATTTTTGAAGTCAAAAGTTTAACCGCACGAATTGCGTCATCGTTTGCAGGGATAACATAATCAATTTCATCTGGATCACAGTTAGTATCTACAATTCCGATGATAGGAATGTTCAATTTATGCGCTTCAGCGATAGCAATACGCTCTTTACGTGGATCGATAACGAACAATGCATCTGGAAGCTTTGTCATTTCTTTAATTCCACCTAAGAATTTCACTAAGCGATCTTTTTCTTTTAGTAAATTAACAACTTCTTTTTTCGGTAGAACTTCGAAAGTTCCGTCTTCTTCCATACGCTCAATTGATTTCAAACGATTGATACGTTTACGGATTGTTTGGAAGTTAGTAAGTGTACCACCTAACCAACGTTGGTTAACATAGTACATACCAGAACGAATTGCTTCGTCTCTTACAGAATCTTGTGCTTGTTTTTTTGTTCCAACAAAAAGAATAGTTCCGCCATTTGCAGCGATATCCTTTACATAGTTGTATGCTTCATCAACCTTTTTAACTGTTTTCTGTAAGTCGATGATATAGATACCGTTACGCTCCGTGAAAATGTATTTTTTCATTTTCGGATTCCAACGGCGTGTTTGGTGTCCAAAGTGTACACCTGCTTCTAACAATTGCTTCATAGAAATTGCTGACATTTTAATTCCTCCTAATGGTTTTTTTCCTCCGTTCAGGTCATTTTTGTATGTAGACTATTTATAAAATAGCACCAAACATACAAATTACTGAACGTGTGTTTTATAAAACTTGTTCATTCTATGAAAATAAACATAGTATTTACACCAAAAGTTACTATACCATAATGATTTGTTGATATCAAGCTTTTACTGCATCTTTTCATGTAATTTTATAATTATTTCTGCCTCTGTCTTACCACAATTTAATTCTTTAGCTATTTCATCAACTGGAACACCCCGATTATGCAGTTGCAAAACCCTGGATTCCAGAGATGCAACCACGGTATCTCCAACATCGTCTGGGATAGGAATATCGTGAGATTTTTCGTATTCCTCAGTTTCTGGTTCTTCCTGCTTTGTATGCGTTTGATCAGTCTTTATATTGCGATCCTCTAATAGTTGCTGTAATCGGTTGTTTTCTGCTTTAACCTCTTGTAAGTACGTATCAAATAACGCTATTATCTCATTCAGATCTTGTGTCTTTACGTTTTGTAACTGTTTGAAAAACATATAGATTGCAATAAACGTAATAAAATGCAATAAAAAACTGATAATGATTAAGAATGAAACCATATTCTTTCTCCTTCTATCCGTTAAAATCGATCTGACTTCCTAAATAAGGATGGTTCATTTTGTACTCTTCTTCACTTTGCTCCAGTTGAGTCTTTTTGTTAATGAGGTTTTTCGAATGCTGTTCTTTATTCTTTACTTTCTCGGTTTTTTCAAATTCATTAACCCGCTTCCGGGTTCGTTCTTCTTGTTTCCTTTGAGTCTGTGCCAATGATTCCTGGAAATGCTGTCCCTGCTTTACCATATTATCCTGCATCTTCCCAGCATCCTGCGTTCTAGGAAGTGCAACCTGCATTTCAATGGATTTCCAACTCAGAAGCTATCATTCCTTTTTGTTTAGTCGTAACGCTAAGGTTGAATCTAAATTTTGTCGTAAAGAAGCTGTGTGCATCTGTACTTCCATCAATATGTTGTTTGCACTGGAGATTCTTGATATGTTTTCAATTCAATTAGCAAATACTTGCATTTTATTTAACGTTTTTCGCAGCTTAAAAATAGACCGTTTGTGGATTTGCGATATTCTGGAGGTTGTTAGCCCAAGAACCTGTCCTATTTCTGTAAAGGTTAATTCTTCATTATAAAACAGACTGACAACAAGCTGTTCATTTTTGTTTAACATTTTTATCCCTTGAACGAGTTCGTTATTTAATTCATTTTTCGTTAGATGACTCTCGGGTAATATCGTGGAATTATCGGGAATCGAATAACCAATTCCTTCTTTCAATTCACTCGAATTACCTTTTGGCTTTTCTTCAATTGAAAGAATGTTACCAAAGAGTGAGTCTTTAATAGCGGTTTCCACTTCTTCTATCGACATCCCCAACATTTCGGCTATTTCACCTGCAGTCGCTTCTCTATGATGTTTTTGTTCATATTGCTCTGCTGCTTGTTCAACTTTTTTTGCTTTTTCTCGTATTGATCTAGGAAGCCAGTCTTCTTTTCTTAATCCATCAATAATCGAACCTCTAATTCGAAAGGAGGCATACGTATCGAATTTCAAATCACGAGTTGGGTCAAATTTTTTCAACGCGTCATAAAGCCCAAGAAGTCCCAAGCTTTTGACATCTTCTTTACTTACGCTTTTTGGGAGTTGGCTTGAAATACGTTCCGCATGGAAATTGACGAGATACATGTAATTGACAATTAATTCATTCGCTGCTTCACTGCTTTTATTCGTTATCCAGTCATTCCAAAGCTTATCTTCAAGAAGGGAATTTCCTGATTTCATTTTTTCTACGCTCCTCCTTTTCCGTTAATAAATAAGTATTCACTCAATCATTTGTGCAATAAATAGCTTATCAGATCCTTATAAAACGAACGTTCTTTTCTAAATATCAGACTGGATATGTTTCCATTACAATAGTTATTGTTTACAGCATAAAATATATAAACTTCGAATTAACACATAATGTTTGTGCGTATATCCGCTCCGGAAATATACTTCGCACGCCTTAGGGGGGCTGGTGAGCCTCCGCCCGGAGCGATCCCGGACGGCGATCATTGCTCAGATTAAGCAAATAATCATTAGTCCGTAGTTTCTACCAACCGCGACTTTAAAAAGTTAACCTAAAACCAAAAACAAGTGAAACGGATATAGTTAACTTGCTTAATTTGATCAAAAACAAACGTCTATTCCTCATTATGAAAGTTGAGAATTTAAATATAAAATTCCTTTTTATTCACTTGTCGTATCTTTAATTGACTTGTTTCTGGATCGAACTCAATTGTTCTTCCAGCATTTCCGCCTACGTCGGATGCAACAACAGGAATCTTAAGTTCTGCCAGTTGTTTTTCGACCGCTTCAACATTTCTTGGTCCAATTCGCATAATATCTGAACCTGAACTTAATTGAAACATCTGAGCACCACCTGCCAGTTTCGCTTTTAGTGCATATTTTCTTGCACCTCTTTCAAGCAGCAAGTTAATGAGATAAGGAATTGCTGTATCTGCATATTTGTACACATTCAATTTAGCTTGCTTTGCCAAGGCTGAATCCGGAAGCAAGATATGAGAAAGCCCCGCAATTTTTTTCGAAGAATCGTAGACGATCACACCAACACATGAACCTAAACCTGAGGTTCGAATTAAATCAGGAACTTGCACAACTTTTAAGTCAGCAATTCCAACTTTGACTACTAAACCTGTTTCATTCATAATCATTTATTCCTAACGCATCAAATATTTTAGCGAAAGATTCAGGGTCTGGTAATAAAAAGAAATTCCCCTGAATACCTTGATTTGTTCCATCATGACTAATTTCTGTATTAATAACAATGGCATAATCAGAAACTTGCGAGAGCTCCAGCAAACCAACCGTTAACACCGCTCCTGCCATATCGATTCCAAGATATGGGACAGAAGGCTGCATATTAATATTTGTAAAATCTGATAGAGCTGTTAGATATGATCCTGTTACAATATTGCCGATTTCTTGTAATGCTGAAAGCGCTATTTCATTTTCTTGCTCTGATTGGAGCAAGGTAAACCCCGGATCATTTGTCAATTCTCTTACAAAATACTCAGCTTCTTCAATTGTAAATATTAAATAAACTGTACCTGGAGCCTCTCCTTGAATGCGAAATAATAAGCAAACAATTGTGTTCTCAGAGCCACCAGTTAATTCCATGATTTCATCAAATCCAGCAATACGAACAGAGGGTACCTTCATCTCAATTTTTTTGTTTAATAGGATAGAGAGCGAACTAGCTGCATTTCCCGCACCAATATTTCCTATTTCTCTAAGCACATCTTTCTGCATCGTTGTTAACTGTACAAATTCCATTGCTTAGCCTTCCACTGCATTAAGCACATCAATATCCTGGAAGGATAGTACTTTTTGCAGATCAAGTAGAATAAGTAAACGGTTATCTACTTTGGCAACACCTTCAATATAATCAGCATTAACGGTACCAATAACCTCTGGTGCAGGCTCAATTAGTTCTTCAGGAATATCAATAACATCATTTGCTACGTCAACAATCAGACCTACTTCCATCTCGTTTATTTGAGCAATAATAATCCGTTTATTTGCATCAAAATCAGTTTCTTCCATACCAAATCGTAATCGTAAGTCAATAATCGGAATTACGACTCCGCGAAGATTTATTACTCCCTTCACATATGGTAAAGTTTGGGGTACCCTAGTTATTGGTTGTTGCCTCTCGATAGACCCAATTTGATTAACAGGAACCGCATATTCTTCATCCTGCAATTGAAATACAATCATTTTTCGATCTTGTGTCGATGCCTTTTCCAATTTTATTCCTCCTAGTAAATCTCTATTTTGTTAAGTTAGCAAGTATTGAGCCAAATTGATTTAATGAAAGTTCTTGGTTAACATATCCTGTCTGAACAGCTGCTTTCGGCATACCATATACAATCGATGTTTCTTCCGATTCAGCTAGGACAATCGTATTGGGATCCTGCTTTTTCATTTCGATAATACCGGCCGATCCATCATTTCCCATTCCAGTCAATACAATTGCGATTTTGTTTATTCGTTTCAGACCAGCTATCGAGCAAAATAATGTATCTACTGATGGACGGTGCCCTTTGACAGGAGCATCCTTTGATAAACTGATTGCAAGTGAAGTGCCAATTTTATTAATTGTCATATGAAAATCACCAGGAGCAATGTAAGCAGTACTGTTTTCAATAATTTCACCGTGCACCGCTTCTTTCACACGAATTGGACTAAGTGTATTAAGACGTTCAGCTAACGATTTTGTAAAGCGGGCAGGCATGTGCTGGACAATTAAGATTGGTACAGTAAATGAATCTGAAATACTTGTAAGCACTTGTTGAAGTGCCCTAGGCCCTCCTGTCGATGTACCAATCGTTATGATTGATTTATCATAGTATTTTTGGATTGGAGCTTCCATCTGACAATCAGTCGCTTTGTGCAATTGCTTCTTATTCAAATTAACTTGTGAAGCCGTAACAACTTTCGAAATAATTTCCTGCTGGATATTTCGTATATCTAATGAGATAGCTCCAGATGGTTTTGTAATAAAATCAACGGCGCCATTCGATATAGCCTGAATCGCTTTTGTTGTACCCTCTTTCGTTTCACTTGAAAGCATCACAACCGGAGTTGGATTTTCCCTCATAATAATCGAAAGTGCTTCGATCCCATCCATTACTGGCATATGCACATCCAACGTTACGACGTCTGGTTGTAGTTCTATAATTTTCTTTATTCCATCTTCTCCATTACGACCAGTTGCGATCACATTCACTCTAGGATCGCTTGCAAGAATATCGGAAATCACTTTTCTCATAAAAGCAGAATCATCGATAACAATAACGCGAATTTGCTTCATAATAACTACCTCTCCATCAAATGTTTTAATCGTTGAACGAAGGAAGAAGGTGTTCGGTTCACTTGTTTTGTATGTGTTACATAATTGTATGTAATATCTTTTAATGCTTTAGCTGCTTTGGATTTTTCATTATATAACGTGTAAGGAATCTGTCTTACAATTGCCTGTGTAACAACCCTATCATCAGGAATAATCCCAATCGATTGAATTTCTACTTTTAAAAACTTGGTCACAACAGCTTTAAATCGTTCTAATGCTTTCAAACCATCTTGATAATTGGATGCACGATTTAATATGACATGTAAAGGCATATCTTGTTTGCGATTGACGACATGCTTTATCATCCCGTATGCATCTGTAACGGATGTTGGTTCCGGTGTTGTAATCACAATACATTCATCTGAGGCAAGAATAAAAAATAAGCTGTCCTCCGTAACACCTGCACCCATGTCAAATAAAATATAATCATAAATTAAGGACAATTCCTTGTATTGTTCGTAAAAATAATCATGGTCTGATTCGTCCATCTGGAAGAAATTTGACAATCCAGAACCTCCTGCAATATACGCTAGCCCTTTTGGTCCTTGTTCAATTACATCAAGTATAGATAAACGTTCTTCAAACAAATTAACAATCGTTTTCTCTGCTCGGCTACCTAGCAAAATATCGATATTTCCCATTCCAACATCCAAGTCGAAGAGTAATACCTTTTTGCCGTTGTTTATGAGTTGCAAAGAGAAATTTAACGCAAAATTGGACTTACCTACGCCACCTTTTCCACTTATAACTGCGACCGTTTTTGCGTTATTTGGATGGTTGCGACTATCAAGCTTTCTCCTCAGCCCCTCTGCTTGATCATGCTTCATCATAATCACCTACCAGAAGATTACGTATTACTCGTTTATCTGCTTCGAGCAAATCATCAGGAACATCTTGACCATTTGTCAAATAAGCAATTCCAACTTGCTTTTCTAGAGCAATATTTAGTAAACTGCCATATTGTCTTGTTTCATCCAGTTTTGTGAAAATGACACCCGCTATCGAAAGGTGCTCGAATTGCTCGTAGATTTCTACAATATCCTTAGGCTTTGTTGTTAAAGATAACACAAGATAGGTTTCCATCATGGACATATCAATCGTTTTTTTCAATTCATTAATATATTTCGGATCACGAAAGTTCCTACCAGCTGTATCAACAAAAATTGCATCATAACTCGAAAATTTAGTAATCGCCTGATGGTAATCATCAATACTGTAGGCAACCTCAAGTGGCACATTTAAAATTCGCGCATAGGTCTTTAATTGCTCCACTGCAGCAATTCGATACGTATCAGCTGTTACGAAAGCAACTTTTTTATCACTTTCAAGCATCATCTTAGCCGCAACCTTTGCAATCGTAGTCGTCTTCCCTACTCCTGTTGGACCTACAAATTGAATAATCTTCTTGTTTAATGGAATGGGTGCTAAAACGTTGCTTAGTCTCTCTTCTATTATTAAACCGATATTATTCATGATAACATCTATTTCTGTGTCACCTTGCTTCTCTAACACCAATTCCACAATTTCCTTGGCCAGCTTAGGGTGAACCTCTTGATCAATCAAATGTTCATAAGCTACTTGATAAGAAGGGGAGAAACTTAATCCTCCCTGTCGAGACTGAACTTCAATCATTTTTTTCAGGTTTTTAATTTCCAGTAGTACATGCTCATTTTCTAACTTTGGTTTATTTGTTTTATTCATTCGAGGTTGTTCTGCCACTTGCTCAGGGTTTTTCTTAGGTGTTATTGGACTAGGATCAAGAGCCGCCACAACTTCAATCTGTTTCTTCTTAAAAAAACCAAACATCCCACGTTGTTGAATTTCTTTTGAATTAAGAATTACTGCATCGGGACCAAGTTCTTTTCGAACCTGATTCATTGCCTCAGGCATAGTGTCTGCTATATATTTTTTTACCTTCATGCTACATTCACCACCCCAACACTTTGTACCTGTACATCTGGTTCAAGTTCGTTATAAGAAAGCACAATTACTTGCGGTAAGAATCGATCAAGCAATTGCTTTACATACATTCGAATGGCAGGTGAGCAAAGTACAATGGTAGACTCTTCTTGAAGTGCAAGTTTCTCTGCCTCTGTATGAATCGTCTTAATAATTTCTTGCTGGGAGTCTGGATCAAGCGCTAAATAATTGCCATGTTCCGTTTGCTGTATATGATCAGCTATCAGCTTTTCAACTTTACCTGAAACTGTAATCACCTTCATCTGCATATCCTCACCTGCATACTGATTTGTAATCTGTGAAGAAAGTGCTTGTCTCACGTATTCCCCAAGAAGCTCTGTGTCATTCGTCATTTTCGAAAAATCAGCTAATGTTTCAAAGATAATTGGCAAATTACGAATGGAAATATTTTCTCTCAGCAATTTAGCAAGAACTTTTTGCACATCGCCAATTGCAAGTGGTTCAGGGGTTACCTCGTCAACCAAAATTGGATAGCTTTCCTTCAAATGATCGATTAATTGTTTCGTTTCCTGTCTGCCTAACAATGTATGTGCCTGTCGCTTAATTACTTCTGTAATGTGTGTCGATACAACAGATGGTGGATCTACCACCGTATAACCAGATAGTTCTGCTTCATCCTTGTTTTCTTCACTAATCCATTTTGCAGGCAAACCAAATGCCGGTTCCTTCGTATCTATTCCATCAAGAGTATCATCGCTGAAATCTGGAGCCATCGCTAAATAGTGATCTAGTAAAAGTTCACCCGATGCGACTTCATTTCCTTTAATTTTTAATCGATATTCATTTGGGTTTAGTTGAATATTATCTCGAATCCGGACAACTGGAATAACAATACCAAGTTCAATTGCAAGCTGTCTTCGAATCATAATAACTCGGTCCAGTAAATCGCCGCCTTGATTCGTATCTGCCAGAGGAATTAGTCCATAACCGAATTCAAATTCAATTGGGTCCATACTTAGAAGGCTGACAACATTTTCAGAAGACTTCATCGCAGAGCTCTCTGTTTGATCCTCTTCTTCTTCTGTTTGTATTTCCGGCGGCATCTTGGATTGCTTTTCCAGAAAGTAACCGCTCAATGCTAATATAGACGCTAACATTGTCGTTAAAAAGAAATTAATCGGAGTTAGGCCAAGAAGAAAAATCGTACCCGCCGCAATATATAATAATTTTGGGTATTGCAGTAATTGGCCTGTTACTTCTGAGCCAAGATTTCCATTACCAGCTGATCGCGTCACAACAATTCCTGTAGCGGTTGACATAAGTAATGCTGGAATCTGACTGACTAAACCGTCTCCCACAGTTAAACGAATAAAAGTATTAACAGCTTCTCCAAAAGGCATTCCCATTTGTACAATCCCAATTATTAAACCGAATACAACATTAATTAGAACAATAATGATTCCTGCAATTGCATCACCCTTAACAAATTTACTCGCACCATCCATCGAACCATGGAAATCGGCTTCCCTTTCCACTTTTTCACGTCGCTCTCTAGCTTGACTTTCGGAAATCAAACCAGCATTTAGGTCTGCATCAATACTCATTTGTTTACCTGGCATCGCATCAAGTGAAAATCGCGCAGCTACTTCAGAGACACGTTCCGAACCTTTTGTAATAACAAGAAAGTTTATAATAACCAATATGATAAATACAACAAAACCAACAAGTGGATTATCTCCAATTACAAATGATCCAAAGGTATCAACTACTCCACCAGCATCTGCTTCCGCTAGAATTGACCTTGTGGTCGAAACATTTAACGCAAGCCTGAATAAAGTTACGAGTAAGATAATTGTTGGAAATACCGAAAACTGTAATGGCTCCTGTGTATTCATCGATACTAAGATAACCATTAGCGCTATAATAATATTTACTAAAATCAGCACACTTAACAGCCAACCCGGTAGCGGGATGACCAGCATGATGATTACTAATATAACTGCTAAAAGTACTGATAAATCCCGCGCTTTCATTTATGTCTCTCCTTACTTGCTGTTTGGTGTGCCCGAAATTTTAAAGCTGTGTATAGCTTAGTTCCCAAGACAGCCACGCCCAGTCGTTTATATACTTTTTAAATCTTTTTCTCTAATCGATATACATATGCTAGTACTTCTGCAACAGCCTTAAAGAATTCTTCCGGTATGATATCCCCTATCTCTGCCGCACGATACAGCCCTCTTGCTAATGGCCTGTTTTCAACGGTAATTACGTCATTTGCTTTAGCTATTTCTTTTATTTTTAATGCTATTTGATCTGTACCTTTTGCAAGTATATAAGGAGCATTAGCCTTTTCTTCGTCATATTTAATTGCTACTGCATAATGTGTAGGGTTTGTAATAATAACATCCGCATTTGGTACCTCACTCATCATTCTTCTCGTTGCAATCTGCCTTTGTTTTTCCTTGATTTTCGATTTAATTAAAGGATCC
Source organism: Oceanobacillus profundus (assembly GCF_003515705.1). Classification (GTDB taxonomy): domain Bacteria; phylum Bacillota; class Bacilli; order Bacillales; family Amphibacillaceae; genus Oceanobacillus; species Oceanobacillus profundus. The sequence goes on from NZ_QWEH01000003.1 coordinate 125,433, forward strand.
CCTTCAACATTCTTATATTCGTCCTTAATATCCTGCTTTGACATCCGCATATTTTTTTCGAAATCAAACCGTTGATAAGCATAGTCAAACACCGCTAATAATAATAAAGCTATAATTGCTGCAAACGCCATAACACTCGTAACTCTTCCAAAGAAAGCTAATGCATTTTCAGCGTTCGTAAATGCCGTCATCAGCATTTCATCTTTATAAAGCCAAATCACAGAGAATGTTATCCCGCCAATACAGGTGATTTTTAATAAGGATTTTAATAGCTCAACAAGTGCTCGGATTGAAAAAATCCGTTTTGCTCCTTGAATCGGATCAATTTTCTTTAGATCAAACTTTAATGGCTCTGTTGTGAACAAAAAACCTACTTGCATTAAGTTAGAGGCGAAACCTGCGACAATTGCGATTAACATTATAGGTGCAAGCATCTTTGCTGCTTCGACCGTTGCACTGTTCAGTATTTGCTGAACAGTATTCTCCGTTAATTCCCAGTCGAGAAATTCAATAAAAGTACGCTCATATATTCCTGTCATATGCTCCAAAATAAATCCGCCAAACAAAAACAATGTAGAAAAACAAAATAATAATAAAATTGCTGTATTTATGTCCTGGCTTTTTGCTACTTTTCCTTTTTTTCGTTCATCGAGACGCTTTTTTGGAGTAGCTTTTTCTGTTTTTTCACCTGCAAAAAATTGTAAATCAAGTTTCAAGTGCAAATTAAGCACCTCCGAAAAGCTGCATTAGTCCACGCATCGTTTCAAACATTGCTGTAAAAAGGTTTCTTGCCAGCGTCACATACAAAGCTAGAAACACTAGGATCGCAAGAAAACTAACTAATATTTTAAGCGGCAGCCCTACAACAAACACATTCATTTGCGGTACAGTACGCGCAATAATTCCAAGTGCCACATCTACCAAAAACAAACAGCCAACGATTGGAATTGCAATTTGGAAAGCGATAATAAACATACTATTAAAAGCTGTAATGACAAATTCTGCAATTGAATTATTCTGAAATGGAATAAATGTTTCCAGCGGAATAAAACGATAACTATTAAATATTCCATCAATAATCAAATGATGCCCATCAACCGCTAATAAAAATAATAGTGCAATCATATATAAATATTGTCCTGTCAATGGACTTTGTGCTCCTGTTTGTGGGTCCACCACATTCGCAATCGCAAATCCCATTTGAAAGTCAATAAAACCACCAGCTACCTGTATTGCAGATACGATAATAAATGAAATGAGGCCAATTAGTACTCCAACTAACACTTCTTTAACTATTAGAAAAATATACATTTCGTCGACGACCAGTTGGGAAGCATCGACTGTATAAAACATAATCATTGCTAGAAAGAAGCTAAAACCTATTTTAAATGGTAATGGCACTGTTCGATAAGAAAATAACGGCATCGTAACAAAAAATGCCAATACCCGTACGAATATAAGCAGAAAAACTGGTAGACTCGTAATAGAAATTAAATCAAGCATGATTTACCCTACAAACTGATTAATATTTTGAAAAATAGAGGATGCAAATTCAACCATTGTCGTAAGCATCCACGGTCCAAAGAAGATCAGCCCTATAAAAACAGCGACAATCTTTGGGATAAAGGCTAATGTTTGTTCTTGTATTTGCGTCGTTGCCTGAAAAATACTTACCAACAAACCGACCGCAAGAGCTAATATAAGCAATGGGCCTGTAACAAGTAATATTGTATAAACTCCTTGCTCAGCCAAGGTCAATACGAATTCACTGCTCATAAGTAGAAGCTCCTTTCTTTACTATACTCACATTTAAAGTGCGTGAACCTCTAAAAACCATTAAGTAAGGATTGCGTTATTAAATACCATCCATCCACCAACACGAAGAGTAAAATTTTAAACGGCAACGAGATCATAACTGGTGGAAGCATCATCATTCCCATTGACATCAGAACACTTGCCACAGCCATATCAATAATCAAAAATGGGATAAAAATCATAAAGCCCATTTGGAATGCCGTTTTTAATTCACTTATTGCGAAAGCAGGAACTAATGTAGTTAGGGGAATATCTTGTACCGTTTCAGGTGGCTCTGTTTGCGTATAATCAAGAAATAGAGCTAAATCCTTTTGCCTCGTATGCCTTGCCATAAAATCCTTTAAAGGTGCACTGGCATTTTCATATGCCTCATCCAAAGTAATTTCTTCATCAAAAAGTGGCTGTAGCGCTTCTTGATAGACCTCACTGAATGTAGGAGCCATAATAAAAAAAGTAAGAAATAGGGCTAAACCAATGAGTACTTGGTTTGGCGGCATCTGTTGTGTTGCTAAAGAAGTCCGAACAAATGAAAGCACAATAATTATTCGCGTGAAGCTTGTCATTAAAATCAATATTCCTGGCGCTAGCGAAAAGATGGTTAGTAAAAGTATTAACCGAACAGACGTGGATACATTAGCTGGATCCGAACTAGAAAATATATCGATAAATTCATTCATGTGTATCTTCCTTGTGCTTATTAATCATATTTTTTCGGCTTTGCTTCAAATTGTTAAGTTCATTCGAGAAAAGCTTCTTAAATTCACTGCTAGACGATTGATTTGTCTGATCTTTTTTGGAAGAAACAAAAGGTGACAACAACGAACTGATTGGAAAACTATCTTGAGTATCTTGATTATTACGTACAATATCTTGCTTTACTTCGTCGTCAGTAATCTCTTGAAGCAATTCAACATTTTCTCCTACACCAACTAAATAAAGTCTTTTTCCAATTCGAATGATTTGAATAGAACGATTTTGTCCTACAGATATCCCACCTAAATTTTCTAGTGCCTTCACCTGGTTGAAAAGTTTGTTTCGTTTATTTAAAAACTTAAGCAGCACATAAATTAATCCAAGAACTAGTAATAATGCAAAAAACATTCTAACTAATTCAAACGCCATGGAACTGGACTTATTATTATCCGTTAGTAAATCACTATCATTTTCGTTTTCTTCCAATTCGTTTTTTGGAATTTCATCATCTTCACAATCAGCTTCCTCCCCCAGACATTCCAACACACTGTTTGGTGCTGCATCCGTCTGGAAGGAGAAAAATGATAGAATAAGAATGGTACTCAAACAGAAACTGTAAAGAATTTTTTTCTTCAACCTGCTCACTCGTTTCTTAGTTTAAAGCTTTTTGAATCGCTTCGATTACCCTATCTGCTTGGAACGGCTTTACAATAAAGTCTTTTGCTCCCGCTTGAATAGCGTCAATCACCATTGCCTGTTGTCCCATCGCAGAACACATAATGATTTTAGCGTCTGGGTTAACTTTCTTTATTTCTTTTAATGCTGTAATTCCATCCATTTCTGGCATCGTAATATCCATGGTTACTAAATCAGGTGTCAATTCTTTGTATTTTTCAACCGCCTGCGCTCCGTCCTGTGCTTCCCCAACTATTTCATAACCATTCTTTGTAAGGATATCCTTAATCATCATTCGCATAAATGCTGCATCATCCACAATTAAAATTCGTTCTGCCATTTGGTTATTCCCCCTAATTATTTTAAATTCCTAATCCGGTCATACTGACTAATAATATCTGTAACACGAACACCGAAGTTTTCTTCAATCACAACAACTTCACCTTCAGCTACAAGTTTATCATTTACTAGAATATCAACCGGTTCACCTGCTAGCTTATCAAGCTCAATAATAGAACCTGAAGCCAGTTCAAGTATATCGTTAATTGATTTTTTTGTTCGGCCAAGTTCAACGGTAACTTTTAATGGGATATCAAGTAACATATCAAGGTTACGTTGCTGACCAGTATTCAGCTCAACCTTTTCAAAATCAGAGAAAGCTGCCTGATGCACCTCTGCATGTGAGCTTGTAACTTTATGACCCAAATATTGCGGTTCAGCTGGGTCATCTCTTGTTTCTGCTTGTAAGGAGTTATTATAAACAGCCTGCTCCTGCTGTTTAGCTACACTATTCTCAGTAACCGGGATTTCAGCTTCAAGCGTCGCAGCGCTCTCCTTTTTCTCAATTGCGTGTTCTTCCGACCCATTTAACAGCTCATTAACTAGCTCTTTTGCAAAGCGCAACGGAATTAATTGCATCATATTCGAATTGATCAGATTCCCAACAGTTAATTTAAAAAACACCTTTACATAGACTTCTTCATCAAAAACATCTTCGTTTTTAACTCCAGTTACTTCTTCATCCAATATTGAAGGCGGAGAGATATCAACGCGTTTATTAAACACGGTTGACATACTCGTTGCAGCTGCACCCATCATTTGATTCATCGCTTCCTGAACTGCGCTTAAATGGATTTCATTCAATTCACTATCTGGATTTGTCCCATCACCACCAAGCATAATATTTGCAATAATAGCTGCGTCCCCAGCTTTTATAACAAACACGTTTTTTCCCGTAAATCCCTCTATGTAATTCACTTGAATACTTACTGGCTCAAAGGTAAATTCATCACCAATATCCGTTCTTTCTATGACGTCTACTATTGGTGTTGTTATTTCCACCTTCTGATTTAATAAAGTGGAAAGTGTGGTGGCAGAGCTACCAAAAGAAATATTACCAATTTCTCCTAGTGCATCAATTTCAATATCGGAAAGATAGCTTTGCTTATTTTCATCTGACTTGTCTTCATCAGAAATATTCAATAGCGCATCAATTTCTTCCTGTGAAAGCATGCCATCATTCATCATATTGCTCACCCCTTTTTATTTCATCTAATATTTGTACAGACATTTTATTTTTATACTTGCCTGGCTGCACGAGGAATTTAACTTCATTATTAATAGTAAGTCTTAGCGGTAAATCGATTTTCTGATCTAGTGTTATCACATCATTTTGCTTTAGTGCCAAAAACTCATTGATTGCAATCGCACCCTCACCAAGAATCGATTTTACTTCAACTTCAGTTTGCTTTAAGTTCTTCGACATTTTATTAAATGCTGTAGCATCCCGATTTTTTTTCTCCGCTTGCATCCAATAATGCACAGAGAGCTTCGGAATAATTGGCTCCAAAATTATATGTGGGATACAAATATTAATCATACCAGTTGTTTCCCCAATTGCAGCTGTCATCGAAACGACGACAACCGTATCATTTGGTGCAACCATCTGTAAAAATTGAGGATTTTCTTCAAACTCTTCTAATCGTGGCTTTATTTCTGTTACAGAAGCCCACGATTCTTCTAATGTATACACAGCTTTTTCGAAAAATTGACGTAGTAATAACTTTTCGATTTCCGTTAAATTGTTGTTTTTGTTAATCGTGTTACCTTTTCCGCCTAGAATTCGGTCAAGCAATGCATAACCAATATTTGGATTAACCTCCATGATTAAATTACCATCTAACGGTTCAACACTATAAATATTTAATATTGTCACTTTTTGTATTGAGCGTACGAACTCTTCAAATGGCACCTGATCAACAGATGTAACCGAAATATTAACATACGTTCTTAGCTGCGATGAAAAATAAGTTGTTAGCATTCTTGCATAATTTTCATGAATTCTAGAGATGCTTCTTATCTGATCTTTAGAGAAACGCAATGCGCGTTTAAAATCATACACGCGTACTTTTTTCTCTTGCTCTTCTTTTTTTAGTTCTTCAGCATCCATTTCACCTGAGGTTATCGCAGATAATAGTGCATCTATTTCATTTTGTGAGAGAACTTCATCCATTAATCATACCCACCTCCTATTAGGAGCTTTCATTCTATTGAAGTATTTTGTTGATTGTATATACTTCTGTGATTTCTCCTTCTTCCACTAGTTCGTTTAAACTTGATTTAACAACTTGCTCTAACTCGGAAAGTCCGGATTTAAAATCTTCTTCTGTTTTCGTTGCAAGCTCTTTAATAATAATATTTTTCAATTGGAAATCACGCTTTTCAACCTCTTTTAATGTTTCTTTCCCATCCGTTACAATTTGAAACTGAATTCTAACAAATGCTCCATCTGCTAAATCGGTTGTGATTTCAGGTGATTCATAGGAATAGTTTACAATGTCATCAATCGTTTGTGCATCACCTTTTTCATTTTCGCCTGCCACATTTAATACAACTACTAATGAAGCAATTGCAATAACTAATAATACAACAAGTGATGTAATCATTGTCTTTACTAACTTACTCATCCTCTTCACCAGCCTTTATTTGAACTCGTGCTAATCCTATTTGTTGGTAGTATTCTGTAATTTTTTGTATAACATCATCGGCTTTGTTCTTTACAACAATTTTCTTTCCATTAATTAAGGAAATCGTTGTATCTGGCAGCGACTGAACCTGTTCAATTAAAACGGCATTTAGTACAAATTCATCGTCATTCAGCCTTTTTAAAGTAATCATGTATATGGCGGGAGTACAGGTTTAAGCATACTCCCTACCCCCTTATTATCGTTTTAAGTTTACTAGCTCTTGAAGAATCTCATCAGATGTTGTGATAATTCTAGTATTTGCCTGGAAACCACGCTGTGCTGTAATCATTTCTGTAAACTCTTCTGAAAGATCAACGTTTGACATTTCAAGTGAGCCACTTATGATCGAAGCTGCTCCATTCTGTTCAGGAGTAACTGTACCGTTATAACCTGCATTAGGTGAATCTAAGTATAAATTGCTACCGTCTTTTACTAACCCGGCAGGATTCGAAAAGCTTGCCAGCGTTATTTGCCCAGCTTCTTGTGTTGCACCAGCAGCATCAATATAGTTTATCGTACCGTCTGTTTGAATACTGAAGCTTTGCGCATCAGTTGGTATTGTTATATTTCCATTAGCACCTTGAAGATACAATCCATTCGGATTAACAATCGCGCCATTATCATCTAAATAGAAATTTCCAGCTCTTGTATAATACGTTGTACCCCCTTGTTCCTGCAATACAAACATTCCATCACCTTCGATTGTCAAGTCAAGCGGGTTATTTGTCACCTGCTGAAATCCTTGTGTGTGAATGTTGCTTATTGTACCAAGCTGAGAACCAAGCCCAACCTGTGTAGCATTGACTCCCCCACGAGTAGCAGTTGCACCTTGTGCACCTGTTGTTGTCTGACTCATTAAATCTTGGAAAGTCACGTTTGCTTTTTTATACCCTGTTGTATTAACATTGGCGATATTATTTCCGATAACATCTAATTTCGTTTGGAAATTTTTCATACCTGAAATACCTGCATACATTGAACGTAACATTTTTTTATCCCCTTTTTTATGGTTATTTTGGTTAGCTGTATCTAGCATTCAACAGCTTATATTGGCCTCCCATAAGGGTCCAGCCTAGTCATTTATTAGAATGGTTCCATTGATATTTGTAAAAATTCTACTTGTTGCTTCCTCACGATTCATTGCTGTCACTACAGTATGATTTTTTGCATTAACAAGCAATGCTGCATTGTTCATGACGATAAGTGAATCTGTAATCCCCTTTTTCTTAGCTTCCTGCATTTTCTCGCCGATTATTTCCCATTGCTGCTCATCAATTTGAATATTTCGCTCTGCTATTCGCTGTGATGCATGTTTACTTATTTTCAATCCTTGTTCCTGTGATAAAATATCCTTAAATGGAATGGGTGATTGCTTAGACTTAGGTCCATTGATTGCTGGAAACTGTAATGCATGCTGTGGGACTTGATGAATCCGATGATCCATAACCTTTCCCCCTTATTCCGTTATCCTATCTCCGGCTTCTTCTTTTGTACCTGGATCGCTAACTTGAATAATCGCATCCGCGTATATTTTTTCTCCATTTTCAAGCTCCAATATTGCCCATCCTTCATGTTGACTAACAGCCACTACTTTACTAGTTACTTTACCAAGCTCCTTACCTGTCTCTTGGTCCACATCCATATATGATACTTCCTGACCAATCATATGACTGTATTGGATTACAGGAGAGACCAACTGACTTTGTACGAGCATTTCGATTGAATTAGACATGTTCATCATCTGCTCCAATGATGAAAAAGTGGCCATTTGTGATACAAATTCACGATCGTCCATCGGATTTGTAGGATCCTGATTTTGTAACTGCGTCATTAGTATTTTTAAAAATTCATCCTTACCAAGGCTTGCGCTCGGTGTTCTGGTCTTTGGCTGGTTACTTAAATATAACGATGGATCAATTGTTGTCATTTCCTCCACCTACACCTTCTCATTTAGAAGCAGCTCTTCAAACTGTCTCTCAAAGCTATCTTCTGTTTGTTGATTATCCTTATGATCGGATTGATTCGATTGCTGCTGTTCCTGTTCTTTTAACTGTTTATTTTCTTGCTCTTCCTGCAAATTTGTCGTTTGCGGCACATTTGCATCTTGCTTCTCCACGACTACTTGGTGCGGGGAAAACATATTCTTAAGCTGATGTATGTTTGATTCTAACATCTCTTTTGCAGTAGCAGTGGTAACTAAAATTTTTACCAATACTTCACCATTTACCTGTGTAAAACGAACCATTAATTCCCCCATATTATCGGGTCTTAACAATACTGTTAAATGGTTCCTCTGGTTGGGCAAAGCCGACAATTTAGTTGATTCCATAATTTTTTCAAACTGGTCCATTAACTGCTGATCCGGGCTTTGAGTCGGTTGTAGTTGATTAATATGAATCACATGTTGCTCTAGTTTTGAAATCGGCACCGCCTGGTTCGTCTGACTTGTCATAACAACTAAATTTTCTTTTTCAATTGCACTACCAAGCCATTTCGCTATATCCTTAACTGTTACATTTGAATCTGCATTGTACCGTTGCATTCCAGAAAAATGCTCTCGCTTTTGGAATGAATCAAATATGTAATTCCATATTTTCGACTCTCTCGTTTCTTGCTTATTCCCTGCTGTTAATTCATTCATCTCTTCGCCATTTACTGCCGTTACCCCAGCTATCAATGTATTTGGATTTACTTGCTCTTTATTTACATGCTGTCTTTGTTGTAACAAGGTAAACCCTGCTGTATCTCTGTCTGTCACAGACGTTAGGTTTGCTTGTAACCGTGTTAAATCCTTCCATTGATGAAGCAATTCCAATACTTTTGATGAGGCATCCCGAACATCTTCGTCTGTATCTAATTTGGAGATTAATTTTTCAATCTGCTCAAGCAAAAAGGCTAGTTGTTCCTCAACATCTGTATTACTCGTTCCACTTTCAGGATTTACTATTGGAAATCCATGCAATTCGCTAGATAGTGAGACTTCTTCCTCCACGTCAGGAAAAACAGATGAAGGTTGCAGGATAAAGACATCTTGATTCTCCACCTCATTATTTAAGCTTGCAGTAGCTGAATTCGCTACATTTTCTGTATCATTTCCACTGTTGATTCGTTGTAACAGATTCTCTAGAGCAACCTCTTTTTTCATTGAAGACAGTTCCTGATTTTCATGCTCAGATACATTAACAATGTTCTCATCTAATATACGGTGAAATGATGAAACATCCCCTCGTAAACCGGATTTCATTTGCGTATTTGTCAACTTTGCTGGCTGTACCTGTTGTAGAAACACCGCGACACTATTCAAATTCTCACCTCCTTCCAATAACTTTTTTAATTTTCATTTGAGAGAAGCAATTGTGTTAGCTCTGCTGCCTGTTCAGGATTCATCGCACCTAGTATCGTTGCACGATGTTCGTTAGATAGTTCCTGCAAAATTGAAACCGCCGTATCTGTCTCTAAATTTTCAATAATAGGGGCTGCTTTAGAGCCCTTCATTTCTTCAAATGAATCAATAATTGTAGAAAAAGATTCATCTGAAGAATCTTCCTCTAACAATTCTTCATCAATCTGTGCATCTTCTAAACTATTTTCCAAACGAACAATATCTTGGTTTTGATCATTTATTGTAGCTTCCAATTCACGAATCGTTTCATTTAAGCTTGTAATCTCTTCATCTTTCTCATTTACAATTGCTTGTGCCCGCGAATCATCTTGTACAGGCTTTGCTTCATCTGATGCTACTAGATTCGATATGATTGGCATTGAACTAGCTTGTTGCTTCGTCCAATCGATAACATTAAATCCTGCAACCCCCATGATAATAACAACTAGAGTAATGATGATGATTAACGGAATTACAACTGCAAATAAAAACCAGAGAATTGGATTCCTTTTTTTCTTTTTCGTAGTCTCAACCATTTATTTCACCTATTTTTTTGGCTTAAAAATTGTGTTATTGAAATTTCATCCATAAAAGCATCTTCCATCTTTTTTTGTATAGTTGCTTTTGTTTCTTTTCTTACTTCAATTAGTTTCTCGAATTTCTTTACTTCCACGTGCGCATCTGACAGCAGATGTTGTTTTGATTCCATATCTGTTCTAGCCTTTTGAACACGAGACTGCAAATTATTAATTTGTCTGTTTAGTTGCTCAATGTAATTGGCTTGCTCTTTTATTCGGTCAATCGGTGTTAGTGAGTGAAAAAATTGATCATATGAATCCTCAGCACGTTCTTTTTTTCGCAAAATTTGATACAGCTCTGTAGCAACTTTTTCAAAAGAATCAAGTGATTGATTATACGCTTTCTGTGCAACTTGCTTTTCATTTTCACGAATATCCAATATTTTTGATAATGCAACAATCTCGGCCATCACTCAATTCCTCCATTAAGCAGTGATTTCATCAATTGAATCGTTTCTTCTAACGTATTTACTTCATGTATATCCTGCCTTAAAAATTCTTGGATTTTTGGATAATAGGAAATTGACCGATCAATCTCCTGATTGGTGCCACGTTTATAAGCACCTATGTTAATTAATTCACGATTATCCTCGTATACTGCCATCAGCTTCCGAAGCTCTTGTGCAATCTGTTTTTGTTCCGCTGTTGCAACCATATTCATAACTCGACTAACTGACTTCTGTACATTAATAGCAGGAAATTGACCGCGCTCTGCTAGCTTTCTATCCATTACAAAGTGTCCATCTAATATTCCACGAACTGCATCTGCAATCGGCTCATTCATATCATCCCCATCAACAAGTACAGTGTAGAAAGCGGTGATTGTCCCAGCTTTATTTGTTCCCGTTCTTTCTAATAACTTGGGAAGAATGGAAAACACAGATGGTGTATATCCTTTTGTCGTTGGTGGCTCACCAATCGCCAGACCAATTTCTCTTTGTGCCATTGCTACTCTAGTGACGGAATCCATCATTAAATTAACATGGTAGCCAAGATCGCGGAAATACTCACTAATTGCAGTAGCAGTATATGCTCCTTTAATCCGCATTAGAGCAGGTTGGTCTGATGTTGCCGCTACAACAATTGTCTTTTTTAGCCCTTCTTCGCCCAAATCGTGCTCAATAAACTCACGCACCTCACGACCACGTTCACCAATCAATGCAATAACGTTAATATCAGCATTACTATTTCTTGCAATCATTCCGAGTAGTGTGCTTTTCCCAACACCACTACCAGCAAAAATTCCAACCCTCTGGCCTTTACCCATTGTTAAAAGCGAATCAATTGCTTTCACGCCAACTTGAATTGGTTTGCGTATCGGTGGTCGTGTCATTGGATTTGGTGGAGCTTGATCGGTTAAATAGTTAGAGAGCCCTTTTGGAAGTGATGCTTGATCATCCAATGGCTGACCAAGCGAGTTCACAACATTTCCAATCAAAGATCGTCCAACCTTTACAGTTAAAGGCTTTCCAGTAGATTCAACTAAGCATCCGGATCCTATCTCCGTTACCTCTGCATATGGCATAAGAAGGATTTTTTCATTATTAAAACCTACAACTTCTGATACAATAGGTGGTCGATTAGAGGAGGAAGAATGAATGTAACATACTTCTCCTATGTTTGCCGCGGGTCCTTCTGATTCAATCATCAACCCTACAACACGCAGGACCTTACCATAATGCTTATATGTTGCAGCTTTTTCTATAACAGATTTGTAATCGGATAAATTCATTGCTTCTTCTCCATTAGGTAATCCTGCAATGCTTCACGGATTTTTGATAGTTGTGTGTCAACACTCGCATCAATTTGACCAAAAGCATGCTCGATTAAGCAAGTGTTTTTCTTCAAGTTTTCATCTAAGTAGATAGATAAAGTTGATTCATCTTCCATAATTCGATTTAATTCATCTTTTTGCTCTATGACCTCACTGTAATTTAGAGGATGTAAATAAATCGTTACAGTTGATTGATCTTTTAATTCCCGGATGGCCTGTCGTATAATTCCCAAAAATGTTGCTGGTTCCTTGGAAATTTCCTTACCGATAATTTTCTCTGCAATACTAAGTGACAGCTGTAATATCGACTCTTCGCTATTTTCAATCGTTTTATTGTAATCATACGTCGTTGCATCAATAATTAAATTAGCTTGATTCAACTTTTCTTCATATGCAGCTTTACCTGCTTGCTCTCCTTGAAAAAAACCGGTTTGATAACCTTCCTGCTTTGCACTTTCAATCAACTGATGCTTCGTTTCTTCCCAGTTGTTTTTCTCTTGTTCAATTGCTCGCTTGGTTTGTTCCAGTAATACTTCTTTTTTTTGAGCTAAATCCAGCAATTCCTGTTGCATGCTTTCGATCTCATCTTGGATTGTCTCCAATTCTTTATTACTATCAATTGGTTCATCTTCAATGGTGTGCTGTATCGACCGAATCGGTTTAATTTTTATCAATTTCTGATTGAAGAGCTGTTTATTTTCTGAATCAGACAATGATATCGTCTCCTCCACCTCTAGCGATGACAATTTCTCCTATATCTTCAAGTCTACGAATAATAGCTACAATTCTCATTTGTGCTTCTTCTACGTCTCTTAGGCGAACTGGTCCCATATATTCCATTTCTTCTTTGAAAGTTTCTGCCATGCGCTGAGACATGTTTGTAAAGACAACATCTTTAACCTCATCACTAGCAACCTTCAAAGCTAATCGCAGATCTTCATTTTCAACTTCACGAATTACACGTTGTATCGCTCGATTATCAAGGACAACAATGTCTTCAAAAACAAACATTCGCTTTTTGATTTCATCTGCCAGTTCCGGATCTTGAACCTCTAGAGCATCAAGAATTGTTCGCTCCGTACTACGGTCTACACCATTCAACACTTCAACAACCGCCTGTATTCCACCAGTTTGTGTATAATCCTCAGAAACAGAAGCAGATATATTCTTCTCCAGCACTTGTTCTACCTGACTTATAATTTCAGGTGAAGTGGAATCCATTGTAGCTATTCGTCTAGCCACATCAGCTTGCAGCTCCTGGGGCAATGAGGATAAAATCTGTCCTGCCTGTTCGGAGTCAAGGTAAGAAAGAACTAAAGCAATTGTTTGCGGATGCTCTCCTTGAATAAAATTCAATACTTGTTGAGGATCCGCTTTTCTTGCAAAATCAAATGGTCTTACCTGTAAAGATGAAGTTAGACGGTTTATTATATTGGAAGCTTCTTGCTTTCCAAAAGCTTTTTCCAAAACGGTCTTCGCGTAACCAATTCCTCCCTGTGTTATGTAGTCTTGTGCTACAGCAATTTGGTGGAATTGTTCTAAGACATTTTCTTTCAAATTTGTATCTACTTTTTTAACCGATGATATTTCCAAGCTTAACTTTTCAATTTCTTCTTCTGATAAGTACTTATAAACTTGCGCCGATACATCTGGACCTAGGGAGATTAAAAGAATTGCTGCCTTTTGCTTTCCAGTTAAAACGCCTTTTTGCCTTGCCATTTTTTTACCCTCCTAATCTTCTCCAATCCAGCTTCTCAACAATTTAGCAAATTCCTCTGGTTTTTCTTTCGCAATTTTTTCTAACTGCTTTCTTCTTACAACTGCTTCAGATTCTTCTTCCTGTGGTAGATCAGGAACTTCCAGTACTGGACTTTCTGTAACTGTTTCCTCTATTATTTCCTCTTCACTACTCCTATTTCGGACTAATAAAATGATTAGTATGATAATAGCAACAAGTAATACAGCTCCGACAATATACATCCATAATGGAATAACAGGAGAAGACGCACTGACTGTTGCAGGAGGTTCTGTGAATTCCTGAAACACAATGGATATCTTGTCTTCTGGGACAACTTCGCCGTAATCTGCGTCAATTGTCGCTCCTACGATAGAACTGAGAATAGAAGAAACTCCTTGTTCCACATCATTCTGTTCTTGCCCGCTTAGAAACTCTACATTGTTTCCCTCTGTTGTTCTTGTATTATCGATTGCAACTTGAATTCCAAGGTCGCGAACTTTATAGGGACTCTCAACAATTTCCTTACGAATTCGATTATATTCATAGTTTATTGTTTCCTTATCTAGCTCATATTCACCAGATCCAGCATCTCCAGCCGGGTAGTTGGTAACATCCTCATCACCTGTCCCACCGATACCACCGGTAGCACCATCACCAGTATAGGATTCCTGAATTGTTTCCAGACTAACAGGTATTCCTTCCACGTTTTCAATATCAACAGGCTCCACGAGTTCCTCTGTACGATTCTCTTGAGTGAAATCAATATCTGCAGTCACAGAAACGATGACATTATCCATTCCAACCATTGTTCCAAGCATTTGTTGTAATCTTCTTTGGATATCTCGCTCAGTATCCTTCTTCACGGTTTGCTGATGAGTGTACGCATCTTGAGCTCCAGAAGCAGTTTGTGAATTTCGATCAAAGTACTCAAAATATTGGTTCATAATAACAATATTTTCAGATGGAAGATTCGGCAGCGCTTTTGAAACTAAGTGATAGAGCGCTTCTACTTGATTTCCTTGAAATTGATAGCCTGGCTGTGTGTTTAACACGATTGATGCACTAGCTTCACCAGTCACATCACTAACAAATACCGGTTCTTCAGGCATATTAATCATTACTTGCGCATTATTGATACCTTCAATGCTCTGAATCAGATTAGCAAGCTCTGTTTGCATTGCATCAAGCTTCATGATATTAAATTCATTGTCGGTTATTCCCCAAGATGTATTCTCACTAAAAAAGGAATAATCAATATTCCCACTGTTTGGCAAGCCCATTCCAGCTAGATCAACGAGCAATGATTCAACCTGTTCCTCTGGAACATTAATGCTCGTGCCTCCGTTATTTAATTCGTAAGGAATGCCTCTTGTATCTAGCTCTGCTTTAATTTGTCCGACCTCTTGAATGGTCAAATTATTATATAATGGAACAAAACGAGTATTGGAACTAAAAAAAGCAATACCTATTATAAATAAAATTATTATGATAACTGACCCAAGAAAGAGACCCCTTTGGCTTTTTGACCGATTCTGCCAAAACAAAGTTACCGATTCTTTCCATTTCAACAAAGTTTCCTTCATAATTTCCCCCACCAAAGTGCATTAAGTAATCGATATTTCATCATTAATCTACTATAGGATGTCCAAAACATCCGGTAAAAGTAATACATCCGAGAACTGAGGACCTTCGACTAACTACCGATAAGCCCTTTGTCGAAACGTCGAAGTCACCACATCCTTTGGAAGTCCGGTACGGGGAGTTTCACCCCTTCGAACCTCGACGAATAGGACGTTGCTTACTTAGCCTCCTCGGACCTTATCATCCTCATTGTTGAACACGTACTACTATTGATTGCTTGTCGTTGCTATTCGAAGATTATATCGACATTCTCATTATTTCGTTGTATGCATCGATAACTTTTTTCTGGATCTGCACTGTAGTTTCGAGCGTAATGCTTGCCTTCTGTGCTGTGATCATCACGTCATGAAGATCATCAATATTACCGTTAGCTAATGCCTCCGTCTTATTATCTGACTCCATCTGAACAGAATTAAGGTTGTCAATTGCACCTTTTAACGTGTCTGCAAAATTAGCTTGTGCCTCTCCAGGTGTCACTGCAGCATTCGAAACTTTCGATAAAGATTGAATAGGCTGCGAAACATTATTTATTGAAAAGTCCATTTTTTTAACTCCTTATCGTCTATTTACCAATTTCTAATGCTTTCATTAACATACCTTTACTTGCATTCAAAGCAGTAATGTTTGCTTCATAAGACCTCGTTGAACTCATTAAGTCAACCATTTCTTGCAAGGGGTCAACATTTGGCATCTCTACATAGCCAGCTTCATTTGCATCTGGATGAACAGGGTTATAGACAAGTTTAAACGGCTCCTCATCCTCAACGATGGCAGCAACTCGCACACCACTATGCTTTATATCACCAGATGCATTTGCAAGCATCGATTTAAAACGATTATCCTGTGTTTCTAAAACTGTCATTTTTCTCCGATACGGCTCAAACTCACCATTCTCATTTATGACTGCTCTTGTTGATTGTGCATTCGCAATATTAGAGGAAACGATGTCCATTCGAAGTCTTTGTGCAGTTAATGCACTAGCACTTGTATTAATAGAATTAAATATTGACATCGATTAGTTCCCCCCTCTTATAACCGTCTGCAAACTCCCAAACTTCCCGTTGATCCGATCAATCAAACCATTATAATAGATTTGATTCTTCGCAAGCTCTGTCATTTCTTTATCAATATCAACATTATTTCCATTATGGTTGTACATCGTATTGGATTGTGATACGACACGATAAGATGAATTTTGATTTGAATTAAAGGGGATATGCTTCTCAGTTGTACGCTTAGCTTGAATTGAGGAAGTAAGTGTATCATCTAAAATATTTTTAAATTGAACATCCTTCGCTTTATAACCAGGTGTATCTGCATTAGCAATATTATCTGAAATCGTATTATTCTTCATTGCAGCGTAGTTGAGAGAGTTTTCTAACTTACTAATTGTCCCTCCAAATAAATTCATTACAAGCACTCCTTATGTATGTTGTTAAAAGTCCAGTAAAAATGGCCTGTCGTGAACAGAAGATCTTGTTTCTATTTATCCTCTTATATGTACATTGCGCTTCCATTTCTATGAAAATTTTGATTGACAGTCATACTTACTTCATCTACTACGAATATTGTAAGTTATAAATTAGACAAAGTCTATTACTTTTCGACATTTTCTCCTAAAAGAAAATAAAACAGTAAAAAAAGACTAGGTATTTAGTAACATGAATGTACAGTTTTGTGGAATTTACAAGCAATTCAAAAACATTTACACAGCATTTACAATTGGTTTTTGGCTATTTCCCATGTTTTGATATTCCTCTACATACGAAAGTCCTATATTTAATTATAAGGATAATTAACTATAAAAAGACACAAAAAAGCCAAATAATTTGGCTTTTTTGTGTCTTTTTATATTATTTTATAAACTTATCTTGAACGTAGCTTTTCTAGCTCCACAAGGAATTTGTCATTCAATACTTTAATGTACGTACCTTTCATACCTAGTGAACGGGACTCAATAACTCCTGCGCTCTCTAATTTTCTTAGCGCGTTTACAATTACAGATCTAGTGATCCCTACGCGGTCTGCAATTTTACTTGCTACTAATAGCCCTTCATGTCCGTTTAATTCTTCAAAGATATGATCAATTGCTTCCAATTCACTGTATGATAGTGAACTGATTGCCATTTGTACAACAGCTTTACTACGTGCTTCCATCTCAATTTCTTCTGTTTTTTCATGAAGTATTTCCATACCTACAACAGTTGCACCGTATTCAGCAAGTAAAAGGTCATCATCGTTAAAACTTTCATTTACTCTTCCAAGAACTAACGTACCAAGACGCTCTCCACCGCCGATAATCGGGATAATTGTAGTCAGACCGTCTTTAAATAAGTCTTTATTTTCCACTGGAAATACGGAATGCTGACTATTAATATCAAGGTTTGCTGTTGTCTCATAAATATTGTACAGCCCCTGTGTATACTCTTCCGGGAATTGTCTTTGCTCAAGCATTGATTTCATACGCTCGTTTTCAATTTCTTGATTTACTGCAAATCCAAGTAACTTCCCACGTCTGCTGACGATGTATACATTCCCTTTGATTACATCTCTTAATGATGCTGACATTTCATTAAAGTTTACTGATTTACCTGTTGCTTTCTGTAACATTGCGTTAATTTTTCTTGCTCGATTTAATAGATCCATGATGATCCTCCATTTCATTATTATGAATTATAGTATAAACTGACTTAAGTCTTTGTTTTGTACAATACTGTTGAGTTTTTGATCTACATAGGCAGGAGTAATTTCTATTTCCTCCAACGTAATTTCGGGCGCTTCAAACGACAAATCTTCAAGAAGTTTTTCTAGTATGGTGTGAAGCCTTCTCGCGCCAATATTGTCGGTATCCTGGTTTACTTGAAAGGCAATTTCTGCAAGTCTTTCTATAGCATCGTCTGTAAAAACAACATTTATACCTTCTGTTTTTAACATTAATTGATATTGCTTAATCAATGCATTAGATGGTTCGGTAAGTATTTGCTTGAAATCCCCTACAGATAATTTTTCTAATTCAACACGAATTGGAAATCTTCCTTGTAGTTCCGGGATAAGATCAGAGGGCTTTGCCATATGGAAAGCTCCAGCCGCGACAAAAAGCATGTGGTCTGTTTTCACTGGCCCGTGCTTCGTTACAACCGTTGATCCTTCAACAATCGGTAATATATCACGCTGAACACCTTCTCTGGAAACATCTGCAGTTGCTTCTTGCTTTCCAGCTACTTTATCAATTTCATCTATAAAAAGTATTCCCGTTTGTTCTGCACGCTTAACAGCTTCCCCGGCTACTTCATCCATATCTACCAATTTCTGAGCTTCTTGTTGTGTCAATACCTTTCTAGCTTCAGATACAGTTAGATTACGTTTTTTCTTTTTTGATGGCATGAATTGCCCGATTGCATCTTGCATATTCATTCCCATCTGTTCCATACCCGAACCTTGCAGCATATCAAACATGGAAGGAGGAATTTCCTCGATTTCGATGGTAACCATTCGGTCTTCCAGTTCACCTAAAGCTAACTGATGTTCAATTCGTTGCTGTTTGTTTTTAATTTCTTCATCTTTTTCAAAATCATTTTCAGCATTATCATTTACTGTTTGATTTTGGAAAAGCATTTCAAATGGATTTTTAACACCGGATTGCTTTTTGGCTGATGGAGCAAGCAATTTAACAAGTCGTTTATTTGCTTCTTTTTCCGCTGTTGTCATTACGCCACTCATTTTTTCTTCCTTTACCATTCGTACAGCCATTTCTACAAGGTCACGTACCATTGATTCTACATCTCTACCGACATAACCGACCTCTGTAAACTTAGTTGCTTCGACTTTCACAAACGGGGCACCAACAAGTTTTGCCAGCCTTCTGGCAATCTCTGTTTTCCCCACTCCAGTCGGTCCAATCATTAAGATATTTTTTGGAACGATTTCTTCTTTCATTGAATCTTCAAGTTGCATTCGTCGATAACGATTCCTCAAAGCAACAGCTACAGATCGCTTTGCTTGTTGCTGACCAATAATATATTTATCTAGCTGACCAACAATTTGTTTTGGAGTGTAGTCAATTCCCATTCTTAGGAAAAACCTCCCTTATTTAGAGGATGTTCAAAAAATCCGGTGAAAATGACACATCGAATTTCTCCGTTGGCTTGCTTTTCCGTTCCTCTCGTATTAATTGCATACGTTCCGGTACTCAAAGCTTCGCCGCCTCGAACTTCGACGCACAGGACGTGCTAGTGCCGGCGTTGCAACAAAGGTTTTCTGCGGGGCGAGTAAACACAGCCCCAGGACGTTGCGACTGTAGCCGACCTCGGTCCATTTCATCCTCCTTTTGAACACACACTATTAATCAAGTACTTGCAATGTAATATGATTATTTGTGTATACACAAATTTCACCTGCAACCTCCAAGGCTGTTTGAGCAATTTCCTTTGCAGTCAAGTTACCAGAATGCCTAACTAAAGCTCTTCCTGCACTTAATGCATAGTTACCTCCCGAACCAATGGCCAATATACCATCATCTGGTTCGATAACTTCGCCAGTACCAGAAACCAAGTACATATTTTCCTTATTCATGACAATCAGCATTGCTTCCAATTTACGGAGCACCTTATCTGAGCGCCAGTCCTTGGCTAACTCAACCGATGCTCGAGTTAGATTCCCATTATAGGCCTGAAGCTTGCTTTCAAATCTCTCAAAAAGTGTGAAAGCATCTGCAACGGATCCAGCAAAGCCCGCCAACACCTTCCCATTGTACAAGGTTCTTACTTTTTTGGCTTTATGCTTCATTACCACTGCATTTCCTAATGTTACTTGCCCATCTCCACTCATGGCGCACTGACCATTATGCTGAATTGCAAAAATTGTGGTTGCGTGCATTTCAGTAGCCATTCCTTTCACCTCACTCATTACGATATTGATCATTCGCTCTTGGGTGGCTTTTCATGTACACATCACGTAAATGATCTTTTGTCACATGGGTATAAATCTGGGTAGAGGATAGATTTTCATGACCAAGTAATTCCTGTACAGTACGCAGATCCGCACCTTCATTAAGCATGTGCGTTGCAAATGTGTGCCTCAGCTTATGTGGATGAATTTCCACAGTTAATGCAGCTCGTTCTACGCATTTTTTTAGAATCACTCGTATACCTCTTGTCGTGAGCGGATTACCTCGAGCATTTAAAAAGACAGCATCAGTGACTTGAGATTTTTCCATTAGTTTCATTCTGCCGTCATGAATGAATGTCTCTAATGCTATTTCTGCAAACCTGCCAAATGGGACATACCGCTCTTTGCGACCTTTCCCTTTAACCAAAATGGTTCCAATCGAAAAATCAATATCCGAAAGCTTTAGACCTTGACATTCACTCACTCGTATACCCGTTCCATATAACACTTCTAGTATAGCCTGATCACGTTGGCCAGTTGGACTATTCAAATCATTTACTTCAAACAACTTTTCCAATTCTTCCATGTAGAAAAAGCCTGGTATTGGTTTAGCAGTCCTTGGTAAATGAATATGAACAAACGGATTTGCCAACACCCATTCCTCTCGCTCCATAAACTTGTAAAAGCTACGCAACGATGAAAGCTTCCTTGAAACTGACCTTCTGTTTAATTTCTGCTCATATAATCTTGTTAGAAAAAGCCTTACTTCTCGTTGTGAAACAACATCTAGATCGTCAATCCCCTCTTGACGAAGAAAATCAAAAAATACTTCCAGATCATTCTGATAATACTTTACCGTATAAGGTGAAGCATTTTTCTCAATCTGCAAATATTCGATGAACGCTTCACTGTACGCTACGAATGTATTCAATTCTTCACCCCATCAAACAGCGGATAAATCATAGCATACTTCGAATAATTATGCAATAAACTTAACTAAATTGCAACAAAATTCAGAATCGAAACCACACTTATTATATCACAATAATTTGATTTGTCATGCTATTTCGTTAAATTTAATATAAATTAATATTGTCTGTAAAGTAAATTGCCTTTCCAATGCGTAATTATATCTATTTAGAATAGTATAGTCAACAAACAAATATTATTTTTTTTGCAAAAATGTAATACAGTGAAAGTTTTGTGAACAATGGGTATTACCTTTATAACCAAATTGCTACTTAATTATTCCTGTTTCTCGAATTTTTGCTTTTGTTCCATTTGTTCCAAGTTCATATATTTTTCGATATACTTTTTGGAGATTCCTTTCATATGCCTCTCTCTCTCTATCTGCCCTGCGATCATCAAATGGATCTTTAATGATGAAACTTGTTGCAGTATTAGCATGGTCTTTCATGTTTAAAAATAATTCACGCATTGCACTTAATTCACTGTCATCTGCGATAATTTCGAATTCCTCTTCATTATCATCCACTGGGATCTCTCTAATTTCTCTTTCCTTTACAACAACAAAGTAATGATTTTTTTCTGTCATGATTATAGCCTCCTTGTTAGATGGCATTCCCTTTTGACAGACAAGTAAAACTCTTGTACTGATGCATTCCACCAAACTTAAAATCCAAAAAAATCGAAAAGCTAAGAAGAAGATTTTTTAATGCACAAAAAAGTATTAGCTGTCCAGTAATGAACAGCTAACTTTGCGCTACTTCTTTATATTCACAATTCGTACATTGAACCTGCGTCTCTTTTTTAGCCTTCTTTTCTACCAACAAAGATTCACATTTTGGACAAGGTCTTGAGATTGGTTTATCCCATGAGACAAAATCACAGTCAGGGAACCTGTCACAGCCGAAAAATACTCTTCGCTTCTTGGATTTTCTTTCAACGACATTGCCCTCTTTACACTTCGGACACTTCACACCAATTTCCTTTAAAATCGGTTTTGTGTTACGACAATCCGGGAAGTTGGAACAGGCTAGGAATTTACCATATCGACCCATTTTATATACCATTTCATGTCCGCATTCTTCACAATCAATACCTGCTGGTTCATCTCTAATTTCGATTTTTTCCATTTCTTCTTCCGCAACTTCAAGCCGTTTGCTAAATCCGCTATAGAATTCATCAATAATCTTTATCCATTCGATCTTTCCATCTTCAATTGAATCGAGATCGTTTTCCATTTTAGCAGTAAAATCAGCATCAATAATTTCTGGGAAGAACTCCTCTACTAAGTCCGATACGATTGTGCCCAGCTCTGTTGGAACAAAGCGTTTGTTATCCATTGTAACATAGCCTCTGCGCTGAATCGTATCTAGAGTCGGTGCATAGGTCGAAGGTCTGCCAATACCGAGTTCTTCCATTACTCGTACAAGCCTTGCATCTGTGTACCTTGGTGGCGGCTGCGTAAAATGCTGATTCGGTGTAATTTCTTTCGACTCTACGACCATCCCTTCAGCTAAATCAGGCAATAACTTATCTTCCACTTTTTTATTGTCATCTGTTCCTTCAATATAAACTCTCATAAATCCTTTAAATTTCACCTTTGAACCTGTTGCACGAAACTCTACATCATTATTTAGTAAATGTACTGTCATTGTATCCATTACAGCTGGTGACATCTGACTAGCTACAAAACGTTCCCAAACCAGTTTGTATAATCGGAGTTGGTCTCGTGATAATACATCCTTTAGTGATTTTGGATCTCTTAATGTTGAGGTTGGTCGGATTGCTTCATGGGCATCCTGTGCACCTTCTTTATTTTTTGCAGCTTTTACATTTCCAAGATATTCTTTACCAAAGTTTTCTTCAATATATCCTTTTGCTTCTTGCTTTGCTGTTTCAGAAATACGAGTTGAATCTGTACGCATGTAGGTGATTAGCCCGGTAATCCCGCCTGCTTTTTTACCTAAATCAATTCCTTCATACAGCTGTTGAGCAATCATCATTGTTTTCTTCGCACGGAAATTCAGCTTTCGAGCAGCCTCTTGCTGTAAAGAGGAAGTGATAAAAGGCTGTGCCGGGTTTTTCTTTCGTTCACGTTTGTTAACTTTAGTAATGTCAAACGAATTCCCTTTCATTTTTGCTTTCACTTCTTTTACATCGTCTTCCGATTTTAACTCTGTCTTTTTACCATTAATTCCATAAAAAGAACCTTCAAATACTTCTTTATCCTTTTGAAAAGCTGCATCAATGGACCAATATTCCTCTGGAACAAAATTCTCAATTTCCTTCTCACGATCAAGAATCATCTTTAAAGCAACTGACTGTACACGACCAGCACTAAGCCCTTTTTTCACTTTTTTCCATAAAAGCGGACTAATATTATAACCTACGAGCCTATCAAGAATTCTTCTAGCTTGTTGTGCATCAACTAAATCTAAATCGATTGCACGCGGATGTTTAAACGATTCTTTTATTGCATCTTTTGTAATTTCATTAAAAACAACACGGCATTTGGAATTTTCATCAACACTCAAAATATGTGCCAAATGCCAAGCAATTGCTTCCCCTTCTCTATCGGGGTCGGCTGCGAGATATATTTTTTTTGCCTTTTTTGCTGACTTTCTTAGCTCTTTCAATACATCGCCTTTACCGCGAATCGTAATATATTTTGGTTTATAATTTTCATCGACGTCAACACCCATTTGACTCTTCGGTAAATCTCTTATGTGTCCCATCGATGCTTTTACTGTATACTTTTTTCCTAAATAACGTTCAATCGTTTTCGCCTTTGCAGGCGATTCAACGATTACCAAATAATCTGACATGATCCGTGCCTCCTAGAATGAGGTTGACAATTTACACTTGAAATCTTTACTAATACTAAATTTATCCTATGAATTTGTCAAACATACTTTATTTTATACTTTATTATTAAAATCTATTTGGTCATTAAATTATGAATAGCCATCCAATCTTCGTATATATCTTGTGCGTTATGAACAAGTTTCGCCCCGTCCTGAATCATTTGATGACAACCTTTTGTTTGTGAAAGTAAAGGTGATCCAGGAACTGCATATACCTCTCTTCCTTGATCAAGGGCTTGGTCAACTGTTATTAGTGTGCCACTTCTTTCAGTTGCCTCAATCACTAATGTTCCAAATCCAAGGCCGCTAATAATGCGATTTCTTTCTGGGAAATGGTATTTTACTGGCCGAACATCTGGGGCATATTCGGTTAAAACGAGACCATGTTTCACAATTTGGTGGAACAGGCTCATATTCTGCTTAGGGTAAACATGCATGAAACCGCCTCCTAAAACAGCTATCGTTTTCTGTTTATAGGTTAAGGCGATTTTATGTGCTAAACTATCAATCCCTTTAGCCATACCGCTTACAATTAACCATTCATTTTTTACAAGCGGCTTTACTACATGATCTATCTTTTGAGCGGCCTCACTTGATGGATTTCTCGTTCCAATTACACTGATTGCCGGACTATATGCTAATAACGAGATATCGCCAAGCGCATACAGTACAAGTGGAGCATCTTTAATTGTATTTAACATAGGAGGATAACTTTCGTCAACTATTGTGATGATTTTATACTTATTTATATCGTGTACTATTTGCTGCCTTATAGCCAAATTATGAAGATCAGAATAAAATAATGCGGCATTTTTATTTGGGAGGGTAAATCGATTTGTAATCTCTGCAGAAGAAAAATGATAGATCTGTTCAAGCGAGGGATCGTATTGAAGAAGTTTACGAATAAACCTTCTCGTAATTCCACGACAGCGGTGCAAATGTATTAACCTTAAGCGAAGTGTATCCAAGCATACACCAATCCTTTCTCCAGTTAAAATTGTAGGAGAGCCTGAAGAAACTATCTCTTCCGGCTCTCCTCTAGGGTCACCTAAAAGCTTTGTTCTTAATGTGTTTTACACTTTTCTTCAAGTCCATTTTCTTTTAGAACCTTAATCATTGTCTCGCCCATTACGGCAGGCGTTTCAGCAACTGTAATGCCACTCGCCTCCATGATACGAGTCTTTTCCTCGGCAGTACCTTTACCACCAGAAATAATTGCACCAGCATGTCCCATCCGTTTTCCTGGAGGTGCAGTCGCACCGCCGATAAAGCCTACAACAGGTTTTTTCATGTTAGCTTTAACCCATTCCGCAGCTTCTTCCTCAGCTGTACCGCCAATTTCACCAATCATAATAACTGCCTCTGTTTCTGGATCCTCATTGAATTCTTTTAGAACATCGATAAAGTTTGTCCCATTGACAGGATCTCCACCAATACCGACTGCTGTTGTTTGACCGTATCCAGCTTGAGTTAATTGATGAACTGCTTCATATGTTAACGTTCCAGAACGAGAGACAACCCCGATATGTCCTTTTTTATGAATATAACCCGGCATAATTCCAATTTTCGATTCGTCTGCAGTTATAACACCCGGACAGTTCGGGCCAATTAGACGTGTTTTCTTTCCTTCCATGTAACGCTTTACTTTTACCATGTCTAAGACTGGAATATGTTCTGTAATACAGATAACTAAATCTAACTCTGCATCTGTTGCCTCTATAATCGCATCCGCAGCAAATGGAGCAGGTACATAAATTACCGATGCCGTTGCACCAGTTGCATCTACTGCATCCTTTACTGTATTAAAAACAGGTACACCTTCAACCTCTGTACCAGCTTTCTTTGGTGTCACTCCCCCAACGATTTTCGTGCCGTACTCAAGCATTTGCTTCGTATGGAATGTAGCTGTTGCACCAGTGATTCCTTGGACAATTACTTTCGTATCTTTATTTATATAAACACTCATTTTCGTCCGTCCTCCCAAAATTAAAAGTTTAATATAGCCTCTCGATTAGTTCACCATTGATACAATTTTTTCTGCACCATCAGCCATTGAACTCGCTGATGTAATATTTAAACCTGATTCTTCAAGAATTTTCTTCCCTTTTTCCACGTTTGTACCTTCTAGGCGAACGACTAATGGAATTTCAAGACCTACTTGTTTTGTTGCCTCTACAACACCCTCGGCAATAACATCACATTTCATAATACCACCAAAGATATTGACGAAAATTCCCTTTACATTCGAGTCGGATAGAATGATTTTAAATGCTTCTGTTACTTTTTCAGCAGTTGCGCCGCCCCCAACATCAAGGAAGTTAGCCGGATCCCCGCCATAGTGCTTAATAATGTCCATTGTTGACATCGCTAGCCCCGCACCATTTACCATACAGCCAATATTTCCATCCAAGGAAATGTAGCTTAGGTCATATTTAGATGCTTCAATTTCTTTTTCATCTTCTTCTTCTAAATCTCGTAATTCAACGATATCTTTTTGACGGTATAACGCATTATCATCAAAGTTTAACTTTGCATCTAATGCTAAAACCTCACCATCTCCAGTCGTGACAAGTGGATTGATCTCAGCAATAGAACAATCTTTTTCTACAAAAGCTTGATAAAGTGCTGTCATAAACTGAACTGCTTTTCCAATTAATTCATTTGGTATATTTATGTTAAATGCTAGTCTTCTAGCTTGGAAAGGTGTCAAACCAACAACTGGGTCAATAACTTCCTTAAAGATTTTTTCAGGCGTTGCTTCTGCTACTTCTTCAATCTCTGTACCGCCTTCTTCAGATGCCATGAAAACGACACGTGAAGTTGCACGGTCCAAAACAACCCCCACATAATATTCGTTCTTAATGTCGCAGCCCTCTTCAATAAGTAAACGTTTAACTTCTTTTCCTTCTGGTCCCGTTTGATGGGTTACCAATGTTTTTCCAAGAATTTCATCCGCATATGTACGAACTTCTTCCAAACTTTTTGCTACTTTAACTCCTCCGGCCTTACCTCTTCCACCGGCATGAATCTGCGCCTTGACAACGGTTACAGATGTGCCCAATTTTTCCGCTGCTTCTACCGCTTCATCCACTGTATACGCTACATAGCCTGTTGGAACTTTCACACCAAAATTGCGTAAGACTTCTTTCCCCTGATACTCGTGAATGTTCATCTTCCATCCTCCTATTCAATTTGAATGCATCTCCATTGTATTAAAAAAAAACAAATTTCACAAGAATTAGTGAAAATTGTTTAAATCGTGTTACGAATTGCTAAACCTTAATGCTTCATTTTTGTTCATTAACAAAAAAGATTTAGGGAACAAATAATTCGAGTCTGCTTTAGCTTTCATAGATAGATTGGTCCATGATGAAAAGGTGTGAATGACTAAATTATAGAAAGTATTGATAATTACGTGAAGGACGTTTTTAGGACGGCTTTCTTACTACACTAGAATATTATAATATATAAATACCACTGCTAAAGACACATCCAGTTCTAGCGCCTGGTTAGCGACTAGCGAGACTTTCCTCACCTTTGCATGTCGCTAACTGAGCACTTTTTATCTTTTATCCAAACATTTTAGCGAAGGTATTTTTACCTGATTCTCCGTCGACTTTTATTTTCCTATCACGCTGAAAGTCTCGCACTGCTTTTTCTGTACCTGGCCCAAACAACCCATCAAGTCCATTCGGGTTATATCCTAGTGCATACAGAGTTGCCTGTAATATCCATGTTATATTTCCTTTGGCATTTCTTCTGATGGTAACCGTAGCCGCTTCCGTTCTTGGACCCCACATGCCATCAACGGGTAATCCTGCATTATATTGCTCATTTAACTCGGTTTGATAGCCTTTTACCAACGCTCTTTTAGTCTGTGGTCCATACACACCATCTACCTTTAAAGCCGTATTATATCTTCTATTTAAAGTAGACTGGATTGTTCGAATTCGACTAGAACTATTTTTAATATCGGATGCACCAAACGATTTTAGATAAGTGGCAGGATTTAAACTGTCGTTTGCCCTATCTGCTGTATAGCCATATGGTGGTGTACTTGGTGCCGTTTTTCTTACTTCATAGTGCAAGTGTGAACCTGTAGAATTCCCAGTATTACCTTGTCTGCCGATAATGTGACCTTTATTGATGCGTTGCCCTCTTCTGACATTTACACTATCCAGGTGGGCGTATAACTGCCCTCTTCCATTTTTATCTTGAATAAACACTACATTTCCATATCCGCCAAAGCCTGACCCAGCTTTCCCCATTCCGGCAAATATAACGATGCCTGCAGTAAAAGCATTAATTGGTGCCCTGTGGTATTTAACAAGATCAATCCCTGCATGAAAGGTACCTCTTACCCCCGTGATAGGATGTGTTCGATATCCGTATGGTGAAGTTACTCGATATCCTTTAAATGGCATAAAAACAACCCTCCTTCTTATTTTATGCAAAATAAAAAACACCCTCTTGGATGTTTGTAGGTAATTATTTTTATTTTCTGCTAAAGGTGACTTCTACCTCGCCAAAATAAATACAGGCAAGATAGAAGTTTTCTAACCCTTCAAGCTTCTCGTATTTGTTGATTTCAACGTTTCATACAAGTGCAATTAATCGAAGTTCTCCAGTTGAAGATTCTTTGGATCTTCCTATTTCAATTGCTTATCGGCACGATAAACAAATGCAAATACTTCAGCAACCGCCTGAAATAATTCCTCTGGTATTGTTTCATTAATATTTAGCTCTGCCAATAATTCAACGAGTGAAGAATCCTCTAATATCGGTACATTATTTTCTTTTGCTTTTTTTAAAATTTCTTCCGCAACTAGTCCTTTCCCAGTTGCAGTAACTTTAGGAGCAAAATCTTTTCCTTGATCATACCGGAGCGCTGCGGCCTTCTTTCGTCCCTCTGTCATATTCGATAATCAACTCCTTGATAGGATGAATATACTTTTTCTGTTGTTTCCTTAGCAGGACTTTTTAATTCTTGCAGCGCTTTAAAGTCCACGGATGTCAGCTTATAATCTAAAGCCTCCAATCCCTGTCTTAGTACAGGTATTAATTTCACTGTCTGACGCTTTAATTCTTGTATATCATTATAAATCGTAACGGTAACGGAGCGTTTCTGGATATGCATATCAATAATCGTCTGCTTTAATCCATGTAAGTCCAAATAAAATAGAATACGACAGTAATCTGGGTTAACCTTCCCGTCTTCTGTTTTCCTACTCTCAAATTCAAGCTCTAAATCATTGACTAGTCCAAGCTTCTCAGCTGGAATTTGCAGGGATGCTTGAATCACACTATCCGATTCGTTTATGGAATTAAGTTGCATGCCGTTAATAAAATGCAGCAACTGTCCGGCCTTTTCGTGCGCAGTACCGTCACTTTGCTGTACATACTGAAGCAACAGTGATTTTAAACTTTGTTGCTCAAGATTTTTTTGTGCAAGCTGATGTTCATAATTAAGTCCTGTATATGTGAGCACTTGCTGTAATTGCAGCATAAATTGCTCGTTCGGACCCTTTGACAGGAAGAGTTTATCAAACTGAGCGGTTTTCAGCAGCGTATCTATCTCTTTATAGGTAATAGGACTACCCAGCGACACTATTAAATTCATCATACTATTTAATTGAACTGGATTGTTTGACAGTTCTCGTATAAATTTCGTTTGTTCAATCGGAAGAAGCGGAAGAATGTTTTGATTCAGTTGTTCTTTTAACTGAATGAATTCACGCTGTGCTAATACAGGTTGATTCAACGCATTTTTCCACGCTTGTAAGAATTGTTGTGAGTGATTCAATAATCCAGATTGGTTGGAATGTAGCTGTTCAAAAACTTCCACAATATCATTGGAGTGAAGAGAAAATGGCAGTCTTATATTATGTTGGTTCTCTTTTAATACTTGTCCAACTTGTTGCCACTCCGAGACCCATCCCTTGAAATCAACATCTTGATTCAGCATCCCTAGTCCTTTTACAACGTGAAATATTTGCTGCTTATTTTGTTCATTTAGTAGATTAAACTGTTTCGTTAAAGAAGCAGTTTCACTAATAGGCCTTGATATCAGTTGTTCCAGCTTTGTCCAAAGTTCTGTTTTATTGTTTGTTGACTTCATTTCTTCTAATAGCTCATTCATTTGACTCGAGAATTGACTTGAATTTTTTATCGATAATGCCTGAAAAACATCCCAGGTAATTGGAAACCTTCTTCCAATCATTTCTAACAAGATTTGCTTAGCCGCTGACCTATCCTTCGATTGTTCGAAGATATGCAACGCTTCTTTTAATTGCGAT
Source organism: Oceanobacillus profundus (assembly GCF_003515705.1). GTDB lineage: Bacteria > Bacillota > Bacilli > Bacillales > Amphibacillaceae > Oceanobacillus > Oceanobacillus profundus. The sequence goes on from NZ_QWEH01000003.1 coordinate 155,768, forward strand.
TGATCAAATGGTATATTTCCATGAATTAGAGCTTGTATAAAAGAACTGTTAGCCTTATTTGGTTTCACGTTTAGCTGATTCATTAATGGTGCTAAACTAGTTTTTGTTTGTTTTTTTATGTATTCACTAAGCACTTTCAAATAAATCATTTCATCTGAGGTTTGCACTTGAAAATGATATGTATTACCAATTGAAAGAGCCGCCTCTAGCTTGGCAATCATGTTTTGTCCACCAAGCTGTATTTGCGCTTTATTTTCTGGAAATATTTTCAAAATTTTCCCTTGAACAATTTGTCCGGGTCTCAATCGCTGTTCAGTCTGTGTAACCTTAGCTAATTTTTCTCCAGTAAGCTTATAAATACTCATTGGTGAACATCCCTTCCAACTCTTTAACTAATGCTATTTCTGACGGGTGCATAAGATCTACGATGATATGGTGAAGCACCAATCTCACGAAGTTTTTCTAGATGATGCTTTGTGCCGTAACCCATATTAGACATAAAATTATAATCAGGGTATTCTTCGTGCATTTCTCTCATTAAATTATCTCGAGTTACTTTGGCAAGTATGCTCGCAGCTGCTATTGAAATGCTTTTGGCATCTCCTTTTATGAGCGACTCTGTAGAATAAGGTAAGTCCCTTAGCTCAACAGCATCTATCAGGACATGATCTGGACTCGGTTTCAACTGATTTATCGCCTGGCGCATCGCTAGCTTTGTCGCTTCAAAAATATTCATTTCATCAATTGTTCGATTATCAATGATTGCAACTCCGTAACTGACAGCTTGTTCTCTAATCTTTGTAAAAAAATAATCTCTTGTCGCTTGATTTAACTGTTTTGAATCATTTAGGCCGTATAATGTAAAATCCACTGGTAATATGACTGCTGCTGCAACAACTGGTCCTGCTAAAGGTCCGCGCCCTGCCTCATCAACCCCAGCAATGTATTGACACCCCTTTGAATGAGCAACTTGCTCATAATGGGACATCTCGACAAACTGATCTGCTAACTGTTTCTCTTTCGCTTTTTGCTTTTCATAGCTTTTCAGTAATTGCTGAACGCCCTTTCGTTCGTCTGCCTTCAATTCCTGAATCATTTCGTCTGTTACTTCGTTATTTTTAATTTGTTGTCTTATAACAGTAATCGATTGCTTTTTCACCTTATCACCATACTCTCTTTTATATCGGCTTATCTTCTTATTTGATTTAGGGTTAGTACCTTACATTTACCTATTATTTCGGCTAAATGCATTTGCTCACGCTTTTGTACAAAAAATAGGACACACATCTCCTGAGATGTATGCCTTATGCTTCTTGCGGTGCTTCTAATGTGATATTCCCTAATCTCCCTGTACGAAGATCCCGTAACACAATTTCAGCAACTTTATCAAAGTTGATATCTCCACCACTTAGCAGTGCTCCGCGTTGCTTTCCGATTGCATTAAATATCTCTAACATATCATTCATATTTCTGTCAATTTCATACCTATCTTCAAGCTGAACTGGGTAATGTACTTGCATATAGTTAATAACAAATGCAGTAATATCTTGTAACGAAAGCAACTGATCTTTAATTGTTCCAATTGCAGCTAATCGGTAGCCAACTGCTTCTTCCTCGAATTTTGGCCAAAGGATACCAGGTGTATCAAGTAATTCAAAGTCCTTTTTTACTTTAATCCATAACTGTTGCTTTGTAATTCCTGGCCGATCTCCAGTTTTAGCAATCTTTTTATTCGCTAGCCGATTAATAAGTGTTGATTTACCAACATTTGGTATTCCAACAATCATCGCTCTTGCAGCTCTTGGTTTAATTCCCTTTTTCAAAAGCTTATCCATTTTTGATTGGCCAAGTTCTTTCGCCATCTGAATAACATTTTTAATATCTGCCTTATTATTTACATCAACCGCGATTGCAGGAATTTTCTTCTCTCTCAAGTGTGCTATCCACTTTTCCGTTTGTCTGGCGTCAGCTAAATCCTTCTTCATCAAAACAACCATTTTTGATTTTTGTTGTAACACTTGCTGGAGCATTGGATTCTGTGAGGAAAGCGGGGCCCTCGCATCAACTAATTCCATTACGAAGTCTACAAGTTTCAGCTTTTCTTCTACTTCTCTTCTCGCTTTTGCCATATGCCCTGGAAACCATTGTATGGTCATAATTTTATTCCTCCTTTCCAATTAATTGCATTCGATCGAATGGCCAATAAATTAAACTGGTCTTCCCAATAATTTCATCCATCGGTATGACACCCAGCATTCTGCTATCTGTTGAATTACCTCGATTGTCACCTAAAACAAATACATGTCCATCTGGAACTACCTCAAATCCTCCAGGAAGCTCTTCTAATGTAAAATCGTTTGTCAGCATTTGATAAGGCTTCATTTGATCCTTTTGTTCATCTAGAAAAGGCTCTTCTACTGGCTCTCCATCGATATAGAGCACATTATCCTCTACCGCCACATGTTCACCTGGCAGGCCAATTATTCGTTTAATAAAATCCTTTTGAGCTGAAGCGTGAAAAACAACAATATCAAATCGTTCTGGGTCTTGGATTAGGTAAGAAAATTTATTAACGATCATTTGATCTCGGTCATGCAGTGTCGGCAGCATGGAAGGTCCGTCAACTACAATCGGAGCAAATAGAAAGGCGCGGACGATAAACGCCAAACCAAACGCTAGTAATAGCGCTTTTATCCAATCTAACCATTCGTTTTTCTTTTTTTTCGCCATATATTCCCCTCCGACCGATTCTATATGTATTTACTCTATTTTAAGCTAGCATGACGTATTCATACAAGCTAAATAGCAAAAAGGAGCTTGCGCACATTTGCCAAGCTCCTTTCCAATAACGTTTTTCGGGACAGCTCATGTCGATTAGCGACGTTCTTTAATACGAGCTGCTTTTCCACGTAGATTACGAAGATAGTATAGTTTCGCACGACGTACAATACCGCGACGAGTAACTTCGATCTTATCAACTCTAGGTGAATGTAATGGGAAAGTACGTTCAACACCTACACCATAAGAAATTTTTCTTACTGTAAATGATTCACTAATTCCACCATTTTGACGTTTGATTACAACACCTTCGAACACCTGAATACGTTCGCGAGTCCCCTCAACTACTTTTGCGTGAACTTTTACCGTATCACCAGGACGAAAATCAGGATGATCCGTACGAAGTTGATCTTTTGTGATATCTGCAATAAGTTGTTGCATTATCCTTCACTCCTTCCAAACCAATGCTCATTATTCATTTTGTAATAAGCGGAACATCGTTTATATGTACCTAAGCGCACTTAAGCACAATAATAAATATACCATATTGAAAATGATAGTTCAACACCCTTTTTAGACAATTGCAAGGTTTTTTAGCAATGCTTATTTCTCTTCGTTTGCTCTAAGCTTATCTATTACCTTCTGCTCCGTCTCATTTAAAACATAATGCTCAAGTAAATCACGACGGCGCTTATAGGTTCGTTTTAATGCTTCTTCTTTTCGCCAGTCTCTTATTCTCCCGTGGTCTCCTGATAGCAATACGTCTGGAACTTTCATACCACGGAAATCAGCTGGCCTCGTGAAGTGAGGATGCTCCAATAACCCCGTAGAAAAAGAATCCTCTGGAGCTGATTCTTGATTCCCAAGTACATCAGGCAGTAAACGAACGACACTATCTACAACGACCATTGATCCAAGCTCTCCACCAGTAAGGACATAATCACCAATTGAGATTTCATCGGTAACAAGATTTTCTCGAATTCGCTCATCGTATCCTTCATAATGACCACAAATAAAAATAAGATGTTCCTCTTCAGCCAGCTCTTCTGCTTTTCTTTGCGTGAACGATTCACCCTGCGGGCACATGAGAATCACACGAGGTTTTGTCTGCCTCTCTTTTTTCACAGCGGCTACGGCATCGAATACAGGCTGCGGGGTTAATACCATTCCTGCTCCACCGCCATACGGATAGTCATCTACCTTTAAATGCTTATTCACGGTATAATCTCGGAAATTAACAAGGTTATAGCTAAACTTTTCTTTTTCAGCGGCTTTCTTTAATATTGATGATTGAAAAACGCCGGTAAACATTTCTGGAAAAAGGGTCAAAATATCAATATGCATTAGTCAAGCAGTCCTTCCATTAGTTCAACCACAATTTTCTTATTTGCTACATCTACTTCTGTTACAACGTCATCAATATATGGGATGAGAATATCCTTACCAGCTTGCTGCTTTACCACCCATACATCATTTGCACCAGGAGATAATATCTCTTTAATTTTTCCTATATTTTCTCCAGCAGTAGTAAAAACCTCACAACCAATGATTTCGTGATAATAATACTCATCTTGCTGTAGTTCGGTTAATTGCGCTTCACTAATTTTTAATTTACAGCCTTTGAATGTTTCCACATCATTAATATTCGTGTAGCCTTCGAATTGCAAAAGATCAAAACCCTTATGCATCCGATGGGCAGTAATTTCAAGTTCGATGGACTGCTCGTCCTTTACAACAAAAAGCTTTTCACCCGGAGCAAAGCGTTCTTCAAAATCACTAATACGCAATACTTTTACTTCACCTCGGATACCATGAGTATTGACTATTTTTCCTACATTAAACATACGTTCGTTCATCTTCTCACCTACTCATTATTCATTCATTAATTCGGACAACAATATCATCTTTAATGACGATTATTTGTTCTTCCATAATCTCGTTCCAGTTAGAACCAACATTTACTTCAACAAGAGCTTCAACTTCTTTTTCAATAATCTCACTTCCAAGCTCCAGCGTTTCCAATTGACTTATTTTAAAATCGAGCAGTTTAATCTTTTCTTTACGATTATTTATTTCTTGCTGGAAACGTTGTTCAATTTCTTGCTTTGCACTACCAGCTTTATTCTGCAATTTTCTTTTTTCAAAAAGGAGCTGTTGACACTCTTGTTCAAGCCGCAATTTATGATCATGGAAATTGCGATAAATCTTTTCTTTACTTTTCTCTGTGACAACTTGCTTAATCACTACTTTTTTAATGATATTCACTGGATTTCCTCGCTCCCGTTATAAAAATGAAACTTCGATCAGTTTTGTGCCCCTCCCACAACTTTACATTTTATTTTTCTCATGCTTAAAGGTGGTGGGGATTACTGCCGTTAATGGGGGTGAAAAGTTAGTATTCACCGAGTCTTTAACAGATTCATTAGTTGCATTTATAGAGTCAAGAACTATCTGCCAAACAATCATTTCAAGATGTGTAAAAGGGAAAGAAGAACCCTTTGGAGGTCCGCTTTCCCTTTACATAATGTCCAAATAAATACGTTTATTACCATCCGTTTTTGCTGCATAGACAACTGTACGAATTGCCTTTGCAATACGTCCATTTTTTCCAATTACCTTTCCGACATCTTCCTGATGAACAGTAAGATGATATACAATTTTTGTATCTTCTTCTGTCTCCTTAACAACGATATCTTCCGGGTGATCAACCAATGGGGTAACAATCGATTCTATTAGGGCCTTCATGATATCACACTACTTCTCTACTTGATTTTTTTGGTCGTGGAATTTTTTCATGATGCCTTCTTTTGAGAAAAGATTACGAACTGTATCACTTGGTTTTGCACCTTTTGTCATCCAATCAAGTGCTTTTGCTTCATCAATCTTAACTTCAACCGGGTTGACTACCGGATTATATGTTCCGATTTGTTCGATTTGACGTCCGTCACGAGGAGAACGTGAATCAGCTACAACGATACGATAAAATGGGTTTCTTTTTGATCCCATACGCTTTAAACGAATTTTAACAGCCATTATTTGCACCTCCAATAAAATGTTATTCACAATTTAAGATTCTAACAGAAAAAAATGGGTCTGTAAAGTGTTTTTACATTACAACGTTAAAAAGTATTTTTTTATTACTTCCAGCTCCGATTCCCAGAGGCCAGGCTTCCTTCATCTCATGATAATCTGTAGAAGATTTGCCGACTACCAAGACATGTAGCTTAGTCGTATTTATACCCTCGCGGTGAAATCGGGCATCGACTTCAAGTAAAAGGATGGCTGACTAAAATCAGCTACGCCTAACGTCGGAATCCCCCTAAAGTGCGAGGCGCAGTCTATACGCCTCTCAGGCACTCCTGCTTCCGAATTTACATGAAAGGAAATTTCATGCCTTTTCCTTTTTTTCCTTTTTGCATGTTTGTCATTTGCTTCATCATCTTTTTCATTTCACTGAATTGTTTTATCAAGCGGTTCACTTGGGATACGGATGTTCCAGAGCCTTTGGCAATCCGCTTTCTGCGACTCCCATTAATAATGCTTGGGTCTACTCTTTCTTTTTTTGTCATCGACTGAATGATTGCCTCTACTTGCGTTAGCTGCTTTTCATCCAGCTGTGCGTTTTTAAGACCCTTCATTTTACTTGCGCCAGGAATCATGGACATCAAATCATCTAGCGGTCCCATTTTCTTTACCTGTCCCATCTGTTCAAGAAAATCGTCAAATGTAAAGGACATCGTACGCATTTTTTCTTCCAGTTCTTTCGCTTGCTTTTCATCAACGTTTGTTTGTGCTTTTTCAATTAACGAAAGCACATCACCCATGCCTAGGATACGAGAGGCCATTCGATCGGGATGGAATGCCTCTAACTGGTCTAGTTTTTCACCCATCCCAGCAAACTTAATAGGCTTGTCCGTAACGGCTTTAATAGATAATGCAGCACCGCCACGGGTATCCCCATCCAATTTTGTTAGCACAACTCCTGTAATATCAAGCTGTTCATTAAAGCTTTCTGCAACGTTCACCGCATCTTGACCTGTCATGGAATCAACAACTAAAAATATTTCATCTGGGGTGACAGCTGATTTAATTTGTTGTAATTCATCCATCAAATCTGTGTCTACATGCAAGCGCCCAGCTGTATCGATAATAACATAATCCCGGTGCTCTTCCTTCGCCTTTTCAATCGCTCCTGTTGCAATATCTACTGGATTTGCTTCTGTCCCCATTGAGAACACAGGCATATCAAGTTGTGTACCAAGTGTTTCTAATTGCTTAATTGCCGCAGGACGATACACATCACATGCGACTAATAGTGGCGAACGATTATGTTTCTTGCGTAATAAATTAGCTAGTTTACCGGTTGTTGTTGTTTTACCAGCACCTTGTAAACCTACCATCATTATGACGGTTGGCGGGCGGTCAGCCACAGCAATTTTACTTTGCTCACCACCCATTAATGTTGTTAGTTCCTCTTTTACTACTTTAATAACCTGTTGACCAGGTGTTAAACTCTCCATTACCTCCTGGCCAATTGCACGCTCCTTAATACGGGCGATCAAATCTTTGACCACTTTAAAGTTTACATCCGCTTCCAGTAATGCAAGGCGGACTTCACGTGTCATTTCTTTTACGTCTTGCTCAGAAACCTTCCCCTTACCAGTTATCTTCTTGATTGTACTTTGCAGGCGGTCGGCTAATCCTTCAAATGCCATAGAAGGTGTCCTCCTAATCTAATTCTTTTAGTTGATGAAGCATTTTCAAAACAGACTGATCTGCAACTGATTGCTCCAATTTTTCAATAAGTGCTGCTCGCTGTTCAAATTTCTCATATAAATGCAATTTTTTTTCATATGATTCAAGCATAGCCTCTGTACGTTTGATATTATCATATACTGCTTGGCGGGACACATGAAACAATTCGGAGATTTCTCCGAGAGAATAATCCTCTAAGTAATACATTTCCATGTAATTACGTTGCTTCGGCGTCAAAAGCGCTTGGTAAAAATCGAATAAATAATTAATGCGGGTTGTTTTTTCAATCATAATTCACACCCCTTGTTAAGTGAAATTCCTTTACATTATCATAGCGAATGCTTTTGTTCATTGTCAAGGAATTTCAAATTCTACTCTGCATTTGCTTCGGTTCCAAGATCTGCGAATAAACCATATACAAATGCATTGGCATCAAATTGCTGCAAGTCTCCCACTTGTTCCCCTAGCCCAACAAACTTCACAGGGATATGAAGTTCATTTCGTATCGCAAGTACGATCCCACCTTTTGCTGTGCCATCAAGCTTCGTTAATACGATACCAGATACATTTGTTACCTCTGAAAATGTTTTGGCTTGGCTTAGGGCATTTTGACCAGTTGTCGCATCTAACACGAGGAGAACTTCATGCGGTGCATTTGGTATTTCTCTTTCGATGACACGTTTCACCTTCGAAAGCTCATTCATTAAATTCACTTTATTTTGAAGTCTGCCTGCAGTATCACAAATTAACACGTCTGCCTGGCGTGATTTCGCTGCTTTAATTGCATCAAAAATTACTGCTGCTGGGTCACTGCCTGCATTATGTTTAATAACATCAACTTCAGCTCTTTCCCCCCATACTTCCAGCTGTTCAATCGCGCCTGCGCGAAATGTATCCCCTGCTGCCAAGATTACCTGTTTTCCTTCTTGCTTTAGCTGGTGTGCTAGTTTTCCGATTGACGTCGTCTTTCCAACACCGTTAACGCCAACCACAAGGATAACAGAAAGACCTTGTTCCTGGATGTTCAATTTTTCGATTTCTGCTTGATCTTCACCATAATAAATCTCCACAAGTTTTTCAGATATAATATCTTTTATCCCGTTTGTATCTTTAATGTTCTGGCGTTTCACTTCCATCTTCAGCTCTTCAACGAGATCCATTACAGTTGTAACACCAACATCTGCAGTTATAAGAACTTCTTCTAGCTCTTCAAAAAAATCTTCATCGACTTTACGATATCGAGCAATTAAATCATTAATTTTTGATGAGAAAGAATTACGTGTCTTTGTCATACCTTCTTGGTATTTTTTAGAAACCTCTTCCTCTTTTTCATTCTGTTTAAATTTATTCTTTAACTTATTGATAAAGCTCATATTTGTTTCCCTCCTAAGAATTTATTAATTCTTTCGTCTCCTCTAATCGAACCGAGACAAGCCGTGACACACCTGATTCTTGCATCGTAACACCATATAACACATCCGCTTCTTCCATTGTACCTTTTCGGTGTGTAATCACAATAAATTGTGTGTTATCACTGTATAATTTAACATATTTCGCAAAACGGGCAACATTTGCTTCATCAAGCGCTGCTTCAACCTCGTCAAGAATACAAAATGGAACTGGCCTTACCCTTAAAATAGCAAATAGTAGAGCAATTGCCGTAAGTGCACGTTCTCCACCAGATAGCAAGCCTAAATGCTGCAGTTTTTTCCCTGGTGGCTGTGCGATGATATCAACACCTGTATCCAATAAATTTTTCGGATTGGTTAATTTCAGTTCAGCATAGCCGCCACCAAATAACTGTTTGAATACATCATGAAATTCATCTTTTATCTTGTTAAATGTTTCATCAAACCGCTTTTTCATTTCTTCATCCATTTCATCAATAACGGTATAAAGTGTTTCTTTTGCTTCGACAAGGTCATTTTGCTGTTCAGACAGGAAAGTGTAGCGTTCCGATATCCGTTCGTATTCTTCAATAGCACCAAGATTAACGGTTCCAAGACGATCTATTTGTAATTTCAACTCACTAACGATTGTTTTTGCTTCTATCATATTTTCTGCCTTCTGATACTGCTGTTTTGCCTTCTCGTATGTGATGGTATATTCCGTCTGTAGATGATTCAATCGGTTTTCGAGTTCAACATCAAGGCGACCTGCACGAACTTCTTTTTGCTGAATGGATTGTTGCAGTATTTGAAGCCTGTTACTTTTTTCTTTCCGTTCTTTTTCCTCATCTAGAACATACTGTGTTTGTTGTGCTCTTTCAGTACGTTTCTGATGAATTTCATTCGTTAACATTTCCTTCTCTTGCTTAGCAGCCGCAATCCGTGCCGCCACCTCTTCTTCTGTTTCTTTCGATTGTTCAATTTCTAATAAATTGCTCAATTCCTTCGCATAGTTATGATGCTGCTCTTTTAGTTTATCTAATTGCTCACCAGTTGAATTTGTTTTTTCGCGCTGATACTTCACTCTTTCTTCTTGTTCAGCAAGTTGGATTTGTAATTGATGCAGATTATCCTGCAGCATTTTTTTATTCTCTTTAAATGCAGCTTCTTCATTCGTAAGCGAGTCGATTTTCTGTTGAATGGAATCCAACTGTACTTTAAGTGCAGTTAATTCTTCTGTTAAACTTTCCTCTCGTTTAGTAAGTTCTTTACTATCTTGAACAAACTGCTGCTTGTCCTGATCATAGATTGACAGGCTATCGTTAATAGAAGAAAGTCTCATCTCTACTTGTTTCCACTCCGAGTGTAATTCTTGTAGTGCATTTTGCTCCGAAGAAATCGTGCTCTCTTTCGTTCTTAGATCATTTTCCAGCTGCTTAATCAATTGCTTCTTACGCCCGACAATTGATTCAAATTGAAATATTTTCTGCTGGAATCCTTCGATTTTTTCGGTTACTTCTTGCAAATCCTTTTCTCTTGTAAATAGCGACTGATTCGTTTTCTTTTGAGCTCCACCAGACATGGAACCTCCAGGATTTACGACATCCCCATCAAGTGTAACAACGCGAAATCGACGGTTAACGAGTGCAGCAATTTCATTTGCATCCTTTAATTTTTCAGCAATAATAACATGTCCCATTAAATGATTAACTGCCTTCTGGTAAGTAGCGTTTGTATGTACGAGTTTTGATGCTATTCCGTGGAAGCCTGGATGACCTTCCATTTTCGCTAACATATCTTGCGTAATAAAACGTTCCTGGATAGAACCAAGCGGTAAAAAGGTTGCTCTTCCATTATTTGTTTGCTTCAACCAAGCGATTGCCCTTCTTGCTGCCATATCATCTGTTACAACAATATGCTGTGCTTGCCCACCAAGAGCAGTTTCAATTGCTGTAATAAATTTTTTCGGAACATCAATCAATTCGATTACGGCACCGTAAATATTCTCCAGCTTCTTTTCTTCACGAGCCTTCAAAATTGCTTTAACCCCATGGAAAAACCCCTGAAAGTCTTCTTTCATTTCTTCCAGCATTTCTTTTTTTGATTTTAATTTTTCTATATATTGATAGCCTTGGTATAGTTTTGTTTGCGATTCTTGAAAAAGGCTTCGCTCGGTTTCTAAGTTCAATTTTAATTGCTTGACATCGGATTCGATTGCTGAAAAGCCAGATTCTCTCGCTCTATAGCTTGCTTCTAATCGATTCTTCTCTTCCGTCAATTGCTCTCTTTGCTCAATTAGACTTTGAAATTTATTTGACTGTTTTTCCTTTTTTCCATTTATCTGGTGTAATTGCTGGGCGACAGATTGCTTTTCATTCCTTTTCGCTGCTTGCTTGTTAAGTAATTCAATATAATCCGATTTTAAATCTTCAATTTGCTCTGAAATACTTTCTTTACTTGTGTTTAATTTAGCTTCTAGCTCGTTTGCTTGTTCTTTATATTTTTTTCGATCATGCTGCAATTGTACAAGTAGCTTCCTTTCTTTTGCCAGCTCATCCTCTAACGCAGCAATTCTCGTATTGCTTTCTTTTTTCTGCATTTCTAATTTATGCTTATTTTCACCAAAATGCTTCGATCTTTCATCCAGCAGTTGTTTTTTGCCTTCGTACTTTTCAAGCTGCTCAGTAGCAATTAATAGATTTTCTTGCATTTCCTCTATTTTTTCATCCAGATGCTGAATTGCTTTATTCTGGTTCTCGATTTCATCTTCCTTTTTTTGGATCATAGACTTAAGGGCACTTTCGGATAACTTTTCTTCCTCAAGCTCCTTTAATTGTGTTTTCCATTGCTGGTGCAGCTGTTCAATTTCAGATAATAGATAGGAAATTTCCTTTTCTTTAAGCATTTCTTTTAGCTCTATATACTTCTCAGCTGTTTCAGCCTGTTGCTTCAACGGATTAATCTGCTGTTCAATCTCGTGGATAATATCTTCAACCCGATTAAGATTTTCCTGGGTTTCCGCTAATTTATATTCCGCTTTTTTCTTGCGCTGTTTGTATTTCAGTACTCCTGCAGCTTCTTCAAAAATCGTTCGTCTTTCCTCAGCTTTTGAGCTAAGGATTTCTTCGACTTTTCCTTGGCTTATAATGGAGAAAGCTTCTCTTCCAAGACCAGAATCCATGAAAAGATCAATAATATCCTTTAATCGGCATGACTGCTTATTAATATAGAACTCACTATCACCAGAACGATAAACTCGACGTGTAACACTAATTTCTTCATAATCAAGTGGCACTCGTTTATCTTGATTATCGAGTACGAGTGTAACTTCAGCGACATTTAATGCTTTTCTTGATTCACTGCCCTGGAATATGATATCTTCCATTTTGGAGCCACGTAATGATTTAGCTGATTGTTCACCGAGCACCCAACGAATTGCGTCGGTAATGTTACTTTTCCCGCTTCCATTCGGACCAACCACAGCTGTTACTCCTGGCACAAATTCCACATTGATCCGTTCTGCAAATGATTTGAAGCCCACACTTTCCAATCGTTTTAAATACATATACATTCTCCTAATTCCAAAAGAACCCTATTCCCCTTAGTTCCTTGCTATATTTCTTTTTTTTATTTTTAAGAAGTTGTTCTAAAAGTCCGGTGAAAATCATACATCGAGAACAAGGACCTTCGACTAAAAACCGACCCATCCTGTGTCGAAAGTCGAAGCCACCATATCCTGTGGAAGCCTGGTACGGGGAGCTTTGCCGTCTTGAACTTCGACGCCAAGGGCGTGCTAGTGTCGGCTTTGCACCAAAGCTTTTCAGTGGGACAAGTAATCGCAGCCCCAGAACGTTTCGGCTTTAGCCTACCTCGGTCCTTTTCATCTTCCTTTTGAACACGCACTTTAAGTATTATTTTAAATGAGATCCTCTGCTTCCTGCTTCTCATTGTTGTTATATTCCATTTGAAATTGCTTAACAAAAAAATAGTTTGGCTTTTTAACTTATTTATTTTATCATAAACTTATTAACAAAAGAAGTGCAGAACTGTTTCAGGCTTCAACGAATCGCAAGTGTTTTGCAAAAAAGGAGGATAAAATGAGTTTAGAAGTCGCATCTGTAGAAAATATGAAAATATTGCTGGAGGATTTAGCAGATAAATTGCAGGTTGTTAATCGGACAATCATGGATCCAGAGGATTACGATCTTGAAAAATACGATGATTTAAAATTTATGTATGATATGGTTAATCAAAAAGGAAGACTAAGTGCATCTGAAACACAGGCATTTATAGAGGAACTTTCATTAATTCGGAAATAAATAATGCAAAAGGCTGTGTCCACCTGATGGATAACAGCCTTTCTTAATTAATGTGGAATAAATGAATCAAGCGCATATTTTGCTGCACGTTGTTCTGCTTCTTTTTTGGTTCTCCCAATTCCTTCCCCAGCATTTTTCCCTTTTATAACAACCTGGGCAACAAATTCCTTATTATGGGAAGGTCCCTTCTCATCTATAATTTTGTATTCAATGGTTTGGTTTTTGTTTTGCTGTACTAACTCTTGCAGTTGACTTTTATAATCCATCGCATGCGAAAAAGCACCTTTTTTGATTTTAGGAAATACATGAACTTCTAAAAAATTGATCGCTTCATCAAATCCTTGATCTAAATAAAGTGAGCCAAGGAAAGCTTCAAATACATCAGCCAAAATAGCAGGTCTATCTCTCCCACCCGTTTGTTCTTCACCTTTACCGAGTAATAAATACTTACCAAAGTTTAATTCTTGAGCAAAATTTACTAAAGATGGTTCACAAACAATTGCAGCACGTAGTTTCGTCATTTCACCTTCTGGCATCTCTTTATTTTTTCGATATAAGTATTGTGAAACACCTAATTCTAGAACTGCATCGCCAAGAAATTCAAGTCGTTCATTATCCGAAAAAACGACATTTCGATGCTCATTCACATACGATGAATGTGTAAAAGCCTGTTTTATCAGGTTATGGTTATTGAATGTAAGATTAAGCTCTTTTTCTAATTGTTCTACGTTCATTATTTTCACCTCCATTTTTTAATATAGATACAGAAAGTCCCGCATGAAGCGAGACTTTCTGTTCATATTACGAACAAGCGTAATTGCTTGAGTAATTTGCTTAAGCTTTGCTGTTTATGTAGTTTACAGCATCACCTACTGTATTTATTTTTTCAGCATCTTCGTCAGCAATTTCCATGTCAAATTCATCTTCCAGTTCCATTACAAGTTCTACTACATCTAGTGAATCAGCTTCTAAATCTTCTTTAAAAGAGGCTTCCATTGTAATTTTAGACTCTTCAACATCAAGACGGTCAACGATAATAGCTTTAACACGATCAAATACGTCTGCCATTTTACTTCACCTCCCTTCAAGTAGTATAAAATATATGGATAAGAAATTCTAGCAGGAACCGAATTAAAACAACCACCTACACATTTAACCCTTTTATTCATAAAAGGTATACACCCGCAAAGCGTTGTATGTTTCGTAGCAGGTATACGCAAAATCCATCATTGCACATTGGTTCCTAGTTTCTTTATATACAGCCTTTGCAACTAAATTACATTACCATTCCGCCATCAATGTGGATGGTTTGGCCGGTGATGTAGTTGGCGTCATCGGAGGCTAGGAATCGCACGACTTTTGCAACGTCTTCTGGTGATCCCAGTTTTTCTAAAGGAATCACTCCTAAGATTGCTGCTTTTTGTTCTTCATTTAGTTCGTCTGTCATATCTGTTGCAATAAACCCTGGTGCAACTGCATTTACTAAAATATTCCGTGTTGCTAGCTCTTTGGCAGATGTTTTTGTAAGTCCAATAACTCCTGCTTTTGCAGCAACATAGTTTGCTTGTCCAGGATTTCCACTAACTCCTACTATAGAAGCTACATTAATAATTCTACCTGCCCGCTGCTTCATCATTTGTCTTGTAACAGCTTTCGTACAAATAAACACACCTTTTAAATTTGTATTTATAACTTGATCAAATTCTTCTTCTTTCATGCGCATTAACAAATTATCCCTTGTAACACCAGCGTTATTGACTAAGATGTCCAAGCTGCCAAATTGTGTCACAACTTCTTTAACCATAGCTTTTACACTAGTTTCATCCGCAACATCAGCTTGTATTTTAAAGGCCTTTACGCCTAGCCGTTCAACTTCTTCTACAACTGCTTGTGCTTTCTGCTCACTACCAGCGTAATTAATCGCAACATTTGCACCTTGACGCGCAAGCTCTAATGCAATTGCTCTTCCAATTCCACGAGATGCACCTGTTACTAACGCATTTTTCCCTTTTAACATTATGCATCCCCCCTATACCACGAAATAAACTCGTTCATTGATTTCAAATCCTGAACCGCAAATGTCTTCACCTTTTTATCAATTTTCCGCAGCAAGCCAGAAAGAACTTTTCCGTTACCTACTTCAACAAATGCGTCAACACCTTGGTCAATCATATGGTTAATGGATTCTTCAAATCGAACTGGTGAATACAATTGTTTAAGAAGTAAATCCTTAATCGCTGCTTCATCTGTTACAGCCTCTGCTGAAACATTGGCAAAAACCGGAATTATAGCATCTTTAATTGGTGTTTTATCCAAATATCCTGCAAATTCTTCGTTCGCAGATTTCATTAATCGAGAATGAAATGGCCCGCTCACATTTAACGGCAGGACACGTTTTGCTCCTTTTTCTTTTAATAGATCAGAAGCAAGCTCAATTCCTTTTTGCGAACCAGAAATAACAACTTGTCCAGGACAATTTAAGTTAGCAATATCCGCTATTTCATCTGTTATACCAGACAAGACTTCTGTAATCTCTGCTTCCGAAAGCCCAAGAACTGCTGCCATTGTACCTTGTCCTTTTGGGAAGGCTTCTTCCATTAACTTGCCACGAACACCAACAAGCGGCAATGCATCTTCAACAGTTAATGCTCCTGCAGCAACTAGTGCACTGTATTCCCCAAGACTATGGCCGACTGTCATCACTGCTTCGACCTTTTCCTGCTCGAGTAATTGATGGATCGCAATGCTGGTTAATAGTAATGCTGGTTGTGTGTTTTCTGTCTCTGTCAGCACTTCTGCAGGACCTTCAAATATAATTTCCTTTATATCCTTACCTAATACATCATTTGCTTTCTGAAACAGCTCTCTAACTTGTGGAAATTCATCATAGAATTCCTTTCCCATTCCAACAGCCTGTGAGCCCTGACCAGGAAACATTAAAGCTACGCGCTTCATTCAATCACTCCTTTTCTGATTCAATTGATTCAACTGTTGTTTTAATTGTATTTGTTACATCATTTTCCACCATATAGCTAGCTTGTTTAATGGCACTTAAAATTGCTCTACTATTCGATGAACCATGAGCCTTAATAACAGGAGCTGCGAGTCCAAATAGACCAGCACCACCATACTCTGAATAATCCAGTTTATCTTTGAGCCCACGTAAATCATTTTTCGCTAGTGCTGCGGCAATTTTCGTTTTTGCTGAAGCCATAAAGGTTTCTTTTAATAACGTAAAAATAGTTTGAGCAGTTCCCTCAATCGTTTTTAATGCGACATTACCACTAAACCCATCTGTAACAACTACATCAGCAGCATGATTTAATATATCACGCGCTTCGACATTTCCAATAAAATTTATAGGTGCCTTTTCGAGCAATTCAAACGTTTTTTTCGTTAGATCGTTCCCTTTTCCATCTTCTGTACCAACATTTAGTAAACCAACAGTTGGATTTTGAATTTGTCGTACCTTTTCAGAATAGATGGATCCCATAATTGCATATTGTACTAAGTGATCAGGCTTTGCATCCACATTTGCCCCAACATCTAGCATTAGAAATCCCTTTCCATCAACGGTCGGCAATGTAGGGCTTAATGCAGGCCGATCAATCCCAGGTATTCTCCCGACAACAAATAATCCCGCACTCATTAATGCTCCCGTATTACCAGCAGAAATACATGCATCTGCATAGCCATCTTTTACGGCCTTCGCCATTAATACAAGTGAGGAATTCTTTTTGCGACGCACTGCACGAACTGGCTCATCATCGCTAGTAATGACTTCGTCCGTATGTACAATTTCAATATTTTTATCATTTGTTAAAAATGGTTTTATTTGTTTTTCGTCACCATAAAGGGTGATATTCAGATTTTTAATTTCTGAAATAGCATCCATTGCACCTAATACAACTTCTTTGGGCGCATTGTCTCCGCCCATGGCGTCAATTGCTAATCTCATTTATTTTTTTCCCCTTTATTTTCATTTGATTGGTACATATAAAATACACCGGAAAATACTTTTTCATTATCAACATAACTATGGACCGCAACAATGGTCCGGCTTTTTTCATCTTTACCTTCCACTGCCGCCTTAGCTATCACACGTTCTCCTTCGATTACTTGACGTCTGAATTTAACTTCGGACTTTGCAGTAAGTGCAAGCTCATCGTTAATTACTGCAACAGCTAATGAATTTGCCTGCGCGAATAAATGATGTCCCCTAGCAATTTTATTTCTTGAGAAAACAAGATCAGATGTAATATCGAGAATAGAGATCGCACGCTTGTCCAACTCTAAATCAATAATTTCACCAATAACCTCGTCTAATGACAAAGCTTTAACCGTTTCATTCCACTGATTCGTCGCAACATATTTAATTCGTTCTCTTAATTCAGGAATAGCTAATTCCATTCGATCGAGTCGTATCGTTTGAATACTAACTTGAAACGTTTTTGCTAAGTGTTCATCCGTAATAAAAGGCGTCTGTTCTATTTTTTCTTTTAACAGTCGCTGACGTTCCACTTTTGTTTTTCTCATTGACCGCACCATCCACCATTCATCATATTTTCACTTTATTGAAGAGTTCTAAATGAGGATAACCGGACTTTTAGAACTACTCGTTTATGACTTGGTACTAATAGTAATATATAATAGCTACTTTATTTATGCAAGCATACTTTTAATCAATTTTATCCGCAAACGAAAACTCGCGCTCTAAATAATGCTTTAGCGCACGATATTCTTTATTTTCTTCTAATTGATTTGTTTCCACGATTTCCTGTGCATCGTTCCTTGCAGTTTCTAAGGCACGATAATCATGTATCATATCCGCTACTTTAAATTCAGGAACACCGCTTTGTTTTCTGCCAAAGAAATCACCTGGTCCTCTTAATTGAAGGTCCTGTTCAGATAGTTCGAAGCCATTTGTTGTTTCTGTCATAATTCGCATCCGTTCTTTTCCAACTTCACCTTTTGGTTCAGCAATTAAAATGCAATAGCTCTGTTTACTGCCTCGTCCTACTCGGCCTCGCAACTGATGTAGCTGTGACAAACCAAATCGTTCTGCATCGTAAATGACCATTACGGTCGCATTTGGCACATTCACGCCAACTTCTACTACGGTTGTTGAAACAAGCACCTGAATATTATTGGCAGCAAACTCCTTCATCACACTATCCTTTTCTTGTGCTGATAATCTACCATGCATTAATCCAACATTTATTTCTTCTGGATAATATGCTTCGAGCTGGTGAAATAAATCTACTGCATTCTGAATATCAAGCTTGTCAGACTCCTCAATGAGCGGACTAATGACATATGCCTGCTCACCTTCCGCGATACGTTTTGCAATAAAATCCAGGATTCTTTCAAACGTGTTTTCCTTTGCCCAAAGGGTTTCGACTTCTTTTCTTCCAGCAGGCATCTCATCAATGATTGAAACATCCATATCCCCAAATGCCGTAATTGCTAAAGTTCGCGGAATTGGAGTTGCTGTCATAAATAACACATCCGGATTTAATCCCTTGTCCCTTAATGTTCTCCTTTGCTCGACACCAAACCGATGTTGCTCATCGACAATAACAAAGCCTAAATCATGAAAGAAGACATCATCTTGGATCAATGCGTGTGTTCCTATCACTATATCTACTTCTCCATTTTGGACGGCTTGCAGCATTTCTTTTCGTTTTTTCCCTTTTACCGAACCTGTTAACAATGCAATTTTTGCTAGCTGTCCAAATAATGCTGTTAAGGATTGAAAGTGCTGTTCTGCTAGAATTTCAGTCGGGACCATTAATGCTCCCTGTTTTTCTGCTGTGATTGCGGCATAGAGACCAATTGCTGCGACGGCTGTTTTCCCTGAGCCAACATCCCCTTGCAACAGTCGGTTCATTCGATATGGAGACTTTAAGTCTGCCATTATTTGGTGTAAAGATTTTTGTTGTGCTCCTGTCAATTCAAAAGGGAAACTAGAAATAAATGCTTTCACTTTTTCTGCGTCATAGTGTTGCGCATTTCCTTTAGTTGCTTCGCGTTTCAGTTTACGTAATAGCTGCATTTTCAATTGAAAAACGAGAAACTCTTCATATGTAAAACGACGACGTGCATGCTTTAATGCGATTCGATCAGCAGGAAAATGCATTGTCTTAACTGCTTCTGAACGACTTGGCAGCTTATAGGAAACCAAAAGGTTCGCCGGCAATATTTCTGTAATTGCATCACCATACTCTGTTAATGCTGCTTGCATATACTTTTTTAATTTATAATTGGTTACATCACCTTTTACTGAATACATTGGTTGTACATCAGCCTGTTCATCGGCACTACCTTTTTTATAATTACTAACCGTAATTTGCAGGCGATGCGCATCCCATTTCCCTGTTAATGTAATTGTGTCACCGGCCTGAATTTGTTTCTTTGCAAATGCTCGATTAAACATCACAGCTTTGATCGCAACACCTTCTACTTCGACTGTAAACGTGAGTCGGGATTTTCGCTTACCGAAAAAAGTGAGGGAAGGATCATGTACCACCCTCCCCTCAATCGTTGCTTTATCGTCATGTATTAATTCACTAAGTGGTTTAATTTCATACACATCGTAGCGGTATGGGAAATACAGCAGTAAATCTGCAATGGTGTAGATTTTTAATAATGCCAAATCTTCTGCTGCCTTCTCTCCGATACCTTTAACGTGTGTTACAGGCTCATTAAGCACAGTAAATCACTCTTTCTATATAAGGTTACACTAAACCGATATTCCAAATATTTTTTCTTTCAGCAATCTCCCTGTTGGTGTGTCTGCCAATCCACCTTCACCTGTTTCACGCAAGCTCGATGGCATTTGTTTACCAATTCGGTACATTGCTCCAATTACTTCATCACATGGTATTTTGCTTGTAACACCAGCTAATGCCATATCAGCTGAAACAATTGCCAAGGACGAGCCTGCAGCATTTCGTTTGACACAAGGTACCTCTACAAGACCTGCTACCGGATCACAAACAAGCCCAAGCATATTTTTCAGCGTTATTGCAAAAGCTTCTGCTGATTGCTGAGGTGTTCCACCAGCCATCTCAACTATAGCTGCTGAAGCCATTGCTCCAGCAGAACCAACCTCAGCCTGACAGCCACCAGCGGCTCCAGATATGAAAGCATTATTTGCTACTACAAAGCCAAAAGCACCTGCCGTAAATAAATAACGAATCATTTGTTCCCTGGTTGGATTCAGCTGATTTTTCACAGCGAATAGAGTGCCTGGGACACAGCCAGCACTGCCAGCAGTTGGTGTTGCACAGATGATTCCCATTGCTGCATTTACTTCATTCGTTCCCATTGCTTTACTTACTGCGTCTAATAGCAAATGACCTGACAATGGTGTTTTTTCCTTCATATACGTTTGGATCCGGACAGCATCGCCACCAGTCAGTCCTGTTACTGATTCCACACCTTTTAGCGCATCATCAATTGCGCGCTCCATCACCTGGAGGTTTTTTTCCATTTCAGCAAAAACGTCATCACGTGATTTCTCTTGTACATCCATTTCCTGGCGGATCATCACTTCAGAAATTAAAATATTTTCTTTCTCAGCTATTTCAACCAATTCGGCTACTGTTCGAAACATTGCTTTAACCCCCTTCTGGAAATTAGCTGACAATTTTTGATATCTGAATGATATGATCAGCACTTTCCAACTCTTTTAATATTGTATCTTCCACATTCTGATCAACTTCAATTACCATCAATGCCTCTTTTCCGACATCTTTTCGGTTTACTTCCATATGACCAATATTAATTTCGTGTTTTGCTAAGATTTTTGTTACGGAAGCAATTGCACCAAATCGGTCACTATGCATGATTAAAATAGCTGGATGGTTTCCAGATAAACGGAGTGCAAATCCATTCAGCTCTGTAATTTCAACTTTCCCGCCGCCAATAGAAATGCCGACAAGTTCCAACTGTTCGGAATCATCACCAATAACGAGTCGGGCAGTATTCGGATGGTCTGCGGAGGCACTGTCCTCAATAAACTCAATTTCAAGACCTTTCTCTTTAGCCGTATCTAAAGATTTGCTTATCTCCGGGTCATCCGTTTCTAATCCTAAAAGCCCGCCTGCTAATGCAAAATCTGTACCATGACCTTTATATGTCTTAGCAAAAGATTCATACAAATAAATTTTCGCCCATGTTGGTTGCTTACCAAAGAGATTACGGGCAGCTTTTCCAATCCGAGCAGCTCCAGCCGTATGCGAACTGGATGGTCCAACCATGACAGGACCAATAATATCGAACACTGAATTATATTTCATGAATTTCACCGCCTCTTCATTGCATAGTTCTTGCTCTATTGTAAAGTATAACAAAAAAGTTTATAATAATCATTTGTGGATTATAGAACAATTGTTTATTCGCAGAAGTCTAACCATGTATTACCAATCGACTCAAACGGGATAACAATTCTATATATCGGGTGGGAGAGGGATAGTAAAATGTTAGAGGAAATCAAATGAAACAACAAATTTCATTAAAAAATGAAATAATCGCCGGTATCATCGGGTATTTTACAACTGTCTATATTGTTGTAGTCAATGGCTCCATTTTGAGTGAAGCAGGTATTTCACTCGAAACTGGGATGATTGCCACCATCATGGCCAGCTTTGTCGGCACGATGATGATGGGGCTTTTTGGAAAGCTGCCGTTAATTTTAATTCCTGGGATGGGTATCAATGCTCTTTTTGCCTATTCGATTATAAACAATAACGACTTTACGTTTCAAGAAGGTCTTGCTGTAGTACTTGTAGCAGCTCTTATCTTTCTTATAACAGCATTTACAAAAATCGGCGTTATTTTGAAAAATGCGATTCCAGAATCCTTGACACATGCAATTACAGTTGGTCTCGGCTTTTTCTTAATTTTAATCGGTTTGGAAAAAAGCGGAATCGTAATTGGTGGTGGTAGCACAATTGTCGCTATCGGTGACTTTACATCAACACCTGTAATCGTTGGGCTACTTACCTTATTTATCGCCATATTTCTTTTCGTAAAAAATGTACCTGCAAACTTTTTAATTACAATGATTATCGGTACGATACTTGCTGCTGTTTTCGGTCTGCAGCAACCGGAAGTAGAGCCGGTTCAGGTACATGTCAATGAGTTACTTTTTATTCCTTCGTTTACAGCAATCGGAGACTTTGCGTTCTGGTTGGCGGTATTTCCATTAGCATTGATTCTTATCTTTGAAAATATGGGAATTTTAACAGGACAACTTGGAATGCTAAAACGCCATGAAAGCTATAATAAGGCATATCGAATTACTGCTTTTTCAACTGTTACATCCGCTTTTTTAGGCACTTCGCCAACGGTTTCTGGCGCTGAAAATGCTGCGGTGATAGCTTCTGGCGGAAAAACAGGTCGAGCAGCAATTACAGCTGGTATTTTCTTTTTGGCTACCATTTTCATCATTCCTTGGATATCAATGGTTCCAAATTCTGCCATTAGTCCCATCTTAATAATTGTTGGATTTTTAATGGCACAAAATATTAAGCACTTGCCATTAAATGACATTGCCGATTCAATTCCAGCTCTCTTAATCATTGTTATGATTCCATTCACCTATAGTATTGGAGATGGAATGGCCTTCGGTTTTATTGCATATCCGATTGTAAAAATAGCTTTAGGAAAACAAAAGGAATTGACAAAGCCGTTAATTATTATTTCTTCCCTGTTTTTCATTGAATTTATCTTGAAAATTACAGGCATATAAAAAACCGCCCCGGCATTCTAGATGGATTAGCCTAAATCCTCTAAGTCGGGGCGGTTTTTGTCTATTTCGCATCATCTCTCGATTCTTCAATATGCTTCTGAATTTTTTCTTGTACCATCACTTCTACTTTTTCTACTCGCTCATCTTTTAAATGCCTCTCTGGCTTTGGATGGAACCACCTGATCTCATCATCTCGAAAGATTCCTTTATATTCATTCCCTTGGATCGACAGCTTAAACTGATGCACATCGTGCGTTTGATCAGCAAACAGGGGTTTTACTTCAATGTCATCTGTTTCATCTTTTACTCCATGCTCATCTAAAAGCCGATGCACTTCTAATTCAACAGCTTTCAAATACGCATCTCCCAAATCCTGTTGTGGATGCGGATTAAGCCATTGAATTTCACCATCATGGAAATTACCAACATATTGGTTTCCATGCACTTTTAACTTGAATTGATGTCTTTCATACGTGCGATCTTCAAAAATTTGTTCAACTTCAAAATTATCGACCAGCGCCAACGCCTCCTCGAATTGATTCTTTACTTACTATATTCCCGAATCTCATAAAAAAAATCGGCTTTCAAACTAAATAACAATATTTTTATAACAACAATAATGTACTATTCAATTGCATTTGTAAAGTATTGTATTTATGACAATTATTGTAATTTATTTATCAGAAGTAAAAAAACTGCACCAGCAACTTTTATAATGTACATAAATTGGTTCCCATCTTCAGCCCCATAGAATTAGCTTTAAGTTTTAATATTTCACTTTGTAATATGGTCCAGCACCCACATCTACTGGCAAAGATAAAATCTCACTAACAGTTACAAAATGATAACCTTCGTTGATAAGTGCAGTTAATAATTCAGGCAAAGCATCAGCTGTTTCTTGGTGGATATCGTGCATCAAAACAATTGCACCGGGAGTGATACTGTTCAGAATTTCCTCCTTTATCTTTTTCGCATTTCTCGTTTTCCAGTCCAGGGAATCGACGGACCATAAAATAAGAGAGTTTCCTAATGCTGTAGCTGTTTCTTCAACACGCTCATCAAATATACCATAGGGAGGTCGAGTCATTGTCGGATACTGTCCGCTCGCTTCTTCTATATTTCTAGCTGATTCAGAAATTTCTTCATCAATATCATATGTATCTAACTTAACTAAATTTTGATGTGAATTTGTATGATTACCAATTTCATGACCTGCCATAGCAATTTCCTTAGCCATCGATGGGTTCGCTGTCGCTTGACTGCCAAGCATGAAAAAGGTAGCTTTAGCATCATGCTCAGCAAGAGCCTCTAGTACTTGGGGAGTAACGTTAGAATTAGGGCCATCATCAAATGTAAGTGCAATATATTTCTCGTTAGGATCCAAACTATTTACTACTTCGGAATCCTTTTGTACCAGAAACTGTTTGTCGTGCAGTACCATTTCTTTCAACTCATGATCTGCTTCTTTTTTAACTGTTGACACAGTTTGTGTACTACTTCCAACGGACCCACCTGAAATGAAAAAAATGGTTAACGCAATAAGTATAATTAATACCCACCCCGGCCAACGTATTCTCCTAATCATTTTATATTTATCCTTTCTACCAGACTATTAGCAGAGCTAATAGCCTTACCTACATGTTATACTTTTTTTGCAATTCGATTACAATTACGGTCAAAGTCATTAATGAATGTATTCATTACTAACGAGTACTTCATTTAAAATTTCAGTTGGAATTATGAATTCAACGGTTCCCATATATCCTGGTGCAACTTCATATTCATCGAAAGAGATAACAAGCTTTCCATCATTATTAATATAAAATTGCTGTTCAGCTTGTATTGCTTCAAAGAAATCACCGAAGTCTTCCAAGCCAGCATCTTCCACCCAATATATTTTATTAGTATCTGAATTCATTTGTTCACGCATTTGATCCTTGATATTTTCGCTGATTATCTGAATGTAGCTTTCATCACTGAACAACATTGGTAGCGACAGCAATATTTCATTATTTTTATCTATCGTGTCATATTGAAGCGTCGTTGAACCTGAACCAGCAATTCTATTAACATACCTCTCTAACACAAAGATCTGCTCATTATCTGTCTTCACTTCGAAGCCACTAGAAATCGCATAATGCCCAGTTTCCCCCTCATTAACCTTTTTCATAATAGCTTCAAATTCTTTATAAAGGGTTTTGCCTTCCTCTAAGTAGTCCTCATTTAGACTATCTTCAAGTTCTTTGTTTTCTAAGTCTGTCACTGCCGGCACTTTAATATCTGCTGATAGAAGCTCATCTTCCTCCTCAAATTGTGTAATTGTGATGACCTTTACAACCTCTCCAACAATAGGTACCTCAGATAAAGCCTGGGCCATTGCTGGACTGACATTCACACTCATTGTAAATAGTAAAACAGCTGCTGCAACACCAGCAGACCATTTAGCTGTAAGTCTTTTAGTTCTTCGTTTTTTCAGTGTATCTTGCACAACACGATCAAGCTCCTTTGGAATCGCGATTTCATCATACCTTTTCTTTAAGGATTTAAAATTTCTTCCCACGTTTTACCTCCTCCTCAATTGTTGAATCTTCGTCCAGTTCAACTTTCAGTATTTTCAATGCTCTGTATAGCCTTGTTTTAACCGTATTAACATTTTCCCCTACAATTTTAGCGATTTCTTCTATTTTCATGTCCTCAAAATATCTAAGTATGATTATTGTTTTGTACTTATCTGGAAGGTGGTCAATCGCCTCTTGTAAATCTAAATGGTGATACTCATCTTCTCTGCCATTTGCTAAAACCTCCATCACAGTATCATCGACTACACTCAGCCTTTTATGCTTTCGCAAATGATCCAGGGAAGTGTTTACAACTATCTTATAAAACCAACTTTTTAAACCAACTTGATTTTCCAATGTGTTGATGCGAATTAGTGATTTATGAATTGCATCCTGTACGATATCAAGCGCATCCTCTTGATTCCCCACATAGCTATAGGCAATCCGATAACAACTCTCCTTATTCTCTATAATAAACGCGATTAATTCTTTTTCTAATTTTGATTTTTTAAACAAACCCATCTAAAAGAGCTCCTTTTTCGGCGGTTAATAAGCTTATACATACTAGACGTTCGAACAGCGTAAAAAGTTTGCGCATTTTTAATTTATTTTTTAAAAGGTTATTTTAAGGAATTGTTGTCGTTATATGTATCCCTTTATTGATAAAAGTTCGTAGAGGCGCAGCAAGTTTGAAATACCAGTTTTAAAAACGAACTAGTTGCTTACGTTTATTAATCTGAAATAACAAAAAGAGTGCTTCTTGTAACAGAAATGCCCTCTTTATCCAATAGTATGAATCTATACTAAAATGTAATGCAATGAAAAAAGCCCGACAACCTTTTCGATTGTCGGACGAGGTTAATATTTTCTTAGAAAACTCGGCTTCATTTGATACCATTGATTGCTTATTGCGTGATGACAAGCAGTGAAAACACGTTCAATAACCTGTGTAGAATTAGCCAGTAATCTTATAGTAAAACCAGGTACATAAAGCTCTGATAAACCTGCTTTTATATCAGCCGTTTCTTCATTAATTGTTTCATATAACAGATCAAGCAGAGCAGAATCTGTCTTTTCCCCAATCACAATTAACGAGCCTAAATGTGTATAGCCTTCCATAAATCCCAGACCACCAATTTCTTGAGCACCTGGATTTAAGTTAATATGGTCAAAGGCAATCAATTCATTATCCATATAAATCTCGTTAATTAACCGTAATTGATCATAGCTGAATTGCTTCCCTTCCGGAGACCATCCAGGTGTCAAAATATCGGAATAAAGCAATGTTGCACCTTTTTCCATATATACTGTATTTTTCTGAAAGTAACGCGCGTCCTGGTAAGCAATCAGCGGATCTGGCAGATATTCTAAATAACTATCTTTTTTCAAATGAAATTCTGTTTCCTGGTATGCTTCTTTACTCGGTGTTTTATACACTTTTGTTGCAGATTGTGTTGTTAGCGTAACCTCGGCACCTTCATCAAGTGTTACTTTCATACGGTACGTATCGCCATCCAAATAGCCACCACCAGGATTTAGCAAGTAATAACAAGGAAAATTATAATTATTAAGATATACAGGGCGCATCACTTTTAATGCACCTTGAAAATAAACCTTTTTAGCTACTGTTCTTCCTTGTCTGTTCTCCAAGTCTAACTCGAGAATCCCAGTCCAATCAGTCATGTTGCTCCAATCCCTTAAGCAATGCATGCTTTTTAATCCAATCTATGACCTTATCAAGTCCTTCATTATCCTTCAAATTCGTAAAAATAAATGGCTTATCACCACGGAAGACCTTCGTATCTGACTCCATAATTTCAAGGTTCGCACCGACAAATGGGGCTAAATCTGTTTTATTAATTATAAACAAATCAGATTTAATCATCCCTTGTCCACCTTTACGCGGGATTTTTTCCCCTTGTGCCACATCAATAATATAAATCGAAAAGTCAACGAGCTCCGGACTAAATGTAGCAGCGAGGTTATCACCACCGCTTTCTACGAAAATCAGCTCAACATCCGGATGTTTTTCTTTCAATTCCTCAATTGCAGCGAAGTTCATCGATGCATCTTCGCGAATCGCTGTATGCGGGCAACCACCTGTCTCCACTCCAATGATTCGATCATCTGGCAAAATACCATTTGCTACAAGGAACTTCGCATCCTCTTTCGTATAAATATCATTCGTAATAACCGCCATGCTAATTTCTCCATCCAATGCACGTGTAAGTTTTTCTACGAGCATCGTTTTTCCTGCACCAACAGGGCCACCTATTCCAATTCTAATTGGTTCCATACAAACACTTCCTTTATAAAATTTCATTAAAGAGGATGTTCAAAAAGTCCGGTAAAAATGACAGTTCGAGAACAAAGGACCTTCGACTAAAAACCTCCACATTCTATGTTGAACATCGAAATCCCAATACGTTGCGACTTAGCCGACCTCGTACCTTTTCTTTCTCCTCTTGAACACACACTTAAAACTACGACATAAAAATTCGGATATTAACACGTTCATGTTGCATTTGAGCTAATTCCAAGCCTGGTGAAACAATTCCGAAATCAATACTATCAAGTTTCATTACATTAGCCGTTGCAACACTAAGCTCTTGCTGAAATTCGTGGATTATCTGCTGTCCTGTCGTTTGCCCTAAGGGAATCGCACGTACAGCATTTTGAACGAGCGCTGCAATGGTTGAATATAAGTAATATCGAATGGTCATTTCCTTATCAACTTGCAAATAATGACCAACGATTGTAAACGCAAGCGCGGAGTGACCAAATGAACGCTTTTCTTTAATGCGTTGTCGATATTGTGATGTAATTGGAATTTTATATAATGCCTCTACGATAGTTATCATCTGTTCTCCCATTCGCTGTGTACCTACCCGTGATTCACGCGCAAGATTTTGAACAGTTAAAAGCCGGTCCAGTTCCCATACCTTGTCCAACTCGTCTTCAACTAGTGCCTCATATGCAAGCTTCGAGGCTAAGCCATCTGAATAGACGAGCTGTTCATGTAAATACACTTTTAGCCATTTGGAGAAGGACTCTTTGTCAAAAATTAGGTTTTCTTGGATATATGTTTCCATTCCAAACGAGTGACTGAAAGAACCCGTAGGAAAATTTGAATCGCATAGCTGAAATAAAGCCAATGCACGATCAATCATGGCTATGTCCTATATGTCGGAACGCTTGGTTCACTTTACGATCCTCTCTTTTGAAAGGAATGCCAAGTTCTTGCAATAGTTCCTCTACTAAGTAATCGTATTGAACAAGCATGTCATCCTTCTCAAACTGGGCTGGGAGATGACGATTTCCAAGCTGGTGAGCGATTGTTCCCATTTCATGCATACTTCTTGGACTAATAACCAACAAATCGTCTGACAGCACATCAATAATTATCATATTTTTTTCATCCATGTATAGTACATCACCAGCTACTAAATCACGTGGCTCCCTTAGACGAATTCCAATTTCTTTCCCATGATCTGTTTCGACTCGTTGAATCCGCTTGACTAGGTGAGCACTTTCAAGATAAACCTTTTCTTTATGTCGCTTACTAATTTCTTCTTGATTCATTTCGTTTATATTTCCAACTATTTTTTCGATTATCAATCATTTCACCTCAAAATAAGAAATACCGTTGACCCATTGGTACCGTGTCAACAGGATCACATGTAATTATTTCACCATTTATTCGTACTTCATACGTTTGTGGATCAACATCAATTTCTGGCGTTTCTGTGTTTAGCTTCATATCCTTCTTTGTAAGCTGACGAATCCCACGTACCGGTTTTACCATTTTTTCCAGTCCAAGTTTTTCTTGAATGTTATCGTCATAAGCAGCTTGTGATACAAAAGTAAACGAACTTTTTGCCAGTGCTTTTCCAGTTGTAGCATACATCGGTCGATAAATCATTGGTTGCGGGGTTGGAATTGTTGCATTGGCATCCCCCATCAAACTTTGTACAGCAAGACCATTTTTTAGAATCATCTCTGGTTTTACCCCAAAAAAGCGCGGTTCCCATAATACAAGGTCGGCTGACTTTCCTACTTCAATCGAACCGACATATTCAGAAATTCCATGTGTAATTGCAGGGTTAATGGTATATTTGGCGATATACCGTTTAGCACGATTATTATCCGCATATTTGCTATCGCCTTTCATTGTCCCCATTTGCATCTTCATTTTATCAGCAGTTTGCCATGTTCTAAGGACAACTTCACCAATACGTCCCATCGCCTGTGCATCGGAGCTCATCATGCTGAACACACCCATATCCTGTAAGATATCCTCTGCTGCAATCGTTTCTCTGCGAATGCGTGAATCAGCAAATGCTATATCCTCTGGAACAGATGGATTCAAGTGATGACAAACCATTAGCATATCAAGGTGTTCGTCAATTGTATTGACTGTATATGGCATCGTTGGATTCGTCGATGATGGAAGCACATTTAACATACCGGCAGATTTAATTAAATCTGGTGCATGCCCGCCACCAGCACCCTCTGTATGGTACATATGAATTACACGATTTTTAATTGCTCTCATCGTATCTTCAAAAAAACCTGCCTCATTCAATGTATCTGCATGAAGGGCAACTTGAACGTCAAATTCGTCAGCTACCTTTAATGAATGATCTAATGCAGATGGTGTTGCTCCCCAATCTTCATGTACCTTCAAACCTATTGCTCCCGCACGGATCTGCTCTTCAAGCGGGCCGGCTGTTGCAGCGTGACCTTTACCTGTTAAACCGATATTTATCGGAAGTCCCTCAATAGCTTGAAGCATTCGATGCATGTTCCATTCGCCCGGCGTTACCGTAGTCGCTCGCGAACCTGCACCAGGTCCGGTTCCTCCACCAATTAAAGTTGTTAATCCAGCTGTAAGTGCAACATCTACTTGCGCAGGGTTAATAAAGTGAACATGTGTATCGATTCCACCTGCCGTCAGAATTTTACCCTCACCTGCAATTACCTCTGTTGCAGCTCCGATAACAATATCTACATTGTCCATAACAAGCGGATTTCCACTTTTTCCAATGGCAAAAATCAATCCATCTCGCAATGCAACATCTGCTTTATAAATCCCTGTATAATCGAGCACAATCACGTTCGTAATTACGGTATCTGGAACTCCTTCTTCACGAGTAGCTAGTGGATGCTGTCCCATTCCGTCTCGGATGACCTTGCCACCTCCGAACACTACTTCTTCACCATAGGTCGTATAATCTTTTTCGATTTGTATGAATAAGTCTGTATCCGCTAACCGAACCGAGTCTCCAGTTGTCGGTCCATACATTTGTGAATATTGCTCTCTGGACATCTTAAAACTCATTTTGAATCCCTACCTTCTAATGGCCCATCAACTTTATTTGTGAATCCATATACAACGCGCGCACCTGCATAATCAATTAGTTCGATCTCTTTTTCATCACCAGGTTCAAAACGAACTGCTGCACCCGCAGGTACATTTAATCGTTTTCCATATGCCTCCTCACGATTGAATATCAACGCTTCATTTACTTCATAAAAATGATAATGTGAGCCAACTTGTACTGGTCGATCGCCAGTATTGATTACAGTAACTTTCGAGCTTATTTTATTTTGATTACAGATGATCTCTTCATCTTTTAAAATCAATTCACCAGGTATCATTTTGTCACTCCTTTTAACGTATCGGATGATGAACCGTTACTAATTTTGTACCATCAGGAAAGGTAGCTTCAACTTGAATATCATCAATCATCTCCGGTATACCTTCCATTACATCTTCGCGCGTTAAAATCGTTGCTCCGAATTCCATTAACTCAGCAACCGTTTTACCATCACGCGCACCCTCTAACAGCTCATATGTAATCAATGCCATTGCTTCAGGGTGATTCAGTTTCAGACCTCGATCTTTTCTGCGTCTTGCCAGATCAGCTGCTACTACAATTAAGAGCTTGTCCATTTCACGCGGTAATAATTGCATCTATTCATTTCCTCCTTTTACTATCATTGTGCTATAACCAGTTTTCCCACCTCTTCAAAATCCAAAACAAATACTAAATTTTAAAAATATGTTTGTATTATTATTGGGAACCTTCACACTGTTTAATACCTATAAATTAAATTATTTAACAGAGTTAAAAGGCATACCGTTTACAGAAGTAGATGTAAGAAATCTTGGTTCACAAAGAACCATCTTTTAATCATATTGGCCCCTTCAAAGACAGTAGATTTTTTTCGTATTTAAATTAATCGTTATTGATCATACTTGAAACTATGTGAAAACAATCACAAATAAGCGATTCCATAGGAGAACCACGTAGTACGCTGTATTTAATTTTTAATGGTTTATAAAAGTTTGTCATACATGTCGCTCATTTTCAGTTAGGGACTGATGAAGACGGTGGATCTTCTGAACAACGAAAAGAGAGGTTTGTCTACTTCGTCTGTTAGTAGATTAACTAAAGACAAAATAGTTTGAGAGTGTAAATAAATCTTTAATCAATATATGATTAATTCAATACTATATCTATGATACAGATTTTTGGCGAGAAATCAAGCTTTTCGTTTACAAAAAACGATATTCTTTGATGTTGAACATTTCTCTTTAGTAAAACTGCAGAAATTTGAGCAGCATCAGGAGCACAATTTAAAATCCTTAATCGTGATACGTTTTATCGTTTCATCGATAAGATTCGTCTTATGCACCTCTATTGCCTTACACGCCGTTGCAACATACAGACTGTCCATAAGTGTGGCTGCTTCTAGTCCAACTAAGCCTCAGCTCCTAAATTATTCGCAGCATTCAAATTTTATAGTGTTTTATCCACAATAAAAGATCGTGCATTATCGCACGATCTTAATCCTTAACATTATTCTACAGAGAAAATATAAGAATAGATGGGCTGATTACCATTATGAATCTCAACCTCGATATCCCCATATGTTGCTTCAATATAGTTCACAAGCTCCGCAACTTCACTTTCTTCTACATCCTCGCCTTGTAAAACAGTCAATATTTCATCTTCATCTGTAATTAATTCATTCAATAATAATTTAACAGCTTCTGTTTTATCTTTATGTGTTGTAACGATTTTACCTTCATTAATACCCATAAAGCTGTCTTTTTCAATTGTAATACCATCAATTTGCGTATCTCTTACAGCATATGTTATTTGTCCAGTTTTTACATGTTTACGGGCTTCATCCATCGCTTCTTTATTCTCATTAATGCCAGCTTCCGAATTAAATGCCAACATTGCACTTATTCCTTGTGGAATTGTTTTTGTCGCGACAACTGCTACATTTCCCTCAGCAAGCTCTGCTGCTTGATCAGCTGCCATCCAAATATTTTTATTGTTTGGCAAAATAATTACATTCTCAGCATTTGCTTTTTGAATAGCATCCGTAATATCCTGTGTACTTGGGTTCATCGTTTGTCCACCTTCAATGACCACAGATACACCTAAACTTTCAAATAATGCCTTTAGTCCACTTCCCATAGCTACTGTGACAACACCATACTTACTTTTTTGCTTCTTTGTATTTTGTGACTTTTCACCAACGATTGCCGCATGCTGCTGACGCATGTTTTCGATTTTCATATTGATCAAGCTTCCGAAACGCTGTCCCATTGTTAGGCATGTTCCTGGCTCTTCTGAATGGATGTGAACTTTTACAATTTCATCATCTGACACTACTAATAATGAATCTCCCAGCTCACTTAATTCATTACGGAATTTTTCTTCACTAAATGGATACTCTGCTAATTTATCATCCTCAAATTTCACCATAAACTCTGTACAGTAACCAAATTCAATCTCTGACGTATCCATGAAATCTTGGCTAACTTTATGATGCTCAGCATTCACCATTTCTTCCATCTTTACTTCTGTTGTATCAGCCGGTAATGCTTCCCCTTTTAAAGCAGCCAAAAAGCCTTCATAAATTGTTACAAGTCCTTGTCCACCAGAGTCAACTACTCCTACCTCTTTTAAAACAGGCAATAACTCTGGCGTACGCTTTAGAGATGCTTTTGCCTCAGCAAGCACCTTTTCCATGAACAGAATAATATCTTTTTCTGTCTCAGACAGGCGTACAGCTTCCTTGGCTGAATCCTTTGCCACAGTTAAAATGGTCCCTTCAACAGGTTTCATTACTGCTTTATAGGCGCTAACCACACCGGCATCGAATGCTTGAGCTAAATCAGCAACCGTCAATGCCTGCTTCTTTTCCATACCTTTTGCAAAGCCACGAAAAATTTGGGATAAAATAACACCAGAATTGCCTCTTGCTCCCATTAGCAGTCCTTTTGCGAAAGCGTTGGCTATCTCAGATGCATTATTACTTGTATGTTGTTTCACTTCATTTGCACCCGAAGTTATCGATAAATTCATATTCGTTCCCGTATCACCATCTGGTACTGGGAATACATTTAACGCATCTATTTTCTTGGCATTATTCGCTAAATGATGTGCTCCAGTGAGTATCATCTGTGCTAATGTAACGCCATCTAACTTTTCTACCGTCACTGAATTTCCTCCTCCACAACCCGAAACAAAACTAGTCTTTTGCTACACGGACTCCTTGAATATAAATATTTACTGAGTCGATGGATAAACCTAAAGATTGATGTAATGTATATTTGACTTGTGATTGTACATTATTTGCTACTTCAGAAATTTTCGTCCCATAACTTACAATAATATACATATCAATATGCAACTTATCCTCTTCTTGTCGAACTACAATTCCTCTTGCATAATTTTCATTTCTGAGAATCTCTGCAATCCCATCTTTAATTTGGCTTTTAGATGCCATTCCTACAATTCCATAACATTCAACTGCAGTTCCGCCAGCAATTGTAGCGATAACTTCATTTGTAATTGTTACTTGACCATCAGTTGTATGAAGTTCAATGGACATAATTATCCTCCTTAACGTACATATCAAAAAGCATCGAATGAAAAGCAAATCATAGTACTTAATACTTTTGATTTCTTATTACCTTTAAACAGAATATAAGCAAATTATACTATACACAGAACATATTTAAAAGCAACTATAATATGATACGAATAAAATTAAAAATACCTCATACTACAATGAATGATTTCGTATAATCTGTCAAGTATTTTCGCTTTATCCCATTGACACAATCCTCTCTCCATCTGACATTTTTAAAAAAGATTCGTTGCATTATTAGTCTACTTGTGATAAATTGTATAAGTAATTACTGACACATGATAGAGTAAGGAGTGAATATTATGGCTAGAAAATGTGTTGTAACTGGACGTCAAACTCGCAGTGGTAACCTTCGTTCTCACGCTATGAATTCCAACAAACGTAATTGGAAAGCTAATGTACAAAAAGTACGTATTATGGTAGACGGTAAACCTAAAAAAGTTTATGTTTCTGCTCGTGCACTTAAGTCAGGTAAAGTAGAGCGCGTATAATATACCAGAGCGTCAGCTTAACATTAGACGACCAAAAGCACCGGATGCAATGCACCTGGTGCTTTTTAATGTTTAGGAAACTATAAGTGCGTGTACAAAGATGAACGAAAACCTTCTAGCTTAGGCAATTATTTTTCTTTTTTAAACATCCCAATTACAACTTTTACAAATCCACCGACAAATCTTGGAAGTTTAATCGTATAGAATTTCATAAGTAGGGACCCCTCCTGTTTTACAATTCAAACATACCGTTCAAATCGTATCACCACTCTTTACTAGTAATACTATGCCTTTATCAAATGAAAAAGTACCTTTTTTTGAAAGAAGCTTGTTTGAGATGCAAAGTGTTGATCCCCATGAAATAGTTGTATTCGATAAAGGATAATAAAATCCAGATAAATAAATCCCTTCCACTTCTTTTGTAAAAGGGATTAAAGATATATAGGGGTATGCTTCATGGTTTTCTATTGTATGTATACCAGGAGACAGCATTTCTATTTGATTGGATTGATCCACAATAACAGCTTGAATACCCTTATTTAAAATAGTATATAGCAACTGAATATTAATTAATTCATGATCCAGCCTGCCACCGGTGACACCAAATAAATATATTTTACTGGGGTTCATTGCATATGCTCGATTTAATGCAATTTCCATGTCTGTTTCGTCTTTTTCGATTGGATGCCTTTCCATGTATGCAGCATTTTTGGAAATTACTTGTCTTTCATGTTTATCAATTGAATCAAAATCACCAACAGCATATTCTAACGGAATTTTTTGCTCAGCTATCAAATATGCACCACGATCAGCACCAATCCAGCTATCGATCTTGTCTTTAAACAAATGAAGATTGGGAACCAAACCGGATGGTCCGTTCCCTACTATTGCTACTACTTTCATCATAATTACCCTTTCGTTGCATTACGTATCGCTTGAATCGCTTCACGTCGATCAGCTTGTCCAAAAACAGCGCTGCCAGCTACTAAAACATCAGCACCTGCATCGGTACACAATTTTGCAGTTTCTGGGTTTACACCCCCATCAACTTCAATCTCAAAATCTAGATTTAATTCCTTACGCCACATGGATAATTTTTCAATTTTCTCTACTGCTTCGTGAATAAATGACTGTCCTCCAAAGCCTGGGTTTACTGTCATAATTAATATAAGTTCTACTTCATTTAAAATAGGTTTAAGCATTTCTACTGGTGTTGCTGGATTAATTACTACCCCAGGCTTTACATCATTTGCTCTAATTAGCTGAAGTGTACGGTGGAGATGTGTACATGCCTCTTGATGTACTGTTATGATGGCAGCACCAGCCTCAGCAAATACAGGAATGTACGGATCCGGGTTTTCAATCATTAAATGGACATCCAGCGGCAGGCTTGTAACTGGCTTGATTGCGTCGACAATTAACGGTCCAATTGTAATATTAGGCACGAAATGTCCATCCATTACATCAACATGGATATAATCCGCCCCGCCTTTTTCAACATCGATTATTTCTTCACCTAGTTTGGCAAAGTCTGCCGATAGAATAGATGGTGCAATTTTAGTCATAATTAATACCTCGGCTTTCGTGATTGTATTTCTTCTAGAAAACTTAAATAATGATCATAACGGAAGCGCGCAATATCGTTCGTTTCCACCGCTTCCTTAACAGCACATTTAGGCTCTTTATAATGCATGCAGCCTCGGAACTTACAATACTCTTGTATCTCCCTCATTTCAGGAAAACAATCTGATAATGATTCTGCTTCGATTTCATTAAAATCAAGCACACTGAAACCAGGTGTATCTGCTACAAGTCCACCATTTACCTGCATCAGTTCAACGTGTCTTGTCGTATGCTTTCCTCTACCAAGACTTTTAGATATCTCTGCGGTCTTTAGCAATAAAGATGGCTTTAATACATTTAAAAGCGTTGATTTTCCAACACCTGATTGTCCTGCAAAAACAGATACTTTATTCCTGAAGTAATGCTTCAATTCAGGAAGCAAATCTTGTTGCTTGGATGAAATTAATTCGACAGCATAACCAATTTTCTTATATATAGCTTGATATGCTTCAATGTCATGACGTGCTTCTGCAGAAACTAAATCAATCTTTGTGATAAAAATAACCGGCTCTATTTCCTTCGATTCTATTAACACTAGAAAACGATCCAATAACAGAGTGCTAAAATCCGGAGAAGCAGCAGAGCTAACAATTATCGCTTGATCGATATTTGCTATCGGTGGACGAACGAGTTCGTTCGTTCTTTCTTTAATCTCCATAATATATCCTTCGCCGGGATTGCTTTCCTCGAACTCTACAAAATCCCCAACAAGCGGGGTGATTTTCCGATTCCGAAAAACACCCCGACCTTTGCAGGAGTAAATCATATTATTTGATTTCACATAATAAAATCCACTTAAAGCTTTAACAATTCTTCCTTCTGCCATCGATTCACTCCTCTTCGCCATCATAGGAAACCGTTCTGTTTCGTATGACTTCGTCGTCTCTAGTAATTGTATATTCCGCTTCACTATCAGGGGCAATCGTTAATGTAAACTCAAACTCACGATCTTCTGTAATTACTTCTTCCCTGTACACATCTGATATTTCGTTGTTTGCATCTCCAATATAAATGCGAACAATCTGTTCTACGGGTTCTGAATCTTCTTCCTGATTTCCTTCGTTCCCTCGGTTCCCTTGGTTCCCTTGGTTTCCTTGGTTTCCTTCGTTTCCTTGGTTACCTTGATTACCTTCGTTTCCTTGGTCTTCCTCATCGTCCTCTGTTTCAGGATTGTACGGAACAGTAAGACTTATTGTGTGTGATCGTGGTGGCCTTGCTTCAGGTCCACTCGAAATATACACGTTAACCGTTGAACCTTCTTCCACTTCAGCTCCAGAGGCTGGATCTTGTCTAATGACTTCTCCTTCAGGAACCGTTTCAGAATTTTCTTTTATCACATTCATAACAAGATTTTCACCTTCTAAGTAAGACCTTGCCTCATCTTCCGTCATTCCTGCGAGGTTATTTAATCTAATCGCTTCTGGCCCAATGCTGACCTCAAAAATAACTCTTTCTTCACTTGGTACAACTTCACTTCCTGGTTCTGGCTGAATTTGTGTTATAATTTCGCCCTCTGGATTATCAGAATGCTTTTCAATGGTTATTATATTCGTAAAGCCTTCATCCTCCAGTAATCGATTCACCTGGCTAAAATCGCGTCCTACATAGTCTTCAAATGTCACACGTTCTTTTCCTTGGCTTACAAATAGTGTAACAGTACTACCTTCTTTCGCAGATCTTCCGGCCTTTGGATCCGTTTGTACGACTAGACCCTCTTCAATTTCATCTGAGTATGTCTCCTCTTCCTCAACAATAAATTTATCTGCTTCCAGTACTTCCCGTGCCTCTTCAACTTCCATCTCCGAAACATCCTTGACAATAATGTCCTTCGGCTGCATCAGATCGGGAATTATGAACATTGCTGCTATACCTGCTGCAAGAAGAAGTAACACAACGATTATGATAATCCATTTTTTCTTGCCACGTTTTTTCTTAGGCGGCTTCGTTTTGGCTGGTTTTTTGTCCTTTATTTTCTTCGTTTTCTTAGCCTTTTTGCCTGCATTCTTTTCTGCTGGATGATCTTCAGGATAATTTTTTGTGCCATCATCGAATTGATGAACTAATGTAGCCTGATCCATATCCTCTTCTATTTGCTGATCTGTAATAATCGGAATTGCCTTTGTTTCTTCTCCAACCTCGACTGGTGGAGCGTATAAAGGCTCATTCAGCTTATCGGGATGTAATGCATTTTCAATTGCTTCCTCTAGCTCATAAATATTTTCATACCGATGAAATGGATCTTTTGCAGTCGCCTTCAAAACAATATTTTCTACACTTTGTGGAATATCTTGGTTAAACCTTCTTACAGATGGTGTATTCGTCTGTAAATGTTTTAATGCAATTGATACAGGAGATTGTCCTGAAAATGGAAGTTTACCTGTTAATAGCTCATAGAGAACAATTCCAATTGAATAGATATCTGACTTTTTTGTTGCCATACCGCCTCTGGCTTGTTCTGGAGATAAATAATGAACCGATCCGAGTATTGAATTTGTTTGCGTTAAAGATGTTGCACTTAACGCAATAGCAATACCAAAATCAGTTACTTTCACCTGGCCAAAGCTGTTAATTAAAATATTTTGCGGTTTAATATCGCGATGTACAATATCGTTTGCATGAGCATGCGCAATTGCAGATATTAGTTGCTTCATAATATCCAATGCAACACGCACATCAATTGGACCATTATTTTGTATGTATTCCTTTAGTGTCATTCCGTCCACATATTCCATAACCATATAGAGGACTTGATCCTCTTCACCTACATCGAAAATATTAACGATATTCGGATGGGAGAGACTTGTAGCTGACTGCGCTTCCCGGTCAAAGCGTGCAATAAATTCTTCATCATGGATATACTCCATACGCAACGCTTTTACTGCAACATCACGGTTTAAAATCGTATCCCGTGCAAGGAATACATTCGCCATTCCACCTCCGCCAATTTTTTCAATTATCTTATAGCGCTCATTTAAAAGGTGACCACTTCTCATTCATCTTCACCCGCTTCCAACGAAGATCCATGTTGTAAGAGAATAAGTGTAATATTATCTTCTCCGCCTCGTTCATTGGCTAATCTGATCATCTCCAAGCCTGTTTCTTTCAAGTCTCCCGTTGCTGTTAAATAAGCAGCCATTTCCTGTTCACTCAGCTTATCGGACAAACCATCAGAACAGAGGAGTAGCTTATCTCCTGCCTCCCATTCTACGGTTAATATATCTTCTGAAACAGTTTCTTCCGTACCCACAGCCTTCAATATTATATTTTTCCTTGGATGCCATTCTGCATCTTGTTCTGAGATTTGTCCCGAACGTAATAGCTCATTTACTAATGAGTGGTCTTCTGTCACTTGTTTAAAACCATTCTCATTTAAAAGGTAGCCACGGCTATCACCTACATGTGCGATGGTTAAAAATTCGTCTGTACAAATGGCCGCAACAATGGTCGTGCCCATTCCCTCACATTCCTTGTTTTGCAACGAATGTTCATATATAGATTGATTCACATCTGAAATGGTATCCGATAGCCATACTTCGGCTTTATCTGGAGCATTTACGCGATCTGTTGTTTGCCATTTTTGTTTCATTAATTTTGTAGCAAGCTGACTCGCTACATCTCCCGCCTGATGACCACCCATTCCATCAGCGATAATCGCAATTAGCTGATCATCTGTATTATAAAATAGACCACCTGAATCTTCATTATGAGCCCGAATCTTACCACGATCTGTTAGAAAATAACCTTCCATCTTATTCCCCCCTTGCTTTCAAGTAATATATACGTAAATTACGTGTTATTTTCAGGTTAAAAACGTCATTTAAAGTATTGCACAATTTTCCCAATAAAAGAACCAAATTTATTAATTTTTTTTCAAGCGTGTTAAGAAGAATCCATCCGTCCCATCATGAGGAAATAACTGTAGACCAATATCAGTTATTCCTTGTGCATACTTTAATGTAGCTGGTAATGTTTCAAAAAACGTTTCATCGATTTGAAAGTCATGCTGATTAGCTAGGAAATTTTGCACTACTTTTTCATTTTCTAACACATCGACTGTACATGTGCTATAAATCAACAATCCGTCTTTTTTAAGCAATGGTGCTACATGTTCAAGTATTTCCGATTGAATTACCGCTAACCTTTTGATATCTTCTTCGTTTTTATGATATTTGATTTCTGGCTTTCCACGGATTACTCCTAATCCAGAGCAAGGAGCATCAATCAAAATTCGATCAAAGGTAGCTTCCTCATAGAGTTCATCAAGCTTTCTAGCATCGCCAGGTTTAGCATCAATAATCGTCAAATCCAGTTGATGCGCTTTATCATCAATAAGCTTAACTTTCTTTTTGTGCAGGTCAAATGCATGAATATCCCCTTCATCCCGCATTTTTTCAGCGATGTGCGTTACTTTACCGCCTGGTGCGCTACATGCGTCCAGTACTTTCATGCCTGGTTCTACTTCTAACATTTCTGCAACAAGCATCGAGCTTTGGTCTTGAATTGTTACATAGCCTTGTCGAAACAATTCCGTATGCAGAATGTTCCCTTTTTCCACAATAATACCTTGTTCTGAAAAAAGAGATGCTTTTGTTTCAAAGCCAAGATCTTCTAAACTGCGCATCGCTTTCTCTCTCGTAATCTTCATCGGTTGAATTCGAATGGCAATCGGCTTTTTCGTCAGATTGGCTTCACACATCGCTTTAACCGTTTCATAGTCATACATTGTCATCCATCGTTCCACAAGCCATTCGGGATGGCTTGTCCCGATAGAGAGCCTTTTTGCATCATCTTTGATCCCTTTTATATCTGGTACACCGTTACGCTGTATATTACGTAATACACCATTAACAAAAGAAGCAATTCCTTTATGACCACGCTGTTTTGCAATTTCCACTGCTTCATGAATTATTGCATGATCAGGAACTTTATCTAGGTAAACCATTTGATACACAGACATTCGTAATAGCATACGAACCCAGGCATCCATTTTCTTATTTTTCTTCACAAAACTGTCTAAATAATAGTCTAAAGTCATTTTCCGCTGAATTGTACCATAAACAATTTCTGTTAATAGCCCTTCATCTTTTGGAGCAATTCGCTTGGATTTCATCTCATTGTCGATTAGTAAATGGCTGAATCCACTATCTTTCTCAATGCGAAGTAATAAATCCAGAATTGTGTTTCGCAGCTGATATACTGTCATATTATTCACCTAATACCGTTCCAATTTTAATACGATCTTCTGAAGCTTGCAGGTAATCTTTTACAAACATTCGCTTCTTGCCTGCGGGCTGAATTTCTGTTACATTTATCCCTTTTTGGTTCCCACAAACAACGACAAATCCTTCTGTACCTATTTTTTCAACAATTTCACCCGGAGTTCTTCCGTCGTATAGTGTCTCAACGGGATTTCCCCACCAGATTTTCATCACATTTCCTTCATATGTCGTAAATGCAACTGGCCATGGATGCATGCCGCGGATTTGATTGTAAATAGCGATGTTATCTTGGTTCCAATCAATTTTTTCCTGTTCTCTTTTAATGTTTGATGCAAACGTAGCTTTTGAGTTGTCTTGTTTTTTTGGTTGCAATTCATTTAAGAAGAGCTTTGGCAAGGTCTCCATTAAAAGCGATGCGCCTGTTTGCGATAATTTATCATGCATTGACCCAACATGATCATCTCGTTCAATCGGAACTGCTCGTTGCGTGAGAATATCTCCAGCGTCTAATTTTTCAACCATGTACATAATGGTAATTCCTGTTTCTTTCTTTCCTTCCATGATTGCATAATGGATTGGAGCTCCACCACGCAATTCTGGTAATAATGATGCATGTACATTAATACAGCCATATGGTGGATTTTCAAGCAATTCGTTTGGCAGCAACTGGCCATATGCAGCAGTTACGATCAAATCTGGATTGTAGGATAGAATTTCTTCGTATTCATCCTTAAGTTTTTCTGGCTGAAATACTGGAATATTTGCTTTCTCTGCTTCTACTTTAACTGGAGGAGGCGTAATAACACGCTTTCTCCCTTTAGGACGATCTGGTTGTGTAACAGCTAGCACAACTTCATATTCAGAATTAATTAGTGTTTGTAAAACCGGAACAGAGAAATCCGGTGTACCCATAAAAACAATTCGTTTCATTTTATAGCCTTCTTTCTATTCAATAGCTTGTCTTACATCATATGGTAAGGTTGCATATCGACGGTAATTAGCAAATCGTTTTTCCGTATGTCGTCTGCAAAAATAGCTTTTAATTTATTTAAATAGGTTCGTAAGTTTGGTTCGTTTCTATATTTTATCATGCATTGATAGCGATATCTATCTTTGATCCGCGGAATAGGAGACGGTGTCGGCCCTAATAATACCGTTCCATCTCCGACATGCTGCGAAAGCATTTGGACAATTTGTTGTGTTGTCTGGACAGCTTTCACTTGATTCTCATGAGAAACCGTTACAAGTGCTAAAAAATAATAGGGTGGATATTGAAAAGCTTTACGCATAGCCATTTCCCGTTTATAAAAGGTTTGGAAGTCATACTGACTTGCCAGCTCAATACTATAGTGCTCTGGTGTATATGTTTGAACGATTACCGTTCCAGGAAGTTCATGCCTTCCAGCACGACCGCTTACTTGCGTTAACAGTTGAAATGTTTTCTCTGATGAACGGAAGTCTGGAAGGTGCAGCATTGAATCTGCTGTCAGAACACCAACTAGTGTAACATTCTCAAAGTCTAGCCCCTTCGCAATCATCTGTGTTCCTAATAATATATCTGCTTGCTTTTCCCCGAATTGCTTTAACAGCTTTTCATGTGCGCCTTTTCTTCTAGTAGTATCAACATCCATACGAATCACTCTTGCTTCAGGTAGAAGCTTTGTTAATGATTCCTCCACACGTTGTGTCCCTGTACCAAAATAGCGAATTAAATCACTTTCACATTCTGGGCAGACAACAGGTACCCTTTCTTCATAAGAACAATAGTGACATTTCATTTGATTACTGTTTTTATGATACGTTAAAGCTATATCACAATGTGGACATTCTTTTACATGTCCACAGTCTCGACACATGATAAAAGTTGAATAGCCTCTTCGGTTAAGCAACAATACGATTTGTTCCCTATTTTCAAGGCATTGTTCCATCTTTTCCATTAAGTCTCTGGAAAACATTGTACGATTTCCAGCATGTAACTCCTGCCGCATATCAACTATCTTCACTTCCGGCATGTCCATCTGATTCGTCCGCTCACTTAAAGTTGCTAGCTGGTAAACGCCTTTACTGGCTCTTGCATAAGATTCTAAAGCTGGAGTGGCACTTCCCAAAATAACTGGGCAGCTATTGGTTTTCCCGCGATGAATAGCAACATCACGCGCATGATAGCGTGGCTGATCCTCTTGTTTATAGGTCGTTTCATGTTCCTCATCAATAATAATAATTCCTAAATTCTCGAATGGAGCAAAAACGGCTGAACGAGCCCCGACAACGACTTTCACTTCTTTTCGCTGAACTTTGCGCCATTCATCATATTTTTCTCCTGCTGAAAGCGCACTATGCATTACAGCAACCATGGAGCCAAACCTGCCTTTAAACCGGTTGACCATTTGCGGTGTTAATGAAATTTCCGGCACAAGTACAATTGCTTCTTTCCCTTTATTCAAGACTTCTTGAATCGCTTGTAAATAAATTTCTGTTTTACCACTGCCTGTAACCCCATGAATCAGGAAAACATCATGCTTGTCCGCTTGAACTGCATCATTAATCGGTGCAATT
Organism: Oceanobacillus profundus; assembly: GCF_003515705.1. Lineage (GTDB taxonomy): Bacteria > Bacillota > Bacilli > Bacillales > Amphibacillaceae > Oceanobacillus > Oceanobacillus profundus. The sequence continues at coordinate 200,170 of NZ_QWEH01000003.1, forward strand.
GCCTCCTCTTGTTGTTTGGTTAAAGTCAGTGGTGTTGTTCTCTCGAATTCACGATTTTGATAGGGGTCACGCATTACTTCCTGTTGGTAGGTTTCCAGCAAACCTTTATCAACGAGCGTCTTAACTGTACTTTTGGTGGTCCCTACTTTCTTTAATAATTCCTGCTGTTCAATCGGCTTTTCATATTCCATAAAAAACGAAAGGAGGAGTTTTTGCTTTTTCGCATTTTTGTTTAAATCGTGTAATGCTTCCTCTAACAAGTACATATCTTTTGTAGGTTTAACCATTGTTACATGCTTTTTGGTAATACGAGATTTCACAAGATAATCAACGGAAATATCTCCTGCTTCAATTAACTTTTGAAGCTGGTAGTAACGAATAGAGGCTGCTTCAAACTCCGCAAATGGAATGTAGTCTCGACCAGCAAATAATAGTTCAAACGCTTCAGGAAGCTGCTCCTCTGTCATACGCACAAGTTCCTTCTCATAGGTCGACTTTAATACTTGCGGAAGCATTGCTTGTAATGCAGTAATCGATAAGCTAAGCGTCTCATTAGCCACCCATTTTCCGAGTTCAAGCAATTCTTCTGTCAACACTGGTGTGAAATCTAAAACATTTATGATTTCTTTTAGTTTGGTAAAAGAAGATTCACTTACTCTATCTACAACAAACCCCATGATTTTACGGGGGCCAAAGGGGACAATTACACGCATCCCTACTGTAAGCATTTCTTGAAATTTTTCAGGTATTACATAGTCAAACGTTTGGTTCGTTGAACTTGACGGTACATCAACAATAACTCTAGCTATATTCAAATTCATTCATCCTTCATATCACGGTCAATAAATTCTAAGATTCTTGCTGCTACTTCCCTTTTTGAAGCTATAGAAACCTCATCTTGATGCATCGCTTTATTTAAATAGGTCACCATATTGGTATCCCCTTCAAAACCCGCACCTTCTGCTGATACATCATTCACAACGATGGCATCTAAATGCTTCTGCAATAACTTTTTCTCTCCGTATTCGAGTGGGTTATTTGTTTCAGCAGCAAACCCTACCAAGAATTGATTTGTTTTCATTTCACCAAGTGATTTTAGAATATCTTTCGTACGCTCCATTTCAATTTGCCAATTACCATCTTGTTTTTTAACTTTTTGTTCATGTACAAGTTTTGGTCTGTAATCTGCTACAGCAGCAGCTTTTATCACAATATCTTGGTCTGCAAAATGTGCGTGCATTGCTTTATACATATCTTCAGCAGTCAATACGCTAACCCGTTTAACCTTTGGGTGTGAAATACGCTCCGAAACAGGACCAGAAACAAGTGTCACTTCAGCACCTAGTTCTGCAGCAACTTCTGCAAGTGCATAACCCATTTTTCCTGAGGATCGATTTGTAAAAAAGCGTACAGGGTCAACCTTTTCACGTGTTGGACCAGCCGATATTAGCACCTTTTTTCCGGCAAGCATTTGCTCTTTAAGCTGATGACTTTCAACTGCTGCAATTATACTTTCAGGTTCTTCTAATCGACCTTTTCCAACATACCCGCAGGCTAAGTAACCTGCTCCGGGTTCGATAAAGTGGTAGCCCCAATCCTCAAGTTGTTTCATATTTTGTATAACTGCAGGATGGGCATACATATGAACATTCATTGCAGGTGCAATGTAAACATCCGCTTCCGTAGCCAATAGTGTTGTTGATAACATATCGTCAGCAATGCCATTTGCAAGTTTACCAATTATATTTGCGGTCGCGGGTGCAATAATTGCAATATCTGCCCAATCTGCAACGTCAATATGAGCAATTTTTTTTGGATTTTTTTCATCGAATGTATCAATATATACAGGGTTTCTTGATAAAGCTTGAAACGTTAATGGTGAAACAAATTTAGCTGCACTTTCTGTCATCATTACTTTCACATTTGCGCCTTTTTGAGTTAATTTACTGGCAAGCGCACATGCTTTATACACGGCAATTCCACCAGAAACTCCGAGTAGAATATTTTTTTGATTAACCATTTATTTTACCCCTTTCAAACCTAATATCTAGTTGGAAACATCCCTAAAACATACTATCCTTGTACTTAAGCAAGTTTAGTAAAAAATTGGACTACGAGTACTTTTCCTATCAAAATAAAGTTGTTGTTTTTACATAACAGGATTAAACTGCGAACAAATGTGCGATGGGGTATAGAGCCTTTGCACTGCTTTGGAAATACACTTCGCTCGTACTGGCTTATTGGCTATTACAACAACGTTATCAAAAACAAAAGCGTTGCTCTAACCAGTCCGGATGAGCGTAGGCCGGTGACTCCTCTAAAATAAAAACCAATTTTCTTCGTGCGATGTAAAAGCTGACGGAGCATTCCTTGTCCTGCGGGAATAACACGTGTCTGAAAACTCACGGGAAGTGGTTTTCTTCCGGAAAGACTGAAGCCGTGCGCTAAGGTGCGCATCCGTCTGAAGCGATTCCGGACGGCGACAGTTGCTCCTACCAAAGCAGTTAGTTCGCAATTGCCTTCAAATGCGATGATATGTAGTTACACTATTAATTATTATAAGCACTACCTTAGGCTCAGTTGGTTTTCTGTCAATTAAAGAACAGTATATCTTCTGTTTTTTTTCATTCGTTCAAGACGCATTTTTTATTATCACACTACAACTATTGCATTAATTTAGTTATAACATATCGCAATACATATATCTTGTATAAAGCTACTTTATAAATGACGCAATGACAAGAATACCCTCCGTGAGAAAAGAACGGAGGGTAAACTTCATTATTTATTATCTTTTGCAATATATAATTTTTCAGCTTCTATTTCTTCCAACGCCATTCCAACATACTTATGAGATTTTGGTTTTTCAATCATCATATCCTTTGTATCACTTAATTCTCTTGCTCGTCTTGCTGACAACGTAACAAGTGTATATTTTGATTTTATTTTCTCTTGCAATGCATCAATTGATGGTTCTAACATCATTTTAATTCATCCTCCAATATTTTTTTATACTGTTTAGCAACTCGTTCTCGTTTTAAATGCTCACTTTTAATAATTGCTTTTACCTTGTCTACCGCATGCTCAACACGATCATTTACAACAACATAATCATAAGCATCCATCATTTCAATTTCCTTTCGAGCTTCCTTCAATCGATTAACCACTAACTCCTGTGACTCAGTACCACGATTCACAATACGATTTTTAAGTTCTTCGAGGCTCGGCGGGAAAAGAAAAATAAATACGCCCTCAGGAAAGTTCTCTTTTACCTGTAAGGCACCTTGCACTTCAATTTCCAAAAAGACATCTTGCCCTTTGGCTAACGTTTCTTCAACATATTTACGTGGAGTACCATAATAATTACTTACATATTTCGCATATTCTAATAGCTGATTTTGCTCTATTAGCGTCTCGAATTCTTCAACGGATTTGTAAAAATAATCGATTCCATCGAGTTCACCCGGGCGCATATCTCTTGTTGTCATCGAAATGGAATATTGCAGTTCCGATGCTTCCTCAAATAGTTTTTTTCTTACTGTTCCTTTACCAACACCTGAAGGACCAGAAAGAATAAATAAAATCCCTTTCTCTTCAATCAACATAGTACCTCCTAAAGCTCTAAAGAATAGATGGATAATCTATTCATCTGAAATTTCATCATTGCTAATTACCCGTTGTCCAACCGTCTCCGGCTGAACAGCAGATAGAACGACGTGGTCACTATCTGTTATGATCACAGCGCGAGTTCGTCTTCCATATGTAGCATCTACTAATTTATTATTTTCTCTAGCCACTGTAATAATCCGTTTTATCGGTGCAGATTCTGGTGACACAATCGAAATAATACGATTTGCCGACACCACATTTCCAAAACCGATATTAATTAAACTCAAGCTCAACTGACTTCCCCCTTGCAAAAGTTCTTAGAAAACTTGGCATGCACCAGTAAATGCCTTCATTGCACTTATGCAAATAAGAAAGGTTTAGACTAACTTATCTGCCAACAAATTTCGCTTTGTTTTTTATATATTTTATTCACATACCGTAAAAAATCTATATACAATCTTATTATCAAGGCAAGATTATATATATTATACTTTATCCTAGTGGAAATTTACACTAAAAAATAAAACAGTAAAGGTTTATTGCATATCTTTCAAGGAATTTGATATGAATTGAAGCATTATTTTATATTAACTATATTTGCTCACAATGGTTTTCAGACAAAGCCTTTATTATTCTATATTTTGCACTTGTTCCTTCATTTTTTCGATCATACTTTTGAGCGAAACTGTCCATTCACTGATTGAAACATCAGTTGATTTTGAACCAATTGTGTTTGCTTCTCGGTGCATCTCTTGAATAATAAAGTCAAGTTTTCTACCTGCGGCTTCCTTGCTATTCATCGTTCTCTCAAAATGCTCGATATGACCTAATAGTCTTGTTATTTCTTCTGTAATATCCCCTTTTTCTGCCAGCAAGACAATTTCTTGATAGAATTTCCCATCTTTAGAAATTTCATCATCTACATAAACACGAATACGTTCCATAATTCTTTCTTGATATTCCTTACGTACGATATCTCTTTTCGTACGCAATTGTAACACCGTTTCAGTGATTGAACGGAGCCTTTCTGTCAAATCATTTGTTAAATAGACTCCTTCTTCCTGTCGCATAACCGAAACTTGCTTACATGCATCCAATGTTCCTTCCAGAATAAGCTGATGTACTTTTTCCAAAGAACCACCAGTATCCTTAATATGAAAAAAGTCTTGCATTGATGATAAAACTGTTAGTGGAATCTCACCATTCAAGTGGTATTTTTGCTTTGCTCTGTCGAGATGAGTCACATACTGATCTATTAATTCCCAATCTGCTTGTAGCGTTCGGTTGGAAAACCCATCTCCTTCAATGCTGATATAAACCTCAATTCGCCCTCGAGTAAACTGAGATTGAACGGTTTTTTTTAGTTTATCTTCTAAAAATAAAAAAGTCCGTGGTAGTTTGATTGCTATATCAAGAAACCGATGGTTCACACTGCGAATTTCAATTGTAACCATCGTATTTTCGATATGTAATACTTTTCTTCCATAACCCGTCATGCTTAACGGCATGTCAATCACATCCATCCTTTATTATACGTTAATCTCAAGAATTATAAACCTATTATACCATTTCATTTCGACAATCTCTCCGAATTTCACATGACATAATAGATATAAACAGCGAACGAAAGCACGTAATAATGAATTGCGCGCTACTCCGCTCCGGAAAACCCTTCACTTTCCGCTGGTGACCCGTGAGCCTCTTCGAACTTTGACCATGGGTCTGAAGACTTTTTGGAAGTGGTTTTCTTCCGGAGAGGCTGAAGCCGTGCCCTAAAGTGCGCATCCACCCGCTGTAATCCCGGACGGCAAATATTGCACAAATGCGATTTTAATTCACAGTTCCCTACAATTACGATGAAAACAAACAATAAAAAGCCCGAAAATGTTAGTTTTGCACATTATCGGGCAGAGTGGTGTTGCTTATTTTTTTGTGAAGCCGAATAAAACGGTTGGGATTGCACTTAATCCGATAATTAGCAACCAATCTCTCAATGATAGACTGACAGTATGGAAAATCGGCTGTAAAGGCGGCCAGTATATGACTACTAATAATAAAAGCAAGGATGAAATTACTGCAAAAACAAGATAAATGTTCTCAAAAGGATTTCGAGCAAATACAGAATGTTCACTCCGGCAATCAAACACATGAATTAGCTGTGCCAGAACAAGAGTTGAGAAAGCAGTTGTTTGAGCAAACATTAAATTGTCCGGATTATTTTGATACGTAATCATAAATCCAATCAACGTAACAATCCCGATTAAAATCCCTCTGCTAATAATTTTATAGCCTAGACCTCTTGAAAAAATACCTTCCCTAGGATTCCTTGGTGAACGTTTCATCACATCTTCTTCTGCTTGGTCTAGCCCAAGGGCCATTGCCGGAAGACCATCTGTTACTAAGTTCACCCATAGAATCTGTACCGGAATAAGTGGTAAAGGCATTCCTAGTAACATCGCAAATAGCATAACAAGTATTTCACCTACGTTAGAAGCAAGTAAATATCGAATAAATTTCCGAATGTTTTCATAGATATTTCTTCCTTCTTGAATAGCGGACTTGATTGTAGCAAAATTATCATCCATTAAGATCAAGGAAGACGCTTCCTTTGTTACATCTGTACCAGTAACACCCATACTAATCCCGATATCACTTGCTTTAATTGCTGGTGCATCATTAACGCCATCTCCAGTCATTGCAACAATATGTCCTTTTTCTTGAAAAGCTTTTACAATCTTTAACTTATGCTCTGGTGTAACCCGAGCAAAGACATACGTATCCTCGATTACATTGCTAAGCTCCTCTGTTGACATTCGATTAAGCTGATGCCCTTCAAGGACAAGTCCATCTGTCGGAAGCAGCTGTAGGTTTTCGGCAATTGCTCTAGCTGTATTGACATGATCACCTGTAATCATAACTGTTTTAATTCCAGCTTCCTTACACTCTCTAATTGCAGACTTTACTTCTTTTCTTGGAGGGTCCATCAGACCATATAAACCAATAAGCGTCAATTCATCTTCCAATAGAGCTGAATCTAGTGACACATTATTTGAAATGTTTCTTATACCAATGGCAATTGTTCGTAAGGCCTTATTTGCCATCTCATTTATTGCACCTTCAATAAGTGCTTTGTTTTCCTTATTTAATAGCTTTCGACTATCTTTATCCATATAGAAGGCTGATCTAGGTAAGAGTACATCCGGTGCACCTTTCGTTATTAAAAAGCGCATTTGATTTTCGTCTTCTAGGACCACACTCATTCGTTTTCGGTCTGAATCAAATGGAAACTCTTTAATGATCCGAAATTTTTTACCAAGCTCATCTGTCAGTCCGAATTTTTTTGCCGCAACAAGAAGTGCACCGTCAGTTGGATCTCCATCAATATAATTTTTCCCTTTTTTCACTACTATCGAAGCGTTATTGCAAAGCATTCCATATGAAAGCATCGTTTCTAAATTTGGCAATGAAGGCTCTACTTTCTCACGATGCAGGAAAAAGTCACCTTGAGTCTGATAGCCATCTCCCGAAACATAAAGGTATTCCCCATTCAGGAAAATTTCTTTTACAGTCATTTGGTTTTCAGTCATTGTTCCCGTCTTATCTGAGCAAATCACCGATGCACAGCCAAGCGTCTCTACAGCTGATAATTTTCTTACAAGTGCTTTTTTACGAATCATACGTTGCACACCTAGTGACAAGGCTACTGTCACAATTGCCGGCAAACCTTCTGGTATCGCAGCAACCGCTAACGAAACCCCTGCCAGAAACATCTCATACATTGGATGTCCTTGTATCACTCCGAGGCCTACAACAAGTACAGTAAGGAGTATAGCGACAACGATTAATATCTTTCCGAGCTCTGCTAGTTTCATTTCTAGTGGTGTAATCATTTTTTTCGTATTCGCCATCAAAGATGCAATTTGCCCCATCACCGTGTTCATACCAGTTCCAACAACGATACCTACACCTGAGCCTCTTGTAATGAGTGTTCCCATAAAGCCCATATTGACTTGATCCTGTACATCCAGATCATCTTTAATGATTGCTGTTGCATGTTTCGCAACGGGAAGAGACTCACCAGTTAGTGCGGATTCCTCTGTTTCCATCCCATTTGATCGAATAATACGAATATCAGCAGGAATACGGTCTCCACTATTTACCTTAACAATATCCCCTACAACTACTTCTCTTGAGGATATTTTCTCCCAGCTCTCATTACGCAGCACATTTGCCATTGGAGCTGATAATTCTTTTAGCTTTTCCAGGGAATTTTCTGCCTTTTGTTCCTGGAAAAAACCGATAAAACCATTGACTAATACGATAACCATAATCGCAATAGCATCAACAAATTCTCCAAGCAATCCAGCAATTAGCGTAGCAGCGAGCAAAACAAGGACCATAAAATCCTGAAATTGCTTTAGGAAGATCAACCATTTGGATGTATTTTTCTTTGCTTCCAGAATATTTTCACCATATTGTTTTCTCCGCTCATTAGCCTGCTTTCCTGATAACCCTCTGTCTGCTGATACATGAAGCTTCTCCTCTACCTTTTCTGCATCTAACTGATACCAATTCATCTGCATTCCTCCGGCATTTAAATAGTACAAGCTAATTCCATATCTATGCATACTCATCCAAAAAAATGCTATAATTGCTTTTGAGGTGATGTTATGCCATTCGATGGAATTGTAACGAGAGCAATAACAGAAGAATTACAAGAAGAAATAGTACATGGGAAAATCAATAAAATATATCAGCCAACACAGACGGAGTTAGTTTTTACAATTAGAAGCCAAGGAAAAAATCATAGCTTATTGTTTTCTGTTCACCCCACCTATGCAAGATTTCATTTAACAGAAGATACATACACGAACCCAAAAGAGCCGCCAATGTTTTGCATGGTTTTAAGAAAACATCTTTCAGGAGCCATTGTTGAAGCAATTGAACAATTTCGCATGGAACGTATTGTAACCTTCACGTTAAAAACACGGAATGAAATTGGAGATATAAGTCATAAATTACTCGTAGTTGAGTTAATGGGAAAGCATAGTAATGTAATGATTGTTGATAAAGAAAAAGGACATATTATTGATAGCATCAAGCATATTTCCATGGCACAAAATCGATATCGTACGATTTTACCGGGGCAAGTTTATAAACTGCCTCCTTCACAAAATAAATTAAACCCACTTGAAATTGACGGAGAACAATTGATACGGAAACTTGATTTCAATGCTGGAAAAATTGATCAGCAAATGGTCGGAATCTTGGAAGGGTTCTCCCCATTAATTACAAAGGAAATTGTAACGCGTACCAATTTCGGGTCTAATGAGGTTTATATTGAAAAATTTGCGGAAGTGCAGCAGCAGCTACTCGATCATGATTACACACCGGCAATTTACCGAGCCGGCAAAGAAGATTTTCACGTTATTCCAATCTCTGCTTTCAATGGAGAGACTACCAAATTTCAATCGGTTAATAAGATGTTGGATTCTTTCTTTTCCGGAAAAGCAGAGCGTGATCGAGTTAAACAACAAGCGAAAGACTTATATCGTTTTATCAAAAACGAAAAAAGCAAAAATGAACGTAAATTAAAAAAGCATCAGCAAACAATTAAAAAGGCAGAAAAAGCAGAGCATTATCAAAAGATGGGAGAACTACTTACTGCACATATGCACCTTGTTAAACAAGGAGACCCGAGCATCAATGTGATTGATTATTATGATCCGGATCAAAGAGAGCTAACAATCGAGCTCAACCCAAATAAATCACCGAGTGAAAATGCTCAAGGATTTTATAAGACATACCAGAAGCTTAAAAACTCAAAACGTGTGGTTGAAAAAGAAATCATCCGTACAGAAGAAGAAATAAATTATGTTAATCAATTACTGCAACAGATCGACGTTGCACGGGTCGAAGATATAGAAGAAATACGTGAAGAACTGCGTGAAGAAGGATACTTGAAAAAGCAAAAATTTAGCGCTAAACACAAAAACAAACCAAGAATACCAGAACCTGAAACGTATGTGGCGTCTGATGGTACTATAATTGTCGTAGGAAAAAATAACAAGCAAAATGAATATGCCACCATGAAGCTTGCCCACCGAGATGATACTTGGCTGCATACAAAAGATATTCCAGGTTCCCATGTTATCATTCGAGCAAAAGAGTATAGTGAACAAACACTTTTGGAAGCTGCTGAACTAGCTGCCTATTTCAGTAAGTCGCAGAATTCATCCTCTGTTCCGGTCGATTATACGAAAATAAGACATGTTAAAAAACCTAATGGGGCCAAGCCAGGGTATGTCACATACGATAACCAAAAAACAATCTATGTTACACCATCCAAAGATACTGTCGACAAATTAAGTAAAAAAAAATAGTGACAGAATCGAGAAAATCAAAAGCTGACTCGAAATCATTTTCGAAAATGAATTAGAGTCAGCTTTTTATAGCTTTAACTTTCGTGGAATAATTACAACCACTTATTATCGTCGAAGCGTTTTTAAATATAAACAACAATATTATACTACTTGTGGATTTAATTTCACTTCAATATTTCCTCTTGTAGCCTTTGAATATGGACATGCCTGATGGGCTTGTTCTGCTAAATCTTGGGCTTCCTCTGGATTTAATCCTTCGATTTCAATATTTAATGTCACACCAATTTTATATCCATTATCTGTTTCATCTTTCATAAAACTTACCTCTGCTGTTGTTTCTGAATCAATTTTTAGATTTTGCTTTGATGCAACTAAATTTAACGCTCCATCATAGCAAGCTGCATAACCAGCTGCAAATAATTGCTCTGGATTTGAACCTTGCTTATCATCTTTATTTGATGCGGGATTAACTAGTTCCAAATCGATTAAGCCATCATCTGATTTTACATGACCATCGCGTCCATTTGTTGCTGTTGCTTTTGCAGTGAAAATTACATCGCTCATTAACGTTCACTCCCCTTTCCCGTATTTACGTATACCATTCCTTTTCCACACCATTGTTAAACATCGTCTGGAAAATCATGATCGAATGGCAGAATTTAAGCGCCATCATGTGAGAAAAGTCGTATTCGTAAGTGCTGCTATAAATTTATCAACTTGTGGCAGCTTGCGGATTCCTTCTTGGTAGCTAAGCCACGTATAACGTGCTACAACCTCTCCGTCTAACTCTAGTGGGATATGCGGATATGTATCCATCAATGAAGAGGATACACTTTTAGGTAATACCGCCATGCCAATCCCCTGCTTCATAAATTGCTTACATGTTTCAATTTGATCTACGGTCATTGTTTTCAATGGTTTGATTTGATCTTGGTGATGATAAAGCCAATTATCTACTAGTTCATGCATACTGTCATCACTTTTAAACGAAATAAGCGGACGTTCTTTTATTTTATTATCAGGGAAGGGTTCTGTGTCAAACATATATAATGGATCATCAAAAAGTCTTATGGATGTTGTTTCCTTCAACTTTTCACCACGAATGATACAAACATGGTATTTTTTATGATCCCTTTTTATATCCTCACTAATTCCTGTAACAAGATCAATCGCCACTTTCGGGTACGCAGCAGTGAATTCCCCAAGAATGGCTGGGAGAAATCGTTGACTTATTAATGAGGAGCAAGCAATTGACAATGTTCCCTGGATATCTTTTCCTGTCTCTGATAATTTATTCTTTAACTCTCTTTCTCTTTCAACAACTTGTTTCGCATGCTCTAAAATAATTTCACCACTCGGTGTTGGCATAAGCCGTTTTGATGTTCGTATAAAAATCATCTCTCCAAAGTGCGCTTCAATGAATTTTAAACGCTGTGTTACAGCTGGCTGTGAAATAAGAATTAGCTTTGCTGTCCCTCTAATTGTTCCAACTTCATTCAATTTCAATAGTAACTCATAGTCATCGATTTTCATTAGAAACCCCCTGATAACTTTTTATGATTACTATTGATTATATATCAGTATTTTACTTATCGCACATATAAGCATAAAATAAATATAAGAATAATCTCAACTTTATAGAAGGAGGGAAATATTATGAAAGAAAAAATTAAAGTGCAGGAAATATTCGGCAAAAATAAAGAAGCCTATGTAACGAGCAGTACACATGCTGGCGGTACCGATTTAGAGCTGTTAAAGGAATGGTTAGAGCTAAAGTCAGACATGGTAGCATTAGATATTGCAACAGGCGGAGGGCATGTTACAAAGACTATATCACCATATGTTAAAACAGTAATTTCCACTGACATTACAAAGGAAATGCTAGAAAATACAGCCAATTATTTAAGTGATTTAACGAATACGCATTATGTTATTGCTGACGCGGAAAATTTACCATTTATCGATAATTATTTTGATATCGTTACCTGCCGTATTGCTGCACATCATTTTCCAGACGCAGGGAAATTCATTGATGAAGTACAACGCGTTTTAAAACCTTCGGGAAAATTTCTTTTCATCGACAATATTGCACCCGAAAATAAGCACTATGATGCGTTCATTAATGCCCTTGAAAAGATGCGTGATGATAGCCATATTCGTTCTCGAAAAATACCCGAATGGAAGTCGTTGCTTGAAAGAAATAAATTAAAACTGTTAAAAGAAACAAAGCGAAAAAAGACTCTTCCATATGCTGAATGGGTCCACCGAACTCTTGATTCTACAGACAAAATAGAAAAAGTATCCCACTACCTTAATGACGCACCTGAAACTATTCAGAATTATTATCAATTTAAATTTAATGCAGAAGGCGATATACAATCCTTTGCAATTGATGAATGGATGGCATTGTATGAAAAGTAATACATGAACTAGGATTGTAACAAAATAAATATTGCTTTATTTATATTTTATATAAACTGTGGATTAGTGTATTTAAATGGATTGTGCGTCTGCCCGCTCCGGAAATATACTTCGCTAGTATATGCTCACCAATTATTACTTGTGGTATTAATAAACACGATATCGATGCGCTTCCAGTCCGGGTGAGCGCAGGGCGGTGACTCCAGTGGGAATAGCATGTGTCTGAAGACTCACCGGAAGTGGGTTTCTTCCAGAGAGGCTGAAGCCGTGCCCACGGAAAGCATCCGCCCGGAGCGATCCCGGACGGCGATTGTTGCACATACTTGAAGAAAACAGCCGAGAAGTTAGTTCGTAGTTTCTTTCTTATAATAAACTTAAATCAAACACTATAAACTATTACGCCACTCTAGTAATTCAGATTTATTGGTTGTAGTCAGCTTGCCGTCTTCTACAAGCGCTTCTATTAACGCATCAAAGTTTGTTATCGTATCAAAGGTAATTGCTTCAGCTGCAAATTGATCTGTTGCTTTTTTTAATCCATATGTAAAGATTGCAAAGACAGCTAGAACGTCGGCTCCTTCTGCTTGGAGTGCTTTAGCAGATTCGATGGAGGATCCGCCAGTGGAAATTAAATCTTCAATAACAAGTACTTTTTGTCCCCTGGATATTTTTCCTTCAATTTGATTTCCCTTCCCATGTCCTTTTGGCTTTGAACGTACATAAACCATTGGAAGGTCTAATTTTTCAGCTAGCCACGCTGCATGAGGGATCCCAGCAGTTGCACAGCCTGCAATAATATCCGGTTTTTCCTCCATTGCAGCGATTTTTTCAGCGAACGCAGTTACGATTTTTTTACGTACAGCTGGGTAAGACATCGTCAAACGGTTATCGCAATAAATCGGCGACTTGATTCCCGATGTCCATGTAAAGTAATCATTTGCATTAATTTGTACTGCTTTTATTTCTAATAGCTCCCTTGTTAATTCATCCTTTAATGCCATGCTTCCACTCCTCGACTATTTGCTGATATGCTTCATACGGATTCGACGACTTTGTGACACTTCTGCCGACGACAATGTAATCTGAACCATTGTCCTTGGCGAAGCTCGGAGTTGCAATCCGTTTCTGGTCATTTTTATCTGAATCTGCCAAACGAATGCCTGGCGTTACAGTTAAAAAAGTATCTCCACATAATGCCTTGATTGACATCGCTTCATGCACAGAACAGACGACACCATCTGCACCATTATCATGAGCAACAGCTGCGAAATAAGCAGCATTATCAACCACATTACCCGAAATTCTTAGTTGTTCATTCAGTGTTTGCTGCTCCATTGAGGTTAAAATCGTAACAGCAATTAGTTTTGGGATCTTCTCATTGTTACTACTAACAAGCCCTTCTTTTGCATAACGAATCATTTCACCTCCACCAAGAGCATGTACATTAACCATATCCACCCCTAGACTAGCGATATTTCTCATAGCACGCATTACCGTCGTTGGTATATCATGTAATTTCAGATCAAGAAAAATAGGATGGTTCCGTTCTTTAAGCTTCTTAATAACAGCAGGGCCCTCATGGTAGAATAGCTCCATTCCAACTTTCACAGGTATGCCGTAAAGCTGGTTATTATCAAGAAATTGCTTTGTAGCTTGCCAATTTGGAAAATCTAATGCTAAGTAAATTTTCTCCTTCATACGGGTATAATCCCCTTTCCAATTACTTCTTCCACTGAATCAAATCCATAGCGCTCTAATGTTGCTGGCAGTGCATCAATAATTTCAGGACATATATACGGATTGGAAAAATTCGCTGTACCGACAGCTACAGCACTTGCTCCTGCTAATAGAAATTCAAGCACATCTTCTGCATTTGTCACGCCGCCCATTCCAATAATTGGAATATTAACATGCTGTCTCACTTCATATATCATACGAATTGCTACTGGTTTTATAGCTGGACCAGACAAACCGCCTGTTTTATTCGCAATCAATGGTTTTCTTGACTGCAAATGCATTTGCATTCCTGTCAATGTATTAATCATTGATAAACCATCTGCACCTGCTGCTTCTACCGCTTTCGCCATCTCAACTATATTGGTAACATTTGGTGAGAGCTTCACATAAACCGGAAGATTGCTAGCATTTTTAACAATTTCAGTGACCGTCGCTGCCATTGCTGGATCCGTTCCAAACTGGATGCCGCCTTCTTTTACGTTCGGACATGAAATGTTTAACTCAATAGCATGTACAAGCTCTGTTTCGTTAAATGCACGAGCAACTGCTTCATATTCAGTTGTCGTACTGCCAGCAATATTGGCAATGATACTTGTATCGTATGCTGCAAGAAATGGAACTTCATTTTCAATGATGTTTTTCACTCCAGGATTTTGCAAACCAATTGCGTTCAACATGCCAGATGCTGTTTCTACAACACGGGGAGTTGGGTTGCCTAAACGCTCTGTTCCAGTTGCTGCTTTCATGATAACTGCACCAAGCTTGCTTAAATCATAAAATGTACTATATTCTCTTCCGAATCCAAAGCATCCTGATGCAGGCATGATCGGGTTTTTCAACTCAAGACCGGGTAAATGTACTGCTAAATTTGTCATAAGGATACCTCCTGCGCATGAAATACTGGTCCATCACTGCAGATTTTCTGATAGCTTTTCCCGTCATTTGTGGGAATAACACATGCCATACATGCTCCAACTCCACAGCCCATCCGCTCTTCCAAGGAAATTAATCCAGGTTTTGTAGGAAGTTTTTTCGTAATTGCTTTAAGCATTGGAACTGGTCCACAGGAAAAGTAAGAATCAAAGTCCCCAGCTCTTTCAATGATGTCCGTAACAAAACCTGTTTCACCATATGAACCGTCATTTGTCACAATAAAGGTCTCTCCAAGTGCTCTAAACTTTTCCTCATAAAATACATTTGTTTTTGTCTGGAATCCAAGAATTGAAATGACCTGACATTGCTTTTCTGCAAGTTTTTTCCCAAGGTAGTACAATGGAGGAACGCCAATCCCACCACCTATTAAAAGATATGTTCCTTGTTTATCCTCAATCTGAAACCCATTTCCACTCGGACCAAGTACATTAAAGGACATACCAGCTTGATAGGTTGCAAGCTTTTCGGTACCTTTACCTAAAATTTTAAATAAGATGGTAACTGTTTCTTTTTCTCGATCGATATCCGCAATGGAAATAGGACGTCGCAAGGTATGTCCCTCAATTGAAGCATGCAAAAACTGACCCGGAATAGCAGTTTTACTAATAAACGTATTTTCAAGTACCATTTCAATTGTATCCAGTGCAATATTCGTTACAGATTTAATTATCATTTTTTCCTTTTGTATCATTGTCTTATAGCCTCTTTTTCTCCTATTGGTTTTGCGCTAAATGTTGTTGAATCAATCACATTTAAAATGGCATTTGCAGTATCCAAATTTGTTAAACAGGCGATACCATGTTCAACCGTCTGCCTACGAATTAAGAAACCATCTGACCTTGGCTTTTTACCCGAATTAAGTGTATTTACTACAAATTGAACATCCCCATTCTCCATAATCGAAAGTACATTTGGTTCGATTGATCCAATTTTTGCTACTTCAATAATTGGGAAATCTCCTGCTTCTCTTACATATGCAGCCGTGCCTTCTGTTGCATAAAGCACGAATCCAAGTTGATGAAAACGTTCAGCGACTTTCAGCATTTCTGCTTTATCCTTATCCGCCACTGTTAATAGGACCCCACCATCTTGTGGGACAGTATAGCCTGCAGCAATTAATCCTTTATACAATGCCTTTTCCAGTGTCTTATCATAACCGATTGCTTCCCCGGTTGATTTCATTTCAGGTCCTAAGAACGTATCAACACTTCGGAGTTTCTCAAAGGAAAATACTGGGATTTTTACAGATACATTGCTATCTTCTGGTAGAATGCCAGTCTCAAAGCCTAAAGCTTTCAATTTTTCTCCTAAAATACATTTTGTTGCAATAGCTGCCATGGTTACACCTGTAATTTTGCTTAGGAACGGAATTGTTCTACTTGCTCGTGGGTTGACTTCAAGAATATATACGTCTTCTCCACGAATAATGAACTGAATATTAATCAATCCTTTTACATGAAGTGCTTTAGCAATCTGTTCAGCAGCTGCCATACATTTTTGTTTTACCGAATCACTGAGCCGTTGTGGTGGATAGACTGCCATGGAATCACCAGAATGTACACCAGCACGTTCAATATGTTCCATTATCCCAGGTATAATCGTTGTTTCGCCATCACTTATAGCATCAACTTCAGCTTCAATACCAGTAAGGTATTTATCGATTAAAATTGGGTGCTCTGCGTTTAAATGATTTGTCTTTCTTAGGTAGGCTTGTAACTCTTCGTCATCATAAACAATTTCCATCCTGCTTCCACCAATCACATAGGAAGGTCTTACAAGTACTGGATAGCCAATTTCGTCTGCAACCTCCAAAACTTGTTCCAGCTTCTGGACAGCTTTGCCCATTGGTCTTAGTAAATTCAATTCATCTAGTAATGTTTCGAATTTATCACGATCCTCTGCACGATCAATTGCTTCCAAGCTAGTACCTAAAATAGCAACGCCCCTTCGCTCTAATCCCGCAGCTAGATTAATTGCTGTTTGACCACCAAATTGTACGATAACTCCTTCTGGCTGCTCCAAGTCCACTACATGCATAACATCTTCAAGTGTCAATGGTTCAAAATAAAGCTTGTCAGAGATACTAAAATCGGTAGAAACCGTTTCTGGATTATTATTCATAATAATAGCTTCGTAGCCCATTTCTTTAATCGCAAGCACCGCATGAACAGTCGCATAATCGAATTCGATTCCTTGACCAATTCGAATTGGTCCAGAGCCAAGGACTAGAATTTTTTTACGATTTGATGCAATCGATTCATTTTCATCCTCGTATGTACTGTAAAAATAAGGCGTTGCTGATTCAAATTCAGCTGCACAAGTATCCACCATTTTATAAACTGGCTTCAAATTCTCATTCATTCGATATGTATAAATTTCATCTATTGATATGTTCCACATTCTTGCTATCTGTGCATCAGAGACACCAACACGTTTTGCCTTTTTCAAAATTTCTTTTGAAAAGTGCTGTTCCTGCAATTCTTGCTCAAGCTTTACTAACTTCTCGAATTTCACAAGAAAGAAACGATCGATCTTTGTTAACTGAAAAATTCGTTCCACCGTCATTCCCCTGCGAAATGCTTCAGCGATAACAAAAATCCGTTCATCATCTGCCTTTTCCATACGCTCTATGAGTTCTGTTTCGGAGAGATTCGTTAGAGATTTCAACCAGAGTTCTTCAGTTCCTAGCTCTAAAGAACGGATACCCTTTAATAAAGATTCTTCAAAATTACGTCCAATTGCCATCACTTCTCCAGTTGCTTTCATTTGTGTTCCTAATTTGCGGTCACCAGCTGTAAATTTATCAAATGGGAATCTAGGAAACTTCGTTACAACGTAATCCAGTGCTGGTTCAAATAATGCATACGTCGTACCAGTTATCGGATTGATAATTTCATCAAGTGTATACCCAACAGCAATTTTGGCAGCTACTTTTGCAATTGGATAACCCGTTGCTTTAGAAGCCAATGCAGATGATCTGCTTACCCTAGGATTTACCTCAATTATATAGTAATTAAAGCTATCCGGATCAAGCGCGAGCTGCACATTGCAACCACCTTCAATGGACAGTGCACGGATAATTCTTAACGAAGCATTTCGGAGCATTTGGTACTCACGGTCACTTAATGTTTGTGATGGTGCAACAACAATTGAATCCCCAGTATGAATACCGACAGGGTCTACATTCTCCATGTTACAAACGACGATTGCCTGGTCATTCTTATCTCGCATTACTTCATATTCAATTTCTTTAAAACCAGCGATATTTCGTTCGATAAGACATTGATCAGCAGGCGATAGTGCTAACCCATTCTTCGTTATTTCTTTTAGTTCCAGCTCGTTATAGCACATCCCGCCACCAGTACCACCAAGTGTATACGCTGGTCGAACAATTAATGGATAACCAATTTCCGCGGCAAAAACAAGCGCTTGTTCCACCGTATTGACAATCTTGCTTTCTGGAACAGGCTCTTTTAATGCGTGCATTAAATCTCTAAATTTCTCACGGTCTTCTGCCTTTTGAATGGCCTCTAATGTTGTTCCTAACAACTCCACATTGTACTGGGAAAGAACACCACTTTGGTCTAATGCCATCGCTAGATTCAGTCCAGTCTGTCCGCCAAGTGTTGGCAGTAATGCGTCAGGCTGTTCTTTGCGAATGATTTTTGTCAAAAATTCAACTGTTAATGGCTCCATATAAACCTTGTCAGCTACCGTATGGTCTGTCATAATCGTTGCCGGGTTTGAGTTTGCAAGAATAACACTATATCCTTCTTCCTTCAATGCTTGACAAGCCTGTGTACCAGAATAATCGAATTCCGCTGCCTGGCCAATTACAATTGGTCCAGAACCGATAACCAATATTTTTTGGATTGCTGTATTTTTAGGCATATACTTCTTCCCCCCGTTTCACTTGAGCCTCTTCAACCATCTGTAAAAATACATCAAATAAATCATTTGTATCCTCAGGTCCTGGTGATGCTTCTGGGTGATATTGTACAGAAAAAGCAGGGTAATTCCTGTGTCGAATACCTTCTACGGAATTGTCATTCAACGCTAATTGCGTTAGCTCAAGTGCTGTATGTTTCAACGATTCAGCTTTAACTGCATAACTATGATTCTGTGAAGTAAGGTACGTTCTTTCATTCTTTAAATCTTTCACGGGATGATTCGATCCACGGTGGCCAAATGTCATCTTCTCTGTGTCTGCATCACATGCCAGTGCTAGTAACTGATGACCGAGACAAATACCGAATATCGGAACCTTGCCTAAAATAACCTTAATCATTTCAATTGCTTCTGGAACATGCTTTGGATTTCCTGGACCATTTGTCAGCATTAATCCATCTGGCTTTAGCCGCAAAATTTCTTTTGCACTGTAATTATAAGGGACTACTGTTATATGGCAGTCACGCTTCGTTAATTCTCGTAAGATTCCATGTTTTGCACCGAAATCTACCATGATAATCCGCTTTCCACGTCCAGGAACAACATACGGCTTAACTGTTGATGTCTTTTTCACCTGATCAGTGGAGAGAAGTAGATTTTTCGCTTGATCAATAAGCACTTCTGATGAAACATCTACATTTGAAATAATAGCTTTCATTGTTCCATGCTTTCGAATTATTTTGGTCAGCTTTCTTGTATCCACCCCGGCGATTCCCGGAATACCATGCGCTTTAAGAAATTGGTCTAAGTTCTCCTCCTGCCTAAAGTTAGACGGTGCATCACACACCTCTCTCACAATTAATCCGTTAATAAAAGGAGTGACTGTTTCAAAATCATCCCTGTTAATTCCGTAGTTTCCGACAATTGGATAGGTCATTGTTACAATTTGACCACAATAAGATGGATCCGTTATTACTTCTTGGTAGCCAGTCATTCCAGTGTTGAATACAACTTCTCCGTTTGATTCACAATCACTTCCAAACGCTTCACCAATAAATATCGTTCCGTCTTCAAGAACCAATTGTCTTTTACGCATGAACTGCCTCCTTATACACTACTTTTCCTTCTACCATGGTTACGACTGGGGTACCTTTAACACGCCAGCCGTCGAATGGCGTATTCTTTCCCTTCGAATAGAACGTGTCTTTATCGATAACATTTTCTTTTTCAAGGTCAACTACTGTAATATCTGCAACCTTTCCAACCTCAAGCGATCCATACGGAAGGTTAAAAACGTCTGCTGGCTTTGCCGTCATCCATTCAACTAGCTGCAGAAGTGAAATCTTCCCTGTCTCTACTAAATGTGTATATAGAAGCGGGAATGCCGTTTCAAGTCCTACGATTCCAAATGGAGCTTTGATAAACCCTTTTGCTTTTTCTTCGGCTGCATGTGGTGCATGATCTGTTGCGATAAAGTCAATCGTCCCATCAAGCAATCCATCGATTAGTGCTTGCTGATCTTCTTTCGCACGCAGTGGGGGATTCATTTTGAAATTCGTATCTGCTTCGCGAATGTCTTCTTCATTTAATAGTAGGTGATGTGGTGTGACTTCCGCAGTAACATGGATACCTGCTCGCTTTGCGTCACGGATGACACGTACAGATTCCTTTGTACTTATATGACAAACGTGATAATGACAATTCGCAGCTTCTGCAAGCAGTACGTCTCTTGCAATTTGTACCGATTCACTTAAAGAAGGAATTCCTGGTAGGTTTAACCGTTCACTAACCTCTCCATCATGAGTGACACCACCATACACAATTGAATTATCCTCACAGTGTGCGACAATTGCTACGTCACATGCTGCAGCTTCCTTCATGGCGGAAAGCATTTGGTCAGCCGTTTGAATGCCTACTCCATCATCGGTAAAAGCAAATGCGCCTAGTTCCTGTAATTCCTTAATATTTGTTCGTTCTTCCCCTTTTAGTCCCTTTGTTATTGCTGCATAAGGGAGAACGCGAACTTTCGCATCCGTGTTAATTTTTCCCCATAGTGCTTCCAATGCTTCTTTACTGTCTGGCACCGGATTTGTATTTGGCATAGCACATACTGTCGTATAACCTCCACGTGCTGCAGCTTCTGTCCCTGTCAAAATTGTTTCCTTATGCTCTCCACCTGGTTCACGTAAATGAATATGGACATCAATAAATCCTGGCAAAACAAGCTTTCCTTGTAAATCAATTATCTCGTCTGCTTCTTCAGAAATAATAGGTGCAATTTCTTTTATTTGTTTTCCTTCGATTAAAATTTCACATACTTCGAATTCATTAGTAGCTGCTAACTTTTTGGCGTTTTTCAATAAAGTTTTCATTCATAATCCCCCATTCATTTAATACGTGTGACATAATTGCCATTCTTACATAGACACCATTTTCCATTTGTTTAAAAATTCGTGAGCGCCTGCATTCTACTATATCGGTATCAATTTCTACTCCACGATTAATCGGCGCTGGATGAAGAATAATTGCCTCCTCCTTCATCTTCTTTTCTCTTTCTTTTGTTAATCCATAAAGATCCAAGTAATTGTTTGTTTCATTTTTTTGCACATGTCGCTCATGTTGAATTCGGAGAAGCATCACAACATCGCATATCTCTACTGCTTCATCAATTGAAATATAAGGAAATTCAAGCTCTGGGTCCTCAAATCCGGGAGCAGCACATAAGTATACTTCTACACCCAATCTAGCAAGTGCTTTTGCATTGGAGTGAGCAACTCGACTATGTTTGATGTCCCCGACGATTACAATCTTCAATCCTTCGATCCGTCCATATTCCTGATAAATCGTCAAGAGGTCGAGCATGCATTGTGTTGGATGCTCTGCCTTACCAGCCCCTGCATTAATCATTGGTATGGAAATCTTTCCTTCAAGCGCCTCATACCAATTATCATCTGGATGGCGCACAACTAAAAGGTTCGCTCCGATTGCTTCAAATGTCTTTGCTGTATCATAAAGCGACTCTCCTTTTCGTACGCTTGATGTGTCCTCATGAAAATCAAGTGCTTCAAATCCCATTTTTCGTTGCGCTACGATAAAACTCATTTTTGTTCTCGTGCTAGGTTCAAAAAAGAGATTGGCTGTAAACAATTGCCGAGTCAAATCCTTCATCTTCTGGTTTCGGTAGCTCTCCGCTCTTTGTATCATGGAATAAATATCCTTTTCTGTTAGCTGATCAACCGATATAAAATGTCTCATCATATCCTCTCCTTTTAAGTGAGCGTTTTAGGATTTCGGGTCGAACTTGAATGCTTTATGGATGTGATTACGGGTCTCCAGTTACCTACAGTGGTTCCCATTTGAATAGTTACAAGAGCAATAAAAAAACCTCTTTGCAAAAAGGCTGCAAAGAGGTAGACGTGTAGTGTATACACGCATTTCTTAACACAACCTTTCAAATCTCTCTGGATTTGCTTAAAAGTTGTAACTATTTATTTTTCATAGATCGAAACATGTTCTGCTTCATCCGTTTCATCAAGTTGAACGACTATAATCTCTTTATCAGAGGTTGGAATATTCTTACCAACATAATCTGCGCGAATGGGCAACTCTCGGTGACCCCGATCGACAAGTACACCAAGCTGGATTCTTGACGGTCTGCCAATATCCATTACGGCATCCATTGCAGCGCGAACTGTGCGTCCTGTATAGAGGACATCATCAATCAAAATAACATTTTTTCCTGTTAACTCTACATCAATCGTTGCAGATTTAATTTCTGGTTCATTATCTGTTGTCGCTTTTTCCAAATCATCACGATAAAGTGTAATATCAAGTTCACCAAGTGGAACGTCGATCGCTTCTATTTGCTTAATCTTATCGTGAACTCGTTTAGCAAGTGGAACTCCTCTTGTTTTTATACCTACAAGCACTATATCTTCGCCGCCTTTATTCTTCTCCAATATTTCATGGGACATTCTGGTCAATGCCCTATTGATGGCAGCTGTATCTAATATCTCTGTTTTTTTATTCAATCACTTGCACCCCGTTTCTTAGAAAACTTGGCATTCGCAAAGCATTTAGGCGAATGTCTTAGTTGCACTTATACAGGTAGGAAAGTTTTATACTTTCTTATCTGCATAAAAAATAAAAACCCTCTTCTCCTGTAGGAAAAAAGGGTTTTGAACATACGATACCTAACGAACAAACCGTTCCTTTTTAGCCTCACAGGACTATTATTTAAAGGTCACCTTTATTAATCTTCATTCATTATTACAAACTAATTATCATCTGTCAATACATATTCTTTATTTTTCCCAGGACTTCTTGAAAGACTTTTGGAGCTTCCACTTCAAACTCCATCCATTCATTTGTTCGTGGATGCGTAAAGCCTAATGTCTTCGCATGAAGGGCTTGACCATCTGCATCTAGTGTTTTACGTTGGCCATATTTCGGATCACCAACAAGCGGAAAACCGATATACCTCATGTGTACTCTGATTTGATGCGTACGTCCTGTTTCAAGCTGACATTCTACATGGGTATAATCAGGAAAATGCTTGATAACTTTAAAATGCGTCACTGCAGGTTTACCACTATCAACAATTCCCATTTTTTGTCGGTCTTTTGGATCTCTGCCTATTGGTGCATCAATGATACCGGATTCGTGACCGATCTCTCCATGGACAATCGCTTCATATTTACGTTTTACTTCCTTCGTTGCTAGCTGTTCTGATAACTTCATGTGTGTGTGGTCATTTTTCGCTACGACAAGCAGGCCACTCGTATCCTTATCAATACGATGAACAATTCCCGGTCTTTCTACACTGTTGATTCCGGATAAATCCTTACAATGGTGCAAGAGTGCATTTACTAATGTACCAGTCTGATGTCCTGCAGAAGGGTGAACAACCATTCCTTTTGGTTTATTAATTACTATTAAATCAGAATCCTCATAAATAATCTCTAATGGAATATCTTCGCCTTGAATATTCAGCTCTTCAACTTCTGGAATAGACCATGTTAACACTTCGCCAGTTTGACATTTATAATTTGCCTTTACTTCCGCTTCATTTACGAATACATGCCCTTTACTAATCCATCCCTGAATCTGCGAGCGAGATCGCTCTGGGTTAATGGCAGCAAGCAGCTTATCGACTCTTGTTTTATTTTGTTCCTCTGTTACTTCATGTTGAAATTGTGTCATTTTTTGGCCTTTCCTTTCTTTCGTTCATCCATAATCGTTGCAATAATGACGATAATAACACCGATAGTTAAAGCAGAATCGGCAACATTAAAAATAGGGAAATTATAATTAAAAATATAGAAATCAGCAAAATCAACTACTTCCTGATGGAATAAACGATCAATAAAGTTACCGATTGCGCCACCAAGAACGAAGCTAAGGCCAATTGCTAGTAATGTATCGTTTTTGGCAAACTTTTGCATGTAATAGATAATGCCGATTACAACGACCGCTGTTACAATATAGAAAAACAGCATTTGACCTTGTAAGATTCCCCAGGCTGCTCCTGAATTTCGATGTGATGTAATATAAAAGAAGTTTTCGATTACCGTTATCCGCTCACCAAGTTCCATCGTGCTTACAATTATCCATTTTGTTAGTTGATCGATTCCGATAATAAAGAGCGCGATGACATAATACCAGATCATCTTTTATCCCCCGCTTCATCCGTATTCACAAGAGGTTAAAAACCTCTATCAAGTCTTTTTTTATAGTATACTTTATTCTTCACTTTTTCAATAATAATAGCCCCCTTATTTCAAGAGGGCTATTATGAATTACACGCTTTTCATTATTCGGTATAATGCTCTTTTACTACTGCTGCACAACGCGAGCATAGTTCCGGATGGTCATGGTCCTCGCCAACTGTTTCTGAAGCAACCCAACAACGTTCACATTTTTCCCCAGGGTGCTTTTCAACAGCTACATCAACAAACTTGTATTCTTTTGCAGATGCATTGCTTTCGCTTAAAACAGCTTCAGATACGATTAAGAATTGATGTAAATGTTCCATATTTGTTAAGACTTCTTTTGTTTCCTCATCTTTTGGAACAATTGTAATTTTTGCTTCTAATGATTTACCGATAACTTTATCATTTCGTGCTTCTTCTAATGCTTTCAGTACATCATCACGAACATTCATAAAATGATTCCACTTCGGAGCTAATGCGTCCATTCCAGCAATTTCTCTTGGTTCTGGAATATCTGTCAATTGTACACTCTCTGCTTCTGCCCCTGGGATATATTCCCACACTTCATCTGTTGTATGTGGAATGATTGGTGTGAGTAGCTTAACCAACGTTGTCAATACTTCATAATAGCCAGTTTGAATACTACGACGACGTTTATTGTCAGCTGCCTCGATATAGAGAACGTCTTTTGCAAAGTCTAGATAGAACGAGCTTAGATCAACTGCACAGAAATTATGAATTTGGTGGAAAATTGGTGCATACTCATACTTCTCATAGCTTTCACGCACATCAGATAGCAATTTCTGTAAGCGATGCAGCATGTAACGATCCACTTCTTCCAATTCATGTTCAGCTACTGCATCTGTTGCTGGATTAAAATCAGCAAGGTTCGCAAGCAGGAAGCGGAATGTATTACGGATTTTACGATATGCTTCTGAAGTTTGTTTCAAAATATCGTTCGAAATACGTACATCGGATTGATAGTCAACAGAAGCAACCCATAAACGTAAAATATCAGAGCCAAGCTGTTTTTGCACTTTGGATGGCACGATGACATTTCCAAGTGATTTACTCATTTTTCTTCCGTTACCATCAAGTACAAACCCATGACTGATAATCGTTTTATAAGGTGCTTTCCCTGTAACTGCTACTGCTGTTGATAATGAGGAGTTAAACCAACCACGATATTGGTCACTTCCTTCAAGATAAATATCTGCTGGTCTACGATGATCATCACGGTTCATTAATACTCCTTCATGAGACGATCCGGAATCAAACCAAACATCCATAATATCTGTTTCCTTCGTGAATTGACCATTCGGGCTATACTCTGATGTAAATCCTTCTGGCAGCAAGTCCTTCGCTTCACGCTCAAACCATACGTTTGATCCGTGTTCTTTAAACAATTCAGAAACATGATTAACCGTTTCGTCTGTAATAATCGGTGTACCGTCTTCACCATAAAATACAGGAATTGGAACACCCCATGCTCGTTGTCTTGAGATACACCAGTCTTCACGGTCACGCACCATATTGTAAAGTCTCGTTTCACCCCAGTTTGGATACCAGTTTACTTCCTTAATTTCAGAAAGAATATCTTGACGGAAGTCTTTAATAGATGCAAACCATTGAGATGTTGCACGGAAAATTGTCGGCTTTTTCGTACGCCAATCATGTGGATAGGAATGTGTAATAAAGCTCATTTTTAATAGTGAACCTGTTTCTTCCAGTTTTTCGGTAACCACTTTATTGGCAGCATCGTAGAATAAACCCTCAAAACCAGGAGCTTCTTCCGTAAATACTCCTTTATCATCAACTGGACAAAATGCTTCAATGCCATATTTTTTTGACACATAGAAGTCATCCTCCCCATGTCCTGGAGCGGTATGAACACAACCAGTTCCAGCATCAGTCGTTACATGTTCACCAAGCATTACGAGCGAGTCACGATTATAGAAAGGATGTTTTGCTACAACACGATCTGCTTCTTGACCTTTAAATGATTTTACGACCTTTACATTTTCCCAGCCTAGTTCTTCAGCAACATCTTCCAGTAAAGCGTGTGCAAGTACATACTTTTCACCGTTTGCTTCTACTACGTTGTACTCTAGATCGGGATGCAAACTAATTCCCAGGTTAGCTGGAATGGTCCATGGTGTTGTCGTCCAAATGATGAATTTCTCTCCACCATCGAATAAGTCTTTTCCATCACGAACTTCAAACGCCACATAAATAGAAGCTGAACGCTTATCCTGATACTCAATTTCTGCCTCTGCTAATGCCGATTCAGAAGAAGGAGACCAATAAACCGGTTTTAAGCCTTTGTAGATATAGCCTTTTTTTGCCATTTCCCCAAATACTTTAATTTGTGCTGCTTCATAGTCTTTCGTCAGTGTAATATATGGATTATCCCAGTCACCACGTACACCAAGCTGTTTAAATTGTGTGCGTTGACTATCCACTTGTCCGAGTGCATATTCTGCACATAGCTGTCTAAATTCAGCTACACTCATTTCTTTTCGTTTGACTTTCTTGTTCTTCGTTAAAGCTGTTTCAATTGGCAGTCCATGTGTATCCCATCCTGGAATATATGGGGCATGGTAACCCGTCATGGATTTATAGCGGGTAATAAAGTCTTTCAAAATTTTATTCAATGCATGCCCGATATGAAGATCTCCATTTGCATACGGTGGTCCGTCATGTAAAACAAATAACGGTCTTTCTTTTGTACGTTCAAGACTCTTTTCGTATAGATTTGCTTCTTCCCATTGTTCTTGACGTTTTGGCTCTTTATTTGGTAAATTTCCTCGCATAGGAAATTCTGTTTTCGGCATTAATAATGTTTCTTTATAATCCATTTATGCTTCCTCCTTAAGTTATTTAATAGCGCTTGCGCTTTTGAATACAAAAAAGCCTTCTTCATCCCAAAAGGGACGAGAAGACTCGCGGTACCACCCTTATAAATTCAAAATTGATATTTTAAATTCACTCGACATCCGTAACGGGGATAAGCCGTCCATCACTACTAAATTTCACAATGGATACTCAAGAGTGATTTTCTAAAAGAGTGCTGTACCAGGCTCACACCATCTCCTAGCTCGCTTTTCAGCAACGTCCTTTTATACTTTCTCTTTCAACGTATTGTTATTATAATTGACATATCTTGTATGAATTATATGTAATATTTTTAAGAACGTCAAGAACTATGATTCATTTTCAATCAATTCGAGTTCTTCGCCTAACTCTGTTTTAAATAATTCTTCCCAATCGTCCGTACCAAGCATATCTAATTGAGCCTGTACAAGCATGCGTAATCTTGTGCGGAAAACTTTAGCCTGTTTCTTCAATTCTTCGACATCCATTGAAATACGACGCGATTTACTTAACGCTTCATTAATGATGCGGTCAGCATTTTTTTCTGCCTCTTTTATAATAAGCCTGGATTCCTTTGTTGCATTTCCTTTTACTTCTTCTGCTGTTTCTTGTGCAACAAGAATGGACTTATTTAGGGTTTCTTCAATATTTGTAAAATGACCGAGTCTTTCATTCAGCTGGTTCACTTTCTCATCCAGCTCTTTCTTTTCTCGAATGACCATTTCATAATCCTTAATCACTTGATCCAAGAACTCATTTACTTCATCTTCATCATAACCACGGATTTTTCTCGTAAATTCTTTATTATGAATATCTAATGGTGTTAATGGCACAGTGGCCACCTCCTCAAGGTATAAATATATTAACGTAAAATCGAATGTTCTCAAAGTTGTATTTAAATCAATTCGACAAAAAAACAGGAAATCCTGCAAGAACTATAAATTATTTTAAAGATGCAATACTAATTTTCCATTTATCCTTTTTCGTCATCCCATTTATAGCAGTTAATTTGCTTCGGCCTTTTCCACGCAACGAAATCATATCGCCCTCTTGCAGTTGAAATTTAGTATCGTCAACAACCTTATGATTCACTTTCACCTGCAATTTTTCAATAAATGCTGAAGCATCTTTTCTTGAAATATGATAAATTTCCTTGATAACAGCATCAAGTCTTAAAGACGAAACTGTTTTGTCTGCTTCTACCCATCTTTCTTGTTTTTCTTTCAAAAGAGTAAGCGGCTGCTCGCCAAATGTAACCGTCGCTTTTTTTATTGCATTCAGATTTGCTGTAACATATGGACTTACTTCATCTGCCAGTACAATTTGAATGAGGCCGTCTGCCGCATAAATATCTCCTAGCTTCGTACGCTTTATCCCCATTGATAAAAATGCGCCCATTACATCCCGATGTTCAATGGTTATAAATTTATCTGGATAGGTTGTCTGCAATAAGGTCAGCTGAAAAGATTCTTCTGCTATTTCCTCATAAAAAGGAGCAATTACCATTCGTTTTCGTTCCGTATTTAATCCTCCGCCATGCTTATCAAGTTTTAATTCAGGATTATTCAAACCGACAAGCATTTCGACTAACTGTTGTTCGCGTGGATCGAGAAAGTCTGTCAGCTTTGGCTGGAATGTCTGCTCAACGCGTTCCTTCCACGACAATACTTGATCAATAAAAGGCTGTTCTTCTTTTCTAAAATGCTGGTAAATATCCATCCTGTTACTTCCTTTAACATTTTGTTCGTCAAAATCTTTTTAGCATAATACCGCCATACGTTCTAAAATAAAAACATTTGGAAAAACTGAAGCAGTCCTGCTCGAGCTAAATGAAGAACAAGGATCCCAACAATTGGCGAAATATCGATCATACCAATTGGTGGGATAAATTTACGAAATTGCTCTAGGTAAGGCTCACAAATTTTGGTCAACATTTGACCAAAGGATGATTCCCTTGCTCCTGGGAACCATGACATGAAAATATACACAATGAGTGCATATCCATAGAATACAAATGCATAATGTAATATTGTATATAATTCAACCATCCACTACTACCATCCTTTTTCAAATTCATCTTGTTGGGCAAATGCTTCGGATATTGTTCCTGAAACTTCAACATTGTCCGGGGTGCATAAAAATGTTTCAGAGCCTAGCTTCTGAATATCACCATTAACAGCGTATACCGTGCCACTTAGAAAATCAACAATACGTTTTGCTTGTTGATGATCAACGCGTTGTAAATTAATGACAACGGCACGTCTGTTTACAATGTTATCTGCAATTTCCTGCGCTTCGTTATAGGTTCTTGGCTCACATAATACCACTTTTGATGTAGATTGCTGCATACTAGTTAAGCTTACAACCTTTTGTGTTTGTTGCTTCGTACTTTCTTTACTCTCTGGGGTAATCTCTTCCTGTTGATATTCGTACTCATACTCGTCATCCATGGTGAAATAATTTTTAATCTTATTCTTAATACTCATTCTCTCACCTCTTTACTTAAGTTTGCGATCATTCACCAACTAATTGGGAGCCAATGCGGATATGGGTTGCACCCTCTTCAATCGCAACTTCATAATCATTGCTCATCCCCATCGAAAGAAATTCACATGGTGCATGATGCAATTTCTTTGCTTTGATACGGTCTCTTAATAATGCTAAATCCCGAAATACTTTCCGAATCTCCTCTTTGTCTTCAATATGGGGTGCCATTGTCATTAATCCAACTACATGAACTTTTTCGTATTTCTCGATTTCCTCAATAAAAGGAATTACCTCTTCTACGCTCAAGCCATGTTTGGAAGCTTCTCCACTGACATTTACTTGTATAAAGCAATCGACAGGTGCTGATGCTCGTTTATTAATTTCTTTTGCAAGTGAAGCCCTGTCCAAAGCATGGAGCATATCAATTTTGTCAATAATGTCTTTTACTTTTCGTGACTGCAAGGTTCCAATAAAATGCCATGTTACTTTATCAGCAATGTGATGATACTTTTCTAAAAAACCTTCATTTCGATTTTCGCCAAGATTTTTAACTCCTGCTTCAACTGCTTCCTCGGTTCGTTCTATTGTAGCATATTTCGTAACCCCAATAACGTTTATTTCGGAAGGTTTGCGCCCACTATTTTTACATGCTTGTCCTATTTTCTCTTGAATGACTGCCAAATTTGCTGCGACTTCCATAATACGTATAACTCCTCCATCATGTAATCACCCTTGAAATCCAATAAACCCTAACATTCTTCCAGTTTTACCATGGTCTCTCCGATGAGAGAAAAATAATTCATCATCACGATAAGTGCAATAATTTGTTACCTCTATATTATGACG
Source organism: Oceanobacillus profundus (assembly GCF_003515705.1). GTDB lineage: Bacteria > Bacillota > Bacilli > Bacillales > Amphibacillaceae > Oceanobacillus > Oceanobacillus profundus. The sequence goes on from NZ_QWEH01000003.1 coordinate 231,059, forward strand.
TAATACCCCAGATTGTAAAAGGATATCTACATTTAATTGCTTTAAATCTAATAAAAATCGATTTTTGCCGAGTGAACGTACCGCATTTTCCCTCTCCCCTGCTCGAATCGATTGAATCACCCGCTCATCTACTTCATAATTCTGCTGTGAAATACAAGGACCAATCGCTACGAATAGGTTTTCCGGTTTCACACCAACTTTTGCAAAAGCTTCCACCATCTTCTCAGCAATTCGGTTAACAGATCCCTTCCAGCCAGCGTGGGCAATTCCAATATATTCCGTTATCGGATCGAAGAAAAATAAGGGTACACAATCTGCAAAGAAAGCTGTACATAATACTCCTTTTTGGTTGGTTAAGAGCCCATCCGTGCCTTTAATGGAGCTTGTATAAGTAGTTGAACCTTTCCCCTTATCTTGATCCGTAACATGTGCAATCTCCGTTCGATGTATTTGTTCTCCTGACACCCAGTTTTGCAGTGAAAAGTTCAGCTTATCTGCTAATCGTTCACGGTTACTTATAACATGCTTCTGTTCATCAGCAACATGGAACCCAAAATTCAATGTATGATAGGGGTACTCGCTTACACCACCGTTTCTAGTAGTAAAGCCCACGACAAGTCCAGGGTGTTCTGTTTGCCACTTTTCTATGTTGAGATATGCGTTATCTTTCTCTTTAAAGACTTCATTCATTATAATCCTCCTGATTAGAAAACTTGGCATTCACCAATCCTCTTGGCTAATGCTACAGTGCACTTCTGCAGTAAAGAAATTTTTATATTTTCTTTACTGCAAAAATAGACTTGTCTTATTTTATCATATTTTGGCTTTCAACTAAGCTTTTTCATGCAATCTCTATTTTACCGTACCATATAAACTTGGTCCCTGGACATCATTGACAAGAATCACATCGGAACCAATTCGAACAATATGATCCCAGGAAATCAATAATTCGTCAGCCTTTCTTAACATTCCACTCTTTTTGTCCTTCGTTTCCACAACAATTGCAATAATTTTCCCTGTATTACCGTCAATTTCTAAATCTGTAATATGGCCAAACCTTCTACCATCATCAATTATTATAATTTCTTTCAACTGTAATTCTGATAATTTAATCATTGTCCTCACCTGCCTTATTAGTTGTCAAAATAGTCCGTTGAAAATGACACTTCGAGAGCAGTAGACCATCGATTAAGTACCGACACGTACTGTGTCCAATATCGAAGTCAAAACAACAAGCGAGAAGATCGTTGGCTTGCTTTTACACTCATTGCAGAAGAAAATCGCTTTTACTGTGCGCAAGAACGTCTGCTCAATGCATCGACGCCTTATACTGCTCGGTCCCTTTCGTCCTCCTCTTTTTGAACACGTACTTATTAAACTATATGCGAACACATCAATTTATTTCATCTTTACACAGAAAAAATCAGGAAAGACAGGTGAAAAACCTGTCCTTCCTGATTTTGCATGATTTATTTAAATCTTTATTCAAACATTTGCTTATTCATTTGACTGATTGCAGCTTTCTCTAAACGAGATACTTGTGCTTGTGAGATGCCAATTTCATCAGCAACTTCCATTTGCGTTTTCCCTTGAAAGAATCGTTTATTCAATATCATTTTTTCACGTTCATTTAATTGGTGCATCCCTTCTTTTAATGAAATTTTATCAACCCAGGTTGAATCCTTGTCTTTATCATCACTAATCTGATCGACAACAAATATTGGATCACCACCATCATTGTAGATTGGTTCGAATAATGATACAGGATCTTGAATCGCATCAAGAGCAAACACAATATCGGAATGTGGAATTCCCATTTCAGCGGCAATTTCTGCAGGAGTAGGCTCTTTTGATGTCTTACTAATTAATTTTTCTCTCACCTGCAGTGCTTTGTATGCAATATCACGTAAGGACCTAGATACTCGGATTGGATTATTATCCCTGAGGTATCGTCTTATTTCTCCAATAATCATCGGAACAGCATACGTGGAGAATCTTACGTTATGTGATAAATCAAAATTATCGATTGATTTCATTAGTCCAATACAGCCAACTTGAAATAAATCATCTACATATTCTCCCCGATTATTGAATCGCTGTATCACACTTAATACAAGCCTTAAATTCCCATTAACAAGTTCTTCTCGAGCAGAAATATCTCCTTCCTGCTGCATTCTTACAAATAGCTTTTTCATTTCTTCATTTTTAAGTACAGGTAGTTTGGATGTATCAACACCACATATCTCAACTTTATGTCTAGTCATTTAAGTCAACCCTCCCAGTCGGTGATGCTGTTCAAGGACAGTATCTCCCCGGCAGAGGGTTTTTATGCACGTACAGATTTTAGAAAGACTGTAAAATGTTGATGAAAACCTTATAAAATATGGCTACACCATTTTATTAAATTCTTTTTTCAATCTGCGAATAATCTTTTTTTCTAAACGTGAAATATAGGATTGAGAAATTCCAAGCATATCCGCAACATCCTTCTGGGTCTTTTCCTCTTGACCAATTAATCCAAAACGCAGCTCCATGATTTGTTTTTCACGGGCATTTAATTTTGATAATGCACTTTTCAACAAAGTTTTATCCACATTTGATTCGAGGTTTTTTGTAATTATATCTTCATCCGTACCGAGAACATCGGACAATAGAAGCTCATTCCCATCCCAATCGATATTTAATGGTTCATCAAATGAGACTTCCGATTTAAGTTTATTATTTCTACGCAAGTACATAAGAATCTCGTTTTCAATACATCTTGATGCATAGGTTGCTAACTTAATTTTCTTTTCTGGATTGAATGTATTTACCGCTTTTATTAAGCCAATTGTACCTATGCTAATTAAGTCCTCAATATTGATACCTGTATTTTCAAATTTACGTGCAATATAGACGACAAGACGAAGGTTACGCTCAATCAGCATCGCTCTCGCTGCCTTGTCGCCTTTCGGTAATAGGATTAATAATTCTTGTTCTTCCTGTTTCGAAAGGGGAGGAGGCAATGCTTCACTTCCACCAATATAGTAGACTTCTGATGACTTTAATCCTAATTTAATTAATAATTTGTACCAGCGCAATTTCAGTTTGATTTTCCATAGAGCCATACTCTCCACTCCCTTATGCTGTTTGTATAGTAGCTAATTTAATGATTTGCGGATGCAATAAACAATGATAGCTTTGATCCCTAACTAATACGCCAAACTGAATACCGATTAGTAAATTGCTTGTTGTAAGCTTCTGACTCCCATAATGTATTTCAATGTGATCTGGCCTAATCGCTAAGAGGAAACCACTTTTTCCTTCAACACCTTGATACGGAATCATTTGTACTTTGTGCTGCCATTTTTCTGGAACTTGATCAAGTGCTAAATGATGATGCACTTCCTCTAATTGCTTCCATTCTTCTTCAGAAAACCACTGCTTCAGAAATATTTCATCACAAATAACTACTGCCCTTTTCGTTAGTGGATCAACTAGCTGATTACCGCTATCAATAAACCCTTTGGTCATAAATGAATTGTTATTCATTTGAATGGTCACTTCGCATAATTGGTCATAACGAATTTTCTCACTTGCATGCTCGTCCATACGGTGCTTTGTAAAATACCATACGATTGGGAATCCGATTAAGATAAACAGCCAGCTAACTGGATCACCATATCCTTTATTAAATGTTAAAATTCCATTGCCTGTAATTGACACAGGGTTTGCAAGCATAAAGTATATCCCTGTCAATCCACCTCCAATTGCAAATGATGTAAAGTAAAATAATAATAATAATTTCATCATGCGATAAAAACCTGCATATCCGAAGGTACATAAGATAATAAAGAATGAATAAATTAATTTACCCAGTACCCCATTTATAAAGGAGTCTGGAAAAAATAGCGTAAAGGGTACAATTAATGAAGCGATAAATGCCCCAAAAATGATTCGTATTTTCCCTACTGCATCCCTTGCTAAAGCTTTTGTAAGCATTAACAGCATTAAATCCAGAAAAAAATTCAATGCCCAGACGGCATCAAGATAAATGGTCAATTTCTCTCTTCCTTCCCGGCAAATCATTTTCGGAATATTTATTTTCAGGAGGTATTTTCATAGATAATCGAAACCCCAGATTTGAGGAATTACTAACGAGTATAGTAGAGTGCGGAAGCAAAGTCTGTCACTTCTTGTGTGCGTATAAAAGCTAATTTTCACTATTTGTCTATAAGTTTGTCGGGGATAATTTGTCTCTTTTAAAGCTAACGTATATTCATACGGATTGTCTGTCTATCGATTTTTGCGTTTTATGTCAAATACTTCTAAAATCAACATGCATAAAAATAGCGCTAAACCAATATAACTGGAATTGTATAATTCTTCCTATATAAATACAAAGCCTTCCCTTATTTACGCTTTGTGATCTGCTGCGCTAACGTAAACTAACACTATTCTAGATGCTTCATCACATTTGAAAGAAAATCCGAACTAGTGAATATTTGCTTAATCTGTGGAACAATCGCCGTCCGGGATCGCTCCGGGCGGATGCTTTCCGTGGGCACGGCTTCAGCCTCTCCGGAAGAAAACCACTTCCTGCGAGTCTTCAGACACGTGCTGTTCCCACAGGAGTCACCGCCCTACGCTCACCCGGACTGGTTAGAACAACATTTTTATTTTGATAAACCATGTTAGTATAGCCAGTGAGCCAGCACTAGCGGAGGAAACACACGTAGACTTCTGCGGGATACGTGGCCAGAGTGAGACTCTGAAGAACGGAGTTCGAAGAGGCTCACGGGTCACCCGCGAAAAGCGTAGTGTGTTTCCGGAGCGGGTATTCGCACAATCTCTCAATGCGCATTAATTAGAAGTTTATATTAATTGTAAAATAGAGAATATGTTCATCACGCCTCGAGGGCAATGTTAAGGATTGTTTTGGAGGAATCTATGCCGGGTGGTGAATAGAGGTTATGGAATTGAAAATAGAGCAGATGAATGTAGCTCATCTGCTCTATTATGTCTTCGTACAAGTTATTTTTTATCGATTACGGTTTCGATTTCTTAAAAATGTAGGAATATCAAGCTCGTCGTCCTCTTGTCTAACACGAGGCTGTGGCTGTTGTTGCTCACGCTGCTCGCGCTGCTCTCTTTGAACCGGTTCTTCCCTCGTGGCAGCATGCTGGTTATGACTAGCCATAGGACGATGCTGTTTTTGCTTAATTTCTGCTTTTGGTTGTACAGTCTCATCAAAACCTGTTGCAATTACTGTAACAACAATTTCATCATTTAGATTCTCATTAATAACGGATCCAAAGATAACGTTCACTTCTTTATCTGCTGCTGAAGTAACTAAATCTGCAGCTTCTTGAACTTCATAAAGGCTTAAGTTCGTACCGCCAGTAATATTCATTAGGATACCATGTGCACCATCGATAGAAGTCTCCAGTAGTGGAGATGAAATTGCTTTTTTCGCAGCTTCTGTTGCACGCGTTTCACCAGTTGCAATACCAATTCCCATGAGTGCAGAACCTTTATCAAACATAATTGTTTTAACATCAGCAAAATCAACGTTAATTAGACCTGGCTTCGCAATTAAATCTGAGATACCTTGTACACCTTGTCGTAACACATTATCTGCTTCACGGAATGCTTCAAGCATTGGTGTGTTTTTGTCTACAATTTCAAGTAAGCGATCATTTGGAATTACGATTAATGTATCAACACTTCCTTTAAGTGTATCAATTCCAGAAATTGCTTGGGTAGAGCGTCTTCTTCCTTCAAAAGAGAATGGACGTGTTACAACACCTACAGTTAATGCTCCAAGATCTTTAGCAACTTGTGCAATTACAGGAGCAGCACCAGTTCCGGTGCCACCACCCATTCCAGCAGTTACAAATACCATATCAGCACCTTGCAATACTTCTTCTAGCTGTTCTTTGCTCTCTTCGGCAGCTTTCTTTCCAACTTCCGGATTTGCACCTGCTCCAAGACCACGTGTCAGTTTACCACCTATTTGTATTGTTGTTTCTGCTTTAGACAAATTCAAAGCCTGAGCATCAGTATTTACCGCTATAAATTCTACACCTTCAACACCATGCTCAATCATTCGGTTCACAGCATTGTTTCCACCGCCACCTACACCGATAACTTTAATTGTCGCTAATTCCTCCATATTTGTATCAAACTCTAACATATTTCTTTCCTCCTAATGTGCAAAATTACAAGAATACCAGAAGCTAATTTCAATGTGATCTTTTTAGAAAACTTGGCGTTTGCCAGGCTTTTAGGCAAATGACTTCGTTGCACTTATGCAAATAATAAAAGTTTTATATTTTTTATCTGTCAAAAAGTTCCATTACCTTTTGAATTCACATCAGTTATTCTTAATCAAAGAAATACTTAAATAAATTAGCAAAACTAGAGTCTTTTTTCTTATTCTCTTTCGTTTCTTTTTTGACCTTTGGCTGTTTTTGCGGTCTTTTTGGTTTCGGTTCTGTTGTATCTTCAACTACAGATGGATACAAATCTTTTCCTTGTATCTTCGCATTATGATAAGCGAACTGCAATATTCCAATACCTGCTGTATATTGTGCTTCTCTTACACCTATGTAATCTGGGATAGCAACGCGTACATTTGATCGGAATAAGTCCTCAGCAAGCTCAAGACTTCCTGGCATCGAACTCGTTCCACCAGTCAATACATACCCACCTGGAAGCTCGCCGTAACCCATTTTTCTAATTTCTCTTTCTACATAAGCATAAATTTCTTCCAGTCTTGCTTCAATCATATCAGAAATTTGCAGCTGATTATAGGTTTCTCTTGTGTTGCTTCCAATGATTGAAACTTCAAATGTTTCTTCTTCAGAAGCATGATCATAAAATGCATGTCCATAATTCAGTTTAATATCTTCTGCTTCTTCTGTAGATGTCCTTAGACCGATAGACAAATCCTTCGTAATATTATCTCCACCTAAGCTAATAACACTTGTTGAAATTAGATGGTCGTTACCAAAAACTGAAACGGTAGTACAGCCACCACCCACATCAATTAGAGCAACCCCCATATTCTTTTCATCTTTTGAAAGAGCAATCGTTCCGGCTGCAAGTGGCTGAAGGCAAATATCGGACACTTGCAAGTTAGCACGTTCTACACATTTTAAAATATTATGTAGTACTGTCTTTGAGCATGTAATAATTGTACCTTCCATTTCCAACCGAACGCCAATCATACCACGCGGATCCGTGATTTCATCCAAACCATCTACAATAAATTGTTTTGGAATAACATCAATAATTTCACGTTCTGGTGGAATTGAGATTACCTGTGCTCCGTCGATGACTCTTGTCACATCCTCATCACCAATTTCACGGTTTTCGCTTTGAACTGCTACTACCCCATGACAAGGCTGTAATTGAACATGACTTCCGTTTATACCAACGACAACACTTTCAATCTGCATCCCTACCATGCGCTCAGCTTGTTCTACCGCGTTTCGGATTGAATGAACCGTTTGATCGATATCAACAACTGCACCTTTTTTCATACCATTTGATTTAGCGGTCCCAACCCCGATTATATTCAATGAATCGTTCAAAACTTCTCCAATAATGACTTTAATCGCTGTTGTACCTATATCAAGACTTACTAATATTTCACTATTATTCAACGAAAGGCACCTCCAGAATCAGAAACTTCCAGTATTACTGTCGTTTCTATGAACTTCCTTTTTTATCTATTGTATAATCTACTATTTTATAGGAAATCAGTAAAAAAATAAAACATATATAGGTTATTCCACAAAAGGTGGCAATATCCCTTCTTAACGCTTTAAAAAAACTAAATTCCTCTAAAAAAATGTGTTCAAAAGAGAAAGAAAAGACCCAAGTCTACTAAAGTCATAATTCCTGGGGAGTTTTGGCCCCACTGCAAGGCCAATACGAGTACGGCTTATGCATCGAAGGTCGATATGTCCTTTTCCCTAGGCTTTTGAACAACCTTTTATGAGTATCTTATATATCTTTCGTAAACACAACTATTTATATGACTTTCCTACCACAACATTTATTTATTCGGATTCTGTTGATTCCTCATTGTCTGGAATTCCTTCTATTTCTGTCATATCTTCGTCCTCTTCCTGATTAAAAGACTCAAAGTAGATACCTACTCCAATATGAATGATCCCTTTTTCCTCTGGATCAAGCTGTGCAACAATTGACGGATAAACTTCCATTTTTTCAGCAAAGTCGCGAATCGTTCCTTTTACAAGGTAACCATCATTCATGTATAAAAGCACCGTATTTTTATTTTCATCAGTTGGGATCCAATGGATTTCCGAAATAACATTCCTGATGCTACCAGGGAGTTCCTTTAGCTCCTCTGCCATTCTATGTAGATATTCCTCATCATCAAACCCATAAATTAGCGGAGCTTCGCCATTGAACGTCCCATTCGTAACATTTAGAATTTCACCATTACCTAATACTGGTTTATACGCTGTTTCGTTACGAATATATCCAATGATTTGCTGTTCTTTTACATGAATATCAATTGTCCATGGTAATTTTCTACTTACTTTTACAGACTCTAATATAGGGTTCTTATTTATTAATTGTTCAGTTTCTGCTCGGTTAATTGTCCATATATTTGTATCAGTCGTTAAATTGCTACTTTCGATAATCTCTTCATCTGTTACATACGTATTTCCATTCACGGCAATTGTTTTAATATGGCTCAATGGTGATTGTAAATATACGATGATAGATATCAAGAAAAAAAAGATTGAAAGATAAAATATAAGTCGACGGTTTGCTTTTTTCTTACGTGCTTGTTTCAATTTTGGAATACGATCCTCAATCGAAACAATATTCTTTTTACTCATCCCCATTTCTTCCTTTTTACATTTATTTACGTTAGCAAAAGAATAAAACGGCAAATCTTAAAGCCGTTTTTATCTGTTACATGAATTATATCATAAAACATAGCGGAAGATGTAGTGTACTTACCATACTTTATCAAGTTTTTCCAGTTACAGGGCTGTGAATTTTTTCCAAGCAAGGAACTGAAAAGAACTTCACCTTAAATCTTAGAATATATACTAATATTTAGCAAAACGCCAACAGAGCATAAAGTCAATGTTAAAGATGAACCACCATAGCTTAGAAATGGTAATGTAATCCCTGTAACTGGAATCAGACCAATCACAACACTTATATTAATCATCGCTTGTACTGCAAGCATTCCTGCAATTCCAAGTGCTAGAAAACGTCCAAATAGATCTGGTGCTTCGAGTGAAATTTTAATTCCCCTCCATAAAAGCAGGAAAAATAGAACAATGATAACAGTTCCGCCAATAAATCCAAGTTCTTCACCTAATATAGCAAAAATAAAATCAGTTTGTGGCTCAGGTAAATAAAAATACTTCTGCAAGCTATTCCCTAATCCTAATCCCATTAAACCACCTGGTCCAATCGCATATAAAGACTGGATAATTTGAAAACCATCCCCAAGTGGATCCTCCCACGGATTTAGAAATGCCGTAATTCGACTAATTCGATATGGTGCAGATGCAATCAAGCCTACAAAACCGAGCATTCCAATTGCAGCAAGACCAAAAAAATGTGTTAACCTTGCACCAGCAGCAAAAATCATAATCATACATGTAAGGACAAGAACCATTCCTGTTCCAAGGTCTGGTTGCAGCATAATTAGACCAAAAGCAGTAAAAACAAGTAAAATACATGGAAGAAAGCCTTTTTTAAAAGAAGTTATATATTTTTGATTTGCAGAAAGGATCGCAGCAAGAAAAATGATTAGCCCGAGCTTCATAAATTCGGATGGTTGAATACTAAATGCACCCACCCCTATCCAGCTCTGTGCTCCACCTCGAACCAACCCTACTCCAGGGATTAAGACAAGCAGTAATAATATAAAACAAAATAGCAGTATTAAATTTGCATATTTTTTCCACGTATAATACGGAATGACCATGAAAAAAAACATCGCAACCACTCCTGCACCAGCAAAGAGAAGCTGTCTTTTTAAATAGTAAAAGGAATCATTAAATTTGTAATCAGACCATACGTAGGATGAACTGTAAACCATGACAATCCCAACGACTAATAAAATAACGATTATAAAAAGCAAAGGCAGATCTGGCCTTTTTTGCTCCTTTAGTAATTTATTTAACAAAAAAACACCCCTTTTCCAATTTTGGATCAGGGGCATTTGTAGTATGCTCTATATCGTTTTAATAATTAAGACTCTCGGTATAGATATCTTACTTCTGTTCAATGTTTATGACCAACCGAATCATTTTTTGTGTTTGCCCCTACATTAGCTTATGCACGGCTTGTACAAACATGTCTCCTCTTTCTTCAAATGTTCGATATTGATCCCAGCTTGCACACGCTGGTGACAAAAGAATAACTTCATTTTCCTCTGAAATCGAATATGCTGCATGGACTGCATCTTCGACATTCTCAGATTCAATTACTTTTTCTATCCCAACTTCAGCGGCTAACTCTTTTAACTTGCTTGCAGTTTGGCCAAATACAACCATAGCTCTAACATGTTTCAGGTGTGGCTTCAAATCGGTAAATTCATTCCCCCGATCAAGTCCACCTGCTAAAAGAATCGTCGGTTGTTTAAATGAATCTAATGCTTTTTGAGTCGCCAAAATATTTGTTGCTTTTGAATCGTTGTAAAATAATCGTCCATTAATATTTTCAACAAATTGTAAACGATGCTCTACTCCGGAAAACGTCGTTAATACACGATAAATACCTTCATTTGTTGCTCCATTTAACTTTGCAGCAGCAATTGCAGCTAATATATTTTGCAAATTATGCTCTCCGACCAAAACAATTTCTTTCAATTCGATGATTTTTTCATTTTTAAAATAAACATACTTGTCATCGATCCATGCACCAGCTTCAAGCTTTTGGTGAACGGAAAAAGGAATGAGTTTTGCACGTGCGTCCTTTACTTCCTCTGCAATAGCTTTATCCTCAGCATTATAAATGAGGTAGTCATCCTTCGTCTGATTTCTAAAGATATTAAACTTTGCCTGCTTATAATTGGACAACGTTTTATGGTAATCCAAATGTGCTTCAAATATATTTAATAAGATTGCTGTTGTTGGTCTGAATTTTTCAGTCCCTTGTAGTTGAAAAGACGATAATTCAAGCACAAGAGCTTCATCATCTTGCATGGATTGCACTGCTTCTGTAGCAACAATCCCAATGTTACCAGCCACTCTAACTGGCCGTTCGCTTTTCTTAAGCATATCCGTTACCAAAGTAGTGGTTGTTGTTTTCCCATTCGAGCCTGTCACTCCAATTATTGGACCGTCAAATAAATAATAAGCTAATTCAATTTCCGTAATAATGGGAATATCTCGTCTTATTGCTTCTGCTACAATCGGATTATCATAGGATATACCTGGATTCTTAATAACAAGATCCATTCCATCTAAAATGGAAATAGGATGAGAGCCTATTATAACTTCAGCACCCATCTCTTTCAGTCGTATAACAGTCTCATCCTGCTCTGTTGCTTGCTTATCATGAACTCGAATAGTTTTATCATTTGCTAAAAGGGCTTCAGCTGCTGCTGTTCCACTTCTTGCAAGTCCTAAAACAACAATGTTAGAATAAGGGAATTCTGTTAATCTCTTCATTATAAGCCCACCTCAATATAAATGCCGAGTGCGGCAAATAAAAGTCCTACTAACCAAAATGTCGTCACAACCCGCCATTCTGACCAGCCGAGCAGTTCATAATGGTGATGTAATGGACTCATTTTAAATACACGTTTTCCTGTTGTCTTAAATGAAATAACCTGAATAATTACAGAAAGTGTTTCGATAACAAAGACGCCACCAATAATTACTAACAGAATTTCCATTTTCAACAAAATAGAAATAGCTGCAATCGCTCCTCCAAGCGCGAGTGACCCTGTATCTCCCATAAACACCTTTGCTGGGTGTGCATTAAATACCAGAAATCCAAGTAATGCCCCAACCACAGCCAATGCAAAGATGGCTGGTTCGTTTTGACCAGTACCATACCAAGCAAGGATTGCAAATGCTCCAAACGCAATAGCAGCTGTACCAGCTAGCAGTCCATCTAAACCATCCGTTAAGTTTACAGCGTTAGAAGCACCGACAAGCATGAATATGATTAATAGTGCATAGCCCCAGCCTAGTTCCCACTGAATATCCGTTCCCGGTATTTGAACCGCTGTTGAAAATCCTTGACTACGTAAAATAAAGTAAAATACAAGTGCAATAACAATTTGCCCAAGTAACTTTTGCAATGATGTTAAACCAAGATTTCGTTTCATCGCTACTTTTATAAAGTCGTCGAGAAACCCGAGTAACCCATATCCAAAGATAACAAAAACGAGTAGCCATAATTCATAACCAATTCCAGATTCATCTACTCTTGCAGCCATTATAATTGACGTAATAATAACACTAAATATAATCATGATACCGCCCATTGTAGGGGTACCCGTTTTTTTCAAATGTGATTTTGGTCCTTCTTCTCTAATGCTTTGCCCAAACTTTAATCTTCTTAAAAATGGAATCAATATTGGAGATAAAAGAACGGTAATGAGAAATGCAATCGCTAATGTGATTAATAAAACAGTTAAATTCACTTTCTTTCCTCCTCATACATAACCGTCCAAATAGATTGGATGAATCAATACGTTTCATTTATTTTTTAGGTTGTACTTTTAGTAAAATTTTATCTTGCCTTGTAGTAATCTAATTCTCATCAGTAGTAATAGCTTCGATCATTTCTTCAAATTTTAACCCTCGTGATGCTTTAAATAATATTAGTGAATGTTTTGTTAAATAGGGGTTAAGTGCCTGAACTAAATCTTCCTTCGATGCAAAATGAGTATATTTTAGATTAAGGCTCTTCGCTTGAACTGCTGCTTGAATCCATTCAGCATGGACTCCATATGTAAAGAGCACAGTGATAGGTGCTTCAATTACTTCGGCAACCGACTCATGAAATTCTCTTGCACGATCTCCTAGCTCAAGAATATCACCGAGCACTAACACCTTCTCCTCAAATCCGTTCATTTGTTTCACTACTTCAATAGCTGCCTTCATTGAAGTTGCGGATGCATTATAAGCATCATTGATGATGGATACATCATTTATGCCTTTTAGTAGTTCAAACCGCATTCCAGTTAGCTCAAGGTTTTGCAAAGCTTGCTTGCTTTTTTCTGCATGAATGTTTAAAAGCTTGCCTATAGCAAGCGCAAATACAGCATTTTTTGTATGGTGCTTGCCAAAAAGTGGAACTTGATAAGTCATGCCATCGGAAAGCGTGAATTCTGTTCCCGTTGTATGTATCTTAACCTCTGAAATTTTATAATCATTTTCTGCACCAAAGCCACACGCAATTTTTTTCTGGTTTATGTGTTTCTCACGGAGCAACGGTTCATCACCATCGATAATTAGTACTCCATCTTCATCCAAACCATTTACAATCTCCAGCTTCGCTTTAGCAATACCTTCACGTGATCCCAAGAATTCTATATGTGACTCACCGATATTTGTAATTATTGCAACATCTGGTCTAGCTATACGTGTTAATAAATCAATTTCCTGGAAGTTACTCATACCCATTTCTACAATTAATGCTTCGGTATTTCGATCCATTGATAAAATTGTTAATGGTAATCCAATATGATTGTTGAAATTTCCTTTCGTAGCATGAGTTCGATAAGTCGTTTTTACAACAGCGGAAGTCAGATCCTTCGTTGTTGTTTTACCATTAGAGCCTGTTATTCCGATTACAATCGGATCAATCTCAGTCCTGTAAGCAGACGCTAAATCCTGAAGTGCACTCAGGGTGTCTTTTACAAAGTAAATTGGAAGGTTTGGCAGGATGTCATCTGGCAAATGCTTGCTTTCATCCCAAATAATAGCACAGGCACCATTGTCAATTGCTTGTTTGACAAATTCATGTCCATCAAAGTTCTCTCCAACAAGCGGAACAAATAATAGACCTTCCCCCTTTGCTCTGCTATCTGTCGTTACTTGTTTTATAGTTATATTTTCTTGTATTCCCCCTTGATTAGTGGGGAATTGTTTAGCTAACCAATTTGTAGTAAATAACATCAATATTTCTCCTTATTGCGAATTGCTTTTCTCGCTACTTCTCGATCATCAAAATCATATTTCGTATGTCCAATGATTTGATATGTTTCATGTCCTTTTCCTGCGATAAGTATTATATCCTCTGAAGTAGCTTGCCCGATAGCCTGAGAAATCGCTGCTTTCCGATCAACGATTACGTCATAACTACTACTTTCCTCTAACTCAGCTGTCATATCATCTAAAATCGACTGTGGGTCTTCTGTTCTTGGATTATCAGATGTAAAAAATGCATGATCTGCATATTTTACTGCAATTGATGCCATTAGCGGACGTTTCGTACGATCTCGATCTCCACCACATCCAACGACCACATATACATTATTCTTCGCAAATTCCCTTGCAGTTTGCAACACATTTTCCAACGAATCAGGTGTATGCGCATAATCAACAATAACTGCATAACGCTGACCTTCTACAACTGGCTCAAAACGACCATTTACACCTTCTAGCTGCTCAAGTGCCGTTTTAATAGTCGTTAATGATACATTAGCAGCTATTGCCGCTGTACTTGCAGCTAGCATATTATACACATTAAACATACCAATTAAACGACTTGAGATTTCAATATCTCCAACCGGTGAGGTTAACGTAAAGGATGTTCCTGCAGCGTCAAGCTGAATTCCGTTAGCCATAACAGTAGCTTTATTATTACAACCGTAAGTCATTACATGCTGCGCAGTGCTGCGTTTTAATAAATCACTTGCCGCATCATCGGAATTTAAAATAGCAAATTTCCGTTTCTTTTCATCATAGCTATTTCCTAACTGTGAAAACAATAAGCTTTTAGCTCGAAGATAATCTTGTAAATCGGAATGATAATCTAAGTGATCTTGGGATAAATTGGTGAATACGGCAATATCATAATCACACCCGTATACTCTCCCCATATCCAATGCGTGGGAAGAAACTTCCATAATAGCCTGATCTACATTTTCTCCAAGCATCTTGTGGAATGTTCGTTGCAGGCTTAGAGCATCTGGAGTTGTATTCGAGATCGAATATGATTCCTCTCCAATTTTCAGCTGAATCGTTCCAATAACGCCAGTTTTTTTCATCTGTTGTTTAAAAATCTCTTCCAACAAATACGTAACTGTAGTTTTACCATTCGTACCAGTAACTCCGATTAATGGCAGTTTTGATGTTGGGTAATTAAAGAACTTACCTGCGAGCATGGATAACGCCCGATTCGTATCGTCTACCAAAATAACTGGAACAGGAGCTTCAACAAGTTTTTCAACAATTAGCGCAACGGCTCCTTGTTTTACTGCATCGTCTATAAAATCATGACCATCAACTGTGAATCCAGGAATACAAACAAAAACACTTCCTTGTTTTACTTCTCGTGAGTCCATTTCAATACCATCGACTTTTATTTCATCAATCATCGATGTTGTTTTATAAAAAGGTAACACATGTAGTAATTCATCTAAATTCATAGCAAACACCCTATCTATTTTATATCCAACATATGTATTCTACATAATTGTATTTTTTAAGAGGGTGCTCTCCACCCTCTTTTATATAGTTGTCTTAATTTAGAAGCATTTACTGATTTTTACTTCCCTTATTATAGCAAATTTCCGTCCAATTAACGATGTTTTTCATCAGATAAATAAATTCTGACGGTAGATCCTGGTTCCAGTTTTGTACCTGGTTTTGGAGACTGGTCCGCAATATATTCACCTTCTCCATTAGTCTCAATCGTCAAATCAAGTAAATATTCGGCCAGCTCCTGTTTCGTTTGTCCTATCATATCTGGAACTTCGACTTTTGGCTGTTCCGGCCATAGATAGTCTTTTTCCAAACCGTCATCTCTTGGCTTAACTTCCATTGCTCTTAAACTGTCCCCGATGATTGTACCTACAATCGGCGCAGCGACGACACCACCAAACTGGATGGTGTTTTTCGGATTATCTACTGCTACATAGACAACAATCTCCGGATCATCCGCTGGCGCAAATCCAATAAACGAAACAATGTAATTATTTTCTAAATAGCCACCATTTGGACCAACCTTTTGCGCCGTTCCTGTTTTTCCACCAACACGATAACCATCTACATATGCAGGCCGGCCTGTTCCTTGTGCAACTACACTTTCTAGTGCACTGCGAACTTCATCAGAAGTACCGCTTGAAATCACACGCTGTTTCATATTCGGCTCTACCTTTTCAACGGTTTCACCTGTGACCGGATCTATCCATTCTTCCGCTATATATGGTTCATATAGATAGCCACCATTAATCGCAGCAGCAACTGCCATCACCTGCTGGATCGGTGTAACAGAAACCCCTTGCCCGAATGAAGTAGTGGCTAATTCGACAGGACCTACATTTTCAGGATTAAAGAGTATCCCATTGCCTTCTCCTTGTAAGTCTATTCCCGTTTTCTTTCCAAATCCAAACGCATCAATATACGAAAACAATTTTTCTGTTCCTAGGAGTTGGCCGAGATTTACGAATCCCGGGTTACATGAATTTTGAACAACTTCTAAATAGCTTTGATGTCCATGTCCTCCACTTTTCCAGCAGCGGATTTTTGCGCCACCTACCGTTATATGCCCAGTATCATGATATGTGTCTTCTTCAAGGTCAACCACTTTTTCCTCTAATGCTGCAGCAAGTGTTATTATTTTAAAAGTCGAACCAGGCTCATACGTACTCCAAATCGGTAAATTCCTACCAAATATCGATGCATCTACATCCTGATAATTTTCCGGATGGAAATTTGGACGGGTTGTCATGCCGAGAACACCGCCGGTTTTCGGATTAAGAGCTATTGCCAATGCTCCATCTGGATTATATTTTAAAACAGCTGCATCTAGTTCTCGCTCCATAATAGCTTGTACCTTGGAATTAATTGTTGTCTTTAAATTCAAGCCATCTGTTGGAGGTTTATAAACATCCGCTAAATTATCCAGCCTTCGTCCTTTCGCATCCGAATAGAAAGAGAGGCTTCCAGGCTCGCCAGCAAGTTTATCTTCATACGACAACTCCAGTCCCATTAGTCCTTGATTATCAATCCCTGTAAAACCGAGAACATGAGATAAGTCATCTCCATATGGATAATGTCGTTTTGAATCCTTTGCCAAGTATATACCTTTCATATTCAATTCCCGTATTGCTGTTTCTTGTTCTTCCGAAATTTTAATTCCTTCCGGTCGAAAGCTTACACTCGATTCATTTTTCGTTAAATTTTCTAAAACCTTTTCCTCTGGCATGCCCAATATTTTTGCTAACTTTCCTGCAGCATCTTCTGGTTCCTCTACTTGTCGCGGAATCGCGATTACCGAAGGCGCAGTAACATTCTCAGCTAAAATATCTCCTTCTGCATCCAATATGTAGCCACGTTCTGCTTGAAAACTAATATCCCGCGTCCAAAGGTCGTGTGCTTGTCCGGTTAATCGTTCACCCATAACAAATTGCACATACCCTAATCGAATAATAATAATCGCCAATAGAAGAAGTCCCAAAAGAAAAACAGTGACGATTCGTTTTTTTACTGTAACAGTGGATACACGTTTCATTCTCCATCCCCTTTTCCCAGGCTGGTTTGTAATCACTATATGAGTAAAAAAAACTGAATAGAACACTGTTTAACTACATAACTGTTATTCGAAGACTAAATTTACTCTTCTTGAGACGTGGACTCGTCTGATATTCCCTCCGTACCCTCTTCATTATTATTTGTTTCTTCATCTTGCTCCTCATTTGGAGGTAATAATTCAATTCCTAAGTAATCATTCTTTTTAAGCGGAGTTCCTTTAGGTATGTTCTGAGTCACTACATATCCATTACCAAATGTCTCTGTCTTTAATTGCATTAATTCAGCTAATTTCATTACATCTCTTAGAGACCATCCGGTAATATCGGGCATCACAGGTTCATCTGTAACTAGAATAACACGCTCACTTGGAAATACCGTTTCTCCTTCCTCCACACTTGCAGAAACAATGGATTCTCCGTCCCCTACCAGGGAGACTTCTAACCCTTTATCTTTCAGTTCCGCAACTATTTCTGAAGAGTTCCCGCCAACTACTTTAGGAACGGTTAGTTGTTGGACGACATCTTTTTCTTCGTTACTTGGATCGATATTTAAATAGTGCAAGCTATTTTCCATTACATTTTTAAAAATAAACGAAACTGGAGCAGACCTAGCTTCCGTTGGTTCTAACTCAGGCTGCTGTACAGAAACATACATCATTAGCTGCGGATCCTCAATTGGAGCCATACCAAGAAATGAAAAGACGTAGTTTTCTCTTCCTGTTAAATAACCAGGTCCATCAGGGTTCGGTATTTCAGCTGTACCACTTTTTCCGCCAACTGTATAATCATCTAGCTGATATGATTTCCCGGTACCATTTTCCCCATTAACGACCGAATCTAGTAATTCTAGCACTTGCTGTGAAGTTCCTTCTGATATTGGCTCACCAACCACTCTTGGTTCCTTCTGTTCTATCGTTTCACCAGTTGATGAGTCAACAATTTTATCGATGACATAAGGCTGAAGCATCTTTCCGCCGTTTGCAATTGCTGTCGCTGCCTTCATTTGCTGGATTGGTGTTGTTGTACTTCCTTGACCAAAAGCAGTTGTAATTTTTTCCAATGGCCAATTGTACAAAATCTGTCCACTTACCTCTCCCGGCAAATCAATACCTGTTTCTTCGTCAAAATCAAAAGCGTGTAAATACTCTAAAAATGTATCAGCACCTAGTTTTTCCCATGCAAGCTTTGCAGCTGCAACATTGGAAGAACGTTGGAAGCCTTCATCGTAGGAAATCGGTCCCCAGCCTTTCCCACCATTGTGGTCATTAATCTTGTTAATCTTTTCATTTGGCTGATAGCTTCCTGATTTAAACTTTTCTGCACCATTATAAACCCCTTCTTCAATCGCTGCTGCCCAAGTAAACATTTTAATCGTAGAGCCAGGTTCAAATGGAGTGGAAATAACATCGTTATACCAGTTCTCAACATTTGTTGGATTGTTAGGATCATAGCTTGGGCGACTACTCATCGCTAACACCTTTCCTGTTTTCGGATCCATAACAATAGCAGTCATTTTCTTAGGATTGTATTGCTCATCAACCTGAGATAATGCTTCTTCCATTAAAGTTTGAATTTTTTGGTCGATTGTTAAATAAACATCATCACCGTCCTCAGGTAGGTGAATGATTTCCTTGGGATCCAATAACTTTTTATTGTATCTATCCCGCTGATAAGAAATATAACCTTGTTTTCCACCAAGAAGTTCATTCATTTCATTTTCCATACCAGCTATCCCAACAATTTCATCTCGTATTCCTTCTTCTGTTTTAACCTCAGTTTCCCGAGCAAAGCCAATGATATGAGATGCAAACATTCCATTAGGGTAGTACCTTAAGGCTTCCTCTTCAAATTGAATACCTGGAATATTTAATTCTTCAATCTCATCTTTTTTCTTTTGCGGAATCTCTTTACCGATTTTACCAAACTCTACTTGGAATCTATTATTCTCAAGCCCTCTTTTTAAAGGATCTAGTATATCACTTACCTCTACATCTAAAAGAGGCGCCAATATTTCTGCAGTTTTTTGTGGATCTTCTACATGCAGGGGCGCCTCTGACTTTTCAGAATACGTTTCATCAATAATTGCATACATTCGATAAGTTGGTCTATCGTACGCAAGTACCATTCCATTGTTATCGTAAATCTTTCCTCTTTCAGCACTTAGTGTAAAGGATGAGGTCCGTTTCTGTTCGGCCCATTCCTCCAATGAAACACCATTTATTTCGCCTGTTGCCTGGATGTATATAAACCGTCCAGTTAGAATTAAGAAAACAGCGACAAAGATAATGATGAATACTCCCGCCATCAAATGCGTTGTCTTGTTTTTATTCATATGTCAAGCCCCTTGCTTAGTTGTTAAACGTCTGCGCTTGCTTTACTTCCGCATTTTGGATTTTCAATCCATTTTTGTCTGCAATCTCGATAATTCGTTCCGGTCTTGACAATTCCTTCACTTCAAACATGAGACCATCATTTGTTACCTGTTGCGTATTAACGGTTTGTTCAAGCTGCTGAAGTTCCCTATTTATTGTATCAGTTGTCGAAGAAAATGACACCATATAAATACCGGAAATGACGAGACACGCCCCAATAAAGGAGTATATAACTTTCTCACCTTTAGTTATCCATCCATTATTTTTTACTTTAACAGAAACTTTCTTTTCTTTTTCTGTGTTTGGAGTATACTGTGGATTGATTTGCTGCCAATTACGGGCTCCGTTAGCACTCATTATTTCTTCCACCCTTCTTCATAAGTAAATTCATTTCTCCATTCAGTTACTTTCTCAACAACACGTAATTTTGCCGAACGCGATCTTCGATTTTCATCTAATTCATAATCCCCTGGCATAACTGGTTTTCTTGTAATTAATTTAAATGGCGCTTGATGTTCTGCTGGAATTATTGGTAAATTCCTTGGGGTATCCTTTTCCGTGCTCCATTTCTTAAATGCTTGTTTACAAAGTCTATCTTCAAGCGAATGGAAAGTAATAACCGCAATTCTGCCTTCTACACCCACCATTTTTGCAGCTTGGTGCAGTGCATCATTAAATGCCGCCAATTCATCATTTACTGCGATACGCAACGCTTGGAAAATCCGCTTTGCAGGATGTCCACCTTTACGTCTTGCTGCTGCGGGGATACCTTCTTTAATAATTTCTACCAATTGATGAGTTGTTCTTATTTCCTCTTTCTCACGGTAGGCCTCAATTTTCCTTGCAATTTGTTTTGAAAATTTCTCTTCTCCGTAATTGAAAAAAATAGAGACCAACTGACTATAAGGCCACGTATTAACAATTTCATAAGCTGTCAGCTCTTCTGTCTGGTTCATACGCATATCCAGCTCGGCATCGTGATGATAGCTGAATCCTCTTTCCCCTCTATCTAGCTGGGGTGAGGAAACACCAAGGTCAAATAAAATTCCATCTACATACGTTATTTGTCTGTTTGTCAGTTCCTTTTCCAATCCTCGAAAATTGGAATGAACAAACAATATTCTATCCTCATATGCTTTCAACCTTGATTTCGCAGCTTCTAAGGCATCAAGATCCTGGTCAAATGCAATTAGTAATCCATCTTCACTCAGTCTCTTGGCGATTTCTAGCGAGTGACCACCACCACCTACCGTACAATCTACATATGTACCGTTCGGATTAATCGCCAATCCCTTTATCGTTTCTTCTCTTAAAACACTATAATGTTCAAACATACTTACACCCACTTTATTGATTTACGACTAATGTCCAGCCGCTCTGTGAAAAAGCTTTTCCAAGAAGATTACGTCCAGCTCCAGCGCCCTGCGCCTACGCTTTCGTATTATTAAAGATCAAAATCCATTAGATTTTCGGCAATCTCTCCAAAGGATTCCTCAGAATCTGTAACATATTCTTCCCAGCTGTCACTTGCCCAGAACTCTACACGGTTTGATACGCCGATAACGTTACAATCTTTTTCCAGGTTTGCATACTTGCGAAGCGTTGGAGGAATATTTATTCTTCCCTGCTTATCCACTTCACATTCAACAGCTCCGGAAAAGAAAAAACGAGTAAACGCTCTGGCATCCTTTTTAGTAAGTGGGAGTTTCTTTAATTTTTCTTCTAAAATTTTCCATTCTTCCATAGGGTATGCGAATAGACACTTATCCAATCCGCGCGTCACCACGAAGCTAGCTCCGAGATTTTCACGAAACTTGGAAGGGACAATAATTCTACCTTTTGTATCAATGCTATGTAGGTATTCGCCCATGAACATCTAGTCCGCCCCACTTTCATATTTTTTATATTACCACATCCCTCCACTATCCTCCACTTTATTTATTAAAAAATATCTACCTCTTATTAAAATAGGTCTTTTTTACCAGATAAAAACAATAAGAAAAAGCTGTCATATCAACGTTTGACAGCTTCTTCTTATTGTTTTATAAAATGGTGGGGGATAGTGGTGATAGTTTCCCTAAAACAATTAAATATAAATAATATAATGACCTTTCTCAAAATCATAAGGTCGATATGTTAGCTCTGAAATAAACTCTATCCCATAGGTATTGATCCATGGCAACGGATTCCAAACCCGTTCCTGTAATCCCCCCTGTGGGTGTAACGTCCTTTCTATTTCATCAAAGGTTCGTAATTCTTTTTCATACTTTTCTTCTAAAACTTTCACGATCCGTTCTGTTAAAAAGTCAATATCGCGATATAGATATTCTAAGTTCTTTTCACTCAAATCGCCAATATCAGCTCGAATACTCTTAGCTAATTTCCTTAGCGGCTGATGAGCTGTCTCAATAACTTCCTTCATTTGAATGGATAAATCTTCAACTGGAGGATTACTTTTTGATTGCAGCCATTTTTCCTTTGTAACGCGAACACCTTTATTGATTGCATCAGCTATATCAATATCAAGTTTTTCCAATGCTTTCTTCACTTTGTCTTCAACAATAGTGAACGAAAGTCTAGGAACAACTGGCGGCATTTTGATATTCAAAGCATGAAATGCAGGTTGTAATGCAGCCCAATAACCAATTTCACCTGGTCCGCCAACAAATGCTAATGTTGGAAATAGTAACTCCTGCATCAATGGGCGGGTTACCACATTATTACTTAACCGTTCTGGGTAGTTTTCAGCAATAGAAATTAATTCATTTGTTTGAAAACACACTTCATTCTGTTTTCCAACCCATTCCCCTTCATCATTTCTAAAAAGGAGTATTCGTTCCTGATCTTTATGGTAAAACAAATGGCCGACCGCCTCACTTAGCTCTAAAGATATAGCATATCCATCTTTAGCAAGTCGTTCAGAAGCATTAAACACCTCCAAACTGATCTCCTCCTGATGCCTTATCATTTTCTTGAAATGTTCTGTTTCCAGCTGTCTTGTCTTAGCACTGCCAGAATCAACAACGACAAGTCCATCTTCATTAAATAGATGAAAAATCACTCGAGCAAAAAAGTCTGTATAGGTGTTTGATAACTCAATAGCTTCATGAATAGTAGCATAAATTCGTTTCGTAAACTTGGTCTCTTTCAACTGCTCAAACAATTCATCTACCCATTCAACGAGAGCGGATCGATTAATGGATATATTCGATACAGAGCGTTTATCCATTAAACGATGACGGATTTTATATTTTTTCATATTGTTGGCATCAGGTAAATAAACATGATTAATTTCTTCAAAATCATGATCTTCCCCAGCAATCCAGAAAACAGGAATTACCGGAATCCCTAACTTTTCCTCCTGCTGCCCGGCGAGTTGGATAATAGAGACAATCTTATTTATTGTGTACATTGGTCCTGTTAAGAGGCCCGCCTGTTGTCCTCCTATCACCACAACACTATCCGTTTCTTTTAACCTTTCAATATTATTCAAAGTTGACGCTGGTGCGCCCCACTCCTTATTCATCGTAAATAATACATCCGTTAACTGTTTCCGCTCAAAAGTACGTTCATGTAGATCTCTGACTCGCTGATAGTAATTATCATGAGGTAGATAATCAAAGAAATCCATAATAGTACCTGCATTATTACGGTAATCCGTTATCAGCTGACTTTGAGTCTTCAGTTGTATAGGGTTGATTCGCATGGATTCCGTTCTCCTTCTATATATCATTATGTACAAATTGTATTGTACATAAAAACTGCATCCATTTCACCTAATCTGTTTATACTTCATCATTTAACCTATTAACCGCTGGATGACCCCGATAAATGTTAGTAATATGTACATTGTAAAATACAACAAGAAAGCCAATCGCCATATGATCTTTATCGCCTTCCGAAAAACTATCTCAGTCTGGCTTTTCCATTGGAATATAATTACACTCCCAAGAGCAATCAAAAATAAAACAACCATCCAGCCCGCAAAGCTGCTTCCAACAATTAGTTTTAGCATAATCGAGACTGCGATAATATAAAAACAAGTTGTCCAATTAACAGCTTGATGCAAGGCTCGCAATTTGTTTCCATGTTTTTTTATGGAAATTATATAAATGAGTATAGTTGCAACAAGTGGAATTGTAATAAAAAACGCAATACTATAAATGAAATAATCAAGCATGTGCTTTTGTTTTCTCCTTTTCTATTATCCTTCAATTATTTTAAATACCATCCCAATAAACTTATTTTTTATTGTAACAGATAAGCATACAAGATGGATTAAAATTTCTAGTTATTTTGTGATTATACATTCATAGGTTTACAATTTATTTAAAAATTATCATTTTTGTATTATACTGTATTTATACAGACACTTGACTCACATGAGGTAAACGCTTCCGCAATGTTCCAGGTAGGAACATGGGGAAAATAGGTACTAACTTTAGATAGGGGAGAAAGCTAATGGATCATTTAAAAGTCGAAAATCTTTTAGTCAATTATAAGACACTCGAAAAATTTAAGCGATTTAAAGAATATGGAAATCAAGAATTAACGATGATGGAAGACTTACAAAATAACATCATTGAAAACGATAGTAAGTCTCCTTTTTTTGGAATTTACTATGGTGATAATCTAATTGCAAGAATGAGTTTATACGAGGTTAATAAAAAATACGATTATTACTTTTCACCACAACAGGACTATTTAACAATATGGAAGCTTGAAGTTCTACCAGATTACCAAGGTAGAGGGATTGGAAAATTAATGGTTGATTTTGCAAAAGAGTCTAAACTACCGATCAAAACAAGTCCACGGATAAATTCCCATGGTTTCTGGGAAAAGATGGGATTTGTAAAAGCCCATTATGAAATGGAAAGAGATTTAGGAGAAAACCCACTAATCTGGCTTCCTGAAGGTGTTCAAGAAAAGGAAATCAACCCCAATTAATGAAAAGCAAGACCTGAATGGATCGGCTCCATTCAGGATTTTTTACTATTTATGAAAGTATAATTAGATCATGGTTTCACTTTCTACATTCATCTTGAATTAATTTTGCTTACTTTCTCTTACCCAAGTCCATAGCTTATTCATTTCCTGCCATGCGTTATCATAACGTGATAATTGATTTTTCAGCTTTTCGTTTTCTTTTTCTATATCCTTTAATTTTTGTTGATACGTTTTGTCTAATTCCGCTTTCTCAGCATCTTCAAAATTAGTTTTCATTTTCTCGAGTAAAAGTATAGCAGACTCTATCGTATATCGTTCTGCAGATTCATTATGATTAGCACTAGGCGTCCCTTTCCTTAACCCGCTTTTTCGTTCTTCTTTAGCCAACTGAATGGCATTTTGATATTGTTTGCGAATAGTAGCATTCCAGCGGAATCCACATGCTGCTGATGTACGAGAAAGCTGGGCTGCAACCTCTTTAAATGCTTCGAGCTGCGTTCTACCTTCTCGAATAAAGCGTAATACTGTTTCAGCAAGGATAATATCCTCATCCTTTGTCCATGCATCCTGCCTTGTATCGTTCATAACACCCCTCCTAACACGTTTGCTATCAATGTATGCAAAAAATAGGGGTACTAGAATAGGATTCTTGTTTCAAACTGAAAATTTTTCACAGCAAGCACATTCCATCAGAACAACTCCTGCTAAAAATTGTAGTCTTTTTTTATACAATAATATAAATTACGAACTAACTTCTGTTTGTTAAGTTCGAGCAGCTCCCGCCGTCCAGGATCGTTCCGAGCTGTTTAGAGTAACGATAGTATTTCAATCATCTATGTTAGTTATAGGTAGTAAGCCAGTATTAACGAAGAATATTTCCGGAGCGGATATACGCTCTAACCAAAATTGCGCATTATGTCGCATATTCTTTCAAAAAAAACAGACCACTTAAAAATGTGATCTGTTTTTTATACATCCTGATATTAGTTGCTCACTACTTCTTTTCCATCATAGTGACCACAAGATTTACAAACATGGTGTGGTTTTGTTAATTCACCACAATTAGAACATTCTACCATGCCAGGTACGTGTAATTTTTTATGAGTACGACGTTGATTTTTAACTTTTTTAGACGTTCTTTGTTTAGGTACTGCCATGACTTACACCTCCTTCAAATGAAAGTAAAACTTGAATGTAATTCTTATTTTTCTTTCTTATTATTTTTAAGCAAAGACTCCAATTTTTTCAAACGGGGATCTATTGTCTTTTCTGTTTTCACTTCTGAAACAAATTCCCAACCATTTCCTTTAGAAGGAGCACCTTCTTCTGGATTTGCTTCTTCGGAAAATACTCGATATGGAACTTCCAATAAAATATTTTCCTTGATAATCGGAGTTAAGTCAAGCACTTCTCCATCTATAAGATGAATATCATGTTCTTCTTCGTCGCTGCCATCATAAGAAGAAGTTGAAAACACTTCATTTGCTTTAACTGTAAATGGATATGGTACATCAACCAAGGTTCTAGCGCATGGTAATACCATTTCCCCTTCAATCAGAAAAGAGAAAAAGAATTGATTTCCATGAATGTCTGCTTTCCCATGGACACGAACATCATTGATTTTACGTATATCATTGTTCATTGTTTGTAGTTCATGGACATTCACAAGTTCATCAAACTCAAATGGCTTATCGACAGCATTTTTTCTGATTTGACTTAATGTAAATTTCAATATTATCACCTCTAGGCAACAAGAGTTATTTTAAAAGAAAAATGAGCTTTTGTCAACATTTTTTCTTTACACATATATGTATTCTTCCCGTTAGCAATTTTACTAATCATTATAGCATGGAAGATGCGCGAATGACTATCTTTTGTTACAATATATACCATTAAGCCCATGGGAGTTGAGGAAATGAATGCATGTGGTCTAATCGTAGAATACAATCCATTCCATAATGGTCATGTCTATCATTTGGAGGAAGCTAAAAAAACAACAGCTGCTGACTGTGTAGTTGCCGTGATGAGCGGATCGTTTTTGCAGCGGGGTGAGCCTGCGATAATTGATAAGTTCCACCGTACAAAAGCAGCACTAAATACTGGCATCGATGTTGTGCTCGAACTCCCTTATGTTTACGCTGTACAGCATAGTGATATTTTTGCCGCTGGGGCTGTTAAAACACTCTATGAATTCGGTGTAAACAGTGTTTGTTTCGGAAGTGAATCCGGCTCAATAAATAGCTTTTTATCAAGCTACCATACATTTAAAGCGAAATCATCAATTTTTAATCATACACTAAAATATTATTTAGATGCAGGAAACTCTTTTCCAGAAGCTAGTACATATGCTTATAAAGAGATTGGGCTGACAGATTCGAGTATGGATTTATCAAAACCAAATAATATTCTCGGGTATAGCTATGTAAAAGCAATTATGGAAAACAAGCTACCAATTGAGCCATTAACCATTAAGAGGAAAGCAAATGCATTTCATGATGAAAACATAACTGGCACGATTGCTAGTGCAACAAGCATTCGAAAAGAGCTAATGAAACAACATACATTGACATCTAAGATTACCGATAGCCTTCCAGGGGAAACAGTCAATCAGCTTCAGCAATATGTACTTACGGCTTCTCATTGGCATGATTGGGAGAAATACTTCCCGCTATTACACTATCGAGTAATGACCATGTCGAAAGAAGAGCTCGCAACTATACAAGGTGTTGATGAGGGGATTGAAAATAGAATTAAAGCTACAGCTAAGATAGCTAGTTCCTTTCAAAATTGGGTGGAGGCTATTAAAACGAAGCGTTATACGTGGACGAGAATTCAACGAATGTTTGTGCATATTTTAACGAATACAAAAAAAACTGAGATTGAGATGATCTCACAAGACTCCTCCGTACCGTATGTTCGTGTAATCGGGTTAACCAATAATGGGAGGAATTATTTAAATCAACAAAAGAAGCAAATGAATGTTCCAATCGTGTCAAGCATAGGTAGAAATCAACATAATATATTATCTATCGAAGAGAAAGTAAGTAATACCTATTACAGCATTCTGCCACCCAAAAGCAGACAAAAGCTGTTTAAACAGGAGCTGCAAGCACCTATCATACTTTAATGAAAATAAAATCAGCGGTAATGAAACAAAAATAGATCTTTTGCAAGATCTATTTTTGTTTAGCTATTCTTAAAATCATTCTCAGTTTACTTCGATTTGTTTCATAACCAGGTTATTCTTTCATTTCCTCTAAAAAACGTAATGCATCTTCAAAAGTGTCGACAGGGATAACTTGCATATCAGTTCCGATTTCTTCTGCTGTTTTCTTTGCAATTTCATAATTAGAATTCGCTGCTCCATTTTCATTCGGTGCAAAGAAGATATCGATTCCCTCTTTATCTGCAGCGACTATTTTCTTATCAATCCCACCAATCCGGAGTACATTACCATCATAATCGATTTCTCCAGTACCAGCGATTTCATGCCCTTTTGTAATATCTTCTTCTGTTAATTGGTCATAAATCTCCAGCGTGAACATTAATCCTGCACTCGGTCCACCAATATTTCCACTTGTAAACTGAATATCGCGGTCAACTGTTACATCGCGATCCGTAACAAGACTAATTCCAATTCCCACTCGATTGTCTAAGTCACTGAATTCCTCAAGCATGATCTCAGCCTCCATCGCCTCTTCCTCACGAACAAATTCGATTAGAACAGTATCTCCAGCTTTTTTATCATCTACATACTGAATTAAGTCTGCTGATTCGCGAACTTCCTGACCGTCAATTCCAACAATACGGTCACCTGTTTCAAGCTTTCCTTCTGCTGGCATACCATCAACAACGGAAACAACATAGACACCTTGATAATCGATTGTTATTTCTTCACCAGCAGCTTCATAGGCTACTACTGTTGCAGCCTCCTGCGAGCTCTCCATTACCTGCAGCTGAGCATGCATATAATCATCTTGTGAAATTCCCTCAGGAAAAACTTGATCCAATGGTAAAATATCATGATACGAGAATATTTTTGCCAGTACATACTGAATCGGTGTTGCTTGGAGGCCACTTACTGTCACAAGGTGCATGTCTCCTTCACTCTCAAAACCATCCGCAACCTCGACAATAGGATTCAACGCATTCGCTCCACCGGGTTTTTGAATATAGTATGGTAATTGATATGTACCAAGAAAGTAAACAAGAGCAATTATGATAATAAAAAATAATATATTTCTTTTTGTCATTCTCATTGCAGCTTAAAGCCCCTTTCTTCCTTCCAAACATTTCTTTAACATGTCTATGGAATATTTATCTGATGTATGAGCGTATATTGTATAGACCCGTACTTTTCCAACGATGTTTTAGTACAAGCTAGAATAATTCTACTACTAACGAAATAAGTTGTACAGAGCTAGGTTCATTTCGTAGGAGGCTTTCGATTGGGACAATTACTTAAAACCTTTATCTATTCAAGTTTTTCAATTTTTTTGACTATTGCTTTAATCCGCTTTCCTGATCAATCATTGGAAGCAGGCATTCGTGGATTAAATATGTGGTGGGAAGTAGTATTTCCTTCCCTGCTACCATTTTTTATTACAGCTGAATTATTGCTAGCATTTGGGGTTGTAAAGTTTTTTGGAATATTATTTGAACCAATTATGCGTCCCTTATTCAACGTTCCTGGTTCTGGAAGCTTTGGCTGGATGATGGGTATGGCAAGCGGCTATCCTACAGGGGCGAAGATAACAGCACGTTTACGTGAAGAGAAGCAATTGTCGAAAATTGAAGCGGAACGACTCGTTTCATTCACTAATAATTCCAGCCCATTATTTATTTTCGGTGCAATTTCCGCTGGTTTTTTCCATGATTTAAAGCTAGGAGCACTTTTAGCAGTATGTCATTATACAAGTAATGCAATGGTTGGAATTTGCATGCGTTTCTATGGAAGAAAGGAAGAAGCAACAGATCGCAAAAAAACGAGCAAACAGAAAGTTTCCCTAATAAAAGCTTTTCGTGAAATGCACGAATCACGTGTAAAAGCGAATAAACCGCTTGGTGAGATTCTTGGCGATGCTGTATTGAATTCCATTAAAACATTGGTCATGGTTGGGGGATTCATCATTCTTTTTTCAGTACTAATAAAACTGTTATTTTTAGTTGGTATTTCATCTGCTATCGCCACAATTTGGGAGCAGCTTTTAATAATCATCGATTTCCCTACGGACTTGGCACTTCCAATTTTTTCAGGTTTATTTGAAATTACTATTGGAGCAAATATGATCTCCCAAACGATGACAGACACCCTTTTACAGCAAGCAATAATTATTAGCTTTATTCTCGGTTTTAACGGGCTTTCGATTCATGCACAAGTAGCTAGTATCCTCGCAAAAACAGATATTCGCTATCTTCCATATTTTTTTGCAAGAATTTTACATGGTTGTTTTGCCGTTATATTAACGATCATTCTCTACAAACCGCTATATTTAGACAGGCAGACAATTGATTTGAATGAAATACCCGTTTCACATCTCGACTTAACAGAAAATATTTGGGTGATAATCCTTTATTATCTGAAAGATGTGGGACCTGTTGTTACCATTGTATGTCTAGCACTATCTGTGTTTATTCTCTATCGGAGAAGTTTCAAATAATGCTTCATGAATATAAAAACCAGCTCCTAAAAAGCAGATGCTTACGGAGCTGGTTTTTCTCTTTTTTTAAATATGATTATATTTTTCCTTCAGTGCTTGCTCTACAAATTCAGGTACTAGTCCGCTAATATTCCCATTATACTTAGCTATTTCCTTTACCATGCTTGAGCTAAGGAAAGAGTACTGATTATTCGTCATCATGAAGAATGTTTCAATATTTTCATTTAGCTTCCTATTCATGGATGTAATTTGCATTTCATATTCAAAATCACTCACGGCACGAAGCCCGCGGATAACAGCATGTGCATTTTTCTCCTGCGCGTAATCCATTAGCAGATGGTCTGAAGCATCTACGGTGACATTTGGAATGTCCTTGATGGATTCTTTTAATAAATGAATTCTTTCTTCTACCGTGAAGAGTGGTGATTTAGCTTGATTATTAAATACAGCTACAATAACTTGATCAAATACCTTCGCTCCTCGGCTAATAATATCCAAATGTCCATTTGTAATCGGATCAAAGGTGCCTGGACAAATTGCTAACTTTCCCATCGATAACTTCCTTCCTATTTCGATTTATAAAGTGGATTAATTCTTAGATTTCCTTTTCTCCAAGGAATGCTAGTACCACAAGGATATGAACCAAGATCCTGAACATAATCAGGAAAGTATGAGATGTTGGCATCAATAGGTATATGAAACAAGATCCCTCTCGATACTCAGATTTCCGGGATAGGTTACTACAGCCCATTTATGTGCGATAAATTGTTATTCCAATCGTGCCTCCATAATTTTCTTGCTTCACCAAACTTAAACCCGTCTGTTCATTTGGGAGTTTCTCTGTTGGATCATGTTCACAATAAATTGTACCACCAGTATTAAGTAAGTCCAGCTCCATCATTTCGTCTATAAGTTTTACATAATCCACTTTTCCATACGGTGGATCCATTAAAATAAGATCAAATTTCAACTCTCTTTTAGCTGCTGCTTTAATTGCACGATGTGCATCTGCTCGAAATACTTCAGCATATTGATCCAATTTCAATGTTTGGATATTTTCTTGAATCGTATGTATTGCCTTTGGATGCTTATCAACAAATATACCATAATCCATTCCACGGCTTAGCGCTTCAATTCCGAGCGATCCACTACCTGCAAACAAATCAAGTACCCTCCCACCCTCGAAAAAAGGACCTATCATTTGAAATACAGCTTCTTTCACTTTATCCGTTGTTGGTCGCGTTGATTTGCCTGGAACCGCTTTTAATTGCCTGCCTTTAAAATCACCTGCAATAACTCGCATGAATTCACCTCAATTTGATGCTATTCGACATATATCCTACCATAAAATAAAACATTAGAAAACAATGATCTCATAAGTGGTCAAGTTCATCTTATGATAATAAATGTATATAATTAATTTCATGGTACATACTAGCATTATGAACAACTAGTTATTAGCTTGGTTGTTTCAAACGGAGTAGACTTACACTTCCCCATAAGTTCTTGCTCCGGTTTCTCCTCTCCCTTTGCCTTTTTGTTTTTCAGGACGAAAAACAAAGGGACCTGCAGAAATATCTTCTGCAGGTTTTTCTTTTTATATTACGTTGGCTTCAAAACATCAAAAAAGCCTTGCTAGGAAATAATTATTCCAAGAAGGCTTATTTAGATTCCCATCTTATAATCATATTGTTTTGCTTTGTCCGGTTTCGCATTTTCATAATCTGTACGGACAAATGGTTTATACGATCTTTCTATCTTTGAAACAAATGGTTGCTTTAATATTTTCGCTTCTACTTTTTCCATCTCATCCTGGTTAATATAAATTACAGCATATTTTAATCGTTTGGAAGCATATACCAAATTCCCATATCGCTTTAGTTGCTTAATATTCTTCATATGCTGAAACCAGACAACAATACCTTGTCTATTTGTCCTCACTCGAAAACCCCACTATCCGCTTAGTTCTGAATTTGATCATTTATGCTATATTTTTGTCCGCCCTTAGGGGTTAATAACCTAAGGACGAACATGATTGGCTAAGAAGCACACCCACATGCTCCACCACTGCCACAACCACAGCCACTATCTGTAAGTGCAGCACCATCTTTTGGAGCTTTAATTTGCTTGCTAACACTCTCAGCAACATACTGACTAATTTCATCCAATAAGATCTGGAGATTCCGCTCAGCCATTTTAAATGCTGCTACTTTATCATGCATATCCATTTCTCTTTTTACAACACGGATATTTTTCATGATATCATAGTAATCTGGGTGATAGCGACCAAACCGCTGGACATCCTCGTATTGGTCCTTCATATCTAAAAAAGCCTTTATCAGCTTTTGAGCATCCTCATCCTCATGAAGTGCAGCACGGGTTTGCTTATAGGCTTCCATCGTATCAGACGCCATAACCATTTTGCCAAGTTGCTCAGAACGGTCAAGTATATCCACATATTCCAATGTAGCTATCATTATTACACCCCCACTACTATATAGTATCATTTAATTGGACAGTTGAAAATAAAATAGATTCTAATCTTTCATTGCTTTTGCAACTTCAGTCAACATACTAATCATTTGTATACGATCATTTAGTGTACTTATTTGCTGTGGCAGTGTCTTACCATAGAAAATTTTAGCTTCCTTTTCCATCTCTTTTATTCTTTCTGGTTCCCTTGATAAATAACGGTACCATACTGGATTATATCGCACAAAGGTCGCTAACTTTGGATTTGCTTTTAAATACTGGATACTTTGTTGATCCATTAAAAGTCACCTCAGTCTTGGACCCATTTAGATGAATCCTTTTCGGGCTGATTATTTTTCTGTGTCTTTTTAAATTGTGAAACCATTTCTTGGATAGCTGTAACTGCTTTACTTAACTGTTCAACTTGACCTTGCATTTTATTCACATCCAAATTAGATGTATATTTCATTAGCTGACTGACGAGCTCCGTATTTTTTACACTTTCCTTTTCTTCGTTCACATTTTCTTTATGCTTATCCACTTTATATTTATCCCAATACGAATCATCTTCCCCTAACAATGCCCACTTTTCATAGTACTCCTGCCACGATCTGCCACTTTTTCTAATTTCCTTTATTAGAGCTGGATGCGAATTGATAAAGCTTTTAAAAGAAACTACCGACGGATGTAAATCTTCCATGTGATCACCCCTTGCAAAATAAATAGTCATTTGTACTAACTAATTTATGCACAGGTCACTCATATGTGAAAATGTAAAACAAAAACTGTACGGATTATATATAAACTGCGAACTAAGTTACTGGCTGTTTTCTTCAAGTTCGTGCAATAATCGCCATCCGGGATCGCTCCGGGCGGATGCTTTCCGTGGGCACGGCTTCAGCCTCTTCGGAAGAAAATCGCTTCCGATGAGTCTTCAGACACGTGCTGTTCCCACTGGAGTCACCGCCCTACGCTCACCCGACTGGTTAGAGCAACGTTTCTGTTTCGATATACTATACTAGTAGTCAGCGAGCAGGTATACGCACAACCCATAATTGCACATTACTCCGCAGTTTCTTTCAACTATTATATATATTGATTTCTTGTTCATGTTGACAGGTTATAAAAGCTGTAATTATAATGGTTTACCGAGAAAATTCTGCGTGTAATAAAGCCGATGCACACCGACACCGATGTGGGTATAATCATTGCTTAACAAAGCTTCACGGTGCCCTTCGCTATTTAACCACCCTTCCATCGCCGCTGGTGCATCTGGATATTGAGCAGCAATATTTTCTCCAGCTGCAGTATAAAAAACTTCTCCTGCTTCTAACCGTTCTTTTAGTCCATCCCCATTTAAACTATAATGTGAAAAATAATTATTTTCTTCCATGTCTTTACTATGAAGAAATGCTACATTGCTTACACTTTCTTCCCAATCTAACTTATCCTTGCCATGCCGATGCCTTATTATATTGGTAATATCATAAATTTGTTGCTCCATTCCCTTTTCAATCTCTTCCCATTCATCTTCCGTAAAGATCGGATCGTCTGGGAGCTTCCCTCTATACTCAATTTCATATGGACGTTGCTTTAATATTGTATCTGCAGTTAAAACTCGAAGTGATGATAGCTTATCAGTGAATGTATCAAAATAAAGCTGAATAAATGTGTTATCATTTAATTTTACAAGTGGTCTTACTTGTATATCCTCCTTCGAAATTCTAAATTTATAAGATGATATTCCATTATTATATGAAACTTCTTCCGAAAAGCTGAACTCCTGGTCAACCTCCCCATACGGTTGCCCAATATAAACAGGATTTATATCCAACCCTTCTCCTGTCGCAAAAATGGTTTTAACTACATTATCTTCTACTCCAAATTGTACATACTGGTTCGTCGAATTCGTATAAACCCACCATTCGTAATCATAGGCACTTTTATCAATCCGAACTGGGACGCCAAAGCTCCCTTCAAGCGCTTCACTCGTTTGACCTATCCATTGAAATATATTCCCCTCCAATGGGACGACTGATGTGTCTTCATCACTCGGAGAAACTTTTGTATCTAATACATGTCGCTTTTCTTTAACAATTTTTGTGACTTGTTGAACCACTTCTTCCGGTGAAGTTTCCGTTCGATCCAAAAAATAAAAAACAGCGATTCCAAGCAACGTTAAAAAAAATAAGCTTTGAATTATTCGCATTGGTGACTCCCCCTTTCTTTATTAGTATCATCTTATACTTCATACTATCGTAACCAGAAGAGAGGACCTATCTAAAACGAAGCGAGGGAAACTCCCATTCGATTTCTTAGAAGTTGGGTGGTCCAGATGTATCCACTACACATTTCATAGAAAACAAGTGTGGGGGGATTTATATTCTCTTTACCCTATTATTATATTTATTATCGCAATTATATACCTATTCAATAGATAATAATTGGTTTTTAATTGCATATTAAGCGTTTTCGTACTATCATTATACAATGAGGACTAATATATGAGGTGAAAAAAATGAGATTGGAAAATACGGGCATAGAAGATTCAATTGTAGATTTAAGACCTCTAGATCATTTAACTGGTAAACATGCATTTATACGTGCAGGACAATGGGACTATGAGCGAGTTACTTATGATTACAAAATTGGGTCACAAGAAAAGAACGTTACATATTACATTCGTATTCAAGGATATGCTATCGAAGGTGATGTTGATAGAGGAGACGCTGTTATTAAATTATTAACACCACTGCTCGGCAAGCATTACTACCCACATGGTGTCGAATATGGTGAAGCGGAAAATTTCCCAGAAAGTCTAGTGGAAAGAGCACACACACTTGTTGCAAAGGTTGCTGAGGAAATTCAGCATCATAAAAAGTAAAACAATAAATTAAAAGCTTTATTAAAGCTACAAGAAACCAGCTGTTTAGACCAAACAGCTGGTTTCTTGTACTAAAAGCCCAATATAGCCTTAATCAGACTTGTTGTTTCGCCACCATCATAAATAACATACAATAATAAGTAAACCGCAACACCAGTAATAGCAGTGAAGAACCAAATAACGCTCGTTACAGGTCCTATTTTTTGATGTTTAGCTATATTTCGTTTTAATGCTAATACAATCGTTACAATTCCAAACACTGCACCAGTTGTTGCTAAAATAATATGGAAAATAAGGAAGAGCGTATAATAAATTTTAATATTCTCCGGTCCGCCAAAGCTCGTGTTTCCATCGAAAATTGTTCGAGACATGTAAATAATAAAAAATAGAATCGCACTAAGTGCAGCTAAAAGCATAACCTTCTTATGTGCTTTCTTCTTCCCTTTAACAATTAACATCCATCCAATCGCAACTAGGACTGCGCTTAGAACGATAAAAAAAGTACTTAGCGTTGGTAAAAATGGCATAACTCACGAATCCTTTCTAGATAAAGTGAAACTTTATTCAATATGGTCCACTTGCCTTCATAACATGTGATAAAGTTTTATCCTTCTCTCTTATTCTGCAGACGTTGGAAGTGGGTCAACAGTTTGACTTTCTTTAGAAAACCATCTAAAGAATATCGTTCCTAATACGATTCCATACGTAATTTCTTGCATGATTTTCATAATAATGCCGCCCAGTTGTTGATCCTCCACTGTGCCCATGCTAGTAAACATTTCTGGTCCTGAAAGAGCTGGCGCTAAGCCTTGAAGTACATCACCAGGAACACATAAAGCCAAAGCTTGAAGCCATGAACCGTTTTGTGAATAAGCAGCAAAAAGTGGTTCCGGTGCAAAGATAATCAGCACACAAGCTGGTGTTATTAAAACACTATTTCCAATAATATAAGCCATTTTCATCAACGGATGCAGCTTGTCCATTTCCTTGATCGGAGATAATAACGGGAACCAGACAATAATAGCTGAAATAAACAAAATCAACGATGTCGATGTATGCATAATTTGTGACTCTTTTGCAAGATTGAAAACTACTGGCATATGATAAAAAGAGAATAACACGTTAAATAACAACAATGAAATAAGTGGCTTCGTAAAAAATGTGAACACAGGTTTAATAACCGGCGTATTAACAACCTTTCTCCAAATCCATTCCGGGATTCCTTTTAACAAAAAAATAGGCACAACGAGTAAGTAAATAGCCATTTGAATCATATGTGCTGTTAAGGTAATATGTGAAAGTAAGTCAATAGGTGACCCTTTAACAATATATAACAACACAAGAGAGAGATAAAAGAGAAGTTGTTGCTTACCAGTTGGTTTAGCTTCCCCACCAAATTTATGACGGTAAGCTCCTGTAATGAAATAGTATAAAATAGCAAGACCAACGATAAAAAGAAAATAATAGGGACTCCACAGTGCACGGAAACCAAAAATCTGTAATTCTAACCACATCATTAATCACTCCATATAGTGGATTATCTTTTTATTATAACGTATAAAACAAATAAATTCTTTCCTTATTGTGACAAATTTGTTAGAGAAGTCAGCATTCATTATGGATTCCAAATGAGTCCTCTAATATAGACAGCTAAGCTTAGCTACTTTTTTGCTTAGAAAATTTGCCATTTGTTAAAGGTATTCTTATGAGAACGTTTTTTGTAACTTTAACTATACATGTGCTTCTTACATGCTTTTTATTAATAGCTTAGTTGCGCTTATGCAAATAGAGATTGGGACAAAAGTATTGTTATGATATAAAAAATCGAACCTGTTTATTGCAATAACGCGCACTGGAAATATACTTCGCTAAGTTTGTGTATTGTTCTTCTTTACATTAAACACTTTTGTTATATCCCCGTCTTTATCTGCCAAAAAAAGATCGGGATATGTACATCCCGATCTTTTTCTATTCAGATTCCAAAGTTGTCTTACCACCAAATAATGGTTACAAACGTAACTCCAACTAAGAACGTAACCCATATTCCACCGAAAATTAATAACGCTGGAAATTCATGTCCTTTATCTTTCATATGCATGAAGTAATAGAATTGGAACCCAACTTGGACAATTGCCAATATAAGTATTAACGGGATAACAAACATTGAGCTGATTCCCATGGCAACTGCGAAGAAGGCAATCATTGTAAAGAAAATCATCAATGCGAAAGTAATAATTTGCTTTCGCATCTCTTCTCGATTTTTTTCTTTTTGGTACGAATTAATTTTGTTGG
Source organism: Oceanobacillus profundus (assembly GCF_003515705.1). Lineage (GTDB taxonomy): Bacteria > Bacillota > Bacilli > Bacillales > Amphibacillaceae > Oceanobacillus > Oceanobacillus profundus. Next base: position 269,390 of record NZ_QWEH01000003.1, read on the forward strand.
TACTTGTATTTTCCGTCATAAATTAACTCACCATCCCCATTAGATATACTACTGTAAAGATGAATACCCATACAACGTCAATAAAGTGCCAATACAATGCAAATGTATTGAATTTTGGAGCATTATAAAGATTTAATCCTCTTTTAGCATTTCGTACCATTAGCGTAATTAGCCAACTTAGTCCGAAAATAACGTGACCTCCGTGGAAACCAACTAATGTATAGAATGCTGACCCAAATGCTGATGAACGGAATGTAAATCCATAATCATGAATATAGTGTGCAAACTCATAGATCTCACAAGCTAAGAAGCCAATACCTAATAATGCTGTAATTCCTAACCAAAGCATCATCTTTTTAAAATCATTATTCTTCATATGGTAGATAGCATATACACTTGTAAGTGAGCTTGTTAATAACAGAACAGTCATTAAGAATACTAAATCTAATCCGAATAAATCTTGTGATGTTGGACCACCAGCCGTTGAATTTCTTAAAGCTAGGTACGTTCCAAAAAAGCAAGCAAAAAGAACTGTTTCTCCGCCAAGGAAGAACCATAAACCTAGAAATTTATGTTTTCCTTCCATTGTTGCTTTTGAAGGATCTTCTGGCATCGTTTTCGGGTTTAAGGAATGATCATGACTCATCTCAGTCAGCCTCCCTTTCTAGTTCTTCTTTGGAAATATGGAATCCAAGATCATCTTTCAAGGAACGGATTACCATACAACCAATCGCAATAGCCATACCAGCATACAATGCTATTAACCAAGCTTTATGATCAGTTTGATAAATGAAACCGAAAGATGCGATAAAGAAACCAGCTGTCATAATTAAAGGAAGAATAGATCCGTTAGGCATATGAATTTCATCCAATGGCTCTGCAGGAGTCATTTTTCCATTTCCTTCTGTTTTCTCAATCCACAATGGATCAAGGCCTCTTACTAAAGGCATTTGTTTAAAATTATAAAACGGCGGTGGTGAAGGAATTGTCCACTCTAATGTACGAGCATCCCACGGATCTGCAGGTGCTTTTTCACCTTTAACAGCAGTATAAACAATATTAATAAGAAAAACTATTGTTCCAATTGTCATAAAGAAGGCGCCAATCGTACTAATCAAATTCCCAGTATCGAGCCCTTGGTTTTCCAGGAATACCCAATAACGACGTGGCATACCCATTAATCCTAGGAAATGCTGGATGAAAAATGTTAAATGGAATCCAATAAAGAATGTCCAGAAAGCTAATTTACCCATACCTTCATGTAAAATTCTTCCGAACATTTTTGGCCACCAGTAGTGACAAGCTGCAAATAGACCAAACACCACTCCACCAACGATTACATAGTGGAAGTGAGCAACAACGAAGTAGGAATCATGGTACTGATAATCCGCTACGTTTGACCCAAGCATAACCCCTGTCATACCACCAATTGTAAATGAAGGAATAAATGCCAGTGCCCAAAGCATTGCTGAGTTAATAACAATACTTCCGCCCCACATCGTAAATAACCAGTTAAATATTTTAATACCTGTTGGAACAGCAATCGCCATCGTTGCAACAGCGAATATGGAGTTAGCTACTGGTCCTAAACCTACTGTAAACATATGGTGTGCCCAAACCATAAATCCTAAAAACGCAATCAAAAAGGTTGCAAATACCATTGCAGAATAACCAAACAATCGCTTCTTAGAGAATGTAGGTAAAACCTCACTAAACACCCCAAATACAGGTAAAATCAGTATATATACTTCTGGGTGACCGAATATCCAGAAAAGGTGCTGCCAAATTACGGAGTTCCCACCAAGAGCTACATCAAAGAACGCAGAACCAAACATACGGTCAAACATTAGTAGGAACAATCCAACAGTTAATGCAGGAAATGCGAACAAGGTTAGGACACTCGTTACAAAAGTAGTCCATGTAAATAATGGCATACGCATATAAGTCATCCCTGGCGCACGCATCGCAACGATAGTCACAAGGAAATTAATACCACTCATTAATGTTCCAGCACCAGATAGCTGTAATCCCATAACATAAAAGTCTGTCCCATGTCCCGGTGATTGAATCGATAATGGTGCATATGCAGTCCACCCTGCATCAGGTGCTCCTCCTAAAAACCAACTACAGTTTAATAGAATACCACCGGAAAAGAACAACCAAAATCCGAGTGCGTTTAAAAATGGAAAAGCAACGTCGCGTGCCCCGATTTGCAGTGGCATGATATAGTTCATAAGACCAAATAATAATGGTGTGGCTGCAAGGAATATCATGGTTGTTCCGTGCATCGTGATCATTTCATTATACAAACCTGCAGTAATAAAATCATTCTCAGGTTTAATTAACTGAATTCGAATTATAAGAGCCTCTAGTCCACCTAGTAGGAAAAAGAATCCACCACCCATTAAGTACAGAATCCCAACTTTTTTGTGGTCAACGGTGGTCAAGTAATCCCATAGTACAGCACTAAAAGCTCTCTTTTGAGTAGCTGCATTACTCAAAGCTTAAACCTCCCTTTTGTGTCTTTCATCCCAATTATATATTTTTTAGTTCCCAGCACTTTCAGGTGTTATTTCTGAAGGTTTTAATTGCAGTAAATATTCAGCAATACTATTTGCCTCTTCTTCTGAAACGCTCGGATATGCACCTGTCATTTTATTTCCAGGCTTAATTGACTCAGGATCCATGATCCAATCAATTAGGTTTTCTTTTGTTGGTTCCAAAATACCAGCAATAGTGGTACGGTCCCCAAAGTTTGTTAAATTAGGTCCAGTTGCAGCAGGTGAAGATCCGATAGCATGACATGCCATACAGTTATTTGCTTCAAACAATTCTTTACCTTCTTGTGCTACAGTATCCTGCGGCTCTTGCTCAGGATCAACAGCTTGCATATCAGATAGCCATTGGTCATATTCTTCCGGACTAACTGCAATTACTTTAAAGTCCATTAATGAGTGCGATGGCCCGCAAAGCTCAGCACATTTCCCCCAGTAAACGCCTTCTTCAAAAGCTTCAATGTACATTGTATTTACGTTTTCAGGACTAACATCCATTTTCCCTGAAATAGATGGTACCCAAAACGAGTGAATAACATCTGAGGACTGCATGTTCAGGTATACTCTCTCACCAGTAGGAATATACAAATCCTGACTTGTTACGATTTCTTCGCCATCGTAATTAAAATGCCACCAATATTGATTCCCTGTAACCTCAATATTGATGTTTTCACTTGCATTGGACGTATCTGCTAAATCAAACGTAGCAATAACAGTTGGTACACCCATAATTAAAACTAGCACTATCGGTATGATTGTCCAAACCGTTTCCAATGTGTGATTCCCTTCTACTTGCTTTGGAATGAAATCTTCCTGCCCTTTCTTTCTTCGGAAACGGACTAAAGCAATAACGTAGATAATCATAACAACGACAAAAACTCCAACCATAATTAATGTTGTGAGAATAATTAAATTCATCGAGCTTTCTGCTCCATACCCTTTTGGCACAAGTGCAGTTAAATTTTCTTTCCCACACGCGGTCAAAAATAGAGACAACATTGTAAATAGTAATAGTGCCTTAGTTTTTCCCATCCAACCTTTCATGTATTAATACCTCTCTTTCTTCTTGTTGTTTCCTTATATATATTTATTTAAGGACAAACGTTTAGTTAAATATAGGCAATGTCACAATAATCATTAACGGGAATAAAATAATTAAATAGTTTAAAGAATAGATAAACATGATATTCGCCCATTTCAAATCATCCTTCATAAAGAAGCCTCTAAACCCTAATACAAGCCAACCAATATTAAGTAATACCGCAATAACAACAAAAGTCGTTCCCAGTGATGCAAGTAAAAATGGTAGGGGAAGTAGACAGGCAGTATAAACTACAATTTGGCGTTTTGTAAATTCAAAACCGTGCACGACAGGTAACATTGGTATTCCAGCCGCTCGGTAATCTTCGGTTTTTTTCATTGCTAAAGCAAGAAAATGCGGTGTTTGCCAGATAAACATAATTAAAAACATAACAATAGGAACAATATGCAGCGAAGGATCAAATGCTGCCCAACCGATTAGTGGCGGCATAGCACCTGAAATACTTCCGATTGCCGTGTTTAATGTATAACGACGCTTTGACCACATTGTATACAATACGACATAAACAAACCATCCTATAAAAGCAAAAAGTGCAGCTAATAGTGTTGTAAACAATAACATAATTAATCCTACCGCAGTCGTTACAAGCCCAGCAATTAACGCTGTTTTCAAAGATATAAATCCAGTAACCGTCGGTCGTTTCTTAGTTCTATTCATTTTAGGATCAATGTCTGCATCATACCAATTATTGATAATACAGCCACCAGCAATAACGAGCACACTACCAACCATTGTGAGTAAAAAAGTTCCCCAATGGGATATAAAGGAAGAGTTCGAAAAATGAACTGCTAACCAAAAACCGGCAAAGACAGTAATCATATTCGAGTTTACAATGCCTATTTTTATAAGCGCTTTTATTTCATTAAGAAACACTCCAATTTTTTCCTTGTTGGTCAATGCTGCATCGCCGATTATTTCAGAATACGATGTTTCCGCTTTATTCATTAATTTCCCCCCTTTAACCCCGACAAAAAGACACGTTAAATAACCAGAAGTCTTCTTCATTCCATGAATTCTGATTCTAAGTCTTATTGTATCACGGAATTAAATTACAATCTAATTAACTTATCAATTCACTAAATAGTTTACAACATAATTTCAATGTATATGTGACAATTAAGTGAATTTTTCATGGATCGTTACTACCACTTGAAAATATGTATAACCTCATTTTTTTAGGATGATAGCGAACATCCCTATACTATTTCTAGCAAACAACGTAAATTAATGCAAGCTTTTTTCTTATTTGCATAGTGAAAACGTATGTAAAACATGATACTATTACAATTGTGCGTATAAATAGTAGTTTCTAAGCTAATTTCGTTGCAATAAAAGTTAATCTGCTATTATGATTAATCTATTGAAAGTTTTTATAGTGCGCATTAAAAAGGTGAAAATGAAGGACCAAGAAGTTCAAGGCGGCTTAGTTCCCCAATATCGGGCTTACTTAGGATGTGTTGACTTCTGTGTCGCCCCAGGACGTGGGCGTTTTTAAGTAGAAGCCATCGCCATCGAGCTTCTCGCGTGTGTTATGGTGACTTTGATGTTCGACACAGAACGTGTTGGTGCGTAGTCGAAGGTCTCCTGCTCTCAATATGTCATTTTTACCAGACTTTTTGAACATCCTATTATAGTTTTTAATCATTAGAAGTGAGGCTGTTGAGTGTATGATTAAATTTTTACGAACCTTATCATTAATTGCAACAATTTTAATGCTTTTTCTTCTATTAGGAGGAGCATTAGTTACAAAGACCGGATCAGCGGATGGTTGTGGAGATAGCTGGCCGCTTTGTGAAGGTGAATTAATACCCTCTGAATTCACTTTTGAAATGGTAATTGAATTAAGCCATCGAGCTGTTTCTGGAGTAGCTGGGATCGTTGTATTAACGCTTGCAATTTTATCTTGGATTAAAATTGGTCATGTTCGAGAAGTAAAATTCCTAGCATTTTCTTCTGTTTTCTTTATTGTCCTGCAAGCTTTAATTGGTGCAGCAGCTGTTGTTTGGGGACAGTCAGATTTTGTTCTCGCTGCCCATTTTGGAATATCTTTAGTATCGTTTGCAGCAGTCTTTCTGCTTATGCTGCTAATTTTTGAATTAGATAAGAAATTACATACCGAGTCGCTATTCATTAAAAAAAGTCATCGTTTGCATATTTACGCACTATCCATTTATACAATGATTGTTGTGTATACAGGTGCACTAGTACGGCATACTGAATCAAATCTTGTTTGTGGTGACTGGCCATTTTGTACGAACACCTCCCCCCTCTCGTTTTCTGATTATGATTTTAATCAGTGGGTACAAATGGGACACCGATTTGCAGCAGGGATACTATTTATCTGGACGTTTATCCTGATGCTTAATATGATTAAAAACTACCGTTTCAACAATGTAATGTATTGGGGATGGATTATTACTTTCTTTTTGATTTTCCTGCAGGTTCTATTTGGAGCATTGATTATATTTACTTTACTTAATCTTGGCGTAGCACTTATGCACGCATTAGTAATCTCCTGCTACTTTGGAATGCTTAGTTATTTCATCCTACTTTCTAATAGAAGTGCTAAAAAAGAAAAAACAGGAATGGCTAAATAGCCATCCCTGTTTTTTCTTTTTTCTAGTAACATTTGAGATCTTTTCTGCTGAATTGCATCAAAGGGTCTATAAAACAATTAAAAGCTAGTGGAGAGTCTCCGATTATAATAATTTCATTAAATCAGAGACACACTACCATTCAAATATTATTCAAACTCAATTAACAAATCATTCACTTCAATTGATTCTCCAGCATCTACATGAATCGCCTTGATGACACCTGCATACGGAGCTTGAATAGTTGTTTCCATTTTCATTGCCTCCGTTGTTAAAATGTGTTCACCTTTTTCAACTGAATCTCCCTTTGAACAATTAACTGCAAGTACAGTTCCTGGCATTGTCGCACCAATTTGCTTTTCATTTGATTTATCGACTTTTGGTCTTGTTGAAAGCAAGGACTCAACACTGTTATCTCTTACTCTGATTTCACGCGATTGTCCATTTAATTCAAAATAGAAAACTCGTGTACCATCATCTTTAGGTTCAGAAATAGAAACAAGTTTCACAATTAAGGTTTTTCCCTTTTCTATCTCTACTTCAATTTCTTCACCTAAGTTCATTCCGTAGAAGAACGTAGGTGTATCTAACACAGACATATCTCCATAGTTTTCACAGAAATTATGATAATCCATAAACACTTTTGGATATAATGCATAGGCAATCAAATCAAAGCTAGTTACTTGTCGATCCAAAGATTTAAATAGTTCGTCTCTTAAGCCCTCAAAATCAATTGATTCTAATAATTCCCCAGGTCGAACCGTAATTGCTTTTCTCCCCTTAAGAATAATCTCCTGCAATTTTTCTGGGAAGCCTTGATATGGCTGACCAATATACCCTTGCGCAAACTCAATAACAGAATCCGGGAAATCAATTGAATGTCCTTTTTCATAAATATCTGCTTCGGATAAATTGTTCTGTACCATAAATAATGTCATATCACCAATTACTTTTGAAGATGGTGTTACTTTTACAATGTCTCCAAACATGTCATTAACTTTGCGGAACATTGTTTTGACTTCATTCCAACGATTTCCAAGTCCAACAGCCTTCGCTTGCTGTTTTAGATTACTGTATTGTCCTCCAGGCATTTCATGGAAATAAATTTCTGTATGTGGTGCTTTCATTCCACTTTCAAAATCCTGATAGTATTCTCTAATGCCTTCCCAATAATGTGAGATTTCTTCATATGCATTAATATCAACCTGTGGCCCGCGTGCGCTTCCTTCTAGTGCATGATAAAGTGTCTGCGCACTAGGTTGTGAAGTTAATCCCGACATCGAACCAGTAGCAACATCGACCACATCTACTCCTGCATCGATTGCTCTAGCATACGTATAAACACCGTTTCCACTCGTATCATGTGTATGAAGGTGGATTGGAAGATCGATCGTTTCTTTAAGGCTAGATATCAACTGATAGGCTGCTTCTGGTTTTAACAATCCAGCCATATCTTTAATCCCTAAAATATGGGCACCAGATTGTTCCAGCTCTTTCGCCATGTTTTTGTAGTAATTAATATCATATTTTTCCCGACCTTTATCGAGTATATCGCCAGTATAACAAATTGTCGCCTCTGCAATTTTGTTATTTTCACGAACCGATTCAATTGCCAGCTTCATTCCCTCAACCCAATTCAAGCTATCGAAAATACGGAAAACATCAATACCTGCATTGGAACTCTTCTCTACAAATTCGCGAATTAAATTATCTGGATAGTTTTTATACCCTACAGCATTGCTCGAACGTAATAGCATTTGGAATAGTACATTTGGCATTTTCTCACGTAGAGCGAGCAGTCTAGTCCATGGATCTTCTTTTAGGAAACGGTATGCTACATCGAACGTAGCTCCGCCCCACATCTCGACAGAAAAGAGATTTGGTAATAAACGCGCAGTCGGTTCAGCAATATGCAGCAAGTCCGTCGTTCTAATCCTTGTTGCAAGTAGTGATTGGTGGGCATCACGGAATGTAGTATCTGTTAATAATACTTCCTTCTGATCCTTCAACCACTGTGCTAACCCTTCTGGGCCTTTTTCATCTAAAATTTGTTTCGTTCCAGCAGGGATTTCTTGATGAGAATCTACTTCTGGAATAAGTAATGGCGAAAATTCAGGCTTTTTCTTTTTCGTAATCCCCTCTGCCCCATTGAGCGTTGTATTCGCAATATAGGTAAGCATCTTTGTGCCACGGTCTTTACGTTTCGGAAAGACGAATAGCTCTGGTGTATTATCAATAAATGTTGTGTCATATTGACCAGACATGAATTTCTCATGCAAAATTACATTTTCCAAGAAATGGATATTCGTTTTAATACCACGAATTCGGAATTCCTTTAAATTTCGCACCATTTTAATTGCAGCTTGCTCAAAGGTCAATGCCCACGTTGAAACTTTAACTAGTAAAGAATCATAATGCGGTGATATGACTGCACCTTGATAGGCATTTCCAGCATCTAGCCGTACACCAAAACCTCCACCACTACGGTATGCATTAATTCTACCCGTATCTGGCATAAAGTTATTCAGTGGATCCTCTGTCGTAATCCTGGACTGGATTGCATAACCGTGAATTGTAATTTCTTCTTGTGCTGGTACTCCAACAGATTCATCATGCAGGCTGTATCCGTCTGCCACTTTAATTTGTGTTTGAACAACGTCAATACCAGTAATCATTTCTGTGATAGTATGTTCTACCTGTACACGGGGGTTAACTTCAATAAAATAAAAATCATCATTCGTAACAAGGAATTCAACAGTTCCAGCATTTATGTAACCTACATTTTTCATCAAGTCAACTGCAGCATTACAAATGCGTTCTCGTAAGTCATCTGAAAGAGACAAACTTGGCGCAACTTCGATTACTTTTTGATGTCTGCGCTGTACAGAACAATCTCTTTCATGAAGATGAACAATATTTCCATGCTGATCTCCAAGGATTTGTACTTCGATATGTTTAGGATTTTCAATGAATTTCTCTACATATATTTCATCATTCCCAAAAGCAGCTTTTGCTTCGGACTTAGCACGATCGTATGCCTCGCGGACTTCATTTGCATCACGAACAATTCGCATACCACGTCCACCACCGCCTAATGATGCTTTAATGATAATTGGATATCCGTGTTCCTCTCCAAAAGCTTCAACATCTCGGACAGTTGCTATAGCACCGCCACTACCAGGAATAATCGGTAGATTCGCTATCTCCGCTTGCTCTCTTGCTTTTACTTTATCTCCAAACATGTTTAAATGTTCGCTAGTAGGTCCAATAAAGATAATTCCCTCTTCTTCACAACGTCTTGCAAAGTTAATATTTTCCGATAAAAAACCATAGCCAGGATGAATCGCATCAACTTGTACTTCTTTTGCAAGATCAATAATTCCTTCAATATCTAAGTAAGCATCGATTGGCTTTTTTCCTTTACCGATTAAATATGCTTCATCTGCTTTAAAACGATGAAAGGACGCGGAATCTTCATTCGAATAAACCGCTACAGTACGGATGTTTAGTTCTGTGCAAGCCCGAAACACCCGAATTGCAATCTCTCCTCGGTTAGCAACCAGTACTTTTTTGATCTGTTTTAATTCTGCCATCTTCTATCACTCCTGTTATAATTAATCGTTTTTCTTTCTACATTCGACTTCTCTTTTGTTCCATCAATTTCTTGCTTCTTAACAGCACTTGCAATATTGTTAAGAATTCCCATTGAGATTAACATGATGAGAAGTGATGAGCCTCCATAACTAACAAACGGAAGTGGTACACCGGTAATCGGTAGCAGTCCACTAATAGATCCAAGGTTAATAAATGTTTGAATTCCAACCATGGAAGAAATTCCTAATGCTAGTAATGCTCCGAAACTATCATTGCATTTTCTAGCTATAAAAATACCACGCAATACAATGATTGCTAGCATTCCTAACACAATAAGTACGCCAATAAAACCTAGCTCTTCTGCTACAATCGCCATAATGAAATCCGTATGAGCTTCCACCAGATAGCCTAACTTTTGTACGCTTTGACCTAGTCCTTCCCCAGTTAATCCACCAACACCAATTGCTACATAGGATTGGATTAATTGATACCCATCAGAATCTGGTGTTGCAAAAGGCTGGTAAGCTCCTGTAAATCGAGACAACCTTTCATCAGTCACTAAAAAAGGCACTGCTAATATAGCTAATCCAACACCGATAGCGATTAAGATTGATAAGTGCTTTAATCGTATTCCTGAACTAAATATAACAGTACAAGCAATCAAGAAAATAATCGATGCGGTTCCGATGTCTGGTTGAAGAACAATTAATCCTAAAATAATCCCGGTAAGTATGAGCGGTGGTAATACACCTGTATTAAACTGACTTATGTATGCTTGTTTCTTCGAATAGATGGAAGCCAAATACATAATCAGACCGAGCTTCGCAAATTCAGCCGGCTGCATACTAGCTGGACCAATCTGGAACCATGATTTCGCGTTATTTACGGAATTTCCGAAAATAAGCACAGCAACAAGCAAGATTACAATAAACAAAATAATAAACTTCATTAGCTTCTGATAGTATTTGTATGGAAATATACTACAGATGATAAAACCTATCATTCCGACTACAAACCAAATCGATTGACGTATTAAATAATGGGTACTTTCATTTCCTTCCACAACAGCTGTCACCATACTCGCGCTATAAATCATAACAATTCCAAACCCAGCTAATAGTATTGGTGTAATCATTAAGGTAAAATCGTAGTCTTTTAATCTCTTAAGCATCCTACTTCTCCCAACCATATGTTTTTTAAGAGGTTGTTCAAAAAGTTCGGTAAAAATGACACATCAAGATCGGAGGAACATCGACTAACTAACTTCTGACACTTCCAGTGTCGAACGTCGAGTCAACAAAACCTGCGGAATCCAGGTCTTGCGCCGCCTCGAACTTCTCGGTCCTTTTACCCTCTTTTTTCAAACACGAACTTTAAGTATCGATGAAAAGAAATTTAAATAACTATAACACATTTTTGTAAGTCGCGTCTTCTAAATTGTTATTATTTTTTCAAATTCACCTATAAATTCCTATTTAAATTCCTTTATATTCCTTACAATTAAACAAAAAAACCTTGCCGCTTACTTACTGGCAAAGTTTTGCTTTGTCACATCACATCATTAAGCCAATACAATGGACTGCTTAATCAAACCGAATTTTGTGAAGCTTCATGCAATATATTAAGCTTCTTCTCAAGATTTTCAAGAAGTGCTCTTCCTTCGTTCTCGCTGATTAAGTCTAGACGCACAGCAAAATCAATTTCCCTCGAGAGACCAAACATTTGCGTGTCCAAAACATCTTCGTAGACTGGACATTGTGGCATCGTTAAATTCTCTATTTGAACTTCAATTAGTCGTAATATGTTGTCAGCGTCAGCCTTAAGAAGGGCATGGGCTTTTTCACGGTGATCAATAGTCGCCTCTGGCATCAATAAAATCCCCTCCGTTAGAAAGACTTCTTTGTATATTATATTAGCGTTAGCTACAAGAAAATGCAAACAAAAGCGTAAAATTTTTATAAAAAATAATTCTTTACAGGTGAAATATTTGTTTATGTCTGCTATTCTTGATGAAGATACAGAATTAGGGGTGAAATAATGATTGTACCGATTATGGGAAACGTTTTCTATTCCATCACTTTAGATCCTACCGTATGGATTTTCGATGATAGAAAAATATTGCTGAGCGACGCTTTTTCCGACAAGGGCAGGAATTCGGAAGAAGTTGATGATTTAGAATTAGCGTCTCAACGATTCAACCGAGAAGTTTTTGATGTTAAAATGAATCGTCCTCCTGTAAACAGGAGTATCTCAAAATTAGAAGGAGAAACAATTTTAAAAAATTCCTATGTCATGCCATTGCATGATTTCATAAAAAATGCAGAAGTTAAAGCCAGTGCAACGCACGCTATTTTAGTATCAGATGAGGTAGAAACGGAAATATCAATAGCTGACCTCGAAAATGGCTACTTTCTTTTTGCGATTGACGGAAAACCAATTAAAGAAAATGGTCCTGTTCACTTTTTCTACCAAGATGGATCAAATAAAGACAAGCCAATAACCAATATAAAACAAATTATCATTCACTAAAAATCTGCATGCATTGCAGATTTTTTTCATTAGAAAAAATCGTATTCGCCAAGTTCTTGCGATAGTTGCATATACGCAGTAAGAAAGTTTTATACTTACTTTCCTGCCAACCAATATAATTATATCCTTCACTGTATATTTTCATTTATTCTAACCAAAATAAGGTCATCAGCTACTATAATTAGGAGGAATGCTGAATGAAGCCGCATTTTACATTATTATTTTTGGTTGGAATTATACTCCTGGCAGCATGTGGACAACAGGAGGATCCCCCATTGGCAGAAGAACAAGAAAACAATCAATTAGTCCAAGTTAAAAACTCAGACCCAACAAAACTTGAAGATTTAAGCAATACCGAAATTGCAAATCATCTAGCCAATGTAGCTAGCGATGTTCCAAGTGTGGGTGATGCTGCTGCAATTGTCGCTGGTCCTTACACTGTGGTTGGGATTGATGTTGATAAAGATCTTGATCGATCACGGGTAGGAACAATTAAATATTCTGTTTCCGAAGCACTCTATCATGATCCATATGGAAAAACAGCTATCGTAGTAGCCGATGCTGATGTTATGGAGAGGATTAGGGGAATGGGAGACAAAATGGCACAAGGCCATCCTGTTCAAGGATTTGTAGATGAACTTGCAGCGATTGTAGGTCGCTATATGCCTGAATTTCCAATCATGAACAACCCACCTGCCGAACCAGACCAAAACAAAGAAATATTATCTGATGAAGAGCAACAAAAGCTGGATGATATCGAAGGTGAACAATCTAATCACCATGACAATCGTGCAGAATAAAACCCAGGCTTCTTATAGAAGCCTGGGTTACCTTATATTTCTTCTTGGTTACGTGAAGTGTTTTCTTCTTTCTTTTCATTGTAATACTGTACACCAAACTGTGATCCTTCTGATACCATTTTGGAATTTTCTAGCTGCTCCAAATCTTTCTCCTCTAATTGATCCGGTACACCTGAGCTTTCAAATGTATGATCATGATCATCCGAATGCGAATTTTGTTTAAACTTCGATGCAACAACGTTTGCAGCCTCTTTAATTTTATTACGATTTTGTTCATCCTTTAAATAGTAACCTGCTACTCCTGCACCTAGTGCTCCTACTGCTGATAATACATATCTTTTTTTCATGAAATCTTCCTTTCATTTTAAATAGATATTGTTAAGTTTATACTTATGTTCCCCCGAATAGTTCTTATCAAACATAAAAGATCTCCTACTAAAGTGAATATCTTGTGATATACTACTTACAAGAAGTTTTTAAATACAGATTATTTTTTGAAGTAAGAGGTGAAAGAATGCAAGTAAAGTGCTCTCTTTGTGATAAAGTGGAAGAAATTGAAGATTATTGCCTTCAAGCAAAACGACTAAGAAACAGAAGAATATATATGTATCTGTGTAATAGTTGCTATGGCCGAATTGAGGTTAAAACTAACGAAAGACTTTCTACAGGAAATTTTAGACTTTATCGCGAAAATAAAAAAGTGGACCAGTACTTGTAGTCTATTTCCAATTTTTTAAAGTTTATCGTTCCTCTAATAAAAAAACGCCAAAATTGGCGTTTTTTATTTATTATCTGCTTTTCTCTGGTAATGAAGTCTAATTCTATATACTGCCAATATAAAAATAATAACGATAAGGCTTTCAATTGTTGGCATACGCATTACAGTAGTAAATATTGTTAATATATAGGTTCCAATTAACAATAAAATATAAACAAAAAGCTTTTTTAGCGGTGGCAATTTACGAGCAAACCCAAGTTCATAAGCAATTGCACAAAGAATAAAATTCATTACATAAAATATCCAAAATATATTCTCTACACCATTTTTTTCTACTACAAAATCAAATACAAACCTAAAGCCATCCATATGTATCCCCCAATATTCACTAAGCTCTTCTATTATCATACTAAATCTTTTATATTCCTGCCACTAACAAGCGTAAGGTCATATTTTAATTTATATTTGTACAGCCACGAAAAATAGTATTCTCTATCAGTCTAACTTTTTTTGAAGAAAACGTTTTTTTCATATATACTATTTATTGAAATAGAGGTGCTTAAATGAAGAATATTAATGTTCCTATGCTTTTATTAGCTATTCTTGTTGTTGCGATGTTCTTTCTTGTTGGACTCGCTATCGCTTTCCGCAATATTTGGTTTATTTTATTATTCCTAATACTCGGATTTGCAATTTTCGGTTATGGTTTATCATTAAAGAAAAGAAGAAAGTGACGAAAATCCCGTCACTTTCTTCCATTTCGGATAAAGGTTATTATTTCGTCCTTCAAGATCGGATTACAAGTAAGTATCGATGTTTTTTCAAGCATATTCACTTCATTTCCATCTATATCACTCGTCACACCGCCAACTTCATTCACAATGACAATACCAGCTGCTACATCCCACGGCGCGAGTCCGATGGATAAATATCCGTTTTCAATTCCTTCTGCCGTATAAGCAAACTCTAATGCAGCAGATCCATACGTTCTCGTGCCTCGTACTTTCTTCACAAAATTCTGCATCGTTTTTTCATCTATAAGTCTATTCTCACACAACCAAAAATGGTTCATTCCTATAATTGCATTTGTTAATTTAACATCTGAAGTAAGCTGAGGTAACTGCTGATTATTTTTGTAAGCTCCTTCGCCCTTTTTCGCATGGTACAGCACATCTGACATCACATCATAAATAATTCCGATTTCACCAATACCATCTTGATATACGCCAACAGATATTGCAAAGTTTCTTCTTTGATGAACAAAGTTCATGGTGCCGTCAATTGGATCAATAATCCAAATTGTTCCATCAAGAGATGTAACGGAATCACCATAGCCCTCTTCTCCAATAATAAAATGATTGCTATATTTTTCCTTTATGTTCTGAACAAAGAACGCTTCTATACGTTTGTCCAATACCGTAACAAGATCATTTGGATTTGATTTCGTTTCAATGTTCAATGGAGCATTCATTTCATCTCGAATGATCGTACCTGCTTCCAACACCCATTTTACAGCTTGATCATATATGTCATTGCGAATCGCTTTATCCATATGTACGCCCTCCACTATTATGATTATAATTCCAATTGTAACAAAATGAAGGGACCCCGTCATTGTATATGAATGACCCCAATATGTATTCGAGTATTTCCTAATGCTTCCAATACATATTGGGGTCAGTTATTAAGCGTGCTCATTTTCAATTTGTAACATCTGTTTCCTTAAATCCTCTAGACGTTCCTTAGCTTTAATAATTGAAACTTTATCATTAGCTTGCATCGCATCATAAAGCGTTACCAGCTCATAATCAATCTCCATTCGGATAACAGGCAGTCGCTCTTCAGCCTCTTTTCTCCTTAACGCTTCCATAACATATTTCAACTTCGCCACTTCCTTTCTCAGAGCTTGTTTTATCAGTTTCATGTGTTTTCTTTATTTTATGACTTGGAAATTATATTGTTCATAGCTTTTCTGAAATTAATGATTATTTTTATTATCATTTCCCGTTTTTAGCCTTTTTAAACATAACTGAGAATTTCAGTTCTCTTTAAAGCCTGATCACATAGGGTTGAAACTTAACATTTAAAGCTTTCACACCATATTGCCAATGTTTTCTGTTACAGAATCAATAAGTATGTATAACTTGACTTACAACCTTCTATATTTAATAATAATTATTATAAATAACATGCATGAAGGAAGGAATGAAACTTTTGACTTTTCAAGGATTTAGACGTGAAGATTTTGAAACATTTACGATAGATGGTCTTGATGAAAGAATGGAAGCAATCCAAACAAGAATTCAGCCGAAGTTCCAAGAAATCGGATCTGAACTCGCTGACTATGTAGCAGCACAATTAGGAAATGAAATGTATTTACATATTGCTAAACACGCAAGGAGAACTGTAAATCCCCCAAAGGATACCTGGCTGGCAATAGCAGATAATAAACGAGGATACAAAAAACACCCACACTTTCAAATAGGTTTGTTTGATGATCATCTATTTATGTGGCTAGCGCTAATTTACGAATTACCAAATAAACAAGAAATTGCGAAATCGTTTATTTCAGCATTTGATAAAATTAAACAGCTTCCAGACAATTTCGTTGTTTCTTTAGATCATATGAGCAAAGATTCCATAACGCTTCAGGATTTGGAGATGAAACATCTCGAACGCTTTAGAGATGTAAAAAAAGCGGAGTTTTTAATCGGAATTCATGTTCCATCTGAAAGTGATTTAGCTGCAAATGGAGGAGATTTAGTCGATACAGCGAAACGAACCTTTCATACATTACTCCCATTTTATCAATTAGCACTACAATCTCGTAACTAGCTGATCTCACCCGTTACAAAAACCTTAAGAAAAAAAGACCTTATTCACCTGTATGTGAATAAGGTCTTTGCTTTTCTAAACGGTAATACCAGCATTATTACATTTTAATAAAGTCGTCGGCTGAATCTCTCGCTTTTTTGACAGTATGGTAACAAGAATAGCCTGATGAGTCTGCGAATGCTGTAAACAGCTTCTTTTCCTCGCTTTTTGAAGGTACGATCTGTTTAAATCTACGATACAGCAATAGAATTTCTTCGCGACTTACTTTTTTTTCGTAAGCTTTTTCCACAAGTGAATAAAAATTCACAACATCTATGATCTCTTCCGTTGACCACGTCTCATCTATCGGGTACTCATAACTCATTATTCCTATTCACCTCATTATACCTTATGTGCATATAGACCTATATCAATAAGTTTTTCCGTGATACTTATTATAATACATATCTACTTCTATTTGGTAAACGGGAATTAATTAACCTGTTTGTTTATCGTTTCCCTGTATATGCAAAAAAATAAGCTACACTATATAATGTAGCTTAGCCTATAATTGTATTATTTTTTATCACAAGTAGGACATGTACCGTAAAGAGTTGTTACTTTTTCATCTTCGTAATCTTCAATAACTTGTTGGCAATCTTGACAAATTATTGTACCCATTAAGTCATCCCCTTTTCCAACTTTATTGATAACATATTCATATTATAATATGACACATTATAAGAGTCAATAGTTAATAGTATAACATATTTAGAGATATCCCATTGAATAAGAGGCATTATTGCTATTCCTTCCAAAATTCATAAAAAAACACAACCATATGTATGAAGGCTTATGGTTGTGTCCATTATACGTTAAATCTGAACTTCTCATGATTGAATTCAGTAAGGTTTTTAACTGGTTTATTAATTACCCCTTCATTTTGTTTCGATAAATGTTGGGTCAACTATCTCGTACCCTTTTTCTCTTAAGCCTTCGACAATGCTCGGTAAGCTTTGAGCTGTCCATTCCCGATCATGCATGAGTAAATTCGCTCCCGGTTTCAATAATGAATACGGTACATCCACCTCTGGCCCTTCTCCTGAAATCATTGCTTCCGTAAGCTTTTCAGCATTCATATAAGGCTCGAAATAATCATAGCCGTACGTCCAGTTCATTACTGTCATACCGTCTTCTTCGGCAACTTGAATTGAATATTCTGTATTAGCACCGTGCGGGGCTCGGAAGAATAACGGACGTTCACCAATAATCTCTTCTATACGATCACTTAGACTTATAACCTCCTCTTTCTGTTCTTCTTCAGATATCTCTGGTAATGTTGCATGTGTAAACGTATGATTTCCAATCATAAAGCCCATTTCATGAATTTCTTTGAGCATTTCCTCTTCTTCAGGTGTATCAATAAAATGTCCATTTACAAAGAAGATCGCCCCAGCATCTAATTCTTTTAATGTTTTGGCCATTTCAACAGCATACTTATCAGGCGCATCATCAATTGTCAATAAGACAACATCTTCATTCGTTTCTGCTTCTATTGGAATTACTGACCAATTTTCCGAAATTGTATACTGGGCTTCAATAGAAGGCTCGTCCGTAGCCTCCTCTTCTTCAGATTCTTCTTCCTTCACCTCATCCTCACCTTGTTTTTCGTTCTCTGCTGTCTGATTCTGCTATTCATTTTCTCCATTTGCAGATGGTGATTTTCCCTGACTCGTCGTTTCTGTATCGCTTGCACAGGCTGATAGAATTGCAAAACCAATAACAAGGATAAAGAATGTAATACGTTTCATATGTAGAACCTCCTCCTAGCTGTAAGAATAGATTACTAGATTTAGTATAAAGCATTCGTGAAACAACTGTCATTTCCGATCGAAAAATATTCCTGTACAAACCAAATAGGAAATGACTTCACGATATACCAATATAATCCACTTCTATTATATACCCCAAACAATGTTGCTTCATGTTTACAATTTCCGACAATAGATTTTCATTTTAATAACAGTTCGATAACATTATCTAAAGTGCACTATTCATTTGATAAACTATCTTTACATTGTCATGAGATAAATTCACAATGAGGAAGTGAATAAAAGTTGATGAACAAGTTCTTATTGATGATTTCTACCCTACTAATTTTACTTACAGGTTGTCAGTCTAAAGACGAAGTCGTTGAGGCTATTTCGTTTAATCCGACGGAATATAATGTCATGATTATCCCAGAAGAATCAATTGAAGAAATTGATGAAATATACATTGATGCCATTATTGATTTAAAAGCAGAATACCCTTATGAATTTGCAGATGCAAAAATGGTTGAAATCGATCCCACAGAAATGGATATACCCTTAGACACAAAAGGTACTACTCTTATCATTCAAAAAAATGGTCAGACGGTTGCACAGCTATCTCGCAACATGCCCAAAGATGAAATTATGGAGCAGCTAGAGGTCACTTTAGAAGAAGATAAAAAGGATGCCTTAAACTAAAAGGCATCCTTTTTAATAACGTTCATATTCAATATCTTATAACATATGAATTGGAGTTCCAAGTGCCACTTCTGCAGCTTCCATTGTAATCTCACCTAACGTTGGATGAGCATGGATAGTTAATGCGATATCTTCAACAGTCATTCCTGCTTCAATAGCAAGTCCGATTTCCGAAATCATATCACTCGCATTTGGACCAGCAATTTGGCCACCAATTACTAAGCCATCTTCTTTACGGCTGATTAATTTCAAGAATCCGTCACTATTGTTTAAGGACAACGCACGACCATTTGCAGCAAATGGGAATTTCCCTACTTTTACATCATAACCAGCATCTTTTGCGTCTTTTTCTGTCATTCCAACAGTTGCAAGTTCTGGATCTGTAAATGCTACGGCTGGCACACCAAGATAATCGATTTCAGATTTTTCTCCAGCAATTACTTCAGCAGCAATTTTTCCTTCATAGGATGCTTTATGAGCAAGCGGAGGACCTGCAACAATATCACCGATGGCGAATATATTGTCTACAGAAGAACGACATTGTTTATCGATTTTAACAAGTCCTTTTTCATCAAGCTCAATTCCAGCTTGTTCTAAGCCGATTTCACTTGTGTTCGGACGACGGCCAACCGTTACAAGTACGTAATCTGCTTCAATTGTTTCTTCTTTTCCTTTAGCTTCATACGTAACTTTCACACCGTCAGCTGACTCTTCAACACCTTTAGCCATCGCTTCAGTGATGATTGTAGCACCTTTATTCTTCAAGCGCTTTTTAACAAGCTGTGTCATTTGCTTTTCAAATCCACTTAGGATATCTTTTGCACCCTCAAGGAAAGTAACTTCTGTTCCGAAGTTTGCATAAGCAGAACCTAGCTCACTTCCAACATATCCAGCACCAATAACCACTAATTTCTTAGGAACTTCTTTCAAGTTCAAAGCTCCTGTTGAATCGAGTACACGATCTGAAAATTTGAATGTTGGAATTTCAATTGGTGATGAACCAGTTGCAACGATACAATGTTTGAATTTATATGTTTGAGAAGACTTATCGTCCATAACTTTCGCAGTGTTTTTATCTACGAAATATGCTTCCCCTTTTACGATGTCTACTTTATTCCCTTTAAGAAGGCCTTCAACACCAGATGTTAATTTGTTAACAACGCTGCCTTTCCACTCTTGAACCTTGGAAAAGTCAATTGTCACACCTTCTGTTTTGATTCCTAGTTCTTCAGAGCCTTTTGCACTTTCTGCCAAATGACCCGCTTGAATCAATGCTTTTGATGGAATACATCCAACATTTAAACAAACTCCCCCTAAAGCACCTTTATCAACAATCGTCACTTTTTGTCCTAATTGTGCAGCACGGATAGCAGCAACATAACCACCAGGACCTGCTCCAACAACCAGTGTATCTACTTCTACCGGAAAATCTCCTACTACCATTACCTACGCCTCCATCATAATTAATTGTGGATCATTTAGTAATCGTTTAATTTGGTTTAAAGCTAGCTGTGCAGTTGCACCATCAACGATACGATGATCAAAGCTTAGAGATAAAGCAAGAACTGGAGCAACGACAATCTCCCCATCACGAACAATTGGCTTCTCGGCAATACGACCAATTCCAAGAATTACAGCTTCAGGGTAATTCAATACTGGTGTAAACCATTGCCCACCTGCTGAACCAATGTTTGAAATTGTGTTAGAAGCCCCTTTCATCTCATCTGGTTTTAGTTTACCATCACGAGCTTTTCCTGCCAATTCATTTATCTCAGCTGAAATTTCAAAGATGGATTTCTTATCAGCATCTTTTACAACAGGTACAAGTAATCCTTTGTCTGTATCAGCAGCGATACCGATATTATAGTAATGCTTTTGAACAATCTCGTCTGTTGAATCGTCAATCCATGAGTTTAGAATTGGGAATTTTTTAGACGCCGACACAAGTGCTTTCACAACATATGGTAAGTACGTTAATTTAATTTCTTGTTCAGCTGCAACTGCTTTAAACTTCTTACGGTGTGCAACAAGCTCTGTTACATCGATTTCATCCATCAACGTTACATGTGGTGCTTTTGATTTAGAGTTAACCATTGCTTTCGCGATTGATTTACGGATATTTGTCATCTTCTCGCGAGTTTCTGGGTAGCTGCCAGTTGGAACTGCAACTGGTTTTGCAGCTTGCGTATCAACTGCTTCTTCAGTTGTTTGTTCCGTTTGTGTTGCCGGTTGGTCACCACTTAGGAAGCTGTCAATATCAGCTTTTAGGATACGACCATTTTTACCAGTACCACTAACTGCTTCAATAGTTACGTTGTTTTCTCTAGCGTATTTTCTTACAGAAGGCATTGCAATAACTCGTTTACCTTCCGTTTCTGCAGGTTCTTCTTTAGCATCTTTTGGAGCTTCCTTTGCAGGCTCCTCTGTTGCTTGTTTGTCAGCTGCCGCTTCTTCCTGACCACTATCATCAGACTCATAACCTTCAGCATCAATGGTAACAAATACGTTTCCTACATTTGCTACCTCACCTTCTGCAACATGTATCTTTTTGATTGTTCCTTCTACTGGTGAAGGAATCTCAACAACAGCTTTATCATTTTGAACTTCGCATAGTACGTCGTCCTCTTTTATTTCATCGCCATCTTTAACGAACCATTTTACAATTTCGCCTTCAGCAATACCTTCCCCGATATCTGGGAATTTAAATTCAAATGCCATACATCTTACCTCCTGTCTTCTATTTAAAAATTAATTACAGTGTTTACTTTTTCAATAATATCTTGATGGTTTGGTAACCAAACCTCTTCAGCGTCCGAGAACGGATAAACCGTATCTGCTGCCGCTACTCGTAATACAGGTGCTTCAAGATGCAAAATTGCTCTTTCTTGAATTTCAGCAACTACATTCGCTGCTACCCCCGCTTGACGTTGTGCTTCTTGCACAACAACAACACGGCTTGTTTTCTTCACAGATTCTAAAACCGTATCATAGTCAATTGGTGATACAGTACGTAAATCGATTACTTCTGCGCTGATTCCGTCTTTTTCAAGTTCTTCTGCTGCTTTAAGACATGCATGTACCATTGCACCGTAAGCAATTAATGTAACGTCATTTCCTTCTTTTTTTACATCTGCTTTTCCAATTTCTACAGTGTATTCCCCTTCCGGAACCTCACCACGGAAAGAACGGTAAAGCTTCATATGCTCTAAGAAAATAACTGGATCATTATCGCGAATTGCTGAGATTAACAATCCTTTTGCTTCATATGGAGTTGATGGAATAACAACCTTAAGACCTGGTTGCTGTGCCATTAATCCTTCGAGAGAATCAGCGTGCATTTCAGGTGTGTGCACACCTCCACCAAATGGAGCACGAACTGTAATTGGTGCTGTATGATGTCCACCAGAACGGTAACGCATACGAGCCATTTGTCCACTAATAGAATCAATTACTTCATATACGAAACCAAAGAATTGAATCTCCGGAACCGGGCGATAACCTTGTAATGCAAGCCCAATCGCCAGACCACCAATTCCTGATTCTGCAAGAGGAGTGTCGAATACACGGTCTTCACCGAATTCATCCTGCAAACCTTCTGTAGCGCGGAATACTCCACCGTTTTGACCAACATCTTCACCAAACACAAGCACGTTTTCATCATTTTTTAATTCAACGCGCATTGCATCTGTAATTGCTTGAATCATTGTCATTTGTGCCATGATTTACTTCGACTCCTTCTCTTTATAAATTTCCATTTGCTCCTGTAGGTTAGATGGAAGTTCTTCAAACATATTACCGATTAAATCTGTAACCTTTTGTTTTGGTTGTTGTTCCGCTTGTTTAATCGCCTGCTTAATATCTTCTTTTGCTTCTTCAATTACTTTGTTTTCATCTTCTTCCGTCCATAGCTTTTTGCTTTCTAAGAACTTGCGGAAGCGAACAAGTGGATCTCTTTTTTCCCATTCGTTATCCATGTCTTCTGTACGATAACGAGTTGGATCATCACCAGACATTGTATGAGGACCGAAGCGGTATGTTAGTGTCTCAATTAAAGTAGGTCCATCGCCATTGATTGCACGTTCGCGGGCTGCTTGCGTTGCTGCGTAAACTGCTAACACGTCCATACCATCAACTTGAATTCCTTCAATACCAGCTGCAACAGACTTTTGTGCTAATGTCTTCGCATTTGTTTGTTTCTCTACTGGAACAGAAATAGCAAAGCGGTTATTTTGTACAATGAAAATTGCTGGCGCTTTATATGCACCTGCAAAGTTAATTCCTTCATAGAAATCACCCTGCGAAGTACCACCATCACCTGTGTATGTGATCGCAACATTTTTCTTGCCGCGCTTTTTGATTCCTAAAGCAACACCAGCCGCTTGAACATATTGTGCACCAATAATAATTTGTGGGCTTAGTGCGTGTAAATCATCTGGGAATTGGTTTCCGTGAAAATGTCCTTTCGAGAATAAAAAGGCTTGATATAATGGTAGACCTTGCCAAATTAACTGTGGAACATCACGATAACCAGGTAAAATAAAGTCCTCTTTTTCCAGCGCAAATTGACTTCCTAGTTGTGAAGCTTCCTGACCTGCTGTTGGAGCATAGAAACCTAAGCGACCTTGACGGTTTAGGGCAATTGAGCGCTGATCAAGGATACGTGTATAAACCATACGACGCATAAGCTCTTTCAATTCCTCATCCGATAGATCTGGCATACTATTTTTATTCACAATTTTCCCATCTTCATTTAGAATCTGGAACATTTCGAACTGACTTTCAACATTATCAAGTACATATTTCAAAATGGTTCACCTCTTCCTTTCTTTATACCCTTAATATTATTGTCTTTCCTAGCGTACCCAGAATAAGGTAAATCTCTACAAAAAATTATATATTAATGATGTACCCTATTAAGGTCATAAATAATCACAACCCATAATAAATAATAACCTGTTACATAAATTATGTAAAGTTTATTGATACAATCCAGCTTGCTACTAGATCGTAACCCATTTTTTATATTCGGTCAACAGGTTTGCTTATACATTTCAAGCAAATGAAAGGATTTACATTTTAAGCGGGGGTATTTGATGAACAACAAGATCTAACTGTTATAATATAGCTTTCGAACTGTACTATTAAACTGTATCTATTATTAAGTTTAAGTTTGTCGAAGCAGTTCATTACGAACTCTAAAGCCTTACTTATCGGGAAAAGCTATATTTGCAATCACAAGTATCAAGATTCCGCGAACGTAAAATTGTCTTAGAACAATTCAATCACTATTCCTTGTTATGTTTTTTGCAATAGTAAAGTTGAAAGAAACTACGAACTAACTTCTCGGCTGTTTTCTTCAAGTATGTGCAATAATCGCCGTCCGGGATCGCTTTGGGCGGATGCTTTCCGTGGGCACGGCTTCACCCTCTCCGGAAGAAACCCACTTCCGGTGAGACTACGCAGAGCGACAGTACAAGGAGGCTCACCAGCTCCCCTAAGGTGTGCGAAGTATATTTCCGGAGCGGGGAGACGCGCAATCCATTTAAATACACTAATCCACAGTTTATATATACTATCCAACAGTCACTTTTTCAAGTGCAGCTACCATAAGCATAAAATTTGCATAAAAAAACAGACCCAAACTGCTTGTTTATAGGTCTGTTTTTAAATTTTATTCCTCAAATGAAACTGCTATATCTGCCGTTTCATAAAATTCTTTCTTAAATTCATTGTATTCAACTGTGTAGTTATTAAATGCTTCATTGGAATGAAGCACTTGTTCATAGCTTTTATTAATTGAATTAATTTGATCTGTTAATCTATCTTGCTCAAGATCTTCTTGCTGAAGTAACTCATATAGCTCTTGTTCTAATTTTAAAGATTCCGTGTAAGCACCATTAAGATCTTCATAAGCGGAATAACGATTATTCATTACTTCATACATTGACTCTGTAATATCTTTTAGCTCTTGATTTTCAATGTCATCAAGCAACGCTTCAATCTCATTGAATTCTTCTTTTGAACTTACAATACTATCTTTCTCTAGTCCTATTTTTTCTTTTCGTTGCTCAATTATTTCTAATGCTTGATTTGATAATTCCTTAATTGTTTCGAAGTCATCCATACCTAAATCAATAATTTGATTATAAATTTCTTGTTCTTTTAATTCTAAGTCCGTAATTTCACTTTGTTGTTTTTCAAATTCTTCTTCAAGTGTAACTGCTTCTTCAAGATGATTATGTATCTGCTCCTCAGTTGATTGACTGTTACATGCAGTGAACAACACCATCAAGCTAATTGATAAGATCAGTAATAATAATTTCTTAAAATGCACGTTTCTTCCTCCTATGTTTTCTAGTTATCATTAAGTATTTTTAAAGTATAACATAATCTAATCTTACATACAGTGGTGACTTTTTTAAGAGATTGTTCAAAAATTCCAGTAACAATGACGATTCGAGAGCATGAGATCTTCGACTATGTACCGACACGTCCTATGTCGAACACCGAACACATCCTGAGCAAGCCGGTACAAGGGGCTACGACGTCTCGAACCTTTTGCAACATATAATTTAATGTGATGCCGGATTACAACCTCGTCCAATTTTCTAATACGTACTAACTTGATCAGATATAAATTTAAAATTATGATTTATTCATTGAAGTTATGTTAGTATAATACAATGGTATGGTATTGGATTAAAAAAGAGGATCAATATTTTTATACCCTCTATTACATAAAATATAACCAGTAAGGAGTAATGAATTGATTATGCTAACAATGAAAGATATTGTCCGTGAAGGTCACCCCTCTCTAAAAAAAATTGCTGCTGAAGTGGACATGCCGATTAATGATGATGAAAAACAACTATTAAAAGATATGTTGCAGTTTTTAAAGAATAGTCAAGACGAGGAAATCGCGAAAAAATACGATTTAAGAGCTGGAGTTGGGCTTGCTGCTCCTCAACTTGGTATCGAAAAAAAACTCATTGCCATTCATTTTGAAGATTTTAACGGAAAATTATATAGCTACGGTTTAGTAAACCCCAAAATCATCAGTCATTCCGTTGAACAATCCTATTTAGCTGGTGGAGAAGGCTGCCTTTCGGTGGATCGGGCTGTTGAAGGTTATGTTCCAA
This sequence comes from Oceanobacillus profundus, assembly GCF_003515705.1. Taxonomy (GTDB): domain Bacteria; phylum Bacillota; class Bacilli; order Bacillales; family Amphibacillaceae; genus Oceanobacillus; species Oceanobacillus profundus. The sequence goes on from NZ_QWEH01000003.1 coordinate 295,745, forward strand.
GACATGCAAGAATCACAGTGAAAGCAACCGACATGGACGGAAAACCAATAAAGCTACGATTAAAAGGATACCCTGCTGTCGTATTTCAACATGAAATCGACCATCTTAATGGAATTATGTTTTACGATCGTATCAATCCAAATAATCCATTCTCAATACCTGATAATTCCACCGCAATCGAATAATTAGCAAGGTGTCTGTTTTTATGGACACCTTTTTTCTTACACCGGGATGATTGCTGTGGATAGCTATTAAACAGCATGACCCGTTCAGCTCCAGACCTTACTCTCCACTCGCCTTCAACCGGGCACTTACGCTTTGCTGCAGATGAGTACTTTACCAAAATGTATAAGATTTCATTCCATGTAAAAGATAAAATTACAACTAAAACTTGCTAGACTTTTTGATTATTTTTTTAAAAATGATGTATTTTTATTTAAATCTTCCTCATTTCGTACTATACTGTATATAAGAGGATTGGACGGTAGAATGTTTTGTTGCTTTTTCTAGATATCTGAAAGGAGACGTGTGTCCTCATGCTAAAGCGCCTAAAAGATAAGCTGAAGAAACGGTGGAGAGACTTTTTAGGCAAAGAAGGACGTGTACCTACGACTTTTAAATAAGACTACCAAGGATGCAACCAATCACACCAACGAATGATATTTAACGATAAACTGGTATTGCGACGGAAACATGCCAGGCGAAAGTTTTTACGGAAAGGTAATAACATCCAATTTAAAATGGGTTATCGCCTATTACAGGCATAGCTCCTATTAGTTGAACAAAAAAATATAGAAATATGTTAGGAGAGATGAAATGATTTTTAAAGTTTTATATCAAAAGGATCCTAGTGAAGTTCCTGTTCGCGAACGCACAGAAAGCACCTACGTTGAAGCGGATTCAATTAGAGAGGTAAGAAAGAAATTAAAAGATCGGAAATATAACATCGAATATATCCAAGAACTAGATGAGGCACATCTGAATTACGAGAAAGAAACTGGAAAACTTCAGTTGGAGAACGTGTAAGTTATGAAATTTGTCAAAAATGATCAAACAGCCGTTTTTGCCTTAGGTGGACTAGGTGAAATCGGAAAAAACACGTACGCTGTCCAATTCCAGGATGAAATCATTCTTATCGATGCTGGGATTAAATTCCCAGAGGATGAATTATTAGGAATCGACTATGTTATCCCTGACTATACGTACATCGTACAAAATCAGGATAAAATAAAAGGTTTATTCGTAACTCACGGTCACGAAGACCATATTGGTGGAATTCCTTTTCTCTTGCGTGAAGTAAATGTGCCTATTTATGCAGGACCACTAGCAATCGGATTAATTCGCAATAAATTGGATGAGCACGGCTTATTAAGAAGTGCTAAATTAATTACAATACAAGAAGATGATGTTATTAAATTCCGTAAAACTTCCGTCAGTTTTTTCCGTACAACACACAGTATCCCTGATTCATATGGAATTGTCGTAAAAACCCCGCCAGGAAATATTGTTCATACTGGTGACTTCAAATTCGACTTTACTCCTGTTGGTGAACCAGCTAATCTTACAAAAATGGCTGAAATCGGCAAGGAAGGTGTACTCTGCCTTTTATCCGATAGCACAAATAGTGAAGTTCCAGGATTTACAATGTCAGAACGAGTTGTTGGTCAAAGCATTCACGATATCTTCAGCCGTGTTGATGGAAGACTGATATTCGCTACATTTGCATCGAATATTTATCGTTTACAGCAAGTAGTAGAAGCAGCTGTCAGGCACAACCGTAAAGTAGCTGTGTTTGGACGTAGTATGGAGTCCGCCATCAACATCGGTTTAGAGTTAGGGTACATCCAAGCGCCTAAAGAGACATTTATTGAAGGAAATCAAATTAACCGATTCCCAGCAAATGAAGTAACGATTCTTTGTACAGGCTCTCAAGGCGAATCGATGGCAGCTCTATCTCGAATCGCTAATGGTACACATAGACAAATCCAAATTATACCTGGTGACACGGTTGTATTTTCTTCCTCACCAATCCCTGGCAATACCGTTAGTGTTAGCAAAACAATTAATAAATTGTATCGTGCCGGTGCAGATGTTATTCACGGTAAACTAAGCAATATTCATACATCTGGTCACGGGAGTCAAGAAGAGCAAAAATTAATGCTTCGCTTGATTAAACCAAAATTCTTTATGCCGATTCACGGGGAATACCGTATGCTAAAAGAACATATCAAACTAGCCGAATCTTGTGGCGTAGAACCTGATCATTCATTTATTATGGATAATGGGGATGTTCTTGCACTGAGTAAAGACCAGGCTTCCATATCCGGCAAGATCCCATCTGGTTCGATTTATGTTGATGGTAGTGGTATTGGTGATATTGGCAATATTGTGTTACGAGACCGTAGAATTCTTTCTGAAGAAGGACTCGTAATAGTAGTCGTAAGTATCAACATGAAAGAATTTAAAATCGCTTCAGGTCCGGATATTATTTCTCGGGGCTTTGTATACATGAGAGAATCCGAAGACTTGATTAACGAAGCACAAAAGCTTGTATCTTCTCATTTAAATAAAGTGATGGAAAGAAGAACAACGCAATGGTCTGAAATTAAAAATGAGATTACAGATACAATTGCTCCATTCCTTTATGAAAAAACAAAACGTCGACCTATGATTTTACCTATTATCATGGAAGTTTAAGTATAAGTACGTGTTCAAAAGGAGGATGAAAAGGACCGAGAAGTTCGAGGCGGCGTAGCTTTGAGTACCGGAACGTATGGATTTAATACGTGAGGAACAGAAAAGCAAGCCAACGAAGAAATTCGATGTGTCATTTTCACCGGACTTTTGAACAACCTCTAAAAAGACATGGAAGAATTTTCTTCCATGTCTTTTTTAATCATCGATAACAAGATTCCTTTCAAACCTCGAAATATCTTCATCGGCCCCAATCACGATTAAAACATCATTTTCCTGTAATGCATCTTCCGCACTCGGCGAAACATTAATTGATCTGCCTTGTTTAATAGCTACAATATTGCAGCCATATTTCGCCCGAACATCTAGATCAATCAAGGATTTACCAATCATTTTTTCTCCAGCCTTCACCTCTACAATACTATGTTCATCTGATAATTCAAGGTAATCCAATATGTTATGTGAAATAATACTGTGCGCAATTTTCCGCCCCATATCACGCTCAGGATGCACAATATGATGCACACCTATTTTATCTAAGATCTTTTCGTGATAATCATTTTTAGCTTTCACGGTTATTTTCTTTATTCCAAGGTCAACAAGAATAACAGCGGTCAAAATACTCGCTTGAATGTTCTCTCCAATCGCTACTATAACGTGATCAAAGTTTTGAATCCCAATATCCTTTAACGTATCTTCGTCTGTTGTATCTGCAATAACCGAATGATAAGCAATCTTTTTATATTCATTAACTCGGTTTTCATCGTTATCAATTGCCAGAACTTGCTTCCCCTCTTTAGAGAGTTCCCGACAAATACTACCACCAAATCTACCAAGCCCTATAACAGCATAGTCCTTTACCATTTCTAACCCTCCAAAAATAATTCTCTGTATCTAATATACGCCTGCAAAAGTTTAGGAGCAACTTTCATGTTGAAAGTTGCTCCTAAATCTGTTTTATATAGCATCAAGCATGGTAAATTGTGACTTCACAAGTTCAAAATACTTTCCCTGTTTATCCATTAATTCCTGGTGGCTCCCCTGCTCTAATATTCGACCTTGCTCCAATACAAAAATATTGTCTGCCTCTCGAATCGTTGATAAGCGATGAGCAATAATTATCGAAGTTCTTCCTTTTAGCAGCTTTCGTAATGCTTGTTGAATTTTCACTTCGGATTCAGTGTCAATACTAGCTGTTGCTTCATCAAGAATAATAATAGTTGGGTCAGCCAGTAATGCCCTCGCAAAGGAAAGTAGCTGCCTTTCACCTGCAGAAAGAATATTCCCGCGCTCTTCTACCTCTGTTTGGTAGCCATAAGCGAGCCGCTGTATAAAATCATCAGCACCGACAACTTTTGCAGCTTCTATGACCTCCTCATCCGATGCCGCTGGACGCCCAAAGCGAATATTTTCCATAATCGTTCCAGAAAAAATAAAAGTATCCTGTAATACAACACTAATCTTCTGCCTTAAACTATCTAGCTTTACTTCTCTTAAATCATGTCCATCAACTTTAACAGCACCTGTTGTCGGATCATAAAATCGACTAATCAAATTTGCTATTGTTGATTTTCCGCTTCCTGTATGGCCGACCAGCGCAACTGTTTGCCCCGCCTTCATCTCTAGTGAAATTTCATGCAAGGCTATTCGTTCTTCATTATAAGAAAAACCAACACGGTCAAATTCAATTTGACCTTTCATCTTTTTTAAGGCGTAGGCATCTTGTTTCTCTTCTACGTTGGGCTGTTCATCTAAGAATTCAAAAATACGCTCGGATGATGCCATCGCCATTAATAACTGGTTATACATTTGACCAAGCCTTGAAATAGGCTCCCAGAACATTCCAAGGAAAAATGCGAAAGAAACGAATGTACCAATCTCGATAACCTCACTCAAAATTAAATATGATCCAAACGCGATTAATATAATCGTTCCGATAGCATCACAGATCTCTACTAGCGGTCGAAACATTGCACTTTTTTTCGCCGCATCTTTAAAACTGTTGAAATAGCCTTTATTTACCCCATCAAAAAATTCTGCATTTTCTTTTTCCTGAGAGAATGATTGTGTAATTCGCATTCCCTGTAGCCCTTCATTTAAATGCGAATTCATACGTGATTGATGCTGACGTACTTCTTGCCACGAACGACGAATCTTTCTTCGCAGCCTCGTTGAGATAAAAAACATTAATGGAATAACAATAATTACTGCAAATGCGAGTGGAGGACTTAGTACAAATAGTATTACAATGATTCCAACCAACATAAAAGCATCCATTAATAAATTGATAATTCCATTCGTAAACAACTCTTGCAAGGAATTAATATCATTCAATATTCGAACCAGAATAGATCCAGCTGATCGGCTATCAAAAAATCGATGTGATAATCGCTGTACATGCGAAAATAATGTGTGTCTTAGATCGTAAATCACATTTTGACCAAGAATATTCACCCATTTAATCCGCAGCGTATTCGCTACATAACTAATCAAGTACATGATAGCTATACCAACAACAAGCTGGATTAGTAAAGACACATTATTTTCTTCAAGTGCGATGTCAATAGCTACTTTCCCAATCAGAATAGGTATCGCAAGCCTAATTATCGTTGAAATAAGCATTGCGATGATTGCTGCGGGAAGGTAGGTTTTCGCATATGGTTTTAAAAATTGCAGTAACCTTCCCATCTGCTGCCAGTTAAATGGTTTTTCAATTGTCTGATCGACGGTATAATAAAACCGTTTTAAGTGCCGGCTTTCTCTCTTTGTTTGAGTGTTTCCCATAAAACGTCACCCCCTGTTAATGAACAGCATTCATGATCTCTTCCCTGTCCTGATATTGGATATTATAAATACGTTCATATGGACCATGATTCTTCACAAGAAATTCATGTGTACCACGCTCCACAACTTTACCATCTTCCAACACTATAATTTCATCTGCATATTTTAAAGAAGAAATGCGGTGAGCAATAATAAACGTTGTTCGCCCTTTCATTACCTCTCTCAATGCTTGCTGAATTTTAAATTCTGTTTCCATATCTACTGCGGATGTGGCATCATCTAAAACTAGAATACTTGGATTGATACAAATCGCTCTGGCAATTGCTATCCGTTGTTTTTGCCCACCAGATAACCCCATGCCTCGTTCACCAAGCATTGTTTCATAGCCATCTGGCATTTCCATTATAAAATCATGTGCCTGCGCACGTTTAGCAGCATCTATGATTTGCTCCCCTGTTACATCTGGATTTCCATATGCAATATTTTCGCGAATCGAGGTAGAGAATAAAAACGGTTCTTGTAATACGAAACCAATATGTTTCCTGAGGTTTTTCAATTTATAGTCTGCTACAGGTCTTCCATCAACTAATACCTCACCATGCTGCGGCTCATAAAAACGAGTAATAAGCTGTGTTATACTTGTTTTACCGGACCCAGTTGCACCAATTAGTCCAATTACCTTTCCAGGCGGTGCATCGAAGCTGATATGAGAAAGGGCAGCATCATCACCTTCAATGTAATTTAATGTAACGTCATGAAACGTAACATGACCTTTGAGTGGCTCAACAACCGCATTTTCTTTTTCAACAATATCTTCATTTGCATCCAGGATCTCAATAAGCCTTTCACCGGAAGCTTTCGCCTGTGAAAACTGATTCACGATAAAACCTAGATTCATTAATGGTCCGAGAATATACCATACTAAACTAAAAAACGCAACGAGCTCACCCAACATTAAACTTCCTTGCATCACCAGATATCCACCGTACGCCAATAATGCTACGACACAAACATTACCGATGAATTCCATAAAGGGAAAATACTTTGCCCAAAGCGAAGAGGTTTTCAAATAGTTTTGCCGATAGTTATCATTATTCGTTGAAAACCTTCCAATCTCAAAGTCCTCTCTTGATAAGGATTTAACTGTATTCATTCCACTAATGTTTTCCTGCACACGGGTGTTAAGCCTGCCAAAGGATTTTCTGATTTCTCGAAATGCCGGATGTACCCGTTTATCAAACTTAAATACAACGATAGCAAGAAAAGGAATAGCAGCCATCGTGACGAGCGCGAGTGGAACAGAGTAATAGAACATAATGCCCAAACTAATCAGAATAAGCAACACAACACGAATAAGCTCTGCAAATCCCACAGAAAGAAAGAAGCGAAATCCTTCCACATCAGCCGTTAATCTCGACATAATGTCACCTGTTTTAGCATTGTCATAATATTTAAATGCTAATCGTTGAAGCTTATCATATAAAGCTTCTCTTAGTTTATAAACCGATGTCATTCCGAAAAGGTCTCCTAAGTACTGAAAGAAAAATATAGAAACCCCTTTTACTATCATTAAGCCAAGAAAAGAAATGCCAATCACTGGTATTAATTCATATCTTGATTGTCTAACAACTTCATCGATCGTAATTTGCAAAATTATTGGATAAACAACAGTGATAGCTGTTACAAAAATTAAAAAGAATAAAGACCAGAAAAAGTATTTCTTGTATGGCCAATAAAAGCGTTTCAGTTTTTTAAATGTCTCCATAATATTTCCACTCCCCTCTAAGTTGTTTTACCGTATTTACTAATATAACGGTTTCCGAAATAAATTGCTACATTTTTTGTTAAATATTTTTAAAATTTTTATTATGCTTTCTATTCCAAGAAAACGTACCGTTCGAAAAGCTTTTAAGTGAATGTCTTAGTTGACTTATTACAATAGAAGTATTTCACTTTTTTCACCAAAAGAAAAAGCACACCAGAGCAATTGTCAAGGTGTACTTTTCTCTGAATCAGCTATTCTCCTTTAACACTCTTTCCAACCTTCTGTGCAGTAGTGCAATTCCTCCCGATCCAGATTGTGCGTGCCGAAGCATTCCAGCTTTATCAAACACATAATAAGCAGGAACATAACGAAAATTAAACGAATCTGATAGACGTTCATCCATATCCACAAGCACTGGATCTGTAATATTCTTCTCCACTACTGCTGATCTTATTTTTGAAAGGTCATTATCGGACTCTGAAAGTGGTGTATGGACACTTATTACGTTTAACTTCCCTTTTAACTCATCACGGATTTGATTTATGGAAGGGATCGATTTTTTACAAGATCCGCAGCTTATCGACCAAAAATATATCAGTGTTGGTATCTCACCAATTATGTCCTCCCTCCTTACACCACTACTATTAATCCACATACTCTCCCCTAATTCAGGCATATGATCTCTTAATCTCAATCGAGAAACCTCCTTAAATTTAGAAAAATCGGCATACGGTAAAGGACTTTCTTATGCAAGTGTTCTTTGCTTCCTTAGAAACTTTTATAATTCAGCGTACAAACCTCCTATACGGATGCCTTAATTGTACTGTGCAAATAGGAAAGTTTCAGACTTTCCGAAAAAGCACAAATATGTTTGAAAATCTTTTTTATAGCTCTTTAATTTATATATGATAAGTATAAATCGACTGTGCCATTCACATAAAAAAGCGACAATCAACTATCACCTTCCAGATGATAGTTGATTGTCGCACTTAATTACTCACATCATTAGTCGTTTATTTATTAGCTCAACTTTTCATTGACCGCTTGACAAACATCTTCAGAAGTCTGACCTTGCGCGTTAATGACTGGTCCAGCTATACTTGTCGTTTGCATACCCATGACATCTTTGTCCTGACCAGAAATTACACAGCAATCACAATGTGCCGCATCTCTTTCTGTACGTAGGTCAATAATTTCATGTCCCATTTCCATTAATGCCGTTTTAATATCGGTTAAGTTCTCTTCTACAGCAATTCTTGCCATACGTAATCCCTCCTAAAGCATCCATTTACAATTGTAGTATCTACAAAGTTGTAAACAATATACCAATTAATTCGAGAGAGTTTGAACCGTATGTACGACTGCCTTCACTCCAACTTCTAATGCAGCTTCGTCAGGGCTAAGTTTTGCATGATGCAGTCCATATGGAGAGTTAACCCCAAGCCAGAACATAAAACCTGGAATCACTTTTAACATATCTCCAAAATCCTCGCCAGTCATCGCTTCAGCAGCCTCGTGATACGTTATACCAATTCGTTTCATCGTTTCATAAAATTCATCGACATACTTCTTTTCATTATAGACTTGATAATAGTTTGCTCCATAATCAATTGTTATTTCACAATCATAACTAATTTCAAATCCTCGTTTCAGTTTTTCAAGCTTTTCCTTAATAATAAGAAGTGATTTTGGATTTAATGTTCGAATTGTTCCTTCAAGTCTCGCTGTTTCCGCCACCGCATTCTGAACAAAGCCACTTTCCATTTTCCCAACCGTAATAACCGCAGGATCCAGTGGATCTAATCCTCGTGAAATAATTTGCTGTATTTGGATTACAAAATTGCTAGCAGCTACTGTCATGTCTTTTGCCAGATGTGGATATGCAGCATGTCCACCAAGGCCTTTAAAATCTATAAACAATTCACTTGTATTAGCAAAAAGAAGTCCGGATTTTGTTGACACTGTTCCAACTGGAAGGTCTGGAGCAATATGTAATGCAAAGATAACATCTGGCTTCCATTGCTGGAACTCAACAGATTGAAGCATTGGCAACGCTCCTCCTGGCCCCTCCTCTGCCGGCTGAAAAATAAACACTACATCGTCGTCGATTTTTTGATCGATAATGCGCTTCATTGCACCAAGTGCAATTGTCATATGAAAATCGTGACCACAAGCATGCATTTTTCCCGTGTGCGTTGATTGGAATGCTAACTCTGTGGACTCCACAATTGGCAGACCATCCATATCACAACGGAAACCAATCATTTTCTTTGGTGCATTACCAGCTATTTTAACAAGTATTCCAGTTTTCCAAGTCTTAACGAAAACTCGTTCATTGTGCATTGCTTCGATTTTTTTCAATATATATTGCTGTGTTTTAAATTCTTGAAAACCTAATTCTGGAATTTGATGCAGATCTCTTCTGATCTCTTGCAATTCCTGTAAATTCATTACCATCGCCTACTTAATTATCTAGTTTACGAAGCTCCTGTTTAATTTCTGTTTTTGATTTCGTTTGCTCATCAATTTCTTTTAATACTTTAGCGGGAGTACCACCGACTAGTATATATGGAGCAACATCCTTTGTTACAATTGCTCCAGCAGCTACGATAGCACCCTTTCCAATTGAAACTCCTTCTAATACGACAACATTTGCTCCTATTACAACATCATCTTCCACAATAACTGGTTTAGCTGAAGGGGGTTCAATAACTCCAGCAAGTACTGTCCCAGCACCGATATGACAGTTTTTGCCTACAGTAGCTCGTCCACCAAGTACAGCGTTCATATCAATCATTGTGCCCTCACCAATAACAGCTCCTATATTAATGGAAGCTCCCATCATAATAACCACACCGTCACCAATATCAACTTGGTCACGTATAATTGCACCCGGTTCAATACGCGCATTAATTCCTTTAAGATCTAATAATGGAATCGCTGAATTTCTGCGATCATTTTCAATGACATAATCTGCAATTGAGGATTTATTCTGTTCCAAGAACATCTGAATGCTGCTCCATTCCCCGAATAAAACTCCAGTTTGATTCTCTAAAAATGCTTGAATTGAATCATCCATATCGAGGTCACTTAAATTTCCTTTGATGTAAACCTTAACTGGTGTACTTTTCTTACTATTTGAGATAAAACTGATTATTTCATTTGCATCCATCATGTTCATGTTTTTTCTCCTCCTGATAAAAAGCTATTTTATACTTTAACAGAGTGGTTTTCTCATCGCAATAATTTTAGACAAAAAAACCTCAAAAGTTAGATATAGAAACTAACTTTTGAGGTGCTGGGAAAAAAGTTTATTTTTTATACGAGCTCGTATAGATATCTTTTTTCAGCTGTTTTAAAATAGCTCTTCTCGTTAAAATACCATCGAAATAACCGTCTTGGTCCACTAAGCAGACAAAGGCGTGATCAATAACTGCATTTAATCCGTCTAAGAGTGTATGTTCCCTTGTAAGAGTTGGTATATCACTACTCATCACTTCTTTAACACGCATTTCGCTAAGCTTTTCAATTTCAAATCGTTCCATGCCTAATATTTGATTTAAGATAACTGTTTTTCCAATGATTCCAACAAATTTATACGATGCATCAAGCACTGGAACAGCAGAATAACCAGATTTCACCAATACTAACAATGCATGCTCTAACGGATTATTTAATTGTACATGGGCAACTTTCTCTGATGGAATTAGTAATTCATCCACCGAGATATTAGCAAATTCCTTATCTTGAATAATACTCATAAAACATACGCCCCTTTATAAATCTATACTATTTATTTGTAACTTCATTTCGAATGCCTGTAATTTCGGACTTGCCACCACATCTATATTAACATAACTAAAATTTGGATACATCTTATAACAAGTTTAGTTGCAAAAATTGTGCACTTATTTCACAACATGAACATATGTTCATATACAATGAGGTTAGTCAAGTACATACAACATTGGAGGTATAATATTTCGGAATACCATCACATGAGCGGAAGCATAATGATTGTTGCATTTATCGGGTTGAGCGAGCGTTAACATTTTTGTCGCTTGGCTACTGATGCGTGGTGAATCAAAGGAAACTTAAATATTCGCAGTGCTTTGCTTCACGTACTTGGTGATTTACTCGGATCCGTTGGAGCACTTACTGCTGGGTTACTGATTATACTATTTGGATGGAATATTGCAGAACCGATTGCAAGTGTTCTCGCAGCTATTTAATTGTAGTTTTATGGGTGACGTGACAGTCTTTGCATATTTTATCGGAAGGTAAACCAGCTAGTATTGATGTTGAATCATTAAAAATAATTTAATGGAATTAGACGGGGTTGGAGATGTTCATGATATCCACGTTTGGTCCATTGCATCTGAATTTCCATCCATGAGCTGCCATCTTATTGTCAATAAGACCGTTGATCGTGATCAAATATTACAAACCGCTAATGAGAAAATTAAAACACAATTTAATATTAATCACAGTACGATCCAGATTGAAGGGAAAGGTTCTCATTTCCACAATAGCTGTGATTCCTATGTTTGACTGTGTAATAAATAACGGAATAACGGATGTTTACTACTATATATATGCCTAACAATAAAGGGGTAGCTAATGAAAATACACAAATTCAGTAAAAATGAAGAAATTGTAAATGCAATTACCCATGGAATTGGTGTATTTATGAGTTTTAGCCAGCCGGCAAGTCTTCTTCAGATTGTCATGAGTTGAAGGAAGTCTCGCTGCCGCTTTAGCGCTTCGTGGTCGTAGCCGTTTCGGTACAATTAACAATTCAATTAAATTTTATGCTCATGATATATCCGGAAAGCATCCGCCAAGTTTTGAGGAAAAATAAGCTAATAGTTAAACGCATTAACCCAAAAACAGTTGATGCGTCTTTCATTTTTAGAAAATTCCATACAAATTAATTATAAGTAAATGGCTGAATAATGTCAATTAGTCGAATTGAAACGATATTAGTACTAAAGATTCTTTTATATTTATACTACCATACATTCGTGCTATAATTTTACCATCTGTTTAATGATTCAAGAAAGGTATGACAAAGATGAATCGACGTACTTTTATTAAAAGATCCATTGGAAGCTTGCTTACTTTCATTGGTCTTAGCGGTGGCACCTACTATTATTCTAAAGAAATTGAAACACACTTATTAAAAGTTACCGAAGAAACCATTTCTTCCCCTAAAATAGATCCCATTTTTAATAATTTCAAAGTAATTCAGTTTTCGGATACACATATTGGATTTCATTACTCATTAAATCAGCTTAAAGAACTTGCGAGGAAAATAAATGCACTAAACCCCGATTTGATTGTTTTTACTGGTGACCTAGTTGACGAACCTAATAATTATCATTGGGGACAAGAGCTAAACAACATTCTTTTATCGATGCAAGCAACCTACGGCAAGTATTGGATATATGGAAATCATGATCATGGCGGCTACGGGACGGATATTGTTTATGAAGTGATGGAACAATCAGGTTTCAATTTACTCCAAAACTCTCATGCTATTATTACAAAGGATAACTCCCATTTCACGCTTGCAGGTGTCGATGATGTCATGCTCGGAAATCCCGATTTAACTGAAGCTTTAAATGAAGCAAATCCCAACCTTTTCACTCTACTGCTTGCACATGAACCTGATTACGCGGATACTGCAGCCGAATTCCCTATTGATGTCCAACTCTCTGGCCATAGTCACGGTGGTCAGGTGCGATTTCCGTTTATTGGAGATTTATATACACCCTTGCTTGCAGAAAAATATGTTCAAGGTAAATATTACTTAAACGACGATAAATTTAAACTATTCGTAAACAGTGGAATTGGAACAACAAGATTACCATATCGCTTCCTTTGCAAGCCGGAATTGCATGTTTACACACTTCAAAATCAGCACATATAATCTAAGAACTTCATTCAAGAAAGTTCCTAATATCCCTGCTGAATATATAGTGGTATGACCGCCTGGTTTTTGAGCAGAAGTAGAATTTTATGGAATGCCCCCCATCTTTACGTACTTCTTTTCGTCATCCATGGATGTGTGAGTGACATTCCATAATGCCTGAAATTGTCATAAAGAATTCATCGGAATGTGCAGCGAATTTAACAGGCAATGTTATACTTACTTTAAATATTGCAAGGGTTATCTTAAAAAAGGTCTTTCAATTATAGATTAGATTTGGAAAGGAGATTCTAATGAAGCATTTATTTATACTTTTAGGACTTAGTATCCTTTTATCAGCTTGCGGAGGATATGCAATCGATTCAAACATCTCCGAAATGGTTACAGACTTTGAGTTTACAACCCAAGACAATGAAACATTAAGCCTTGAGAATCTAAAAGGTGAATGGTGGATTGCTGATTTCATTTTTACAAATTGCACAACAGTATGCCTGCCAATGACCGCAAACATGGCTGCATTACAAACAAAACTTGAAGATGAAGGAATTGATGCGAAGCTTGTGTCGTTTAGCGTTGATCCTGATTTTGATTCACCTGATGTGCTGAAGGCATATGGTAAGAGCTATGATGCGGATTTCACTAATTGGTACTTTCTTACTGGATATGATTTCAATACAATCAAAGAACTTTCTGTCAATTCTTTTCGAAACCTTGTAGAAGCTCCCCCTGAAGGATCTGATCAAGTATATCACGGAACCCGATTTTTCCTTGTAAGTCCTGAAGGCGAAGTAATCAAATACTATAGCGGTACAGAATCAAATGAAATAGATTTAATTGTTAATGATTTAAAGAAAGTTCAATAGTTTACGTTTCAAAATCTGAAGAGCGGAAGTAGACCTGCCACTCTTCTTTTTTTAATTTTCCCACAGGAAATTGTTGGCTATGCAGCTAAGTGAATAATGCATCTCACCCAAATATAAAAAATAATATTTATTTGCCACCGGACAAGCTTTGGGGTACGATAGGTTTAGGATTGAACGATGGAAAGGAGAAAAATAATGAAGCAGGACATACCACTGCAAGACTTGGCTCAAGCGCTTTTCGCTATTAATCGCCATGCAAAAACAGCACCTGAACCAAAGCATTTATATCAAATTAAAAAAGCAACAATCAATAAATTATTGGACGAAAATAGAGCTGAAAAAATAGGTCTACATTTTTCAGATCATCCAAAGCGCAGTAATCAACATTCAACATTACTTGTGAAAGTAGATGATTATTTTTTCCATGTACCTCCATCAAAGGAAGACTTCAAACAGCTAAAACATCTTGGTTCCCTTGACCAAAACTATCGGAACCCCCAATCAAAGATGTCATTATCTCAAGCGAAACGGATTGTCTACCGATTTATTGATTGGAAACCGGAAAAGAAAGAGCAGCATAGGCAAAAACGTTACACTTCATCCTACTATACTCCTTCCGCACTAGGAAAAATGGAATGGCCTCCAACTAGTTCACGTCGTAATTCGTAACTCCAACTCCTGTATGTTTATTCCTTATTGACTTAAGGGTATCACACAATCAAAGGAGGAGTTTACCATGCAAGAGCTTCAAAATTTTGTTTATGAATTGCAACGCTACGCGGATCAAACACACACCTTGAAGGACGCGTTTGAGAAGCTCTCCGAAACAGAGAAAGAGTTAGTAATGAATGTAGCCCCACCAAGGTTAAAAGCACCTAACGAATATTTCCAGCCCGTATATGAGTGGCTGGAAGCAATCCATCGATTACGAGAATAAAATGGTTAAAGCACATTGCAGTCTAAACTGCATGTGCTTTTTTTATGGAAATTATATAGGGTGTTTCTCTACGTACCGTTTACTAAACAGCCACGTTCAAATTGATATATCATCAATCAGACCGCTTGCACTTTTGTTCACCTTTTTCTATTTAGTTGGATTTAAACTTATCTATGTTAATTTATAATAAAATGCTTAATCAATATCGCGATTGATAAGAGGAATCCAAATAAGGATATGCTTTGAAGTGCAATTTTTGCCACTTCCATCTCATTCCCGACTATTAAGTCTATTCCAGAAACGATAGCTATGATAAATAAGCTACTGATAGTGTAGATAAGAAGTCTATCAAATTTCATTTGAACTACCCATATAATAAGTGATTTCACACAAAAATATAGAATCAGTATACTTACAAGGCCACAAAATAAATAAACATAATTCGCATCAAAACCAACATTACCAATATGGATAAATGACATTAGTTCAATGTGCTTCAATCCGCTCCCATCCCTCCGAAACTGTTTATTTAACCATTCTTTCCAATGTTTTTATTTCATATACTTTATTCGTTTCATTCTTTTGCTATACTCTAAGATAAATACGATGAGAACAAGGAGGGAATATGGATTGAATAAACCTATATTATTTATTATTTTGGGTGCTGCACTCTGGGGAACAATTGGCTGGTTTGTGAAACATCTTTACGCTTTTGGTTTCACTCCAATGGAAGTTGTTACTTTACGAGTATGGTCTTCAGCTATTATATTAATTATATACATGCTTAGCCTTTCACCGAGCAATCTGAAGTTAAAGCATTATAGCGACGTTAAATATTTCATCGGGACTGGAGTATGCAGTATAATATTTTTTAATTACTGTATGTTTACTGCCATTGAATTGTCTACTATACCGATAGCTACAGCACTGTTATATACTGGACCAACTTTTGTAACAATTATTTCCTTTTTCTTATTTAAAGAGCCTTTCACACGCATCAAATTTATTGCCCTTTTTATGACTTTATTGGGAACGTGTTTAGTGGTTGGCTTATCACCAGGAAATTTGAATAACCTTGACTTCGCAAGTATATTATTTGGTCTTGGTTCTGGTTTGGGATATGCACTATACAGTATTTTCAGCAAATATTCCTTACAAAAGTATTCCAGTTTACAAGTAACGTCATTTACATTTATTGTTGCTGCAGTGACACTTCTACCCTTTTTTCCATATCAGGAAAAGTTCTCATTGCTGCTCGATGCAACAGCTTTATTCTATGCAATAGGGCTCGGCATTTTGCCAACTGCATTGGCATACATACTCTATACGTATGGCTTACAGTATACAGAAGCCTCAAAAGCTTCTATCTTATCAACTATCGAACCAGTTGTAGCAACACTAATTGGTATATTTATTTTTCTAGAGACCTTTACATTTGTACAAATGCTAGGTATGGGCTGTATTATTGGAGCTGTGCTGATCGTCCAGCTCTACGGGAGAAACAAACGAGTCTATAAACAAAAGAGCAAATCTATCCTTTAACGGTTAGTGAAATAATTTTATTCAAAATATCATATAGTACCTTTTCAAAAAAGAGGATAAAAGGAACCAAAAATTCAAGAAGTTTTGAGTACCGGGCTTCTACATGATATAGACGTTTTTACAAAAGTTCATTGCATCCTTTAACATGTGATGAATGGAAAAACAAAACAACGAGTTTACACAGATTGTGGTGACTTTGACATTTTATACATGTCGGTCTTAGTTGAATGTCTTCTGCTCTCGCCGTGTCATTTTTCTCGGACTTTTTTGAACATCCTCATATATACACAAAAGCAGGAATGTTTTCACATCCTGCTCTATGTAACTCCTTAACGATTCATTTCAAGATCCTTATTTCGGAGAGCTTTTACATTTGCTTCTTGCCTTTTCTCTAAACGCATCTCTATTTGTGTAATTCTCTCTTCGTCATTTAATAGATCTTGCTTATTTTGCTTAACTAGTTGTTCAAAATTTAATGCTCTAGGTCTCATCTGTTACACTCCTTATAATGTTCTAACTATATTATACCTCAAATTAATCGTTATAAATCGAAATTATTTGAACATTTTATTAAAAAATTGTCACACTTCTTCAAAATTTTGTCATATTATATTATTTTACAAGAAAAGGCGGTAATTTCCATGCAATCTTTAATCAATAGTAATGTTAAAAATATCCAAATATCAGGTATCCGACGATTTTTTCAAATGGTTGCCGACGAAAAGGATGTAGTCCAACTCACAATTGGTCAACCCGACTTCCACACACCAGATTATGTAAAAACAGCAGCATCAGATGCAATATTCCAAAATAAAACGACGTATACACATAATGCTGGTATTATCGAATTAAGAAAGGCTATCGCTTCATTCAATGAAACAAATTATGGAATCAGTTATAATCCAGCTTCAGAGATTATTGTAACTACCGGTGCTTCACAAGCAATTGATATTACATTTCGCACGATTCTTTCTCCGGGAGATGAAGTCATTTTACCTGGACCAATCTATCCCGGTTACGAACCATTAATTACACTGGCAGGAGCCAAAGCTGTATTTGTCGATACAACTGGTTCTAATTTTAAACTAACCAAACAAGCATTAGCCGAAAAGATTACACCAAAAACTAAATGCGTTGTCCTGCCATATCCCTCAAACCCTACAGGGGCATCTTTTACAAAAGCAGAATTACGAGACTTAACCGATGCATTAAAGGATAAAGACATCTTTATTCTTGCAGATGAGATATACAGTGAATTACTTTTTGATAGAGAGCATATTTCGATTGCAAGTTTTCCATCAGTAAAAAATAAAACAATCGTTATTAATGGTTTATCCAAATCACATTCCATGACAGGTTTTCGTATCGGCTACGTTTTAGCTCCTGCCTGGATAAGTGAACATATCTTAAAAGTTCATCAATATAATGTTTCATGTGCCTCATCTATTAGTCAGTACGCAGCATTAGAAGCTCTAACACGTAATTCCAACAGTGTTCAGTTCATGCGGGAAGCATATAAAAAAAGAAGAGACTATGTATATGAACGTTTAAATCGAATGGGTTTAACCGTAGGCAATCCCGATGGAGCCTTTTACTTTTTCCCTAAATTCCCAATTAAAGAAATGAGTTCGTTTGAACTCGGAATCGCTCTCGTCCAAAAAGGGAAAGTGGCTTTAGTTCCCGGCGATAGTTTCTCTTCATTGGGAGAAGGATACATGCGATTATCATATGCTTATAATCTGGATACCTTAACAGAAGGACTGAACCGAATTGAATCCTTTTTACAACACGAGCAGTTACTGTAAATAGCAAAAGCTATATAAAATATCCACCCACATAGATATTAGCTTTTCGTTGATGTTGTTTCTTGTTTTACTTTTTCATAAAGGTTTAATAACCGATCAAGTTCTTGACTGATGTAGACAGATTCATTATCCGTAAATCCCTTTTTTAAAGCTACATCAGTCATTTTTTTACGCAAAAATTCAATACGACTAAGAATATTTTCAGTAGATTCCATTTAAAATAACATTCTCCATTCTTAACTAAATCTAATTTTCAATCATTTTCAGCAATAAGATAACAACCCAAAAAATTTTCCTCTCCCGAAAACAAAACAAACGTTCTTATTATAATTTAGTATACTATTTATAATCAAAATTACCAAATAATTAGAACAAAACTCCGATTATTTCTTTGTACAGTAAAACCCTTACATAAGTTAAAGTTCGATTACTTCCTATGTCTGTGGTACTATTAATATTGAAACTTGTACAGGAGGGGTGACTTCTATGTCGGAAGTCAAAAAGAAAAACGAATGGCTCGAATGGACGAAAGCTATCATTATAGCCATTTTAATCGCTCTTTTCCTTAGAACCTTTATCTTTGCGACCTCTATTGTAGAGGGGGAAAGTATGGATCCAACCTTAGAAGATGGAGAAAGAGTAATTTTTAATAAGATAATTTATATTTTAGGTGAACCAGACCGCGGAGATGTTGTCATCATTCAAAGGCCGACTAAAAATTATGTAAAAAGAATTATTGGGTTGCCTGGTGAGACCATTGAAATAAACGGAAGCGATCTTATTATCGACGGTAAGAAATATGTCCAAACCTTTTTAACGGATGATGCACTTTATAAAACCGGAAATATCGGACCACTTACCATCCCACAGAACAGCTATTTTGTTATGGGTGATAATCGGGCAATTAGTAAGGATAGTCGAAATGGGCTCGGATTTATTCAAGCTGAGGAAATAATTGGGAGATCCGAATTAATTATATATCCATTCAGTGAATGGGCATTAACGAAATAAAAAATCATACGTATCCTTTTTTAAAGGGGCGGCTCTTCGCTGCCCCTTTTCCTATTACTTTTCATTATCCAGCAAACAGTATCCTATGTTAAGCGCGAGAATTCCAAAACAAACTACACCAAATAAAATTTCCATCGATGTGGCACCCCTTTCATTTTACCTAACTGCTAACTTTACAATAATATATCTTAAACTTCCTCTATCATACCAATATCCTCACCCTAAATAAAGCAAAATATGATAAAATCATATAAGGAAATCTCAAGCAATTTAATTAGCTTTATATTAAAACAAAACATTCAATGGTACTATTTTATAAAACAAAAACCTTGTCAGGCAATGTTTTTAACGGTTACCAAGCTTGTCATTTCTTAGACAACACGAAGCACGGTATATGTGCAGTTAAAGCTGGAGGTGGCTTATCATGTTCCACTGCCCTTATTGCGGCACCAACGTAAAGGAAAAGGAACAATATTGTATTAAATGTGGTAGACCGTTACCAAATGATATAGAAAGCCGAATTTTTAATAAAAAGAAATTCAATAAATTCTGGCTTGTTCCAATAATCGTTGCTTTTCTTATTACCTCCTTTTCAGGGGTATATCACTTAATTTTAAAAAATCAAACTGCTGATGCTAAAGAGCTATATGCACAAGGGGAACAGCAATTCACAGAAGGGAACTATGAAGAAGCACAAAAGCTTTTCTCAAAATCGATCGATGTTCACCATAATTTTGAACAAGCAGAAACATCACTTAAGTTCTCTGATATTGCCATACAGATTGAGGAATCGTTAAATGATGCAAAACACTTACAAGAGGAAAAACGTTTCCAAGAAGCCAACACCATCATACATGATGCATCTGCGCTTTTAAATAATTATAATGGCTTAGCAGTTGACCAAATGATTAACCAAATAGAAACTGTCCGCAGCCATTTAAAAATCGCAGAGCTCACACATTACTTAGAGCAAGATCCTACTATCGATGACTTAAAGATTATGCTTTGGGATACAGAAGCTATTAATCACGAGGGGGCGGACGAGCTTACACAGACAATACGTAACCAGATCATTGATTATTCCTTCACAAAAGCAAGTGAACAACTGAACCAAAAACAGTTTAATGATGCACTATTGTTAGTAGAAGACGGATTAAAATATGCACCAGAATCAGAAAAGCTTGATAGTCTTCAAATAACGATTGGAAAAGAGAAAACTGCATTTGAAACAGCTGTTCAGCAACGTATTGAGCAAGCAATGAATAGTGCTGCACAGGAAAATGAGTTAAATGAAAATGATGCGATTGAGCTCGTTTCTGCAAGTATAAAAAAGGATAAGCAAGACAACATCTTTGTTCAAGGCAAGGTAAAGAGCGTTGCCACTGTGCCGGTACACTCGGTGGTTATTGAATACACAATCAAAGAAAAAGATGGCTCGGAAATTCTGACGAACGAGGTTGTTACATTTCCAGATGTCCTCTATCCCGATGAAACTGGTAAATTTGAATTCACACATTATGATTTAGATAAAAAACCGAGCAATCTTGAAATAAAGATAAGTAAAATTACATGGTATACAGAATAATTCGAAGCAAAAAACGAGTTCAAAAAAAAGGATTAAATACAAGCTCTATAATAGTACCATCAACGAGGTGAACATCTATGCGAAGCAGGCGACACCTGCCTATTATTACATCGGTCATCATATTAATCATCGGCACGATTGTAATCTTTAATTTTCATAGTAACTGGAAAGCACAAGAAATTCCAATAAATAATCCAATGGTAACCAAAATTACACAGGATCTGGCGGCAATCGATTTAAAATCGATTATTCATGAAGCCGAAAAAACGGTCATACAAATTGAAGGTCAGAATGAGCAAAGTACCTTTACTGGTTCCGGTTTTCTATATAATGAAAAAGGTGACATTATTACCAATGCACATGTTATTAAAGATGCGGATGCAATTTACGTTCGTACCGCCAACGCCCAAATATATCCTGCTGCTGTCGTAGGAATCGGTGAAGATATTGATGTTGCTGTTATTCGAGTACCACAGTTAGCCAGTCGGACTCCCCTTTCTATTGCAACAGAACACATAGCTGAAATTGGCGATGAAGTAATTGCGCTTGGGAGCCCGCATGGCTTTCAAAATACAGTAACACTTGGTATTATTTCTGGTAGTGATCGTCATTTTAATGTGGACGGATATAATTACTCAAATGTTTACCAAATTTCAGCACAAATTTCTCAGGGGAATAGCGGTGGTCCATTAATCAAACGAGAAACTGGTGAAATTATTGGTATTAATTCTGTAGGAACACAAGACGGTACAATTGGTTTTAGCATTCCAATTGTCGAGGTGCTGGACCAGATCACACAATGGTCAAATGAAGCACAGAACGAACAGCTTGAATTCTCAAGTATTACAGACCTTATTCGTTCTTCTGATTCCGAGCAAGTACTTGATGGAGCAGTGTACTTAACCGAATACTTTTTAGAGAATATATCTATCCGCGACTATGTTGGAGCATATACTCTGCTTGGAAGTTCACTCCAATTGGATTCCTCCTATCAGGAATTCAGAAACAGGTATATTAACATCGTATCACTTGATTTTTCTGAAGTGGATAGCACCATTATTGAGAACAATCGAATCAAGACAGTGGTCGATATAACTATAGAACGGAATGTGCCGAATAAGCAGAAAACCAAAAAAGAAACGAAACCATATGAGTTTATTATAGGATATGAAAATGATCAATTAAAAATTCTCAGTTACAAGGAACAAGCTGAATAGAATAGTTATATGTAAAGGACTTTGTAGATTTTGGCCTTAAACATGGCGAACTATAATTCTAAAAATTAGTGCAAACGTCTATACACAATTTCCCTAATTGCATAAAGTAATACTGTACAATCGGGAGGTGAAAAAGCATGGGCTTTGGATATGGCGGATACGACTGTGGAGGAGGCTACAACTACGGCTGCGGTGGTGGCTACGGAAGCAACTTCGCACTAATCGTTGTGCTTTTTATACTATTGATTATTGTAGGAGCTGCGTTTTACTGCTAATCATTAAAAAAATGGCTTGTGCTAACCAACATATAGCACAAGCCACTTTTATTTTTATTTAAATGGAAGAAGTTGAATGCTGAATACCTTAACCTCATTGACAACATTTTTTTGTCATTATTTATCCAATAATAACTCTTTCTTTCGGATAACTGTATTTCTCTTTCTTTTTCTTTTTTGTAAACATGAGTAGAAAGGTTATAATTCCAACTCTCCCAATAAACATAAGCAACATAAGAATTATTTTACTAAACGTACTCAATTCTCCTGTAATTCCTAGTGACAATCCAACTGTTCCAAAGGCAGATGTTACCTCAAAAAGAATTTGATCTAATGAAAATGGTTCAACAATTGACATGAGTAAAATCGAGCTAAACACAAAAATAAATGCAACTAATGTAACTGTTACGGCTTTAGACATATCTCCCTCATAAATTTCCCGATTGAATATTCGTACACTCCTTCCACCACGAATATAAGTAATGATGAAAATTAACGCTAAAGCAAATGTTGTTGTTCGAATTCCTCCACCCGCACTGCTCGGTGAGGCCCCGATAAACATCAAGAACGAAAGAAATAAATGGTTTGATTCTGAAAGTAAGCTTACATCCATAGTTGATAGACCGCCACTCCTAGTTGTTACTGATTGGAATAAAGCGTAGAATAACGATTCATGCCATGATTTCCCCACAAAGAAATGATTTATATCCAGTAAAAAAATACCTAATGCCCCTACTCCAATTAAGGTGAAAAATGTGAACGTTGTTAGCTTTGTAAACAAACTGAACCGAAAGAAATTTCGCCTGCCCTTTTTAAAAAATACGTATTCCTTTACTTCTATCCAGACCGGGAAACCAATCGCTCCAAGGATAATTAACAACATATAAATAAATTGCACGAAATAGTCATGGTCGTACGGAATCAATGATTGACCAGTAATATCAAAACCCGCATTGGAAATAGCACTAATTGTGCCGAAAAAGCCATGCAAATATGCTTCACTTGCTGTTGGAAAATATCGTAGAAAATACGTCCCCAAAATAAGAAAACCAATAAATTCAATGACAAGTAATACATAAATTATTTGTTTGATTAAACGTACCATACCCTGAAAACTTGACTGGTTCTGATCCGTCATAATTAAACTTCTCTCTTTAAGGCCGATTCGTTTTCCTAGAACGAGCCAAATCAATGTGCCGATAGACATAATACCGACTGCACCTAATTGCATAATCATTGCAAGCACAATAACTCCGAGTGTACTTAACGAATCGACAATCGATATTGTACTTAATCCAGTAACACTAATTGCACTTACCGATGTAAATAACAAATCAACAAAGGCTATTTCTACTCCATCTTGATGTGTAAACGGTAATGCCAGTGTAAATGTGGATAGCAATACGGCAATAAAGTAGAACAATAATAACATTTGTACCGGTGATAAGCGATTTAATATCCGATACTTCGAATGATGCATTTTCATAATTTTTCTCCTAGCTGCTAAAAAATAGAATCAAAGAACACTAAGCCAGTTCTTTAAATTTTACAAGTAATTCCCTTCCCTGATAACCTTGCTCAATAAGGTCTGTTAGCAAGTCTTCAATTATGTGTTTTCTTCGGTCGATAATGGTACCGATAAACAACACATTGATCTTGTCTCCAATCTCATTTATTCCAAGAATAGTCGTGATAAACGTAGCAGGTTCATTGCTTTCTTTTGTAATCGTTGCTTGAACCATTATTTCCCCCTGCTCCCCATGAAGCTTATTGAAGTAATTAAGATATGATGTATCCGTGTAAGCTTCAATCAACCACTGTCCTTTATCATCTTCTCTGTTGATAATAAGACCATCAAGCAGCTTAATATTCGTTTGTTCGATCTCTTCATCATCATGGTCAACAACTTCTAAACGCTTCAACTTAAATGTCTTCACCTTACTCCCCTTCTTCCTGCTTCTAATTCATTAAATAGAGTGTATCAAAAAAAAACAAAAATTAGTATGTATCCATGAAATTTTTCTAAAGTATAGTCAAACCTTACTACAAACAACATAGCTAACCATTAAACCTTGACTTAACGAATGGATTACGAATAGAACAGTATATGGATTGTAAGTTTATATTTGAAAGAAACTGCGGAGTAATGTGCAATTATGGGTTGTGCGTATACCCGCTCCGGAAACACACTCCGCTTTTCGCGGGTGACCCGTGAGCATTCTTGAACTATCGTTCTACGAAGTCTCACTCTGGTCACGTATCCCGCAGAAGTCTACGTGTGTTTCCTCCGCTAGTACCGGCTCGCTGACTACTAGTATAGTATATCGAAACAGAAACGTTGCTCTAACCAGTCGGGTGAGCGTAGGGCGGTGACTCCAGTGGGAACAGCACGTGTCTGAAGACTCATCGGAAGCGATTTTCTTCCGAAGAGGCTGAAGCCGTGCCCACGGAAAGCATCCGCCCGAAGCGATCCCGGATGGCGATTATTGCACGAACTTGAAGAAAACAGCCAGTAAGTTAGTTCGCAGTTTATATAAATTATTAAGGAGTGTGATTGGTTCGTGTGTCTTTTTAATTATTCAGGCTAATAAAATCGTTGTGATTATTGTATAATTAAATATATTCATCTAGTGGAATATTCTAATCTCCCCGACCGAAGACTCCATCACCACTTTGATGAATATAATAAACAAATGGAGCGATTTGTATGATGAAATGGATTCCTTTGGTCATATTATTACTGTTAACAGGTTGTTCCGGTTCTGCTCCAGCTATTATCGAAAAGATAGATACCGTACCGGACGAAACAGAAAAAGAACCTGTTCTTATTGAACAGCAAGAAGAGGAAGAAAGCGAGGAATTTATTGAGTTTTCTCTGGAGGATGAACAAATTCTAATCAGCCTAAAGATGGTGCCTATCTTAAACGAATACCTAAAAGGAGTAAGTAACAGGAAACAAGTCATTAACAAAATGCATTTAGAAAGAATATCTGCTGAATCCCATGACATTTATTTACTTGAGTTTTCCTGTGTTCATGATTTATGCTCTTATCTACTCTTTCATCCAACGAATGAAAAATTAGCTTATCTTGTTGCAGATATTGCAAAATTCAGTGGTTCCATTCTCTCACCAAATGAATCAAAAGTTGTTCTCCATTTCAGTCGATTCCATGCAAGTATTAGCAACTTAGATACGATAGTAGTTGTTGATCTAGATAACTGGAAGCTGCTTTCTTTGAATAATGAAAAAAGTAATGATACTATTTTAAATTATAGGTGGCCATTTCTTTCTATTGATTGGTTAGATAATGATAGCATTACAATAGCTACTCCAGATATCATTGAACCAACTCCCGAACTCCTCACAGAGTGGCATGAAATCGAGGATGGCCCTACAATTCATACAATTTTTAGTTTCACTTCAGATTAACTAAATAAGGAGGCTTTTACATATGAATCAAACAATCGAAACAATACTGAACCATCGTTCCATTCGAAAGTTCAAAGCTGAAGCTATAACGGACGAACAAGTCAACACAATTATCAAAGCTGCACAGCAAGCTTCGACGTCCAGTAATGTAATGGCATATACCATTATTGGTATTTCCGATAACGCATTAAAAGAAGAGCTATATAAGGTTTCCGGTCATTCACATGTAAAAAACAATGCTCATCTATTGATATTTTGTGGGGATCTGCACCGTATCAACCAACTTGCGAATGCAGATGAATCGGTTTCCATTGAAGATAATTTAGAGAGTACAGAACAATTCATTGTAGCAACGATTGATGCTTCACTTGCAGCACAAAATGCAACAATAGCTGCTGAATCGATGGGACTAGGTATCTGCTATATCGGCAGTCTTCGAAATGATATTAATCGTGTAAATGAACTTCTAGAATTGCCGAATCATGTTATCCCACTATTTGGGCTTGTCGTCGGCTACCCGGACCATCAACCAGATATTAAACCAAGATTACCTTTAGAAGCTGTTTATCATCAAAATAAATACTTGCCATTTTATGAGCAGCAAAAGCATATTGAAGCATATGATCACGAGATGAAGCAGTATTATCAAACACGTTCCTCAAATACAAAAATAGATACGTGGTCTGATCAAATGGTACGCAAATTTAGTCAGCCAACAAGAATGGATGTATCCCCTTTTGTAAAACAAAAAGGATTGAATTTAAAATAAAAGCTAAATATAAAAACGATGTATTCAAGTAGAATGCATCGTTTTTTAATCGAACTCCAATTTTTCGATATGTTGAAAATTTATTGGTTCTCCATCCACCCAAAACTTAGCACTAATTTCCAGATTTAAATCTGAAATTTCTGGATAATCAAGCAAAATTGTTGGCTGGTGATAAATACTCCCCCGCCGAAGTGTCTTCGCTAACTTATCTCCAGTAAAATTATGTATCGTTTCATCAAAACGAGCGGATACTAATGGCGTTTGATGTTCGAGTAAAATATCCTCTTTTCCAACATATTGAAGGGAGCATTGTATCTGAATTCCATCGTCTACGTCTTCCACCCTCATATGAATAAGCAGGTTATCTTCAACTTTAATCGTGGAGGTTGATGTTACAACCGACCCTTTCCCTTCTCCATCAATCAACATAACCATCGCAACAAAGCTTATTAACAAGATAGTAAAAAAAGCAATACCCCTTTTTATGACTTCCCCTCCTCCACCAAAATATCTCCCACTATATATGACGAATCAACCTACTAAAATGTTTCAAAAATAGTATTATTTACTTATTTTAACTGTAAATGGAAATAAATACAAAGTATATTAACTCCATTTTAATTCACTATAAATAGTGTAAGTATACTCGAGGAGGGATCCAGGTGACAGTAGCAAGCCAAGTAAAACAAACAATAGCTGGCTTACGAAGTGCTCAAGCGAGTTTTGAACAATTTGCGCTTCAAACAGAAAATAAACAAGCAAAACAGGTCTATCAAAATGCTGCACAACAAACAATGAACATACTGCAAACCGTTGAACCAAGAATGGCTCAAATCGAGCAAGAAGAACCACAATATAAACAGTAATATAAAGTCGTCAACGCTCGTATGATGTGTATTTCCCGATATAAAAGAGGTTGTCTTCTGGCAGCCTCTTACATATCTTTAATGAAAGTTGAGTGTGAATATGTATAAAAAAAGCTTTGTTCTATACGTTGGTTTCGTAATTTTACTTACAGCATGTGGGAATGACCTATCCATGGAACCCGCTGATAACAATGAAAAAATTGATTTAACTAAAATATCGAATGAGACATTAATAAGTCAACAGCCATCCAATAAAGCCAAAGATCTTCTCCGTAAGCATGATGAGATTATAACGGTGAAAGCAGTCAATACAGATGAGACAATGTTGATAGCCATTGAAATTGAACACATGAAACGCTTGGAGTTAGCAAAAATACAAAAGCAATATCAGAAAGAAATGAAAAAACAGTTTAAGGATTTAGATGTTGAATTATCTACAGACAAAAAAATAATTATCGAACTGAATAAACTCGAAAAGCAGATAATTAATGCTGAAATTCAAAATAAAGAATTAAAAAAGAAATTGAAACAGATTGTTAAATTATCGAAAGAACAGACCTAGCAGAAAGAGTGATAACCAATGTCAGATGAGAAAAAGAAAAATCTCCCTCCTGAATCACAGCAGTATCAGGATTTCCAATCAAAAAGAGAAGTAAAAAGGCCTATTCTAAAAAATTGCATTAAAGCCTTTCTCGTCGGCGGTTTCATTTGTTTTATTGGGCAAATTATAACTACCTTTTACATCTATTTTTTCCATTTTACAGAAAAAACCGCTGGAAACCCTACAACTGCAACATTAATTTTCATCACCATGTTACTGACCGGATTCGGTTTTTATGACCGGATTGGTCAATTCTCTGGTGCTGGATCGGCAGTACCTGTTACAGGGTTTGGTAATGCGGTTATCTCAGCCGCCATCGAATATCGAACGGAAGGTTTTATTTTGGGTGTTGGTGGTAATATGCTGAAATTAGCTGGGCCAGTCATTGTTTACGGTGTATTCGCCGCATTTGTCATTGCTTTAATTAAGACGATACTCATACAATGGGGTGGTTTATAATGCTTACGGGACATCGAACATGGATATTCCAAAACAAGCCAGTTATTCTTACAACCGGAACGATCGGCGGGCCTTTTGAAGCAAATGGCAACATTCCCGAGGCATTTGATATTTTGCATGACGATATATGGTTACAGCAAGACTCCTTTGAAAAAGCACAACAAACAATGATGGAGGAAGCTTGTCAGACCGCCATTAAAAAAAGCCCAATTGATAAGGAGCAGGTAGAATTCTTTATTAGTGGTGATTTAATCAATCAGATTACGCCAACAAGCTTTGCCGCAAGCACGATGGGACTCCCTTATTTTGGATTATTTAGTGCCTGTGCGACTTCCATGGAAAGCTTGGCATTATCTGCTGCAATTATCAACGGGAATGGTGCAAATTATATACTAAGTGGCTCATCTAGTCATAATGCTGCGGCCGAAAAGCAATTTCGTTACCCAACAGAATATGGGGGACAAAAGCCACCAACAGCACAATGGACTGTTACAGGTGCAGGGTGTGCCTTAATTGCTAAAGAAGGTGTCGGACCCATTGTCACTTCAGCCACAATTGGAAAGGTAGTTGATATGGGAATGACAGACCCATTCAACATGGGTGGTGCAATGGCTGCAGCTGCTGCCGATACAATCGAAGTTCATTTAAAAGAACGAAATGTAGATCCATCTTTCTATGATTTAATCATTACAGGTGATCTTGGTCATGTCGGAAGAGAAGTGTCACTTGATTATATGCACGGGCGAAATATCCCAATTGAAGATGAGAAATATGTTGATTGTGGATTAACAATTTATCGAGAGGGGCAACCAGTACTTGCTGGCGGTAGTGGGTCTGCCTGTTCTGCAGTTGTAACCTATGGGCATTTTTTAAAGCAAGTGATCCAAGGGGATTTAAACCGGATTTTAGTTGTTGCTACTGGCTCCTTGCACTCTCCTTTAAGTGTCCAGCAAAGTGACCCAATCCCTTGTATCGCACATGCAGTATCAATTGAAAGAAGTGAAATTTTATGATTTTTTTCTGGGCATTTCTTATAGGTGGATTAATATGTGTTATCGGACAAATTATGTTTGATGTTTTTAAGCTATCACCAGCCCATACATTAACCATTCTCGTTGTTAGTGGAGCAATCCTGGACGGGTTCGGATGGTATGAACCCTTAATCGACTTTGCTGGAGCCGGTGTAACTGTTCCGATTACCAGTTTTGGTAATTCACTCGTCCATGGTGCTATGCAAGAAGCTGAACAACATGGAATTATTGGGGTTGTCACCGGAATGTTTGAAGTAACAAGTGCTGGTATTTCAGCAGCAATTATTTTCGGAGTAATTGGTGCTCTCATCTTTAAACCAAAAGGATAGTCGGAGGTGATCATATGACTGTTGGTTCACAGGTTAAAGGCTGTTATTCATCCATTAAAAGTATTGAAGCGAGTCTTGAAATACTTGCTAACAAGGTTCAAGACGAAAAAGCAAAGCAAGCTTTTAACCAGGTCGAACACATCATTTCAGATGTAAAACAGGATTTGCATTATCAAGTTATTGAAATTTCGAAGCAGGAACCGCAATATTAGAGAAGGTTCATTAAAGGGGTTCTCATAAAAAGCATCCTTGCTTTCCTAGAGAGTAAAAGCTTATGGACGAAAGCCTTAGTTAAACTGATACAGAAAAGAATGTTCTATACCTTAATATCTGTCAAGCAGAAAGGATTGAAAGCAAATGCCAGAATGGATTATTATTATTTTGAGATCTCTAACATTAATTGCTTTGTTATTTTTCATGGTGAAATGGTTAGGGACAAAGCAGTTATCACAGCTAAATATATTTGAAACCATTTCGGGCATTGTACTTGGCGGGATTGCCGCTATTCATACAATCGATCCAAATACGAATTTCGCACACGCTGCCATCGCAATGATTATCTGGTTTATCGTTCCTTATGGTGTTGAAAAAATCGCGCTAAAAAGCAAATCTTTCAGAAATTTCACACAAGGTAAAAGCACTGTATTCATTCAAGACGGAAAAATCATGGAGGACAACCTTAAAAAAGAAGGTTATTCTACAGATGATTTATTGGAAAAGCTTCGAGACAAAAATATATTCCTTGCCTCAGATGTTGAATTCGCCGTTTTGGAGCCTACTGGATCGTTAAATGTATTACCAAAAAGAGAAAATTTACCACTTACAGCAAAAGATCTTGGTATCACACTATCTCCCACAAAAGAACCACAAACCGTAGTTATGGATGGAAAGGTTCTGCTTGAATCATTAGCAAATTTATCTCTAAATCCGAATTGGCTAGAAACCGAGCTAGATAAACGTAATATTGCTATTGAAAATGTATTTTTAGCTCAAGCAGATAACGATGGGCAGCTTTTCATTGACTTATTCGATGACCAAATCGCTGTTCCTGCACCCACTGAAAAGCCGCTATTACTTGCAACCATGAAGAAATGCCAAGCAGATTTAGAGCTCTTTAAACTAGCAACTGAAAATCCTGAATCAAAATCGCTTTATGATCGAAATAGTAAAAAAATACAACAAGCAATTGATTTAATTTCCCCCTATTTAAAATAGTCTCTATTTTCTTTAGTCATTTTCGTGTACGATGGAAGAAGAAATCTTCCAAAATATACACGAAAAGGATTGAATACTGTGAAAGAGAAAATCAAAGCATATCGTTTCCCTATTATTTTGTTGTCCTCCATAGTCACCGGATCAATTATCGGTCTTATTTTTGGAGAACAAGCTACATTGATCAAACCGCTAGGGGATATCTTTATAAACCTTTTGTTTATGGTTGTTGTTCCACTTGTCTTCTTTACAATCTCATCTGCAATCGCAAGCATGGATAGTATGAAACGACTCGGAAAAATTATGGGCTCCATGATGACTGTATTTATCCTTACAGGGATTATTGCTTCTTTTTTCATGCTTGCAGCTACAGTTATTTTTCAGCCCGGTTCTGGTGTGGATATACCATTAATAGAACCTGAAGAAGTTGAAGAAATTAGTCTAGCTGATCAACTTGTTGAAACATTCACTGTCCCTGACTTTGTTGATTTATTCTCGAGGTCGAATATGCTTGCACTTATTATTTTCTCCGTTTTAATTGGAATAGCTACTGGTTTAACCGGTGAAAAAGGAAGGCCGTTCGCGAAGTTTCTTACAAGTGGATCAGAAGTATTTATGAAAATTATTCAGCTTGTCATGTACTATGCACCAATCGGTTTAGGTGCTTACTTTGCTGCATTAATCGGTGAATTTGGAACAGCATTAATTGGTGATTATGCAAAAGCAATTATTATTTATTATCCTGTTTCGATTATCTATTTTGCTGTCGGTTTTACATGTTATGCATTTATTGCTGGTGGAAAAAAAGGAATTACGCGTTTCTGGAAAAATATACTTGCTCCAGCAGCAACCGCACTAGGAACTGGGAGTAGTGTTGCAGCTATACCAGCAAATCTTCAAGCAACCAAGCAGATGGGAGTTCCAAAGGATATTCGAGAAACTATAATACCGCTCGGAGCTACCATACATATGGATGGTTCCTGCCTTTCCGCTATGTTAAAGATTGCTTTTGTTTTCGGTGTATTTAATATGGATTTCACAGGATTCGATACATTCTTAACTGCAATTGGTGTCTCCCTGCTTTCCGGAATCGTCATGAGTGGTATACCTGGCGGCGGCTTTATTGGAGAATTAATGATTGTAACATTATACGGTTTACCGATCGAAGCTTTACCAATTATATCGGCAATTGGTGTAGTTGTGGATCCACCTGCAACAATGGTCAATTCCACAGGTGACGCTGTATCCAGTATGCTTGTTACGAGACAGGTTGAAGGACCGCATTGGATGGAAGCTGCAGTAGATTAGATTAGTTAAAACAAGAGCGTTTGGGATTCTTCTAAACGCTCTTGTTTTAATTACCTATTAAGTTTTCTTGCAAAAATGTTTTCTCGCTAAATAATAAAAATGCTATATCTGTAAGGCAATCTTGCCAAATTGCTTGCTCTTTTCTAGCGTATCGAAAGCAGTTTGAGCGTTATCAAGTAAAAATGTCTGATCCACAACCGGGTGCATTTGAAAGTTTTCCATATGCTTTAATGCAGCTTGTAACTCCTGCCTGCTCCCCATTGTTGATCCTAGTAATTTATATTGACCATAGAAAAACGAACGTAAATTAAAATCAATATGATCATCTGTGGTGGCACCAAAAATTACTATTCGACCGCCTTTTTTCAATACTTCTATTGAGCGATTAAACGTTGCTGCGCCTACACTATCAATCACCAAGTCAATCGTTTCGTTTTCTAATTCCTTTTTCCAATCACTATTTGTATCAAGTGCAATATCTGCTCCAAGCTCTTTCGCCTTGTTTCGCTTTTCTTCACTACGAGAAGTGACAATTACTCTTGCACCAACATTTTTAGCAAACGCAATTAAATAGGTTGCAACACCACTTCCTGCCCCTGGAATAAATACGGTTTCCCCTTCTTTTACTTTTCCTTGCGTGAATAATGCCCTGTAACCAGTCAATGCTGCAAGTGCAAATACACCAGCTTCTTCCCATGATAGATGACTCGGCTTCTTCTCAACTTGTTCCTCGGACAAGGCTATTTTTTCAGCAAACGTACCATGGTCAGGCATCCCTAAGATATCAAATTCTGTTGGTGGCGCATCACTATTCTCATACCAACGAAGGGATGGATTTATAATTACTTCATCACCGACACGAATCCGAGTTACTGCTTCACCCACAGATTCAACAATCCCAGCTCCATCCGAGCCAAGAATTAAAGCATCTTTGTCGGCTCCAATTCGATTTGGGAGATATAAATCTCGACGATTCAATCCAGCCGTACGCAATGAAACAACAACCTCATGTGGACCTGCAGTAGGCTCTTTCATTTCTTTAACCTTCAGTTCTCCATGTTCCAGAACAAACGCTTTCATTCTATTCATCCCCTCCAGATATAAATCTTATTTTCTCTAATTGTAGTTTACTAGTTATATTCCTTGAAAACAATGAAATAGCATAAAGAGTTTTATTTCCGGACTACAATCCCCAGTCCATTTTTAAAATATCTTTTAATACTATTAAATTTTCCGAGCCTATTTTGTGAGCTATATGCTCCTCTAAGCCAGCCTTTAATGCTTCATTCTTTTCATAGCATGCTTCACCTAACGATGTTAACTGTAGACATTTATCCTTCTTGTTATGCTCCGCATCGCTAATTTCCAATAGTCCTTTATTCTCTAGTTGTTTAATAAACTTATGGGTTGCTTGTCTTGAAATATCCACGTTCTTAGAAACGTAAGCGATAGTAGGGTTACGTTTATAAATTCTTGCCATAATAAACCATTCTGAATTTGATAAATAAATCTTACTGCTGTCATTCCATAGTTGCTCGGTTAATTTTCGCAGTTGTTGATGTCGTTCACTGACACTGTCGATGAAGTCCAAGCCTTGCAATTTCCTATCCATAAATTTCACCCCTGTCCTTATCATCGACCTAACTATACAAAAACCATCGTAATTTGTCAACAAAGTTGACAAATTAATCCACTGACATTAAACTTATTATCGTAAACTTAGTTGACAATAATAAGTGTTAGGAGTTTACATTATCTTTAGAATTGGAGATTCAATCGTTTCGTTTATTCTGTACATGGATTATGTGAAATCGATGACATACACATATCTCTAGCATCGTCATTACATTAATGCGAAAAAATATGAAGCAATGCGTTGCAACAGGGGACTATCTGATCAAGATCAAAAACTCCTATCTACAATCCAGAACATTTTATTTAAGGAATTGGCAGTAGCATCGCATACTTCTTTTGAAGCTATTATGAAAAAGGCTCAACAAATGATCGGTCAAAATCAAGTAATTTGTAAGAAAACTCATAGAAGGAACAACTGCTAAAGACAGTAGTAGAAATCTTTCTAAGCGTTAAACCAGTAGGCTAAACGCTATTTTTTGGGCTAGATAGACAAGAAGATGGGACGAACGCTTTCATTATGTATAAATTGAGACAATCGATTAATTTCATATGTAAAAATATGTTGACTTATAGAAATTTTTTTTGATAATGTAAAAAACAGACCGATTGGCGTTATGGAGGTGTGCCACGGGAAGGGGTAAAATTCACTGATAGTCTAAATTGCTCTTTCACTAAAAAAGCAACAGCTCTAGTGATATTTTAAAACATGTAATAATTCATCTCGTTACATTATTTTATAAGATGACCGATAAGGTAAAAGGAGATTACAATGAATAAGCAACTTCAAGTTAAAAATCCGAAGACAATGGCATTTATTTTAATGTTAGGTGCTTTTCTTGGTTTGTTTGGTGAAACAGCATTAAATATGGCATTAACAAATATCATGGAGGAGTATTCCATTACTGCTGGTACAGCTCAGTGGCTAACAACTGGATACTTATTAGTACTAGCAATTCTCGTACCAATCACAGCACTGTTAATGAGATGGTATACGACAAGACAATTAGTTATCGGTGGTTTAGTCATTTCGTTATTCGGAGGAATTTTAGCAGCATTATCACCGACCTTCATGGTTCTATTACTTGGCCGAATTATCCAAGCAATCGGAACGGGGCTTATTCTTCCAGTCATGACAACCGTTCTCTTGATCATTTTCCCAGTACACAAGCGTGGTACAGTAATGGGACTGATGGGCCTCGTAATTACATTAGCTCCAGCATTAGGGCCAACGCTTTCAGGCGTGATTATAAGCGCATTAGATTGGCCGTATATTTTCTGGATCAGTTCACTTTTATACGTACTATTAACGTTATATGCAATAGCTAAGATTTCAAACGTATCTGAAATTACGAAGCCTAAAATCGATTTTGCTTAGATTCTTTTTTCAACGGCAGGATTTGGAGGACTTATTTTTGCTTTAAGTACAATGGCTGAAGAGCCATTTTCATCTCCAAAGGTATGGGGAACACTACTTGCAGGAATACTTGCACTTCTTCTATTTAGTGTTCGGCAAATGACGATGGAGCAACCGATGGTTAATTTACGCGTCTTTAAATACCCAATGTTCACATTAGGAACATTGATGATGTTCCTCGGTATTTTAGTTATTTTATCAACAGCAATATTACTGCCGCTTTACTTAAAAGGCGCCCTATTATTTAGTGCTGTTGTGGCCGGTTTAATATTACTTCCTGGTAATGCAGTTAACTTTATTTTGTCACCAATTGTCGGAGCACTATTTGATAAATGGGGGCCACGTGTATTTGTTATTACAGGATCGATTTTTTTGGTAATTGGTAACATTATTTTCGTAAATGTTCTTTCAAGTCAAACTCCAGTTTGGCAAGTTATTGTAGCATTTATGGTTCTATTCTTTGGTCTAACAATGGTCATGATGCCATCCCAAACAAATGCCCTAAACCAATTACCACGTCAGTTATATGCAGATGGATCAGCTGCAATGAATACGTTAAATCAAGTTGCTGGTGCTGCAGGTACGGCAATTGCAATTACGGTCTTTACAAGCGGCCAAACCAGCTATCTTATCGATTTTCCTGATGCAACTCAACCAGAAGTGTTAGCTGCCGGTGTAAAATATGCGTTCTTCTTTATTACTGGGATTTCAGTCTTAGCATTACTATGTTCGTTCTTTGTTAAACGACCGGGCAAAACACAACAGAAATCACAGATCATCGCAAATAAAACAGAACCTGTACGTAACTAGTTTATGTAAGTCCTTCATATTTATATGAGGGACTTTTTCTTGCATAAAGCTTCATCAAGGTTGATTTTCTACATTTTTTGCCCCTAGCCATGATAGCTTTTTCTAGGTATAGTTAAATCGACTATCATTATCTTTCTCTCATTCGAATCCCATTATATCTTTATTCAAACCAACGGTCATTGCCCTTGCACTAAATAATTACCCACTTCTTCTAATTGATGTTTACTCGTTATATCTTCCGAAAACAACGGTATATAAATAAGTTTCTGTTCATGAAATGTGGTTTTAATCATCTTCATATATTTACGCTCGTGTTCTTTTCTTTTATTAAAAAAACTGCCTTCTGCATCTTTCGGCAATACTTTATTGATGAGTAATGTTTTTACAGGCAGTTGATAGGTTTGAAGGAGTTCTATTGCTTTTTTGGTTTCTAAAATCGGAAGGTTCTCTGGGTTTAATACAAAAATAAAGCCTGTTTGCCTTGTATCAAGTAGTATTTTTCTCGCTTTAGAAAAACGCTCCTGACGTCTCTTTAATACCTCATAGATTGGATCCTCTATTGGTTCACCATCATTTAACAGCTGGGTGTAATGCTCATTTGTTTTTTTTCGTTTTTTTAATAAACCTTCTATCCATATTCCCATAAGCTCTGGTAAAGTAAGCAACCTAATCGTATGACCAGTAGGGGCTGTATCAAATATAATCCGATCAAAGCGTGCACTTTCTTCTAAAATAATTGCGATTAACTTATCAAATAATGCCGCTTCCTCTGTACCTGGTGAAGCTTTAGCAGTATCCAATTGCCGATTAACTTCTTCTATCATCGAAGATTGCACAGTACCTTTCAAATTTTCTTTGACACTTTTAATATATTTTTCCGTCTCGATTGCTGGATCGATTTCCAGTGCAAATAAATTCTCCGCTACTCGCTTTGTTTTTCCGCCAATTGACTGACTGAAAATATCTCCGACGTTATGTGCTGGATCTGTAGATATAAGCAGTGTTTTATTCCCCTGTTTTGCAGAATTCAAGGCAATCGCGGCTGATGTTGTTGACTTTCCGACACCACCCTTGCCACCTACAAATAGAATTTTTTTCTTTAATATCGACATCGCTTCCCCTCCTAACCCGCATTTTAACAGCAACGAAACCCTGCCATCGGGGACTTTTCCATCCCCATGCGCAAATGCCATTCATGATAATTTTCCGTCATATAAGGATACAATTCTAACGTATAATAATAAACTGGATTTGGGATGCCAAGCATTTCAGAATATAACAGTAATAAAAACATATCGTCTTCATTTCTTAGCTCGCGTGCAATCTCCTGTCGATGTGGCATGCTTAATACCTCTTCATAAAACACAATGAGTTGTTTTACTTTATCTAGCATCCTATTCACCTACTTTAAATTATGTAGAAAAGGGATCCAAATATGATCCCTTTCGCTCCCATTCTATTAATCATCTTTTATCGATTGCTCAAATTTTCCAGACAAAGCCTGGAAGGACGTTAGCGCAATCCAAGCTGCAAAGACGAAAATAATCGCTCCCAATACAAATAACAATGTATTGGAATTGTTGCCAAGCCATGACCATTCAAACAGCACTTGCTGGAACAGTGCATATAGCGTCATAAACATTAGGAATATCATCGGAATTAATGTGTAAGCGTAATTTCTTCCGAGTCGTTTTAACCAAATTGAAATTAATAGTAAACTAATACCGGCTAATAGTTGGTTAGCTGTTCCGAATAATGGCCAGATTAAATATCCACCCGAACCAAATCCATTTGGCCCTTCTGGTATTAGTACTAATGCTGCACTTGATAAAACTGCAACAGAAGTAGCAACATGTGGTTTTGTTAAGACATTAACCTTATATTCTGCACCAATTTCAGCAATAATGTAGCGCATTAAACGTACTGCTGTATCTAATGTAGTTGCAGCAAAGCTGACAACGATGATAGAAACAATAGTCGTTGAGATGCTAGTTGATATGCCTAACCCACCAGCCAAGACGGCAGCGCCTTCAACAAAATTGCCTAAGCCCCCAGCATTTGCCTGAGTAAAGCTTGCATAAGCAGCATTAAAATCTGCTGTACTAGCAAATAATGTTGCAACAGCAAGAATCGAGATTAATGCCAATATACCTTCTCCAACCGCTCCAAAATACCCAACGAAACGGGCGTCTGTTTCTTTGTTTAATTGTTTTGATGATGTTCCTGAGGATACAAGTCCATGAAAACCGGATATCGCACCGCATGCTATTGTAATAAACAATAATGGCAACCATGATATATCTGTATTTGGATTTGTTATTGGTGCGGTAATCTGTGGGTTTGTAAATAATAAACCGAGATATAAAATACCAAGACCAACAACAAGCTGATGGGAGTTAATAAAATCTCTTGGCTGCAGTAATTTCCACACTGGGAGTGTTGAAGCAATATAAACATAGATCATTAATATCACAATCCAAATTAAGAAAGCCGTTGAAACGGTGCTCAGACCGAATAATCCTGTTCCATCTTCACCACCCATATACGCAACCAAATCAATTTGTAAAAATGCAATATCAGCTGATAAAATGGCGGCTAGATACATAATAGCAAGTGCAATTAAGGATGGCACAAGCATTTTGGCGTTTCTTTTATATACAGCGTAACCAATCCAAATAGCTAGTGGAATTTGAATGAAGACTGGAAAAACACTTGACGGGTAAGTAATAAACAGGTTTGCAATTACCCATGCAAACACAGCATTAACCATCAGAACAAGTGTTAAGATAATAAATAGAAATAAAATCTTCCCACGTTTACCAATTAACTTTTCAGCAATCGTACCAACTGATTGCCCTTTATTTCGAACCGACAATGCTAATGTTCCAAAATCATGTACTCCTGCTGCAAATACTGTTCCTAAAATGACCCATAAAAAGGCAGGCAACCATCCCCAATACAGGGCAATCGCTGGACCTACAATTGGTGCAGCCCCAGCTACAGAGGTAAAATGATGTCCCCATAAGATAAACTTATTAGTCGGGACAAAGTCAACACCATCTTTATACCGGTGAGCTGGCGTTACATAGTTTGGATCCAACTTGAAAATCTTTTCTCCAATAAACTTTGAATAATAGCGATAACCTAAAGCAAAAATAACCATGCCAATAAGAGCAACTAGGATCGCATTCAATTATTTCCCCCCTCTTTTATTTATTCTTACCCAGTACATGCTATGTAATCAGATTATGTTATATTCATGTTACGCAAAAAAAGAAAAGACCGAAATAGCCTTCTCTTTTCAACCTTCAATAAAGTTTTCCCTGCCTATACAATATAGTCGATAATTTCAGCACGGCATGCCGATAACAATGTTGTCTTAATGTTAACTGATCCGAAAAATAATTTGGATATACAACATGAAAGGTCTCTTTCATTTTTTCATATAACTTAGTATAAACTTCTTTCTCTGAATAAAATTGCGTTTCCCTTCCCTGCAGCCATTCAAAATAGGATACAATTGCGCCACCTGCATTTGCTAAAATATCCGGGATTATAATAACGTCATTTTTATTTAAATAATCATCTGCAGCATTGTTAATTGGTGCATTTGCTGCTTCAACGATTATTTTTGCTTTTATCTGTTCCATATTTCCTTCATGAATCTGATCTTCAAGAGCTGCCAGAAATAGAACATCTATATCTAATGTTAATAATTCTTCACGTGGTCGTATACTAGCATTTATGCCTGCTGTTTGTAATTCATGCGTAGTTTTCGGTAAATCCCCATGGTTTTTCGTTGTATATTTAACAAGTGTTGGTATATCTAGCCCATCCTTATTATAGAGCGCAACATTGTGATCGCTTACAGAAATGACTTTATTATTTAATAATTTGCATTGATGTGCTTCTAGCGCTGCAACTGATCCTACATTTCCAAAACCTTGTATTGCTACTTCCAACCGCTTATCCTGATGACGGAGTAAATTCTTAGCAGCTGTGTTTTCCCGTTCGGTTAGCCACGCTTTCTTCTCTTCGATGAAGTCATGTAATAAATAACGAAACGAGTAATAGACACCTTTTCCAGTCGCCTCTTTGCGTCCTAGTGACCCTCCATTGACAACACTTTTACCAGTAAAGCTTCCACGATAGCTATTACCTGGATGAATACTTTTGTATTCCCCCATCATCCAATCCATTTCCCGTTCACTCGTCCCTACATCAGGTGCTGGAATGTCTTTATCCGGTCCTATAATATCGCTGAAATACTGTACATATTTTCGCGATATTAAATTTAACTCACGTGTATTATATTTTCTCGGATCAATCACAACACCACCCTTGCCTCCACCAAAAGGGACTTCGTGCAGTGCATTCTTTAGCGTCATTAGAGTAGCAAGATTAATCACCTCATCTTCATGAACCGATTCATGAAAACGAATACCACCTTTGTACGGGCCTAATATATTATTATGCTGTACTCGAAAAGCAGGAATTCGAACTACCTCTTCATTTTCAAGTGTAACCCGAAGAAAGGATTTTGCTACATGATTCGGAGTGGATAAGATTGATCTTAACGCTCGAAAAGTCTTTTCCCTGTTCTGGTCTTGAATATCATTTAAGAATTCTGTTCCATTAAACAAGGTATCCAATGACTTCTCGATCATATCAACTGTATTGATTGGCATGACGATACTCCCTTTCTTTTTACTTAACTTTCCCGACTTTTCTCTAGTGTAACAAATGATTGCTTCCTCCTCTACCAATAATATCCTATTATAAAATCGGAACGCACCTAAAGCAGAAAAATTCCAAATACAGTAGCGATAATTAAACCGCATATTACTGGAATAAAGTTCTTCCGTACGAGGTCCATCACAGATACCCCACAAAATCCAGCAATTGCAATTAAGGAAGACCAAGCTACAATTGTTCCTCCCCCAGTCCAAATAGCTCCCATTTGTCCGATTGCAGCAAGAGTAGATGCATCTATTGCACTGTTTTGTAAAGATGCTGCTAATGCCCCTGTTAATGGCAAGCCAGAGAAGCCAGATCCATCAAGACCAGTTATGATTCCAATTATTAATAGACTAAATGCTGCAAGAAACGCACTCTGCGGGAGATAATCTTGTATTGACTGAACAAGATCAAATAAAAGTGCTGGCGCATTCTCCTCTACTCCTAGAATACTCCCCGAAAATTCAGGGCTTCCCAGAAAGAAGAATCCTGCAATCGGGATCACAGGTCCCATCGCCTTAAATGCAAATACAAATCCATCTGTAATATGATTACTAATGTAATCCAGCGCGTGGTGTCTCCCGTATGCAAATGTAATAATCAGTAATAGAACAGCTGCTACTCCCCCAATAAATGCTGCACCATCCCCTCCTTCTAAACCACTCATCCTACCAGAAAGAAGCTTCTCATAAATCATGAAACCTACAACAGCCAATAATGTTAACGGAACAACAAAAGCAAACGTTTTACTCCAAAATGTAACGTGTTTTGTTTGAGCTTTATGATTTGAAGTTGTTGAAGACTGTAATCCTTTTAAATCTTTTTCAATTCGTGCATCGCCCTTTTTTCGAATTCCTTTCCGCAGCAATGCATATGCAAACAGAATGGCTACTCCTCCAGTAACAAGCGATAAAATCATGGCTTTATCAGCAACTGTTGCAATATCAACACCAGCAGATGCAGCGGATAGTCCAGGTGCTACCTGAACAATATAATCCGAGGAAAGTGCCATCCCTTGCCCCGCTAAAGCAATCGCAACGGCTGCTGTCATTGCTGGTAATCCAGAACGTACCGCAGCTGGAACGAGCAACGCGCAAATCAATGGAACTGCAGGAGTGGGCCAGAAGAATAGCGATATAACATAAGTAACCCCTACTAGGACAAAAAAGGAAACATGACCATTCACCATCATTTTCTCGAACGGTTCAACCATCCTTCTGTCTGCTTCTAAATCTCGAAGTGCATGTAATAACGCAAGCATAAAGGTGATAATTAGAAATATATTGAATAGCTCTTGCGCAGCTACTAAATTAGCGCGAAAGATTGTCGTCAGTCCATCTACAATGCTCCCAGTGTAAAAACAACCAATAATAAAGGTACCTAATAGTGTCGGAAATACAACACCTTTACGAAATATCATTGTTAAGATAACAATAAGTGTAAATAAGCCATAAAGCACATGGGAAAATGTTAAAACCATTACGTATTCCTCCCTTTTGGATGTGCTATAACCTATGCGTAAAAATCGCGTTATGCGACAGATTCGAACACTGGATGTTTTATTAATTAAACAACGGGTACATAATATATAACTTCAAAAGGAGGAATTTATACATGAAACCATATGTAAAAGAATATGTAGATGAAACACAAATTAAACTTGACATTACGAAATTAAAAACAAAAGGTGTAGCAAGAGACGATATTTATATTCTTACACATGATGATGAAAGAACTGGTCGTCTAGCAGAAGGTGTGGATGCGAATACAATTGGGATGAAAGAGATGGATTTTTCAAGTGCCGTAGGGAATATGTTTAATAGTCAAGGTGATGAATTACGTACGAAGCTGAAGGAGATTGGTGTCACTACTGTAGAAGCAGAAAATTACGAAGAGGATTTAGATGACGGCAAGATTCTACTGATCGTTACCAATCATGATTTCGTAGAAGAAATGCTCGTGTAAATACGTATACAGAAAATCTGACCTCCCAAAGGCTTAGGAGCATGGGGCATTTCCCAACTGCCCATTCTCCCTAAGACTTTTGGGAGATTTTCCTTCTATTATGTGATACCATGCCCTTCCTCCCTATCTGCACAATCATTACAAAATAATTTTCCCTCTTTGTGTACACCATCAAAGAAACCATTCTCACAATAGATTTCTTCCAAACATTCCACACATATACCGATTAACTCTTGCATTACTTTATCTCCTTCCTAAAAAGAATAACCTCTTCTTAAAAGAGGTTATTCTTATGTGAGCGAATGTATAACATTTTACGCAGCATTTAATAATGTTCTTGGCTGCTTGTGGAACAAGAAAAATACAATTACAGTGCTGATAATAAAAGATGGAACCATGTAAGATGCATTATAAATTAATGAATATAACCAAGCTGGCTGCCCTTCGACGGCCGAACCAAAGAACACAATACCCGCCACATAATGAGCGACGAAGCGTAATGCAGAGCCAACGAAAACACCAAGCGTAATATAGGTTAAATACGTCTTCGATTCGCCGGATTTAACAGCCTCCTGAATTTTCTTAGCAAACAAACCAGCAAAGCCAAGTACCGTAAAGGCAATTGCATAATCAATAAATCCTTGTAATGGTTCTAGAACGTAAGCCGTTCCTGTTGCCACTTGCAAAACTCCCCAAAGGAATCCCGAGAGCAATCCCCCTTTAATCCCCCAACGGAACGCAACAATAAAAACCGGGATCATCGCAAACGAAACAGATCCGCCTTGCGCCCAAATTTTAAATGATATTGGAAGGATGTCTAAGAGAAGTGCTAAAGCAGTAAAAATCGCTACCTCTACCAAAAATAACGTACGTTTTGAATTCAATGTTAAGTACTCTCCCTTTTAGAGGCAGTTCAAAAAGTCCGGTAAAAATGACGCATCGCAGGGGATCTTCTGCTAAAATCGCCCACGTCCTGTGAGCAACACA
Source organism: Oceanobacillus profundus (assembly GCF_003515705.1). Lineage (GTDB taxonomy): Bacteria > Bacillota > Bacilli > Bacillales > Amphibacillaceae > Oceanobacillus > Oceanobacillus profundus. The sequence continues at coordinate 339,708 of NZ_QWEH01000003.1, forward strand.
GAAGTCACCAGATCCTGTGGAAGCCTGGTCCGGGGGAGTTACGCCGCCTCGAACTTCAACGCACAGGACGTGCTAGTGTCGGTGTTGCAACAAAGCTTTTCTGTGGGGCGAGTAAACACAGCCCCAGGGCGTTGCAACTGTAGCCGACCTCGGTCCTTTTTATCCTCCTTTTGAACATATACCTTTATCGCATTTTAGACGCAAAAAAGTAATGTCAAGGGAAGCTTTCTGATGGTGACTACAATTAAGTAGTCTGCTTCGCTCACATTACTTTTTTTATTCCATCAAAAAGACTACCATCCCTACGCTAGAATTAACTAACAGGTTCAAAGGGTCTGAACAATAATGTTCACTCTCAGTCAAAACGACTCCCCCTGCAGGCTTTTTCTATTTACTTTTTTGTTACCTGTATTGTACCTTATTTATTTGAATTGAACAAATTAATTACAAAAACGATTATAAACGTTGAAACTCCTTTACATCTTCTACACATAATCCAATAGCACTTTCCCAAAATTCCGGTTTCGTGAGATCAGCATTTAAATGCTTTTTTGCGAGCTCTTCTACTGTCATTCGACCAGTATCTCTTAGTAAGGCAATATAATCATCCTCGAAGCTGCCGCCTTTCTCCTTTGCATACGCGTAAATACCAAGGCTAAATAAATAGCCAAATGTATATGGAAAATTATAAAACGGAACACCTGTAATATGAAAATGTAGTTTAGAGGACCAAAAGTTTGGATCATATTCTTCTAAACTATTACAATAAGCTTCCTTTTGTGCTTCGACCATTAATTCATTTAAGCGCTGTGAAGAAACCATCCCTTGCTTACGCGCTTCATAAAATCGCGTTTCAAATAAAAACCTTGCATGAATATTCATAAAAAAGGCGACACTACGTTGAATTTTGTCTTCCAGTAACGCGAGTTTTTCTTCTTTCGTTTGGGCATTTCTTACAGAAGCATCTGCTACAATCATTTCCGCAAAAGTGGAGGCAGTTTCAGCTACATTCATTGCGTAACGCTGATTTAAACCATTAACATCATTCATCACATGCTGATGGTATGCGTGACCTAATTCATGGGCAAGAGTAGAAATATTTGATGATGTACCTGAATACGTCATAAATATGCGTGTCTGTTCACTATCTGGGAAACTCGTACAAAATCCACCAGGTCGTTTACCTGCACGATCTTCCGCTTCAATCCACCTTTCTTCAAATGCCATTTTTGCAAATCCTGCCATCTTCGGGCTGAACGTTTGAAATTGATCAACAATAAATTTCGCACCTTCTGTATAGCTTGATGTTTTTACCGTCGTACTGACTGGAGCACTGATATCGTAAATACTTAATTTCTCCAAACCGAGTAAATCTGCTTTTTTATTTAAATACGTTACAAAATGCTTTTTATTATTTATAATAGCTGTCCACATTGCATCCAACGTTTCTTTTTTCATCCGGTTTATTGCTAACGGTTCCTTTAAAACATGTTCCCATCCACGGTGTTTGTATGTTTCCAAACGAAAGCCGGCTAAATGATTTAAAGTCTGACTAAATAATGCAGATTGTTCTTCCCAAGCATTACTCAGCTGATCGAAAACATGTTTACGTACCTTACGATCAGGACTTGTTAGTTTATTGGACGCTTGACCTACAGAATAGCTCTTGTGTTCTCCTTTCTCTTCAATTTCCACGGTCATGTTTCCTACGATTGCTCCATACATTTGATTCCAAGCATGATAGCCATCTACCGCTAAATCATTGATTAGTACTTCTTGTTCTTCAGGAAGTTTTTCTTTTGCTTCTGTTCTGTTTTCATCTAAAACAAATGCAATATCCACTAATTCAGGGAGTTGCAATAAGGCTTCCCAACTCGAATCTGGAATTATAATTAACTTTTGATCTAATTTTGTTGTAATAGACCCCATCTCCGCTGATAAAACACTTCGCTGCCCAACTAATATATCGGCTTTCTCATCCTTTACGTTTTGTGCGCTGAGACAGCTTACAAAAGCAGAGGCCTCACGAAGTTTTTTGACTGTCGTTTCTAATTTATGTATAATCTGCACAAATTCAGATTCATAGCCTTCCTCCTGTGGATTAAATTGCTCCACCATCACTGAAAGCCCCTTCATTTCATCTTTTATATTATCAACGTACGCTTGAAATTGTTCTGATTCGCTTCCACCCGGAAATAGTGTATCCAAGTCCCATCTTGGATTTAAAGTCAACTGCATGAAATCTCCCCTTAATTTGATAATTTATCTTTTACCCTATCTTCATATTATAACGAAATTTCAGATGATAATCACGGAATTGGAAAAAATTTATATACTTATTTTTTTACCCCACTGAAAATCAAGTGCTTTAAAACTAAAAAATGAATGAAGCATGTTTTACCTTCAGTTCTTCCGGGAATATACCATAATGAAATGTTAATTTAGTTTTAATTAATTTATTTTTAATTAAAACCAGTTGACATCAGTTGATTATGAATATATACTTAGTAACAGAAAGTAATTATAATAAATGGAGGTAGTTTAATATGGCAAAAACAGTTTGGACCGTTGACCAAGTTCATAGTGAGGTTGGTTTCTCAGTAAAGCATATGATGATTTCGAAAGCAAAAGGAACGTTTGATAAATTTGATGCAGTAATTGAAGCAGATGTTGAAGATATGACAGACGCAAAAATTGAAGTAACAATTGATACAAATAGTATTAACACACGAAATGAGGATCGTGACAATCATTTACGTTCAGCAGATTTCTTTGATGCTGAGAACCATCCGAACATGACATTTGTTGCAACAGACATTAAGAAAACAGCTTCTAATCAATATGATGTTGTTGGTGAATTAACAATTCGCGGAACTACAAAGCCTGCTACACTTGACGTAACGTTTGAAGGACAAAGTAAAGATCCAATGGGCGGAGCAACTGTAGCTGGTTTCAGTGGTACAACAACAATTAACCGTAAAGAATTTGGTTTAACGTGGAACGCAGCAGTTGAAACTGGTGGTGTACTCGTTGGCGAAGATGTTAAAATCCACTTCGAACTTGAACTTCACAAACAAGGATAATCACATAAAGCACAAGTGACTTGCATAAGTTACTTGTGCTTTTCACTTTAACCTATATTCAACCTAGCCTCTAAAAAGCAAATGCTTACAGATTATTCTGCATTTCCGTTAAAATATTCTACGGTATCTGAGGAGTAAATTGTAACAAGCATTCTTCCATTTTGTGAACTAGCTCGAATTAAGACTGGTTCATTATATAAATTTTTAAACACAAAATCTGGCCCCCACCAACTAACAGTTGCATCTCTTCCCAGCGGTACATATGGAACACGTCTGCTATGTGCATATCTTTCTACAATTTGAATCCCTTTTAGATCCACTGCATTAAAGAGCGTTGATGATACTTGACAAATACCGCCACCAATATCTTCCGCCAACTCGCCTTTTACAATCACGGGAGCTTTCTTATAGCCTCTTTCAACAGTTCTTTCTCCGACTACTTCGTTAAACGAAAATGTCTCTCTAGGAAAAATAACCGTATTATTGATTGCTTCGGCAGCGAGAGCAATATTATCGGTTCGCTCAGAATTACGTTGATTATAGTAGGTTGAATAACTTCCAAGTGCTTTTGTGCTTATTTCCTTAAGTAAACCAGAGTCAACCTTAGGATAAACTGGATATACAGGTACATGAAGCTTTCCATTTTTATCACTATAATATAATTCCCTAAATAAATACTCGAATTTATCTCTGTCTAAAGCCGCTCCCAGCTTTTCAGCAATAATTCTTCCATCTTTTTTAAAAAAGGCGTCCTGAGGCTCTTGGTAAACTTCACTTTCCAGACTATCCATAAGTTTGTGTAATTTATTATTGTCTATAAAAGAAGCATCAATTACATCTAATCCATACTGTTCAATTTCTACTTTTTTTAAGGTAATCACCTTGTTTTTCAGTTGAATAGGGCTGGCTTGGACATAAAGCGGAGTACCTACTAGTAATAACAAAGCACATAAAAACAAGCGCAAAACAACACCTCCCACCGTTAGTATGAATCAAACGAATGAATTCATTCCTGTGGGAGACATTGAATTTTTGAGAAGAAACTTGCTAATCATTACATTTGAAAGAAAGTGCGTCATAATGTGCCATTAAGGGGGAATGCACTGTCAACTTAATTTCCAAAGCATGGAGTTGTCAACTTGACTTCCATCTCAGTAGATTTTTCACTATTTTTTCTAATCTGCTTGATAAGCCTTCCCTTGGTTGATTCTTCTTATTCTTTTTCTATTTGCCAGAGATGAGTTCAAGGTGACCTACTGTCAGGGAAAATTCGCCCGTAGCGATCCCAGACGGCGATTATTGAAGTTAATAGAAGATAGAAACTGAGGAGTTAGTACGAAGTTTCTATCTTGTATAGATTTCATAAAGAAAGACCATCCAAACTAGAGTTTGGATGGTCTTTATCGCTTATCTAAAGTCTCGATTATCTTCTAAATAATCACTCGCAATTCGATATCCGACAATGGATAGCAACACAAGCAATAACCCGCATAATGGCTTTTTCATTGAAACTACCTCCCAGATTTAGTGCTTATTTTGATAAAATTGCTTAGAAGAGGATGTTAAAAAAGTCCGGTGTAAATGACACATCGAGAATAAAGGAACTTCGACTAAATAAAAACCGACACGTCCTGTGTCGAACATCGAAGTCACCACATCCTGTGGCAGTTCGGTACTCAAAACTCCGCCGCCTCGAACTTCTCGGTCCTTTTCAGCCTCTTTTTTGAACACACACTAGAATAGACGGAATTTACCTTTTTTCAGAACTGTTTTTGGTCCACCTACCATGTAAAGTGAACGGTCATCAACAACTTTTTTCATTGCTGCTGCTGCTTTACCTCTTAATTTTGTGCCATCAAGAATATTTCCGATACCATCGCTAATACCTAGAGATGCTACTGTACCTTTATTAGAAAATACAAAATCCTTCAATGGCTCGTTACGTAATAAAGCAATAATATTATCAGCTGCCGTTGCCCCTTCTTGTGTAGCTAACTGACCTGTTGGTGGGTATGGTCTACCTGATTCTTTATCCATTGTCCATGAGCAGTCACCCAGAATAAAGATGTCCTCAACACCCGGAACTCTTAAATCAGCATCAACGTTTACTTTACCTTTAAATACTTCGAAACCTGATTTTGCAAGTACAGGATTTCCAGTGACACCGCCTGTCCACACAACAGTTCCAGCTTTAATTAATTCTTTATCATCACCAACGATGAATCCTTCTTCTGTACATTCTTTAATTGGAGCACCAATTCTAAATTCTACACCGCGATCTTCAAGCGACTTTTTCGCATATGTAACAAGATCTTCGTCAAAGACAGGAAGAATAGATGGAGCTGCTTCTACATTGATGATGCGAGCTTTACTACGATCAATATCATATTTTTTGCATAGCTGTGGTACTTTTTCAGCTAATTCACCAACGAATTCAATTCCAGTGAATCCGCCACCACCAACTAAAATTGTCAGGCTATCCTCACTAGCATTTTCATTCGTTGCATATTTAGCAAATTGATATTCAATATGCTCTGCAATTAGACGACTTGAATCAATATCTTCAATTGCATATGCATGTTCTTCCATTCCTGGAATACCAAACGTATTTGAAACAAATCCAAGTGCAACAATTAAGTAGTCGTAAGAAACTTCACTGTTTTCCAATACAACACGCTTTTCGTCTTTCTTTACTTCTTGTACAGTATCGTAAATTAAACGAACTTTTTTCGGATTTACTACATCAGTCAGCATAAAGCGTGCTTGGTTTGGATTAATTGTACCTGCAGCAACTTCATGAAGCCATGTACTTTCATAATGATAATTATGTTTGTTAATTAATACTATCTCCGCTTCTTCTGCGGATAGTTTTTGGGATAGACGTCTTGTTGCAACGAGACCGGCATATCCAGCTCCAAGTACAACGATTTTTGGTTTACTCATTCATCTTTTCCACCCTTCTACTTTCCTTAAAATTATTCATAAAACACAAGCGGCACAAGCGCTTCCAATCATTTATCATTACTAAATTTCCCGACGCTTAAGGCCATGCATAACTTGTCTCATACATTGCTATAATACCAAATTTCTTTAGAATAGGCTAATATTCCTTAACTTTTTCTTAAAAAATCTATTTTATTTTTAATCACACGGGTCTAACTGTGATCTCATTTACATTTACATAATCAGGTTGCGTCAACGCATAGATGACTGCCTTTGCTATGTCGTCTGTCTGGAGAGGCTTTCGGTCATTTGGTAATCGTTCACTATTTCTTTCTGTTTCAACCATCCCTGGCGAAATATTCGTTACACGTACCCCTGTCCTTGCTAATTCTTTTTCTAAACCCATTGAAATTGCACGAACAGCAAATTTAGTAGCACTATAAACCGTAGTGGACTTTGTTACTTCTTGACCCGATACAGAAGAAATATTAATGATATGACCAGAAGACCTCTCAATCATACCTGGCAAGACTGCATGAGTACCATAAAGTACACCTTTAATATTCACATCAATCATCTGTTCCCATGCTTTAACATTTTCATTTCTTACTATACCGTCTCCAACCAAACCAGCATTATTCACATAAATATCAATCTTCCCAAAAGCTTCAACCGCGTAATCTACCATTGAGTCAACATTATTCTGCTGTGAAACATCCGTTGAAACAGCTAATGCTTTGCCTTTTCCTAAGCTGTTTATCTCTTTTACAACTTGTTCTAACTTGTCCTTCCTTCGAGCTGCAAGGACAACATCCGCTCCTTCATTTGCCAACTGCTTTGCAATGGCGACTCCTATTCCACTACTTGCACCTGTTACAACTGCTGTTTTTCCTTTTAGCTTCAACATTTATATTCCTCCTTGAAAATTACTATTTTGTTCACTCGATTTCTCTTTAATTTCTTTAGGGGAATCTGAATCTGGTTGTTTTGGTCCATCAACTGGTGGATTCACAGGATCTTCTGGATTCGGTTCATCTGTCTCAACTGGGATTTCTACTTCTTTATTATCTTCGTCGGATTCCTCTGATGGGCTTTGTGGCTGTCCTTCTTCTTCATGTGGATTCTTTGGTTGGTCTGGTTCATCCTTTATTTCATTATCATCATGTTCTTTCTTTTTACTTTGATGATTTTCTCTAGTTTTGTCTTTTTTCCCATTATTCGGCTTTTGAATCTGGTCCGTAGTTATTTTCGTTTCTACAGTATGATTGCTTGTAGGCGCTTGATTTGTCGTACCATTAATTATATTAGAAGTTGAATGATCTGCATCAACCACTTCTTCCTCCTCAACCTGTAACAGGTCTTCTTCCGATTCTTCTGCAGCATCAGCCTCAACTATTAGTTTGTTATTTTTTAGCGTTAAGGCGATTTCTTGAAGAGATTGTAAACCAGCATTGCTTTTTATAATAAATGCTGCCGGTGTATGAAAGCTTAACTCCTCTTTTGGTTCAAGTTCAAACGATTCCTTGTCTGCAAGCTCATCTTTTTCAGCTTCTTCTTCCTGTATTGCCCCATATTCATCCTTTGTAGCGTCTATTCGGTTTATTCCAATCATAACTACAAAAAGAAACGCGATTAATGTCAAAACATTAATAACGATAAGTTTTTTATTTCGCACGTTCACTCCACTCCTATATTATTTGTCTATATTTATCAAATTCTAACTCTTTTCTTCCATTGTAAGCTTTATTTGGATTAATTTCCAAATTTTTTATCAGTTTTGTTATACTTCTCTAAGGGGTACATTGCTTTTTATACAAACAAAAAAGCTGTTCCTATCAGGCAACACACCTGATGGACAGCTTATCTTATCTAATAAGATTCACTCTATTGTGATATTTTTTTCGTTTCTGAGAATAACTTCCCTCTCTCCAACCATTTTTGTTTGGCTGCTTTCCTTCTCTTTACTTCTGCTTTTACAAGTTTTGGGAAGCCATTTTCAGCAAAGTCCTGAACACTGTCCCAGTCCCGGAAAAATAGAACCTTCATGTCTTTTGAACCATCTGTATTACGTCGTTTGTTTAAACATACACCAAAAATCCGGTTCGATTTTTCAAGCATCTGTTTAAATAAAAGGGGATGTTTTTCCTGATCTTTGTACAGCTTATCAACCATTCCCATAAAATGTGAATCATAACTATGGAAAGAAGTATCAGCAGAAATACTTTTACTGCTGCGATATACTTTACGGTTGCTCGCATTTACCCATATTAATGTACCATAACCCAGGTTCTCCTTTGTACTTACGATAACTTTTTTCATGTTCGTCATCCTGTCCCGAGGAAAATTAGCATCGCAAATATAATTCTCAAGATCTCCGTTTATAGAATTATGCTACCTCTACTATTAAGTATACACCATTTTCCACTTAAAAGCTTAAAAACTGATAATTACACATTTTCTTTACGCCCTTTTAGATTTACTTAGTTAAAATTCCATTTTCCAGCTATAATAATCATTGTTGCTATTTTTTTCATAGCTTAAATAGGCGTTAAACTTTTTTCCACCTTTACTTGTAAGGCCTTTAACAAAGGCTTTCTTTTCTTTTAATAACATTTTTACCATTGTCTTCGTCGGCTTTTTACGCATCGAAGCTAAATATTTATCATTTTTCCAAATCACAAACGTACAGCCTTTCTTCCAATTGCTGCAGCCAAAAGCTTTAAAACCGTCTGTCACCTTGCCGCCACATTGTGGACAAGTCCCTAAAACTTCATTGGTTGCGCGCGATGAGGTTACTTTGTTAATAATAACGTCCTCTGCACATTTAATTGATTCAACCGACTCCGTTGTAAAATGAAATACTAGTCGAAGGAACTCTTGCTTGCTCGCTTTTCCTTTTTGTATATCAGACAATGCTTTCTCAAGACGTCCAGTGAATTCCAAATCAAAAAGGTTTTTAACCGGAAAAGTCTCAACAAGGCGCTTGCCAAGCTCTGTACAAAGTAAATTTTTACTTTCTGTAGTAATATATCCTACATCCTTCAGCTTTTTAATCGTCTCTGCTCTTGTTGCAGCTGTCCCGATACTAAATCCGGTTAGAATACTACCCATTAGCTCTTCACTTTCATCCTCTTTATAACTTTTACCACAGGTCTCCATAACACGAAGCAATGTTCTTTCCGTATGATGCTTTGGCGGCTTCGTTACATGCGTAGTGACCTCAGAGCCAATTAATTGAACATGTTCATTTAAGCCCACAAACGGAAGAATCGTATCTTTTGATTGTATTTTCTCAACTTTTTTCCAGCCTTCAACAAGTTGCACTTTACCTTTTGAATGAAAAAAACCACGTAGATCCGTTTCGAAAACTTTCGTGACCAGCTTTGTCTCCTCATATATAGCTATTGGCATAAACTGCATTATAAAACGGTTTTTTATTGCCGAATATACAATTCCTTCATCTGCTGAAAGTCGTTTCGGTTTTACATATGTTGGAATGATTGCACTATGGCTCTCCACTTTCGCGTTATTAAAGACACGCTTTGTTTTCATAAATTTGATTTCATCTTCATATGGGAGGTCCTCGGAATGCACCTTTAACACGTGGGCTGTTTTTGCAACCAGACTTTCTTCTAAAGCAATACTAGAGGTTCGCGGATATGTAATCAGTTTTTTCTCATAAAGTGATTGGGCCACCTTTAGAACTTTATCAGACGTCCATCCCTTATATTTATTCGTTATAAACCCCTGCAGATTGGATAAATTAAATAAAAACGGAGGAAATTCTTTTTTCTTCTCTACTTGCTTATCTGTAATAGTTGCTTGTTTGTTTTGAATCAAATTGTGGACTTCTTCCAACACTTCTTTTTTCTTAAACTTTTCATCTTTATTTTCTATATAGATTCCTTCATATTCATGGTTATCTTCAGTCTGAAATGTTGCAGTTAGTTTAAAATAATCCTCTGGCTTGAAATTAGCTATTTCTTGATCGCGATCATAGATGATTTTTAAGGTTGGTAAGAGTACCCTGCCTATATTCAAGGCCTTGCTTTTTCCTTGTTGATATTTTAACGTTGCAACAGAGGTTAGGTTGATACCTATAACCCAATCGGCCCATTGTCTGCTAATCCCTGCATCTCGCAATGGTTGCATTGTATTGTTCGGTTTGAGGTTTTCTAACCCTTGCAGCACTTCATTCTGTGTCCATTCGTTTAAGAGCAAGCGAAATACACTAGCTTTCGGCTTTACTCCACCTCGGTATATAATACTGTCCCCGATTAGCTGCCCTTCCCGGTCGTAATCACATGCTGAAATAATTGCTTCCAGATCATTTCGTTTCATTAGTGAATGGATTATTTTTAACTGTTTTGCAGCTCCACCATCTGTTTGTGATCGATTCCGAGGATTGCTTTTTACTTTATATTTAAATTCAGAAGGGATAAAAGGAAAATTATCCATTTTCCAGCTTCGCATTTTTCCATCATAGTCTTTCGCATCGTATAACTCTACAAGATGCCCAAACGCCCAAGTAATGATATAGTTGTTCCCTTCAAAATAGCCATCTTTCTTCGTTTTTATTTTCAATGCGTCTGCAATGTTTTTGGCGACGGATGGTTTTTCTGCTAGTATTAATTGGACTCCCAATTCGAATTCATCCCCTTTCCTTTAACTCCATATCTATTAATTTTCCGTTATTCTCGTTTAGAAACATTCGTTCGATATACTATTATGCCATAGATTACACTTTTTTTCTAATTGATTCCTATACCGAACTTGGCTAAGAATAGATAGGCTGCATTCAAATACTGTTATATTTTTTTCTGCACCACTACAAAGACATTTTTGCGATCCGTGAAGTTATTCTGACGAGCCCAATCTTCTACCATATACGTAAAAACTAGATCTTGCTTTCGTTTACTTAACATTTCTTTGTCCTCTGGATATTAGATTGAATACATTTCCTTCGCAGTTAGATTTAAAGCCATAACAATATTGTCATCTATCTTTTCAATCAAAAGGCAGATATAAGTAATACATCATACTTTTTTCATACACAAAAATATATTAGGTTTTTATTACGCTTATATTTTCCAAGTGAATGGTTAAACTAGCCTCATTGGTGTAAATAATCACCACAAATTTTCACAGGAGGTGCGATAATGTCTGAGGAAAATAAAAACCGAAACAAAGATAAAGGAAAACAAAACAATCACAATAAACATAATAGGCAAGGCAATAATACGGAATTCGCGAGTGAAAATAGTGAGTTTCTAAACTTAGACAATAAGAAAAACAAACGTAAAAGGTAGCATCTTTAGAACAAAAGCGGAAGCATCCGATTTAGCGATGTACCTACGACACCCCGAACTTCGGGTGGTCCGGCGGGTCGAACATTCCTACGAAAGAGATAAAGAAAGCATCTCCCTTTGGGCGTAGTCTAGTTTTAATCGCCCATTCTGTTACATGGTGTCAGTGCCCGCTTTCACCACAAGGGGATAAGTGCGACTAATCCTCTGGCACATAAAGCTGAGTCAATGGTTAAATGGTTAAATGTTAACTCAGCTTTATGCTTTACGAACGAAAACAATAAAACGAAATGCCTCTTGCTTTTTTCAGATTTCTAATGTAAGGTATTACTAATATAATTTCGAAAAATTACATAAATCTATTTAATTCTTATCCAGAGAGACGGAGGGACTGGCCCTTTGATGTCTCAGCAACCAGCCGATAGCGGTCCGGTGCTAATTCCAGTAAGCAACTATCCAAGTTGCTTAGAAGATAAGAAGAATGCTGTGCTATTAAGAGCAATCTTCTTATCTGAGGGTTGCTCTTTTTATTTTTTCTATTGGAGGCTAAAAAAATGACAAACAACAGGTTACAAACGAAATTCGTACAACTAGGAAATAAGAGTGATGAAAAAACAGGCGCAATTAATCCACCCATTTACTTATCTACTGCCTATCAGCACAAAGGCCTTGGACAGTCAACTGGGTATGATTATACAAGAACGAAAAACCCTACCCGAACTATTTTAGAGGAAGGTATTGCTGACTTAGAGACAGGTGATTCGGGGTTTGCCTGTAGCTCGGGGATGGCAGCTATTCAATTAGTACTATCCCTTTTCCGTTCAGGTGATCATATCCTTGCACCTGAAGACTTATATGGTGGTACCTATCGGATTTTCGAACAATATGCAGAAACCTACCAAATTGAGACTACTTACGATACGTTTGAAACAGTTGAAAAAACGGAGCAGTTAATTAATGAACGTACGAAGGCTCTTTTTATCGAAACACCTACAAATCCATTAATGCAGGAAATTGATATTCTTAGCTACGCAACATTAGCCCAGAAGCATAAGCTTTTACTCATTGTTGACAATACCTTTTTAACACCATACTTACAACAGCCACTAAAGTTAGGGGCAGACATTGTTATCCACAGTGCGACCAAATATATTGGCGGTCATAACGATGTACTAGCTGGATTAGTTGTTGCAAAAGGAACAGAAATCTGTGAAAAGCTATCCCAGAATCATAATGCTACTGGTGCAGTACTCTCGCCTGTTGACTCTTGGCTACTTATTAGAGGATTAAAAACATTAGCGCTCCGTGTTGAAAGACATGAAGAGAATGCAAAAAGCATAGCAAAATTTTTAAATGAGCAACCAGCAGTTTCAAATGTATTTTATCCAAATAAGGGTGGAATGCTGTCTTTCTCTCTCAAAGAGGAACAATGGGTCGATCCATTTCTATCTTCATTAAATTTAATCGTTTTTGCTGAGAGCCTTGGAGGTGTAGAAAGCTTTATTACCTATCCAACAACGCAGACACATGCTGACATACCAGAACAGGAAAGAATTCGTCGAGGCATAAGCAATCATTTACTCCGATTTTCTGTAGGTATTGAGCATGTTGAGGATTTAAAAGCAGATTTACAACAAGCACTATCCAAATTGAATGAGGAGGATGAGAAATGAATCAAGTGAAGCGGCATGTGGAAACGAAATTCATTCATGGATCACAGAGAGGGGAAACAAGCACTGGAGCGGTAAATACGCCTATTTACCTTTCATCTACTTTTCACCAAAACAGCTTTGATGCGTTTGGTCCGTTTGATTACAGCAGGTCAGGAAATCCAACACGTCAGGCATTGGAGGACAAAATTGCAGAGCTGGAAAATGGTTCACACGGATTCGGATTTGCGTCTGGTATGGCAGCCATTTCCTCTGTACTATTATTGCTCTCTGCTGGTGATCACGTATTAGTAACAACGGATGTATACGGCGGAACATATCGTTTCGTATCAGAGGTTTTGAAACGATATCAAATTGAACATACCTTTGTAAATATGACCGATTTAAATGAAACGGCTCATGCCATTCAGACGAATACAAAAGCGATTTATATTGAGACACCTTCCAATCCATGTATGAATATTACGGACCTTACCGGAATCGTAAAAATTGCCAAGGCTAATAATTGCCTTACGTTTGTCGATAATACATTTATGACACCACTTTATCAGAATCCATTAGACCTCGGGGCAGATATTGTACTTCATAGTGCAACTAAATTTCTATCCGGTCATAGTGATGTGATTGCAGGATTAGCTGTTACTCGTGATGAATCGCTCGGGGAAAAACTTGCTTCTATCCAAAACTCCTTTGGCGCAATTCTTGGTGCTCAAGATTCCTACCTATTACTGCAGGGAATGAAAACATTAGGGGCTCGTTTGAAACAGTCTAGTCAATCCGCACAAGTATTGGTTGACTACTTAAAAGCACATCGGTTTGTTGAAAAAGTGTATTATCCTGGTTTAGCCTCTCACCCAGGATTTACAATTCATCAAAGGCAGTCCAAAGGGTCTGGAGCTGTCTTTTCGTTCCAACTACCAAATAGAGCTGCTGCAAAAGCATTTGTAGATCATGTTCAGATACCTGTTTTTGCTGTTAGTCTTGGAGCAGTGGAATCCATTCTGTCTTATCCTACAACAATGTCACATGCTGCGATGTCGAAGGAAGAACGTGAAAAAAGAGGCATTACAGATGGATTATTACGCTTTTCAGCAGGACTGGAATTCACAGATGATTTAATTGCAGATTTTGATCAAGCACTCCATGCAGCTGAAGTTTATGCTGCAGTAAAAACCTCTGCTTCTTAATCTAATTTAGATTATTGCTTTATTGGCGAGCTCTGTCCTCTGACAATGCGTAAAGGACAGAGCTACTGCAGCTTAAAAGGCTGGGAATAAAGCCTATTACGATTATTTACCTTCCGCCACCACTATCCGTTCTACAATTTCATCCTCAATCACCTTTCCTACTTCTTCACCAAGTAGGTTATTTACCAGGATAGAAAAAATCAACCGCTCTCCATTGGATATATCTAGATATCCTGACAACGTGCTTACCCCCTCAATAGTTCCCGTTTTTGCTTGCACAGAAAACAATTTCATTCGTTCTTGAAGTGTTCCGCCAATCATTCGATCCGCATGTCCAGCTACTGGTAGTGCATGCAAAAATACAGGAAACCACTCCTTTTTCTGAACTTCATACAATAATTGAGAAATTTCATTTGCCGGAATCAAATTACTATGTGATATACCAGAGCCATCTTTGATTAACAGATGTTTTACTGCAATGCCTAGCTGCTTCATTTCCTTCTCCAGTACTGGAATACCTTTTTCCCAACTTCCCTCTTTATGAATCCTTCTACCCATTTCCTTTATTAGCATTTCCGCTATTCCATTATTGCTTAACTTCATAAAAGGAATCAGTATTTCCGAGAGCGGAACGGAATCTTTTGAGCTTAGTACGGTTGCATTCCTAGGGGATTCCCCTATTTTCACTTCACCATCCCAGCTTATTCCTTGCTTCGTAAGAGCGTTGCTGAAAAGCCTCATGGCGTATTCACTAGCGCCCCATACAGACATCCATCGTTTAACGGCCTCAGAAGTATGTGCAATTTCACCTGAAATTGTTATTCGATTACTGCCATGCTCCCGTTCCACTATCAAATCATCGTCCAGAGCCTCTTTCACCGTTATTGCCTTATTTTGAACCGTTACATAATCTGTGTTCGGTGATATTGTAAATATTGGCGGCTCTCCAATAACTGTAGGTATCACTTCGATTAACACAGAACCCGTATCATAATCTTTATTTGGAGAAGCTGTCAACGCAGAAACTTCTGCACCATAATAATATTGCTCATCCGACCAAACTAAATCACGAGAAAGTCGTACATGATCATACCACATATCATCCCCAATAATATCTCCAGTTATCTTATGGATACCTTTTTTCTTTATTTCTTCTGCGAACGCTTTAAAGTCCTCCTTCAGTAAAGTAGGATCACCTTTACCAACTAGAAAAAGGTTGCCTTCAAGCGTATCTTTTCTTAACACCCCATCTGTTTGTAATTGTGTAGAAAACGTATAGTCTTCTCCTAATACATTCAATGCAGCTGCAGCAGTTAAAAGTTTCATATTCGATGCGGGACGAAGACGAATATCATGATTATATTCATATAAAACATCCCCAGATACTGCGGAGCGAATGCTAATACCAATTATTGCCCCCTCTAGCTTTGCATCTGTTTCGATGTAGCTATTTAATGCTTCCTTCATATACGCTCGCCTCCCTTCTATGACAAATAGTTCTACATCAATACCACAAAACCCTTTCGTCGTCATATACAACAAATCATTTTTTATTTTAACCCCAGCGCCCTGCCAAAAATCCATTCCGTTCATATACTATGTGTAAACGAAAGCAGGGAGGTGTAAAATATGAGTGATTGTGGCGGCCGCGGCAATAGCAGCTTTGCTTTAATTGTCGTTCTTTTCATCCTATTAATTATCGTTGGAACATCTTTCGGAAAGTCATACTAGAGATTGTTATGTAGTACTAAGTTGTGTTCTCCCTTTTTTATCAACTTATTTTCTTTCCTCCTCTCATTAGATAACGGAACCTTGAGGGATGCTTTAGCATCCTTTTTTTGATGAAAAACACCTCCTACAATAGCAACCTTGTAAATTAACAGCAGAAAAGATTACGAATAATATTCTAAAATCAAGGAAAATATAGGACTTTTTGTATTGTGAATGTAAATCGATCCCATGCTATACTATACTCAATCATTTTAGTATGTAAGGGGGATTTATGTGCGAAAGATAAAAGCAAAATGGAAACTATTTTTCCTTATTTCCATCGCTATGGTTTTTGCTCTCATAGTGACAGCTTGCGGAAACGAAACAGAAAATGAGCAAGAAAATAATACTGGTGGACAAGCAGAGAGCTCCACAATTGAAGAAAATCCTATTGTTACCATTACTATGGAGAATGATAAAGAAATCATTGCTGAGCTATATCCTAAAATTGCCCCAAATACAGTGGCAAATTTTATCTCATTAATTGAGGATGGTTTTTATAATGACTTAATTTTCCATCGGGTTATTCCAGGTTTTATGATTCAAGGTGGAGATCCTGAAGGGATTGGCACTGGGGGGCCAGGTTACTCGATTCCAGGAGAGTTTCAATCTAATGGTTTTGATAATGAATTAAAGCATGAACGCGGCGTACTTTCCATGGCTAGGTCTAGTCATCCTGATTCAGCTGGTTCCCAGTTTTTCATTATGGTAAAGCAGTCGTCACATCTCGATGGAGACTATGCGGCATTTGGTAAGGTAATTGAAGGTATAGAAGTAGTAGATGAAATTGTTGCCGCTCAAAGAGATGAAACAGATAAGCCATTAGAAGATCAAAGCATTAAAACAGTCACTGTGGATACAAAAGGGCATAGCTATCCAGCACCCGAAAAAACAGAAGAATAAACGATAACCGAAAATCGCTTAAAGACGGTTTTCGGTTATATCCTCCCTAATCCCTGAGTCAACTTCCAAACTCGAAAAATGACCTAAAATCCCTACTCAAATTATAAAACCACACACCATAGTTCCAATTTCCTAGCAGGTTATATAAAGCTCTCCTGATTTCAAGAGTCTGCTTGGCTTTAAAGATATAAATCTAGTATAATAATAGTACTAACTATAGAATCAGTTTCAAGAGAGGTAGTAAAAATGAACCATAAAACGGAGCTAGATAAAATATACCAAAAGCTGAAGGATATTAAATTTGCCCTTGATGCTTCATCAATCGTTGCCATAACAGATAATAATGGAATTGTCACGTATGCTAACGAAAAGTTTTGCGAAATTTCACAGTACAGTGAAGCCGAATTAATTGGCAGCAATCATAATATCATTAATTCCGGCTTTCATCCGAGCTCTTTTTTTAAAGATTTATGGGAAACGATTCAAGACGGGAATGTATGGAGAGGCGAAATAAAAAATAAAGCAAAGGACGGTACTTATTACTGGGTAGATACGACCATTGTTCCATTTTTAACACCTGATGGAGAAGTCTATCAATATATTTCAGTACGTCATGACATTACAACTCGTAAAGAACATGAGGCGTATATCGAGCGTATGGCGTATACAGATCCAGTGACAAAACTACCAAACCGAAATCACTTTCGCAAGTGGGTTGAAAATCAACCAATACAACCACAAGAAGTTGTAGCTGTTTTGTATCTAGACTTAGACCGGTTTAAAGCCATTAACGATAATTTTGGTCATGACACTGGTGACGCCATGCTTAAAACTGTTGCCAATCGTCTAAAAGAGTGTTTAACTGAATCAGACTTCATTTCACGACAAGGCGGAGATGAATTCATCATTATTTTGAAAAATAATCTCTCTGAACATGCTATACAAGCGTTGGCAACTACTATATTGAAACAGATCCGTTTACCTTATCAAATCGACGATAAACAGATGTCGACATCTGCAAGCATTGGAATTAGCAGGCAAGCATACGTTTCAAAGGAGTGGCCTAGCATTACTTTCATCGAATCCATAATGAAACAGGCTGATACAGCAATGTATCATGCCAAAAGAAATGGCGGTAACCAATACTGCTTTAATACAGAGGACCAAAATATTTTGCTCGAACGAAATTATCAAATTGACTTAGAATTAAAAGAGGCACTTGGGCGAAATGAATTTAC
Source organism: Oceanobacillus profundus (assembly GCF_003515705.1). Lineage (GTDB taxonomy): Bacteria > Bacillota > Bacilli > Bacillales > Amphibacillaceae > Oceanobacillus > Oceanobacillus profundus. Next base: position 357,808 of record NZ_QWEH01000003.1, read on the forward strand.
AGTTGTCTACCAACCAATTGTCAATCTTAAAAATAATAAAATCGTTGGTTTGGAAGCATTACTACGTTGGCATAATAAAAAATTAGGATTTGTCGCACCAAATGAGTTCATACCTATCCTGGAGGAAAATGGTATGATTGTTCCAGTTGGGAAATGGATATTGGCAACTGTTTGCAGCCAAATGAAGGTGTGGCAAGAACAAGGAATCTTGCTACAACGTATTTGTGTTAACGTTTCACCAATGCAATTTAAGGATAAGAAATTCATACATGATTTACAGGAAATTTTAAATGAATCACTATTAGATGCGTCTTACTTAGAAATCGAAATAACAGAAGGGACCATTCTTGATATCGAAACTTCTTCTAGAACAATCAATAAATTAAAGGAGCTTGGTGTCAATGTCTCGATCGATGACTTTGGGACAGGCTACTCTTCATTAAGCTATTTGAAACGGCTACCAATTGATACACTAAAAATCGACAAGTCTTTTATTGATGATTTGGATAGAGACGGTGAAATCATAGCAAATACTATCATAAGTATGGGAAAAAATTTAAATTTCAGGGTAATTGCTGAAGGAATTGAAAGTGAAGACCAACTAAATTATCTTAAAAAACAAAAATGTCACGAGGGGCAAGGCTATTATTTCAGTAAGCCCATAGGTGATGGAGAGATTACGGAACTATTTAGTCAATTAGGCTAGTCGACTATCACAGGAGCCAGAACACAAAGGCCAGAATCAATTGATTCTGGCCTTTTTTATGCTTTGTTTTGATCCTCTTTTTCTTTTTCTTTATTTTTATTCTCATCCGAAGAATCATCATCTATCAAATTATTTGCAGAACTCTTAAATTCACGCAATGTTTGCCCTGCCGCCTTACCGATTTCCGGTAATTTTTTCGGCCCAAAAATAATTAACGCAAGAATTACAATCAGGATTAGTCCTGGAATTCCTATATTCGCGATACCCATCTGTGTCACCCCCATACTCCACCAATTATACTCCTTTATCTAAAAAATTAAAACATATTGTGCACCTTTCATTCAACTCTAGAGAAATATAGTAGCATACAATCCGGTTATAACATGTATGTATAATGAAAGGAGACGACTCATATTTTAATTAAACCACGATACGGTTCTGGTCGGAAACAGCTGGAATAGGAATAGGATAATCTTTTATAATTCCCTGTGATATATTCGTTTGATCCCTTCCTTTTCAAATGATACAAATTTACTTCGTTAAGTAATAAAGTAAGGGTGTCAAAGTACCTTGAATCAATTAGAACGTTAACACTCTATTTGACACCCCCCTATGTGGTATAGAGAAACTTGTTATCCACATCTTTAGTTATTATTAAATGAATTTCGTTTGGCTCAGCTACTTTATTCTTTCCTCCCTAGCTGCTTTTCTTGCTTCCTTTTTCGCTTTTCTTGCTACTTTTTTCGCTTGCTTAGCTGCCTCTTTCACTTCCTTAACCGATTGCTTTGCTGCTAGTTTCTCTTCCTTATTCGCATGCTTTACAGCTAGTTTCTCTTCTATAGTCATTTTGAATTCTCCTCTCAAGTTAAAGATTCTTTCATTCTCACATCTATCGTAATTAATTTAAAAGTTTGAGCTGTGACCTAAGGTTTGTTAACCTTTCACACAGCCCAAATAATTAATTTACTTCATCTGAAATTCTACATGTGTTGGGTGCTTACTGCTTTTGCTTACCCCCATTTTCATTCCACCGCCGCTATTTTCCTGAATAATTTGGAATACAACTTTTCTATCTACATTGGATACATTTATTTTGTATTCTTTCTCTTCTGAGGGGCCAATTGTATCTTCAGTTATTCGTTCTTCATTCAAATAAACTGGTAGCTTTTCTTTTGTTTTTGAATCTTCATCGTATACATTTAGTTTAAAAGGACGACTATATTTTTGATTACTATTTTTAATAGCTACAGTAAGCGTTTCTTGACTTTGATCCGTCTTAATCCTACAAGTAGATACGGATCTTTTACCCATCTAATCTCCTCCTTATCCAGATTATTTACTCATTTCTTAAAGATTCTATTGCATTAAGAATTGCTGCTCGATTACTATCTTCTCTTTCTAACAATACATTTAGTGTATTTGTAAGATTAGTCATTAAATTATCCATATTTTCCGGGTTGTTTTCTCCTCTAAAAGCTTCTAATATACCTATAATAGAAAGTAATGATACTACTAATATGCTTGTATTATCATTGATACCAATATTAATGTTCGTATTGTTACCTGTTGTCAGGGTATTATTACCAGCATTGGCTTCAATATTGTTATTTTCGAATGTTGCATTAGAATCCGAGTCCGCTGTTGCATCTGCATCTGACGTTGAATCTGCATCTGACGTTGAGTCCGCATCTGACGTTGAATCTGCATCTGATGTCGCATCTGCGTCTGACGTTGAATCTGCATCTGACGTCGAGTCCGCATCTGACGTTGAATCTGCATCTGACGTCGAGTCCGCATCTGACGTTGAATCTGCATCTGATGTCGCATCTGCGTCTGATGTTGAATCGGAGTCTGATGTCGCATCTGCGTCTGATGTTGAATCTGCATCTGATGTCGCATCTGCGTCTGATGTTGAATCTGCATCTGATGTCGCATCTGCGTCTGACGTTGAATCTGCGTCTGATGTCGCATCTGCGTCTGATGTTGAATCGGAGTCGGAGTTTGAATTCGAATCTGAATCGGATGTTGCGTCTGAGTCGGAATTTGAATCCGCTGTCGCATCTGCATCCGATGTTGAGTCGGAGTCGGAATTCGAATCCGCTGTTGCATCTGCATCTGCTGTTGAATCAGAGTCAGAGTTTGAATCCGCTGTTGCATCTGCATCTGACGTTGAATCGGAGTCGGAATTCGAATCCGCTGTTGCATCTGCATCTGACGTTGAATCGGAGTCAGAGTTTGAATCTGAATCAGATGTAGCATCTGCGTCTGATGTTGAGTCGGAGTCGGAATTTGAATCCGCTGTCGCATCTGCATCTGATGTTGAATCAGAGTCAGAGTTTGAATCCGCTGTCGCATCTGCATCCGATGTTGAATCGGAGTCGGAGTTTGAATCTGAATCAGATGTAGCATCTGCGTCTGATGTTGAGTCGGAGTCGGAATTTGAATCCGCTGTCGCATCTGCATCTGCTGTTGAATCAGAGTCAGAGTTTGAATCCGCTGTTGCATCTGCATCTGACGTTGAATCGGAGTCAGAGTTTGAATCCGCTGTTGCATCTGCATCTGACGTTGAATCGGAGTCAGAGTTTGAATCCGCTGTTGCATCTGCATCTGACGTTGAATCGGAATCAGAGTTTGAATCCGCTGTTGCATCTGCATCTGACGTTGAATCGGAGTCGGAGTTTGAATCTGAATCAGATGTAGCATCTGCGTCTGCTGTTGAATCGGAGTCGGAATTCGAATCAGCTGTTGCATCTGCATCCGAAGTTGAATCGGAGTCGGAGTTTGAATCCGCTGTTGCATCTGCATCTGACGTTGAATCGGAGTCAGAGTTTGAATCCGCTGTTGCATCTGCATCTGACGTTGAATCAGAGTCAGAGTTTGAATCCGCTGTTGCATCTGCATCTGCTGTTGAATCGGAGTCGGAGTTTGAATCTGAATCAGATGTAGCATCTGCATCCGATGTTGAATCGGAGTCGGAATTCGAATCAGCTTTCGCATCTGCATCTGCTGTTGAATCGGAGTCGGAGTTTGAATCTGAATCAGATGTAGCATCTGCGTCTGCTGTTGAATCGGAGTCGGAATTCGAATCCGCTGTTGCATCTGCATCCGAAGTTGAATCGGAATCGGAATTCGAGTCCGCTGTCGCATCTGCATCCGAAGTTGAATCGGAGTCGGAATTTGAATCAGCTTTCGCTGTAGCATCTGCATTTGAAGTTGAGCCAGAGTCTGAGTCTGAGTTCGAATCTGCTTGGGAATCAGAATCTGCTTGTGAGTCAGATTTTGAATCCACTTCTGCATTCAAATATGCATCAGCATCCGCATCTGCATCTGCTTCAGCATTTAAATTTTCATCCAGCAATAAATTATATTTATTTAGCTTATTAATATACTTTCTTCTTTTCCTGTATCTATTTGATTCATATTTAGCCAAATAAATTACCTCCTTTCATTTATAAGTTATAGTATTGTTTTAAAATCTGTTTAGCCCGTGCTATCGTCTATTTATAGGGTTTTTTCGAATTTCGGGCTGGATCTATACTCTAGTTAGCAACACTTTTTACTTTCAGTTTGTGATATAACCGGGACAATAGTTAAGTTATGTTTTGACATAAAAAAGAACCTCCGTAGTTACGTACATCGTGCCAGGAGGTTCTGTGTCTTTATATTTGTTGTATTAATGTACACTTTCGCTAATAGGTCATAACATTAAGATCTCATGTTATGATTAAAAAAAATAAAACTTTAGTAAATCCAACTTTTACATAGCGTTCGGCATTCTTTGGAAATGCTTATCCTATCTTTATTTGTATTAATTGTTTGCCCATAACTAACAAATCCAATTCGTTAGGAAAGCTGCTGAATACATAACATCGTCCAATAAAATGCTGCTTTATCGGACGAATAGCAAGAAGGTAGCAAGATTTGATTCGCTTGCTTTATATGAATAATCCAACTGTTCAAGTGATGCATGATTTCCAAATACACCAGCATGCATATAATTTGAATGGAAGTTACATTACCTTGAATGGCATTTGGATGAAGCCTTAGAGTTGCAGAATGAATGGTTTCTTTAATTTGACTCGTATCAAAAGATATAATCCCTTGTTACGTACCCGTATTATACATCTTTATCCCCAACTTTTCCCATACCATTATCTAATTCATCACCTACATAACGTCCAACAAAACCATCTTCATCAGCAATGGAAATACAGCAAGCACCTATAATCTACTAATCTTATGGATTAAAGTTTCCATTATAACAGGAAATTCTTCAAAAGCATTTTTTAAACTTAGTCGTTCTGTACGTTTATGGGCATCATATCCTAAGGGGCCGACATTAAGTACCGGTGCATTCAGCCGCTGCATTCCCTCAAATGGAATCGAATAGCTATCCCCCCATACTGGTGTATTATCCTCAAATGCACTCCAACCATCTGACATCCCCATATAGTTTACATAGCTAAGGTCACATAGCCCGTTAAAATAGTGAATGCGTTTCATCTCTAAATTAAATTTATCTTTTGCTAACTTTTTTATAAATGTTGTACAAGCTTCAACGAGTTCATTACCAGTTGAATTTACTGCGGGGTAATATGGTGGTGCTAAAAGAATTACAATTGCCGGAGCAAGCTCTTGACATTGGAGCATTAACTTGTCGGTTATACGTAACGATTTTTCTCGCTCATCCCAGCCTTCTTCATACTGAATATCAGCTATAACATCGTTAACGAACCCTTCACCTAACTTTTTTATAGCGTAGTTTAATAAATCTTTGTAACGAATAACTTGTACCTTCCCGATCGGCTCTACATTGTTTTTCTCACAAATTTTCTTGTACGCTTCATTACATTTAGCCACAGCGGTTTGAGCTACGGATTCAAAAATATCAAATATCTCCTTTGCGCTGCGCTTCATCATAAAAATATTATATAATGCCGAAGATCTGTATGGTGTTTGCGTAGAATAGAGTAATCTTAAATCTGTTTGCTGTAATGTAACCGGAAGTGGTGTGGTTTCACCTAATACAGTCTCTTGAAACGAATCGTTCCATTCCATTTCTCGTGTTAAAAAAGATGCAATAAATGGTGAAGTCATTCCACTCAATGGCTCACCAGCATGTGTTTCCCTACCATAAAACAAAGCAGCTGCAAGTAATTTACCCATAGAACCTGTATATAAATAGTGTGCTCGATCCATTGGCTCTTGGGTGAAAACTGGTTCACTATTTAAAAATAATTTATAGCTAAAATGATACTTCTTTTGCAGCTCCAAAAGTATCGGAACAGCATGCCGCATACCAGATGAATTCACTTCCTCATCAGGAACGGTTAATAATAACAAATTAATTGGCCATTTTTCGACGGTCGCTTTTTCTAATAAGCTCATATGCATGACAAGTCCCATTTTCATGTCCATCGTCCCTCGACCAAATAAATATTCACCAGATTCTAAATCCCTCTGCACCTCATTGGGCAACGCTTCTTGATTTTCTCTTAATACCTTTGTAAGTTCTTCAGGCTGCGTAGCTAATGGTTCTAAAGAGCCGTACTCCTCTGTATTTACTGTATCAAAATGGCTCATCAAGCAGATGGTTTCTTTTGCATTAGGATGTATATATAATGCTGTTAGAAACTTCCTCCTAAAATCTGCTTCATGTAACGCCAATTGATCTGGAAGTTGCTGAAAATACAGCAAGTCCTGCAGCTTTGCTTGTAGCTTTGCAGGAAATTGCCGCTCCCCCTCCGAAAGCGTCATACTCTTCCAGCTTACTACTTCTGCTAATAGTGCACGTAACTTTTCCGGTTGATTCCATTTTAAATTGCTCATAATTAAATTCTCCCATCTCAGCTAAATTGTTCACACCAAAAGAGAACGTTTTCATTTTTTTTGAAACGAAGAATAAAATAAACTTTATCTAGCAGTCTTCCTAAAATTCATTTAAGCTGAAATAAAACATACTTACTCCTGATTATAACAGGAGTATTTTTTAAATAATATATCCCTTTTAAATTTTATATTCCAAGTCAGATTTCATTTCAATTGTAGTTGTAACAAAAACGTTTAGTTGAAATTACACACGAGGAATGGAGTTGAATATTGTAAACAGCGGAAAGGAATTTACATTTGATGATTTATGGATGTAATTGGTAACCCATTCAATATGTAAGCGATGGAAATGGGTGAAGTACTTCATACTTGAAAATATGTTAAGGAAATTACAGAATAAGAAGGAACAACCGTTGCTTTTAAAAGCTCTGAAAAGGAAACCAGAAAAAAATTGAGAAATCCACACTATTGTGAAAAAATTCGATTGGGGAGTGTAAACTGAACTGTGTAAGTGAGAGAGCGTACGGCTCTTACTTCGCAGTTCAGTTTTTTATTGTTAGAATAAAACTATAACGATTGGGAGGTTGTTCTATTGGCTAAAACAAAGCGAGAAG
>NZ_QWEH01000040.1 GCF_003515705.1 Oceanobacillus profundus
TGACGGGGGCCCGCACAAGCGGTGGAGCATGTGGTTTAATTCGATGCAACGCGAAGAACCTTACCTACTCTTGACATCCAGAGAACTTTCCAGAGATGGATTGGTGCCTTCGGGAACTCTGAGACAGGTGCTGCATGGCTGTCGTCAGCTCGTGTTGTGAAATGTTGGGTTAAGTCCCGCAACGAGCGCAACCCTTATCCTTTGTTGCCAGCGGTTCGGCCGGGAACTCAAAGGAGACTGCCAGTGATAAACTGGAGGAAGGTGGGGATGACGTCAAGTCATCATGGCCCTTACGAGTAGGGCTACACACGTGCTACAATGGCGCATACAAAGAGAAGCGACCTCGCGAGAGCAAGCGGACCTCATAAAGTGCGTCGTAGTCCGGATTGGAGTCTGCAACTCGACTCCATGAAGTCGGAATCGCTAGTAATCGTAGATCAGAATGCTACGGTGAATACGTTCCCGGGCCTTGTACACACCGCCCGTCACACCATGGGAGTGGGTTGCAAAAGAAGTAGGTAGCTTAACCTTCGGGAGGGCGCTTACCACTTTGTGATTCATGACTGGGGTGAAGTCGTAACAAGGTAACCGTAGGGGAACCTGCGGTTGGATCACCTCCTTACCTAATAGATACAACCCGCGTAGTGCTCACACAGATTGTCTGATAGATGTAGAGAAGCAAGGCGTCTTGCGATTGAGACTTCAGTGTCCCCTTCGTCTAGAGGCCCAGGACACCGCCCTTTCACGGCGGTAACAGGGGTTCGAATCCCCTAGGGGACGCCACTTGCTGGTATGTAAGTGAAAGTTGCGTGCCGTTATATCTCAAAACTGACTTGAAAGAGTCACGTTTGAGATATTTGCTCTTTAACAATCCGGAACAAGCTGAAAATTGAAACGACATGTCGTCTCGTTCTTCCGTAATAAAGAATGAGGTTAAGACATGTTCGAGTCTCTCAAATTTTCATAATCTGAAGCGAAACATCTTCGGGTTGTGAGGTTAAGCGACTAAGCGTACACGGTGGATGCCCTGGCAGTCAGAGGCGATGAAGGACGTGCTAATCTGCGATAAGCGTCGGTAAGGTGATATGAACCGTTATAGCCGGCGATTTCCGAATGGGGAAACCCAGTGTGATTCGTCACACTATCATTGCGTGAATACATAGCGTAATGAAGCGAACCGGGGGAACTGAAACATCTAAGTACCCCGAGGAAAAGAAATCAACCGAGATTCCCCCAGTAGCGGCGAGCGAACGGGGAGCAGCCCAGAACCTGAATCAGTTTGTGTGTTAGTGGAAGCGTCTGGAAAGTCGCAGGGTACAGGGTGATACTCCCGTACACTAAAATGCACATACTGTGAGTTCGAAGAGTAGGGCGGGACACGTGGTATCCTGTCTGAATATGGGGGGACCATCCTCCAAGGCTAAATACTCCTGACTGACCGATAGTGAACCAGTACCGTGAGGGAAAGGCGAAAAGAACCCCGGCGAGGGGAGTGAAAAAGAACCTGAAACCGTGTACGTACAAGCAGTGGGAGCCTCTTTATGGGGTGACTGCGTACCTTTTGTATAATGGGTCAGCGACTTATATTCTGTAGCAAGGTTAACCGTATAGGGGAGCCGCAGGGAAACCGAGTCTTAACTGGGCGTTAAGTTGCAGGGTATAGACCCGAAACCCGGTGATCTAGCCATGGGCAGGTTGAAGGTTGGGTAACACTAACTGGAGGACCGAACCGACTAATGTTGAAAAATTAGCGGATGACTTGTGGCTGGGGGTGAAAGGCCAATCAAACCGGGAGATAGCTGGTTCTCCCCGAAAGCTATTTAGGTAGCGCCTCGGACGAATACTATTGGGGGTAGAGCACTGTTAAGGCTAGGGGGTCATCCCGACTTACCAACCCTTTGCAAACTCCGAATACCAATGAGTACTATACGGGAGACACACGGCGGGTGCTAACGTCCGTCGTGAAAAGGGAAACAACCCAGACCATCAGCTAAGGTCCCAAAGTCATGGTTAAGTGGGAAACGATGTGGGAAGGCTTAGACAGCTAGGATGTTGGCTTAGAAGCAGCCATCATTTAAAGAAAGCGTAATAGCTCACTAGTCGAGTCGGCCTGCGCGGAAGATTTAACGGGGCTAAGCAATACACCGAAGCTATGGGTTTGCTAGTTTACTGGCAAGCGGTAGAGGAGCGTTCTGTAAGCCGTTGAAGGCGAAGGGGTAACCCACGCTGGAGGTATCAGAAGTGCGAATGCTGACATGAGTAACGATAAAGGGAGTGAAAAACTCCCTCGCCGAAAGACCAAGGGTTCCTGTCCAACGTTAATCGGGGCAGGGTGAGTCGACCCCTAAGGCGAGGCCGAAAGGCGTAGTCGATGGGAAACAGGTTAATATTCCTGTACTTGGTGTTACTGCGAAGGGGGGACGGAGAAGGCTATGTTAGCCGGGCGACGGTTGTCCCGGTTTAAGCATGTAGGCGGGAAGTTTAGGTAAATCCGGACTTCTGTTAACGCTGAGGTGTGATGACGAGGCACTACGGTGCTGAAGTAACAAATGCCCTGCTTCCAGGAAAAGCCTCTAAGCATCAGGTAACATTAAATCGTACCCCAAACCGACACAGGTGGTCAGGTAGAGAATACCAAGGCGCTTGAGAGAACTCGGGTGAAGGAACTAGGCAAAATGGTGCCGTAACTTCGGGAGAAGGCACGCTGTCGGTAAGTGAAACCCCTCGCGGGTGGAGCTGAAGGCAGTCGAAGATACCAGCTGGCTGCAACTGTTTATTAAAAACACAGCACTGTGCAAACACGAAAGTGGACGTATACGGTGTGACGCCTGCCCGGTGCCGGAAGGTTAATTGATGGGGTTATCCGTAAGGAGAAGCTCTTGATCGAAGCCCCGGTAAACGGCGGCCGTAACTATAACGGTCCTAAG
>NZ_QWEH01000042.1 GCF_003515705.1 Oceanobacillus profundus
TGTATTTGATAATCTAAAATTGAGCCGTTTTTAGGGTATTGATCGCATAAAAAATGAGCCACTCGATTCCAAATTTTAATAACCTCTCTTATTATTGAAAGTGACCAAACTATCAATGAGAGAGGACAAAAAAGGATGATCAATATGGCTCAATACCATCATATCAAATTCTTAAAAGAGGTTGAAGGACTATCCCAAAGGCAAATAGCGATAAAACTGGGGATTTCTAGAAATACAGTAAGTAAATATTTAAAGCAAAATAAGCCTCCAACTACTATAAAGCGTAAACATACATATAGCGGTAAGGAGTACTCTGACGAGACTAAGCGTGTTTTACCGATTATTGATCAATGGCTTGAAGATGACCTCAAACGATGGGGTAAACAAAAACATACAGCTGCAAGAATCTATAAAAGATTAGTGGATGAATATGATTTTAAAGGATCTGAATCTAATATACGTAAAGTTGTAGCCAAGCGTAAGAAGAAACTACAAGAAGTCTTTATTCCACTTGATTTTCAACTAGGCCACCAATTCCAGTTTGACTGGGGAGAGGCGGATATTGTCTTACAGGGTCAAACAAAGCGAGTCTTCCTTTTCTGTAGTCAGCTTTCTGCAAGTAGGGTTCGATTCGTAAGGGCATATTTGCATGAGAAACAAGAAGCTTTTTTAGATGGTTTTGTCCATGCATTTGAATTTTTTGGTGGAATTCCAACTGAAGGTCTTTTTGATAACTTAAAAACGGCTGTAGAGAAAATTATGCAAGGTAGAGATAGGCTTGAGCAAGAATCATTTATGGCTCTACAAACTCATTATTTATTTAAAGCAGAATTCTGTAATGTTAGATCTGGTAATGAAAAAGGTAGAGTTGAAGGTACCGTTGGATATGTGAGAAGGAATGCTTTAGTTCCAGTGCCGGTGGTACAATCCTTAGATGAATTAAATGATCACCTATTAAGTTGGTGTTTAAAAGAAGCTGAACACAGAAAGGTTCCATATTCAAAGGAAACAGTTAAACAAATGTGGAATAAGGAAAAAGAGTATCTTCGCCCACTTCCTGAGCAAAGATTTGAGGCTTGTAAACTAGTTTCTTGCCAAGTGAATAAAACTTCATTAATTACTATTGAAACGAATAAATACTCTGTACCTTGTAAATATGTAGGGCAAGCTGTTTGGGCAAAAATATTTGTGGATCAAATAATCGTTGTGGCTCAAAACCAAGTGATCGCTAAACATCCTCGTTCTTATGAACGACATGAAATGTTCACTGTACTCGATCATTATTTAGAGGCACTAATTAAGAAACCACGGGCTATTCGTGATGCCCATGCATTTCAATCATCTGACATTCCAAAAGTGTTCAGGCGTTTCCATCAAAAAATGAGAGATCAGGAAGGTGCGATCGGAGATCGAAAGTTTATTCGTTTACTTCTACTTCACCGAGAAATAGGGATGGAAATATTAACACAGGCCTTATTAGAAGCAGAAAAGACCCAAATCTACCGATATGATGTAGTGCATGAATTTATCCGAAGGATTGAGAATAATGGCACAATCATACAAGACCTTTCCAGAGATAAGACGCCAACAAATCTACTAGACTATAAAATTCAAAAGTCTAATGTAGCTCAATACGGACAACTTACAGGAGGTCAATTGGATTGAATACAGAACTAGTTTTAGATCATCTAACTAAACATTTACGATTACCAACCATAGCTAGGCAATATCGTTCTCTCGCAAGAGAAGCCGAAGAAAGAAATCTAAGCTATGAAGAATATTTATTAGCATTACTAGAATCAGAATCACAAACAAGAGAAGAAAATCAAAAACAGAGACGTCTAAAACAAGCGACCTTTCCAGTCCAAAAAACATTAGACACATACGATTTTAGTTTAATGCCAAGTTTAAATCGCAATAGATTTATTACTCTAGCAAAAGGAGATTTCGTAGATAAAAATGAGAATATTATCTTACTAGGAAACAGTGGTACTGGTAAAACACATTTAGCTATTTCGCTTGGAATAGAAATGGTTCAAAACGGATATAAAACAAAGTTTATAACCGCATCAGAACTAGTAGAAGAACTTCTAATGGCAAATGCAGAACATAAACTCGTAATGTTTGAAAAGAAGTGGCTCAAATTTGATGTGATCATCGTAGATGAGCTTGGATATGTACCATTTTCCAAAACTGGTGCAGAACTTCTATTTCAATTCTTTTCCAGCAGATATGAACGCGCAAGTGTTATTATCACTACAAACCTTGAGTTTTCAGAATGGACAAATCTATTTGGAGATGAAAAGATGACCACTGCATTACTTGATCGCCTTACCCATAGGTCTCATATACATTTGCTTAACGGTGAATCCTATCGATTTAGGCAAAGTATGAAACAGCGAGATCATGAAGGAGAGTGAGCAAGTGCAGCGCAAGGTGTTAGGAGGTTCTTTCCCTACTGGCAAGAACCTCCTAACACCTAACAATTTATATAAAGTGGCTCACTTTTTAAGTGATCGCTCTGGCTCAATTTCCTATTGACAAAAACA
>NZ_QWEH01000043.1 GCF_003515705.1 Oceanobacillus profundus
TTTTATCTTCTCACCATGAGATGAAAAGTGTTATCCGGTATTAGCTCACGTTTCCGCGAGTTATCCCGATCTTACAGGCAGGTTGCCCACGTGTTACTCACCCGTCCGCCGCTCATTCCATAAACATTACCCCGAAGGGTTCTGTTTATTTCCTGCGCTCGACTTGCATGTATTAGGCACGCCGCCAGCGTTCGTCCTGAGCCAAGATCAAACTCTCCATAAAAGTTTGTGATACTTAGCTTTTGTAGAAGCTGACTTCTACTTGTTTTAAAAAGAAAAACGAGTTTCCTTTTTCTTGACATACTGGTTGTTTTGTTCAGTTTTCAAAGATCAATTTGTTATAATGTCGTTTTTTAGCGACGAGATATAATATAACATGGTATCAAATTGTTGTCAACATGTTTTTGCAAAAAAACTTTTTTCTGTTTTCCAGAAATTGTTTTATTAAGCGACAACAGAATTTAATATAGCATAATAAAAACAGTTGAGCAATAGGTAAAATAAAAAAACAATAATTATGATTAGTTTTTATTTTTAGTTTACATTATTGCCACAATAAATATTCATTCAGCATGACTTACACCCAGCGTCAACCTTATAAATGAATACTCCTCACATACTTAACGACGAGTTCAATGTGAGGAGCTTTACAATTACTGATTTTCTTGTCGCTTTGGCATGTATTTCACACATTCCTGTTCACTGGCTACACGACGAAGTAATTGAAAAAGATTACGGTATCTTTCTCTCATCGCCCGTTTAACCATATGATCAATTCTACTGTCCCCCATATCTAATAGTAACTCTTCAAGCTCTCTTTTTAATAAGTATTCAATCTCTTTTTGTTCCATTTCATTAATCAATAAGCCCAACATCTCATTCACCTCATAACCTCTCTACTATCTAGACAGCTTTGCAGCTGTGTCATCGTTCAATTACTACCATTCATCACTAAATCCCTTTGCCAAAAACATAACTTATTTTCAGAAAAGGTACATTACAACCATTCGTCGCTCAGAGTGAATTTTGTCGGTTGTTGTTATCTTCACCCGTATCAAGGCGGTATTTCTCGAACATCATCAAGCACGGTATCTTTTGTTAAACTTACTATTCCCCTATTTCCACTATTTTCATCCCTTTTTTTGCTAAATTCTTCAACTATCGATTTTCTTAGAAAGTGAAAATACATTCAGTTATGGGGTTCACTTCCTCCTTCACTGAACATAAGCCCCTTACAAACATTCACGTTTTATCTCTCTTATGCTTAATGGAGTTGTAGTACAGTTCGTTAATGCATAAGAAATCCTAAGGCTTGTTCATATTTCTCATCACTGCTCATAAACATAATAGTAAGAGTCAATGGAGAAAATGGAGGAGAAATTATGGATCATTTTTATGCTATCGGCTTAAGACGGCGGAAAAGCCTAATTATTATTATTGCGCTTGCACTTTTTACATCATTATTTATATGGACACAAAGGGATGCAGTTATTTCTGTTTTTTCTAATGAGAAACCAACCGCTCTTTCAAAGGGAAACGAAGATGAACCCGCTATCGCATTAACATTTAACATTAGTTGGGGCGAAGAAAGAGTATTGGACATTTTGGATCAGCTTAAAAATGAAAATGTACAAGCAACATTTTTTGTCAGTGGTGAATGGGCAGAACGTCATCCGAAAATACTGGAACAAATTTCAGAAGGTGAGCATGAGTTAGGAATGATGGGTTATCGATATAAAAGCTACCTGGATCAGGAAATTGAACAAGTAAGAAAGGATTTGCTTTATGCTCGTGATATTTTCAACAAACTCGGATATGAGGATGTTAACCTATTACGAACACCTAGTGGGCATTTCAATGAAGAAGTTATGGAGCTGGCAGAAAGTTTGGATTTTGAGGTGATTCATTGGAACATTAACCCGAATGATTGGGAAAACCCAGGAACTTCTGTAATTGTTGATAAGGTAATGAAAGATACAAGCAACGGGGATATTATCTTATTCCATGCTTCTGATGCCGCTAAACAAACAGCAGATGCTCTAAAAACGATTTTGCCTGGGTTAAAAAATAAAGGATTCCAGCCTGTAACAATTTCTGAATTAATCAACCAAGCACATGCTGAAACCAATCCAGTTGGGGTTTGTCAAATAAAGTGTGTAAGTCCCTCTTACTCAAGGTACTTTAACACTCTATCTTTTAGCTCAACTTGAAGAAGAAGTTGGTTCATAACCATTGCCCAGTTTTGGATATGACCACCCTCCCA
>NZ_QWEH01000044.1 GCF_003515705.1 Oceanobacillus profundus
CAGTGCGCGCATAACTTCGGCTGCAAACTGTGGTCCACGATCAGATATGATCGTCCTAGGTAGGCCATGTGCCTTCCAGACATGTTGTAAATATAGACGAGCCGTGTCAAGGGCTGTCGTCGTCTTCAGGCATGGAATGAATTCGACTTCTTTTGAGAACCTGTCCATCACTACAAGAATGGAGTCGAACCCATTGGAATCAGGCAGATCTGTCGTGAAATCTGCTGATATGTCTTCCCAAGGTGTGCTTGGCACTTCCAAGGGGTTTAATTTACCGGCAGGAGGCTGGTTACTCCCTTTCATACGTGCACATCTATCGCATCGGGATACATAGTCCTTGACCTGCTGTGACATCAGAGGCCAAAAATAGCTGCGTTGTAGCAGATTAAGCGTCTTCTCTACTCCTGGATGTCCGGCAACCGGAGTGTCGTGATGAAGTGTAATAATAGATTGCCGTAGACCATCGTCATCAGGCACATACATCCGTTGATGTGCGTCATAGAGAATTCCATCTTTTTCTTCACAGATGTGGAACTTCTCACATAGCTTCTGTTCTTCTGATTCCTTCAGCTTATACGTAGCTTCAAGAATCTGTTGTTTGATCTTATCGCCTTCATCGGAGATCAAGATGGTCGCCCTAATCTTCTCCGGCATAATAATAGTTACTCCTTTATTATCGTCCTCGATGCCAATCATATGATCTTCTCTTCTTGATAAGGCATCGGCCTTCCCCATTGAGGTTCCTGGCTTGTGGACGAGCTTAAAGTTAAATCTAGATAGATATTGTGCCCATCGCGCTTGGCGACGGTTGAGATCTTGTGCTTTCATAAAATATTGGAGGTTCTTGTGATCATTCCAGATCTCGAACTCATATTTAGCACCTTCTAAATAATGTCTCCATCCTTCGAGAGCCTGAATCATGCTGAGCATTTCTTTGTCAGCGATCGGATAATTCCTCTCTTCAGGGGTCATAGACCGTGAGGCATAGGCAACTGGATGCCATGAGCCATTCTTTTCAATAGATAAGACTCCGCCTGTTGCAAAGTCTGAGGCATCACATTCAAAACGGAAATGACTATCTTCATCCGGGAATGCAAGGATTGGAGCGGACGTAAACTTCTGCTTCAGCGCATCAAACGCTTCTTGTTGTGCCTCCTTCCATGCGAAAGGTGTATCTTTTTTCGTGAGATCATTTAGGGGCCTAGCCACTTGGGCATACCCTTGGATAAACCTCTGGTAGAAGTTGGCAAGTCCGAGGAAACTCCTAACTCCTTTAACATTCTTGGGCACAGGCCATTCCAGAATAGCCTTAACCTTTGAGTCGTCCATCTTGATTCCATCTCGGCTTACTATCATACCGAGGAACTCTACTTCTGGTACCGTAAAGGTACACTTTTCTGGTTTGATAAATAGGTCGTTCTCTTCCAATCGACGCAGGACTTCCTTCACGATTCTTTCGTGCTCCTTGACGTCATTGGTCTTCATGAATATTAATAAATCGTCAATATATACCACCACTACGTCATCCATATCGGCAAAGATTTCATTCATCATTGCTTGGAACGTGGCGGGCGAGTTGCATAAGCCAAAATACATAACGAGGGGTTCATATGCACCGCGGAAGCATACGAAGGCGGCTTTCCACTCATCGCCTTCCTTGATGCGAACATTATTGTATCCCCATCGTAGATCCATTTTTGTGAATAATTTAGCTCCTTTAAGCTTATCCACTAATTGGGAAATCAGCGGGAGCGGATAGTTATTTTTGACGGTGTGCTCGTTTAGATAACGATAATCTTGAACCATGCGTTTGGTACCTTCCTTCTTTGGTACAAAGAAAACAGGGGACGTCTGTGGGGACTTCGAAGGTCGTATGTAACCCTTCCTCAGTTGTTCATCAATGAAGCTAGAAACTTCTTTCTGCTCTTCTACTGAGAGAGGGATCATCCTTCCTTTTCTTGGAGTGAATGATTCCTTCAAGTCGATCGCATGATCCCAGGGTTTTCTGACTGGCATGCGTTCAGATTCTCCCTTAGAGAACCGTCCATAATACTGATGGT
>NZ_QWEH01000045.1 GCF_003515705.1 Oceanobacillus profundus
AGAACCGTCCATAATATTGATGGTATGCGCTAGGCACCATCTCTTCTATAGTTTTTTCAATCTTAGGAGGCGCCTCGATACTAGCACGTATTGCATAGGCATGATAGGCAG
This sequence comes from Oceanobacillus profundus, assembly GCF_003515705.1. Taxonomy (GTDB): domain Bacteria; phylum Bacillota; class Bacilli; order Bacillales; family Amphibacillaceae; genus Oceanobacillus; species Oceanobacillus profundus. Next base: position 112 of record NZ_QWEH01000045.1, read on the forward strand.
CCTCTTCTTCTTCCTTTTCCAGAACACGTAGGAATACACTCTTTTCCTTTAATAGATGGCAGCTTCTGGGGCACCTCGTCATCTTGACTTCGCCTTTAGACCAATCTATTTCGGGATTGTGCTTCTTTAGCCATGTGTAACCGAGGATGATCTGATTACGTCCTAGATCCGTAACCTCGGCGGTAACGCGTTCCCTGTGTCCTTCATAGTCTATAATTACCTCGACGGAGTGTGTGACGTTTCCAGCCGAGTTCTTCGATCCATCAACGTTAAATACGGGGATCGGGTGACGTAGGGGCGTAAGGGGCAACTTCTGCTCCATAGCCCACTTCTTATCGACGAATATTACATTAGCACCACAATCAAGTAGCGCATTGGTAGAGATGAAAGACTTCTTATCATGGGAGGGTGCGACTTTGATCTTCATTAAGATCTCCCTTTCCATGTTCAACGTACGTAGGAAAAATTCGTCTGGGATTTGTTCATCTGGCGTCTTTTTTTGGGTTTTGTTTGAAACTGAATTAAGTACCGGTTTGAAGCCCCGGCCGAGCCCCTTCACTGAAGAGGACCCAGTTTGGCATTGAAAAGAATTTGAAAAAGTATCTGTATCATCTGTGCTTTCCCTAGGTTCTTCAACCTCAAGGACAGAAAATCGGTTACATAGATAATCGTTAAACGTTGCTGCACGAACACCCAGTTCGTTCATGCAGCACGGCCTTTTCCCTTATCATGGACATCTTTCATGTCCCAGAAATAAGCACGCATTTCGTCATAGTTCATGTGGCGTATAGCCGCAAAAGGATCCTGACCCCGTGGGGCTTCCCTTCTCGGCTGTTCCTGTGGCTGCTCGGCAACACGTACGTTACGGCCGCCGGCACATTCCTTTTTGTGTTTACCCCCTAGCCATTTGCACGAGGGGCACTGTATGCGAGGTTTGGGGCAATTCTTGACCCCGTGGTCTCCACCACAATTATAGCATGACATTTTCTTGGGAGATGATCCGCGCTGGGCGGCGTCTATCTGCATAGCATCTGGATCGCGTGATGCGACCTTTCTGAAAGAGGAGCCCATAACAAAGTCGAGGGCTTCTTGTGCGGCCCCAACACGTCTGATTTCTTTGAGGTATGTAAATAAAACAGGGGACCGTTTGTCTTCCCTGAAGATTTGAGCTATGATGCTCCGTCTGGTATTAGTTTCCAAAATAGAGATGGCATGCGATTCATCAATCGCTGCCTGTTGGTATAGAGCTTCATATTTGACGATGTAATCGTCAGTGGACATCTTTCCTTGCACCAAACTTCTTAATTGACTGCGTGCCCAGTCAACTTGGTTGGTAGTTCGGAACAGTCCTTCGACGTCCGAAACTAATGTAGCCCACGTGTAGGCGGTACCCTTGGTAATACGTGTTTGGGCGAAAGGTCCAGCCTTAGCCCCTTTGAGGCGTGACAAAACTGCCAGTACTGCTTCATGAGATTCGGGGGCGATGGCGTGCTCGTTTAACTTGAGCCAAGCCCTCATCTTTGCCCACCATTCTTCGAACTTAGCTTTAGACCCATCATACTCTCCTGGGTCATTGAATACTTCAATTTTCTTAGAGTACCCTCCTCCTGAAGGTGTGGGTGCAGCGGCAGCAGGAGCATTCTCAAGCACAGCAATTCGTCTTATGAGACTATTTATGGTTCAGCTCTGCTCTGTCAATCCTTGGCGAGCGGCAGCAATCTTCTGTTCCCAGTTTACGTCAGGGTTGTCAAGTATGTCCAGAACACCTTGTGACATATTGATTAAAACCTGTACATAAAAATGCTTCTAAACTAAGAACTCGAGCTCTTGATCGTACATAGCCGGATC
>NZ_QWEH01000047.1 GCF_003515705.1 Oceanobacillus profundus
GAGGCTGGGACAAAACCCCAGTAATTAAAAAGAGTGGTACTCGCCAATAAGTTGGTGAGTACCGCTCTTTTTATGCATACAAAAAGGACACCTTTTGATAAAATTAAAGTTACCAGACAATAATTTTCGGAGGTGTCCCTATGTTTAAACATTATACCATGAATCAAGTTGTATTGCCGTTAGATTTAGAAATAAAACTTCAAGAAAATGATATTGCCTACGCTGTGAACGATGTGGTGGAAAGTATTCCAGATGAGGCATTCATTAAGTTTTTGCGTGCAACCGGTTGTCCTGCCTATCATCCGCGAATGATGATGAAGGTTATTCTGTGTGCCTACACGCAATCTGTTTTTTCTGGCAGAAAGATAGAAGGGTTATTAAAAGACAGTGTACGCATGATGTGGTTAGCACAAGGATATGAACCAAGTTATCGTACCATCAATCGTTTTCGTGTGCATCCAGAAGTGAAGGAGTTACTACGTCAATGCTTCGTTCAATTTCGCTGCCAACTTGTCCAAGAAAAACTAATTGATGAGGAAGCAATTTTTATTGATGGAACGAAGATTGAAGCCAATGCCAATAAGTTTACGTTTGTTTGGCGTAAATCGATTGAAAAATATAGTGCTAATTTGGTGGAGAAGTCTAACCAAGTGTACGATGAATTATTGGAAAAGGAAGTTATTCCAGAAATAGAACGAGAAAGTCTGGATGAACTATCAACCGAAGAACTCGAAAAAATAGTGGAAAAGCTAGACGACAAGGTAGAAAAATATGACAAAAAAATAGAAGAGAGTGAAGATGTAAGCGAGCGTAAAAAACTCCGTTCAGAGCGTAAAGCACCAAAACAATATCGAAAACAATTTAAGGATTATTTGGCACGCAAACAAAAATATCAAAACGACATGGAGATCTTCGGAGAACGTAACAGTTATTCGAAGACGGATCACGATGCCACTTTTATGCGAATGAAAGATGATTATATGAAGAATGGCCAACTAAAAGCAGGTTATAATGTGCAGGCTGCGACAGAAGGACAATATGTGCTCGCTTATGATGTATTCCCAAATCCAACTGATACACGTACTTTCATCCCCTTTCTGGATAAAATAGAGGAAGGCTTCTTTGAGCTACCTCCATATATCGTGGCTGATGCAGGTTATGGAAGTGAACAAAATTATGAAGATACCATAGAGAATCGAAAACGCACACCTCTCATTACATATAATCAATATCGAAAAGAGAAGAAAAAGGAATATAAAAATGACGCTTTTAACTTAGCTAATTGGGAATATAATGAAGAGGAAGATTCGTTTACTTGCCCAAATAATAAAACATTGTCATTCCGCTACCTATCTAATCGAACAGACAAATACGGATTTACACGAACATTTAAAGTCTATGAATGTGAAAACTGTTCAGATTGTCCGTTACGTTCCTTATGCACAAAAGCAAAAGAAGGAAATAACCGAAAAGTTTATTATAACGAAAAATGGGAACAACAAAAAGAATATATAAGAGAACAGCTTTCGAATAAAGAAACTGGAGAAATTTACGGCAAACGTAAAATAGATGTGGAACCAGTCTTCGGATTTCTGAAGGCTAATTTGTGCTTCACTCGCTTTTCTGTGAGGGGAAAAGGAAAAGTGGAAAATGAATTAGGTTTTGCGTTCATGGCGGTAAACTTGAGGAAGTACACCGCCATGAACAGAAATCAAACAGTAGATAATAAAAATAATCCAAAGCAAAATGGTTCCGATCATCAAAAACCGATGATCGGAACCATTTTTCAGTAATTTAGGCTAGTTATGTCTCAGCCTC
>NZ_QWEH01000004.1 GCF_003515705.1 Oceanobacillus profundus
AAAATTATTGTCTGGTAACTTTAATTTTATCAAAAGGTGTCCTTTTTGTATGCATAAAAAGAGCGGTACTCACCAACTTATTGGCGAGTACCACTCTTTTTAATTACTGGGGTTTTGTCCCAGCCTCTTTATTAGATGTCAAGGATCTTATGTAGTATTCTTAACAAATAATAATAAAAGGTTTATCTCAATATCCTTTAAAGCGAGGTGTGTTCCGACTTATTCATAGTTTGTTTCTCCTCTTAAACTACTTATCTCCAGATAATATGTTTTTAAGGCTATTCAACCAATTATTTTTAAGCGTGTCTACCGCTTCTTCTTTATATTTCTTATTTTCCAACCCATCAATAATCATGTCATGCTCATTAATAGACTTTTGTTTTGGGATGGCATTATGAAAGTAGAATGATTCTATTCTTATTATTTTCTCTTTTAATTTAGTTAATAGCTTTTCAAGCTCTTTATTCTTAGACATTCTAACAATATGCCCATGAAACTCAATATCGTATTGGAGACATTTTTTGGCGTTGCTTTCTTCAATAGCACTCTTATAAAGGTTATTTATTTCTGCAAGCTGCTTCAATTGTGAAGGAGTGGTGTGAATGAATGCTTCTTGTAGTGCAAGTGATTCCAGAGCAATAACTATGCTATAAGTTTCTTTAACCTCCGTAATGTTAATAGGTGCAACCATGGTGAAACTATTCGGTTTGCTAACAATAAAACCCTCATCCTCTAACCTTAACATAGCCTCTCTTATTGGTGTCCGGCTTATACCTAATTGCTCTGATAATTCCTTATCCTTAATCTTCATCTCAGGTTTTAATTCACCAGATATAATGGCATCTTTAATGATTTCATAAGCATTATTACGCATCGATACACGATTAATTTTATTCCCTTTTAAATTCATTTTATCACCTGCAAAAAAGTATTTACTTTTTGATATTTAATATGTAATATATCAGTTATGATGAGTTTATTCAAGTCTGGAGGGGGATTTATATGAAGCCGAAAAACATAAATGTTTTACTTGTTATTACAATTGTTTGTATTTCTTTATCAGCTATTTTCGTTAAATTATCTAATGCACCTTCTACCATTATGGTTATGTATCGGATGTTTTTAGGATGTCTGTTATTATTGCCGTTTGTTCTAAAGTATAGAAAAACACTAAAACAGATTACAAGAAAAGAATGGCTTGCTATTATCTTCGCGGGTATGTTTTTAGCTGGTCATTTTGGATTGTGGTTTGAATCACTTAATCATACATCTGTTGCAAGTTCTACTTTGATTTTAGCCTTACAGCCAGCGATAGCACTAATTGGAGGGCTTATTTTCTTTAAAGAAAAAATACATTTACGTACACTTTTAACTTTGGGCATTGCTTTTTTTGGAGTTGCTATTGTTGGAGGAGGTAACCTTGGATTAGGCAGAGATGTATTATTTGGAAATATATTATCACTACTATCTGTTTTTTCTGTAGTATTTTATCTGTTAATTGGTCAAAGAAACGTGAAATCACTTAATCATTGGGTTTACAGCTTTCTAGTTTTCTTTTTTGCGGGTACAACCATGATTATTTTTAATATCATTGGTGAAATTCCTCTTAACGGTTATTCAGCTAATGATTGGATGGTATTTATATTACTTGCCATTTTTCCAACTGGGGCACATATCATATATAACTTATTGTTGAATTATGTAAATACAACCACTGTATCTATGAGTACTTTAGGTGAACCTATCGGTGCTTCATTATTAGCTATTGTTTTCTTGAATGAAATGTTAACATTTGTAGAGATATTTGGTGGCTCTTTAATCATTATTGGGATTTATCTGTTCTTAAAATGGCAAAGTGGTACAAACAAGGTCTTATCAAAACAAGCAAAAAATGCTTAATGACTGATTAATCCCACAGATAAGAATTTGAATATTAAAAGAGCATAATTTAAAAGTTGATTAGACATTTTGGGTTAATAACCTTTTTTTTTGGTTTTTTAAGGATTCGTATTAAGTTATTAAAATAACAGGAATCCTTATCAAGAAACTCGAGCGACTATTCAATTTACGTTGATCGGATGTTTTTACCATGGTAAAAAAGGGCAGTTTATTTGGGAGGTAATTGGAAAGGATATGATTTTACATGAGATTATACGATAAGCCGATTAAAGCATATTTACATAACGATTTAAGTGCTGTTGAGGAACATGGTAGGCAACTCATATACTTTTTTGAAAAGGGGTACGTGACAGTTCTTGGTGAATTTGAATGTGAGAAATATATTGGAAAAACAGCTTATATTATTTTTAATCAGGAGGATGTTATATCTGTTGGTAAAGGAATGCAGCGATTTGTTGATGGCGAGGACAAATAAATCGTTCGTACTGCATGATGATAGGACTCTTCTTGAAGTCATTGGTGAAAGTGTTAAGTAAGGCGATCATTAATTTGGTCGTCCTTTTTTTAGGGTGTATTAATTGAATATTATGGTATTATTTAAGAAGGAGATATTGCTTAAGCGGCAAAGTAGCTAAAGAGTCCAATTGGATTGTGTTCAACAATCGAGCCATGCTGTTAAAGACCTAGCAATAACGAATAAGCAAATATTGGGATTGACTACTAGCATCTTTTTCTTTGACGAAGGTACAGGTTTGTTCTGCGGTATTAGAAAATTAAAAAGTTTTAAACGAGGGAGTTTGAAAATGGAAAATGAAGAAGTAAAAATGTTAAAAAGGGAACTGCACAAAGAAATTATTGTTTTGAAAAACGAACAAAAATCATTCAAGCGACGTGTCAGCACTATTGCAAACATAATTATTCCTGGAATTGGATTTGTCTTCTATGGTAGCTCTTTTTTAAAAGCTCTTATCTTTTTTCTTCTTTTCTTCTCCTATAACATTATATATTTTAATAATCTTTACCCTCTAATTGGTGGTATAGGTATTGCTATCATATATTATATTCCAGCAGTAATAATTTGGTTTGTCAGTACAATAATGGTCGCCAGTCTGGATGATTGAATTTTTCACGGGTGGGTGCATTCTGATTATCTTTACAATAATCCGGCAAGATTGGTGAAGTAAATTTAGAGAAGGTGCGCCTTTTAATTAATAAAACAGAAAGTAATTGTTTGAAAACACAGACGAGAAACGAGGTAGGTATGGTGTGGAAACAGAGCTTTATTGAGACAAGCCGAGGAAGATTTGAATATTTTCAAAAGGGAAACGGAGAGCCACTATGTGTAACTCACCTGTATAGCGAATATAATACAAATGGAAATACATTTGCCCAACCATTTACGGATCACTATACGGTTTATTTAGTGAATTTGAAAGGATGCGGTAACTCGGTGAAAGCAGTGCATGAATCAGAGTATCGTATGTCTGAAACGGTTAAGGATTTAGAGGCAATTCGGGAAGCATTAAACATTGCGAAATGGGGATTTGCAGGGCATTCAACAGGAGGAATGCTTGCATTAATGTATGGAGCAACAGCACAGGAGAGCCTAACAAAAATAATTGGCGGAGGGCTATGCGCATCAGCTGCATATATGGATCACCCAGGAAGTATCTATTGTAAAGAGAATCCGAATAACGCTCGTATAATTGAAATTTTACGCTTGCTTGATTCACCAACAACCCCGATTGAAGAAAGAAGAGCATTAAATAAAGAGTGGTTTTTAATGTCTATCTTCGACTGCGAACAGTACGAAGAAATTATAAATCGTCCAAACAGTGGAAAAGTGGTCAGTCCACGTCTCAACTATTTTTCATACCAAGAATTGAAAACCTACGACGTCAGACCCTTGTTACCTAGTATTCAAATTCCTGCATCTATTTATTGCGGGCTTTATGATGCGCAATGTCCGCATGTTTTTTCAAAAGAAGCAGCAGATTTAATGCCAAATGCAAGTATGACAAATTTTGAGAGAAGCAATCATAATCCATTTGTAGAAGAGGAAGAGTCGTTTGTTCAGTTTGTTCAAAGTACGGTAAGCAATTAGGTTAACTATTTAGAATATAAATTAGGTGGTGTAATAATGAGAGCTCTGCTCGTAATCGACGTGCAACATGCTATTGTAGAATGTAAAGATTTCCAGCAAGAACTGAACAATATAGAATCTATTATTCGTGATTTTAAAGAAAATGAGGAGCCCATAATTTTTATAAGACATTTAGAAGGTGATGAAAAAAGTCCATTTTATAGGGAATCCCCAAGCTCAGAATTGCATCATGCTTTAAAAAAATATGCAGATATTGTAATTGAAAAGAAGACCCCAAGTTCCTTTTTTCAGACAAATCTGAGTGAAAAGTTAGATCAACTCGGAGTAAATCATCTCTTTATAACAGGATTCGAAACAGAATTTTGCTGTCAATTTACTGCAATCGCTGCTTATGACAGAGGCTATCGGGTAACGTTTATTGAAGATGCAACTGGGACGGTTAATGACGAAGCTACTTATGAAATGAAAGGATTGGATATAAGAGATTTCGTTGGAACTGTATTGCATTGGTCAACTGTTATAGAAGTACTCGACCAAGAGGAGTATGTGGGGAAGTATCAATCTTCAACCAAAGCTTAAAAGATAGAACCTGTACGTGAATGGGCAGTTTCCTATAGGGAACTATCAGATTTATGATAAGATGATTGTATACAAAATCGTTAAAGAAGGTCACTACCCAATGAAGAAAAAAAAGATACAAAAAACGAATGCCATCCGCTTGTTGGATAAAGAAAAAATTGACTATACCATTTATGAATATCCGTGGAACGAGGAGCAGTTAGATGCTCGGACTGCTGCGGAAAAAGTAGGTATGCAACTTGATAAAATATATAAAACCTTAGTGACAGTCGGTGATAAGACTGGTGTGACGATAGCCTGTATCCCAGCTGAAAATGAACTCGATTTAAAAGCATTAGCAAAAGTAAGTGACAACAAAAAGATGGAAATGCTACCGATGAAGGATTTAGAAAAAACAACAGGCTATATACGTGGTGGCTGCTCACCGATTGGAATGAAAAAAAGTTTTTCAACGTATCTTGCTGCTGAAGCTAAAACGATGGGAAGAATCGTTGTCTCAGCTGGAAAAAGAGGGATGCAAATCGAATTAGCACCATTTGATTTGATAACTGTAACAAAAGCAGCCTATGCAGAAATTGCTTCAAGAAATAGTTAAATAATTTATTACCTTAGGAATCAATTCACCCTATAAGTGGATTGATTTTTTTCCTATTACCTAGTTATCTCCTTTAACTTCTCTAAAAGAAAAAACATTGCATCTACATCATACACCTTTCAACACAACCTAGAAAAAATTCGTAATGAGACAACCTTGCACTTTCATACACTATAATTGGAGTTTTTTTCGTGATTCACCGGTATGATTCACCATTCTTAAGGAAAGAATAATTTAATATACACAAAGAGAGGGAAATGAGTTATGAACCAGTATTTAACACATACGGAATTAGAGAACTTACATTATTTGATAGGTGAACATCAGAAAATTGCCAATCAGTTAGAAGTGCTTGCACAAACTTCAGCAAACCCTAAAATCAAATCGAACCTGAAAATAGCTGCAGAATCTGCGAAAGCAGCACATAATCAATTGTTATCATCTTTTCGTTAATGAGCCTGAGTATAAACTACTCGGGTTTCTTTATTTACCGATTCAAATCAGGATATGATGTTATCATTTAAAAAACCTGTCTCACTGATCCGCGAGACAGGTTTTCCGTATTAACGATTGTTGTTGTTATTGTTTCTGTTACGTTTATTATTGTTATCGTTGTTGTTATTGTTGTTATCTAAATCATCTAGAAATTCGTTCGCGAACTCAACGTTATTAACTTCCTGGTTATTATTGTTATGATTGTTGTTATTGTTGTTTCTATTGCGGTTGTTCTGTCTGTTATTCATGTTATTCCTCCTAGGATTTGTTTGTAAAAACAATTCACTACATCATAAAGTGGCTTTTACAATCCATATTGTGTACCATTTTAAAAAAAATACTCCTACAAATACAAAATATTATTTTTCATCTTGATTTGTTGGATCATTTGGTTTATCTAACTCCGAACTAAACTCTGTTTGGAAATATCGTTTTGGAAGGTAAACAACTTTGTTCTCCGTATTTTTTAAATTTCGTAACACTTCTCGCCTCATATATTGATGGAAAAATACTTCCCCAACGGTGATGACGGCGGCAGTTATAAATGCTGCTGAACCAATTGGAACGGATGCGTTAAAGAGCATATTTCCAATAAAGAGCACAACTACCCATGCAAGGATAAAATCGCTGATTAATGCCATGCTTTTTTCAATCAATGGTATAACAAACACATCACCAAGAAAAGCCAGTCCAGTAAGAAGCACACTTGTTGTTATTACTCCTGCAAAAGAAACATTGAAAAAGAGTCCAAGCACAATGCTTACAATGACAGTTGTTAAAATAAATTTAATGATTAACGGTTTGATATATTTCATAGAATCCGCATCCTCTCTATAGTGAACATACTTTTTATAGGTTATCCCATTCTAAGAGAAGTCATTCATTGGAAAATAAACATGGTTAGTTAACTATTCATGACAATAAAAAAGACCCCTTCAAAATTGAAGGGACCCAACTTCCTAGCTTTCTTTTTTTAATGCTTGGCGGATATAGGTAAGAAATTCATTTGCTTTTGCTTCGGGAGCTTTTGTTAGTAAACTAACTCCAATAAAAAGAATCGTTGAAATTCCAATTCCCCAAAGTCCCGAGGCAAGTCCAAATGGTTTCACTTGGAAAAACTCGAGAAGAATAACAATAATCCCAGCAACTAAAACACTGGAAAGAACACCTGCTGCACTTCCTCTTTTCCAAAAGAAGGTTCCAATGATTGCTGGTACAACTACAATTAATCCAGCCGAGGAAGCTACAGAAAGCACTGCAATTAAATTCAGTTGCATTTCAGCAAAAAGATAGGCAAGGAGAGCGATGATTGGAATAACAATTTTTCCAACTCGAAGCTGTAATCTGTCACTCGTATTCTTTTTGATATTTCCATAAACATCCTTAGCAAAAAGGGATGATAACGTTAATAAAATCGAATCGATTGTTGAAATTGCCGCCGCCATGATCCCAACCATGACGATAACCCCAAGGACAGGAGGTACTAATTCTGAAGAAAGCACCAATGGTGTTGCAAGATCGGCGTTTTCTAAGTTAGGAAACATGATTGCAGCAGAGTAGCCCCAGATAATAGCAACAAAGGTATAAATAAAACCAAATACAAGAAAGCCCATCAGCATATTTTTTAAGCTTTTTAAGGATGCTGGCATATACAAACGTTGACTGACTTGTGGATTGGAAAGACTAAAGAAGAACCAAGGAATCGTTAATCCTAGAAATGTAAGAAAACTAAAAAATCCGTTACCTGGAACCGTTAATAATTCAGGTTGCGTCGTTTCAATCGTTTCAAAGAATGTAGTAAACCCACCTAATCCGTTCACAAGAATAAGTACAACCACTGTAGAGCTAACAATCATAAACAATGCTTGAAGGGAGTCTGTCCATGCTACAGAACGAATACCGGCAATGTATGTAAAAACAATCGCAAGTAGTGTAGCAATAAGGACACCTGTCGTATAAGGAATAGCATTATTCGTAACACCTTGCAATAAGTAACCGACACCTGAAAGCTGAACAGCACTGTACGGTATAAGAAACAAACAGTTTGTAACCGCAACAACAATTGCAACATATTTATTATCATAACGATCACCAAGCATTTCAGATGGTGTCACATACCCATACTTTTTTCCCACCACCCAAAATCGAGGACCAAAGAAGGCAACTAATGAAACACCCATCAAGTATATTAGTTCAAACCCGAGTGCTCCTACACCACCACTATAGGTTAGACCAGCTAGCCCCACGAGCATAAATGCACTGTAAGTGGTAGCGCTGTAGCTAAGTGCTGAGACAAATCCACCCATTTTTCGGTCGCCGAGAAAATAGCTCTCCATATTATGCTGTTTGCCCGTTCTGGATAGAAATGCAATAACGAGGGCCAGCAAGACGTAAATCGAAATAGCCCACCAAACAAGAGAAGTTGTCATTATTTTTTACCCCAATTCTTTGTCAAGAAATAATTCATGATAATTGTAATAAGTGCCAAAGCAATCCATAACAAGAAGCTTCCATACCATTTTGTAACATTCGCGAGCACGGTATAGGGAAGGATAAATGCTAGTAAAACAATAACCAAGATAAGTAATGCCCATGTTAACTCATTTGTTTTCATCAAATACCTCCGAAACATGTAATCAATAATCTATTTTGCCACTGAAAGATAAGGTCATCCGTAAATCGTTTACAAATTGTCGTTGTCTAATTAAAGCATGAATATGATATTTAATGTGAAAAAATTCACATTAAAAGGACTACTTAGTATAAATTTTGGACAAACCTCCTATATCAACATTTAAAATATATAAGAATTATCATAGCAAATAGATTTAATTTTTGCCATATTTTATTTGAATTTATAATAGGTTTTATTTAAGTGGATATTGGAGTTGGGGGGGAGAATCTTGAAATAATTATACAATAGACGATCTATGGAGGAAATTAAAAAAAGCAGGTATCGTTAACAGATGCCTACTTATGAAATCATTCTTTCCATTGCTGTTCAATTTGTGAAATAGCTATTTGCAATATTTCTTCATCACTTGTATCGTTTGTTGTGATTACATTCGTGTTGTAGAGCTTACCGTCATAGTCGATGGTAAGATTAATTTGAATCATTTTGTGTCCTCCTGTCAAAAAAATGAAATTAATGTCGAATTGACTAAATATTATATCAATTACATTTATTATACGATAAGTTTACCTGTTTGTATAGGTAATTGCCTGCAATTTTACAAAAACTTAGTATGGAATTAATATGAACGTTTGCTAGTTAGACTGTGACTAGTCCGGGGAGGGGAATTGATGCAATGGCTTTAAGCGGTAAAGATAACTTGAAGACAATAAAAGCTACCTTAAAAGTAATTATCTTCTAAAGTAGCTTTTGTTGTCTTCTTATACAGTTTGTTTCGTGTCGATAATCCCACCAGTTTCTACATCTACATAAAATTCATATTGCTTATTTTCACCATCGATATTACGGGTAATGCCGCCGCGATAGGCATTATAAAGAAGGCCATTACGTTCGACTTCCTCTGGTTTCATATAAATCCATGATCCACTAATTGGCCCTTTGCGTTTAAACATTTCTTTTGCATGATTTAAAGCTTTCTCTGGAGTTACTTTTTGATAGTGGTTGACTTGTTCCCTTGCCAAGTATCCGATTGCAAAACCGAATGCAGCGGCAAGAATCACTTTTCTTCTGCTCAATACGTTCACCTCTTGAAAAAGATTAGTAGACTGTATATGAAGTGCGTGTTGAACACCTCTATTATGTGCAAGTATACAGGATTATCGCATAAAATGAAAACGATAGTGCGTGATAAGTGGAAAGTTTTCGACGGTTTCAGTTATACTAAAATTGGATGTTCTAAATCGTTTTTACCTATTTGGAGGGAAATAAGATGAAACAAGTTACACTTGAGCTATTTAAAAATCTGACAGAGCTGCAAGGTGCGCCGGGGAATGAGCATCTTGTCCGTTCTTTTATGAAAAAAGAATTAGAAAAGTATGCAGATGAGATCATTCAGGATAACCTTGGTGGCGTTTTTGGTGTAAAGCATGGAGAAGGACCGCGCGTTATGGTGGCAGGCCATATGGATGAAGTTGGCTTTATGGTGACGCAAATAACAGACAATGGTATGCTTCGCTTTCAACCACTTGGTGGCTGGTGGAATCAAGTAATGCTTGCGCAGCGTGTCCAAGTAATGACGAAAAACGGTCCTGTAATTGGTGTGATTGGTTCAATCCCGCCACATCTTTTAACAGAGGCACAACGTAAGAAGCCGATGGAAATTAAGAATATGCTCATTGATATCGGTGCAGATGATCGGGAGGATGTAGAGAAGATTGGCGTACGTCCAGGAGATTCCATCGTCCCAATCACACCTTTTGAGCCGATGGCAAACAATAAAAAAATTCTTGCTAAAGCTTGGGACAACCGCTACGGCTGTGGGCTTGCTATCGAATTAATGAAGGAATTACAACATGACACATTGCCAAACCAATTGTATTCTGGTGCAACTGTACAAGAAGAAGTTGGGTTACGCGGAGCACAAGTAGCAGCGAATATGATTGGACCAGATATCTATTATGCACTGGATGCTTCACCAGCAAATGATGCATCAGGCGATAAAAAAGCGTTTGGTCAATTAGGCAAAGGCGCATTGCTTCGTATTTTTGACCGGACGATGATTACACATCGCGGTATGCGTGAATTTGTTTTGGATACGGCAGAGTCGAACAACATTCCATATCAATATTTTATTTCGCAAGGTGGAACAGATGCCGGGCGTGTACACCTGTCTGGTGATGGTGTGCCGTCAGCAGTTATTGGAATCTGTTCACGTTACATTCATACGTCTGCATCCATCATTCATGTAGACGATTATGCAGCAGCGAAAGAATTGTTAGTGAAGCTAGTTAAAACGACAGACCAAAACATGCTTGAAGTAATAAGAAAGGCGTAAAGGAGTTTCGAGTTTATTGTTTATACAAGCACGAGGTGAATGAAAATGAAGATTATAATTGGTTCAAAAAACCCAACGAAAATTAATGCAGTTTCCGAAGTTTTTCCAGATGCTTCGATAACTGCTTTCAATGCAAGTTCTGGCGTATCGAAACAGCCATTTTCAGACGAAGAAACAATGCTTGGAGCAGTAAATCGAGCAACGCAATGTGCGGAAGTTGAAGACATAGCAATTGGCATCGGACTAGAGGGCGGTGTCATGTACGTCGACAGCAGGTTATATCTATGTAATTGGGGCGCACTTGTTACACCAGAGGGCCAGATATTTACGGCTAGTGGTGCTCGAGTTGCTTTACCAAAAGAACTAGAAGCTGGATTGCGTGATGGTGCAGAGCTAGGCGATCTAATGGATCGCTATGCAGAAAAGCAAGCAGTACGGACTCGAGAAGGAGCGATTGGAATTTTCACGAATGATCTGGTATCGCGACAGGAAATGTTCGTGCATGTTGTGAAGCTGTTACGCGGTCAATGGGAATACTGGAGTGAAAAAAATAACCGAAAGTAAGGGAGACCCCTTGCTTTCGGTTATTTCGTTCGGAGCGCAGTCGGTACATCGCTAATCAGGCACTTGCGCTTTTGTTCTTCTTATTCATAAATATATGCTAATACCTCTAATGCCTGATCGACTGTTTCTACTGTAACATTCGCTTTATTGGAAAGCTCTTTCAACGGATGAATTAAAGATTCTGGACGAATAATAATAGTTGGTTTATTCATTGCAATGGCAGCACTTGCGTCCATTGCAGTGTTCCATTGCTTATACTGCTCTCCAAATAGCGCAATCACAACATCCGATTTCTGCATTAATACTTGTGTACGGAAGTTATTTACACTGGAAGCGGCGTCGTCTTTATACAACTTGCCAGGCTGTTCACCTAAAATATCCTCTCCAATATCATCCGAACGGTCATGATTGGTTTGTGGTGCAACAAATTTTAATGGAAGATCTCGTTCCTTTGCTTTTTGTTGTACCTCATCACGCCAATCTGTATGAATTTGCCCCGCTAAATATACAGTTAGTTCCATTTTTATCCCTCCCAAGATTGATTCTACTATTAATAGTAACGAATTTTAAACTGATTGCAAAGAAATCGCTGTTGAAATTTTATTTTCCAGAAGTAATTCTCCTATCGGATAAACTATTACGCGTTTCTCGCAATGCAAACCTTGAATAGCAGTGCCAGCAATGATAATTTCAGGGAATCCGAAATCAAGAACTCTGCTTCTGGGAATGAAAATATATTCCATGCTGTTATGCCTAGTGCAATGTGATTAACAGCATCTTTCTTAAAGTGTATATATACCCTTTTTTTATGAAATAAATTCTTCACGAAAATTGTTAACAACAAAATATGGGGTCTCGCAAATTTCAGGTAGTCTTTGAAAATAAGCCCTAAATTACTAAAAAAAAATTCATTCATGTCTTAAGGCTGGTTTTGTTTTATTACACATAATCAATTTTACTTATCCATTAATAAATGACCTTTATAGTACTCGAAAAAATAAAGCATTACCTTAGCAATAGGAACAGAAGAGCAAATAACATAAACGATGGAAAAACACTTGATTTTTAAAATTTTCAAGCCTATCATATATCTTTAGTTGATATTGATAATCATTTTCAATTGTGTTTTATTGTAAAAGTACAATATTTTACGTTTTTAAAAAGTGATAAACAAAGAAAAAACTATGTATTTATACTTAAGAAATACAGGTGTAGTACAAAATTACCAAATGATAAAAAATTAAGAAAAATAGTTGATTTTCACGTTAATAGCGTCTATGATGGGTGTCAACGATTGATAATGAAAATCATTCTCAATTATTTTTTTTCACCCAGAACCAATTATTCGAAAGGAATGGTGCTATGAATGTGAGTGAAATCAATGGGAAAATTGCTGTCGTTACTGGGGCGGCAGGAGGGATGGGACAAATTATTTCCGAGAAGCTTGCTGAGAATGGTGCAGTAATTGCGGCTATCGATACAAATAGTCAAGTACTGAAAAAGTGCGTAAAAGAATTGCAGGATAAAGGCTATCAGGCTACAGGTTTTTCAATAGATATCAGCAATTTAGATGCTGTTGAGGAAGTTGTTGCTTTTATTGAATCCGATGTCGGACCTATCGAGGTCCTAGTAAATGCGGCTGGTATGCTGCGATTAGGAGAGATCGATGTGCTCGATAAAGAAGATTGGAATGCAAGCTTTGCTGTCAATGCTACCGGCGTGTTTCATGTATCAAGTTCTGTTTCTAGGCGCATGATCCCTCGTAAAAGTGGAGCCATCATTACGGTAAGCTCTAATGCGGCTCATATGCCAAGAATGGCAATGGCTGCATATGGAGCTTCTAAAGCGGCCGCAACAATGTTTACAAAATGTATGGGACTAGAGCTCGCCCAGTATAACATTCGCTGTAATGTTATTTCTCCCGGTTCCACGGAAACAAGTATGCTGAAAAAACTTTGGAAAGATGAACACGGTGCCCAAAAAACGATAGAAGGCCAATCTGAGGCATACCGAGTTGGAATTCCTCTGGGTAAGCTAGGCAAACCAAAGGATATTGCTGAAACGGTACTATTTTTAGTTTCCGATCATGCATCCCATATAACCATGCACGATATGGTTATCGATGGAGGAGCTACTTTAGGCATATAACATGGAGGAGGTAATTAGAAAGTGAGTAAAACAAGTGTTGCAAAACATAAATCGATGCTAGATGAGTATGCAGCAGGAGATTTCTTCCTAGCATCGCCAAATCAAACGATGGTAGGAAAAGGTATATTTTCAGTTATTGAGAAGGCAATGGAAACTGAAAATCAATTATTTAGCCTACCATCACGTGTAGAGGCTGCTCTCAATCAAGCGAAGCAGGCTGGACACCCTTATCCTGTTGCTGTGGGAGCAGTACCTTTTGATTACTCGGAAGATTCGGAAATAATTATTCCTGAGAAAGTGGATGTTTCCGAGCCTTTAGATATAGACGAAGAACAGCAGGAATCTTTATTCGACATGTATCCATATGAAATGCAGCCTATACCAGAACCAGAGGAATATATGAATGGTGTTAACCAGGGGTTGAAGAAGATTGCAACAGGACATATCGACAAGATTGTTGTTTCCAGGGCTTTGCATTTTAGCACAGTGGAGCAGGTTGATGTTAACCAGCTTTTAAGAAATCTGGCGCTACATAATAAGCAAGGGTATACATTTGCAGTCGATTTAACGGATGAAAAACCGACCAGAAAACAAAAGGAATCTAAAGGAAAACGTACGCTAGTTGGCGCAAGCCCAGAACTGCTTGTATCCAAATGCGGACATACTGTATTTGCAAATCCCCTTGCAGGTTCCCGTCCTCGCAGTGATGATTCAGTCGAAGATCAAAGGCGGGCCAAGGAGCTGCTAGATTCGGAAAAAGACTTATATGAGCATGCTGTCGTAGTTGACATGGTGAAGGAAGCACTTGCTCCTTTCTGTGAAACAATGGAAGTGCCAGAGTCACCGTCCTTAGTGAAGACAGAAGCAATGTGGCATCTCTCGACAGAGATACGTGGAACTTTAAAACAGCTCGAAACATCTTCGCTGGAACTCGCTATTGCACTGCATCCGACACCAGCTGTTTGTGGTTATCCAACAGCATTAGCTCGTGAAGCTATCTATGAGATAGAGCCATTTGACCGAGGTCTCTTTACCGGAATGGTCGGTTGGTGTGATGAAAACGGGGATGGAGAATGGATTGTAACAATACGCTGTGCCGAAGTAAAGGAACGTTCTATACGGCTGTTTGCAGGTGCGGGAGTGGTAGCTGGTTCAAAAGCAGAAGAAGAATTGAACGAGACTTCAGCCAAGTTTCGAACGATGCTCCAGGCAATGGGTATAAAAGACTGATAGAAGTTTTGCAGGAAACTATAAACGAATGAGCAGGGAGGAAACTATTTTGTTAGATGGATGTCAACCTTGGCCCCATGAAATTGCCGCATTTTACCGTGATACAGATTGCTGGCGGGGTGAAACATTTGGGCAAATATTGCGTGATAGAGCCGCTATGTATAGTGAGAATATTGCTTTAACGTATGGTGAAGAGCATGTGAGCTATAAAACATTGGATGAGAGAGTAGATCAATTAGCTGCAGGATTTCAGCGAATAGGATTAAAAAAAGAAGACCGTGTTGTCGTTCAATTACCAAATACAATTGCATTTTTTGAGGTTTGTTTTGCATTGTTTAGGCTGGGTGTATTGCCAGTGTTTTCACTTCCGACGCATCGATATAGTGAGATCCAATATTTCTGCGCATTTTCGGAAGCGAAGGCGTATATTATGCCAGATCATTTCAATGGCTATAATTATTTCGACATGGCTCGGGAAGTACGTGAAAATACACCTTCCTTGCAGCATGTTATTACACTTGGTGAATCAGAGGATTTTATGAAATTAGCCGATTTATATATCGATGATCAATATATACAGCCTGAAGTATCACCTAGTGACATTGCTTTTCTACAGCTTTCAGGAGGAAGCACAGGGCTTTCTAAACTGATACCGAGAACACATGATGAATATATTTATAGCTTGCGCAGGAGCAATGAAATATGCGACCTAAACGAGCAGAGCGTCTATTTGGCCGTTTTGCCGATTGCGCATAATTATCCGTTAAGTTCACCGGGGGTGCTTGGCGCACTTTATGCTGGTGCCAGGATTGTTCTTTCATCTGGTCCGAGTCCAGATGAAGCCTTTCCACTGATTGAAAAAGAGAAAGTAAGTATTACAGCATTGGTTCCGCCACTAGCAATTATTTGGCTGGAAGCTGTCAAAACACGTTCTTGCGATTTCTCCAGTCTTCAGGTTATTCAAGTCGGTGGTGCACATTTCAGTTCAGAAACTGCTAAAAGAATTCAGCCAGCATTTGATTGCAAATTGCAGCAGGTTTATGGGATGGCTGAAGGTTTAGTGAATTATACCAGATTAGATGATCCCGATGAAATTGTCATCCATACCCAAGGGCGTCCGATGTCCCCTTACGATGAAATCCGGATTGTTGACGAGGAAGATCGTGAAGTAGCACAAGGAGAAGCCGGAGAATTGTTAACTCGTGGCCCATATACAATCCGGGGATATTATAAAGCAGATCACCATAATGCAAAAGCATTTACTTCAGATGGGTTTTACCGTACAGGGGATTTAGTGAGTTTAAATGAAGCAGGATATATCGTTATGGAAGGCCGAGTCAAAGATCAAATTAACCGTGGTGGTGAAAAAATAGCAGCAGAAGAAGTGGAAGATCATCTGATTGCACATCGTCATGTATTAGATGTCGCGATTGTCTCCATGCCTGATAAATTTCTCGGTGAGCGGTCTTGTGCATTTATTATCCCATTTGAGCAAACACCGTCTGCCGCTGAAATAAAGGCGTTTCTGCAAAAGAGAGGGATTGCAACTTATAAAATTCCTGATCGAATCGAGATCGTTAATTCCTTTCCGCAAACACCTTTCGGGAAAGTCAGTAAAAAAGCTTTACGTAAGATGATTACAGAAAAATTAGCAAATGTATAAAATCAAAAATATGAAAGGAAGTGTTTTAATGGGTATTCCTAAGATTCCATCTTATTCAATGCCGAATGTATCGGATTTTCCAGAAAATAAAGTTTCATGGCAGGTGGACCCGGACAGGGCTGTTCTGCTTATTCATGATATGCAAGATTACTTTTTAAATTTTTATGACAGAGGTCAATCACCGGTGACGGAGCTGGTAGACCATATTGAATTACTGAAAGCACAATGTAAAAAACAATCTATTCCAGTAGTTTATACAGCACAGCCAGGTGATCAGAATCCTGAGGATAGGGCACTGCTAACAGATTTCTGGGGTGAAGGGCTTTCGGATGATCCAGCGCAGACTAGCATCATTGATGCACTCACACCCGAGGAAAATGATTTAATGCTTACGAAATGGCGGTATAGTGCATTTAAAAGATCAGACTTTCTGGATATTATACAGAAACAAGGGCGTGACCAGTTAATTATTTGTGGTGTTTATGCACATATCGGGTGTCTTCTAACTGCTGCTGAAGCATTTATGTATGATATACAGCCTTTCTTTGTTGCTGATGCAGTTGCAGACTTTTCATTGGATGAGCATAAAATGGCGATCGAATATGCAACAAAACGATGTGCAGCTACAACTTCTACTGCTGACATACTGCGAGAATTGCAAGTGATTGAGGGGAGCAATACAAAGGAAGAAACAGACATGACAGGATCATTTACTTTTGAAGCAATGCGCCAACAAGTTGCCGAACTTCTGGATTTGGAGGCTGAAGAACTTTCAGATACTGATGATCTGTTCGATTTAGGGCTTGATTCCATTCGGCTGATGAGTTTGGTTGAATCGTGGAGACAAAACGGATTAGAAGTTAATTTTATCAGGTTGGCAGAAAAAGGTAACTTATCAGCATGGTGGAATTTAATCGATAGGGTAAGTGACAAGGTATAAATGAAAAAGGAGGTTCAAAGATATGCCTAGATCGATAGTGGCGCACCATTCATTGACTGGTGCTCAGGCCGGTATTTGGTATGCACAACAACTGGAACCAGAGAATCCTATTTATAATACGGCTGAATATGTTGAGATTAACGGTAGTCTACAGCTTGAACACTTTGAAAAAGCACTACGGCAGGCAATCGAAGAGGCAGATTCGCTACATACCAGGTTTGGAGAGAGTGAAGACGGTCCATGGCAGGAAGTTCGTGAACAGAGAGATTTTTCCTTTCATTTTATAGATGTAAGTGGGGAGAAAAATCCGCGACAAGCTGCTGAAAGTTGGATGAAGGTCGACCTTGCTGAAGCAATTGATCTGACGCAAGATTTGCTGTTTAAGCAAGCCTTATTTAAGGTGAGTTCGGATCAGTATTTCTGGTATCAGCGTATTCACCATATTGCTGCGGATGCATATGGGTTTGCGCTCATCGCACAGCGAGTGGCAGATATTTATACATCACTTGTATATCGCCATCCTGCTGTAGACAAGCTGGGGTCATATCAAGATGTGTTAGAGGAAAATGAGGCATATCTAACTTCAGAGAAATACATGCATGATCGCACTTTCTGGATGAACCGTTTTAGCGATCAACCCGACGTAGTAAGTTTCGCAGATACTTCGTCGCGATTATCAAACCAGATCATCTATCAGACAGGCTATGTACCAACTGATACAGTGGATCAATTGAAACAAATGGCCAATAGAGGAAGTTTGTATGAAGTAATTGTTGCGGCTGTAGCTGTTTATATGCAGCGTTTAACGAGTGCTGAAGATGTTGTTCTCTGTTTACCGATGATGTGCCGTATGGGCACATCATCGGTAAAGGTACCTGCAATGGTAATGAATTTGCTGCCATTACGTCTTGCGGTGCGTCCAGGTATGACTTTTTCAGAATTAATGCAGCACGTGCAGCGAGAAATGCATGAAGTTCGTTTGCATCAGAATTACCGACATGAAACATTACGGCGAGACCTGAAATTGGTGGGTGGAAATCAGCGATTATTCGGTCCGCAAATTAATATGATGCCGTTTGATTATGAATTAAATTTTGCTGGAAGTATAGGGAAAACGCATAAGCTTCATACAGGACCAGTCGATGATCTTTCTCTAAATATTTATGATCAGCGTGATGGCAAAGGGCTAAGAGTCGATCTTAACGCGAATGCAGATATTTATAGTGAACAGGAAATAGAACTTCATCTCGGGCGTCTTTTACATGTAATAGAAAATATTGCAATGACAGAAGCAGATGTGAACGTTTCGAAAATGAATGTCCTTTTACCAGAGGAAAAAGATAATGTCTTATACAGATGGAATCGTACTTCGTTAGAGCAAGAGCAAGTAACTGTACAGGAAATGTTCGTAAGACAGGCGATATCTACACCGAAGTCTCAAGCGTTGATATTTAATGAAAAGACGCTTACGTATTCTGCATTGAATGAGAAAGTTAATTGTCTTGCCCACTTACTAAAAGAACATGGGCTGGGACCTGAGAAATTTGCTGTATTAGCACTGCCGCGATCAGAAGATATGGTTATTGCCATCTTAGCTGTTCTAAAAACGGGAGCAGCCTATTTACCGATTGATCCGGATTACCCATCTGATCGTATTGCTTATATGCTGGATGATGCCAAGCCTATGTGTATACTGACACATCAGTCAATACAGTATGGTTTGCCAGAAAGTGAAGTTCCGAATCTCGTGTTAGATGATTTAGTTGTTCAGGAAAGGTTAGCTGCCTATGCTAATATCGATTTTCCTTGCGTACCAATAGCACCTCAACGGCCAGCATATATGATCTATACATCTGGTTCGACTGGTCGGCCGAAAGGGGTTGTTGTGACCGCGGAAGCCTTAATGAATTTCCTTCATTCGATGCAAAACAGATTTAAATTAGGGGAGGAGGATCGACTTTTAGCTGTTACAACAATCGCTTTTGATATATCGGCACTGGAAATGTTTCTCCCGCTTATTAGCGGATCAAGTTGTGTTATTGCAGAAAAGGACATAGTTAAAGATCCCGTTTTATTAGCGCATCTTATTGAAGAAAGCAGTATTTCTGTCATGCAGGCAACACCAACTCATTGGCATGCCCTCGTCTCGTCATTCCCGCAAAAATTACGGGGACTACGGGTGCTTGTCGGTGGAGAGGCGCTTACAGCTAATCTAGCAGAAGCACTTAATGAACTTGATTGTGAAGTAACAAACCTTTATGGACCGACAGAAACAACGATATGGTCTACAGCGATGACCCTTAATCCGAAGCAAACAGGTATTCCTTCCATTGGGTGCCCGATTGGAAATACACAGGTATTTGTGCTGGATTCCAGCTTGCAGCCTGTGCCCCCTGGAATGAGCGGAGATTTATATATAGCTGGAAAAGGACTGGCACGAGGATATTTTAACAGACCTGATTTAACTTCGATAAGCTTCATTGCCAACCCATATGGGTCACCAGGAGATCGAATGTATCGGACTGGCGATGTTGTCCGTTGGGGAGCAGATGGCAGGCTTGAATATATAGGTAGATCAGATCATCAGATTAAAATCAGAGGTTTTAGAATAGAGCTCGGGGAAATTGAGACTTTTCTTGCAAAAGACTGCACTGTTAATCAGGTAGTAGCTGTCGTTCGGGAGGATCAGTTAGGGGATAAACGCTTAATTGCTTATCTTGTACCAGAAACAGGGGAAGAAATTGATCTAACTGAACTTCGCCAATCTGCACGAAATAAGCTGCCTGCCCATATGGTTCCTTCCGCATTTGTTATATTAGATGCCTTGCCATTAACGCCTAATAAGAAAATTGATCGAAAAGCGTTACCGGAACCGGATATCATGAAAGGCGATCAAAGCCGAGAACCAAGAACCCCACAAGAAGAAATATTATGTGATCTTTATAAACAAGTTCTAGGTGTTTCGCAAATAGGCATTGATGATAGTTTCTTTGATCTTGGTGGACATTCGCTGCTCGCTGCCCAGTTAGTTAATCGAATTCGTGAAGTGTTTGAGGTTGAGATCGGCATTGGAAAAATTTTTGAGACTCCGACTGTTGCAACTCTTGTTAAGCAGCTGGACAAGGGTAAGCAAGTAAGACCACCTATTGAGAAGGCAGAAGCTCAAGAAATGATTCCATTATCATTCGCGCAACGACGTTTATGGTTCCTATACCAGCTGGAAGGTCCTAGTCCAACTTATAATATCCCAGTTGTCGTTCATTTAAAAGGAACATTAAATTACGATGCATTACGGGATGCGCTGGTGGATGTGGTTGAGCGACATCAATCCTTAAGAACAATTTTTCCGGAAGAAGCAGGGGCCTCCCAGCAACTGATATTGGATACCGAGGCGGCCAAACCTGTACTGCATGTGCATCAAATTGAAGAAGTGAAATTAAATGATCAATTGAACAAAGCTGTAAGGTATTGCTTTAACTTGGCAGAGGAGCCAGCATTTCGGGTTGAACTTTTTGAAGTAGAAGCGGATAAGTATGTGCTTCTCCTATTACTACATCACATTGTGGGTGACGGATGGTCGCTCACACCATTAACAGAGGATCTAAAGCGGGCATATGTCAGTCGTTGTCAAGAAGAAGCTCCAAAATGGACAGCATTACCCGTGCAGTATACAGACTATGCGCTTTGGCAAGAAAAACTGCTAGATAACAAACAGGATACCAAAACTTTAGCTGATGAACAGCTTGCTTACTGGCAAGAAACATTAGCAGACTTGCCTGACTACCTAGAATTACCGACAGACTATTCCCGCCCATTGGAGTCTAGCTATCAGGGAGAGACATACCAATTTACGATTCGTCCGGAACTGCATCAGCAGTTGCTGGATATCGCTGCACAAAACGGGGTCAGTTTATTTATGACATTACAAGCAGGGCTGACAGCATTGCTGACAAGACTGGGAGCAGGAACGGATATACCTTTAGGGAGCCCTGTAGCAGGAAGAAATGATGATACGCTAACCGACCTTGTTGGTTTATTTATAAACACATTGGTATTGCGTACAGACACATCCGGTAATCCAAGTTTCCGGGAATTGCTCGACAGAGTGAGAACGGTCAATATCAATGCTTATGAAAACCAAGATCTACCGTTTGAAAGATTAGTAGAGGTACTAAATCCAGTTCGTTCGAGATCAAAGCATCCATTATTTCAAATTATGCTCGCACTACAAAATACAACTGCTCCAGACCTGAATTTACCTGATCTAGAGAGTGATTTATCGATTTATAGTGTAGGGGCAGCTAAGTTTGATTTTACGTTAGAGTTTCGTGAACGTTTTAATGACATTGGAAATGCAGATGGTTTAGATGGTTTCCTGGAATTTAGTACGGATCTTTTTACGGAAGAAACGATCGTATTGATGGTAAGACTGCTTATCCTGTTATTGGAATCAGCTGTGAAGGATCAGGGGCAACCGATTGGGCGTCTTGAAATATTGGAACAGGAAGAAAAGCAAAAGTTGCTTACACTTGGAAGTGTGAAGGAAGGTATGCAAGAGCTGTCCTTACCATCACTATTTGAAAAGCAAGCGATGTTTCATCCAGAAAACATTGCACTCGTAATTGAAAACGAAAAAATGAGTTACCAAACATTGAATCAGAAAGCGAATCAGCTTGCACATTTATTAATAGCTGAAGGTGTTGGCCCGGAGCAGTTTGTCGCACTTGCTCTACCAAGGTCATTTGAAATGATAATCGGTTTATTAGGGATATTGAAGGCTGGAGCAGGTTATGTACCGCTCGATCCGAATTATCCAAGTGAACGTATCGCATTTATGCTAGAAGATGTAGAGCCAAAGTTTATCATTACAAATGAAGCATATGCTGCCAAACTTCCGGAAACGGATGTGACTCCAAGTATTGTCTTGGACAAAAAAGAAATTGTAGAAAAGTTAAATGAAAATAAGGTTACAAATCCGACAGATCATGAACGAGTCCAGCCGTTGATGCCGCTTCATCCAGCTTACATTATTTATACTTCCGGCTCAACGGGTCTTCCAAAAGGGGTTGTTATTCCTCACCAAAATGTTCATCGTTTGCTTACAGCAACTGATCAATGGTTCCAATTTAGAGCAGATGATGTATGGACACTGTTTCACTCTTATGCATTCGACTTTTCTGTTTGGGAAATGTGGGGTGCTCTATTGTATGGAGGTCGTCTTGTCATTGTACCGCATACGATTAGCCGTTCACCTGCTGACTTTCTGCAGTTACTTGTTCAAGAAGGAGTTACCGTATTAAATCAGACACCTTCCGCATTTTATCAGTTAATGCAGGCAGATCGGGAACAGGAAGTAATCGGGCAGAATCTAGTATTAAGGTATGTCATTTTCGGAGGGGAAGCACTCGAATTAAGTCGATTGGACGATTGGTATGAAAGACATGCTGATGATACACCGAAGCTAATCAATATGTATGGTATTACAGAAACAACTGTTCATGTTACGTACATGGAGCTTAGCAAGAGAACACTTTCAGCACGAGCAGCTAGTATCATTGGCCAAGGTATACCGGATCTTGATGTATTTGTATTGGATAATTTTCTCCAGCCGGTTCCATTAGGTGTCGTAGGGGAATTGTATATATCCGGTCCTGGATTAGCGAGAGGTTATTTTGGCCGAGCCGATCTGACTGCAGGTCGCTTTGTAGCTAACCCCTATGGGGAAAGAGGTGCAAGAATGTATCGCACCGGGGATTTAGCTTGTTGGAAAGACTACGGGGTCCTGGATTATTTAGGCAGAGCCGACCAGCAGGTTAAAATAAGAGGATTCAGAATTGAATTAGGAGAGATTGAACATGTGCTTTCTGAACATCCTCAAGTAGAGCAAGCAACCGTGATAAGCAGGGAAGATCAACCGGGTGATCAACGGCTTATAGCTTATGTTGTCTTAAAGAGAAACGAAAATGGAGAGCATGTTGATTTACGGCATTGGGTTGCGAAACATTTGCCTGATTATATGGTTCCATCAGCGTTTGCAGTGATCGGCGAATTTCCATTAACACCTAATGGCAAACTCGATTACAAGGCATTGCCTCAACCTGACTATACAGCAGAAATGAACGGACGTGGGCCAAGAACACCACAAGAAGAAGTCCTTTGTAACCTATTTATGGAAGTACTTGAAGTGCCATATGTAGGGATCGATGATGAGTTTTTCCATCTTGGTGGTCATTCTCTGCTTGCTGTACAGTTGATGACGCGAATTAAAGAAACGTTCGGCATAGAGCTTAGTATTGGTAATCTCTTTGAATCTCCGACTGTTGCAGGGCTTGCTGAACGATTGGAAATTGGTGATGATCATAATGCACTTAACGTGTTGCTGCCACTGCGTAGAAGCGGAAGTCTTCCACCGATATTCTGCGTACATCCTGCAGGAGGGCTTAGTTGGTGCTATGCGGGGCTGATCAAAGCATTAAAGAAGGATTTTCCGATATACGGCTTACAGGCACGAGGAATTTCGGAGCCAGGCAACTATCCGAAGTCATTGGATGAAATGGCTGCAGATTATATTGAGCAGATACAACGTGTTCAGCCTGAGGGTCCTTATCATTTGATTGGATGGTCATTAGGTGGAAATGTTGTTCAAGCAATGGCCACAAAACTTCAACAACAAGGGGAGGAGGTTGCACTTGTCGCTATGCTGGATGCATATCCAAATCATTTTCTGCCGATAAACAATATGCCTGACGAATCAGAAGCACAGATTGCTTTACTTGCCTTGGGAGGATATGATCCTGAAAGTTTTGGGGAGAAGCCATTGGAATTGGAGCATGTAATTGAGTTGCTTAAGAAAGACGGTAGTGCATTAGCAAGCCTTGATGATGCTGTGATTATGAACTTGAAGAAAACATATGTACAGTCTGTACATATTTTGAGCCAATCAGAACCGGAACTATTTGTTGGTGATATTCTCTTTTTCCGGTCAACTATTATTCCAGAGTGGTTTGAGCCGATACATGTCAACGCATGGGAACCTTATGTTCATGGGACCCTTGAAGCGTATGATATTCATTGCCGTCATAAGGATATGTGTCAGCCGGAACCGTTGGCGGAAATCGGAGAAATTATTTCTGAAAAGCTAAACAGTATGTATCGACGTATCTTAATAGATTCATAGAGGAGAGATAGATGATGAGCAATCCTTTCGAAAACCCGGATGGAATTTATGTAGTCTTAATCAATGAGGAAGGCCAGTATTCACTCTGGCCCGACTTTCTGGATATACCATCAGGATGGGAACATGTTTACGGAGCAGACAATCACGAAAAGTGCCTGGATTATATTAAATCACATTGGCATAATCAGATGCCAAATAGTTTGAGAGTATCTGAAAGCATTGGTTCCAGGGCTTAGGAATGAAGCAATATTTTAATGCTAGAGTAGCAGTTGTCATTGTTTATGTACTTGCTATGTTTATGTCTGCTCTTGATAGTACCATTGTTAATGTAGCATTACCGGCAATTGGGGAAGCGTTCGACGTTCCCCCTTCTGCTACTGGAACAATCAACATCGGCTATCTCGTTAGCTTAGCAATGTTTCTTCCAGCAGCTGGTTGGTTTGGAGACCGTTTTGGGACGAAACGTGTATTTTTAGCCGCGCTTGCAATATTTACGATTGCGTCGGCATTATGCGGAATAGCTCACAATATGTTTACATTGAACCTGTTTCGAATTTTGCAGGGCATAGGGGCAGGTTTTCTTACCCCTGTTGGTATGGCGATTTTATTTAGAACGTTTACCCATGAAGAACGACCAAAGCTTTCACGTATACTTATTATACCGATTGCACTTGCACCTGCACTTGGCCCGGTAATTGGCGGATTGCTTGTAGATGTTCTTTCCTGGCGATGGATATTTTATATAAATATTCCAATTGGCATATTGGCCTTAGTAATAGGGAAGGTATACTTGCAGGAACATCTGGAGGAAGCGGTAGGGAAATTTGATTATAAAGGTTTTTTACTGTCGCTATCAGGTTTTTCGATGTCAATTTATGCACTCACACAAGGTGCGATAAAAGGTTGGACTTCTCCGGAAATTCTAATTACTGGTCTTGTCGGTATTTCTTTCATGATTGCGCTCGTTCTTGTAGAACTTCGTATCGATAAACCGATGATCAATTTAAGTCTCTTAAAAGATCCGATGTTTCGCACAATGAATCTAATCAGTCTCTGTTCAGCGGCTGGTTTATTGGGGATGCTGTACGTATTTCCGCTCATGTACCAAAACGCATTAAATGTAAGTGCTTTACACACAGGACTAACAACATTTCTAGAAGCGCTTGGATTAATGGCAGCTTCTCAAATCATGCCTTGGACCCTGAAAAGACTTGGATTGCAGCGTCTGCTAGTCTTTTCACTATTAGGAACCATTATTGTATTTATACTCATTGCACTATCCGCATCATCTAATCCATGGTTGCTCAGAGTAATGATGTTTGGTATTGGCTTTTTCCTGGGCCAGACCGTAGGAGCTGCACAAATTTCTGCATTTAAACATATCGATTCTGCTTCTATGAGCAGAGCAACAACATTATTTAATATGCAGAACAGACTAGGCTCTGTACTTGGTGTAGCTATATTGTCCAGTGTACTCGGTGCATCGGATGCAGCAGAGGCTGAACATATTGGATTATTGAACTACCAGTATGCATTGTTCGGAGCTGCTCTATTTCTAATTATCGCATGGGTTATTGCAATCAGGTTTAAAGAAACAGCAGATAAGCTAAATCCGCGGATACATTTGGATGAAGTCGAGAGGGGCAAACAGAGTGGTTGAAGTTTATATTTGTCAATTACCCGAAGAAAAAAGCCAATCAGAGCTAACATCCATGCTGGCATATGTATCTGGCGAAAGGCAAAAACGAATAATGCAATTCTTCCACCTCGCAGATGCTTACCGTACACTGGTCGGTGAACTGTTGATTAAGCATGTGCTTTATAAACAGTCAGGGAAGCGAGCAAAGGATATTACAATAGAAAAAAATGCATATGGTAAGCCATATTTTCCAGATTATCCTTCTATACAATTCAATATTTCACATTCTGGTGATTTTGTTGTCTGTGCGGTGCACGATCAGCAGGTGGGCATTGATGTAGAAGAGGTAAGGGTATTTGATTTATGTATGGCTAAGCAGCTTTTTACCGAGTTTGAATATTGGGAAATACTTGCAGCAGAGAATAAAAGCCTTGTATGCTTTGATATTTGGACAATGAAAGAAAGCTATGTGAAGGCATTAGGAAAAGGGTTGGCTATTCCTCTTGATTCTTTTCGGGTGAAAAAAATAAAGATGGACCAGGCTGTTATTATAGATATGGATAGAAATGAAGAGATTAAGGGCTTCATGCTAAAGCAATTTACAATTGCAAAAGACTACAAGCTTGCTGTATGTGCACATGGTGCAAGTGAATATAACTTTTGTAAATATCCGGATCAGATAAGTTTTCACCACTTATGTAACGATGTTATGTAGAAGTCAAAAGCTTTGGAAAAGGATAACCTATAATAGCATACAAATTGTTTTTATAAATTATTAAACGTGAGCGGTGGTCCTCTACTGCTCACGTTTATTTTGGGTGAACTGAGTATAACCAAATAGACTCTAAAGTGTTATTGGTTCTTTAGCTGTTTTCATCGACTGCCTCCAGTTTTATCACCTTTCAAAAATGTTCGATTTATCGAACCCCAAAAAATATGGATGAAGTTCGTACGTTGCTAACTAGGCACAGCCGCTTTTGTTCTTTAAAAATAAATCATTTCATAGTATCATGAACAATGGCTAAAAAGTACGTACTAGGAGGAAGCGTCGTGAAAAATTTAATCGTTACGCTATCTGTAACAGCTTTAGCTATTATATTGCTTGCTGGGTGTGGATTTAAATCAGAGGAAGAAGCAGTAGCTGATGCAAAAGAAGCGGCTGAAGCGGTATTTTATAGTGATACACCGGTTGAAACAAATTATGAAATGGAAAGTAATTCTATTTATATACCTGATCGTTTAGAAGTAGAGAGCAAAGATGAAAGTAATTTGATTCTTGTTGATGGGAAGCAAACATACATCGTTTTTTATAACGAATTTGAACCCGCTTCAAGTGAGTTGAATTACGAGGCTGCTCAGTCAGATCAAGCACTGGTGCTGGATTCGTACAGTGATGGTGATAAATTTGGGTATATGCGAATTCTGCCTGACGATGGAGAGGGCTACGAATTACAAATTGGCATTGGAGGCGCTAAAATCACCACATATACCCAAAAGTCTAGAATCAAGAATGATGCAAGTGAGTTAATGAACATTGCAAAATCAATTGCTATCGAGCAGGAGAGCATAGAGTAAACACATGTTCAACCCTTGATAATTGAATCATACTTGAAACAAAGCTATGATAGTAAAGGAAAGGGAGTTGAGACGAAATGAAACAGTTAGAAACAGTTGAGCAATTTAATGATTTAAAAGATAATGAACGTGTTATTTTTATATTTTCCGCTGGCTGGTGCCCAGATTGTCGTGTTATTGAGCCGATATTACCTGAAATTGAACAAGCCTATTCACAGTATCAATTTGTCGAAGTAAATCGAGATAATTTTATTGAACTTTGTCAGGACTACGATATATACGGCATTCCAAGCTTCTTAGCTTTCGTAAACGGCAAGGAAGCTGGTCGCTTTGTTAGTAAGGACCGGAAAACAAAAGAAGAGATTGAGCAATTTATTAACGGACTATCAGTATAAGCTCAGGTGGTACAGGAGGTGACGATTGCATGAAAATGACGAGCTTTAAAATGAAAAAAGTATTGGAAGAACGTTTTGCGAATGAATATTTTAAGACTTCGTTTAATCGTGATAAAGATACATTCAGAGTAGAATGGAAGGAATCGAACCAAGGAATTACAATTACATTACCAAATGTAATCGTAAAATACAATCAGCGTGGAGAAGTGGCTATTGATGAGCTGGAGGAGCATGTGAGAGAGGCGCTCCGAATTATGAATGAGGAGCATCAGCTTGCGGGAATGGAGAAACATATATACCCTGTTATGCGTTCACCGTCCTTTCCAACGGAAACCAAAGCCGGTACAAAGCTTGTCTATAAGGATCATACAGCAGAAACGCGTGTTTTCTATGCGCTAGATTTAGGTAAATCCTATCGGCTGATAGATGAAAAGCTTCTTGAACAAGAAGGTTGGACTGCTTCACGCATTGATGAAATAGCAACATTTAATGTACGTTCCTTGAGTCTTGATTATAAGCACGACCAAGTAGCTGATAATGATTTTTATTTTGTTGCAACACAGGATGGCTATGATGCAAGCAGAATATTAAATGAAGCTTTCTTAGAAGAGATGAAGGCGAATGCCAAAGGTGATTTAACTGTAGCCGTTCCCCACCAAGATGTGTTAATCATAGCTGACATTCAAAATAAAATGGGGTATGATATTTTAGCGCAGATGACAATGAAGTTCTTCGCGGAAGGACGTATACCAATTACCTCTCTTCCATTTATTTATGAAAATAAGAAGTTAGAACCAATCTTTATACTTGCAAAAAATAGACCTGAAAAAAGCTAGAAAGGATGAATGTAATGGATGTTTTTTACAATCCAGATGGTATTGGTGACGTGTTACTGATTCCAATCAAGGATGGAGACCGTTATGAAATCGAACACGAAAGATTCGGTCCAATTACAAAAATCACTTCAAAAAAAGGTGAGGTGCTTGGCTACAATATATTTGAAGCTTCGAAGCATTTTGATTTAGCAGAAAAGGGAAAGATAAAGTTGACGGAATCCTTCTTACAAGAGATTAAGCAATTATTCGCGGTAAATCAACTTAGTGATCAGCTTGATTTTGACTTGAGTCCAAAATTTGTAGTTGGCTATGTAACAAGTAAGGATAGCCATGAAAATGCCGATAAATTGAGTGTTTGCCAAGTTGACGTGGGTACCGAAACATTACAAATTGTATGTGGAGCACCGAATGTGGATGCAGGTCAAAAAGTAGTCGTGGCTAAAGTTGGCGCAACAATGCCAAGTGGTTTGAAAATCAAACCTTCTGAATTACGAGGAGTACCATCAAATGGTATGATTTGTTCACAAAAAGAATTAGGGCTCCCGAATGCGCCAGCGGAAAAAGGAATTTATGTATTGGATGATTCTTATTCAGTAGGAGAAGAATTTATCACGCATTAACGGGCTGGTCGACTTAGATCGCGACGTCCTGTGCGTTGTGATACCCACCCTCTTTGCGTAAGAAATACAAAAATGTGAAGGTGGGAGGGAGATAAATATCCCGTAACTCCAGATTCTGTTCAACTAACATTCAGTAAGGGAGGAAAAGAACCTCCTTTACTGAATGAAGTTTTACTTTATCGTTTAAATAAGGCAAAAGGACAACCTTTCACATGAGTGCGAGGTTGTTTTTTTCGTTTACCTGCCTACTTTTAATTAAGTTTTTTCATCTTCATCAAGTTACATAGATAATCGACATTGCTTGAGACCCAGAGAAGATGATGGTAAACCAGGTAATTCAACTTATGTTTTCTTACATACGTTTCAAAAAAACCTAAAAACTGCTAGAATAGAAAATGATTAACTATAATGTTATACCATTATTGTATGGGGATAGGCAGGAAAGGTTTCTATTTTCCTGTCCGCTAAAGAAAAGAAAGAGTGATAGATATGTTTGAACAATGGAAGAAAAAATTAAAAAATATATTTACAGAAGAAGTAGAAGTGGAAGTTGAAGAAATTGTGGAGATTAAGGCAAACCCTAGCCTTCATAATAAAGAAAATAAACAAGTTGAAGCGAGAATGATGTATCAGTATCCTGAGAAAAATTCATTTCGTTTTCCTGTTATACCTGATGTGCCAACAAAAAAAACGGTAAACCGGCCAGCTGAAAGTAAAGTTGATTATGAAACGTCTGCGCCCACATTTAAAAAGGAGAAGAAGCGGGAAGAAAGAAAGTTTGAAGAACCGATAAGACATGACAGGAAAGTATACAAAAAGAATCCTGACATTCCATTCGAGCCGACAGACGTACCATCGCCAATTTATGGCTATCAAAAGAGGCAGAAAGAGAAGGAAATAGAAAATGTTCCTGCATATAAACGGAAGGATCAAATACAGGAAGAAAAACGTAATGAAGAACAGATTCCTATCTTCTCAAAGATAGAGGAACGCAAACAAAAATCTGCGTCGCCAATAGAAGTGCAAAACAAGGCAGTTGAAAGTATTACAAAGGAATCTTCTCTTAATAAAGAAGAGACAAGCCCTGTAATCGAGGCAGAGAAAGAGGCTGCAGCTACAGAAGCTCCTCTAGAAAATGTAATAAAAACAGAAGATACGAGTTCCGAAGTGCAGGAAAGAAATCGAAAAGAAAAAATTAATCCGATTAGCACACAACAGAATCAGCGAGTATCGGAAAGAAGAAGTGAAAGAAAGTCGGAACCATTTAATGTTATCATGACACCTCGTGATAAAAAACGACTTTATGACCGAAAACGTAATGAAGTATGGAAGCAACAGGCAGCGACAATAGAAAAGATGGAAACAAAGGAAACGCAGCAGGAAGAACCTGTAACTCAACAAGGAGCAGTGGAGCAGGAAGTTATTGATATCGTACAGCAACAAGAGCTTGTACGGGAAGTCCCTGTTCACTTACTCAATGATCCGGTAGAAAAAAACAATGACGACAAGCTTTGGGTAACAGAACAACAACAGTTGCTAGAACAAACGCTAAAATATTTTAATGTACGTGCACGTGTCGTAAAAGCGACACAAGGACCATCTGTAACAAGATTTGAAGTTCATCCAGAGTTAGGCGTTAAGGTAAGCAAGATTAAAAATCTTTCCGATGATTTGAAATTGAACATGTCTGCAAGAGATATCCGTATCGAAGCCCCGATTCCGGGGAAAAATACAGTTGGAATTGAGGTGCCAAATCTGAAAGCAGAGATGGTAGGCTTGCAAGGTATTTTTGAAACGGAAGAATTTAAAGAAAGTAAATCACCGCTTAGCATTGCACTCGGCTTAACGATTGAAGGAAATCCAAAGATCACAAATATCCAAAAGATGCCACATGGTTTGATTGCAGGTGCAACAGGTTCCGGGAAGAGTGTTTGTATTAACACGATTTTAATTAGTCTCATCTACAAAGCAAATCATGAGGATGTTAAATTTTTGCTCATTGACCCGAAAATGGTCGAGCTAGCACCTTACAATGGCATTCCACATCTAGTTGCACCAGTTATAACAGATGTGAAAGCTGCAACACAAAGTTTGAAGTGGGCAGTGAATGAAATGGAAGACCGTTACGAGAAATTCGTTCAGGAAGGTGTGCGAGACATTGAACGCTACAACCAGAAGGTAATCAAACAAGGTCGTAGCAGTGTAAAAATGCCGTTCATCGTAATTGTTATTGATGAGCTTGCTGACTTAATGATGATGTCACCGCAGGATGTGGAGGATTCAATTAGCCGAATCGCCCAAAAAGCGAGAGCATGCGGGATACATTTATTATTGGCCACACAGCGTCCATCTGTTGATGTTATTACAGGACTAATTAAAGCAAATATCCCAACACGGATTGCATTTAGTGTATCGTCCCAAATTGACTCGCGGACTATTATTGATTCTAGCGGGGCGGAAAAGCTTCTTGGAAGGGGCGACATGTTATTTGTAGAGAATGGTGCTGGTCAAAGTGTCCGTCTACAAGGTCCGTATGTCTCCGACGAGGAAATCGAACGGGTAACAAGTTATGCTAGAAGCTTAGCTGAGCCGAACTATCTATTTGAACAGGAACAATTGCTGGAGCAAATTACCGTAGATGAGGATGCGGATGAATTAATGGATGAAGCAATTCAATTTGTTATGAATCACCAAAGTGCAAGCACATCGCTCTTGCAGCGTCATTTTAAAATTGGCTACAACCGGGCAGCACGCTTGATTGATGCACTAGAGGAACGAGGTATTATTTCTGGACAAAATGGAAGTAAACCGAGAGAAGTATTAATTAGTCCATCCCAACTAGATGAAATGTAATTTACCATGCATTTGCGAGCTTAACACCTCCACCTGTAAGTGTGAGAAAAGCAAAAACGTGAAAGTAGGGTTAACATCCCGTAAATTCCTGATTCTATTCAAAGGCCTGCGGGTCTCCCTTGTGGTGCTACCATTTAGCGGGGAAAGGACCCCCACAAAATGAAATTTCACTTTATTTGTCTAGTTGGGGAATTTTCTATATGATAAAAGAACGAATTGTTACTGATAAGGAGAGCCTATTATGAAAGAAATTGAACAAAAGCTAGAAGGTAAAATTAAACGATTAACGAACAGAACCTTTAAATTTGACGAAAGAATCCGTGAGGGATGGTTTTCAGCCGTTTATTTTCTTAAAACGAAAAAAATTGCAGAGGAAAAATTAGCAAATAATTATGTAACGATGCAATTTTTTCAAAAGGAGCATGCTGTATTATGTGGAACTGATGAGGTAATTGCATTGTTACATACATTTGCAGACCGTCCAGAAACGCTGAAAATCCACTCGCTAAAAGATGGAGATAGAATCAGTCCGTACGAAACAGTTCTCACAATTTCTGGGTCTTATCAGCAATTTGGCTTTTTAGAAGGAATTATTGATGGAATCCTTGCAAGAAGAACATCTGTCGCGACAAATGTATACAATGTGGTAAAAGCTGCACGAACCTCCGGGGAGCAAAAACCAGTTGTTTTTATGGGAGATCGTGATGACCACTACACGACTCAGGCAGGGGACGGATATGCTGCATTTATCGGTGGGTCCACTGCACAAGCTACGCACGCCATGAATGAATGGTGGGGTAAAGAAGGAATGGGAACAATGCCGCATGCATTGATTCAAATGTTCCGTGGAGATACCGTAGCAGCTGCTAAAGCCTATCATGAACTATTTCCTGAAGATGATTTGGCTGCGCTTGTTGATTACAATAACGATGTGATAACAGATTCATTAAAGGTTGCCAGAGAATTTGGAGATGCTCTTAAATCCGTTCGTCTCGATACATCCCGTACATTAGTGGATAAGTACTTTTTAAGAAACCATCATTTAATGGGAACTTTTGATCCAAGAGGTGTGAATCCCGAATTACTTTTTGCATTAAGAGAAGCATTGGATGATGACGGCTTCCAGCATGTTAAAATAATGGTTACTGGCGGATTCACAGAAGAACGGATTACCGAATTTGAAAAAGCTGGAGTACCTGTAGATATGTATGGTGTTGGAAGAAGTTTACTACGCTTAAATGTTGGGTTTACAGGAGATTTAGTACTGCTTAATGGAAGTCCGGAAGCGAAAGAAGGACGCAGATATAGACCAAATCCACGATTGGAAAAGGTTGACTATAACGCTCCAAACGCATGATACAGCCGTGCTTTCGAAAATAAGAGAAAAGTATTTGAATCTATATCAATTTTTGCTATAATGAATCGGTGTGAATATCCTTTCATACAATTATTTGCAGATGTAACGTTTGTATGAACAAGTTGGAGGTTCGTTTATGACAACTTACCATTTTATTGGTATTAAAGGGACAGGAATGAGTGCTCTTGCGCAGATCCTTCATGATTCGGGTGAAAAGGTGCAAGGGTCTGATTATGAGAAAAAATTTTTTACGCAGGAAGCACTTGAAGAAAAGCAGATTCCAATTCTTGCTTTTTCTGAAAGTAATATTAAAAAAGAGTTTACCGTTATTGCCGGAAATGCATTTTCAGATGAGCATATAGAAATTCAGGAAGCGAAAAGATTAGGCTGTACATTTTACAGATATCATGAATTCCTTGGCGAATGGTTGAAGCAGTATACAAGCATTGCCGTCACAGGTGCACATGGGAAAACATCAACAACGGGGTTATTAGCCCATGTGTTAGATGAAACATTCCCTATTTCTTATTTAATAGGTGATGGTACAGGCAACGGTCATGTTGACAGCCAGTATTTTGTTTTTGAAGCTTGTGAGTACCGTCGTCATTTCTTAAGCTATGAGCCTGATTATGCGATTATGACAAATATTGATTTTGACCATCCAGATTACTTTACGAGTCTTGATGACGTAGTCGATGCGTTTCAATCCATGGCAGACCGAGTAAAAAAATGTATTATTGCATGTGGTGATGATGAAGAACTGCAAAAGATTCATACGAAGGTTCCGGTAATTTATTATGGGTTTGCTGCAACAAATGACTTCCAAGCTCAGAATGTGCAGGAAACAGAAAATGGAACGCAGTTTGACGTGTTTGTAAGAAATACGTACTATGAAACGTTTACGATTCCGATGTATGGAAATCATCATATTCTAAATGCGCTATCTGTCATTGCGATTTGCCATTATGAAGGTATTCAAGCAGCAGATATTAAAAATCTATCTACATTTAAAGGGGTTAAGCGCCGCTTTAGTGAAAAAGAAATTGCTGGTCAAGTAATTATTGATGATTACGCACATCATCCAAGGGAAATTACGGCTACAATTGAGTCTGCGAGAAAGAAATACCCGAATAAGCAAATTGCAGCTGTTTTTCAACCACATACATTTACAAGAACAAAAACATTCCTGCAAGAGTTTGCTGATAGCCTAAATGAAGCAGATCACGTTTATTTATGTGATATCTTCGGCTCTGCTCGAGAAGAATCGGGTCAGCTGTCAATTAATGACTTACAGCAATTAATTTCAGGAAGTGAAATCCTCGAATTAAATCAAACAGAAGTGTTACAGCAGTTTAAAGACAGTGTTCTAATTTTCATGGGTGCTGGAGATATTCAAAAATTCCAAAAGGCGTATGAAGAAACGCTAAAAAACTCAATAAAAAACTAATGCCGTAAACCATCAATTCTAGTAATTGGTGGTTTATTTTTTACTTGTAATAAAATCAAAGTATTTTAATTAGACCACGTTTATACGGTTGAGATAAAATGATAGAAATTTGCTGTTTATGTTTACGGAATAAATTATATGGGAAAATAAGCTATACAAGTAAGATATATTTTTCATATGAGTAGGCAGGAATTCTATCATATTTGTCGAAATTGTTAAAGGAAAGGGTTATACTATAAGGGCAAAGGAATGAAGTGGCAAGCCGCTATGGAATAGAAGGTTTTGTGCTTTATTGTACTTATTCAGCGCGTTTCTTCGCTCATACATAGGTTTACCCTTTATAATTTGGGGTATTATTTTAAAAAGTGTATGATTGTATTAATAAAGAAATGC
Organism: Oceanobacillus profundus; assembly: GCF_003515705.1. Taxonomy (GTDB): domain Bacteria; phylum Bacillota; class Bacilli; order Bacillales; family Amphibacillaceae; genus Oceanobacillus; species Oceanobacillus profundus. The sequence goes on from NZ_QWEH01000004.1 coordinate 35,477, forward strand.
TCTTATTAGAACCAACACAATAGCAATACTACACGAAAAAGGAGCTGATTTTAGAAATGGAAGTTATATTATATATTGCCGCACTTCTTGCAGTTATCGCATTTATCGTGCTGGTAGTATATGTAGTTATTACATTAAAAGCAACAAAAGAAACGCTAAACAACGTATCAAATACAATGCAAGGACTAGAAAAACAAATACAAGGTGTTACAACGGAAACAACGCAGCTTTTGAATAAAACTAATCGTTTAGCTGACGATATCAATCATAAATCTGCAAAGTTAGATGGTCTATTTGAAGGTGCTAGTGGTATTGGTGATACAGTCAAAGATTTCAACCAAACATTGCGACAACTTTCCAATACAGTTTCCCGATATTCTAAAGAAGATCAGGAAAAGGCTGCACAAGCAGTGAAATGGGGAGCTTCCATATTGGAATATTGGAATAAAAGAAAAAGAAAATAATTAACTCTAGGAGGAATAAGGATGCCAGAAAACAATATTAATACAAAAGATTTTATTATCGGATCATTAGTAGGGGCAATTATTGGTGGATCAACAGCATTGCTGTTTGCCCCAAAATCAGGAAGAGAGTTAAGAAGTGATATTAACCAAGGTGCAACACAAGTTAAGGATCGTGCCAGCGGATTCAAGGATGCAGCCCAAGAAAAAGGAATGGAATTGAAAGATAAAGCATTCGCTACAAGTGCTGACCTGACTAAGAAAGCTGTTGATACGACATCACAACTTACTAAAAATGTTGCACAAAAGTCTCAGGAATTAAGAGAGAATGTTGCTCAAAAATCACAAGAATTAAAAGAAAATGCTTCTCAAAAAGCGAATGAAGTGAAAAAAGATGCTGCAGAAAAGGCTGAGGAAGTAAAAGCAGATGCCGAGCAGAAGGCAGAAGAAGTAAAGGCAGATGCATCGAGCAAAAAAGAAGAGGTTAAAAAAACTGCAAAAGCAGCAACAAAATAAGATAAAAAGGCTGTCACAAAAAAGTGACAGCCTTTTTAAAACCTTTTTTATTTAGTCTTCCCAGCGAATCTCTAGCTTATCTCCAGTGATAATTTTCTCATCAAACGAGGTCGGGAGATTATTCTTCAACAATTTAAACTTTCCGTTTGCCTTGGTTAAATCGATGTGTACATAACGAAAAACATCCTGAAAAATGAATGGCTCTATTTTTCTTTCTTTCAGCGTAAGTACATCGTGTGGCTGAATAGGGTCCTCTATACTTAATAAATCCTCATCTCGCTTGATTCTAACAAGAGGTTGTGTCAATATAACCTTTTCATCATTAAACGTGACAGTGACCTTATTTAAAGCTTTTTTATCAAGCTGCTGTAACAGATCATGGACGGTCGGTTGCTTTGCTAGTATGACTTCTATTCGATCATTTTGTTTTAAGGTGTCATCTAACGCTGATTCTTCATTGTTGACCAAAATTCTAGTTGTCCCAGTAGTTAGCGTGATAGAATGGTTATTGAGTCGTATTGTAAATGGTTTTGTAGTGATACTCGGAACCAAATTTCGCTCTAGTAAAAATGCACGGATTGTTCTTGTTTGTTTCCAGGTGACTTTGTCGCCATCTTTTATACTATAATTTGAGTTTTTAATACTGCCATTTACATAAAAGTCTGTTTGCAGCTTATAAGGCTTTTTGTTATAGAAGATAGTCATAGATGGCGCTTCACCAATAAGTTCCTTTAAAGTCGTCTGTACTGGCTTTCCATCGGCACCAGCAACAAATTCAATTTCATCCCCATCTATAATTAAGTCATCAACGTGGGCGGCGTTATTGTTTAAATAGATTTGCGGTGCTTTGCCAAAGCTGCCAGGTAGTGTTATTTCTTTACCATTTACAGTAACAATAGAGGCTAACCCTGGTTTTCCATAAAGCTTATTCAATTTGATCCCAGCTTGAATCAAGCAATCGCCAATAGTAAGTTGCTTCATCTCAAATAGTCGAATGACTTGCTTGTTCACTGTTACACTCACATAATGCACAGGATTTTGTCTGGCGGCAATTGCAATACCAATTGGCGTAACAAAGTCAGGACCCGTTGGGACACCTTCATGACGTAAATTTTGGATTGCGTCGCTTCCGCGAATAGCAACCCGATTATGCGGAAGATCCATTTTATCTGCAAGATTTGTTGTTAAGTTTGGTGTTAAGCTTCCTCCACCAACAAGCATGATTGCACGCGGAGCTTTTGCATTTAACTGAAGAATTTCAGTAGCTATTGCTTCAGCCAGACGCTCGACAGATGCTGCAATATCTTTGGCAAGTGTCTCATAGGTGATGACAGATTCAAAACCTAGTATATCTGCAACCGTGTATTCCCCGTTATTCACGATTGCTCGTTTCGTTTCCTCTGCCTTAGGAAAATCAAGTAAGTAATGATCACTTATCGCTTCAGTCACTTCATCACCAGCGATAGGTACCATTCCATAAGCTACAACAGTACCTCTATCCGTAATTGCAATATCACTCGTTCCTGCACCAATATCAACAAGCGCTACATTCAGTCTGCGCATCGACTCGGGTATTAACACATGTATCGCTGCTATTGGCTCTAGTGTTAGTGCCTCCATATCCAGATCTGCACGTCGAAGGGCTGCTAGCAATGATTCGACAACTATTTTAGGAAGAAACGTAGCAATTATTTCAACTGTAGCTTCTTCACCGCTCTGGTCAATGAGCGAGCCGATTTGTTCTTGATCTAACTTATAATTTAGAACAGAATACCCAACACAGTAATAGTTATTGTAATCATTATTTTTATCTTTTTTCGCTAGCGTTTGCTGTGCGTGTTGAACAGCAGTGAGCTCTAAATGCTTGATAACATCTAAATCTGTAATTGGGTGATGGTGCAATGAAATGGAAGCACTTGCTTCCACTGTTTTTAATGATCTTCCGGCTGCGGCAACACAGGTTTTGGTAAACGGGCTACCTGCTCTTTCTTCAAGTTTTTCTTTGACCTCTTGAATGACTTGAGCAACCGCTACTACATTATGTATTTGTCCGTCACGCATTGAGCGTTCTGTATGTTCTTTCATATAATAATCAATTACTTTGAATTTGTTATCGAGACTCTCCAATATAATGCCAGTAACGGAACGAGTGCCAATATCGAGGGCAAAAATAGGTTCTCCCATCGCTTAAACTCCTTCCTTTTAATAGTATGATAGTTTTTTACAATCTTATCCGTCCGGTGTCATGCCAGGCAGTTGTGCTTCTTAGTGCCTGATCTCAGTCTCTCCAAAACGGGTCTCAAAAAAGAGAATAGTAAAAAGATATCTATTATATTATAAACTTATTGGTGACAAATAAAAGAATTTTAGCTATAATTGTCTCTAATTATTAAAAAATGACTTCAGGGGGACTGGAAATGAGTAATGAAATGGAACAGCTTAGAGTTCAGATGGATGATGTGAATTTAGAAATTTTGGAATTAATAAACCGTCGTGCAGAGATTGTTCAGCAAATCGGTCAGTTGAAAACAAAGCAAAGTATCAAACGATTTGATCCAGTACGTGAAAGAGAAATGTTGGATAAAATTAAGGATAACAATAATGGTCCTTTTCAAAATTCAACACTGGAGCATATTTTTAAAGAAATTTTTAAAGCGAGTTTGGAATTGCAGGAAGATGATCATAGTAAAGCATTACTCGTTTCTCGAAAAAAGAAACCTGAAAATACAGTGATTGACATTAAAGGTGCTAAAGTAGGAAATGGTAACACTAGCTATGTTTTTGGACCGTGTGCAGTTGAAAGCTATGAGCAGGTGGCTGCAGTTGCGGAATCTGTAAAAAGTAAAGGACTTAAATTACTGCGTGGGGGAGCGTTTAAACCTAGAACTTCACCTTACGATTTCCAAGGACTTGGCGTAGAAGGACTCCAAATTTTAAAACGAGTTGCTGATGAATATGATTTAGCGGTAATTAGTGAGATTGTAAACCCAGCACATATTGAAGAAGCTGTTGATTACATTGATGTGATTCAAATTGGTGCAAGAAACATGCAAAACTTTGAATTATTGAAGGCCGCAGGGGATACAAATAAACCAGTACTATTAAAACGTGGTTTATCGGCAACGATTTCTGAATTCATCAATGCAGCAGAGTACATTATTTCCCGTGGTAATGGGAATATTATTTTATGTGAACGTGGTATCCGAACATACGAAAAAGCAACACGTAACACATTAGATATTTCAGCAGTTCCAATTTTGAAACAAGAAACACATCTTCCGGTAATGGTTGATGTTACACATTCGACAGGAAGACGTGACTTACTGCTACCGACTGCAAAGGCAGCACTTGCAATTGGAGCTGATGGTGTTATGGCTGAAGTACATCCAGATCCTGCGGTGGCGTTATCTGACTCTGCACAGCAAATGGACATTCCAACATTCGATATATTCTTTGAAGAGCTTAAAGGTATCGAAAATCGATTGAAATAGATAATAGTAGAAGAAAGGCTGCAATTATGCAGCCTTTCTTTTTTTGGAGGAGGTAATGAAAATCCTCCTTTCGTTATAATAATGAGTGCCATTAACATTGTCGATTATCACTAACGCTTATATAATGATATGCATATGAAGCCGTATGATCGTATAGCATTTTTGGAAATGTATTTTCATAACTTTCACTTCAGTAAGTAATAGAAGTATGCTAGTATTGTTTTTTGTTAAAACTAATAGTGGATGAACTCGCATTTGTGTACATTTTAGGACAATTTCTTGGTTTTTAAGATTTTTTTTGTAATTTTTTTCATCCTAGAGTATTATATAAAGAATAGAAGTCGATTTGTAATATTAGGAGGTAGACTTTAGATGAACATAACGATATATGATGTAGCTCGTGAGGCGAATGTTTCAATGGCTACAGTGTCTCGTGTTGTTAACGGAAATCCGAATGTAAAACCAACAACACGTAAAAAAGTATTAGCAACGATTGAACGATTAGGCTATCGTCCAAATGCAGTGGCTAGAGGATTGGCAAGTAAAAAAACAACTACTGTAGGAGCGATTATTCCAGATATCTCGAATATCTTCTTTTCCGAACTTGCCCGAGGAATTGAAGACATTGCAACGATGTATAAATATAATATTATTTTGAGTAGTTCGGATCAGAACAAAGATAAAGAACTGCAACTCATCAATACGATGCTAGAAAAACAAGTGGACGGAATTTTATTTATGGGAGGCAGCATCGACGAGGATCATATCCAACAATTCAAAACGTCTTCTGTACCAGTTGTACTTGCAGCTACGTATGATCCCGCAGATCAGATTCCTTCAGTAAATATCGATTATGAACTCGCGGCATATGAAGCGACTAAACATTTGATCGATAAAGGACACAAACACCCTGCATTAGTTGCAAGTAATTTAGATTTTGGTGTTAATACATTAAAATATAATGGATACGTTCGTGCGCTCAAGGAAGCTTCTATTGAAATTAATGAAGAATTCATTTACAGAGGCGTTTATGCTTATCAAACGGGATTAGATGCAGTAGAATATTTCGCAAACTTGGATGAAAAACCGACTGCTATATTTGTAACTTATGATGAGCTTGCACTAGGTGTTATTCATGGAGCACAGGACAGGGGATTAGATGTACCAAATGATCTCGAAGTATTTGGCTTTGATAACACAAGACTTGCAACAATGGTGCGACCTACATTGACTACAGTTGTACAACCAACCTATGATATTGGTGCAGTAGCAATGCGTCTGCTTACAAAATATATGAATAAAGAAGAAGTAGAAGATAATAATGTTGTATTACCACATCGACTTGAATTAAGAAACTCAACATTAGAAAAATAATACCGATATAAATAGTAAATTAGATAGATGTTCAAAATGTTACCAACCAATTTGAAGAGCTTATGCTGCGGAAATAGGTAACCTTTTGAACTCTTCTTGTTTTAGTAAAGTAACATAGGGAGCTAAATGAATATGAGAAAACGCGATTTCCTAACTCCAATTGGTATTACTCTAGGTTTTATTATGCTTATGTTAGCAATTATGACGAATAGTGGTACGGAGGGGGTTGCATCGTTTGCTGACATACCTTCCGTATTTATTGTACTCGGAGGCTTAGTTGCTTCCATGCTGGTCACATTCAAAATGGACCAAATTAAATTAACAGGTAAGATCATGAAGGAGGCATTTCATAAAAATGATATGCAGCTTCCTGAACTAATTAAACTATTCGTGCGTCTTTCAGAGCGGGCGAGAAGGGAAGGCATTCTCGCATTGGAAAATGAGCTCGAGGAAGTTGAAGACCCATTTATTAAAAAGGGTATACTGCTTGCGGTAGATGGTATTGATCCAGAGGTTATTACTGATATTATGAATGCTGAAATTACAGCTTTGGAAGACCGACATTACAAAGGGAGAGTACTTTTTGAAAAGGCAGGAGATTATGCACCTGCATGGGGAATGATTGGAACATTAATCGGTCTTGTTCTCATGCTGAATACGTTAGAGGATCCTGGAACGTTAGGTCCGAGTATGGCAGTAGCGCTCCTTACGACCCTTTATGGAACTGTACTGGCTAATCTGTTTTTCCATCCTATGGCTAGCAAGCTTGAAGCAAAGACAGAGGAAGAGGTTTTTACAAAGCAAATTATTATTGAAGGTATTATTGGTGTTCAATCGGGACAAAATCCGCGAATTTTAGAAGAGAAGCTTAGTGCCTTTCTTTCAAATGAAGCAAAAGAAAGAAAAGATGTTGGGCATAACGAAAGCTTCGTTGGAGAGCGTATAAATGAAGCGTAAAGAATTGAAAAACAGAATCTGATATCGATTCACGAGGCAAGAAGCTGTCTATAATGGACAGCTTCTTGCCTTACTTATAGGAATCTAATTTTCGATGTCTACCGAATTGGTTTCGTATACTTTAATAGACTTTTTAATAATTGTTCATTTTTCTCTGAGATCTCAGCCTTTCTAGGAATCTCTGGAATAGCTTCTTCACTATCATGCCAGTTGGCTGGTAGCCTGACAGGAGATTCGTTTTGCCACTTCTCTATCCATTGAACTGGAATAGCTCCTGCTGCTGGTTTGCCATGCTTCATCACATTCCATATTTGTGCCCAGGCACGCGGAACAACACGCCACATATCATACCCTCCACCACCAATTGCAATCCATTTTCCATTACAGTACTCGTGTGCCAATTCATGTGCCACGAACGGTATTCGATCATAAATTGCCATTGTGCCACAAAGGTGTGTTAAAGGATCAAAACAATGCGCATCAGCCCCATTCTGGGTCACAATGACATCCGGCTTGAAAAATGCTGCAATTTCTCTTACTGCAGTTTCATAGACATGCAGAAAGGATTCATCCTGTGTAAAGGCATCAATTGGAAGGTTAAAGGAATACCCATGCCCTTCCTTAATACCACGCTCATTCACATTTCCTGTTCCAGGGAAAAGGTATCTTCCTGTTTCATGAATCGAGAAGGTACATACATTTGGATCATCATAGAACGCCCATTGTACGCCATCACCATGGTGGGCATCGGTATCAATATATAACACTCTTAATTTGTATTTTTCACGAATATATTTGATTGCAACTGCACTATCGTTGTAAATGCAAAATCCAGAAGCCTTTCGCTCAAAACCATGATGTAACCCACCTCCAAGATTAAGCACATGATCTTTGTTGCCGCTAATCACTTCATCAACAGCGGTTAATGTACCGCCAACTAAAAAGCTACTTGCCTCATGCATATTTTTAAAAATCGGTGTGTCTTCCGTTCCTAAACCATACTCCTGTCCTGCTTTTTCGTTTAACCCGCCTCGCCCAGCTCGTTTCACCGCATCGATATAATCATAATCATGAAATAGTGCAAGCTCTTCATCCGTTGCCATCCTTGCAGGAATAATATCTTGCTTTGTTAAAGCGCCACTCAATTCCAATAATTCTTTCGCTAATTGCACCCTTTTGTGGTTAAAGGGGTGATCTTTATGAAAATGATAGGTAAGATAATCATTGGAAAAGACAAAGGCCGAATTGTTTCGCATTATGTCAGCCCAAGCCCATCGTTTGGCCACAGCAATTCATAGCCAGCATTGCGCAAGTCTTGGATAATAGGCATTGGATTCATTGTCTGAATACGGAATACGAGAACTTTATAATCTAAATCATTTTTATACGGATAAACTAAGACTGAGGCAATATTTGTTTTTCTTTTTCCGAAAATAGCTGTAACTTCAGGCAGAATTCCAGGTCTGTCAGGAACCTTTACTTCAATTAAGGAACTTTGAACATGGGTGCCTGTTAATTGGATCAATGTATAAAGCATGTCTTTTTCTGTAACAACCCCAACTAAACGATTATTACGGACAACTGGAAGACAAGCAATTTCTTTATCATAAAAAATCGAAGCAATTTCTTCGACAAAATCCATTGGATGAATCGTAATCACGGGATGACTCATAATTGTTTGGATTTCATTTTGCAATTCACTGTTGTCTGCATCTTTAATAAATGTTGATGGACTAGCATCACGCACATCTCGATCGGAAACAATTCCAATCACCTGGTTCACATCATCCACAATGATAATATGACGAATACGATGTTTTTCCAGTAGGTCTAATGCGTTTGCAATAGTTGCTCCAGGCTTGAGTATTACGACTTCCTTTTTCATAATCTCTTCAACATGCATATTACAAACCTTCTCTCATGTCTCGATATTTATTTCGTGCTAAAAAGCGAAGTTTATCGAATTGTTGAATGGACTCCTCGTGGACATTTTCCCCGATTCGAACCATTAAACAGTTTGCGGGGTGAGAAATGATTTCAGGGTCATCAGTAGGTGCTGGAAGTAACCCACCTGCGGCCATCATTTTCTCCATGATTTTACGGTAATTCCAAATGCTTAATTTCGTTCCTTCTAAATCCCAGTGCCAATAATATTCGGTAGAGATAATGATATAGTTTTCCATATATTCGTCCATCATGGAGACCTTTAAAAGGTTTGAGGCAACTCTTTCGCCGCGATATGAAGGAATCATTTCAATTGCGCCTAATTCTATTAAGTCTTCCATATTAAACGTTGACCATCTTTCCAGCGGATCGGGATGTAAGTATGTGACATAGCCGACAATTGTATCTGTTGTTCTGGCAACTATAATTCGTCCCTCTGGAAATTCAGCTATCTCAAGGAGGGCTTCGAATTGTTTTGCTGCAGGCCGGAAAGCGGTCAGTTGTTCATGGAAATAGTACTGGCTTAACTCGGTTGCAGATAATGGTCCTTCAATAATGATGGTTCCTTGAGCGGTCTCGTAGGAAATACTGTGAAAAGTCTTTACATGCTCCATTTGTTCACCACCTGTATTTAATCCGCTTTCATACATCTATTATACAGCATTTCAATTACTATTTTTAGTATTTTGTGAAAGTTTATCGAAAAGAATAGGCTGGCATTTAGAGGCATAGTAGGGGAGGTGGAGTGATAAAAAAAGAGAGAGCTAAAAAGCTCCCTCAAAAATATATCATCCATTAATCATCATCTGATTTGTTTTTATTATTGCTGTCATTTTTTTTATCTTTATTATCCGTTGCTTTTTCATCCTTGTTATCATCGTCTTTATCCTTATTGGATGTATCGTCATCCTTTGGTTTGTCACCAACCGTAAATTCAGACGACGCTTTGGATTCATTTCCAGAGTAGTCGATTGCTTTTATCGTATATACAGCATTTTCATCGCCAATATTATATTCGGTTTGACTGGAGTTGCCGACCAGTTTAAAATCTCCGCCGGATGAGTTTGCGCGATAAATACGGTAACCAACAATATCGTTATTATCAGGCTTACTCCAAGTTAGCTTATTACCTGACTTTTTAACTGATGTTGGTGCCCCAGGTGCTTTGCCATCATCTTCGATCGAGCTCCCCGCAGACCCACTAGGAATGCCAATTTTCCTCCACTTCTCTCCATCCTCACCTCTAGGGTACAGGACAGAAAGATCACTGAGTTTATCAAATCCATTTCGTTTTAACCATTCAGGATTAAAGGTAACTCCATTGCCATTCGTAAATTCACTAGGTGTATTGGAACCAGCTTTTACTGATTTTCCATCGACAAGCACTTGGTTTCCAGAAATAAGACTATCATCCTTTTCGGTAGGTACGAATTTTTCATTAAATAAATCAGTTTTTACTAATCCAGCTTTTTCACATAATTCCGATGGAAGCATTCCGGAAATAGAACAGTAGCTACGCTCGACGATTCCACCAGGACGTTCGAATTTATCCTTCGGTGCAACAAGCTCTGGTTTGATATCTGATGCTGCATTAATAAATTCGGACCAAAGCTTCATATTACGCTGGCTATAGTTAAGTGGATAGCTTGGATCATAAACGGATGCTGGAGTCTTATACCCAATCCAAGTACCAAAGGTAACGTTAGGGTTGATGGCAACAAACCAGGCATCCTTATAATCGTTCGATGTTCCGGTTTTACCTGCCCAATCAACTCCACCATGTTTTAATTGTGAGTTTAGGTATGCCCCGGTACCTGATGTAATGACATCGCGCATCATATCAAGTGTTAAATAACTTGTTTGAGGCGTAAACACTTCTACCGGATCGGATTTATGTTCATATAGGATATCTCCATCTTTTGATACGATTTTTTCGATCATATAACCGTCCGAAAAATTACCGTTATTACCAAGTGTACTAAATGCATTGATATTTTCTTCTACGGTTACACCTCGATCCATTCCTCCTAAGGAAAGGGAAGGTTGGACGTAATCACCGGATGTTAATGTAGTGATCCCCATTTTCTCTAAATATTCTTTAGCAGGGTTGTCCTGAATTATTTTCATATACGTATCCACTGCTGGGATGTTGTAAGAACCAGCTAATGCTCTCCGTGCAGAAACCATTCCATAGCTGGCGTTACCATAGTTGCTTACTTCATACGGTGCGCCTCCAGGGTTTGGGAATGTTCTTGGGTAATCCGCTATCGGAGTTCCAGGTTGGACGGCACCTTTTTCAAGTGCTGGTGCATAATCCAGTATAGGCTTGATCGTACTTCCGTTCGAACGGACTGCACGAGTAGCATAGTTATAATGATTATCTAAGCTTGGAGCACGATTACCAAAGAAGCTAATAATTCTGCCTGAATTGTTTTCAATCATCATTCCGGCAGCCTGTACTTCCTCTGTCCAGCTCGTTGTTTCACCCGTTTCATCATCCGTTACTGTAAACGTATGATCGCGCCCATAGTGCTCATAATTTTTACCGATTTCCTGGAAAGCATCATAAATTTCTTTGTCAATTGTGGAATGAATTTCATAACCGTTATTTCTTAGCGCACGTGATGCAAGCTCTTCATATTCCTTGTTTAAAGCTTCATTTTTATTAAGATCCCCTGATGTATACCCATCTTCTTCAGCGAGAATTTTTTTAATGAGCTTGGTCGCTCTTTCCTCAATTTCAAAGGTTAATACTGGATATGTTTCCCTTGGAGATGGACTTTTTTCAGAGAAATCTGCGACAATATCATATTCTAATGCTTCTTCGTATTCTTCCTTTGTAATGTACTCCATATCATACATGCGATTAAGTACTGTTTTCATTCGGTTTATTCCTGGTTGGATACCTGCTTCATCCTTTAGACCACCACTATTGACAAACGGTGTGTAGGATGAAGGGCTTTGGGGTAGTCCAGCGAGATATGCGGCCTGAGGAAGATTAACTTCATCAGCATCAATACCAAAAATCCCCTTTGAAGCTGTTTGAACACCAGCAATATTTCTGCCTGAAGCATCCCTGCCATACGGCACAATGTTTAAGTAGGCTTCCAGAATTTCCTCTTTTTCAAAAAATCTTTCTAAGCGCAGCGCGAGCAACATTTCAACTGCTTTTCTTTCAAAAGAAACCTCATCAGTAAGAATTTGGTTTTTAATCAATTGCTGTGTTAATGTACTCCCACCAGTTTGGATAGAAGAATTGGTAACTTCCTGAACCATTGCACGAAGAATTGCCTTTGGTACAATTCCTTTATGCTCATTAAAATATTCATCTTCTGTAGCAATAACGGCCTGCGTTAAAATTGGTGAAATATTCTCTAATGTTGTTTCTTCACGATGTATATCGGAGTTTATATCACCAAAGTAAACATCATCAGCAAAGTATAGTTTCGATGTTTCTGAGTAATCATAAATATCCTGAGCCATCGTCTCATAGCTGCGAATTGGTTCATCCTTTACAAGCGATGCGAAATAGCCCGCTCCAACAGCTCCTGCAAAAATAAATCCAATAAAACCTATAACAAGAACGAATAAAATAACATTCCACACCACATCGTAGGTAACGCGTGATGAACGCTGGATTTTCCCTGTTTTCCATAGGGTCGACAGCTTCTTCTTATATTCGAGCATTTTTTCTTTAAATTCCATTTGTGAACCCCCTAAATTTCATATATATTATAGCATATGAGTGTTTTTTGTTGTATCGTATTTAGAAATTAAATATTGCAATTGCATTACAGATGTGTTATGAATGTATATAATACATATTGCATGTTCAAGAACAAGGATAAAGAGGAATTTCTCAATTCTATTTAGCTGCTTGTTGAGCATCTTTTGATATGATGTGATGAAAGATCGCAGTAGCTTAGCAAATCCCTATTAAAGAGAGCTGGCGGAAGGTGCAAGCCAGTATACATTTGCAAGTGAATTACAATCTGGAGCATTTCTTTCGGTAGGAGTAGTGTATGTTTTAAACTAGGATAAAAAGGGCCAACGAAGAAATTCGAAGTGCCATTTTTACTGACTGTTGAACTTCCTTTACGGAAAGAACGGTGGAGACATCGTTAACAATCCCAAGTGGCTATTTTTTTAGCAACAAGGGTGGTACCGCGTGTTCAGCTCGTCCCTTTTTTTAGGGGCGAGTTTTTTGGTTTGCAGATAAGAAAGTGTGAAACTGCCTTATCTGCATAAGTGAACTAAGGTATTTGCTAAAAGGATTGCAAATGCCAGGTTTTTTAATAAAAAAGTAATGGAGTGTGGAGAATGGACATTTTACAAGATCTTGAAAACCGAGGGCTGGTCCATCAAGTAACGGACCGAGAAGGGCTAGAAAAGCATTTGAAAGAAAACCAAATTACATTATACTGTGGCTTTGACCCAACAGCCGATAGTCTGCATATTGGCCATTTAGTGCCATTAACCATGTTAAAAAGATTCCAACAAGCTGGACATAAGCCGATTGCGCTTGTAGGTGGAGGAACAGGAATGATTGGCGATCCAAGCGGAAGGTCCAGTGAACGTTCCTTGAACACGAGCGAGGTTGTCCACGGGTTTACAGAGAAAATCAGAGAGCAAATTAGCAAACTGGTTGATACTGATCAAGGTGATAATCCGGTACAGTCAAGAAATAACCATGACTGGCTTGGCAATATGACAATTATTGATTTTCTGCGGGATGCAGGAAAACATTTTGGAATCAACTACATGCTTGCAAAGGAATCTGTTTCTGCCCGAATTGAACAAGGAATTACATTTACCGAATTCAGCTATATGATTTTGCAGTCGCTTGACTACCTTAAATTGTACGAACAGGAAAATTGTACTTTACAAATTGGCGGTAGTGACCAATGGGGAAATATCACTGCGGGGATGGAACTTATCCGCCGTTCCAGAGAAGATGAAGACGAACAAATAAAAGTATTCGGACTAACAGTACCACTCATTACAAAAGCAGATGGTACAAAATTCGGCAAAACAGCTGGAAACGCGGTATGGTTAGACCCAGAAAAAACGACACCATATGAATTTTACCAGTTCTGGATTAATACAGATGATCGTGATGTTGCTAAATTCTTACGTTATTTCACATTTTTACCTGAGGAAGAAATTGCAGTCCTTGAGCAAGAAGTAGAACAGCATCCGGAAAATCGTGTTGCTCAAAAACGTCTTGCAGAAGAAATGACAAGATCAATTCATGGCGAAGCAGCGCTGAATCAGGCCATTAAGATATCAGCAGCATTATTTAGCGGTGACTTGAAGGAGTTATCCGCAAGTGATATTGAGCAAGGCTTTAAGGATGTACCAACATACGAAGCGGAAAAAGAGGATATTAACTTGGTGGACCTATTAGTGCAAGCTTCCATTTCTTCATCGAAACGCCAAGCAAGAGAAGATATTGGCAATGGAGCTGTATCTATTAATGGCGAACGACAACAAGATGTTAATTATGTGGTAACAGCGGATGATCGTATTGAAGACCAGTTTACAATCATTCGCCGTGGAAAGAAGAAATATTTTCTTGTGCAATTTTAAAGAGAACGAATACTTGGCACGGATGTAATGACATTCGTGCCTTATTTAATTTAGCTGCTTTAATTTTCGAAAAAATCCTTTATAATGAGTAGAACGAATGGAGGGATTCGATGATTAAAGAAGGCACTTATAGTGATTTGCCAAAAATTGAAACAGAACGTCTCATACTTAGAAAAATAACGAAACAAGATGTACCAGATATGTATGCATACTGTTCAGATCCAGAGGTAACAAGATTTGTTACGTGGAACCCGCATCAATCGCTAGCAGATACAGAAGCGTTCGTCGAATTCATCTTAAACAATTATAAAAAGAAAAGTTTAGCACCATGGGGGATGGAATATAAAAAGACAGGAAAGATTATAGGAACGGTTGACCTTGCATCATGGAACCCAACTCATCAAAGTGCAGAAATTGCATATTGTATCCACCAAGGCTACTGGGGATGTGGTTTAACGACAGAAGCGGCTAAGTCAGTCATAGCATTTGGATTTTCCAATATGGATTTAATCCGAATTCAAGCAAGGTGCTTTGTCGCAAATATCGGTTCCGAGCGCGTAATGGAAAAGCTCGGAATGACGTTTGAAGGGATTATCCGTAAAGGGATGCTAGTAAAGGGAAAACATGAAGACTTAAAGCTGTATTCGATTTTGAAGGAAGAATTTGAATTAATAGAAATGAATTAGTTTATGAAACGATTCGAGGGAGGAAGTTCATTTGAGTATTCGATTTCAAGTGCATCGAACCATTCATGCATCACAAGAAAAAGTTTATGAAAGCCTGATCGATCTAGATGATGCAAAAGAGTGGATGCAGGGCTTTGGAGGAATTGAGCGATTAGATGAGGGCCCAGTTCAAGAGGGGAGTCAGTGGCTGGAAACAAGAAAAATATTCGGACAAAAAGCGACAGAGCACTTTGAAGTTGTTCAGCTAGTACATCCAGAGAAAATCGTTCTTCGCTGTGATGGAACAAAAGGAACAACAGGGAAGGGAGAGTTTATTTACACGTATAATCTCTTTTCGGAAAACGATATGGATACGGATGTTACGTTATCTGGAGAAATTAATGAACTAACTGGTATGGCGAAATTCTTCGGTAAAATGATGGGTGGTACGTTTAAAAAAGCTTGTGCGAAAGATTTGGATGCGTTGAAACAATATATAGAAAATGGATTAAATGATTAATGTGAGTCAATGTATGGAAAAAACATGAACCTCGTTATAAATAGACCTCAAATTCTTGAGAGACAAGGATTTGAGGTCTATTATTATAAGGAAATAAACAGTTATCATAATAATTAGAATGGTTAATTCTCTGTAAAATTAGGATAACTACTTAAACTATTTTTGAAGTAATACGATATAGAATAGAAAGAGCTATATATTTATCAAGTTGATTTCGGAAAAGGAGTCAATAGAAGAAATATAGTAGACTACTATTATATAGAATGGGGTATCACAGCATGAAGAAGTTTTCAAACCTATTTAGTTTTAAAACCTTACGAGCTAAAATATTATTTTGCTTTTCTGTTGTTATTGTATTAACTATCCTTTTAAGTGGCTTTACCATTTATTCGATTAATGAAATAAACAGTGATTTAGAGGGGATAATCGATACGGAGCTTGAGCTGTTAATTGTAGAGGAAAAGCTAGCATATGATATGGTCGAGCGTGAGAGTTTGATTCGTGGGTATTTATTATTTGATAGCCAACAATATAAGGATGATTTTCAAAATGGAATTGAAGCAAGCATTGCTTTAGAGAATCGTGCATTGGAGTTAAGTGATTCAGATGAGCTGCAAGTATTAATCGATAAAAAAATAGAGTGGGGAACTTTAACGGATGAGGTTTTTGCTGAATTCGAAAATGGGAATGAGGAAAGCGCAACAGAAATCACGGAAAATTCCGTACAGCCACTAGGTAATGAATTAATTGCTGGTTTTAATGAATTGGCGAGCGAAAGAGAAGTCATTATACAAGAATTAGGAGATACGGTAAAAGCAAACGGAGATTTCATCATGATCCTTGGGATTGTTATTTCCGCGTTAGTTATCGTTTTAGGCATTATCGTTGCCATCGCTACAGCTGCATCCATTACTAGACCTTTACGGATGGTAATGAATCGCATGCAATTAGTTGCTAATGGTAACCTGAATCAAGAGCCGCTTCAGGCAAAAACTACTGATGAGATTGGTCAGCTTGTGACAGCTACCAATGATATGAGTGAAAGCATGCGAAACATTATGGTTAAGATCAATGATGTATCTACTACTGTAACTGCCCACAGTGAGGAGCTTACACAATCAGCGAATGAAGTACGTTCAGGAACAGAGCAAATATCCACTACGATGGAGGAATTGGCATCCGGTTCAGAAACGCAAGCAAATCAGTCAGGTGAAATATCTAGCATGATGGCAATCTATACAAAGCAACTAGAGGAAGTAAATGAAAATGCAGACCAAGTACAAGGGGAGTCTAGCCAAGTAATACAGATGACTAGTGAAGGTTCTACTTTAATGGACTCATCCATGAATCAAATGGAAAGTATTGATACCATTGTGCAAGATGCAGTACAAAAAGTACAAGGTTTAGACGTTCAATCTCAAGAAATTTCGAAGCTAGTAGTTGTGATTCGGGATATTGCCGATCAAACAAATTTATTAGCTTTGAATGCAGCTATTGAAGCGGCGAGAGCTGGTGAACATGGGAGGGGCTTTGCTGTTGTTGCAGATGAAGTCCGAAAACTTGCAGAACAAGTCGCGCATTCCGTAACAGATATTTCCGGTATCGTGGATAATATCCAAAATGAATTTAGTATCGTTACGACTTCACTAAATAGTGGATACGAAGAAGTTAAACATGGAACACAGCAAATACGATTAACAGGAGAAAAATTTACAGGAATTCAAAAATCGGTAAGTGAAATGATAGACAATATAAATAACATTACTGCAAATGTTTCTGAAATAGCATCAAACAGTCAGAAAATGAATCATGCCATTCAAGAAATCGCTGCTGTATCTGAAGAATCAGCAGCAGGTATTGAGCAAACATCAGCATCTTCACAACAAACAAGCAGTTCAATGGAGGAAGTTGCAGGAAGTGCAGATGAATTAGCTAAGTTAGCAGAGGAATTGAATGGGTTGGTAGGGCAGTTTAAGCTATAGATGGTTGTTAAAACAGGGTCGTTCTACTGATGGTGAACGATCCTGTTTTCTGGTTGTAGCTCAAGGACATTTTTATTTGTAAATGAAAAATGGTTACAAAGAACACTTTCGTTTGTCATTAAAATTTTAGTTCATTTTGTAATGGTGAAAGATGATTTAATCTCAATCTGGATACCAGGTTACCAACATTAATAATTAATATTTCAATAGGCACTGTCTTAACTACATTAGGTAAGATTGCTTGAAGATATGAGGGATAATAGCAGAAAAATAGCATAAGCATCTGAATAGCCTTCAATTTTAAAGGATTCAGCAGGAAAAGAGAAACATTGTTACCAAAGAATAGTTGAAATAAAAGCAAACTGGTAATTCTAAGATTGTTTGTCGAAATTTAATAGTTGAGGAGGGAGTGTATATGAATTCCGGGTGGACAAATAAAGATTGGAAATGGCTAACAAGTATTCTCGTTGCAGTTATAATACTATCTTTTTCTTTTTGGCTAAGTGATTACAGTATTAATTTTAATATAATTTCCAGTTCCGTGTCTATAGCTTTAGCTATAGTTGCTATATCAATGTCCATGCAACAAAGTAAAGATAACCAGCGTACCTTAACATCTGTAGCTGATATGAGAAATGAAGTAATAAATCATATAAAAGATGTAGGTATAAAAGTAGATAAAATATCGATGACCGATATAACAGATTTGGTCCAAATTCTGGATAAAAAGATGAACGATGGTGGTGGTAAGGAAAAACAACACGAACAAGATAAACAAGAAAACGTAGTGCAAGGAGAAAAAACAAAAACATCAAAAGAGGAAGAGGAGAAGATAAAATTATACAACAAGTTTCTGGAATTTAGTACATTAGGTGAGAGTAACCGCAAATATAAATACCAATTTAAAATTCGAGTAGAGAATAGTGAAGAAACAATGGAATTCATAAGTAAAGTTATTGCTAAACATTTTAAAGGTGAAAACATCCTATACAACAAAGTGGGAAAGTATGAATATGAATTTGTTTTTGTTTCAGATATTCCAGAATTATATTTACTAGGTGATTGGATAAATACAGTATTACAACATCAAAGCACAGAAGTATTAGGAATCTTTCAAATAGGATAACTTAAGACACCTTAAAAAGAGGTGAACGTTTTAAAATTGCTCACATGTATCGTCTCATGTTATTGATTGGCGACTTTCCTCAAAATATAGGGAAAAAAACGCCCAAAAATCACCAACTTTAAATACATTAATCTACACTATAAAAAAAGAAACCCCCTAGAACACTTGATAAAACAAGGTTTCTAGGGGTTGAAATACTATTGAATATAAGCGCTTGGCTTAACGAGAGTAGAACTCAACGATAAGTTGTTCGTTGATTTCAGCTGGAAGTTCAGAACGCTCAGGTAAACGAGAGTAAGTTCCTTCCATTTTCTCAGCGTCAAATGTAGTGTATTCAGGTACGAAGCTGTTCACTTCAATTGCTTCTTTAACGATATCAAGCTTTTGTGATTTTTCACGTAAGCTGATTGTTTGACCTGTTTTTACAGAGTATGACGGAATATCTACGCGCTTGCCATCAACTAACACGTGACCGTGGTTAACTAGCTGACGTGCTTGTCTGCGTGTGCGAGCAAGACCAAGACGGAAAACTAAGTTATCTAGGCGAGATTCAAGTAAGATCATGAAGTTTTCACCATGGATACCTTTCATTTTACCAGCTTTGTTGAATAGGTTGCGGAATTGACGTTCGTTTAACCCGTACATGAAGCGAAGTTTTTGCTTCTCTTGCATTTGCAAGCCATATTCAGACATTTTTTTGCGTTGAGTTGGTCCGTGTTGACCAGGTGCGTAAGGGCGTTTATCTAATTCCTTACCAGTACCAGTTAATGAAATGCCAAGACGGCGTGATTTTTTCCAGATAGATCCAGTATAACGTGACATAGGACATATCTCCTTTATGTTTTATTTGCATAAAATAAAACGAGCGTGTCCGGGTCGTTGTTCATTTTGTTTTCATGTACCATCGCTCCAGCAGCAGAGAGTTACACGATACACCTTGGGGGGCTAGTGCCACCGCGAAGGAACAAAATGAGTGCAAGCGTCGGTTCACTTAGGCTACTTAATTATTTTACACAAAGGATAGTATATAATTATTAGAGATGAAAGTCAAGGAGAAATTGCAAAATAAATGAAGGCAGGGAGTAAATCAGGCTATGAATGCTGTTTCTGGTAAAAAAGCTGATATTCAAGCAAAATTGGCTGATAATCAAGAGAGAAAAGCTGATATTCAGGTAATAAAGACTGATGTTCACAATTAGCCGTACAATAAATTGTCCCAGCACTGAGTCGATCCTTTTAGTAAAAACAAAACTAGCAGCTTGGATTCGCTGCTAGTTTTGTTATACTAAGGTTATTGTAAATGCTTTTCTAAAGTAGTAACAAATTTTTCTAAGTAGGTTTGATCGATTTCATCAAATCGATTCTTAATAGGGCTGTCAATATCAAGTACACCGTATACTTTATCATTGATTATGATTGGTACTACAATTTCCGATTGGCTCGCACTGTCACATGCGATATGCCCTGGGAATTGATGGACATCGGCAATGCGTTGTGTTTGTTTTTCTTTTACAGCAGTACCACAGACACCTTTACCGAAGCCGATGCGAATACAAGCTGGGAGTCCTTGGAATGGGCCGAGTACAAGTTCATTATCCTTCCAAACGTAAAAACCAACCCAGTTTACCTCTTTTAAGAATTGATTTAATAGTGCTGATGCATTGGATAAAATAGCAACCTCATCCTTCTCACCATCTGTTAAAGCATCTAATTGTTTAATTAATAGTTCGTAACTTTTTACTCTGTCGTCTGAATAAGTTGTAGCCTGAAACAAAATAAATTCCCCCTTTCTAAATTTAAAAAATACAAGTTCTTACGTCCAGCTCCAGCGCCCAGCGACTAGCGAGACTTCCCTCACCTCCGTACGATAAAGAAGACTTGCCGACTGGCTGTGCCAGAGGCTTAGTCGCACTTATACCCTTGTGGTGAAAGTCAACATCGGCTTCCTACGGTCGCCGTGTTTCCTTTATCTTCTGCGTAAGAATGTTCGACAAGTCGAACCACCCCAAAGTACGGGGCGCAGTCCGTACGTCGCTAACCAGGCGCTTCTGCTTTTGTACAATTTCGACATGCATACAGTTTTTGTCGAGCGAAAATTGCAGGAAAGACAAGGTTCTTTGTCGTATTACTGATGTAAGGAGATGAGAATTAATGAAAAAGAACCCAACCAAACAAAAAGTAATTGAGGCAGCGTCTTCCCTGTTTTTCCAAAAAGGTTTTCATGGAACTTCCGTACGTGATATAGCAGATAAAGCAAGTGTTAACGTGTCATTGATCAGCTATTATTTCAAAAGCAAGCAAGGTCTTTTGGAATATGCCGTTACGAATTATTATGAAGAATACCTGAAAACAGTTGAAGAATCATTGGAAAATGCTGCTAATCTATCTCCATTAGAAAAGCTGAATGGACTAATTTTTACTATTATACAGTATAAACAAACTAATCATCAATTGACATGTTTCATTCAACGCGAGCTATCTTTAGATTCTGTATTCGTTCGAGAGATGGCTGTTACGTATTTGGCAAAGGAAAACTTTTATATTAAGCAAACGTTCTTTGAAGCGTTAAATGGTAGAGTAAAAGGAGATACACGTGAGTATATGCTAATGCAATTGAAAGGACTCTTAATAACGCCTTACATTTTACACAATGATTGGAAGGAACAAGTTGTCGGGGCGTATTCACATCAAGCTTTTGTAAGGAAATATGTTAAAACAATGCAAAATTGGCTTGATTTTATAATTGAGGGAGCTTCTACGAAACGGAATCAATTTATAAAATGAAGCTTTATTCATTGGGACCCTCCATATTCAATGGCTTTAGTTCCCGCACTTTTAGATATGAGGGTATTACAGCACGCTGATGTGTGGAAAAAACAGAACTGAACCGCTCCAGTTTTTTCATCATATTGTGATAAAATGAAAAAACGTGGCGAATCTGCAATTAATTTGTATTTTTTTAGCCAAAAATGCTCATTCCATGGTATCATATGTAATATATTTACGAAATGAATATTCCAATAAAAAAATAAGACCATTTATAAGTGATTTTTTTATAGAAATAGAACTTTTGACAGGGAAACCTCTTATTGAAACTGGTTGGGAGGCATAGTATGGGGTACATCATCGGAGCGATTTTAGCAATCATCGTATTAATTATCATTGGACTTATTTACCGGAAACGAATTTATGACAGGGTGGATCAATTAGAGAGCTGGAAGATGGATATTATGGAGAGAAATGTCGCATCCCAGCTGAGTAAAATTAAGAAGCTTAATTTATCCGGAGAAACGCAAGAGAAATTCGAATCATGGAAAGAGCGTTGGGAATACATCATTACAAAAGAACTTCCAAACATAGAAGAACATTTATTTGATGCGGAAGAAGCGGCTGATCGATTCCTTATCAAGAAGGCAAATGCGGTCTTGAGAAAATTGGAAGAGACACTTCAAGGAATAGAAAAAAGCATTGAAAGTATTTTAGGTGAGTTGGATGAATGGCTTAAAACCGAGGAATTAAGCAGGCAGGAAGTTGCTGATTTAACACCAGTGTTGAAGGCATTACGGAAGAAACTTTCACAAAGTCGCTATCTCTATGGAAAAGCAGAGCTTCAGTTTGATA
Organism: Oceanobacillus profundus; assembly: GCF_003515705.1. Taxonomy (GTDB): domain Bacteria; phylum Bacillota; class Bacilli; order Bacillales; family Amphibacillaceae; genus Oceanobacillus; species Oceanobacillus profundus. Next base: position 57,723 of record NZ_QWEH01000004.1, read on the forward strand.
ATAAGCTGGATGAACTGGAAGACAAATTAGCTTCTTATCATGAATTAGTTGAGGCTGGTGACTATATGGAAGCGAGCCAAATTGTTCAACATGTAAAAGTTGAACTAACCGAATTAGAAGGGATTCTGAATGAATTTCCAGCAATCTACAAAAAATGTAAACACGATCTTCCTTCTCAATTCGATAATTTACTTGCAGGGATTAAGGAAATGAAAGAAGACGGTTATCGAGTCGAGCATCTTTCCTTAGAAAAAGAAATCTATACATATCAGGAAAGAATTTCGGACGTGCTGGAGCAGCTGGAAGCTGGTGACATGTCTGAAGCAGATGACCTCATCTCGGAAAGTGAAGAGAGAATTAAAGAAATGTATGAGCTTTTGGAGAATGAAGCACATGCGAAAAATTATCTCGAAGCACATATTCCTGAATATGAAAATTCCCTCGAAGAGCTTGGAGCAACTTTCGACGCGACGAAAATCGAAGTGGAAGAAATAAAAAAAGCTTATTATGTTGAAAATAATGATTTAGAACGATTTTTATCAGTTGGTAAGACAATTGCCAAATTAAGTGAACAATTACAAAAGCTATCTGATAACATGGAAGAAGAAGGAAAGACGCATACAGAGTTACGTGAGCAGGTGGAGGATGGCTTTAAGAAAATAACAGAACTAGAAGAGAAGCATAAAGAGTTTAAGAAAAGCATCCATAATTTGCGCAAAGATGAGATGGAAGCTAGAGAAAAGCTTGCTGAGATGCGAAATCAAATTACGTACCTGAATCGCCGGTTAAAGAAAAGCAATATTCCCGGTGTACCAAACTTTATTTGGTCAAGTATAGAGACGGCTGTTGCTAAAAACGGTAAAGTTATTGAAGCGTTAGAGAAGCAGCCATTGGACATGGCGGCTGTACAGCAAGCATTAACAGAAGCGCAAAGTTCCCTGGAGCAATCTGCAGAACAAGTAGAAATTATGTTAGATCAGGCATATTTAACAGAACAGGTTATTCAGTATGCAAACAGATACCGAAGCAAGAATCCAGAACTTGCTGCTAAACTGAAAGAAGCGGAGCGTCTTTTCCGTGCGTGTGAATATGAATTATCACTTGAAAATGCAGCAAAAGCTATTGAAGAAGTAGAGCCAGGTGCTTTGAAGCGAATCGAAGCAAACCAAACGGCTGTTAATAGCTAATAACAAAGGTATTCCGCATAAGCGAATGAGGGCTGTCTTTAAGAAACGTTATTCAGTTTCTTAGGTCAGCCTTCCCTTTTTGTTTTTGTACTATCTATAAATGAGGAGTTTAATGAAATGATTTATTTAGACAACAGCGCAACAACAAAACCACATCCATCCGTGCTGGAAAGCTTTCAGCAAGTATCCAGCACGTACTTTGCTAATCCTTCGTCGATACATCAATTAGGTGGAACTGCGGAGAAGCTCCTTTTGACTGCGAAAAAACAAGCAGCAGACATAATTGGAATCGGTGTGGATGAGGTTGTATTTACTTCTGGTGGAACCGAAGGGAATAACACAGCGGTAAAAGGGATTGCCCTCGAGCATCAAGGGAGAGGAAAGCATATTATCACATCTTCTATTGAACATCCTTCGATATATGAGACATGTCAAAGCTTGGAAACATTAGGGTTTGAAGTTACCTATTTACCAGTAGATGAAAACGGAGTTGTATCTGTAACAGAATTGGAAAAAGCAATTCGTAACGATACGATTTTAATAAGTATTATGCATGTCAATAATGAAACAGGCTCAATCCAACCTATAGAAAAAATAGGTGAAATTGCAAAGAAATACCCGAAGCTATTCTTCCATGTGGACGCTGTTCAAAGTATTGGCAAGGTTCCGCTCAAGTTAAAAAATAGTGGAATTGATATATGTACCTTTTCTGGTCATAAGATTCATGGTTTGAAAGGTACTGGTATGCTCTATATAAACAATCGCACCAAACTGTTCCCGCTCCTTCATGGGGGAAATCAAGAGTACGCCATAAGATCAGGAACGGAAAACCTCGCTGGTTCTGTTTCGTTTGTAAAAGCATTACGTATAATAAAAGAACGTGAAAAAAATGAACACCATCATTTATTAAACATGAAAAACTACTTGTACGACGAATTAAATGAGATGGATGGAGTAGAAGTAAACACTCCGGAACTTGCTGCAGCTCATATTATTAATATGTCTGTACCGGGTATTAAACCAGAAGTAATTATTCATATGCTTGGGGAACAGGAGATTTATATCTCGACGAAATCCGCTTGTTCATCTAAACTGAAGGATGAGAGTAAAGTATTAGCTGCTTGCGGTTATGGGCGTGAACGAACAACAACTGCATTACGCGTAAGCCTATCCTATGATAATACGATGGAAGAAATGAAGTTGTTCATTCAAGCATTAAGTAAAGCAATCAAACAATTTAAAGAAGCAATGGAGTAGATTATCTATGCAATATGATCATATATTAATTCGCTATGGTGAAATGTCATTAAAAGGTAAAAACATTAAGCAGTTTATTATTCGCTTGCAGGAAAATATTCAAGCGAAGCTAAAAGACTTTCCAAATGTAAAAGTTAAACGAACTCAAGGAAGAATGTTCGTTCTTTTACATGGAGAAGATCCGAAACCAATTATGGACAAGCTTCAAAAGATATTTGGCATCCACAGCTTAAGCTTGGCCATTATGGTGGACAATGATTTAGAAAAAATTAAAGAAGCAGCATTGTACGCGTTGAAAGAGAATACAGATGTAAAAAAATTCAAAGTGTCTGTTAAACGTATTAATAAAGATTTCCCTGTACGCTCACAGGAGCTTAATCAAATTCTTGGTGGACATTTATTAAAAAACACAGAAGATATTCTTGTTGATGTTCACCAGCCTGATTTGGAAATAAAGGTGGAAGTTCGATTAGAAGCAACGTATATTACTTCCAGTGTAATTCCTGGTCTAGGAGGGCTACCTGTTGGAACATCAGGAAAATCACTTTTGCTTCTTTCGGGTGGAATTGATAGTCCGGTTGCAGGCTATCTAGCGATGAAGCGTGGTGTACAACTAGAAGCAATTCATTTTCACTCTCCACCTTTTACGAGTGAACGTGCGAAGCAAAAGGTATTGGATCTGGCAAAACAGCTGACGAAATATGGAAAAGCGATTAAAATTCATATCGTACCGTTTACGAAACTGCAGCAAGAGATTTTCCGTGAGATGCCTGACGAGTATGCGATGACCATCATGAGACGGATGATGTTCCGTATTAGTGAACGCGTATGCGAACAGGAGTCAATTCTATCACTGACAACAGGAGAAAACCTCGGCCAGGTAGCAAGTCAGACGATGGAGAGTATGCACGCAATAAACGAAGTAACGAATTATCCAATCATACGTCCGTTAGTTGCGATGGATAAGCTGGAAGTTATTTCGATTTCACAGGAGATTGGAACATACGAAACCTCAATACTGCCATATGAGGATTGTTGTACGATTTTTGTACCAAAGTCTCCAAAAACAAAACCGAAGCGGGTAAAGATCAATCATTATGAATCAAAGCATGATTTTGCAGCATCGATTGAAGAAGCAATTGAAAATATCGAGACCATAACGGTTTACGACAAAAAGGATATCGAAGAGTCCTTTAGTGATTTGTTTTAGTGTGTGTTCTCGATGTGTCATTTTCACCGGAATTTTGAACAACCGCTTTTAACAAATATTAGACAGAACTAACAGGAAATACCAATTTTATTTCTGCATGTTTTCCCTCCAGGTGACACATTCTATAAGTACCAAGGAGGTGAACTAACATGGCGACAAACAATTCAAACCAATTAGTAGTTCCTGGTGTTCAACAAGCACTAGATCAAATGAAGTATGAAATTGCTCAAGAATTTGGTGTACAACTTGGTCCAGACACAACTTCTCGTGCTAACGGTTCTGTTGGTGGAGAAATTACGAAACGTCTAGTTTCAATGGCTGAACAACAGTTTGGTGGTATGCAATAACAATAATTAAATAAAATTGGCTGGAGCTACTCTTGAATTCAAGAGTAGCTCTTTAGTATTATTCGAGGCTAACATTTTTAGGCATTTCTAAACTTGCAAGCAAAAAATGTTGCTTGCATTTTCCACTACCAATGCGTAGAGTTTTAAATAATCGAATACTTTACAGATCTAGGGGGAAAAACATGGGAGTGTTATGGTTTGGTGGACAGATTTATACGTTGGAAAATGAAGGAGAAGCTGTTGATGCAGTCTATACTGAAAAAGATGCAATTAAGGCAGTTGGTACATATGAATCGATACACAAGCAATTTGATAAACAAATTGAGCATGAAATAAATCTTCAAGGTAAAACGATGCTTCCTGGATTTGTTGATAGTCACCTGCATATCATTGGTCATGGTGAAAAGCTATTACGCCTGGATTTATCACAAATGAAGTCAGCAAGTGATGTCAAAGCTGCATTAAAGGGAAGAGTAGCGCAGCTGGCCGAGGGAGAATGGCTAATAGGAGAAGGGTGGAATGAAAATCAATGGGATGATCCAGTAATCATTCATAAATCAGAACTCGATGCAATCTGCCCAGATAACCCAATGATGCTTACTCGTGTTTGCAGACATGCATTGCTCGCTAATTCCAAGGCGATGGAGCTAGCTGGTGTTGATAATACAACCCCAGATCCAGATAGCGGAATAATAGTACGAGACGAACAAGGGGAGGCTACAGGATACTTTCATGATGCCGCACAAGACATCATAAAAGGAATGATGCCGGAAGTAACGGGGAGCTATTTAGAAAATGTAATTAAAATAGCGGTAAATGATCTCGTATCAAAAGGATTGGTTGGTGGCCATACGGAAGACCTTTTTTATTATGGAGGTTTCAAAAAAACTTTGGACGCATATTATCGTGCAATACACACTTCTAATAAATTTAAGGCGCATTTGCTAGTTCATCATGAAGTGATGGATGAATTATTTGCAGCAAATCTAGGTTTTAGGAGCGGAACTGAGTATGTTGAACTCGGAGCCATTAAGATTTTCTCTGATGGGGCTCTCGGGGGAAGAACAGCATGGCTCAGCCAAAGCTACTGTGATGATCCAGAAAATAGGGGTGTACCAATGCATACGAAGGCAGATCTTGAAGGACTTGTTGCAAAAGCAAGATCCCGTGACCTACCAGTTGCAATCCATGCGATCGGTGATCAGGCACTAGAAGAGGTAATAGCTGTTATTGAAAAATATCCAATACAAGGGGAAAAGCGAGATCGGATTATTCATGGGCAAATTTTAAATGAATCCACATTGCAAAGGCTTAAATGTCTTCCGGTAGTGGTTGATATCCAGCCGACATTTGTTGCCTCCGATTTTCCATGGGTTATTGAACGAATTGGGTATCAACGTCTTCCACTTGCCTATGCTTGGAAAACATTACTCGATAATCACATAAGGTGTGCAGGTGGTTCAGATGCACCTGTAGAGCAGGTAGATCCCTTGCTTGGTATAGAAGCAGCAGTACGGCGTCAGTCTACATTTGATGGGAATATATACAACGGCGCTGAACAAATATCAGTCTTTGAGGCAGTACATCTATATACAACCGGCAGTTCATATGCTATCGGAAGGGAATCATCAAGAGGATTTATTAAAGAAAATTACAAAGCAGATTTCACTATTTTAGAAGAAGATATTTTTCAAGTAAAAGAAGATCAGATTCATGCGATTCAAATTGCGATGACAGTTATTGATGGGGACATTGTTTACAGTCGTATGTAGCGTATCCAAAAATCCTTCTCGGGAGATAACGAGAAGGATTTTTTAAGCTTTTATAAAAATGTTCGTTTTACGCGATCCCAATAAGAGTTATTTTTCAATTTTACGGTTTTGATGACGCAATCGTCCATCGTAACCTGAATATTATCGATTTGACGAATTGGATGTGCTTCATTATCGAGACTAATAATTGGATAATCATTTCCTGTTTGAAGTACATTAAGTCTTAAATGACGATTCTTATTTAAAATGAATGAGGAACCAAGTGTACGATACTGATTATTATTCAATGACGCAACTTCAGAAATTTGAAAGCATGCTGTTAATGGGTCAATAACGGCACCGTTGGCAGATTTCGTGTAGCCGGTGCTACCAGTAGGTGTAGCGACGACTAGACCATCACCACGGAATGTTTCGAAATGGTTTCCATCAATTTCCACATCCATTACGATTGTTTTTACAATTGTCGAACGAATGGTTACCTCGTTAAGACAATAAAAGGAATTGCCATCATTAATCTGTGCTTTAATAATCGGAAATCGTCGTACCTCTAATTCATCATGTTGAAGGGAATGGAGCATCTGATCAAAGTTATCAATGTTGAAATCACAATATAACCCAGATTGCCCTTCACGCGTGATTCCAGTATAGAGACAGTCCTGTCTGAAGCTTGTTTTTCTCACAGCTTGCAGGAACGCACCATCACCGCCAACGCTCACGATAAGATTGGCATCCTTGTGGTTATCAACGATAGTGAATCCGTTTTCAATAGCTAAATTTTGTAAGGTTTCAACTTTATCATCTGTTTCTCCGTCTCTATTATAATAAAAAAACATGTTTCTGCGATTGTCCATTACTAAACCCTCCAATTGCTACCATTTTCTTTATCATAGCACTCCTTTTTTTAATATCCTAATAATCAGGCATTAAAACGTTTAAAAATATTGTAAATGCTACAGACTAGTGACAAAAGATTGTGTAAGAAAGTTGGCACGATATGCTGCTTATCATTTTACTGGTAATTATTCTGTTTTTATGGCTAATATTCCTATCTCATGTTTACATTTCCATGCAGTACATTTATGACCAGACGAAACAGCATGTTACTGTTTCTGTATTTATTTTGCGAATCAGATTGTATAAAAAATACTACGATCTCTCCAACATCAATGAAAAATCGAATACAAGCAGTGAAACTGATTTGAATTTCTTTTCAGGAAGAATAAAATCGTATCATCAAAAACTTCAAAAGGTTGATCAGCTTTTAAATACTGTTCTAAAGCCAATTTGCTTGCGTCATTTTACATGGAGTACAGTTGGGGGTACCGGAGATGCAGCTCTTACCGGCATCATGATTGGGGGGATATGGACAATTAAAAATACTGTGAGTCTCTATTTAATAAACAAATTACAATTGAAATGTAAGCCAATTATTCATGTTGAACCTAATTTTCAACATCGATTTTTATATACAAATCTAGATTGTATGTTATCGATGCGTTTAGGGAAAGCTATGTACGTTTTTACAAAGCGGAAGAAGTATCTTCAATTGATGAAGGAAGCTTTACAAGCTGATAAAGGAGGAAATGAATAATGGAAGAGCATCCAATACAAGGTTTAATGACAACCGCAATGGAGAATCTACAGAAAATGGTGGAAGTAAATACGATTATCGGAGACCCAGTTAAGTCGTTGGATGGGAGTTTGATAATCCCTGTATCGAAAGTAGGTTTCGGTTTTGCTGCTGGAGGTAGCGAATTTAGCCCGAATCAATCTAATGGTGACGCAGAGGCTACGCTGCCGTTTGGTGGTGGAAGTGGGGGAGGAGTTTCAATTACTCCAGTCGCCTTCTTAATTGTTAACGAGAAAGGCATTAAAATGGTTCATATGGATCAGCATATTCAACTGTACGAAAAGATGATAGACTTTGCTCCTCAAGTAGTTGATAAGGTGCAACAGTTCATGAAAGAATCTGCTAGTTCAAAAAAAGATAATAATAAAGAGGAAAAAGCAAAACAAAAAGATGAGCGACATGGGGATGGCCCGCTTCAATTTGATATCTAGAATAGGTTTTATCTCAAACTATTTTGGGTAATTGTATGATGAATGCCTCGTTCACATAAATTTAACAGTTTTTCAGCTCGAATTATTGGACAGGCAAAGTGGTTATCTTCATAATAATGGTAGGTTTAAATAAAGGGAGGAATACAAACGATGGTAAATGTTACTTTTAAGCAGGAGCCTGTTACGTTAGTTGGGACTGAGGTTAAAGTAGGAGATAAAGCTCCTGATTTTAAAGTGTTATCCAATGATTTAAAAGAGGTTACGTTAAAGGATTATAGTGGAAAAGTAAAATTAATCAGTGTTGTTCCTTCTATTGATACTGGCGTTTGCTCCGAGCAGACAAGACGCTTTAATGAAGAGGCAGATAAGTTAGATAATGTTGTTGTCTTAACGATTAGCATGGATCTGCCATTTGCTCAAAGTCGCTGGTGTGCTGCTAACGGAATTAAGAAAGTTGATACACTATCAGATCATCGCGATGCAGATTTTGGCCAAAATTACGGTGTATTAATGGAGGAATTGCGACTGCTTGCAAGAGCAATCTTTGTCGTTGATTCCAATGATGATGTCAGACATGTAGAATACGTTGAGGAAGTATCTACACACCCTGACTACGAAGCAGCATTGAAAGCTGCTGGTGAAGCAGAATAAGGAAAGAAAAATCTCTCCCGTTTTACGAGGAGAGATTTTCCTGGTAAAGGCTTGCTCAACAGTTCACCAAATAGTCTTTTTTAGAAGGATAAAAAGTAACAGTGAGATTTTTTACATAAAAGCAATGGGGGTCAGCCCCTATGTTATTTTAAATTTTGAGGTTTTTTAAGACTGATTACAATTTAGTTTACATGTTGTTGTATAATTTGTTACACTGGAAAAGTTGTGAAAGAATAGAATGGGGGATAGTTCATGGAAAAATCAAGTGTCGAAACATTATTCGGCTGGTTGGATGAAACAACGACAATCATTCAGCAGCACCTGAATGAACCGTATCTCGATAGCCTAACAGTTGCGATGGAATACTTATTTTATGAAGGTGCACCTGAAGACATGGACGATATTTTAAATCGAAAATTACATAGCGCTTTAGCAAACATAGATTTTCATTCTTTTGAAGTTGAAGATATCCGTAAGGCAGTTCAACTCGTAATCTTAAAAGGAATGAAAGACGCAACGCAAGAGCAACATGTGATGACACCAGAGTCAGTCGGGTTAATTGTAGGGTATCTTGCCGGCAAGCTCACAAAAGATAAAGAAGAGCTGCGTATTTTTGATCCGGCTAGTGGAACGGCTAATTTACTGACAACTGTTCTTGGTCAGCTCAAGCAAAATGTAAAAGCTTATGCTAGTGAAGTTGATCCAACCTTAATTCAGTTATCTGTTATTAATGCGAACCTACAGAAAAAGGAAATTGAGTTTTTTCATCAGGACAGCTTAAGACCATTCCTGATTGATCCAGTCGACTTAATTGTTGCCGATTTGCCAATTGGATACTATCCAGACGATATCGTAGCGAATGAGTACCAGTTAAAAGCAGATACTGGTCATTCTTACGCACATCACTTGTTTATCGAGCAAAGTTTGCGTTATACAAAAGAGGCGGGTTATCTGATTCTAGTCATCCCTGAATTTCTTTTTGACAGTGACCAATCAGATAAGCTGCATGCATATCTTCAAGAACATGCTCATATAATTGGGGTTATTCGCTTACCTGAATCAGCATTTAAATCAGAAAAGAATGCAAAGAGCATTCTCTTGTTGCAGAGAAAATCCGCAACAACAAGTGCGCCAAAACAGCCGCTACTTGTACAAATGCCATCTTTTAAGAATGCAAATGCGACAGCAGACATCCTAGGCCAAATGAACAGATGGTTTGAAAATTACCAAGCATAAATGGACTGTAAAAGCCCCAACCTCTAAGTGTGGGGAGAGGGATCCCGTCAAATGATTTCACTTTATCAACATTAATTTTAGGAGTTGACAGCAATGAGTAATGTATTAGCAATTAATGCAGGTAGTTCTTCATTAAAATTTCAATTGATAAAAATGCCAGAAGAAGTGGTTACGGCGATCGGATTAGTTGAACGAATTGGAATGAGTGATTCAATTTTTACAATTGAAGTAGATGGAAATAAGAATAAAACAGTAATCGATATTCCAGATCATGGTGTTGCTGTTAAGATGCTATTGGATTCTCTGATTTCTACTGGTGTGATTCAATCATTTGATGAGATTAATGCTGTTGGACATCGAGTTGTACATGGTGGGGAATTTTTCAGTGATTCTGTATTGATTACAGATGAAGTTATTGCAAAAATTGAAGAAACATCTGAGCTTGCACCATTGCATAATCCTGCGAATTTAACAGGAATTCATGCATTTAAAGAAATTTTACCGAACATACCAATGGTTGCTGTATTTGATACGGCTTTTCATCAAACAATGCCGAAATCTTCTTATTTATATAGTTTGCCACGTGAATATTATGAGGATTTTGGTATTCGCAAATATGGTTTCCATGGCACCTCACATAAGTATGTTTCGGAACGTGCAGCTGAATTAATGGATGTTCCACTTGATAATTTACGTTTGATTTCCTGCCATATTGGAAATGGAGCAAGTATTACAGCGATCAAAGATGGTAAGTCATTGGATACCTCCATGGGCTTCACTCCACTTGCTGGTGTAACAATGGGTACCCGCTCTGGTAACATTGACCCTGCGCTTATTCCGTATATTATGGACAAGACTGGTAAGACGGCCGATGAAGTTATTAATGTGTTAAACAAAAAAAGCGGAATGCTTGCATTGTCTGGATTCTCCAGTGACTTACGCGATATCGAAGAAAAGTCAGATACGGATCCACGTGCAGAGCTAGCATTGAAGGTTTTCGCAGACCGTATTCATAAATATATCGGTTCTTATGCTGCAAAAATGAACGGGGTAGACGCAATTATCTTTACTGCCGGTGTAGGAGAAAATAGTACAACCATTCGTGAGCAAATCCTAACTGGATTAGAGTTCATGGGAATCTATTGGGATCCTAAACTCAACGATGTTCGTGGGAAAGAGCAATTTATCAATTACCCACATTCACCAGTAAAGGTTATTATTATTCCAACCAATGAAGAAATAATGATTGCGAGAGATACCGTACGTTTAAGCAAATAAACCATTGAGGGCTTTGTCAAACTATTTATGACAGGTCCTTTTTACTCTCGATGAAATTGAGTATAAATCTGTCGGAACTTGAACACAATTACTATGAAAATAAATAAACATAGATATGGAAAAATAAAGCGCCTTGGGTTACCCCAAAGCGCTTTGTTTACGTCCAATCCAACAACTAGCGAGACTCTTCCCTTCCCGCGCGTTATTATCTTACTACTAAAACATCACAGGATGCATATCTCGTAATGCTTTCAGATACACTTCCAATTAGAAAGCGCTCAACTGCATTCATACCAGTCGCACCACAAATAATTAAATCAGCATTAAAATTTTCAGCGATATCTTTCGCAATTTTTACTTTAGGAGAACCGTATTCCACACACCTAATTAAGTCAGTTAGTCCAGCAGCATTTGCATTCGCAACATATGCGTCGAGTAATTCCTTTGCATATTCCTCTGCTCGCTCTGATAATGTACGATCATATGCCTCTGCTGTTGCAAAACTACGGGAATCAACTACATGTGCAAGGATAAGACGAGCATTGTTACGTTTTGCGATATCTAATGATTTCTGAAACGCCTTTTCAGCAGCTTCTGATCCATCAACGGCAACAATTATATTATTATATTCCATAATTTATCTCTCCCTTCTATACTTAGTATATACCCAGATTTAGCTGAATGTAAGCGTGGTAATAGTAATTTGGTAATAAAAGTTATGCGGTTGTTACAGATTTTAGAACATACTATACCTATGGAGGTGAAATGCGATGTCGAAAAAGGCAGGGAAACATGAAAAGCTTTTTGAAGATAACGAAGGAGTTGCCGCTGTTCAGAACCAATTAAATGAAAGTTATCAAAGTGGTGTTATTGAAGACCAACTGCATAATAATAAAGGAATCTACACATTTAATAATCAAAAGAAGTAATAAAGGCTAACAACTGAAGATGTTTAAAAAGTCTGGTTCATCATCGTTCTTTTTGAACTCGCACTGATAGGGGAGAACGGTGAATTATCGATTCTCCCTATTAATCGGTGCTTTTTATACATGCATTTGATACAATTAGATTAGTGATTTGTTTGGATAATTTTGACTACATATAAAAGCATAAGGGGGCGTAATCATGAAAATTGGAATACCAAAAGAATTGATGAACAATGAAAATAGGGTAGCTATGGCGCCATCCGGAGTTCTCACTTTAAAAAATGCTGGACATGAAGTCTATGTTGAAACGTCAGCTGGGATGGGGTCAGGCTTTACAGACGAAGAGTATGTTGCAGCTGGTGCAGTCATCGTGAACACTGCCAAGGAAGCTTGGTCTCAAGAAATGGTGATGAAAGTAAAGGAACCGCTCCAAGAGGAATTTGAATATTTCATTGAAGGACAAATTTTATTTACCTACCTTCATTTAGCAAATGAGCCTGAGGTAACGAAAGCGTTAATTGCTAAAAAAGTTGTGGGGGTTGCTTATGAAACGGTTCAGCTGCCGAACCGAACACTGCCACTATTAACTCCAATGAGTGAGGTGGCTGGAAGAATGGCAACGCAAATTGGTGCACAGTTCTTGGAAAAGTCTAAAGGTGGCAAAGGAATCATTTTATCCGGAATCCCTGGTGTTAGTCGCGGTAAGGTTACCATAATTGGTGGGGGCGTTGTTGGAACAAACGCGGCGAAAATTGCGATTGGATTGGGTGCTGAGGTTACAATTATTGATTTGAACCCAGATCGTTTACGGCAGCTTGATGATATCTTCGGTTCCTCAATCAATACGTTGATTTCCAATTCATTGAATGTACAAGAAGCTGTGAAAAAGTCAGATCTTGTAATAGGTTCGGTTTTAATTCCAGGCGCAAGAGCACCGAAGCTTGTAACAGAAGAAACCGTAAGTGAGATGGAAGCCGGCTCTGTTATTGTCGACGTTGCGATTGATCAAGGTGGTAATTTTGAAACAAGTGATCGAATTACTACACATGATAATCCAACATTTACAAAGCATGGTGTACTACACTATACCGTTGCCAATATGCCAGGAGCTGTACCGCGAACATCGACGATTGGGTTAACGAATGTTACCGTACCATATGCATTGCAATTAGCAAATAAAGGGGTTAAGCGTGCAAGTCTAGAAAATGAAGCACTTTTAAAAGGGATTAATACTATAGATGGTTTTGTAGCGTATGAAGCAGTTGCAGAAGCACATAACTTAGCATACGAAGATGCTCGTGTATTGCTGCAAAAAAAATAAGAGCACTAGGCTCTTAAGTCAAGCGGCCGAACGCAGAGTTGATGGTGTCTCACCTCGTGGCACCATCATCCTGTATTCGCCATTTATGCTCCAAACGCAGAACATGGAACCGCTCTACTTCTCAATAGCGCCAAATCCAGAACTATGACACCATTCCACTTCAAAACAGCGCCAAAAACAAAATGATGACGCTATTCTACAGCCCAATAGCTTCAACTGTCCCGACTACGTTTTACTTATTCAATAATTTGCAGCTCTTTTGGATAAGCGGTTAAGATATCCGGTCCTTTTTCTGTCATGAAAATCATATCTTCAATTCGTACACCACCAGAATTGGGAACGTAAATTCCTGGTTCAATTGTGTAGCACATACCAGATTTTAAGGATAGCTCATTATTGCTGTGCATGGATGGATATTCATGTGTTTCAATTCCTAGACCATGGCCAATTCGATGTGTAAAGTAATCACCGTAGCCAGCCTTCGTAATTGTCTCCCGTGCAGCTTGATCGATTTTTCCGACTGACGTATTCAATTTAGAAGCAGCAATGGCATTCAGTTCTGCAGCAAGCACGGTTTCATATATTTTTCGTTGCTCATCGCGAACGGATTTATAGGCTACCGTTCTTGTAATATCGGAGCAATAACCTTCAAAAATAACACCGAGATCAAATAGTACAAGGTCTCCTGGTGCAACCTTCGCGGATGCAGGTGTACCATGTGGAGAGGCCGTTTTTGCTCCAGTAAGTGTCATCGTTGTAAACGACATTTCTCGCACACCTTGTTTTTTGAGCTCATACTCTATTTTAGCAACAAGTTCAAGCTCAGTTATGCCTTCAGTAATTGCCTTTACACCAGTTTCAATCCCGAAGTCAGCAAGAGCCGCCGCTTGTTTTAATAAGGTATATTCCTTTTTATTTTTGATCACACGTAAGTTAGCCATGATTTCTTTTGCATCTACAATTGTGGTGTTCGGTAAAATTTGGCTTATTGCCTGTGACCGTTCCAATGTGATGTGATCATGCTCGATTGCCATTGATTTTGGAATCTTATTGTTTTTATTTAAGTAATCGGAAAATAGTTTCCATGGATCTTCGTGGTCGTAATAGCTGATCACAACACTAGACCAGCCAGCAGCTTTAGCGTCTTCCTCCTCCATCTTAGGCACGATCAGCACAGGATCAAGCTCCGCATTAACATATACACCAATCAAACGCTCATGTGGATCGGTATAATAATTGCTTAGATAATAGAAATTTGCTTTTGAAGTTATCAGGGCACTATCGATTCCTTCACTTTTTAACTCTGCTAATAAATTACTTAATCGTTCATTCATTTTTGTTTCACCTCGAAAAATAGACTACTCTTAGTATAGCAATGTGTTCATCTGTGTTCAAATAAAGGAAGATTATAAATTAATTCTATATGATACTGAAACTTTTCATCGTTTTACTCGTATTACAAAGGGAAGAGAAGTGACAAGGCGTTGGTAGTAAGAGAGTCAATGTACAAATGCACTCTATTATGAACCTAGTGAATGCAAACTTCTCGAAAAAAATGATAAGATTGTTATAACAAGTATAAATTTAAAAGGAGGAAGACTCATGTTTAAATTTTTTAATCGAATCAAGACAGTCGTAAGCTCAGAATTAAATGCTATGCTTGATAAGGCTGAGGATCCAGTGAAAATGCTTGATCAATTTATGCGTGAAATGGCAGCAGATATTCAAGAAGTGGAAGCTGCGGTTGCCAAACAAATAGCAAGCGAAAAAATGCTAAAACGTAAAGCGAATGACGCTGAAGCAATGATTGAAAAACGCACGCAACAAGCAGAACAAGCAATTGAAGCAGATAATGATGACTTAGCCCGTCGTGCTTTGGAGGATAAAAAAGGCCATGAAGCAACATTCAAAACATTAAATGAGTCATGGGAACGTACAAGTAAAGATGTTGATGCATTAAAAGAAAAATTAACCGAAATGAAAAAAGAATATCAAGAAATGAAACTGAAAAAGGATACATTAAAAGCACGTGCAGAATCAGCGAAAACCAGAACAAAAATGAATCGTACCATGTCCTCAATTGGAAACGATGAATCAAAGCGTGGGTTTGAGCGAATGGAAGAGAAAGTAATGCAGTATGAGGCAGAAGCTGAAACATCAGAGGATTTAGCTCAATCTGCCCGTACGTTAGATGATGAATTCAAGGAGTTAGCAAACAATGACGTGGACGACGAGCTTGCAGCCTTGAAAGCGAAATTAGGGAAATAGTATATGTAGGGGAGCAGATTATTCTGCTCTTTTCTAATGGTGTAAGAAATGTATCAAAAGGGTAAAGGAAAAAGAGATACTCTTGTCGAATAATTAGAGTAAATGAATAAAAAAGGAGAGATATTTGTGAAGGTATCGTATCATGGACATTCTGTAGTACAAGTGGTTACAGATAGTCATACCATCTTAATTGATCCATTTATTTCAGGGAATGAAGCATGTGACCTTGATGCGAACACGGCAAAAGCTGATGTGATTTTGCTGACACACGGTCATAATGACCATGTGGGTGATACGTTTGAAATTGCTAAAAGAAATGACGCATTGGTCGTTGCTCCAAACGAGCTTGCTGTTTATCTAGGTACGAAAGGGTTGGTTACACACCCAATGCATATCGGGGGAGCGCGTGAATTTGACTTCGGCAAGGTAAAATTCACACAAGCTTTCCATGGCTCATCTTATACGGAAGAGGATGGAACCGTCATTTACGGTGGAATGCCAGCTGGAATATTGCTGACTATTGATGGGAAAACAATTTATCATGTTGGGGATACTGCGTTATTTACGGATCTAAAAATGTATGGCGAAATGCATTCCATTGATCTTGCATTTATACCAATTGGGGATAATTTCACAATGGGACCAGAAGACGCACTTGTTGCAGCGGACTGGATTAATGCCAAGATTTCCGTTCCAGTTCATTACAATACTTTCCCAGTTATTGATCAAGATGCGAAAGCGTGGGCTGAACAAGTGAAAACTGGTGAAGGACGCGCACTTAATATTGGTGATGTAATCGAATTATAAAAATATGAGTTTCATCGAGGAATACATGTGTTTATATGATTTCGGTTTATTTGGAGTACTAATAAGACCAAATAAACCGAGATCAATACCTCATAAAATGTTTGACAATAGCAAGTGCTGCGATTGAAGCATAAACAAACCGCAGTTCACTTCGAATTGACTACCAAATAATCATTCAAAGCATGTTGTAACGTTCCTTTTATTTCAATGTCCTTCTCGATGCCCCATCCTAACTGGATCATCTTATTGGCAAGTTGTGGACTTAAGCCTGTGAGAATTGATTTAGTACCCATCAACGTTACCCCGTTTAATACCTTTTGAAAATTAGAAATCGTATATTCATCCATCTCAGGTATTCCAGAGAGATCCATAATTAATACTGATGCCCGTAGTCTTGATATTTCATTTAATATCTTTTCTTTAATAATATCCATGCGATAGGAATCAAAGCTACCAATCATCGGCAATATTGCTATCGAAGCACTAACTGGTATAATCGGAACGGATAGATGCTCAACTAAATTTCGCTGTGTCATAATTAATTCATCTTTATATTTAGAATAGCTAATAAAAAAATTATTTAAGAATTCATCAATTCCATCATTAATATTCTGTTCGAGTTCGTAAAAATCGGTAAGAGATTTAGAATTGCTGTTTAAAGGATTATTTTCACGGAGCAAATGCCATAAAGTACGTCTAAGTGCATGAATCCATTCTAATTTAAGTGCCAGGGTTAATGAATGTTTAGCCCAAGATATTCCTTCCACTTCGGCAAAATCGATGAGCTCCTCTCTTTTGTTTCCCGCAACGAAGAGGGCAATCTTTTCTGCATTTTTTAATAAATCGATATTTCCTTCTTCTAAAATAGAATTAATTTTCGTAGCTACATTACTTGCCTCTGATAATAGTAAAGACTGGAATTCTTCTCTATTATTTAAAATATATTTATCAATTTTACTAGTTGTTGTCACATTCATTACCTCCTGTTTCAGAGCGCTTTTTTATTCGATATTACTTGAAATCTCCTTCTCATACTCTAATTATATCATATTATACTAAGTGATTAATGGACTCATAAATCTGCAAAAAAGAGTTGTGATGCGTTTTATAATACAATTATACTAGTTCTATATTACTGATAATAGGGAGTTATATTCATGGAAATTCTATTGATTATTTTTTTCTTCATTCTAGGCACTACGCTAGGATCTTTTTATAATGTTGTTGGACTCCGATTACCGAATAAAGAATCTTTTTATAAAAAGGGTGATCGCTCGTATTGTCCTAATTGCAAGAAACAGTTAGCTTGGTGGGAGCTCATTCCCGTTCTTTCTTATATGGTGCAAGGTGGAAAATGCCGAGGCTGTAAACACAATATCTCCTTTATTTATCCGACCGGTGAGCTGCTAACTGGATTATTGTTTGCGCTAAGTTATATTAGATTTGGCTTAGAAGTGGAGTTATTTATGGGAGTTTCCTTTGTATCTATGCTTATGATTATTTTCATCTCTGACATAAGCTACATGCTTATCCCAAATAAGATATTACTGTTTTTCTTACCATTCTTTATTATCGTACGCATTATTCAGCCGTTAGATCCTTGGTGGTCTTCCGTTACAGGTGCCGTTACTGGGTTCGGATTGATTTTTATTATTATTCTCCTATCAAGAGGTGGGATGGGAGCAGGAGATATGAAACTTTTTGGTGTTTTAGGACTTGTGTTAGGCTTTGAAAAAGTAATATTAGCTTTCTTCCTCGCTTGTTTGATTGGAGCGTTTGTAGGAATTGTCCTCATGGTGTTGAAAATTGTCAAACGTAAACAGCCAATCCCATTTGGTCCATTTATTGTCATTGCAGCATTAATTTCTTACTTCTTTGGAGATGCGATGGTTGCTTGGTATGTTAGCTTATTAATTTAATTAACGAAAAATTAACAAATCTTTCTATGGAATATATTGTCATGGTAATGCTTAGGAAGACATCTACCTTCTTTGTAAAATGCTTAACTTAAAGCATACTTCTAGTTGAAATTGCAGTACCGCATGGTAAATTACTAAATCATTAAATAGAGATTGTTTTGCGGTTAGTCTTGTATTCATACCTATGCAAACAGTAGCTGAAAATCCGAATTAAACAAGCGCTACTATTGAAGTGACGACATTTTATTATGGGGAATAGGAAGAATGCATATTGTTAACATGACATGTCATATAGGCAAAAATCTTTTTAACGGTTTTTGTTCAATCAGCTAGGATGGATAAACATTAGAAGAAGTAATTGATACTATTTATATTATTACCGGGCGAACATCCAATTAACAATGGGAATTCCCTGTTTTATTGACAATTACACCCTTTCACATGATTCGAGGAAATGATAAAATAGCAAATAGTATGAATTACGAAAAGTAAGGGGTGAAACCTCTGTTTACTTTTATATTGATATTCCTGTCTTATTTATTCGGTTGTGTGAATGGTGCATACTATGTGGGGAAGCTAGCTGTTAATCAGGATATTAGAAAACTTGGTAGCACAAATGCCGGAGCTAGAAATGCAGGAAGGGTATTGGGGCGGAGTGCTTTTATTTATACGGTAATTATAGATGCTTTAAAAACAATTATCCCATTACTCATAGCCGGTTATGTGTTTACTGTCAGCAGTTTCTTATTGGGATGTGCAGCTTTAGCTGTTTTAGTTGGACATATCTGGCCAGTGCAGCTACAATTTCGTGGTGGTAAAGGCGTCGTTGTCTATTTGGCGGCGGCTCTCGTGCTTACACCTTTGACACTGATTGCAACCGGAGTGATCTTATTAATAGGCTTGTGTCTAAAAAGTAGCTTTACAATAGCCGGTCTAGCTGCCCTTGCCATTATTCCAATCACATTGTTAATCATTTCAGAATATATACTGTTTGGAATATTTTTATTGATGCTGATCATCGTTTTACTTCTACACAGAAAAGGGGAACCAAGATGAGTCAATCAACACCTACTTTATATAAAATTGCAGAACTTGCTGATGAAATAGAGCAAATTCATCAACTGAATTATGAAACGTTTGTGGAGGAAATTCCACAGCACAATGCAAATAATCAAAAGAAATTAGTCGACCGTTTTAATGACGAGAATACATATATCATTGCAAAAAAGAATAATGAGGTCATCGGGATGATTGCTATCAGAGGAAACCGACCTTTTTCACTCGATCAAAAGCTTGATCATCTTGAAACCTATTTGCCTGAAAAAGCGATACCCTGTGAGATTAGACTGCTTTCAATAAAACCGGCTTATCGAGGTGGACGTACTTTTTATGGATTATGTGAAAAGCTTGTCTCCTATTGTCTGGAAAAAGGGTATAACATGGCTTTAATCTCCGGAACAACAAGGCAAACAAAGCTGTACAGGCATATCGGATTTGAGGCATTTGGACCACTTGTCGGTACAGAGAAAGCTCCTTATCAGCCCATGTATTTAACAAAAAAGAACTTTGAATTAGCATCCAGGCTTTTCGAAAGACTTATTCATAGGGAAGAGAAGAACTTCTATCATAATTTTCTTCCTGGCCCTGTAGAGATTTCTGAAAATGTGAAAAAAGCATGGGGTAAACCAGCAATTTCTCATCGTTCTGCTAGGTTTAAAAAGGTTATGAATGACGTGCAACAAGGCCTTTGTCAGCTCACTAATGCTAAGCACGTGGAAATAGCGGTGGGTACAGGAACACTAGCAAATGAAATGATTGCAGCACATTTGTCCAACACCCGCTCAAGGGGGCTGATATTGGCCAATGGTGAATTCGGGGAAAGGTTAATTGATCATGGAGTCAGATGGGGACTTTCTTTTGAACAAATAACAATGAAATGGGGGACTGCTATTGAACTGGATGAAATTGAAAATGTATTAGAGCAAAGTCCCGATATTCAGTGGCTTTGGACAGTTCATTGTGATACGTCTACTGGATATGTATATCCCCTCAAAGACTTGCAGGAAATCTGTAAAAAAAATCGTGTGAAACTCTGTCTTGATGCATGCAGTACGGTCGGTGTTCTACCGGTTGACTTCGGTGGGGTGTATATGGCAAGCACTGTTAGCGGAAAGGGACTGGGATCTTATCCCGGACTTGCTATTCTTTTTCACCAGGAGGAAATCTTTCCGAATAAACAGATCCCGGCTATTTTGGATATTGGCACTTATCAGGCTTCAGCAAGTGTACCTTTCACGCATTCATCCAATGGACTGGCTGCGTTACAGGCAGCATTACGTAATCTCGAGCCAGTAAGCGAGGAATTGGCTATGGAGATTTGCCGTGTTTTCAAAGCTTCAGGTATGACAGTACTTCGAGGGAGGGAATATTCACCTGGAATTATAACAGTAAGCTTGCCAGAGAATATGGCATCAAAGGATTTTGGCGATCAGTTAAAAACACTTGGTGTACACGTAAGCTATGAAAGCAGTTATCTAGTAAAAAGAAATTGGTTCCAGATAGCTTTAATGGGAAAACAAGAACCCGCAAAAGTTTGGAAAGCTATTGAAATTATTAAGCAGCAATTTGATTATTTTTTTAAAGAAAAAGGGCAACCGCAATGCGCAAAATAAAAATATTATTATCTAATCATATAATAGCATCAGCAATTATTTTTTTATGGCTAAAAACTGTCCTTGTCATGGTGTTTGGATTTAGTCTGTCGTTCATATCCTGGCTGGATATCATCCTTTTGTTCGTCAGTCCTATAGGAACGCTCATGCTGTTCATCGGATTCAGTTTTCTATTCAGCAAAAAGGTCCACCCGTTAGGTTTAATGGTTATTTATATTCTGATCACAGGACTTTTGTATGCAAATTTACTTTATTATCGTTTTTACATTGATTTTGTAACGGTTTCTGTTTTGTTGCAATTAAATAATGTTGGCGGACTTGGGGCAAGTACGTTGGAACTGTTTTCTCCGTTCGATATTTTATTGTTTATTGACATTTTCGTGGTTGCGTTTGTATTATTTTCGAAAAGAAAAAAACAAATTAACATGCCAAACAAAAGAAAATACGGACTTGCCAGCATTGGAATAATAGTTCTTACCGTTATTATTGGCATGATGCAAAATCAATATTTATTCAAAACGGCGTATGATAGGGAAGGTCTTGTTCAATCGCTTGGATTGTATAATTATCAGGTAGTCAATATGATCTTTGGAGCAATGGCACCGATTGAAAAGGCTTTTTCAGATGAAGTTGATGCGAATACGGTGAGCAGTTATCTCAAGAAGGAGGAAAGAAAGCAAACTGAATTATTTGGAATTGCAGAAGGAAAAAATGTAATCATGATCAGTATGGAATCCACACAGAATTTTGTTGTAAATGAAAAAGTAAATGGGGAAGAAATTACACCATTTTTGAACGATCTTATTCAGGATAGCTTTTATTTTTCCAATATTTATGACCAGACAGCACAAGGGAAGACATCTGATGCAGAGTTTATGATCGATACTGGATTATATCCGCTTCCAAGTGGGTCTGTTTTTGTGCGCCGCCCTAAAAATGAATTTGAATCACTGCCTAATATTCTGCAGGAGTATTCCGGTTATAAAGCATATACCTTTCATGGAAATGATGCCGGCTTTTGGAATCGCAAACAAATGTATGATAATTTTGGCTATGAGCATTTTTTTGCCAAAGAAAACTATGACGTAACAGAGGAAAACTCGATAAATTATGGGATTAAGGATATTGCTTTTTTTGAACAATCGATGGAAGACCTCATCTCATTGCCTGAGCCGTATTTGGCAAAATTCATTACATTAACAAATCATTTCCCTTTTCTGTTAGAAGAGGAGGATCAGTTGATTGAGCTAGCTGAAACAGGAGTTGATGTTGTAAATCGGTATGTTGCTACAGTCAGATACCAGGACAGGGCATTGGAACGTTTTTTTGAAATGGTTAAAGAAGAAGGATTGTATGAAAATACAATTTTTGTGATTTTTGGCGATCATTATGGTATTTCGAAAAAATATGAAGCTGGTGTCCATGAATTGCTTGGGCAGGATAATACACCGCTTAATCATTTGGAACTGCAGCAGATACCAGTTGTCATTCATGTACCGGGACAACAGGGGGAAACAATTGAGGCAAATGGCGGTGAAATTGATATTCGAGCAACACTCCTTCATCTGCTAGGTGTTCCTACTGAAAACCGGTTATCCTTCAGCCGGGATTTATTCACAAGAGCTGCAGACATGCCAGTTGTTTTCAGGAATGGGGATATGATCGCAGAAAGTTATGCATTTACAAATAATGTTTGTTATGAGAGAGATTCTAAAAAGAAGGTAAGCAATAAAAACTGCTCTTCCTATCTAAAAACAGCACGTGAAGAACTGGAGCAATCGGATAATATCATATTTGGAGATTTATTTCGGTTCATTCCACATGCGGGGGAGGAAAGTTAGAAATATCAACACAATTCATCTTCACTGTATAAGGATTATTAATTACGTTTGAATATATAATAGAATTGAAGTAACTCTATGTTGTTGTACTGACTCACTATAAAGTATTTGGTGGAGCTGTTGACATCATAGCAAATTTTGCTGGAAATTTGGGAGCAAATATCATGGCGACACGAGACCATTATTATCTGGAAATGAATTTGCCCCATAATTTATCAAGCTGTTTCATAGGAAAAACCAGAATAAATAATAACATAATTCACTAGTCTATCTTAAGTTCTTAATCCATCCTTCCTCACATAAACTAATACAAAACCAAAAGGAGGAGGATATCCCATGCGACACTACGCTATACTAAGACTACTATTAGCAGCTTTTTTCCTATACATTGCTTGGCCAGTAATTCCATCAGCTTCTACGAATACAGAGCTAATTTTCTGGGGAGGTTGGTTGCTATTTCTAGTGTTAGTAATTGGAGCAAATTTAGCAACGCTTTTACAAATGACAAGCCCTCCAGTTATGGAACAGGAACAATATAACGAGCTGAGACGGGATAATTATTGAGTTTCTGCACTTTCAACTGTATAATAAATAATAATAAGTGATATAGTACAGTTGAAAGCTGGTGAAATAAAATGACAACTAAACATGAGCAGATTATTCAACATATTATTTCGTTGTCGGTTGGCAGTAAAATTTCGGTGCGGCAAATAGCGAAAGATTTGAATGTAAGTGATGGAACGGCATATCGTGCGATTAAAGAAGCGGAGAATCAAGGGATTGTCAGTACAATTGAGCGTGTAGGTACGATTCGAATTGAACGTAAGAAGAAAGAGAACTTTGATCGCCTTACGTTTGCTGAGGTCGTTAATATCATTGATGGACAAGTATTGGGTGGCCACGACGGATTATATAAAACATTGAGTAAATTTGTAATCGGTGCCATGCAGTTAGAAGCTATGATGCGCTATACTCAAGCGGATTCCTTATTGATTGTCGGAAACCGAATTAAGGCTCATGAACTGGCATTGAATGCTGGTGCGGCTGTACTAATAACA
The DNA here is from genome assembly GCF_003515705.1 of Oceanobacillus profundus. GTDB lineage: Bacteria > Bacillota > Bacilli > Bacillales > Amphibacillaceae > Oceanobacillus > Oceanobacillus profundus. The sequence goes on from NZ_QWEH01000004.1 coordinate 81,534, forward strand.
GGTGGATTTGATACAGAAGATTATATTAAGAAACTAGCAGATGATAAAGAAATGCCAATCATTTCAACGAGCTATGATACGTTTACCGTTGCTGCTATGATTAACCGAGCGATCTATGACCAATTGATAAAGAAAGAAATTATTTTTGTTGGTGATATTGCTACACCTTTTGAAGAATCCCATTATTTACGTTCAAAGGATACGATTGAAGCGTGGTACAAGCTGAATAGTTTATCCTCACATACACGTTTTCCAGTTGTAGATGATAAACTGCAAGTTATTGGGATGGTCTCTTCAAAGGATATTGTTGGGAAGGACAGAAGCATTGTAATTGATCGCGTGATGAGTAAGAAACCACAAGTAGTTCTAAGCAAGACTTCGCTCGCCTCTGTAGCACATACGATGGTTTGGGAAGGCATTGAGCTTATTCCTGTTGTGGATCAGTCCTATCAGTTGCAGGGTGTTGTATCACGACAGGATGTATTAAAAGCCATGCAGCAAATTCAACGACAGCCACAGGTTGGTGAAACCATAGATGATATAGTATCCAGAAATTTAGAAACAAGTGAAGATGATGAGAATGTTTTCGAATCGATGGTTATTCCGCAAATGACGAATCAATTAGGGACGCTATCAAATGGCGTGTTCACAACATTGATTACAGAGGCAAGCAGTCGTTTGCTGAAAAAAGTGAAAAAAGCAGATGTTACCATTGAAAATATAACCGTCTATTTCAGCAAGCCCGTTCAAATCGACAGTAAACTAATTATTAAACCGCAACTACTTGATGTTGGACGACTTTATGCAAAAATGGATGTAGAAGTATTTAATGAGCGTAATTTAGTAGGAAAAGGATTAATTATGGCTCAGCTAATTAATCGTTAATAAAAAAAGAAATCGGCCGAAACAGCCGATTTCTTTCATTCTTGCACGATTCAGTTATTCACTCGGGTTTAGGCGACGCCATTCACTGCGATAATGTTTTGCCTCCATAAGACCTCGGTAAAATTGAAGCCCTCCGAGAATAAGGAAAACAATCCCTATAAATAAAGACAGCTGTGTTTTATAGAAAATATATTGGTTAATTCCAAACACGAAAACAAATGTACCAAGACATATACGTGCTTTTGCGTTAAAATAGCGTTGAATAAGTTCATCTTTGCTTTTAAGAATGGCAACTTTATAATAGATAAAGAGAACAGCTGCGACAACAATGATGGCAGGGAAAATAAACATGGAATCTCTCCTAAATTAATTTAAAGTTTATGTAAGTAAAATTCTCATATAATTGTAACTTGTTTTTATAAATAAATCTAGAGAAACCAAACAAGATTAAAGGAGTAGGAGCAAAAATATGAAATGGACACAGATTATTGAAGCGATTAAGGAAAACGATACGATTATTATTCATCGGCACGTTAGACCGGATCCAGATGCACTTGGGTCGCAGGTTGGTTTAAAGGAAATCATCAAGCACTCCTTTCCGAACAAGCACGTTTATGCGGTAGGGGAAGATGAGCCTACATTAACGTTCTTGGCTAAGATGGACAATGTCTCCGATGATGTATATGAAAACGCGCTTGTCATCGTATGTGATACGGCTAATAGGCCGCGAATTGATGACCAGCGGTATACGTTTGGAAAGCAGCTTCTTAAAATAGATCATCATCCCAATGTAGATGAATATGGTGACGCGAGTGTTGTTGATACAGCTGCAAGTTCTGTGAGCGAGATGATTTTTGAGTTGTATGATCAGGGGAAGGAAGAAGGATTTAGCTTAAATGATGCTGCTGCACGTTTATTATATGCTGGAATTGTTGGCGATACGGGAAGATTTATGTTTCCAAGTACAACGAAAAAGACATTTCAGTTTGCAGCTGAATTGGTAACCTATGACTTTGACAGACCAGCATTATATGCTGAATTGTATAGTGTGGAAGATAACATTTCTCGTTTGCAGGGGTACATTTTGCAAGAGTTTGAGCTTTTACCATCAGGGCTTTGTACAATCAGGCTAACAAAGGAAATATTAGAGAAGTTCCGTGTTTCTCCTGATGAATCTGGGCAGCTTGTAAATATATTAAGTAACATGAAAGGTATAAAAGCATGGGTGTTTTTCATTGAGGAGGAAGATCAGATTCGCGTCAGATTACGTTCGAAAGGTCCAGTAATTAACGAAATTGCCGCAAATTACAATGGCGGGGGACATCCATTGGCTTCAGGGGCAACGATCTATTCATGGGAAGAAGCAGATAACCTGACAAATGAACTGGAATCAGCTTGTCTTGCATTTATGCGATAAGCTAGAGATTATGCTGGAGACTGCCATCAAGACAGTCTCCAGCTTTAATTCGTTTTACTCGTTGTTAATGGGATAAACCAATAACCAGAGTCAGTTTCATCGCACTGGACAGGCATTTTCTCTTTTTCAATTGCTCGTTTCATTAAACGGACAAGTTCTTCTGATTCTGCGTATGCATTTTGCCCTTTTCTTAATTGATTCATTTTTTCATCACGTATTCTTCTTAGGTTGATAGGCAACACGGACATCGACTCCCTTCAATATATGGAGTGTAACTGCTTTCATTACTATTCTATGATTATCGACAAAGGAAATCCATACGATTGTTCGATGTGTCACGAAAAATACAAATTAATTTGACAATTGCGGGATTATCTCTATTTTTAAGTCGGTTGAAATCGTTAATTTTTTCACCTCAAAATAGTAGGTGAAATCATCAATGGTAAATCCTTTATTCTCTATTGTAGATTGAAGCAATTGATCGCTTTTATCTATAATCGAAATTTCTTGTCCAATTATATGGCTAATTTGTTCCTTAACCATCTCCTCCAGCTGATGTTCAATGAGTCGGTCCAGCTTCAGTCTCTCGCCATCAACAATCGTAACGGAAATAGAGTTAATGGTTAATGGCTCTTCGGATTTTTCACTTAAATCTTCCTTGTCTTGCAGCAATGCTGCATTCTGTTCTTTCAAGTCATTTACTTGCGATGACAGTTCGAGATTTTCCGCTAATAATTCCTCGTACATCGTGCCGTACATATAAATCAGGATGAAGTATGCAATAATACCCCCAATGAATGCACCTGCGAAAAAAAGTTGCCACGAAGGCTTTTTATGATATGGTGGAATATGCATTACGGGCTCCCCTTTTGTAAAAACCAATCAATAATGATGATGCCAGTTTTTACACCACCCATAGCAGACAGAATAAGTAAAACTTGCTTAACGAAATCGATTGTAGATCCATCTGTTAATCCCTTTTCAAAGTTTGCAATCGCATCAAAGGTACCTCCAATTGCCGCAACAATAGCCCAAATTCGCAAGCGGTCAGCAATTCGTCCCATTGATGTAAGTGGGGCATCGCCCGTTGCGAAATCCCCGATACTGCCGATGAAAGATCCTCCAATAATTACACCGAGAGCAATAAAAAAGCACGAAATAAATGCAGCAAAAAACCGTTCTTCCATTATTTATGCACTCCTTTGAGGCATGGTCTATACATTTTATGATTGTCTCGGACGAGTTATGCTAAGAAAAGAATGCAAAAGCGTATGCATGTTCGAAAATGGTTGTTATAATAATAGTTAGAAAGAAAAGGCGGGATAGTATGTCATACACACATTTACAGGTTAAAAGCGGCTATAGTTTGATGAATAGTACAATAACGATTCCTAAATTGGTCGAGCGGGCACATAAATTAAATTTTAATGCGCTTGCATTAACGGATGAAGAAGTGCTGTATGGAATTATTCCATTCTATCGTGCATGTAAGAGCTATGGAATTAAGCCAATTATTGGAATGTCTGTACGACTACTGGACAATGAGGAAGAAGTTATTCCATGTATCTTATTAGCGAAAAATAATGCTGGTTATCACCAGTTAATCAAACTTAGTACAACTATTCAGCAGGATTCTATAAATGGCATCGACTTAGGGGCAATACAGCAGGCAGCTGGTCAATTGATTTGTATTGTACCAGTTCAACATGATAAAATAACGCAGCTTTTTCAACACCAAACACATGCAGGTATTGCCGGTTATTTCAAAAAGTGGCAAGCATTATTTGCCCAAGGTGACTTCTACCTTGGTTTGCAGGAGAGAGACGAGTCGATATTTACACTGGTAAAAGAATTTCATAAAGTATCCCGTATTCCGGTTACGGCGATTAATGATGTCATTTATCTTGATGAAAAGGATGCCATGGCTTTTGATTGTCTCCAAGCGATGAAAACGGGAAAACAGTGGGGAATGAAGATTGCGGATTCCACCATTAAAAATAGACATCTTCGTTCCGAAACGGAAATGGAAAGTTTATTTGGTTTCTTTTGGCCGGAGGTGCTTGCTGAAACAGCGGCAATCGCAGGAAAGTGTAATGTTACGATCGATTTTGAACAGCGTCTGCTGCCATCATTTCCTGTACCTGAAGAAATAAGTGCAGCTGATTATCTAGAGAAATTATGCTGGGCAAAAGTAAAAGAAAGGTACCAAACTTTAACCGATCCTATAAAAAAGCGACTTTCCTATGAGCTCCATGTGATTCAATCCATGGAATTTAGCGATTATTTTCTGATTGTAGCGGACTTTATTGGATATGCAAAAGCAAATCAGATTGTTGTGGGACCTGGTAGGGGCTCATCAGCTGGTTCGATTGTTGCCTATATACTAGGTATTACAGACGTCGATCCAATGGAATACGGTCTATTGTTTGAACGATTTTTAAACCCTGAAAGACAAACAATGCCAGATATTGATGTCGATTTTTCAGATGCGAGGCGTGATGAGGTTATCACGTATGTCCAAGAAAAATATGGCAGGGAACATGTTGCGCAAATCATTACATTCGGTACCTTTGCTGCCCGTTCATTAATTCGAGAATTAATAAAAACAATGGATGTGGATGGGCAGGATGCTAGCTTTATGCTAAGAGAAATTCCGCTGCAGTCAACAAAAAGAATCCCAGAGCTCGTAAAGGAATCGGAAGAATTGTATCGTTATGTCAAAACATCTCCTAAATTAAAGCTGTTATTTGCTGTAGCTGTGAAGCTTGAAGGACTGCCACGTCATATCTCGACCCATGCAGCAGGCGTGGTTATTAGTGAGAAACCGTTAAAGGAACATGTTCCACTAACAATAGGTGCAACCGATACACATCTTACCCAATTTCCAATGAATGATTTAGAAGCAATTGGCTTATTAAAAATGGATTTCCTTGGGCTTCGGAATTTAACCTTATTGGAGAAGGTTATTCAGTCGATAGCTTATACAGGTGCTAACCCGATTTCACTTGATGAAATTCCTGAAAACGATACCCGTACCTATGAATTATTACGAAATGGGCAAACAAATGGTGTGTTTCAGCTTGAATCCCAAGGAATGAAACAGGTACTAACTGAACTTTTGCCTAGCAGTTTTGAAGATATAGTAGCAGTCAACGCCTTGTATCGCCCAGGTCCAATGGATTTTATTCCGGTATATATAGCGCGAAAACATGGGAAGGAAGAAGTAACCTACCCACATCCTGATTTAAAGCCAATTCTTGCCCATACATTTGGTGTGCTTGTTTACCAAGAGCAAATCATGCAAATTGCTAATCGAATTGCAGGTTTTACATTTGGTGAGGCCGATATGCTGCGTCGTGCAGTAAGTAAAAAGAAGCAAGATGTTATGGATGCACAAAAAGAAGCATTTATTCAAGGTTGTCTAAATAATGGTTACGAGCGAAGTGTTGCTGAAGAGATATTTAGCTGGATTGTTAAATTTTCAAATTATGGATTCCCAAGAAGCCATGCGGTTGCCTATAGTAAGATTTCTTATCAGCTCGCCTTCTTGAAAGCAAATTATCCAGCAAGCTTCTTTGCGGAATTATTAAGTGCTTCTCGAAGTCAATACGATAAACTGCATCTCTATATGCAAGAACTAAAAGCGCTTGGACTTGAACTATTACCACCTAATATTAATCGGAGCTTCGGGAAATACAGTGTGGAGAACAAAAAAGTTCGGATGGGACTTACCTCGATTAAGTCGGTAGGTAATCAAGCAATTGGCGAAATTATTCGCGCGCGAAAAGCAGGACCATTTAAAAATATATTCGATTTCTGCCTTCGTACCTCACCAAAGCTCGTTAATCGAAAAACGCTCGAAAATCTTATTATTGCTGGGGCATTTGATGAAACGTATTCCAATCGCGCAAGTTTACTTGCTTCAATAGAACAAGCGATGGAGCAGGGAGAGCTTTTTAAAGAATTTTTTGGTGGGTCTAGTCTTTTTGAGGATCAAATCGAGCTAGATGCCAAATATGTTGAGATCGATGACTTTAGTCAAGTTAAGAAATTAGCAGATGAAAAAGAGCTGCTTGGCATGTATGTTTCGAGTCACCCGATAAAGGAATTTAGGAAGCAGCTGCGAGCTAATGGTCATGTCACACTTAGACAAGCAGCTAAAATGCTTGGAAAGCGAAATTTAGACGTAACGGTAATTATTCAAGCGATACGAGTTATTCGAACAAAACGAGGGGATAAAATGGCATTTCTGACGATTGATGATGAGCAGGCGGAAATGGAAGCCGTTATTTTTCCTGATGTATTCCGAGAGATAAGCTCCTGGCTGCAAGAAGAAATGCTCGTTTGTCTGGAAGGGAAAGTAGAATCTAGAAATAATAAGCTACAAATGGTAATCAATTCCGTCAAGCCATTTCATCAAGAAACATTACAGTCAGATTATAAACAGCGTCTATTTATTAAAGTGGTGAACATGACGAATCAACAAGCACTGCAACTTATCGAGAAGGTAGCGGAACGTTATCCTGGTGGCGCATCGATTATTCTTTATGATGAACAAAAAAAACAATCTTATCAGCTAGCAGAATCTTATTGCCTCTATCCCGACAAAAGTTGTTTAAATATGCTAAAACGGTATTTTGGGAATGAAAATGTTGTTTTGCAAAATCGAGAAGTGTGAAGTAGTTTGAGATTGTAAGTATTTATGGCATTGAAATGGATGCTAATTATAGGAAGCACTTAAAGCATCGTTTCAGTGCTTAGCTTGTTTAGGGTCTCACCGTAACGCATGATTATCACTTTACAGGTGAGATGCATCTGTTATAATAGAGGAGTTATTGGTGGTCTGACCACTATTGAATCAAACAAAAGCCAGCAAGCTTATTAAAGGCAATTATTCTATTTTTTTTAGCTGGTTATGTTTGTTTGGGATATTATACAACAAGACATACAGAGGATATAATACAATTTCTACATCAAAAAGGAGAGAGTAATCTAAAATGGCAAGCTTGAGAGATGAAGCGTTACATATGCATAGGGTAAAGCAAGGGAAATTGGAGATCCAATCAAAGGTTCCTGTTAATAATGCGGCAGATTTGAGTCTAGCGTATTCCCCTGGTGTAGCAGAGCCTTGTAAAGAAATTTATGAAAGTAACGATCGAGTCTACGATTACACAATGAAAGGGAATATGGTCGCCGTAGTAAGTGATGGCTCAGCCGTGTTAGGCCTTGGTAATATTGGACCTGAAGCTGCAATGCCAGTAATGGAAGGGAAAGCTGTGTTATTTAAAGGATTTGCAGGTGTAGATGCATTTCCGATTTGTCTCGCAACACATGATGTAGATCAAATTGTCCAAACTGTTAAATTGTTAGAACCAACATTTGGTGGAGTAAACTTAGAAGATATTGCAGCACCAAATTGCTTTATTATTGAAGAACGCTTAAAAGACGAAACAAATATCCCGATTTTCCATGATGACCAGCATGGAACAGCTATTGTTACAGTTGCAGGTTTAATCAATGCATTGAAGCTTGTTGAAAAGGATTTCTCTGAAATTAAAGTAGTAGCAAATGGTGCAGGTGCAGCTGGCATTGCAATAATTCGCTTATTAGAGAGCTTCGGTGTAAGGGATATGATTATGTGTGACTCAAAAGGAGCTATTTTTGAAGGTAGAACCTATGGTATGAATAGTGTGAAAGATAGAGTTGCTAAATTTACGAATATCAATAAAGTAGAGGGATCATTGGAGGAAGTTCTAGTGGGTGCTGATGTCTTTATTGGTGTATCTGTTGGCGGTGCGCTTACAAAGGAAATGGTTTCTACAATGAATAGAGATGCCATTATTTTTGCGATGGCTAATCCCGATCCAGAGATTCTGCCCGAGGATGCAAAAGCGGCCGGTGCACGCGTGGTTGGTACAGGAAGATCGGATTTTCCAAACCAGGTGAATAATGTGCTTGCGTTTCCTGGTATTTTCCGAGGTGCATTAGATGTGCGGGCAACAAGAATAAATGAACGAATGAAGGTTGCTGCTGCAAATGCAATAGCGTCCCTAATTGAAGAAAATGAAATCACAGAGGATTACGTGATTCCGTCACCATTTGATGCGCGTGTTGCCCCATTAGTGGCAGCAGATGTTGCAAAGGCTGCAATGGACTCAGGTGTAGCTCGAATCAAGATAGATCCGAATGAAGTAGCTGAAAAAACGCGAAGTTTAACCGGAGTTAAGAAATAGACGGTTTTCTAGGAGTGGAGTGTTATTTTTGTCCTTTTCAATTAAACAAAAGGTATATCAGGAAGTAATCAAGGAATTACAACGATATATTGAGAGAAATAATCTAAATCCGGGGGACAAGCTTCCATCTGAACGAGAGCTTTCTGAAAGACTTAATGCTGGCAGGTCATCTGTTAGGGAGGCATTACGGGCGTTAGAGCTTATTGGTCTTGTAGAAACGAGACATGGCGAAGGCACCTACTTAAGGGAATATCGCTCCTTTCAAACTGTAGAGTTATTATCATCCTTTATTTTAAGGCAAGATAATATGAAAGATGATTTAACTTTTACGAAGAAAATTTTGGAAAAGGAAGCAGCAAAGTTAGCTTTTGCCCGAATCAGTGTATCTGATATACAGGAATTAAAAGCAATACTTGATGTAAATAGTAGTAATCCACTTACAAAACATCGTGCCTTTTTTAAATATTTATTTGAGAAAACGGAAAATCTATTGTTAATGAAAATATGGTCGCTAATGGATGAGTTTTCACATGCTGTTTGTGTATACCATTTTGAGGAATCTTTCTATAATACTTTACTTAAACACTACAGTGAAAGAGATTATGAATCCATTGATCCATTATTTTCGGGGCCAAGTGAAGGTGAACAGTTGAGAGGAATTTTTTCCCTCGACTGTTTTTGACACTCTTTTTAACTACAAGCCGTTATGATGAATAAAATGATTTAAATAGGTATGTATATGCGTGTTCAAAAAAATGATGAAATGGATCGAGGTCAGCTAAATTCGCAACGTCCAGTGGCTGCGATTGCTCTTCCCATCAAAGTGCTTTATTGCAACGCCGACACTAGCACGTCCTGTACGTCGAAGTTCAAGGCGGCGAAGCTCCCCGTACCTGGCTTGCACAGGATGTGCTGACTTCTGCGTTGTCCACAGGACTTGTACGTTCTTAGTAGAGGTGGCTCTATCGTCAACGAGCTTCTACAGGATATGGTGATTATGTTAGCCGAAAGTAAGTCGAAGATCTGCTGTTCTCAGATGTGTCATTTTTACCAGACTTTTTGGACAAACTCTACTATTATGTTGATGTAAGTTGTGAAGGGGGAATAACCTTGCTTAAAGATTTTTTTGGCAAGAGAAGAAAATATGCAACCATTCCAAGTGAACAATCAAAAATCGATGTTCCAGAGGGACTTATGCAAAAATGCCATGGTTGTAATAAAATATATTATCGAAAAGAAATGAAGAAGTCTTTAAATGTTTGTCCAAATTGCGGCTATCATCACCCAATGACTGCTTGGGAGCGGATTGATAGTTTATTTGATGAAGGAACTTTCAGGGAATGGGACAAGGGTCTAACTTCAGGAAACCCACTCGATTTTCCGGGTTATAAAGAGAAGATTGCAAAGGACCGTGAGAAAACGACGTTAAATGAAGGAGTAGTCACTGGTAAAGGAATGATAGTAAATCATCCTGTTGCCTTTGCTGTGATGGATTCTAGCTTCCGCATGGGAAGTTTGGGATCTGCGATGGGTGAGAAAATCGCACGTGCTATTGAAAATGCGAAAGAAGAATCGATTCCCTTTATTATTTTCACAGCTTCTGGTGGTGCTCGGATGCAAGAAGGCATGCTTAGTTTAATGCAAATGGCGAAAACGTCGATTGCAATTAAACGATTCAGCGATGCTGGCGGATTAATGATTTCTGTTATGACCCATCCGACAACTGGTGGGGTTTCTGCTAGTTTTGCTTCCATTGGAGATTATAATTTTGCTGAGCCAGGTGCGTTAATTGGCTTTGCTGGAAGAAGAATCATTGAACAGACCATCCGCGAAAAGCTGCCGGATGATTTCCAAACTGCAGAATTCCAATTAAAGCATGGTCAATTGGATAAAGTGATCCACCGTCATGAGATGAAAGAATTGCTTTCCAAGCTGGTTGCAATGCACAGAAGGGAAGTGGAATAAAAGTGAATCAAATACTCGAGTTTGAAAAGCCAATCGTGAATTTAAGAGAAAAAATAAACGAATTGAAAAATTTCACAGCGAATAGTGAAATTGATTTAACAGCGGAAATTGAAACGCTGGAAAAGCGGCTGGCTATTTTAGAGAATGATATTTATGGCAACCTGAAGCCATGGGATCGTGTGCAAATGGCTCGTCATCCGATGCGTCCCACAACAATGGACTACATTGATAAGTTGTTCACCGACTTTATAGAATTTCATGGCGATCGATTTTTTGGAGATGACGAGGCAATTGTAGCTGGTATTGCATATTATAATGAAATCCCAGTAACCGTAATTGGTCATCAGCGCGGAAAAGATACAAAAGAAAATATTCGCAGAAACTTTGGAATGCCACACCCAGAAGGGTATCGAAAAGCATTACGCCATATGAAGCAAGCAGAAAAGTTTAATCGTCCAATCGTTTGCTTTATTGATACGAAAGGTGCTTATCCAGGTAAAGCTGCTGAGGAACGTGGACAAAGTGAAGCAATTGCAAAAAACTTAATGGAAATGGCTGGTTTAACGGTACCAATCGTTTGTATCGTTATCGGTGAAGGTGGAAGTGGTGGTGCACTGGGACTTGGTGTTGGTGATCGTATACTGATGCTTGAGAACTCAACATATTCCGTTATTTCACCTGAGGGGGCTGCTGCGCTTTTATGGAAGGATGCAGGCCTTGCTCAGCGTGCTGCGGAAACAATGAAAATAACATCTTATGACTTGAAAAAATTAGGCATTGTTGACCATGTTATTCCAGAGCCAAAAGGTGGCGCACATCGAAACCTAGAACAGCAGGCAGCGTATATCGATGAGGTATTAAAGCAATCCCTTACAAATCTCCAGACATTGACAGATGATGAATTAATCGAGAATAGATGGGAAAAATATAAACAAATGGGTGAATTTGAAGTGCTTTAACTTTTGCTCAAAAAGAAGCTGAAAAGGAGCAAGTAATTCGATACATCCTTTTTGCGGACTTTTGAACATCGATTTCTTAACTGTATTAGTTGAGACTGATATTTTATAGTATCAGTCTCTTATTGTGGTTGTAAAAATATAAAATATCTTTAATAAACAAGATATTAATTGCTATTTGCGCTGTTTTTATTTATCTTTAAAGGGTATAGTACAGTTATAGAGCAAATTTCGTTTGACATGAGGTGAACTAAACATGAAGAAAATAGGTGTGTTGACAAGTGGCGGAGATGCCCCTGGGATGAACGCTGCAATCCGTGCGGTTGTCAGAAAAGCGATTTATCATAATTTAGAGGTGTATGGGATTAAAAATGGTTTTCAAGGTCTCATGGAAGGTAATATAGAACAGATGGATCTTGGTTCAGTGGGAGATATTATTCAACGCGGCGGTACGATTTTATTCTCGGCTCGAAGTGAAGAATTTAAAACAGAAGAAGGTCAAATGCGAGGAATTGAGCAATTAAAAAAGTTTGGAATTGAAGGTTTGATTGTTATCGGTGGCGATGGAAGCTTCCGCGGTGCCCAAAAGTTAACGGAAAAAGGGTTTCCATGTATTGGTGTGCCTGGAACGATTGATAACGATATTTCCGGTACAGACTTTACAATTGGATTTGATACATCACTAAATACGATAATTGAAGCAGTTGATAAAGTGCGTGATACCGCAACATCACATGAGCGTACGTATATCATTGAAGTAATGGGTAGAGATGCTGGTGACCTAGCACTTTGGGCCGGTCTTGCTGGAGGAGCAGAAAGCATTCTGATTCCAGAGAAGAAAGAAGACTTTGAAGAAATTGTCGACCGACTTAAACGCGGTCATGACCGTGGTAAGAAGCACAGTATTATTCTTCTGGCAGAAGGCGTTGGAAGCGGGTTTGATTTTGGAGAGCGAATTCAAGAAACAACACAGCTTGAAACCCGTGTTACCGTATTAGGTTATATTCAGCGCGGTGGGTCCCCAACGGCTACAGACCGTGTTCTAGCAAGTAGATTAGGTGCTAAAGCAGTTGAATTGCTAATGGACAACGAGGGTGGCAAGATGGTAGGAATTCAAAATAACAATTTGGTAAGTTACCCGTTTGATGAAATCTTTGCACAATCCCATACAATTAATGAAGAAATGTACAACCTTTCGAAAGAGTTATCGATCTAATTAGGAAGGCTAAAGTTAATCGCATTGTTTGGTTATTTAAACTATGTAAAACGTTCAGGGAGGAAGAAAATTAATGAGAAATACGAAAATCGTTTGTACGATTGGACCTGCTTCTGAGTCAATAGAAACTTTAGAAAGGTTAATCGATGCAGGAATGAATGTAGCTAGACTTAATTTTTCTCATGGTGATTTCCAAGAGCATGGCGCTCGAATTAAAAACATAAGAGAAGCTGCCGAAAATAAAAACAAAACTGTCGCAATTTTATTGGATACAAAAGGGCCAGAGATAAGAACAGGGAATTTTAAAGATGGCTTTGCTGATCTTGTACAAGGAAATACGGTCGTTATTTCAATGCTCGAAGTAGAAGGGACTGCTGAGAGGTTTTCCGTTACTTACGACGGTTTAGTGCATGATGTACATCCGGGTTCGAAAATTTTACTTGATGACGGACTAATTGAATTAGAAGTTATCGAAGTAAATGCGAGTGCGGGTGAAATTGTAACGAAAGCATTGAACTCTGGTGTCATCAAAAATAAAAAAGGTGTAAACGTACCAAATGTTTCGGTGAACCTACCTGGGATTACGGACAAGGATACGGCTGATATTCTGTTTGGAATTGAGCAAGACGTTGACTTTATCGCTGCTTCATTTGTACGTCGTGCATCTGATGTCCTTGAAATAAAAGAAGTTTTAGAAAAAAACAATGGGTCACACATTCAAATCATACCTAAAATTGAGAATCAAGAAGGTGTCGACAATATCGACAGTATTCTAGAGGTCAGTGAAGGGCTAATGGTTGCACGTGGAGACCTTGGTGTAGAAATCCCAGCAGAAGACGTTCCACTTGTACAAAAAGAGCTTATTAAAAAATGCAACAATGCAGGTAAGCCAGTTATTACTGCTACACAAATGCTTGATTCGATGCAACGTAATCCTCGTCCAACAAGGGCAGAAGCATCTGACGTTGCGAATGCGATTTTTGACGGCACAGATGCAATCATGCTTTCTGGAGAAACGGCTGCTGGAGCATATCCGGTTGAATCCGTACAGACGATGAGTAATATTGCATTGAAGGCAGAGTCAGCATTGGAACATAAATCTATTTTAAATGAACGCTCGAAAAATGTAGATATGACCATCACAGAAGCAATTAGTCAATCGGTGACACATACAGCGATGAATTTGGACGTTGATACGATCATTACACCAACTGAAAGTGGACATACAGCAAGAATGATTTCCAAATATCGTCCAAAGGCTTCTATTCTAGCTGTGACATTTGCTGCACACGTTACGCGTCAGCTTTCTCTAGTTTGGGGTGTACACCCGGTGATTGGTAAACAAACAAACACAACAGATGAAATGCTAGATGTTGCAATTGATAAAGCGTTAAGCACGAACATGTGTAAACGTGGTGGAAGAGTGATTATAACGGCTGGCGTTCCGGTAGGTGAGAGTGGTACAACGAACTTGTTAAAAGTTCATGTTATTGGCGATGTAATTGCCAGAGGACAAGGTATCGGGAAACGTACAGCGTATGGTAGAGTTGTATTTGCTAAGTCAAATGAAGAAGCTCTAACAAAAGTAGAAGAAGGAGATATTCTAGTTACGTATGGCACAGAACGTGAAATGATGCCGGCAATTGAAAAAGCTGCTGCAATTATTACGGAAGAAGGCGGCTTAACGTCACACGCTGCAGTTGTTGGCTTGAGCTTAGGCATTCCAGTAATCGTTGGCGTAAAAGACGTCTTTACAGCACTTGAAGAAGGTTCTGACATTACAGTAGATGGTGCAAAGGGCGATATTTATAAAGGACATGCATCCGTACTGTAAACAGTTAGATGTTTTCGGATAACTCCATTCTTGAAATAGAAGCTGGCATAATGCCGGCTTCTATTTTTCTAAAAGCTGTTCATCTGCAAATCGTTTAGAAAAGAAGATTTTATAAATTCATGATAAAATAAGCTTAGAAGGGAGTGTTCTTTATGCGTTGGCTATTCCTATTACTTCTATTCATTCCAGCGATGGAAATCGGTGTTTTTATCTGGGTAGGTGGCATGGTCGGTCCATGGTGGGTTATAAGTATCATTATTCTGACTGGAGCTTTAGGAATCCTACTTGCTAAACACCATGGAATGGAGACGTGGAAGCGAGCCCAAGTAAGAATGAGCAAGGGCCAGGCACCAACTGAAGAACTAATGGATGGCATTTGTATATTGATTGGGTCGGTATTTTTATTTGCCCCAGGATTCATTACGGACACAGTCGGACTCATTTTAGTGCTTCCCTTCTCAAGAAAGCTATTTAAAAATTCGATTCGTGCATTATTGTTAAAATTGGCAAAAGGTGGAACAATCATCTACCGAAAATGGTAGATGAATTATCCTCTAATAAAATTCCATAGAGCTTGAAAAATCCCAGCTTGGTAGATCGCATTTCCTAAAACCGTCACTATTGGTGCCACAAAGAGTCCTGCAATCCCCCACAGCTGCATTCCAAAAAACATCGTTGTCAGTACAATAAGTGGGTGAACACCAATACTCGATGAAAGAATTTTAGGTTCAAGAATTTGCCTTGAAATAATAACGACCATATAGAGTACGGTTATCCCAATTGTGAGGGAATAGTCAGATACAGCATATAAATAGATGATCCAAGGAATGAAGATGATGCCTGTCCCAAGATAAGGAATTAAGTCAACAGCGGCAGCTATAAGCGCAATCGTTAATGCATGTTCTACACGTAAAATCATGAGCCCAGTAAGGATAATACAAGCTGAAATAAAGATAAGCAATAGCTGTGCACGTAAATAGCCGGTAATGGCAAGTTTAACATGATGAAAAAAATCGTAAGTAGACCGTCTGACTGTACCAGGAAGTATACGCGAAGCAATCCGTTTAATGTTTTCTAAGTCATTGGTCATCATAAAAGTTGCTAATAGAATAAATGTCAGTGTTGTTAATGAACCAGGAACAACCGCAAGAATTTCAGGAATTTTAGCTAAACTATTTTGGAGCATGTCTGAACCGGTTGATGTTATAAAGCCTGTGATGGAGCTTATATAGTCTTGTATTGTCGTTTGCTGTTCATTATCAAGGGAATGAAAGAAAGAAATTATTTTTTCATAGAGTGGAAGAATGTTGGTATTGAAAAAGGCTTCAAAAAATGAAACGAATGTCTGTATATAGCTCGGAATCTTTACGGCTAAATAGGCAGTACCTTGATATACCTCTGTTATAACTAATAACACGATCCCAACAAAAAACAACAATAAACCGAGCATAACGACGGTTATAGCGAGTGGCCTTGGAAACTTTAGCTTTGTTTCAATAAAAACGACTAATGGGTATATTAACAAGGACAGGATACATGTAATAAGTATTGGATAGATAAATTTGAAAGTATGCATGAAAATAAGGTAGACTGTAAATAGAGCGCCAAGTACAATCAAAAATCGGATTAGTTGCAGTAGAATAAATTTTTGCATTGGAAAGCTCCCCCAATTTAACGACTAGAAATTGCAAATAGTTGAAAGCCTGTACTATAGTTACATATGATAAATGCTGTTGAAATAGACATGCATTTTCGAAATTCAAGTAAAATATTTAATTACCGACTAAATCCCGATAAATATCGCATGATTGAAGTCAAAAAATTTAAATGTTAAACGGTTTCAATTCACTTTCTAGTCATAATACTTTATAATAGATTTTGGGCTGGACAATAATAGAATTACTTTATTCAAATAGTAGATATATGTACTGGGGTGAATATAATCTGCTATTACCATTTAGTATCACAATAACTAGATTATAAGGATGGTTATTATTGTCG
The DNA here is from genome assembly GCF_003515705.1 of Oceanobacillus profundus. Lineage (GTDB taxonomy): Bacteria > Bacillota > Bacilli > Bacillales > Amphibacillaceae > Oceanobacillus > Oceanobacillus profundus. Next base: position 98,041 of record NZ_QWEH01000004.1, read on the forward strand.
TTAACATTGTACATTTCAACCAAATGCTACAATTACTTTAAAAAAAGGAGAGGGTTTACTATGACAACATCTACAAAGGGGTTAGAAGGTATTGTCGCAACTCAATCGTCCATTAGTTCCATTATAGATGATCAGCTATCTTATGTAGGCTATCGTATTGATGATTTAGCTGAGCATGCAAGTTTTGAAGAGGTCATTTATTTACTATGGAATCTGAAGCTGCCGACAAAAGCAGAGTTGGAAAACGTAAAACAGGAACTAGCTAAAAACATGGAGATTCCAGAAGAGGTTATTGATCATTTACGCTCCTATGATTTATCAACTGTTCATCCGATGGCAGCATTGCGTACTGCTGTTTCTCTACTTGGATTGTATGATGATGAATCAGATATTATGGAACCAGAAGCCAATAAACGTAAAGCTATTCGCATTCAAGCCAAAATTGCTACAATTGTAGCTGCGTTTTCGAGAATCCGTAATGGTCAAGAGCCGGTAAAGCCGAAAGCTGACCTTGGCTATGCAGAGAATTTCCTGTATATGCTTAATGGAAAAGAAGCAGATGCGATTGAAATAGAAGCTATTAACAAGGCACTCGTCCTGCATGCAGATCATGAGCTGAATGCTTCTACTTTTACAGCGAGAGTATGTGTAGCAACTTTATCCGATATCTATTCAGGTATTACTGCTGCAATTGGCGCTTTAAAAGGTCCATTGCACGGCGGAGCAAATGAAAATGTAATGAAAATGCTGAGTGAAATTGGCGAAGAAGAAAATGCCATTCCATATGTTGAGAAAAAATTAGCAAACAAAGAAAAAATTATGGGTATGGGGCATCGTGTATATCGTAACGGTGATCCGCGTGCAAAACATTTAAAAGAAATGTCTAAGCAATTAACGACATTGACCAAGCAAGAGAAATGGTACAATATGTCTGTTAAAATTGAAGATTATATAAAAGAAAATAAAGGTCTCCCAGCGAACGTAGATTTCTATAGTGCATCAGTTTATCATAGCTTAGGAATTGACCATGACTTATTCACGCCGATTTTTGCTGTAAGCCGTACATCAGGCTGGTTGGCACACATTTTAGAACAGTACGATAATAATCGTCTGATTCGCCCACGCGCGGAATATATTGGTCCTGACTTACAGGATTATGTCGAATTAAACAAGCGTGGCTAATAATTAGATTAAGAATATAGCTGGGTAATCCGGCTATTCTTATTGAATATATTTAGGAGGTTTTTTTATGGCACAAGGAGAAAAAATTATCGTAGAAAATGGGAAAATGAATGTACCAAACACTCCAATCATTCCTTTCATCGAAGGAGATGGAACTGGTCCAGATATCTGGGCAGCAGCAAGCGAAGTTATTGAAGCTGCAGTTGAAAAAGCATATGATGGTGAGAAAACAATTGAATGGCTAGAAGTGTACGCTGGCCAGAAAGCCTTCGATAAAACTGGCGAATGGCTGCCGCAGGATACACTAGATAAAATTAATGAATATAAAATTGCGATTAAAGGGCCATTAACAACTCCAATTGGTGGAGGAATTCGTTCATTGAATGTTGCACTTCGTCAAGAGCTGGATTTATTTACTTGTCTTCGTCCGGTACGTTACTTTGAAGGTGTTCCATCACCAGTTAAACGTCCAGAAGATGTTGATATGGTTATTTTCCGTGAGAATACGGAAGACATTTATGCTGGAATCGAGTGGCAAAAAGGAACTGACGAAGTTAAAAAAGTAATTGAATTTTTAAAGTCCGAAATGGGCGTCAATAAAGTTCGTTTTCCTGAAACATCTGGAATTGGTATTAAGCCAGTTTCTGAAGAAGGCACGAAGCGTCTTGTTCGTTCAGCAATTGAATATGCGTTAACAGAAGGACGTAAAAGTGTTACTTTAGTACATAAAGGTAACATCATGAAATTTACAGAAGGTGCATTTAAAAACTGGGGCTATGAAGTAGCTGAAGAAGAGTTCGGTGATAAAGTATTTACGTGGGCTGAATACGATCGCTTAGTTGAAGCAGAAGGCAAAGATGCTGCAAATAAAGCACAAGATGATGCAATCGCTGAAGGCAAGATCCTTGTTAAAGATGCAATTGCAGATATTTTCCTTCAACAGATTCTAACTCGTCCGAAAGAGTTTGATGTTGTTGCAACAATGAACTTAAATGGCGATTACATTTCTGATGCACTTGCAGCACAGGTTGGCGGAATCGGTATTGCGCCAGGAGCGAACATTAACTATGATACGGGACATGCGATTTTCGAAGCTACACACGGTACTGCTCCGAAATATGCAGGACTAGATAAAGTGAATCCTTCATCTGTTATCCTTTCAGCAGTCTTGATGCTTGAACATCTTGGATGGAGAGAAGCAGCTGATTTAATTACAAATTCTATGGATAAAACAATTGCTTCTAAAGTAGTAACATATGACTTCGCGCGTCTGATGGATGGCGCAACAGAAGTTAAATGCTCCGAATTTGGTAAAGAATTAATCAAGAATATGGCTAAGTAATGCACAAAAGCGGAAGCGCCCGGTTAGCGACGTACGGACTGGACTTTGCCGGAGGAGATAAAGGAAACACGGCGACCGTAGGGAGCCGATGTTGACTTTCACCACAAGGGTATAAGTGCGACTAAGCCTCTGGCACAGCCAGTCGGCAAGTCTTCTTTATCGTACGGAGGTGAAGGAAGTCTCGCTAGTCGATGGGAGCTGGAGCTGAACGTGATTTTGGTGGCGAATAGGGAGATGAATTCCCTGTTCGCCAATCCGCTATGAACGGGTGAAAAGTGATTCTAATCTGTTAATCTACAATAAAGGGGATATGTACGATGGGGTTACAAAGAAAAAAGATTTCAGTTATTGGGTCTGGTTTTACAGGTGCAACAACAGCATTAATGATTGCACAAAAAGAGCTTGGTGATGTTGTCCTAGTAGACATCCCAAACATGGAAGATCCTACAAAAGGTAAAGCGCTTGATATGGCAGAGGCAGCGCCTGTTCAAGGTTTTGATGCAAAAATCATTGGTACTTCAAATTACGAGGATACAAAAGACTCGGATCTTGTTATTATTACTGCAGGTATTGCGCGTAAACCAGGGATGAGTCGTGATGATCTCGTGAATACAAATGCGAAAATCATGAAAGCCGTTGCAAAGGATATTGTGAAATATTCTCCAGATACGACCATTGTTGTATTAACAAATCCAGTTGATGCGATGACGTACACTGTATTTAAAGAGTCTGGTTTACCGAAAGAGCGTGTCATTGGGCAATCAGGTGTACTTGATACAGCACGTTTCCGTACATTTGTTGCAGAAGAATTAAATCTATCTGTTAAAGATGTAACTGGTTTTGTACTTGGTGGACATGGTGATGATATGGTTCCACTAATACGTTATTCCTATGCTGGTGGAATCCCATTAGAAAATTTAATTTCAAAGGAACGCTTGGATGAAATCGTGCAACGTACACGTACTGGCGGCGGTGAAATTGTTAATCTATTAGGAAATGGTAGTGCATACTACGCACCGGCTGCTTCTCTAACAGTTATGGCTGAAGCAATCTTAAAGGATCAACGTAGAGTTCTTCCGGCAATTGCTTATCTAGAAGGAGAATACGGCTATGACGATATTTACCTTGGCGTACCAACAATTCTAGGTGGGAAAGGTATTGAAGAAATTATCGAGTTGGATCTAACTGCAGAAGAAAAAGCAGCACTAGATAAATCAGCAGATTCCGTTAAAAACGTACTAGGTGTACTAAATTAAAACGATACTTAGAAAAAAGCTTTGGTTACCATCAAGTAGCCAGAGCTTTTTTTGCGTTTTGATCTGCGAACTAGTTACCGTGTTTATTGTCCAATACAACACGCAATATTCCGGCTAAATCCCCCTGCTAAAAATAAAACACATAAAATAAGCTAATTATACGGAAACTATTGTAAAATTTTGTTTACAAACCTTTATTCGTTATGTGTTTTCTATTAATAATGATAAGATAAATAAGAATGTAAATATTATGGTTGGCAGAAAAGAAAATATACAACTCTCTTTTCTCGCATAAATGCAACTAAGCTATCGTCCAAAAGTCAGGCGATACTAAGTTTACTAACAAAATGGGGGATGTTCAAATGAGTCAGAAGGTATTAATTGTAGATGACGAAAAACCAATAGTAACGCTACTGGATTATAATATAAAAAATGCTGGTTTTCAGACGGATGTTGCCTATGATGGAAAGGAAGCAGTTATTAAATGTGAAACAAATGAATACGACCTAATCGTATTGGATTTAATGCTTCCGGAAATGGATGGAATGGCAGTATGTAAGCATCTAAGAATGAATAAAATCGAAACACCAATTTTAATGCTAACAGCAAAGGATGAAGAATTTGATAAAGTTCTAGGCCTGGAATTAGGAGCCGACGATTACTTAACAAAGCCATTTAGCCCAAAAGAAGTTGTCGCACGGATTAAAGCTATTTTAAGAAGAAGTACGAGAAATGATAAACCAAATTTTAGTTCACTGAAAATTGGTGAGTTGACAATTTATCCGGAACGCTATGAAGCAGAAATGAACTCAAATGTTATTACCTTTACAAGAAAAGAGTTTGAGTTATTGTTCCATCTTGCTAAAAACAAAGGAAAAGTTATCTCCAGAGACCAGCTGTTAAGCAGTGTTTGGGACTATGATTTCGTTGGTGATACAAGAATAGTCGATGTACATATTAGCCACCTAAGGGATAAAATAGAACCTAATACAAAAAAACCTGTATATATAAAAACCGTAAGAGGGCTTGGATATAAATTGGAGGATCCTACTTGATGAAAGTATTATTTTCGGTACCTATCCGGCCTTATATGTTTGCAGTTCTGTTAACTTATATTACGATGGGTGTTATCCTATTTCAAGCAGCAGATGAGCCGATTATTATAATCGCAGTTCTTTTCTTTGGATTTATCATCATACAGATTATTGTGTTCCTTTTATATACGAATTACGTCAAGCCAGTGCAAAAAGCCACATACACGATTGACGAATTTATTAAAGGCAATTTTAATGCTAGATTTCATAATTCATCCAATGAAGCGATAGAAGAACTGAGCTACAAGATCAATACTTTAGCAAGGAATATGAGCGCGATATCGATGCAAGAACAGATGCAGTCGGAACAATTATCGACTTTAATTGATAGTATACAAAGTGGGCTTGTACTGATTGATGAAAAAGGATTTATCCATGTGGTAAACCGAAAATTCATTACGATGTTTGGCAAAACTGAAAAGGAATATCGGGGACATCTTTATTATGAGGTACTTGAAAATGAAACGATTCATGAAACAGTTCAAAAAACGTTTTTATATGAACGAAATATCAAAGAAACTTTCACACAAACACATGGAGTAGATAAAAGCTATTTCGAAATTGTTGGAGCACCAATGTTTAATGAACGCAATCTATTAAAAGGTGCTGTTTTAGTACTGCACGATATTACGGAATTAAAGAAAATGGAGAAGACTAGAAAAGATTTCGTTGCGAATGTATCACATGAGCTGCGTACTCCAATTACCTCCATCAAAGGTTTTACCGAAACATTGTTGGATAGTGGTGAAAATAAGGATGAAACGACGAAAGAATTTCTTGGTATTATTTACCATGAAAGTCATCGTCTTCAGTTGTTAATTGAAGACTTATTATCCTTATCAAGGTTAGAGAAAGATGGATTTCGACTCGTTCTTCATACTTTTAAGGCAAAAGATCTAATTGAAGAAGTAATTCCAGCATTAAAGCATAAAGCCATGGAAAAAAAATTGCAGCTTTTGATAAATGTTGATGAAGAAACTGAAATGAAGGCTGATAAGGAACGAATTAAACAAGTTATTGTTAATTTATTAGATAATGCTATTCACTATACACCAGAAAATGGAAAGGTTGAGCTTAGTCTAGATTCAACAGCTGATTTTATTCATATTAAAATCGCTGATACTGGAATTGGTATTGACGAAAAATCAATCCCACGGATTTTTGAAAGGTTTTATCGTATTGATAAGGCACGTAGCAGAAATACAGGGGGAACTGGCTTAGGGTTAGCGATTGTAAAACATATTGTTGAAGTGCATGATGGTAAGATAGAAGTTGAAAGTGAAGTAAATCAAGGAACAATAATTCATGTGTATTTACCGAAATAAACATCCTCATGTCATTGAGGGTGTTTTTTCGTAGAGCAAGGAATCACAGTAATACAGATGATCAGTACTAACTTATTTATGACTAACGACTTAATTTTTTCCTTTCTTTATTTACAATGATAAAATGAAAACAGAGAGTTATATATCACACAATAACGCAATGTAAAATCCCATTTATAAGCGTGTGGAAATTAAAAAAAGTGAAGACGGGAGAGGAAGGAACCTCCCCACTAAATGAAGATTCACTTTATTTGGAGGTTATCATGACAAAAAAATTAGTATTAATTGATGGCAACAGTATTATTTATCGGGCATTTTTCGCATTGCCTCTTTTAAACAATGATAAGGGTGTTTATACGAATGCAGTTTATGGATTTACAACAATGCTGTTGCGCATTTTAGAAGAAGAAAAGCCGACACACTTACTTGTAGCCTTTGACGCAGGGAAAACGACATTCCGCCATACTACGTACAAAGAATATAAAGGCGGTCGTCAGAAAACGCCACCAGAGTTATCGGAGCAGTTTCCAGTCTTAAAGGAATTACTCGACGCATTTCAAATTAAGCATTATCAGCTCGAGCAATATGAAGCGGATGATATTATTGGTACGTTATCAAATCAAGGAAATGAGGAAGGGTTTGAAGTAACGGTTATTTCTGGGGATAAGGATATGCTGCAGCTTGTTTCGGATCATGTTTCCGTATATGTAACGAAAAAAGGGATTAGCGATATAGAGAAGTACACTCCAAGCTATATGCTAGAAAAAATGGAGGTTACGCCAGAGCAGATTATTGATCTGAAGTCGCTTATGGGTGACAGCTCTGACAATATTCCAGGAGTACCGGGCGTTGGGCAAAAGACCGCAACGAAGCTAATCAAGCAATACGGTACATTAGAAGCAGTTTATGAACATTTGAATGATGTAAGTGGTAAGAAATTAAAAGAAAACCTTACAAATCATCAAGAGGATGCATATATGAGTAAAGAGCTTGTCACAATTAATCGCAATTCGCCGATTGAAATAGGAGTTCATGATATTTCCTATGATGGCTTTGACCAGTCTGCTGTTCGTACTGTGTTTAAAGAGCTTGGATTTCAGTCATTGTTAAATCGGGTTTCTGATGATGAGGTAGAAGCTGGTGAGGAACTGCAATCAGAAATGAATGAGATTACGTATACTGTTGCCGATGAAATAACGGAGTCTATCTTAGCCAATGAAACGTCATTTGTAGTGGAAATGCTTCATGACAATTACCATCAGGCAGAAATTATTGGATTTGGAATGGTGAATGAACATGGCGCTTATTTTATTCGGACAGAGGTTGCATTGGCATCCGATTTGTTCAAGCAATGGGCAGAGGACAGTACTAAAAAGAAAATTGTTTTTGATGCAAAGAAAACAATGGTTGCTTTACTGAGAAATAATATTCATATTCAGGGAATAACATATGACATGCTGCTTGCCTCTTATTTGCTCAACCCAGCCGAAAATAATCATGATATTCCAGCAATCGGTAATCGAATGGGAAAAACAGATGTTTTATTTGATGAGGAAGTATACGGAAAAGGCGCGAAGCTAAAAGTACCTGAAGTGCCTGTACTTTCCGAACATGTTGTCAGAAAAACGATGACGATGCATGTGATAAAGGATGAAATGATTAAGGAATTGAAAGAAAACGAGCAATACGAGCTGTTAAAAGAATTGGAAATGCCGCTTGCCATTATTCTTGCAGAAATGGAACATGTTGGTGTCCAGGTGGATATTAGTCGCTTAGAGGAAATGGGCGTCGATTTAAAGGAAAGACTGCAAACATTAGAGAATGAAATACATGAGCTTGCTGGTGAGAATTTTAATTTGAACTCTCCAAAGCAGCTTGGACCTATTTTGTTTGAAAAATTACAGCTTCCAGTGATTAAGAAAACGAAAACTGGCTATTCTACTGCTGCCGATGTATTAGAACAGCTGCAAAACGAGCACGAAATTATTCCAAAACTGCTTCTATATCGCCAGCTCGGAAAGCTTCAATCAACCTACATTGAAGGACTATTAAAAGTAGTTAGAAAAGATACGAATAAAATTCATACACGTTATAACCAAGCATTAACACAAACAGGAAGACTTAGCTCCGTTGATCCGAATTTACAAAATATCCCGATTCGACTAGAGGAAGGGCGGAAAATAAGACAGGCTTTTGTTCCTTCAAAGGAAGGCTGGATTATGTTTGCTGCTGATTATTCGCAAATAGAACTAAGAGTACTTGCACATATTGCAAATGATGAAAAGCTAGTGAAAGCTTTCCAAGAGGATGTCGATATTCATACACAGACAGCAATGGATGTGTTTCATGTAGAGATGGATGAAGTGACATCGAATATGCGAAGACAAGCAAAAGCAGTTAACTTCGGTATCGTATATGGAATTAGCGATTATGGACTATCGCAAAACCTTGGAATCTCGAGAAAGGAAGCGAAGCAGTTTATTGATCGTTATTTTGAAAGTTATCCGGGCGTGAAGCAATATATGGAAGAAATCGTCCAAGAAGCAAAGCATAAAGGCTATGTGACAACCTTAATGAAAAGAAGAAGATATCTGCCTGAAATTACGAGCCGCAACTTTAATCTAAGAAGTTTTGCAGAACGTACAGCTATGAATACACCGATTCAAGGAAGTGCAGCAGATATTATTAAAAAAGCAATGATCGATTTAGATGGTAAATTAAAGGAAGAAAAGCTGCAAGCAAAAATACTATTACAGGTGCATGATGAATTAATTTTAGAAGCACCGAAGGAAGAAATAGAAAAATTGAAAGAAATCGTACCAGAAATGATGGAACAGACTGTTTCATTAAATGTTCCATTAAAAGTGGACTATGAATATGGAGCAAACTGGTTCGATGCAAAATAAGGAGAAACAGCGAGATGCCAGAATTACCAGAAGTAGAAACAATAAAAAATACACTCAAACGATTTGTATTAGATAAAACGATTGACACGATAGATATACAATGGCCAAATATTATTAAAGAACCAAATGATACCGAGCATTTTAAAACCTTGCTGCAAGGACAAACGATTCGTGAGCTTTCAAGAAAAGGAAAGTTCTTAATGTTTTACTTTGATGATGTTGTACTTGTTTCCCATCTACGTATGGAAGGGAAATATAGTGTATACGATTCAAGTGAACCAATAAAAAAACATACCCATGTTACTTTCCGTTTTACGAATGGAGAAGAGCTCCGGTACAATGACGTACGGAAATTTGGTACGATGCATGTCTATCCTAGAGGAAAAGAGTTTTTGAATAAACCGTTGAATCAGCTCGGACCAGAACCGTTCGATGAAGCATTTTCATTGGATTATTTCTATCAAAAGTTAAAAAAAACAGATCGCTATATTAAATCAACATTATTAGATCAAACCATTGTCACCGGGCTTGGTAATATATATGTGGATGAAACCTTATTCAGAGCCGGTGTCCACCCATTAAAAAGGGCAAGCAAGCTATCGAAGAAAGAAGTAAAAGCAATTCGCGAGCAAGCAATCAATACACTTGAAGAAGCTGTTCGAGCAGGCGGCACAACTATACGTTCCTATGTAAATGGTCAGGGCGATATGGGAATGTTCCAGCAAGAATTATACGTCTATGGACAGGAAAATAAAGCTTGTAAAAATTGCAGTAACACGATTACGAAAATGAAAATTGGTGGGCGAGGAACCCATATATGTACGTCATGTCAGAAGCTGTAAGAGGTGAAAAAAAGTGGCAATGGTTATTGGTCTAACAGGAAGTATTGCAACAGGAAAGAGCACTGTCTCACAAATGTTTAAAGACTTCGAGATACCAGTAGTCGATGCGGATAAAATTGCAAGAGAGGTCGTAAATCCCGGTGAAGAAGCATATGAGCGGGTTGTAAAAGTCTTTGGAGAATCAATTTTGCTTCCCAATCAGACGCTCGACCGAAAAGCACTAGGCTCGCTTATTTTTAAAGATGAAGCAAAGCGTAAGCTCCTTAATAGCATTATTCATCCAGCAATCCGTGAAAGAATCTTCGAGCGGAAAGATGCTCATATTAAAGCGGGAGAACAATGTGTCGTGCTTGATGTACCTTTATTATTTGAAGGGGACTATTCGAAAGTTGTTGATCGTACGATTGTTGTAGCTGTGGATGAAGCTGTTCAATTGGAAAGATTAATGAAACGTAACGAGCTCACAGAGGAAGAGGCGAGAGAGCGAATTAATTCCCAGCTTTCAATAAAAGAGAAGGCTAAGTTAGCCGATGCTGTCATTGATAACAATGGAACGATAGCACAATCTCGTGAGCAGTTGAAAAACCTTTTAAGTTTGTGGAACATACGTTAACAGAGAAGCCCGGGAAATGGACAGCCATTTTCCGGGTTTTAGTGTTCAAGACAATAGCATAAATGCAGAAATATATTTAAAAAACAGGGAAATTGTGCGACACAATTGCGTTATAATGTGATATACTATTTAATATAAAATAGATTAAAAGTATAACATATATGGGAGGAATAAGTTTCTTATGAACAAAACTCGTGTGGCCATAACAGGATTTGGTAGAATCGGGCGTATGGTATTTCGTCAAGCAATTGCAGATAATCAATTGGATGTAGTCGCTGTCAATGCAAGCTATCCTCCTGAGACACTCGCACATCTTATTAAGTATGACAGTATTCACGGAATTTTTGATGGGGAAGTCGAAGCGCTTCATGACGGGATTGAAGTAAACGGAAAAAAAGTAACGCTTGTAAATTCTCGAGAACCAGAAAAGCTTCCATGGAAAGCTTTGGATATTGACGTCGTCATTGAAGCAACAGGAAAGTTCAAAACAAAGGAAAGTGCTGGACTGCACTTGAAAGCAGGAGCAAGAAAGGTTGTCATAACAGCGCCAGGAAAACAGGTGGATAAAACGATTGTAATTGGTGTAAATGAGGCAGCATATATGCCTGACGAGGATGACATTATTTCCAATGCCTCTTGTACAACAAACTGTCTTGCACCAATTGTGAAAGTGTTAGACGACAAGTTTTCAATCGATAATGGATTAATGACGACTGTACATGCTTTTACAGGAGATCAGAACAACTTGGATAACCCACATAAGGATCTGCGCCGTGCACGTGCATGCACACAATCGATAATTCCAACAACTACAGGGGCAGCAAAAGCATTAAGCGAGGTGTTACCACATTTAAAGGGCAGATTACATGGTATGGCTTTACGTGTACCAACACCGAATGTATCACTTGTTGATTTGGTTGTCGATGTGCATACTGCTGTTACGGCAGAGGAAGTAAATCAAGCTTTTAAAGAAGCTGCAGAAAACGAATTAAAAGGGATTGTTCACTATTCTGAGGACCCGCTTGTATCGATAGACTATACAACTACCGATTACTCAGCAATTGTTGATGGATTATCAACAATTGTTATGGGTGAGAATAAAATAAAAATAATTGCTTGGTATGATAATGAGTGGGGATATTCGAAAAGGGTACTTGACTTAACAAAATATGTTGGAAGCTATTTATATCAACGAGAAGTTAAAATTTCATAAAAAATGTTAACACCCGCTTCTCAAGTTGAAGCGGGTTTTTTTAGGTTGAAATCATAAGCTAGGACTTGATTGTAAAGTTTCATCGTGTAAAATAAAATTTTACTAGATGTTATTTATGAGAAAATCGATTTATATACAATCTTTTATTTTCATAGCTTTAAAAAAATATCGTTAATGACTTTCTTTCCATACGCTTTTTGAGTTCAACTAGTGGAATTATATAAAACATGTTAAAATAGAATGTACTACAAACACGTTCAAATAGAAAACTTACAGGTTGGGGTGCGAAAAATGTCGATTGGCAATACGTTGAAAAAGTATTTTAGTAATCATGCGGAAACAGCTGAGGCTCATTTTGATCCAGCTTTACGAACGCATTATTATAAGACAACGAAGGAAAAAGCACTTGCGATATTAGAGAACTATTTCGGTAATCATGGAACATATGAAGTAAATGCAATTTCTCAGGAACACGGGGAAATAAGTGTAAACCGCACGAAGGGAAAAAAGGTATTTATTGTGGCAACTGTGATTATGGTAAGACCATTTCATACAGCAATTGATTTTTCAGTTACGACTGAATCGATTATGCCATTTGATTTAGGATATAGTACGAAAGTAATTGCACAGCTATATGAAAAGGTGAATACGGAATTGCCCTTAATCGACGATAAGTATCGAAGAGCGTGAATGAACGGACGAATGGGGTTGAACGAAAATGCGATGTTCGAATTGCCAAAATAAGAATACAAAGGTTTTAGATTCCCGACCAATTGAAGAGGGAAGATCCATTAGAAGACGCAGAGAATGTGAGAAATGTGGTTTTCGCTTTACTACATTTGAACGGGTCGAAGAACTTCCACTAATTGTCGTCAAAAAAGATGGAGCAAGACAGGAATTTTCCCGTGAAAAGCTAACACGAGGTCTTATTAGAGCATGTGAGAAACGACCAGTGCCATTAGAAACAATGGAGGCCTTGGCTTTAGATGTAGAAAGAGAGATGCGTAATTCAGGCATGTCCGAAGTATCCAGTCATGAAATTGGTGAACTAGTAATGGAGAGATTAGCTAAGGTTGATGAAGTTTCCTATGTTCGGTTTGCTTCGGTATATAGGCAATTTAAGGACATTACCGTCTTTTTAGATGAATTAAAGGATATTATTAATACGGATAAAAACAAGGGTTAGCTATAAGTTACTTATTTGTGAGTATAGAGGTGTGTGAAACATGAATTTTATTGGACAAATCTTGCCGGTGGACGGCTATATCGTATCACAAAAAGAAACGTTGCCGGTAGACTATGCCAAATCATTGACCCATCTGTATCAGCCATTGCTTGGTATAAAGGCGGTAGCACTGTATCAAACCCTTTTGCATGACATCGATTTAAATCAGGAACAAGCTCCACAGACACATCATACGTTAATGAATTACTTGGACCTTCCTTTAGATGAAATCTTTCAAGCTCGATTGAAACTAGAGGGGATAGGTTTGCTGAAAACCTATAAGCAAAATTGGGAGTCGAGTGATTTATATACATATGAATTACAGAGCCCATTTGCGCCAAGTAATTTTTTTAAAGATGCGATGCTTTCTCAGCTACTGTATCATCATTTAGGCGATCAAAAATTCGAGCTGTTGAAAAACTATTATGGAAGGCAAACAACACCAGGATATGGTGTAAATATTACAGCTGCCTTTAGTGAAGTATTTCAAACCTTTACGCCATCTGCAGAAATATTAGAAGTGGATGATAATAGGGGAGCAGAACCTAAGGAAGATACGGAAACAACTGATTTTACTTGGATTGAACAAATGCTGAAACAACGAATGGTTCCTCATGCAAAAGTATTAACCACGGAAAATCGTCGTTTGATTTCGCAAATGATGGTTTTATACGAATTAGATACGCATGAAATCGACAAGTCTTTACTTTGGGCGCTAAACGATGAAAATCGATTGGATACAGAAGAATTTAAAACTGCTTGTCATGATTTGTTTAAGGCAAAAAATAACCAAAAACCAATCCGACTTGCCAAAAAAGTTGACGTCTCAGAAACAAAGCAGATTTCGGATAAACCGAAAACTAAAGAGGAAATCCTCGTCGAAAGATTAGAGACGATGTCACCGAAACAGCTTTTAGAAGATTTATCGAATGGAAATCATGCCTCTGAACAGGATATGAAAGCTATTCGTGATGTTATGACAACTCAGGGTCTGCCTGGTCCTGTAATGAATGTACTCATTCATTATGTACTGCTACAGACGAACATGAAATTATCAAAGGCATACCTTGAAAAAATTGCTAGCCACTGGTCGCGAGCGAATATTCAAACTGCTAAAGAGGCAATGGTTTTTGCGAAGAAGGAGCAAGCAAGCTTCCAAAATGCTGTAAAACGTAAAACTGCTTATAACAAAAAGCCGGTTTCCAAGGAAGTAATACCAGATTGGTTTAAAGATAGAAAGCATAAGCAAGAAACACAACCAGCAGCAAATCAAAACGTCGTGATGACAGAAGAACAGAAGCGAATTGCTGCCCGACTTAGACAATACTCCAATGGGAATTAAATTTATGTAGTGTTAGGATGATGGCATTGAAACCAATACAATCCACATTAAAGGCATGGATGCAAAAGAATGAAAGCTTTAAAGATAATTATGTCAAAATAAGAAATGAAGTACTGAATGACCCTGAAATCAAGGAGTTTCTCTCCCTTCATCCCAATCTGTCACAAGAAGAGATTAATAAAAGCCTTATTAAACTTTATGAATATACAACACAATCAAAACAGTGTGACCAATGTGCTTCATATGGATCATGTAAAAATATGGTTCCTGGCTATTCGCCAATTTTACATGTGGAAAAAGATGAAATTAGACTATCTTATGAAAAGTGTCATAGCAGGGTTATGTATGAGAAGGAACGGGAACAGCAAAAATTGATTCAAAGTTTGCATGTTCCTAAAGAAATACTTCAAGCTTCAATGGTAGATATTATCAATGATGAGAGTAGAATTGAGGCTATTGCAGAGTTGCTTGACTTTCTAGATCAAGCAAAAACAAAGCTTCCAAGCAAAGGTCTATATTTTCACGGTCAGTTTGGCGTAGGAAAAACATATTTATTAGGTGCTCTCGCCAATGAATTGAAAAAGCTTGGTTTATCGTCAACACTTATCTACATGCCAGAATTTGTTCGAGAAATAAAAGCTTCTTTTAAAGATGACTCGACAAACGAGAAAATTGATTATTTTAAGAAAGCAGATGTGCTGATGCTCGATGATATAGGTGCAGAGCTGCAATCGGCTTGGTTCCGTGATGAAATTCTCGGTTCGGTTCTTCAATACCGTATGATGGAGCGACTACCTGTATTCTTTACGTCGAATTATGACCTAGAACAATTGGAATTACAGTTAGCCACAACCAAAAGTGGAGTAGAATCGGTAAAAGCAGGCAGAATTATAGAACGTATTAGACAGGTGAGTAAACCTGTGAAAATGGATGGGCCAAATCGGCGCTTTTGAAGTCTAGGAAAATGAAAATTTGGCTCTACCACAGTGCTCGTCATTGTGGTATTTTTTGTGTCTTTTGAAAAATACTAGTTATGTCGGGGATTCCATAGAACTTACAGCGAGGTATAAAAAACCTCTCTTCGTGGTAAAGCAATAGTTGGTTTCCCGACGACCACTTCAAATAGAAGAAGGAGGCATGTAACAATGCAGGACAAGAACAGTTTAAGTTTAGTGCATACAAACATAAGTATCACATTGTGTTTGCACCAGATACAGAAGACAAATTATATATGGAAAATATAAAACAAAGTATAGGGGAAATATTAAGAGAACTACGTGAGAGAAACGATGTAAATATTCACGAAGCAAATGCATGTCGAAATCATATTCATATGTTTGTGAGCATCCCGCCGGAGTTGAGTATATCTCAATTTATGGGATATTAAATAAGAAAGAGTGGTTAAATCGCAAATTCTGGTGTCGGGGATTCTATGGCGATATATTGGGAAGGCATAAGAAATAAATAGAAGAGAAATTACATAAGAGAAGATTATACAGAGGATCAATTAGAGTTATTCGAAGAGTTGTATCCATTTACCGGAGAAAAAATAAGAAAAGATAAGAGATTCTTTAGAATCAGTGAGTAGATGGGGTGCATAAGGGGGAACCGCTTAGTGGGCTTTTTTGGCCGAGACCGTCAAAAGAGGCTTTCAGCCGCAGAACAAACCATCAGTTCACACTGGTGGTTTTGATTATAACCATAATTTGTCGTTATTTCTTCCGATTATTGGTAAAGACTATTGTTTTACCCTCGTATTTGTCAATTAAAAGTTTTCCAATGTTGGTTATCATTAAAAAATACGTTTTAAGATGTCTTTCTCTATAACCTGATTTTGATGAGTAAAATTTCAATATATACCTAATTTATGTCTATAATTTGTTATTATACATGGGAAATATATCTGACTTAATATGTTTAAAAGTTGTTAAATTTTTACCAATACATAATGAATATAATTTGCGCCAGTTTTTTAGTATTGTTAGCTTGAACAGGTGCTCGTTTAAGTGACTTACTATCTGAATACTATTAAGAAATCTATCTATATCTTCATCTATACAATATTGAACCTACCTTATTAATAAGTGATTCTAGTTCTTTGGTATGGTAAGTGTGCTCCTAGTTGGCCTGAAGACATAACTATTTATATGAAATTTCGCCTCGCAAGATAGCCTAAACTATTAAAGTTTCCTGTAATAAGAAAAATAATGTAATTTATCAGAATAAAGCCTATCAAAATGTGTCGAATAACGTCGATATTTCCCAATTGTTAACTAGTAGTTTAGGCTGATATAATAGCTATTAAGACAACTAGAATTTACATTAAAATATCCTAAAAAATAAGAGAAAGGGGGTAAAAGATATGAAGGAAGATATAAACATAATTGGTTCTGAACAAGACCACAATAAAGTTTCCGAGGTATTAAATATGATGGATGAGCTTAATGCAGGGCCTGTAAAAGATGATAAAATCAAGGTTGAGTGGACTTGATAATGGATGAATAACAAACGTCATATTTATATGACGTTTGTTATTCAAATTTTAGTGAAATTCGAATGAAATATTAACGATTTAAACATTATATTTGACTTCAAAATCCTGCATTGGCGGTGTGATTTACGAATCTAGTATTTCAAACATTTTTCGTTAGATGCTTGAGCAATTTTTAAAGAGAATTTGGTAGTATTTCACAAAGTATTGGGCTTGCTTTTCGAACTACGATACTAAGAAACATTCTAACGACTCTACGTTTGGAATTTGTTACTTGCGTTTGGTTTATTTCTTGTTGTTTGTTGAATGACGATTAAATCCATTGAGTAGATGCTTTTCTCAATGGCCTTCGGAAAGCTGTAAACATCAATAAATAAACGTAAAGATTTGTTGACGTTACTATACGACTTTTTCCATTTTTCATAGAGTCTAAAGATGCTTGAGCAAATTCTACATCTTCTGATTAATAAATGCTTCTAAAATCGACACAGATTTCTTGGCGAACTTCTGTGCAAACATTATCTGTAATATTACGAGACGTGAATGAGACAATTTAGGTAGATACATGTAAAAATCGCAATTGCCGATTAGTGAGGATAGTTTAAAGGAGGTCTTGGCATAAATCATTGGACCCGCACTGATCAGCCTACAACTGGCAAGAACTTCTAAATGAAATCAAAGACAGAGGGTAAAAGCCACCCCCATAACTCATCTCAGACGAATTGATAGACATAGTAGATGCGATGTATACAGCCTCTAAGGACACTTGTATCATGCATAGGTTGCATCTAAATAGACGCAGTATAGTGGTTAGTAAAATATATTTTGTAAATGAATAAAACAATGAAAAGGAAGATCTTTTTCTGCTAGAGCATAATGTGTCTTATTCCTGTACGCTTCACTAAAATATGAGGATCTCTTAAAATCTCCAAATGCTCATGTTGAAAAATATTAATAATTACTATATAGGGTGTGGACTAAATTGAATAAGAAAATTTCAACCTTTCGTGAAAAAATTATAAACGATATATATTCATTAGAAGAAGATGGTGTTTATAAAGATTTTGAACTAACAGTTGGAATTGCAACTGAATGGATAACTGGTTATGTATTAAATGCTTTACCAAAAAAAATAAAAGCCAGAAAGTCAGAAAGTTATTTATTGAAGAGTTCAAGAATTCAAGGTGGTTGGGGATTTAATTCAAATGTGGTAGCTGATGCTGATTCAACAGCCATAGTTATTGCTGGAATGAGTATTGAAAACGTTAAAAATAAGGATATAGATTTTTTAGAACAACATATTAGAGAGAGCGGGGGAGTCTCCACCTATATTGAACGTGACCTGTTATTAGCTTTTAATGACAATAATAAATATTTTCCAAAAGCTCCTTTAAATATCTATAGAGGCTGGTTACAGGAACATTTATCAACCTCATGTAATACACTTATTGCATTAAAATCAGTCTTATCAGACAAGAAAAAAGGAAAAATGGAAACATTTATAATGAATAATTTTTCTGATGGAGTTTGGTGGGACTATTGGTGGAAAGACTGGTACTATCCTACAATGGTTGCTGTACTTGCGCTTGAGGGCGATATATCTAATTATTACAAGCATAAGATTATAAGTTACATAAGTGAAACACAATTGATAAATGGTGGATGGGGTAAAAAAGAGTTCGAACCCTTTGCTACATCTTGTATTATGATTACACTAAAAACACTTGGATATGAACAATCAATTTTGTATACGGATGCAATTGAAAGCTTTATAAATAATTCAGATTATCGCGTTAACTTGTCTGGTAGAGCTAGAATGAAGGTGCCATCTGCTGATGAATTATCACATTTTAAAGGTACAATAGTAAAAGACAACGGTATTTTTACTTTAGCTACAATGTATAATGCACTTAATTATTGAATTGTAAATTGAATGGATGGATGTACATGAACCATATGTTTCCGGAAGAAGTCTATAAAATTGTTCGAGAAAAAGAAAAAGAAGCATTTCAAAAACATAGATTGAATTATGAACTTAGAATCACGCCATATTCATTATTTCCATATTTTTTTATTAAGGATTCAAAAAATCCCCGTAAGTATGGTGATTTATTTTGTTTAAGTCATCTATTATCACAGCAAATGTTTTTATTAGATAACTTTTTGGACGAACAACAACCCGTATCATCAGACTTATTAAAATGTTTTCACTGTCTTTCAGTTATTAATAGAGATTTATCAATAAAATTTGGTAGCTCAGTGTATGAACAATTAGAAAATTTGTTAGATAGAACCTTTAGTGTAGCAAAAAAGGAGGAAATATATAGAAAAAATGAACTCAATATTGATTCAGTAACAATTCACCCGTTAAATGATCAAGAATATCATACTTTCGTCATTGACAAAGTAGCTAGTTGGGAGATAGTTCCCTACATAGTAGGGATAATTGACGAGGTGAGTTCTAATCAATGGATACGTACATTGCAAAAGATGGCTTTGGTGAATCAGATGTTTGATGATATTATTGATTGGAAAGATGATTTACATAAACATCATTGGACTCATTGGACTCAACACCTCGCATCGATTTATAGTGTAAGGGATCCTTCAATATTGATACAAACATTAAAGAAAGACGAAAGTTTTATACAACTTATAGGCGATAGTTTATCCCGATTACTAACAACTTCTACTACTATTTGCGAGGATTTAGAAACACAAGGGCTTTATCAATTAAGTGATTGGTGGACTCGCTCCAAACTAACTACTATAAATAAAATTAACAAGAAAATAACAAGCAATAAGTAGTGAACCATAGTTATTGGATTATATTCTTTCTAGTTTTCGCAGTATAAAAGCTTTAAGTGGATCAGGAGGATCGATATGCTACTAGAAGTGGAAAAAATAAAAAAAAGTTATAAAGTGAAAAATAACATTGTAGAAGCAGTGAAATCAATAGATTTTAGATTAGAATCAAGAAACATCACTGCATTTCTGGGCCCGAACGGTGCTGGGAAAACAACTACAATTAAAATGATTGCAGGCCTAATTCACCCCGACTACGGTGACATACGAATTAATGGAAAAAGCGTTATTAATAAAGGACGTTTTGCTCTTAAGGATATAGGCGCTGTCCTAGAAGGAAGCAGAAATTTATACTGGCGTCTTACACCATTGGAAAACTTTGAGTATTGGGGAGGAATTAAGGGAGTATCCCGTTTAAAGACATTGCAAAGAGGCAAAGAACTAATGAGTGCCTTTGGTTTAGAGAGTAAGCTAAATAGTACTGTACAACAGTTAAGCCGTGGGATGCAACAACAGGTTGCTATATGTACGGCGCTTATTCACTCCCCATCGTTATTGCTTTTGGATGAGCCAACATTGGGATTAGATTTGGAGGCTTCGGATCGTATTCAGTCATTGTTAGAGGTTCTTGCTAAAGAGCAAGAAGTAGGTATTTTACTAACAACACATCAAATGGATGTGGCAGAACGATTATCAGATAGTGTTGCTATTATTAACAATGGGCAAATAATCAAACAAGGTTTTACTAAAAATGTTCTAAAGCAATTTAGTAGTGGTGAGACTTATATATTTGAATATGTTTTGGAGATACCAAGCGAAAAAAGGGAGCTATTAAGTAAATATAGGCCTGAGTATATAAATTTATCAACATTTAAAGTTGTCTTAACAGATGCACAAACGCCTTATGAAATTATTGATTTATTAGAACCATATTCAATACTACGTGTGGAAAAAGACAGTGCAGACTTGGCAACTGTTTTTAGATTCTATACAAGTAATCAAAAGAATTAAGAGATTAGAGAGGTTATAATAATGATTTTACACGCGTTCATTGCTGAATTTCGCAGAAATATTATTGAGTTTAAACGCTATCCTACGGAGTTTATCAGCCAAGTGTTTTTAGTGGTTGTAATTTTTTACGGTCTATTTTTGGGAGGGAAGTATATTACTGGAGGAGAAGTATTCGGAGATAGACTATCTGGTGTAGTCATCGGTTATGTTATGTGGGTATTGGTGTTAGATGCGATTGGAAGTATGGGCTATACTATCTCCGAGGAGTCTAAAAATGGTAACTTAGAACAAGTTTTTCTTAGTCCTTTAGGTGCAACAACAGTACTCTTTGTAAGAAACTTGGCTAACTTAGTATATTTAATGTTTTTTATCTTAATTGTTGTGGTTTTTATTATGGTATTGACGGGTCATTATTTAAGTCTTTCAATCATGAATTTAATTCCTCTCCTAATGGCTGTTGGTATTGCAATAGGAATAGGTTATATAGTTGCCAGCATGACAATAATATTCAAAAGGACTGATCAATTTTTAAATATGATTCAATTTGCCCTTTTGTTTGTAATCATGACACCTTTCACTGACTTTGGTGGTAACTGGTCATTGGTAGCTATTATCGTACCTTTTGCCCCAATGGTTGGACTGCTTAAGGAAATGATAATTAATGATTCTTCCCTTTTAGAAACAAGTTTATTGTTTTGGTGGAGTTGTATTAATTTGATAATTTGGTTAGGAGTAGGAGTATTTACTTTTCGTCTAGCTAACAAAAGAGCTAGGAAAATGGGAACACTTGGACATTATTAAAATCTTGAATGTTCATGTTTGTTTGATTTAAATGGTTGGAGCAATTACCTTTTAAAATAAAATATTTTCTTGTGTCAGAATGATTGGCGAAATCGCCTTAATATAAGGTTGGCATTTCGGTGATATTTGTATAAAGTGAAATGTGGTAGATTTTTTAAAGGGCTTCTGGTTTTTTAAGCTGGAACCCCTTTTGTAAATTGATTAATTAGTTCTTCTTTTTCAACTTCGTGTTTTTGCTTAAGTTTTTTATTTCGTAGATTCTTTGTCTAAGACGGTCGGTATGTATCCGAATATTCAGTTCTACATCTGCTTAATAGTTGAGGATTAACACTGTACTTTTGTGATATCTCATTTTGTTTCTTTTTCTTTTTTTCTCATAGTATTTTTATCTGATTTTCCATTTTTAGTGTCCAAACCTATGTATACATTATAGCTCTTCACAATACTTTCCTCCTCTACAGATAAGAATTATATCTCCACAATCAATTTTATGCCTTCGAAAATCCAATACGAGCTAATAACTAGTCTAAATCATTCAATATCTGTATTAAATGAAGGGTATAATGGCGGTTCTTACGATAAGTTCACCAACTGATTTTACTAAATGTTTTTTGTCACTAACTTTTAAACTCCAAAAAAATCAAAATTCATCATCTACTAATTTCCAAATGATAAAATAAAGTTCCGCTTTGTTCCACTGAGCCACATTATAAAGATTCCAGTTTTAAATTTTATAATTTATTCATTTTTTCAATTGTTTGTCCATATAATGTAACAGTTTGGTCGTGGATGAGGGTGATATTGATTGCTGGAGGTATATTTTGAATCAGACAAAGAAGTAATTAGCTTTTGTGAACATTTATTTCGCAGTCATAAACAAATTGAGTTGAATTGGAAAACAGATGATAAGTGGGGGAATCATCTGCAGTTTAAGGAGCATGTAGCTACAAAGGAATTGATGGATGCCATTACAGATACAATGGCAAATGTGTTTATGACTCACCGGTTACGTACAATGGTAAATCGAATTATTCAGGAGCACTACTATTATACGAACAATGAAGAGATTGAGCGAATTCATGATCTGACCTATTGGATTATAACTGGTGAGGATGAAGAAAGTAAGCGGCTTCGAGAGAACAAAAATCATCATGCATTTTTAAAGTCTTTATTTACTGAAAGCTTAAAAGAGAGTTTTGTTATTCACTTTGATTCCATCGTGAATTTCCGTTTGAAACCATTTAAGGATAAACTTATTTATTTTGTTGGCTTAGCAATTGATGAATTCAGGCGAGAAGAAGACCATCAAGCGTTTGTGGACATGCTTCGGGCATATGTGGAGAAGAAAGAACCAGGTTTACCAGTTATTCATATATTACAAGGAAGTGACTTTGCCTTTTTTAAACAAAATGGGAAGCAGATGACAAACATAGAGCTACGGGTTTTAATGAAACAGGAGCCACTCTATATTGTTGGCCTGCATGACAATGAATTTAATCTTGCGCCACTAATTGCAATGGCACCTGAAAAGCTAAAAATTTATGGCGATGATCCGGCAGAACCGAAAACATTAACGGTAATTAATGTTTTCCAAGAAAAAGTGGATTTCGAACCAATTAGCAATTTTCCTTTTCCTTATTATTTTAATAAATGATTTATCTAGTACTTGATTTTCCTCGAATGTAAAGCTATAATACACATTATACAAATGGAATGAATGAAAAGTATTGAGAAGGACATGATTATTTGCATTCGTATAGCTATGAAGAGAAGGAAGTCAAAGGCTGGAAGCTTCCTCTATACAAACAAATAATTACCACCTTTGAACTCTGTCAGTGAACCTAAAAGTAGTTGACAGCGTAGATTCTGCGTTAAAGAATGAATGAAGCCGTAATTAAATTACGGGAATTAGGGTGGAACCACGATGTATCCAACACTCGTCCCTTTGCATTAGTGCAGAGGGATGGGTGTTTTTTAATTTGTATCCAAAAAGCGGAAGTTCCTTTAGTTGCTGGGTGCTAGAGTGGACGTGGCTGTTTTGGCAGCTAAATTATTCGTATCATTCAAATTTATAGGTTTAAACGAGGAAAAGGAGTGTTTCAATTGGCAGAAATTATCATTACATTTCCCGATGGAGCTGAAAAGAGCTTTCCGCAAGGTACAACAGGGGAAGAAATCGCAGCATCCATTTCATCAGGGTTAAAGAAACAAGCATTAGCAATTAAACTGGATGGTGAGCTTGTAGACTTACGCCGTGGACTAGAATCTGGCGGGAAGCTTGAAATCATTACGTACAAAGATGAAGAAGGCATCGAAGTGATGCGTCATTCAACTGCGCATTTGCTGGCACAAGCTGTGAAACGACTTTATAAAGATGTGAAGTTAGGTGTAGGTCCTGTCATCGAAGAAGGATTCTACTATGATATTGATATGGAACATACCTTAACTCCAGAAGATCTTCCGAAGATTGAAAAAGAAATGAAGCGTATCATTGATGAAAATTTAGAAATTAAGCGCGTAGAGGTATCACGTAATGAAGCCCAAGTTCGATTCCAAGCTATCGGTGATGACCTAAAGCTTGAATTAATTGATGCGATTCCGGAAGATGAACAAGTAACCATTTACGAGCAGGGTGAATTTTTTGACCTATGTCGCGGAATTCATGTCCCATCAACAAGTAAAATTAAGGCATTTAAATTGCTAAGCATCTCTGGAGCTTATTGGCGTGGAGATAGTAACAACAAACAATTGCAACGTATCTATGGAACTGCATTTGAAAAGCCAAAAGAGCTTGAAGAACACTTACGTATTTTAGAAGAGCGAAAAGAACGTGATCATCGTAAATTAGGTAAAGAACTTGATTTATTTACTGTATCGCAAAAGGTTGGTCAAGGATTACCATTATGGTTACCAAAAGGAGCAACTATCCGTCGCAACATAGAGCGTTATATTGTTGATCTGGAGGAGCGTTTAGGATATGATCATGTCTACACTCCAGTACTGGGAAGTAAAACATTATATGAAACAAGTGGACACTGGGATCATTATCAGGACGATATTTTCCCGCCAATGGAGATGGACAATGAAACGTTAATTCTTCGTCCGATGAATTGTCCGCATCATATGATGGTATTTAAAAATAATTTATGGAGCTACCGACAACTTCCTGTTCGGATTGCAGAGCTTGGTACGATGCATCGTCACGAAATGAGTGGAGCACTTGCAGGGCTTCAGCGTGTGCGTGGGATGACATTGAACGATGCGCATATTTTTGCCCGTCCAGATCAGTTGAAAGATGAATTTGTCCGTGTTGTTGAATTAGTTCAAAAAGTATACAAAGACTTTGGTATTGAGGATTACTATTTCAGACTTTCTTATCGCGATCCGGAAGATAAAGAGAAATATATCGATAATGATGAAATGTGGGAAAAAGCACAAGCAACGTTAAAAGAAACAATGGATGATATGAACCTTGAATATGTGGAAGCAGAAGGCGAAGCAGCATTCTATGGTCCGAAGCTTGATATCCAGGTGAAAACTGCACTTGGTAAAGATGAAACATTATCAACGGTTCAATTGGACTTCCACTTACCAGAACGCTTTGATTTAACTTATATTGGGGAAGATGGAAAAGAACATCGCCCAGTCGTTATTCACCGTGGTGTTGTTTCTACAATGGAACGTTTTGTTGCATTCTTAATTGAGGAATATAAAGGTGCATTCCCAACTTGGCTTGCTCCTGTTCAAGTGAAGGTTATCCCAGTTTCTCCACAAGTACATCTCGATTACGCAAAAGATATTGTAGACAAACTTAGATTACAAGGTGTACGAGTCGAATTGGATGAACGCGATGAGAAAATCGGCTATAAAATCCGCGAAGCACAGACACAAAAAGTTCCATTTGCCCTCGTATTAGGCGATAAAGAGGTTGAAGGAGATGCTGTGAGCTATCGCCGTTATGGGGAACAAAAAACAGAGTCTCTTGCATACGATGATTTTGAAGC
The DNA here is from genome assembly GCF_003515705.1 of Oceanobacillus profundus. Taxonomy (GTDB): domain Bacteria; phylum Bacillota; class Bacilli; order Bacillales; family Amphibacillaceae; genus Oceanobacillus; species Oceanobacillus profundus. The sequence continues at coordinate 123,493 of NZ_QWEH01000004.1, forward strand.
ACTTATTAAAGAGGAGATTGCAGAGAAAAAATTAAGAAAGTAAGGTATTTTTCAGCTTAAAAGTTCTGTAGAAAACCTATTTTTTTGTATTGTACCTGCAGTATGCTATACTATAAGTAATAGAAAATGTGTATTTTTAAAAAAAGTTGACATAAATGATAGATGATGATACACTAATAAAGTTGATAAATTGAATGATCTTAAGACAAGTAGAAGCACCCGCTTCTCACCTGATTGACGCCGTTATGGTAGTTGACGGGTTCCGAACTCTTTTTTATAAAGTTATTGGAGACGTGTGGGTGCATGAAGTGCCCACACTTTTTTCATGCATAAAATCTTGTCAAGATAGATCAGTAACAAAAATATTTGGAGGTGGCTGGCTATTAGCAAGGATATGAACGTCAATGAGAAGATTCGTGCGAGAGAAGTACGACTTATCGATTCAAATGGTGATCAGCTGGGAGTTAAAACACGTCAGGAAGCATTGGAAATTGCACAAACACGCAATCTCGACTTAGTACTTGTTGCTCCAAACGCAAAACCACCAGTGTGTCGTATCATGGACTACGGGAAATATCGATTTGAGCAACAGAAGAAAGAAAAAGAAGCACGTAAGAAACAAAAAGTAATTAATATTAAAGAAGTTCGCTTTACTCCAGGAATCGGAGATCATGACTTTGAAACAAAGTTGAAAAATGCTCGTAAATTCTTGGAAAAAGGGGACAAAGTGAAAGCAGCAGTTCGTTTTCGTGGGCGTGCAATTACGCATAAAGAACTTGGGCGTGAAGTGTTAGATCGCTTTGCAGAGGAAGTTAAAGATATTGCTACGATTGAAACGAAACCGAAAATGGAAGGCCGTAACATGTTCATGATGGTTGCGCCATTAGCTGAAAAATAATCTAGCTTATAGTAAAGTGTTCAAGTTAAAATCTTTTTAAGCTGAGGTGCTTGAACCAATTCAAGGAGGAAATTATTATGCCTAAAATGAAAACTCATAGCGGAACAGCGAAACGTTTCAAACGTACAGGTTCTGGAAAATTAAAAAGATCTCATGCATATACAAGCCATATGTTTGCAAACAAATCTCAAAAACAGAAGCGTAAATTGCGTAAAAGTGCAGTGGTTTCTTCAGGAGATTTCAAACGTATCAAAGCAATGATACCTAAATAAGTTAAAAAATAAACGAACCGATTGAATATATATTGATTTACAATTGTACTAGGAGGGAATTATTATGCCACGTGTAAAAGGTGGAACAGTAACACGCAGACGTCGTAAACGCGTCCTTAAATTAGCTAAAGGTTATTATGGAGCAAAGAGTACTTTATTTAGAGTTGCAAAACAACAAGTAATGAAATCAGGTCAATACGCTTATCGTGACCGCAGACAGAAAAAACGTGATTTCCGTAAATTATGGATCGCACGTATTAATGCTGCTGCTCGTTTGAATGATATTTCTTACAGCAAATTAATGCACGGTCTTAAATTAGCAGGAATTGAAGTAAACCGTAAAATGTTGTCAGAGCTTGCTATTAATGATGAAAAAGCATTCGCACAATTAGTAAGTCAAGCAAAAGACGCTTTAAAATAATGATATTAAAGGGGCCAAATCCGAATTATGCTTGGATTTGGCCTTTTTCTCTTTATAACAGAATACATAGACAAAAACTCGAATATCAAGGAGGAACGAGAATGGAAGAACATAGCTCGTTTATTATGTATCTAATTAGTGTCAATATCATAGGCTTTATCCTAATGTATATTGATAAACGAAAGGCGATGAAAAAGCAATATCGCATTCCAGAGCGAACGTTTTGGGCATTGGCTATTCTTGGTAGCGCACTTGGAACATATATCGGTATGAAATTATTCCGTCATAAAACAAAGCATCGCTCCTTTATGATTGGTATGCCAATTTTATTCATTGTGAATATCGTTTGCTGTATCTATATTTTCTTCTTTATGTCATAAAGGCTCGTCTCTTGTCATATACATGTACTGTAAGCGGGGATGGTGCCGGGCATGATTTGGTTTCAGGTTGGTGCAAGACCAAGGAGGTTGTTTATGGAGTTATTTGGGAACTATGTACTGGCTTTTGTTGAGATGGGAGGTTTATTCGCACCGCTTTTCTTTATTTTATTCCATTTACTTCGGCCATTGTTTTTCCTGCCAGTCGTATTTATTTGTATCTCTGGTGGTGTATTATTTGGCCCGATGGCAGGTACCGTTTACTCCATTATAGGCATTACGTTATCTAGCATGTTTTTCTATCTAATGATTGACCGCATGCCGAAATCATTAGATCGGCTAATTCGTGTCAAACAGAAGCTATTGGGAAAGCATGGAGAATTGAACACGTCACAGGTTACCTTACTTCGGCTCATACCGTTTATCCATTTCCATCTGTTGTCACTTTGCCTTATTGAGGTTTCCTCAAGTTTCAAAGGGTATATGAAATCATCCTTATTATCCAATATTCCTTTAGCAGCGATTTATACCTTTATCGGTGGTTGGTTATCCAACCTAACTCCACTTCATCTCTTCGTATTTTTAGTAACCTTATTACCACTGCTGTATATTTTAAGGAGCAAAGAAATTATTATTAAATGGCAGGACTTCTTCCCAATATCGGAACATGAAAATCACTCATCTATTAAAATATAGGTGAGTGATTTTTTTGTCATGCATAAACGAGCTGTAATAACCCCAATGAATGAAGTTTCACTTTATTCAATCGGTGTCAAAATTAATTCATTGATTGGATGCTTCCACGTGATTTTTGCATATGGATAATGAATTAGGATTTCTTTCTCTAAAAAATATAAATCATCTCTCGTAAAACCACGTAGCTCGATTGGATCCCGTACAGTAATATGGATATCAACTACTTCAAAAGAATCTTCTGTTGTTCCAAGATATTTTTCACCATCAAATAGGCAGCCTTTATAAACAAGCTGCAAGTTTCTCTTGTTATCATACGTATCATCGTGGAAAAAGAAGTCATTGGATTCCTTAGCGATCCGCACCCTTCTTTCAGGATTACGAATATATTGAATCCACGTATAGACGAGGAGAACTAAGGCAATTACAATTAAAACGCGGAATAAAAGAACTACAACCATGTCACATCGTCTCCCTGTTTTTACTTTTAGATACATAAAAAGCCTTTTAGATGTTCATACGAACTAAGGTCGAGATAGGTTTCACTTATTTTTAAAAAACATGATACAATATGGAAGCGTACTAAATCTAGCTTGAATCAGGACTTTCTTCTTTAAAAAATCTTACCAGTATACATATATGAAATAACATAACATGTTATATATAATTGACTGGCATAAAATATGAATAAAATGGGGGATAGAAATGACACATACATTAAAAATTAAGCTAATCCATGAAGATGCGAAAATGCCATACCGCGCGAATGAAGGCGATGCGGGCTTAGATTTATTTTCAATAGAGGAAGAAATTATCAAAGCTGGAGAAGCTGCATTAATACGTACAGGAATCCAGATGGAATTGCCGAAGGGGACAGAAGCACAGGTTAGACCGAGAAGTGGGTTAGCTTTAAAACATGCTATCACGGTATTGAATAGCCCAGGAACAATTGATGAAGGATATCGAGGAGAAATCAAGATTATTTTAATTAACCATGGAAAAGAAGATTTTAAAGTAGAAAAACAAATGAGAATAGCTCAGATGGTTATTGCTCCGGTCTTAAAAGTAAAACTAGTTCAAGAGGAGGATGCATTATCTAGCTCTGATCGAGACAGCGGAGGTTTTGGTTCTTCTGGTGTATAAAAGTAAAGCTAATAAAGATACCCCTATTTGACGTTGTTCGTTTGATACATACTTTTTTAAAAAAGAGATACATTAGTAGAAGTAGATAAAACGTATTCAGGTTTGTGGTTTTCTTTATGAAGCGTATAATGAGTAGTACATAAACTAAACACGGGAGGTTTTTTTACATATGACCAAGTTAGATGAAACGCTAACCATGCTTAAAGCATTAACGGATGCAAATGGCATTCCGGGTAATGAAAAAGAAGTAAGGGACGTATTTGAATCCTATATTCGTCCACTTGCTGATGAGGTAACAGTAGATAATCTTGGAAGCTCGATTGCTAAAAAAGTTGGCAAAGCGGATGGCCCGAAAATTATGGTTGCGGGTCACTTGGATGAAATTGGCTTTATGGTTACGCGCATTGATGATAATGGTTTCGTTTACTTTCAAACGGTTGGAGGCTGGTGGAATCAAGTTATGCTAGCACAGCGTGTTACGATTATGGGAAGTAAAGGAGATATAACAGGTGTTATCGGCTCAAAACCTCCGCATATTCTAAGTGCAGAAGCACGTAAGAAGCCATACGAAATTAAAGATATGTTTATTGATATTGGGGCATCCAGCAAAGAGGAAGTAACAGAATTTGGTGTGAAGCCAGGCGATTCGGTTGTACCTTATTTTGAATTTACACCAATGAAAAATGAAAAATTATTGCTTGCAAAAGCATGGGACAATCGAATTGGACTTGCAATTGCCATCGAAGTATTGAAGCGATTAAAAGATGAAGAACATCCGAATGTTGTCTATGGTGTAGGTACGATTCAGGAAGAGGTAGGCTTACGTGGAGCAAAGACTTCAGCTCACGCAATTCAACCCGATATCGGCTTTGGTGTTGATGTAGGAATTGCCGGAGATACTCCTGGAATTAAAGAGAGTGATGCAGATAGTAAACTCGGAAAGGGTCCACAAATTGTCTTATATGATGCTTCCATGGTGTCACATAAAGGCTTGCGTGATCTTGTTGTGAAAACTGCTGATGAGAAGAATATTCCGTATCAATTTACATCGATGGCGGGTGGAGGTACCGATTCCGGATCCATTCATTTAACAGGAAACGGAGTACCATCCCTATCTATTACGATTGCAACACGTTATATTCATTCCCATGCTGGCATTTTACATCGAGATGACTTCGAAAACGCAGTAAAATTAATTGTGGAAGTGATTAAGAAATTAGATGCAACCACGGTTAGAGAGCTTGCATTAGCATAAATAGATGAACATTTTTATAAATACATGCTTTTTGACTTTTGTAAACTCGGAACAGGCAGATTTAAGCCAGGTTCCGGGTTTTTTATTAGCTAATTACTCGTTAGTTATAATTTGTAACTATTGACAGTAAGAAATGTACATGTTATATTTATATTGAATTAAAGATGTTTTAATTACGATATATTCTTAACTACATGGAGGAATTATAAATGAACCAATTACAAGGGATGCACCATGTTACTGCCATTACAAGCAGTGCGGAAAAGAACTATGAATTTTTTACTTTTACATTAGGAATGCGTCTTGTTAAAAAGACAGTTAACCAGGATGACATTCAAACCTATCATTTATTCTTCGCAGATGATGAAGGAAATGCTGGAACAGATATGACGTTCTTTGATTTTCCAGGAATACCAAAAGGAGTTCATGGAACAAATGAGATAGCTAAAACATCCTTCCGCGTGCCGAGTGATGCAGCATTAGAATATTGGGTAAAACGTTTCGATCGTTTAGAAGTGAAGCACACAGGTATTAAAGAACAATTCGGTAAAAAGACATTATCATTTATTGATTTTGATGAACAGCACTACCAGTTAATTTCTGATGAACATAATGCAGGGATTGCTTCAGGTACACCTTGGAAAAATGGGCCAATTCCATTAGAGTATGCAATTACCGGATTAGGACCAATTTTTGTCCGAATTGCTCAATTTGATTATTTTAAAGAGGTGCTTGAAAAAGTATTCGGGTTTAAAGAAATTGCACAAGAGAAAGATTTTCATCTATTTGAAGTTGGAGAGGGTGGAAATGGAGCACAAGTAGTTGTTGAACATAATACCGTGCTTCCGGTTGCTCGTCAAGGCTATGGTACAGTACACCACGCTGCCTTCGCAGTAGAAGATCGCGCTGAACTCGATGAATGGAACAAACGCATGCAGGGATTTGGCTTCCAGACGTCAGGCTTTGTTGACCGTTTCTTCTTTGGATCGCTTTATGCTCGTGTTGCACCACAAATTTTATTTGAATTTGCAACAAAGGGACCTGGATTCATGGGCGATGAGCCATATGAAACACTTGGTGAAAAATTATCATTGCCGCCATTCCTTGAGAAGAAACGTGAACAGATTGAAAAAATGGTGCGTCCAATTGATACAGTGAGAAGCACCATTCAAATTGAAAAAGAATATGAATAAGAGTTGAGCACGGCTGTGATGCAGCCGTGCTTTTTACGATCTAATTTATAATTTTTAAAGTCAGTATAGCTGATAATGAATTGTAAAGATTAACAAAAATTCCTGTTCAACTTAGCATTTTTTATTAGAAAACGAGCATTTATCTTTTAAAGGATTTTCTTAAATAAGTAGTTTAATGTAAACTGAATTTATAGGAATGATGTATGGAAGTATGTGAAAAAATCTACTTTAATTAACGGGAAGAAGAGTTGAACATGGAAATATATTTTTTACAGTAGTTATTGGAGGTAACAAAGAAATGTCTGGAATTACATTTTTAGCGTCATCCAAACCTTTTATAATACCAGATGAAATTCAAGATTATAATAATCAGACTATTTTTGAAAAAATGGAAGATTGGGTAAGTCTATCGGTGAATGAAGTAGATAATTCTGTATGGGAACAATCTGTAGTAGGACTTTTTACAATGCCTTACATTTATGAGATATCTGGTGCAAATAATAAATTGTTTTTATTATATCTTGAAAAGTATATGGAAGAAGGAGATGTTTTGGAACTTATAGATATTCCAGATCAACACGCCTTCGAATACTACAAGAGAAAGTTATTAGAAGAGACTGAACCGATTATAATTAATGTTGGAAGTTTCACTTATCAAAATAAAAATGGAAAATATCAGTTAAACCCTAAAAGGTGGGTAGAGGAATTAAGTCACAAAAATTACTTAACTCAATATGGTGTCACAACAATTGTAAAATATTAGGTCAATACTATCTGTCATACCGTATTTGGTTTTGATTTTGATTAAGTATTATTTATATAAAGTAATTAAATTTGTTCTTGGAGGGATTAGAATTGAAGAGACCAATTGGAGTTCAGATAGAGGGCAGTATTTATGCAAATAACAGTGACGATTTAACACAAGAAGAATTTTTAGATGCGTTTATTGAATTTGTTGAAAATAGAGGTTGGAGTTTTGGTGGAGGTAGTTTCTAAATCGATGAGGAGGGAAACCATATAGATGATATCGAATAGATTGTTTCACTAACGGGTGCAAGAGTGAAGCAAGCCTTGGTTTTTGCTGGTGTAGCAATTTGGTTACGGGCTAATCCGATTTATTTTTAAAAAAATAGAAGTAATAATCAAGGTATTGACGCTGTTCCACTATACCAGCAAACATCAGAAATGATTGTACTGCAATAGCGTGTGCCCTTGAATTAATGCGTCCTCCTAGAAGTAGTTTTACATTATCATTTTTAATTCCGTAATAATGGGGGATGTATTTATAGTAATTAGAAAAAATACAAACTGAACGAGATAGGGAGAAGAAATATATGGCTTATATTTTATTAATTATTGGCTTTGGATTGTTGATAAAAGGTGCTGACCTTTTTGTTGACGGATCTTCCAATATTGCTAAACTGTTACGGGTTCCGTCTATTTTAATCGGCTTAACCATTGTGGCTTTTGGAACCAGTTCACCGGAAGCAACTGTCAGTATTATTGCAGCACTGGAAGGAAGTGCAGATGTTGCACTGGGGAACGTAGTTGGAAGCAATATTTTTAACATTACCCTTGTTGCTGGCGTGGCAGCTTTCTTATATCCTTTGAGAGTTGAAAATGAGACTATTAGAAAAGAAATCCCATTTACCTTACTCGCAAGTGCGGCATTGCTAATTCTTATGAGTGATATTGCATTGCAAGGATCTGGTAGCAACTTGCTGACACGCAATGATGGATTTATCTTTTTATTGTTCTTATCCATCTTTATGTACTATGTAATTGAAATTGGACTTAAAAGCCGAAAAGATACAGCAGACGAACCAGTCACTGAGGAGATCAGCTGGGGTAAAAATATATTAATTACCATATTAGGGTTGGCTGCAATTATATTTGGGGGGGATCTGGTAGTAGCTAACGGTACAGAAATTGCTTACTCTCTTGGCATGAGTGAAACATTGGTGGGGTTAACGATTATTGCAATTGGAACATCCCTTCCTGAACTTGTTACTTCCGTCTCTGCAGCACTGAAAAAAGAAAGTGAAATCGCACTCGGCAATATTGTCGGGAGTAATATTTTTAATATCTTATTTGTGCTTGGTGCCTCGGCTTCTATCTCTCCATTAGCGGCAAATGATAAAATGTTTATTGATGTCATTCTTATGATTGTACTGACTATTATATTATTGGTATTCTCAAGAACCAGCTTCAAAGTTGGAAAGCGGGAAGGATTAGTGCTTGTCGCCGCCTACATTATTTACTTAGTGTATATTATATTACGGAATTAATGAAATAGCCGTTCATTTTTTATAGGCGTAGATCTTGATATACATGCAAGATTGTTAGCTTACCCGGATAATATACTTATATAATACAAACGGACGCAAAAGTTAAACGAAGCGAATATTAGAACAGTCGCTTTTTTCTTCGAGGGTTATTGTTTGAATAGTATGCTATTATTACAAAAGGAGTTATCTTACTAGTGGGCAGAAGAGTTGAATACGACACCGACACAAGAGGAAATCTATAGTGTTGATTAGGCTTTTTAGATAGTATAGTGATATTCAAAGGAGGAGAAAGCCCTTGGATAAATTATTAGTTTTCTTAATTATTGTAATAGCAGTGGTCTTCGATTACTTTTGGTTGGATAGGGAAGGAAAACGTTGGAGTTGGACGAAGAATTGGACCAAGTTTCAAAAAGGGTTATTGTTTTCTGCTTTTTTAATTCTAGCAGCAATAACCTACATGTTATCGTACCTCACAAGTTCTACACCATAACTACTCATTTCTTATAAATGTTAACTCACACTGATAGGAGGAGCTATGAGCGTTCTTAAAGAACGGCCACCCAACTACCATTTGAAATGCTTGCTCTACAGGGAAGGTTTATACTCGAAAGCATCTCCCCATAATACAAACCGATTCTCGGCAACATAAAAAAGGAAACTCCAAATCATCGGAATTTCCTTTAAAATAAATCTAGGCAAGATAACTCCCCATAACTTTTCGAACGTAATTTTGTGTTTCATTAAACGGTGGAATACCTTGATATTTTTCTACATTTCCTGGACCAGCATTATAAGCTGCTAAAGCAAGTTCAATGTTTCCGTTATAACGTGTAAGCATTTGGCTTAAATACTTCGTACCACCATCAATGTTCTGGCGTGCGTCATAGGAATTCGTTACACCTAATCCTGCTGCTGTTCCTGGCATGAGCTGCATCAATCCTTGGGCGCCAGCAGAACTTTTTGCCATCGCATTGTAATTGGACTCATGCTTAATAACAGCGTGGATCAGGTTTTCATCAACCCCATATTTTTGTGCTGCTTCGGTTATATGCGCTTGATAATTCGTAGGACCTGGCTGATTACTATAGTTTGGTGCAGCAGCCACAACGTTATAACTAATATCTGGTTTTGCATTGTATATATTATATGGCATGTTGTTTCGATAATCTGTAGGTATGCTATTCAGTCGTTGCGCTTGATTTATTTTCTCTAATAATAACTGTTGAAAGGGTATCGCCGACGTTTGGCTGGGTTCTGATAACGTTGCAGCAGAATTACCTGACATAATCGATAGTGCTTGATATTGTATCATTTGCTGTAAATCTCGTATTTCCATCGGGAATCACTCCTTTCCAATCCTTCTATCTATTATTTTACGATTAGTGGACAGGTTTAGCAATACTAAAATGTGACAATTTGTTTATTTGCTTCCTTAAGCAGATTCTTATAAAATGGATCTTCTCCAATACAAATAATGCTATCACAAAGCGTGCTGATCTCATCCATATCATGAGAAGTATACATAATCATTTTATTTTCCTTTATCGCGAGATTTTTCAGGTGATTACCAATTTCCTTTCTGGATTTCAAATCGATGCCAACGGTTGGCTCATCAAGAAGCAACAGGTCGGGCTCATGGATTAAACTAATCGCCATGTTCAGCTTCCGTTTCATTCCACCGGATAACGTTTTAACAGGTTCTTTCCATTTATCCAGCTCCATATCCAGACAAAGCTGTTGTAATTCTTGTTTCGACCTTCTTTTCCATGAAAGCTTTTCAAAAAAGACCATGTTTTCTTCTACGGAAAACTCTTCCCAAATTGCAATATCCTGAGGAACATAACCAATCTGCTTACGTACCTCTTTTCGTTTTTCACGGTATGACTTTTCATAAAGTACAATATTACCGTTTGTAGGGCTTGCTAGGGTAGCCAGAATGTTTAATAACGTAGACTTACCCGCGCCATTTTCTCCAACAAGACCAATAATTTCACCGGGCTGCACGGAAAAGGAGATTTGGTTTAAAATTAGTTTTTTTCCATAGGATTTTGTAATCGATTGTACTTTAAGCATTTAATTTCTCTCCTTTTGCAATCCAGATACTAACTAGGGCAAGGGGGACTAAAAGCCATGGATTCCAGAATGTTTGATCCAAGAACGGTTGAATCGGGTTAGCATCTAACAACCAGGGAAAACGTTTTGTCAGTCCATCGATAGGAAGTATAGCCCCGCTTAAAATAATTAAGAATAAGACTAGAATAAATGAAACACTGTAATAGAAGTAGCTGTTTTTAAACAGTAATGCTAGTAAAAAAGCACTTGTACTGATAAGAATTCTAAATGAAATAATTGCGCCAATCAGGTTGAAATCGATACTTTCACTGAGCAATTGTTTAAAAACAACGATACTTAAACCGTCGAATAACAAGAAAGCTATTACATAAAATCCAAGATTTTGGATTGCATAATTTTTATACGTAAAACGCATAAAAGCAAAACGCGGCATAAGTCCTGGACGCCGCTCTTTAATCAGCCAATCGGTCAATAAAAGCGTGGATAAGATGCTGAAAATCGCCCACAGTCCCCATGTATTTAAAATGGAGATGTCATTCTTCATTCCTACGCCTTCATCATTATAAGAAGAAAATGTCGTGGCAAGTAAATTTTCCTGTGCTTGAATTTCATTTGTTTTCGCAATAATTTCATCAAAAGAAACCATTGCTTCAGGTTGTAACCTTTCTTGCAAATCGGTAATGGTATGAGCTGCTTTCACTTTTCCCGTGTCCTGCTGCACATAGGAAATAAGCATTTCTCGAATTGGTGTATAGGCAAAAGAAAGGTTGGATTGATAGCTCGTTATAAGGCGATTACGACTGCCGTGTAAAATCTTTGCTTCATATCCGTCTTCTATTATAAATGCACTATCCAATTCATGACTTTCGATCTGACTGCGCGCTTCTGATTCGCTCAATTCATAGACGCGTAGAAGAGGGGAAGATTTCATTGTTTCAAGTAATGAATTTGCAAGCTCGCTATCTTCTTTAACTACCATACCAATCGGGATTTTACTATCCTCCTGTACTACATTTGTAATTTGTATCATACAAACAGTCGCAAGTATTGGAAGGAGAAACCAAAATAGATGGGAAATCCAGTGTTTCTTCCAGTGCATCAATCGAGTGTGGATGATTGACATCATATGGCAACACGCTCCTTCCAAATTGAAATACTAGTCAATATGAATGCTGCAGCAGCGTTCATTAGAAGGAGGGGAATATAATCTGCATAGAGTCGGTTGTTTAATAAAATATCTTGTATCCAGCTTAAAGCTTCATATGAAAATAAATAGGGCAGCAGATTTTGAATCCACAATGGATAGTAAATAACTGGAATAATCGCACCGCTTATGATAATGGACACAAACGTGAATACGGATTGTACGAGTAATCGAAGCTTATGTGACTGGGTAAGTGATTCGATAATGGCAAGACATTGCACGAAAATTCCACTATATAACAATGTGAGTAACGTAATTCGAATGTAATCCTCCAGAATAACGGTTTCCACCAAGATAGTTTCTAAAGCGATAAAAGATAGCCCAGCAAAGGATGCTGTAACGATGATGGTAATAAACATTTTTGCGATTGTCTGCTGAATTTCGAGTACACCATAAAGTCGCATCCGATTTTTTAGACGTGTTGGATTTTCTTTTGTAAAAAAAATATAAATGGTTAAGAGCCAAATCGAAACAAGAATAAACCAGCTTCCGACAGTGAAATATTGAATGGGAGACGACGTTGCTAGGTTTGTGATTTCTCGTTCCATTAAAACGCGGTCACGTCCAACTGTATAGAATAAAAACTCCTTAAATTGCTCGAAAACAAAATCATTTCTCTCTTCATCATCCATATTGAATTCCCGTGCATAGGAATTAATTGCAAGAATATTTGCTTGTGAGGCACGTATGTGACGGGAAACACTTTCAATAAGCTCGTTTACCATAAGGCTTTCTGCTTGTTGATTTGCATTTCCGGTTACAGGAATCTCCACTGATTGCCCTTGCATTAGATGGCTTGTGAAATTATCCGGAAACGTAATGTAAGCACTAATGCCATTATTTTCTATTGCTATTTTAGCTTCATTTTCGGTCATACTATGTATTTCTATAAATGATCCCAGTTGGGAAGAATGTTCGATAAGCTGGACGATCAGCTCAGTTTGTTCATTTTCATCTAAATTGACTAAGCCTACTTGAACGGTTTCATTCTCTGAAGGTATAAAATATGTAATTATAATTGCAGCAGCTAACCCGACAATAATAACCGGAAACATGAAAAGAAGAGGAAGTGATGACCACTTCCTCCTTAGCTGCATTAAATGATTTTTTATAAATAATTGTATGTGTCTCATGTAATGCATTGTGGCACGCTCGTTTCGTGTTTATAAATTAAAGGTAGTTTAAAAGCCGTTAGAACTAATTAGAATCCCATTCCGCCACTAGACATAAGGCCGAACAGCCATTGCTGGAAGCTTGGTGCTACATCGTTTTCAAAGTATTCCTGTAGTTCTGTAGTAGACATGCTACCTAAATCCTTCACATTATCTTCACTCAATGTTTCAACAGAATCAATTGTTTGGCCTTCTGTATTCATATTTAATGTGAACATATCTTGACTTAAGTCTGGAGTCTCTAAAGAAATTTGATGTGCTGCATTCATTTTATCAGCTTCATATGTTGCATCTCCTGTCCAATGCAAGCTTCCGCCGCCGCTAGCAGGATCTTCAACAGTGAACACACGATTAAATTCACGTGTACCATCTGCAAGTGTTTCTGTTCCGTCATAGGATAGAACAAAATCTTCAACTGTTAGATTGATAGAATCTGTAGCTTCGTTACCCTTCCAGTTCAAATCACCTGCAATATTCATTGTTCCTTCTTCGTATGCATCTGAGAATGCAACGTCATAATCAAAGAATTGATTTTTATCTGTTAACAATTGTGAACCGGTAATAGAAATTTTCGCTAGTTCCTCAGCATTCGTTCCCATTTCAAGAACGAATTCACGTTGGACAATCTTATTGTCAGCAATCCATAGTGATGATGTTAATCCATCTGGAATCTGCAATTCTTCTATACCATCTTTTGCTTCTGTGATACTAGCTTCAAAATCTTCAGTAAATGTATCCAATTCATCTTCCATATAGATACCGCCAAACTGCTGGGCAACCATTTGTTCCTTGGTGATTTCTTTTAGTTTATCATCCTTTTCCATCTTATCCAATACAGTAGTTAAGATGTCCTTAAATTGCTGCTCAGTAAGGTGTAACTCAATTTTTTCGGAATTAATAGATTCGCCATTAACTTCTACCGTCTCATCGCTGCTTGTAAATGCGTCATCTGGCAATTCATCATAAATCAATTTGAAGTATTCATCTTCTATATGTGTTTTGTATTCTTCAGGGAAGATTTCTCCTGCACTTTCAAACAGCGTATCTAACCCAAGTGTTTCTTCACCAGTAAATGTTGCTGGATCTACTTCATGAAGGAGTGGACCAAAATCTTGATCATTTAATTGTAAAACTTCTTCTAAGAAAGGCACCCCAACCATAACTTTCTCATCTGTTACAAAAACTTGAAGATCATTTATCTCCATCCCAGCGATATTAGCTGAAATCCCAGTATAAACTTGTTTGTTTTCCATATCGGTTTGAGAATCAAGCTTTATACTAGAGTTGTTAATTAATGTTGCAGGATCCATGCCGTATCCCATGCTTCCTGCTGCTGGATCATTGTATTCAGCAGTTAATTCAAGTGATGAAGCAGTTTTGTCAGTTTGCGTTTTTTCATACCAGTCAAATTCCGGTTGATAACGTTCCTCCGCTCGTTCCACCATGTATTCCCACGTATCTTTTTCAGCTAGAAAATATGCATTTTTCGGAGAATCCTTAATTAGCATAAATGCTAAGGCTGTTCCTCCGGCTAATACGACAATACCGACAATAAGTGCAATTAACCCTTTGGAAATTCCTTTTTTCTGCTGTTCATTCGTTGTACCTTCCACAAACTTACCCCTTTCTTTTCCTTCCTCTTACTTAGTTTATTATGAATCTCTGAAACATATAATAACAAACTGTTTCAACTTTTTATATCATTTAAAAACAAACTAGTCAAATGGTGCTAAAAAAAATACGAAACATCGTAATCCAAAAGGCTTTTGATCGTTTTAAATTCAAGATAATTTAGTAGGTAATTCAACTTATTGAAATGGTATAAAAAGTAAAAAACAATCTGTGAAACAAGAAGTAATTATAGGAATCTTACCACTGGTTAGGTAAAAATACTTATTTTTATTTGATTTTACAGTTTAAAGAAAAAGTCACAGTTGAGGATGTTCAAGGGAATATGATGGATTTTATAAGGGAGGGGGAGGTGATTGACAACCTCCTCCGAATAGTTTCTTATTGTAAATTTTGTGTCGCGGCTTTAACACCTTGTTCTAATGCATCAACCATTTCTTTTTTATCTTGCTCTTCCGATTGATTCCAAATTAATTCAAATAGCACACCAAGACCGGGAAGCATTTTTTCTTCACCGTTTTGTATAGCGTCAACAATCGTTGACTCCAGTTGCTGCTGATCGTTGGTTGCGATATTAGACAGAATTGCTTTTCGTAAATTTAAATCCATATAGACACTCCTCCACTTTTCAAATTATGGATAGTTTGACCAACGTATATAAAAATATGTATGATGGATAAAGAAATAATAAGAAGGATGAAACCAATGATTACGTCAGTAAAAAATGAAAAAGTAAAACAATGGAAAAAACTCCATAAGCGAAAAGAAAGAACACAGGCTGGTGCGTTTCTTGTAGAGGGATTCCATTTAGTGGAGGAAGCGGTAAAGAGTAATTGGACGGTTCGTGAAGTTATTATACAGGAGGGGGTCGAGCTGCCAAGCTGGACAGACAACTATCCAGTCGTTTCAATTAGCGACAATGTGATGGCATACATCTCCCAAACTGCGGCACCACAAGGAATTATTGCTGTTATTGAAAGTCGACAACAGACACAGCGCAGTGGCAATCATTTACTCCTTATTGATTCGATACAGGATCCTGGAAATTTAGGAACAATTATTCGAACTGCAGATGCTGCAGGGATGGATGGGATTATGCTTGGAGATGGAACAGTCGATCTTTATAATGATAAGGTCATTCGTTCAACGCAAGGTTCTATTTTTCATATCCCAATTATTCATGCAAACCTGGGAGAGATGGTTTCAGCATTAAAAGAAGAAGGCTTTACAATATGGGCAACAGCTTTAGAAAATGCGTCCAATTATAATGATATAATCCCAGGTAATAAAGTGGCGATTATATTAGGTAATGAAGGGGCTGGAGTACAAGCTGATTTGATTGAGCAAGCAGACAGGTCGGTAAAGATCCCAATCTATGGCCAAGCGGAATCATTAAATGTAAGTATTGCAGCAGGAATTCTTATGTATCACCTAAAAAGATAATCTTGCAAGTGGGTTCGAAATTATTTATAATGAATGTAATCTCAATATGTAAGCAAAGAAGGAGCTCGTTCCTATTTAGAATGTGATTCAGGGAGGAAATGCCTAAGACTGGGAGCATTTCTATCGCAATAATACGAACAATTCACTCTGGAGCTGGCACTTGGACCTTCAATCTGAAGTAAAGGTGTTCCGGATATAAATCCGTTATCAAGTTATAAGTTGGGCAGCAAACGTATGCTTTTCATACATACATTCTGTCAACAAGGGTGGTACCGCGAAATAATAGCCTCGTCCCTTTTTGGGATGAAGGCTTTTTTTATTTGTACAAAAGCAACAGGTATTCCACTTAGATGGCGTGGTCGACTTGCCAAGTTTTTAAAATCACATATTCAAGGAGGTAATTATCAATGAAAGAACAATTAGAGGCTCTACAGGCTGATGCATTGCAAAGAATTGCCGCAACGGAGACAATTCGAGAATTACAAGATATTAAAGTTGCGTATCTAGGGAAAAAGGGATCCTTAACGGGAGTTCTTCGTGGAATGGGCAAGCTTTCGAAGGAAGAGCGTCCAGTTGTCGGGGAAATTGCTAACCATGTAAGAACTGCAATCACAACGGCACTTGAAGAAAAAACAGAAAAGCTAGAACAAGCGGAACTGGAGAAACAACTTGAAGAAGAGACAATTGATGTTACATTACCTGGCCGTCCAGTGAAGGTAGGTGGTCCTCACTTATTAACGAATATCGTTCAAGAGATTGAGGATTTGTTTATTGGCATGGGCTACGAAGTAAGAGAAGGCCCGGAAGTCGAGACAGACTACTTTAATTTTGAAGCATTGAATTTACCGAAGAACCACCCAGCGCGTGATATGCAGGATTCGTTCTATATTACGAATGAATTATTGCTTCGTACCCATACATCACCAGTTCAAGCACGTACGATGCAGGAATATAACGGTGAAAAGCCTTTTAAAATGATTTGTCCTGGAAAAGTGTACCGCCGGGACACAGATGATGCAACACACTCTCATCAATTTACACAAATTGAAGGGCTTTATGTAGACAAAAATGTGCGCATGAGTGATTTAAAAGGTACGTTGGATAAATTCGCTAAGAAAATGTTTGGTGAAGACCGTGAAATCCGTTTGCGTCCTAGTTTTTTCCCGTTTACAGAGCCTTCCGTAGAGATGGATATTTCTTGTAAGGTGTGTGATGGAAAAGGATGCAGTGTGTGCAAAGGTACTGGATGGATTGAGATTCTTGGTGGAGGAATGGTTCACCCTAAAGTACTTGAAATGGGCGGATATGACCCAGAAGTATACAGCGGATTTGCATTTGGAATGGGACCTGAACGAATTGCCATGCTGAAGTACGGTGTGAATGATATCCGGAACTTCTATGCAAATGATATCCGATTCTTAAAACAGTACCATAAAGCATAAGTGAGATCACGAAGGAGGTAAAACAATTGTTAGTATCATATAACTGGTTAAAAAAATACGTTGATTTAGGAAATTTAACGCCTGAAGAGCTTGCCGCAAAAATTACGAAGTCAGGGATTGAAGTAGAGGGTGTCGAATATGTGGCAGAAAAGAGTACCAATGTTGTAGTCGGCTATGTAGAGTCATGTGAAAAACATCCCGATGCAGATAAGTTGAACCTATGCCAAGTTGATGTAGGTGAAGAGAAATTACAAATTATTTGTGGAGCACCGAATGTGGCACAAGGTCAAAAGGTTGCTGTAGCAAAGCCGGGAGCAGTTCTTCCAGGTAATTTCAAAATAAAAAAAGTGAAGCTTCGTGGAATTGAATCGAATGGTATGATTTGTTCCTTAAAAGAGCTGGGTATCGAAGAAAAATATATCCCAACCGATATTGCAGATGGTATATTTGTATTTCCAGAAGAGGCAACAGTCGGAGAACCTGTTGATGAGCTGCTCAACTTAAATGACGCTGTCCTTGAATTGGATGTTTTAGCAAATCGTGCAGATGCTTTAAGCATGCTTGGTATTGCATATGAGGTTGCAGCAATACTTGATCAGCCGGTAAAACTGCCGGATGAGGCAGTTCAAGTGGAAGAATCAGCAACAGTAGCTAATTATGTTTCCGTTGAAGTCGAAGCAGCAGAATTAAATCCCTATTACGGGGCATTTATGATAAAGGATGTGGAAATCAAACCATCTCCATTATGGATGAGAAATTACTTAATGGCAGCTGGCATTCGTCCAATTAATAATGTTGTTGACATTACAAATTATGTACTCCTCGAATATGGCCAGCCATTACATGCGTTTGATTATGATAGATTTGGCTCTGAAAAAATTGTTGTACGCCGGGCGAAACATGATGAGACTCTAACAACATTGGACGGACAAGAGCGAATATTAACTGACGAGAATCTTGTAATCACAAATGGTAAGGAACCTGTAGCATTAGCTGGTGTTATGGGCGGATTGGATTCAGAGGTTGCGAGTGAGACAACGAATGTTTTACTGGAAGCTGCTTATTTTGATGCCATTACAGTTAGAAAGACGGTAAAACAAACTGGTCTGCGCAGTGAGTCCAGTACCAGGTTTGAAAAAGGAGTCGATCCAAACCGTGTCCGTAAAGCAGGAGCTCGTGCATGCTTACTGCTGCAGCAATATGCTGGTGGTAAAGTAATAGCTGGGACTGCTGAATTTGATAGGTTAGACCGAACAGAAAAAGTCGTCGAAATTGATACACCACATATTAACAATCGACTAGGAACAGAAATGACAACGGATGATATTGCTTCTATCCTTAAGCGACTGCAATTTGACTATAAGCAAGATGACGATCATTTCACGGTACACGTACCTACTCGTCGTGGTGATATTACACTATTTGAAGATATGCTTGAAGAGGTTGCTCGAATTTACGGGTACGATAATCTTCCATTTACATTGCCAGAAGGTGCTGGACAGTCTGGAGGCTTGACCGTAAGACAGCATTTAAAGCGCCGGGTTAAAAACTTTGTTCAAGGTGCAGGTTTAATGGAAACATTAACCTATTCTTTAACAAATGAGCGGGATGTAAAACGTCTAATCAGCCCAGAGGTTGCAAGTTCAGCTGCGTCGCCTGTTGCTTTGGCAATGCCAATGAGCGAGGATCACAAATATCTTCGTCTTAGTATTTTACCGGAACTATTAAACGTTCTATCCTATAACCGCGCCCGTAGTCAAGTAAACCTTGGCTATTATGAAATGGGAAGTATTTTTATTTCGGGACAAAATGAACTATCAGAACAGCCAGATGAACAACTTCGTATCTCCGGAGCTCTAACTGGCATATGGTCGGAGCAAGCTTGGCAGCAAGAGAAAAAAGAGGTTGATTTTTATGTTGTGAAAGGAATTGTTGAAGGATTATTTGATTTTCTGCAAATCCCAGTGACATATAGTCAAACCAAGGTGACTGATATGCATCCAGGAAGATGTGCGGTAGTAAAAGTTGCTGATAAAACTGTTGGGTTCATTGGTCAGCTGCACCCAACACTTCAAAAACAACTTGACTTAAAAGAAACGTATGTATTTGATTTAAATCTGGAAGAAGTCTTTGCGGCATATGATGCTGTACCATCCTTTACTGCAATTCCGAAGTATCCTTCCATTGCTAGGGACATTGCGTTTATTTTAGACAAGAATGTACATGCTGGAGACGTGAAAAAGGTTATTGAGGAAGTTGGCGCACCACTTGTTAATCGTGTAGATATCTTTGACCTGTATCAAGGTGACAACTTGGAAGAAGGTAAGAAATCCATAGCGTACAGCCTACTTTATCAACATCCAGAAAAAACGTTGAAGGATGAGGAAGTAGAAGAATCTTACCAAAAAATAATCGCAGCCGTTAACGAAAAATTCAACGCCTATGTAAGATCTTAAACAGATAAAAGGCTTTCCTGCTACTCGTTGTAGTGGGAAAGCTTTTTTCAGGTTTAAATAAAAACAAGCACCGGGAAGTATCAAAGCGATCGTTGCTGCTCCAGCACGCTACCCAGCCAACTCAAAACACGCTACAAAAAATAGAGCATACCAGACAGCACTGGAATGCTCCAATTCATTATACTACACCAATACATGCAGTAATTATCAATCGTTATAATTCTTTTTAGGTGGTAATCCCCAACTAATTTCATCCAGTCCGTTTTCTTGCAAGATAGCGTTCGTTTTTGAAAACGGCTTGCTCCCGAAAAAGCCCCTATGTGCAGATAATGGACTAGGGTGTGGTGCACGAATAATGTAATGCTTGTTTGTATCGATTAGTTTTGTTTTACTTTGTGCTGCACTTCCCCAAAGGATATAAATAACAGGATCTTTTTTTGTGTTTAACACATCAATTACACGGTCAGTGAACGTCTCCCATCCCTTGCCTCGGTGTGAGTGGGCTTCACCAGACCTCACAGTTAGAACTGTATTTAAAAGAAGTACCCCTTGCATTGCCCATTCAACCAGATAACCGTGTGCAGGGGGTGGCAGACCAAGATCAGCGTGTAATTCCTTAAATATATTACGTAATGATGGTGGAATTTTCACCTCAGGCTGTACAGAAAAACTAAGCCCGTGGGCTTGATTTGGCCCGTGATACGGATCTTGTCCAAGAATCACAACTTTTACCTGACTAAACGGGGTGTAATGTAATGCATTAAAAATATTTTGCATCTTTGGGTAAATCGTATGTGTTTCATATTCTGTTTTCAAAAATGCTCGTAATTGCAGATAATATGGTTTTTGGAACTCACTTGCAAGTAAGGGTTCCCAGTCGTTTTGTAAAATGTTTTGCTTCATTATAAAACCCTTCCTATATAAGTCTATAAATAACGCTGAGCTTTTTTGGTGTTGGCAAAATGTGTCTTGGCGTATTTATCTAATATGGCAGCACCTTTTGTATTGATAACCTTTGCGATTGTTTGATCCACTTTAGCAGAGGCTCCTTTAGGAAGCGGGATACCAATGGCCTCAGAAAGCTTATCCATTTCTTTCACAAAGCTTGTTCTGGCAATAATAGATGCTGTAGCAACGGCGATTGAATGGCTTTCGGCTTTTGTAATAAAATATGTCTTTTCCGGCAGCTGTTGTTGTTCTGTGCCGATATGTCTACTATAGACAGCTGGTTCACAAAATTGGTCAATCAGGATACCATCAAGTTCAACCTTACCAATTTTATTTAATAAATTTGTAATTGCGTGATGGTGAAGCATGGCCTTCATTTTCCCTTGTGACCAGCCTTTTTTCTGTAGCCTATTGTACTTTTCATTCTGTAAAACAAGCAACGAGTATGGAATTTGAAGCTTGACGATATCCTTTGCTAATTTAGAAATAATCGGATCTGTAAGGTTTTTCGAGTCCTTTACTCCAAGCTCTTTTAGAGTGGCAAACTGACTTTTGTTCACATATGCTGCAGCAACGGTTATTGGACCGAAATAGTCACCAGTTCCAGCTTCATCCGAACCAATGTGACTACTTGTAAATAAGCTGGTATCCGGCGTATATCGTGTTTTGATTTGATTTTGGCTCGTCTTTTTTACTGTTTTAGTTGCTGAGGTACTCGAGCTTGTCTGCCATTTTCCTGCCTCTAATTCAGGTGCACTCCCTTGGAATAGAACCTTGCCAGATTTATAGGCTGTTATGACAGCAGCGCTTGTTTTCGCACGAAAGACAGCTCCAGGTGGGGTTTGTGTCAAAGCGCTTTTATAATGTAATTTCATTTCATTTATTGTATCTATTGGTAATACATGTACCTCTTGTCCCATCTACATCTCTCCAATCCTTGCATATATTGACTATAGCAAAATAGCTTTCATAATGAAATACTTCTTTTTAAAAGTACTTCGTGTTAATATTAAGTGAAGAATTTTTTGTTTGCAGGAGGTAACACCACATGGACGAGGGCGAAAAGCAACGTATTACAGTTGATATATATAATAGAACATATACAATAGTGGGACCAGAGTCAGAAAGTCATGTTCGATTAGTCGCAGGTCTTGTCGATCAGAAAATGAAAGAGCTGCATGAAATGAACCGGCAATTAGATACAACAAGATTAGCAGTCTTAACTGCTGTAAATACAATGAATGATTACCAAAAACTGAAAGAAGATTACGCAACCTTATTGGGGTCGCTTAGAAAGAAAGAGGATAAGTAAGTTATGTTAGACTTTATATTATTCATTATGTTGCTTTTCGGGTTTTTCATGGGCCTGAAAAGAGGATTTATATTACAATTACTCCACTTAACTGGATATATTATCGCATTTATTGTGGCAGTGAAGTATTATGATGTATTAGGTCCAATGCTATCACTTTGGATTCCATATCCAGAACTGTCGGAGGAAAGTGCATGGGCAGTCTTTCTGCAGTCGTTACCACTTGAGACAGCTTTTTATAATGCAATTGCGTTTGCGATTATCTTTTTCGCGGTTAAAATTGCATTGCAAATCATAGCTTCCATGCTCGACTTTGTAGCATCCATACCCATTATTAAATCCGTTAATAAAATTCTAGGCTCCGTTCTGGGGTTTTTAGAAGTATATTTAATTATATTCATCTTGCTGTATATTCTGGCGTTAACACCAGTTGAGACAATCCAGAATTGGATTAGCAACTCTTCAATAGCAGTTTTCATTATTGAGAAAACGCCTTATTTCTCAGAAAAGCTACTAGAGCTTTGGTTTACCTATACAGGTGGGGAAGCAAGTTAAATTTAAATCGTTATGATTTGATTACCGGAGACTGATTCATCGTATTAGGGATACGCTTGTAAGTTCGGAGCAGGTGGTATGAACTAAATAGAATCAGTCTTTTTTTAGAGGTTGCAGTTTTATATGAATACTTATGGAATAGGTGATAGTTGTGGCAATTAATAAAAAAGATGTTATTCAATTATTAGAGAGAATAGCCATTTACTTGGAGCTAAAAGGAGAAAATCCATTTAAAATATCGGCATATCGAAAGGCAGCTCAAGGCTTAGAACAAGATGATCGGTCATTAGCTGACATTGAGGATTTTACAAAAATCAAAGGAATTGGTAAAGGTACAAGCAATGTCATTGTAGAATTTATTGAGCAGGGTGAATCTCAAGCTTTGAAGGAACTAGCTGAGCAAGTACCGCCTGGATTAATTCCGCTACTAAATCTGCCAGGCCTTGGTGGCAAAAAATTGTCTAAGCTTTATCAAGAGCTTGGAGTTATTGATGCGGATACATTAAAAGAGGCTTGTCTAAGCGGGAAAGTAGAAAATCTTGCAGGATTTGGCAAAAAGTCAGCAGAGAAAATTGTCGCTGCATTAGAGGAGTCAGGGAAACGTCCAGAAAGACTGCCAATAGCGATTATGCTTCCATTAGCAGAGAGAATTGAAGCATATTTAACTGAAATTGAAGAAATTGAATCCTTTTCACGGGCTGGAAGTCTTCGCAGAATGCGGGAAACAATAAAGGACCTTGATTTCATCATTGCAACTTCCAATCCATCCGCTGTAAGAGAGGCACTACTTGTCATCCCGAATTTAAAGGAAGTCATCGCTAAAGGAGATACAAAGGTATCGGTAACATTGGAGGATGTGTATGATATCAATGTCGATTTCAGGTTAGTTTCAAAGACAGAGTTTGCAACGACCTTGCATCACTTTACTGGCTCAAAAGATCATAATGTTGCATTAAGACAGCTTGCTAAATCAAGAGGAGAGAAAATTAGCGAATATGGAGTAGAAGTAGAGGAAACAAACGAAGTACGGACATTTTCAAATGAAGCAGAGTTCTTTCGTTATTTTGGACTCCAATTTATTCCGCCAGAGGTAAGAGAGAACACGGGGGAAGTGGAAGCATTTAAAGAAGAAAAAAGATTGATTGAGCTTGCTGATATAAAAGGCGATTTACATATGCATACAACCTGGAGCGATGGTGCGCAATCACTGGAAGAAATGGCGAGCCATGTTCGTGCCATGGGGTATGCCTATATGGCAATTACCGATCATTCCAAATACCTCCGCGTAGCAAATGGGCTAGATGAATCGCGCTTGCGCAAGCAGAGAGAGGAAATTGCAGCTTTAAATGAAAAGTGGACAGATTTTCATATTTTCGCAGGGGTAGAAATGGATATTCTACCAGATGGCTCACTTGACTTCTCTGATGCGTTTCTTCGTGAAATGGATTATGTAATTGGTGCCATTCATTCTAGCTTCAACCAATCACAAGAAAAAATAATGAAGCGACTATATTCAGCATTAGAAAATCCATATGTATCATTGATCGCCCACCCTACTGGCAGGCTCATTGGAAGACGAGCAGGTTACAATGTTAATGTAGAGAAATTGATTGAGAAGGCAAAAGAAACAAATACAGCATTAGAAATCAATGCCAATCCGAACAGACTTGATTTATCTGCTGATTGGGTGCGTAAAGCTCAGGAAACGGGTGTAACAATCGCAATCAACACAGACGCTCATAGCTACCAAATGCTCGACCATATGGCATACGGAGTAGGAGTAGCTAGAAGAGGATGGCTTGAGAAGGATACCGTTATGAACACGTGGTCTAAAAAGAAACTCATGGATTATTTTAATCGTAATAAATAAAGGAATTTTGAAAAATCCTTTTAAAATGACAAGTAGGAATCAGTTCAGCTAACAGCGGTTCCGTTCTGTGGTCAATTTCGAAAACAGCGCGTCTTGTGGTTACCGGGCGCAGAGAGCTAAGCTGATAGAACTCATCGGTTCTTTTTGAACATGTGATATTTAAATAAGAAGCCTATTTAAAGGAGTAATTAAGCATGAACGAACGAATTCTCCGTGTACTCGAATTTAAAAAAATAATAGAAAATCTATCCATGCACGCAGCTACAACATTAGGAAAGGATTTTGTATCTAAGTTAAAGCCTGCGACAGAATTAAAACAGGTTATCGAGCTGCAGAATGAAACAGACGAAGCGAGCCAAATTGCTCGTTTAAACAGAACTATTCCGTTAGGGGGCGTCACAGATATTCGCCCTAGCTTGAAACGAAGTGCCATCGGTGGTGTGCTTTCAACACATGAATGTCTTGATGTTGCCAATACGATTTATGGTGGAAGGCAGGTAAAGTTGTTTTTTGATCAACTCGAGCTTGAAGAAGAAATACCAATTCTTGAAGGATTGGTGGAACGAATAACACCACTTCGTGAACTGGAGATGGAGATAAAAAATTGTATTGATGACCGCGGCCACGTAATAGACAGCGCATCAGCAAGCTTACGCAGTATTAGAAGCTCCATCCGGACGTTTGAGAATCGGATTCGAGAAAGATTAGAGAGCTACACAAGAAATAATAGCAGTATGCTTTCTGATGCAATTATAACAATCCGAAATGATCGCTATGTGCTCCCAGTAAAACAAGAATATAGAGGCGCAATTGGTGGGATTGTTCATGATCAGTCGTCATCAGGTCAAACCTTGTTTATGGAGCCTAAAGCTATTGTAGACTTAAATAATCAGTTGCATGGAGCGATTACAAAGGAAAAGCAAGAAATAGATCGGATTTTAAAAGAATTAAGCCAATCTATTGCAGTAGAAGAACATGATTTGGACCAAAATGTCATGCTGCTTGGTCAAATTGATTTCATATCTGCACGTGCTAAATTAGGTCAAGAAATGAAAGCAGCCCGACCAAAAATGAATGACCGAGGGTTCATTCAAATGAAGCAAGCAAGACATCCATTAATTCCAATTGATGAAGTGGTTGCTAATGATGTGGAGATTGGGAAAACGTATACCTCGATTGTAATAACAGGTCCGAATACAGGAGGAAAGACCGTTACACTGAAAATGGTGGGTCTTTGTACATTAATGGCGCAGTCCGGTTTACAAGTTCCCGCACTAGATGGCTGCGAGCTCGCAGTGTTCAAGGAAGTGTTTGCTGATATTGGGGACGAACAATCGATTGAACAAAATTTAAGTACATTTTCTTCACACATGACAAATATAGTAGAAATCATTAAGGAAGTAAATGATCATTCACTTGTGCTTTTTGATGAGCTTGGTTCAGGCACAGATCCACAGGAAGGTGCTGCACTAGCGATGGCCATTCTTGATGAAGTTGTTTCTCGCAATGCACGGGTAATTGCAACAACACATTATCCAGAGTTAAAGGCATATGGATACAATCGCAGCAATGTTGTGAACGCATCGGTTGAATTCAATGTCGAAACCTTGCAGCCTACCTACCGGTTGCTTATCGGAGTGCCTGGTCGAAGTAATGCATTTGAAATATCGAACCGATTAGGCTTGAATAATCATATAATTGAAAGAGCTAAAGGACTTGTAGGTGTTGATTCGAAAAGCGTTGAAACAATGATCGCTTCATTGGAAAAATCGCATTTAGAGGCGGAACGGGATTATGAAAAAGCACATGCAGTATTACTTGAAAGTGAGAAATTACGTGAAGACATCACAAAAGAATGGAAGCAATTAGAGCAAAAGAAGGAAGAGCTGTATAAAAAAGCTGAAGAAAAGGCAGAAAAAGCCCTGACGAAAGCTCGAGAAGAGGCGGAACGAATTGTAAACGAAATCCGTCAAATGAAAACAAATGTCTCACTAAAGGAGCATGAGTGGATTGAGGCTAAGAAAATGCTTGAGGAAGCTCAGCCACATTTGACCCAAAAGCAAAATAGACAGCCAGACAAAAAAGCTGCTGAACAAAGAGTACTTCAACCTGGTGATGAAATTAAGTTGCTAACTGTAAATCAGAAAGGTGAAGTTTTAGAAAAAGTAAATGATAATGAATTTTTAGTGCAGGTCGGAATCATGAAGGTTAAAGTGAAACGACATGAATTACAGTTTCTTGGTAAACCAAAGCAAACAATGGAAAAACCAATAGCAACGATAAAAGGATCGAATTATCATGTAAGTACAGAGCTGGATTTGCGTGGGGAACGCTATGAGGATGCCTTACTGAAACTAGAGAAATATATTGATGATGTTTTGTTAGCTGGCTATCCAAAAGCCTATATTATTCATGGTAAAGGTACCGGTGCTTTAAGAAAAGGAGTACAGGAATTCGTGAAGCGACATTCTCAAATTAAGAATGCGCAGCCAGGAGGAAGTGGCGAAGGTGGCAGTGGTGTAACTGTTCTTGAATTTTAATAAGCGGATATCTGTGCTTGTTACTATTTTAGTTAGGAAAGTATCTTACTTTCCTAACTGCATCTACAATTGATGCGTTGCTAAATGGTATGGCAAATTTCTAGAGAAGTAGGAGAGGTCGACTGTTATGGAAGGATTTTGGGAACATATCATCGTAGTTACAGCAGCCCGCTACAGTGTATTTGTCTTATGTACACTTGTCTTCTTAGCAATTTTTGAACTTGTAACATCTTATAAAAATTGGGAAGAAATAAGAAAAGGCAATCTTGCTGTTGCGATGGCAACGGGAGGAAAGCTATTTGGGATTGCAACGATTTTTCGCTATTCAATTGAACATAATGATTCTCTTTTGCAGTCAGTTGGATGGGGTGTTTTTGGTTTTGTTTTATTATTAATGGGTTATCTCATGTTTGAATTTCTTACCCCGCTTATGAAAGTAGATGAGGAAATCGGGAATGGAAATAAGGCTGTCGGCTTCATTTCCATGATTATATCCGCGGGATTAGCATTTGTAATCGGAGCCAGCATTGGATAAAGAGAGGGGAGATCAACAGTGGTATTAGATCGTTTAGCAAAAATATTAATTGTTGTGGCAGTGATTTTTGTAGTAGTAGGTATATTTTACTTAATATAAGTGGTTATTATATGACCAGCTTCTTATTCACTCCTCTTTTATTTTGTTACATAATAAAAAATCAAAAATTAATTAAAAAGATTTCAAAAAATAGAAATTAATCGGTATAATGGTTATAGTATAGTATAAAGGGGAGTGAAAAATGAAACCTAACCGAAAATGGCATGAACATTACCCGTCTGAAATACCTACGTCACTGAAGTATGAGAAAAAAGCCTTACACGTATACTTGGCAGAAAGTGCAAAAGCGTACAAAGAAAAGAAAGCGCTTTATTTTATGGGGAAGGAACTTTCCTATCATGAATTGTTTTTGAAATCAAAGCAAATGGCGAATTATTTACAGTCTCTAGGAGTGAGGAAGGGGGATAAAGTAGCTATAATGTTACCGAACTGTCCGCAGGCTGTTATAAGCTATTATGGTATTCTGATGGCGGGCGGAACGGTGGTTCAGACAAATCCACTGTATACAGAACGTGAATTGGAATATCAGCTAAATGATTCCGGCACTTCGGTAATTGTTTGTTTAGATATCTTGCTTCCTCGAGTTACAAAAGTAAAAGGAAACACAGAATTAAAACATACAATTGTTACAGGAATTAAAGATTACTTGCCATTTCCGAAAAACCTGATTTATCCGTTTATCCAGAAACGAGAGTATAACATGGTTGTTAAAGTAGAACAAAGTATAGATACGCATGTATGGCAATTAATGATGGAAAAGACACCGGCGGAATATATGGAGCCTGAAATAGATCCAGTTGAGGACTTAGCATTATTACAATATACAGGCGGTACAACTGGTCATCCAAAAGGTGTTATGCTTACCCATTATAACCTTACATCGAATGTCGAGATGTGTGAAAGCTGGTTATATAAAACAGAGAATGGAAGAGAAATTGTGATGGGTGTGCTTCCGTTTTTCCATGTATATGGAATGACCACCGTCATGAATCTCTCGATTAAGCAAGGTTCAAAAATGATTCTCATGCCAAAATTCAATGCATTAGACGTACTTAAAGCAATTGATAAACAAAGGCCGACCTTATTTCCCGGTGCGCCGACCATCTATGTTGCTTTACTGAACCATCCAGATTTGAAGAAATATGATCTTTCATCGATTAAAGCATGTATTAGCGGCTCAGCTCCATTACCAACTGAGGTTCAGGAACAGTTCGAGAAAATAACGAATGGGAAATTAGTTGAAGGCTATGGATTAACAGAATCGTCACCAGTAACACACGCGAACTTTGTCTGGGAAAACCGAGTGAATGGTAGTATCGGTGTACCATGGCCAGACACAGATTGTAAGATTTTTAAGATGGATGCAATCGATGAAGAAGCAGAAGTTGGGGAAGTTGGAGAGATTGCGGTAAAAGGGCCGCAGATCATGAAAGGTTACTGGAATAACGAAGAAGAGACGAATAATGTATTAAAAAACGGATGGTTATTTACAGGTGATTTAGGTTATATGAATGAACAAGGCTACTTTTATATTGTTGATCGGAAAAAGGATATGATTATTGCAGGGGGATATAATATTTATCCACGTGAAGTAGAAGAGGTTCTTTATGAGCATGAAGGCATTCAGGAAGCGGTGGTAGCTGGTATACCAGACGCTTATCGTGGAGAAACAGTCAAGGCCTATATTGTTCTTAAGCAAGATTACAGTATCACTGAAGATGCGTTAAACGAATATTGCAGAAAGCATCTTGCAGCATACAAGGTTCCGAGAATATATGAATTCCGCAAAGAACTACCTAAAACTGCAGTTGGTAAGATATTAAGAAGGAAGTTAGTTGACGAAGAGGTAGCCAGACAGACAGAAGAGTCTGTAACATCTATTTGAGCCTTGTGCTCTTCTTTCTTTATTTGATTATGGACAAGGTATATTATTGACAGAATAGTCTGTAGCAGTTAAAATGAAATTATGAATGACTATTCACTCAGTATGCAAAGTGAAACACATCTTAGGAGAAGACGCATGAAAAATAACAAACCCAAATATAACCAAATTATAGAAGCGGCAGTAAAAGTCATTGCAGAGAACGGCTATCATGGATCGCAAGTATCTAAAATTGCTAAAGCAGCTGGTGTTGCGGATGGTACAATCTATCTTTATTTTAAGAACAAAGAAGATGTGCTTGTATCTGTTTTTGAAGAGAAGATGGGTGAATTTATTAAGCAAATCGAAGAATCAACTAATCAAAAGCAAAATGCAAATGAGAAATTATTTACACTAATTAAAATGCATTTTGAACAGCTTTCTGCCGATTATCATTTAGCGATTGTTACCCAGCTGGAATTAAGACAATCTAATTACGACCTTCGCATTCAAATCAATAATGTTTTAAAGCGATATTTAACTGTATTGGATAATATCCTGAAAGAAGGAATACAGCAACAACTATTTCGTGATGATCTAACGATTCCGTTGGTACGCCAGATGATTTTTGGTACTTTAGATGAAATCGTAACGAATTGGGTTATGAATGAGCAAAAATATGACCTGAATAAACAAGTTCCAGCTGTTCATGACTTGTTTATGAAAGGGCTTTCGGTAGATTGAATCGAATCAGATTAAATCTAAGTATATAGAAGGAGGATATAATTAAATTGACAATGATTATGTATGAAGTTGAAGGAAATGTAGCGTATTTAACCATTAAAAGTCCACCCGCAAATGCATTATCACGGGGTCTTCTAAAAGACCTAAGTGAACAGCTTAACCGAATCGAACAAGAAAATCGTGTAAAAGCTGTTGTGTTAAAAGGGGATGGTAGGTTTTTCTCCGCGGGAGCTGATATTAAGGAATTTACCGATTTACAGAACGCATCCGATTATGCATCACTTGCAACAAATGGTCAGCGTGTCTTCAGTCGAATGGAACAGTTCCCTGTACCGATTATTGCTGCTATTCATGGTGCTGCATTAGGTGGAGGGTTAGAACTGGCAATGGCTTGCCATATCCGTATCGTAACAGAAAATACGAAACTTGGGTTACCTGAAGTGAACCTTGGAATTATACCTGGTTTTGCAGGTACACAGCGATTGCCTAGATATGTAGGTGCAGCAAAAGCATATGAAATGATACTTACTGGTGAACCAATTAGTGGAAGTCAGGCAGCTGCATGGGGTCTCGCGAATAGCGTTGTCGCTGAAGAAGAGCTTTTAAGTGAAGCTACGAAACTAGCAAACAAGATTGCGGCTAAAAGTAAACCAGCTATTCAGCATATCATGCATCTTGTTTCCGTAGCTAAAACAGAGGCATTTTCCAAAGGGGAAGAAGAAGAAGCTAATGCTTTTTCGCAAGTTTTTGGAAATGAGGATGCGCGAGAAGGGATTCAAGCATTTTTAGAAAAGCGTCAAGCTAATTTTAAAGATAAATAAGATAATATTTAAATTGATTAGGAGGATACTAGATGAATATTTACGTACTTTTAAAGAAGACCTTCGATACTGAAGAAAAAATTAGTGTAGCTGGCGGAACAATTGAAGATGAAGGTGCTGAATTCATTATTAACCCTTACGATGAGTATGCGGTTGAAGAGGCAATTACACAGCGTGATGCTCATGGAGGGGAAGTAACTGTTGTGACAGTCGGAGATGAAGACTCTGAAAAACAGTTACGCACAGCCTTAGCAATGGGAGCAGACAAAGCAGTACTAATTAATACAGAAGAAGACTTGGATGAAGGAGATTCTTTTACAACTGTTAAAATTTTAGAGGCGTACTTTGAAGATAAAGAAGTAGATTTAATTTTAGCAGGAAACGTGGCAATTGATGAAGCAAGTGGACAGGTTGGACCACGATTAGCTGAATTACTTGGGTTTCCATATGTTACAACCATTACTAATTTGGATATCAAAGATGAAACAGTTACGATTGAAAAAGATGTAGAGGGTGATGTAGAGATTATTGAAACAAGCTTGCCTTTATTAGTAACTTGTCAGCAAGGCTTAAACGAACCTCGCTATCCATCACTTCCAGGAATTATGAAAGCAAAGAAAAAGCCGTTGGAAGAGCTTGAAATTGATGATTTAGATTTAGATGAAGAAGATGTGGAAGCGAAAACGAAAACAATCGATATCTATTTACCACCTGAAAAGGAAGCTGGAAGAGTACTAGAAGGCGAAATCTCAGATCAAGTTAGTGAATTAGTTTCCTTACTTAAAAACGAAAAGAAAGTGTTGTAAAGAAAAAATAACGAGTTTAAAAACGATAAAATGGACCGAGGTCTGCTAAATTTGAAACGTCATTGGACTGAGATTACTCAGCCCGATTTACACTGGACGTGATGACTTCGACGTTTAACAGGGACGTATCGGTTCTTAGTCGAAAATCTCTTGTGCCGATGTGTTAATTTACAGGACTTTTTGAACAACTTCCTTTAGGGATGAAAGGGGAAATGACATGAGTGATAAATATATAGTAATTAGTGAAGTGAGAGATGGAGAATTGCGTCATGTATCATTTGAAGCAATTGCGGCAGCGAAAGAAATTAATGCTGATGCTGAAATCGTTGGTGTAGTTGTTGGTGATGGAAGTTTGGAAAGTTTGGCAAAAGAACTTATTTATTATGGTGCAGATCGAGTAATAAGTGTTTCTCATGAAAAACTGAAAACGTATACATCTGAAGGCTATGGGCAGTCGATAATGGCAATTATTAATGATGAAAATCCAGCCGGTATCATTATGGGGCATACTTCGATTGGGAAGGATTTATCACCGAAATTAGCGAGCAAATTAGAGACAGGACTTATTTCAGATGCTGTTGCAATTGAAAAGGACGATGATCAGCCTGTATTTATTCGTCCAATTTATTCAGGGAAAGCTTTTGAAAAGAAGATTATTACAAACGGAATTACTTTTGTGACGATTCGACCGAATAATATTTCCGCATTAGAAAAAGATGAATCCCGTTCAGGAGATATAGAGACAAAAAACGTTGATATAGCAGATATCCGAACCATCGTAAAAGATGTCGTTCGTAAAGCTTCTAAGGGAGTAGACTTATCAGAAGCAAATGTAATTATTGCTGGCGGCCGGGGTGTTAAAAGCGAAGATGGATTTAAGCCATTATATGAGCTTGCAGAGGTGTTAGGTGGAGCAGTCGGTGCATCACGTGGGGCCTGTGATGCAGAGTATTGTGATTACGCTTTACAAATTGGGCAGACTGGAAAGGTTGTAACACCAGATCTCTATATTGCAGTTGGAATTTCAGGCGCTATCCAGCATCTAGCCGGGATGTCTAACTCCAAAGTAATTGTAGCAATTAACAAAGATCCAGAAGCAAATATCTTCAATATTGCTGACTATGGAATTGTTGGTGATCTATTTGAAGTTATTCCGTTACTGATTGAGGAATTTAAGAAAGTGAAATAATCAATTGGATCTGGTGATAATATTCATCAGGTCCCTATTTTTTATCACGTATTAAGAGGCTGTAATACCCCCCATTTCTATACGTAACGGAATCCAAAAATAGTGAAAGAGGGAGGAAACAATCCGTAAATCCCTAATGAATGAAGTTTCACGTTATAATATGAAGCAAACTATTAGGAAGTATATACATCAGGTGATATACTCATAATAAGATTTATTCAATCTTGAGTTTTTATTAGGAGGTATATAATAATGGCAATTAAAAATGTATCAGATCAGAACTTCGCACAAGAAACTTCTAAGGGGCTTGTTTTAGCTGACTTTTGGGCACCATGGTGTGGACCGTGTAAAATGATCGCTCCAGTTCTGGAAGAAATAGATGGAGAAATGGAAGAAAAAGTACAAATCGTTAAGCTTGATGTGGACGAAAACCAAGAGACTGCTGGTAAATTCGGTGTAATGAGTATCCCTACACTATTACTGTTCAAAGATGGCAACGTAGTGGACCAAGTAGTAGGTTTCCAACCAAAAGAAGCTTTAGTAGACTTAATTAACAAACACGCGTAAAACGTGTATAATGAAATTAGAACAAATCCCTTGTTACGAATGTGACAAGGGATTTGTTCTAAAGAAAAAGGGGATACTTAAAGGATTTGAATGCAGATGAATGAGACAATAAAGGGTAAATTGGCTATATTGCCAGCACAGCCGGGTTGTTATTTGATGAAGGATAGGAATGGAATCATTATTTATGTTGGAAAGTCAAAGATGTTGAAAAATCGTGTTCGCTCTTATTTCAGAGGTGCGAATGACCAGAAAACACAACGTCTTGTACAAGAAATAGAGGATTTTGAGTACTTTGTAACTTCTTCTGAGATCGAAGCACTTATACTAGAGATGAACTTGATTAAAAAATATGACCCAAAATATAATGTGATGCTAAAGGATGATAAATCTTATCCATATTTGAAAATCACATCGGAAAGACATCCGCGCTTGCTCATTACACGTAAAGTTAAAAAGGATAAAGGCAAGTATTTCGGACCGTATCCAAATGTTTTGGCAGCAAGAGAAACAAAGAAATTACTGGATCGACTTTATCCGTTAAGAAAATGTAATAACCCACCAGGACGCCCTTGTTTATATTATCATATGCACCAATGCAAGGCGTGCAGCGAGAACCCCCCGTCAAAAGAGGAATATCAGTCCATTGTTCAAGAAATTGCTTCCTTTCTGCAAGGGGGATATAAAGAAATTAAATCAAACATAATGGCGAAGATGTATGAGGCTAGTGAACAGCTTCAGTTTGAACGTGCAAAGGAACTGCGTGATCAAATTCAGCATATTGAAGTCGTAATGGAACAACAGAAAATGACAATGAATGATCAAGTTGATCGAGATGTTTTTGGATACAGCTATAACAAAGGCTGGATGTGCATTCAAGTATTTTTTGTGAGGCAAGGAAAGCTGCTTGAAAGAGATGTGACGATTTTCCCATTCTTTGATGAACATGAGGAGACCTTCATTAGCTTTGTTGGTAGATTTTATCTACATGAAAACCATTTAAAACCAAAGCAAATACTAGTGCCTATTGGTACACAAGATGAACTACTGCATAAGCTACTTGAAATCGACGTGCATACCCCATTGCGTGGAAGAAAAAAAGAATTGGTGCAGCTAGCTATGAAAAATGCAGAAATTGCGCTAGAGGAAAAATTTCTATTAATTGAACAGGATGAAGAAAGAACGATTCAGGCGGTTGAGAAGTTAGGGGAGAGACTTCACATTGAAACGCCGCGTCGTATTGAAGCTTTTGATAATTCCAATATTCAAGGGACAGATCCAGTATCAGCGATGATCGTGTTTGAAGATGGAAAACCAAATAAAAAAGCGTATCGCAAATATAAAATTAGAGATGTAAAAGGTCCAGACGATTATGAAACAATGCGAGAAGTAATCCGAAGAAGGTATACAAGAGTACTGAAAGAAAACCTGCCACTGCCCGATTTGGTGATTGTTGACGGTGGAAAGGGTCAAATGTCAGCAGCTCTGGATGTACTGGAAAATGAGCTTGGTCTTGATATACCGCTCGCAGGACTAGCTAAGGATGATAAGCATAAAACAAGTGAATTGCTTTACGGAGATCCTCCAATTATGGTACCGCTGGAACGTCAATCTCAGGAATTCTACCTTGTGCAGCGTATTCAAGATGAAGTGCACCGGTTTGCTATCACATTCCATCGCCAGCTTCGTGGTAAAAACTTATTCCAATCGGAGCTAGATAAAATACCTGGAGTTGGAGAGAAGCGAAGAAAGTTATTGCTAACGCATTTTAAATCGGTGAATGAAATTCGGAACGCGAAAATAATGGATATTACAAAACTTGGCATACCTAGCAACATAGCAGAAATCGTAATTAATCACTTGAATAAAGAAGATTAAAAGAAAGGCAGGAGCATGTTTCGTAAATGCTCCTGCCTTTCTTTTGTGGATCCACACAATGCTGGTAAAATTATATTTTATGTAGTCTAGTTTGTTATAAAAACAGAAAATTCAATTTGGTGAATACGTTTGTTAATCTCTTCCACACATTCGCACTCAATTCCTTCTACTTGTTGAATGGCTTCTGCCAAAAATCCAGCTTCAAAGCGAAAGTCCACATTGAAAGGTGCATTTAACCGTAAAACAACGGAGTCGGATAGTAAGTGGAATACAAATACTTTTTTATTTTGTTTCATGAGATCCAATGTTCCCCAGCCAAGCTTGTCGAACAAGTATACAATGTCATCAAGTGTCGTTATTTCAAACTTACGTGCGAGATTTCTTCCCATAAAATATAGTATTGGTTCTGTATCTTGTCCAAGTAAATCAGGTAAGCTTACATATCTTAGGATGTCGTAGCCAGCCCCTGGTGTGTTTAATTCTTCAAGATGTGACAAATTTAATGGTTGATGCTTGTTTGACATCCTTTTCATCCTTTCCAACAAATCCAAAATAGTTTCCTTTCTCACATAAAGTACGATCAGAAGAACTACTCATATTATCTATTTAAATTGATAAAAAAACAAGTCATGTCATTCATTTTTTTCTTATTCTCAATTAAAAAAACAAGGATCTTTCCTTTGTTTTATTAAGGATATGTAAACTTATTTAACTAGAAGTCTGGGTTTCTATTCTATTCTAATTGAGAATCTAGTTTTCTTGACGCTTTTTGTAGTTAGAAGTACAATAAATGTGTTACGAATTTGTGCTATTTTATAAAGTCTGCCTTTTTCAAATAAAAGCGCTTCATTACTTTGTGGATAGCTACATATTATCTTATATTATTGAACGAGACTAAGGGGGGTAAACATGGCAGAGCATCGTGAGTTTTTTTACAGAAGATTGCATTCGTTATTAGGTGTTGTTCCAATCGGCCTTTTTATGGTTCAGCATTTAGTAATCAATCATTTTGCTGTGTATGGAGAAGAGAGTTTTAATCGGGCAGCAGGATTTATGGCAGGGCTTCCATTTGTATTGCTTTTGGAGATATTTGTCATTTATCTACCAATTTTGTTTCACGCAATCTTAGGGGTATATATTGTTTTTGTTGCACGAAACAATACGAGAACTTATGGCTTCTTCCGTAACTGGATGTTTAGGCTACAGCGAATCACTGGTATTGTAACACTTGTTTTCATTGCATGGCATGTATGGGAAACACGAGTGCAAATCGGCTTAGGTAATGTAGACCTTGATTACAGCTTGATGGAAGGGATTTTAACAAATCCATTCATGTTTTGGTTCTACGTTATTGGTGTAGTTTCCGCAGTATTTCACTTTGCTAATGGTTTATGGAGCTTTTTGGTTACATGGGGCATTACGCAGTCACCAAAATCGCAGAAGATTGCTACATATGCAGTAATTGTTGTCTTTTTTGCAATCAGCTATCTCGGTGTTAGAACATTGATTCAATTTGCGTACGGAGTTTAATAGAACAACCTCTAGAAAGAGAATAGGAGTGAGCTAACAAAATGAATAATCGTAAAGTCGCTGTTGTCGGCGGTGGATTAGCTGGATTAATGGCTACCATAAAAGCAGCCGAGGCAGGCGTAAAAGTAGATGTATTTTCTATCGTTCCTGTTAAACGCTCTCACTCTGTGTGTGCTCAAGGTGGTATTAATGGCGCTGTTAATACGAAGGGAGAAGGAGATTCTCCGATGATCCACTTTGACGACAGTATTTATGGTGGGGATTTTCTAGCAAACCAGCCACCAGTAAAAGCAATGTGTGAGGCAGCACCTGGAATTATACATATGCTCGATCGTATGGGAGTTATGTTTAATCGTACACCAGAGGGGTTACTAGATTTTAGACGATTCGGTGGTACACAGCATCACAGAACAGCATATGCAGGTGCAACAACAGGGCAGCAGTTATTATATGCGCTTGATGAGCAAGTTCGTCGCTTTGAAGTAGAAGGCCTTGTAACGAAATACGAAGGCTGGGAGTTCGTAAAAGCAATACTTGATGAGAATGGTGTAAGTAGAGGGCTAGTTGCTCAGGATATTAAGACACATGAAATTAAAGCGTTTCGGTCGGATGCAACGATTTTTGCTACTGGGGGACCAGGAATTATCTTTGGTAAATCAACAAATTCCATGATTAATACAGGATCTGCAGCAAGTATTTTATATCAACAAGGAGCTAAATATGCAAATGGTGAATTTATTCAAATTCATCCGACTGCAATACCTGGTGATGATAAGCTTCGCTTGATGAGTGAATCTGCCCGTGGTGAAGGTGGTCGAGTTTGGACATATAAAGATGGTGAACCATGGTATTTCCTTGAAGAAAAATATCCAGCATATGGAAACCTTGTGCCAAGAGATATTGCAACACGTGAAATATTTGATGTATGTGTAAACCAAAAACTCGGTATTAATGGCGAAAATATGGTTTATTTGGATTTATCGCATAAGGATCCAAAAGAATTGGATATTAAACTAGGCGGAATTATTGAAATCTATGAGAAGTTTGTTGGAGAGGATCCACGTAAAGTACCGATGAAAATCTTCCCAGCAGTTCATTATTCTATGGGTGGTTTATGGGTTGACTATGATCAAATGACAAGTATTCCAGGAATATTCGCTGCAGGAGAATGTGATTATTCACAGCACGGTGGAAACCGACTTGGAGCAAACTCCCTCTTGTCTGCTATCTTCGGGGGAATGGTTGCTGGACCGAAGTCAATCGAATATATTGATAAACTTGATGTCCATGTCGATGATTTATCTGAAGAAATGTATGCTTCCTATGAAAGTGAAGAAAAAGCTAATTTTGAAGAGCTTATGAATATGGAAGGTACAGAAAATGCTTATCAAATTCATAAGGAACTCGGTGAATTGATGACAGATAATGTAACAGTAGTTCGGGAAAATGCAAAGCTCGAGAAAACTGACGAGAAAATAAAAGAGCTGCTCAAGCGCTGGAATAATATTAATATCAATGATACATCTCGTTGGAGTAACCAGGGCGTTATGTTTACACGTCAGTTGAAACATATGCTTCATCTTGCTCGTGTTATTACGATCGGTGCTTTAAATCGTAATGAGAGTCGTGGTGCACACTACAAGCCGGAATTTCCGGAACGTAATGATGAGGAATGGCTAAAAACAACAATTGCTGAATTTAACGCAGAGACCAAGTCACCGGAATTCAGCTACGAGGAAGTCGATGTATCGTTGATTAAACCTCGTAAACGTGACTACACTACAAAACACTAAGGGGGAGTAAGTAGTAATGGCTGAACAAAGTACAGTTACATTTATTATAACTAGACAAGACGGCCCGGATTCTGCTCCTTATGAGGAAACGTTTGAAATACCTTACCGGAAAAATATGAACGTTATATCCGGACTCATGGAGATAAGACAAAATCCAGTGAACGCAAAAGGGGAAAAATCAACGCCTGTTATGTGGGATATGAACTGTCTGGAAGAAGTTTGCGGGGCATGTTCCATGGTTATCAATGGAACGGCCAGGCAATCGTGTGCAGCTTTAGTGGATCAGCTCGAACAACCGATTCGTCTCGAGCCGATGTCAACATTCCCAGTTATTCGTGATTTGATTGTTGACCGGGAACGGATGTTTGATGCACTAAAACAAGTAAAAGCTTGGATTCCAATTGATGGTACACATGATTTAGGTCCTGGACCAAGAATGCCTGAAAAGAAACGCCAATGGGCTTATGAGCTTTCTAAATGTATGACGTGTGGGGTTTGCTTAGAGGCTTGCCCGAATGTTAATGACAAATCAAATTTCATTGGGCCTGCTGCAATCTCTCAAGCTCGCTTATTCAATGCGCACCCAACTGGTGAAATGAATCAAAGTGATCGTTTGAATGGATTAATGGAGGATGGCGGTATTGACGGCTGTGGAAACTCACAAAACTGTGTACAGGTTTGTCCAAAAGGTATTCCATTAACAACATCTATTGCAGCAATGAACCGTGCGACAAACATTCAAGCGTTCAAAAATTTCTTTGGAAGTGACAACGCACATTAATTACTAGGTTGATAGATTATAAATGACCCTCTCCGTATTGGTGGTGAGGGTCATTTGTTTAACCACGCGGATTTGACTCTAGGTAAATTTAGATGACAAGACTTTTTTACGTGTATGTTGCAGCGCAATTGAAAGAAACTCCAAACTAATGATTATTTGCTTAATCTCTGGAACAATCGCCGTCCGGGATCGCTCCGGGCGGATGCTATCCGTGGGCATGGCTTCAGCCTCTTCGGAAGAAAACCACGTCCTGCGAGACTTCAGACACGTGCTGTTCCCACACAGGACAAGGAATGCTTCGACAGCTTTTACATCGCACGAATAAAATTGGTTTTTATTATCGAGGAGTCACCGCCCTGCGCTCACCTGGACTGGTAGCGCATCGATATCGTATTTATTAATTCCACAAGTAATAATTGGTGAGCATATACTAGCGGAGGAAATATACGTAGACTCCTGTGGGAAGAAGAGCATCGGTGAGACTACGCAGTGCGGCAGCACAAGGAGGCTCACCAGCTCCCCTTTGGATGCGCGAATTATATTTCCGGAGCGGGTAGACGCACAATCCATTTAAATACACTAATCCATAGTTTATATCAATTTGTAACTAAAAATATGTGTAAGTTAAGTAACTACCTACTCAATCTAGTTTATTCTACTTATGTGTATATAGAATTTTGATAGTAACCAGCTTGGAGGGGATCGTATGAAATCGGTTAATTATATTGATAATATGGATCAATGGCGTTCTGAATTTAGCTTTTTTACACCTATAAAAGTACGTTTTTCAGAAACGGATATGTATGGACATGTAAATAATGTTTCAGCATTTATTTATTTTGAAGAAGCGCGAGTCGACTATCTTAATTCGCTGGGTATTTTTAACAATCTCAAGAGCGAAGAAGAGGCAATTATAGTAGCAGATTTGCAATGTGATTACTTGCAGCAAATGTACTTCGATGAGCGTCTTAAAATGTATGTAAAAGTAGCAACGATTGGAAATACTTCGTTCGATGTACATTACATGGCTGTAAAAGACAACGAAGAAATTGCTCTAACTGGACGAGGACGAATCGTTTACATTAATCCGCAGAAAGGTCGTCCCACTCCAATGCCTGACGAAATGAAAAAGCTTTTAGGTGAATGTCCTAGTTGCGCTTATGCAAATAAGTAAGTTTTCTTTCTTATTTGCCAAACAAAATCGACTCCCCTGTAAAAGGGAAGTCGATTTTTTCAAAGCTTTAATTCCCCCATGCGAAGAAGTTCAACTACGGCTTGAGACCGCCCCTTAACTCCCAGTTTCTGCATAGCATTTGAAATATGGTTCCGGACAGTTTTTTCGGAAATAAACAATTCTTGTGCTATTTCTTTTGTTGTCTTATCCTGCACTAATAGTTCAAACACTTCTTTTTCGCGTTTGGTCAGTAATTGCTTCGGTTTATACTTGTTGTCCTTCAAATGTTACCCCCTCCTTGCTCTATAGAGCTACAGTTATGAAGGGAAATTATTTAGTCAATAATAGCTTATGAAGACCGTCAGAATCGGTGCGTACATTTAATGGAAATATCGAATTAAAATATAATGACCGGTTTTAAACAATTAAAGGCGAAAAAAGATAACGTTACCATATATATGCTTTTTTATTGAAAAAGTAATGATTAGTTCCCAATTTAGCGGATATCGTTTAATATATAATAAAGTAATCCATAAAAAGTGTTTTTTTGATTAACTGACGGTTTCTTGGACAAGTAGGGATTTTCCTATGATAGGCAAAATTATTTCGTTTTGAATATACTATGCAAAGAATATATCCCTTATTTAGGGACATCATGTGATAAACTATTCGTTAAGGAAAAATCTAGGGGGTAAAACTTTGGAAAAAGAAGTATTAGAACCAGCTGAATCGATAAAAAAAATGGAGAAGCAGCTCCGTTATATATCTGGAATGATCAAACAGAATGGTCGAAAAATCTTAAATAATTATCCAATCACATCACCACAATTCGTTGCTTTGCAATGGCTGTTAGAAGAAGGTGATTTAACGATTGGAGAGCTATCCAACAAGATTAGTCTAGCCTTTAGTACAACGACAGATTTGGTTGATCGCATGGAGAAAAATGAACTTGTTGAAAGGGTACGTGATACTAACGATAGAAGGGTAGTTCGAATACATTTATTAGAAAAAGGGAAAACAATTATTCGTGAAGTAATTCTGGAAAGGCAGGATTATTTAGGCAAAGTTCTCAATAAATTCAGCGAAGATGAGAAACATTCACTAAATCAATTGTTAGATTTCCTCTATCAGGAAATGAAAATAGTGAATGAGAAATAACAACAAAGAGGAGAAACAATTTTGGATAGAGCAATTGGTGTAATCGACTCGGGAGTTGGTGGCTTAACAGTAGTTCATGAACTCATGCGTCAGCTGCCAAAGGAGAAGTTAATTTATTTAGGGGATACGGCAAGATGCCCATATGGGCCAAGGTCTGAAAAGGAAGTAAAGCAATTCACTTGGGAAATGGTAGAATTTTTATTAACAAAAAATATTAAAATGCTGGTAATTGCATGTAATACAGCAACGGCATTTACATTGAAAGACCTTAAGGAAAAATTGGATATTCCTGTTATTGGTGTGATTAAGCCTGGTGCAAGGGCAGCAATTAAATTTACAGAAAATAATCAAGTCGGGATTATCGGAACGGAAGGCACTGTAAAAAGTGGTGCATATGAGCTAGCTTTAAAGAAAATTAAATCTGATATTCATGTAACTGCACTAGCCTGCCCTTTATTTGTCCCGATGGTAGAAAAAGGAGTTCTTGCAGGGAACCAGGCAAGAGAAGTGGTGGAAGAATCACTGGTTCCACTAAAACATGGTAAAGAAATGGA
The DNA here is from genome assembly GCF_003515705.1 of Oceanobacillus profundus. Classification (GTDB taxonomy): domain Bacteria; phylum Bacillota; class Bacilli; order Bacillales; family Amphibacillaceae; genus Oceanobacillus; species Oceanobacillus profundus. The sequence goes on from NZ_QWEH01000004.1 coordinate 166,125, forward strand.
TGTATTGATTTTAGGGTGTACCCATTACCCACTATTAAAAAATACGATACAAGAAGTGATTGGAAATCATGTAACCGTTATTTCTTCAAGTGAAGAGACTGCTAGAGAAACAAGTACCATTTTAGATGTTCATCATTTGTTGAATAAAGATGAACAATCACCTGTTCATCAATTTTATGCAACTGGTGACTTGGAAATTTTTATCGAAATTTCGAAAAGTATTTTTAAGGATTCAAACTTCCAAATGCTTACAATCAAAAAAGCGAACCTTAGTAAAAATCAGGTATTCTGAAAAAATCAGAGCCTGATTTTTTTTTTGAAGAAGAAAATATCATATTTTCATTTGTGTAGAATGCGATTTGTCATCTACCCGAATATATTTTTTCTGTTATTGATTGGTCTATTTTCGTTGAGGGCTCGTATATATAATAGTACAAACCATCGTAGGAGGTAATGGCATGCATAAGCGAGCAAAGCTTTTGATTGGTACGATTAGTATTTCGGTGATTCTATCTGGCTGTTTTCAGGGAGAACAATCGATGGAAGAGATGGACCCACCTCCGAATGCTGAGGCAGTTGATAATTTGGAAAATATATCTGAGGAAGACGTTATGAATGAAGAAAATGCTGAAGGAGAAGTCGATCCGGAAGAAACAGTTGCAAGACATTTATTTTTAATTGATGCAAATGGAATGGTGGCACCTCAAACAATTGAATTGCCAAACACAAAACAAGTTGCTACCCAGGTGGTTGAATACCTTGTTAAAGGTGGTCCCGTGACCGAGATGTTACCGAATGGTTTTCAAGCTGTGTTACCTGAGGGAACAGAGGTGCTGGGGATAAATCTTCAAGAAGATGGCACAATGATTGTAGATGTTTCAGAAGAATTTAAGGCATATGAGGCAGCGGATGAGCTGAAAATATTAGAATCAATTACCCACACATTGACACAATTTGAAAATGTATCAAAAGTGAAGCTTTGGATAAACGGACATCCACAAACAGAAATGCCAGTAAACGGTACGCCAATTGGTGAAGGATATTCGCGGACAAATGGTATTAACATTGCAGACACAGACACATTAGATTTACTTGAAAGCAGAGCTGTTACAATGTACTATCCTTCAGAACATGGCGAGAATCGCTATTACGTACCAGTCACACAACATATCGAAGTAACGGAGGAAAATGAATATAGCTCGATCGTTCAAGCGCTTATTGATGGACCAGGATATAAGACAAATGTTGTTCATGTTTTTAACCCGGATACACTATTAACAAATTCGCCTGATTTAAATGATGGTATACTCGAGCTTGTTTTTAGCAAAGATATTTTACAGGATTCGGAACAAGCTGTAATTGCTGATGAAGTAATGGAAACGTTGGTAAGGACATTAACAGAACAGGAGAACGTCGAGGCAGTTGATGTGAAAGTGGAAGATGTGGACCAGCTCGTTAATGAAAATGGTGAAGAGTATACGGAACCAGTAACTAAGCAAGCATTTACTCCAACAGAGAAACTTTAATCGAAAGAGGCTGCAACTTTTGCAAGCCTCTTTCTTAAATGATGGGAGATTTTTAGCTTCAACATGCAAAAAGCTGAAGCTTACACATGTTTTATGATTCAATAAGAGTAAGTAATATTAAGTGTATCAACGTGTTGCTTTTGCAAAAAATATGATAAGCTATTGTTGTAAGAGGAGGAATATTTATGAGAAATGATCAACGAGAAGTGAATAATTTAAGGCCAATAAAGATTACGAAAAACTATATTAGTCATCCTGAGGGTTCTGTCTTAATAGAGGTTGGAAATACGAAGGTAATTTGTAATGCCAGTATTGAAGACCGTGTTCCTCCGTTTATGCGAGGACAAGGTAAAGGATGGATTACTGCAGAATATGCGATGCTGCCGCGAGCAACTGCCCAACGTAATATTCGTGAATCTTCAAAAGGGAAGGTAAGCGGAAGAACGATGGAAATCCAACGATTAATTGGTCGAGCGTTACGTGCAGTTGTGGATTTAGATAAAATTGGTGAACGAACAGTATGGGTAGACTGTGATGTTATTCAAGCAGATGGAGGTACACGAACGGCATCGATTACAGGAGCATTTATTGCAGTTGTGCTTGCTTTTGGAAAGCTTCTGGAAACAAAAGCAATCTCAAAAATGCCAGTACGTGACTACTTAGCAGCAATTTCTGTAGGGGTCTTACCGGATGGTAAGGAAATATTAGATTTAAATTATGAGGAAGATTTCCAAGCACATGTTGATATGAATATTGTTATGACTGGCTCTGGTGAATTTGTAGAGATCCAAGGAACTGGAGAGGAAGCAACTTTTTCAAATAAGCAGTTACAGGCGATGCTAGGACTTGCTGAAGAAGGGCTCCAGCAAATCGTTGAAGTTCAGAAAGAACTAATTGGTAATTTAGCAGATCGTATAGGAGAAACAAATCCTGCAAAATAATAGGAGATCAATGATGAAACAAATTATAATTGCGACAAAAAACCAAGGAAAAGCAATAGAATTCAAGGATTTTTTTGCTAAGAAATCAATCGAAGCATTATCATTACTTGATTTAGACCAATCGACCCCAGATGTGGAGGAAACGGGATCAACTTTTGAGGAGAATGCTGCCTTAAAAGCGGAGCAAATTGCTACACTATTAGACATACCAGTACTTGCTGATGATTCGGGTTTAATGATTGATGCACTGGATGGGCGTCCTGGTCTTTTTTCTGCCAGATATGCTGGAGAGCCGAAAGACGACAAGGCAAACATTAATAAAGTTCTAGAAGAATTGAAAGAAGTAAGTGAAGACAAACGCACTGCGCGGTTTATTTGTGTGTTAGCTGTTGCTATTCCTGGTGAAGCAACAACCTTCCGGACCGGATATTGTGAAGGCAAAATAACCTTTTCGGAAAAGGGAGAAAATGGCTTTGGGTATGACCCGATTTTCATACCAGATGGATATGAAGTAACAATGGCAGAATTGAATCCGGAAGTGAAAAATCAAATCAGTCACCGTAGAAATGCGATTATTCAGTTGGAAAAATGGATACATACGTTATAAGTAGTTTTATATGCTTGCCTTTAAACTGGAGGTGATGATTTGGCAGAAGTATTAATTTTAAGTGATAGCCATGGTTTGACAAATGAAGTTGTTGCTATAAAAGAAAGACACGATGTGAAATGGTTAATTCATTGTGGTGACTCAGAGCTGGAATTTGATTCAGAGGAACTGCAAGGATTTTACCGAGTGGGCGGTAATTGCGATTTCGATGTTCGGTACCCAGATGAACAAACAATTGAGCTTGATGGCTTAACTTTTTATATTACACATGGACATCTATATGATGTGAAAATGAACCTTATTCGTTTATCGTACCGAGCGGAAGAAGAGAGAGCGCAAGTAGTTTGCTTTGGTCATTCACATATCGCTGGAGCAGAACAAGTTGATCATAAGCTTTTTATCAATCCAGGAAGTGTCCGATTACCTAAAAATAGAATGGAAAAAACGTATGCCATTATGCAATGGGATGACCCTTCTGATATAACAATTCATTTTTATAATTTAGATGGGGAACATGTGGAAGATTTAAAACAAAGTGCATCATTATAAAATTATTTTCAGGAAGTGTCTAGACACTTCCTGAAATTTTTAGGTGGAAAGTGTTGACAAAAGATTGATTCCTGCCTATAATAATTCTTGTCCGCTAAAAACAGCGAGAACAATCTATATTATTTTACATATACAGTTAAGTAGTGCATACTTTCACAACATATTCATACTTACAGAAAAAAGATGCGGGTGTAGTTTAGTGGTAAAACCTCAGCCTTCCAAGCTGATGATGAGGGTTCGATTCCCTTCACCCGCTCCAAAACATAATTGTCCCAGTAGCTCAGCTGGATAGAGCAACAGCCTTCTAAGCTGTGGGTCGCAGGTTCGAATCCTGCCTGGGACGCTTCTTAAAAGCCTTGTAAACATTTGTTTACAAGGCTTTTTTTATTTTAAAAATTGCATAGAGAACAGTTTAAGCTACTGATTAGGTATCAATTAATATCTCCCGTAAATAATTAACGACTTTCCTATACTAAAACTTAAAAAGCAGCATTGTTCATTCTCTATCATCAGTAATATTAACTTCAACGTTTTGCTGAGAATCTACTAGATTCAATCTTCTTATCTAATAAATATTTCAATTATATTTAAATATTTATATTGACGCACCTCAATCGAACTGTGTATAATCTAAATCGTAAACATTACGAATAGTAATGATTACGAATAAGTTAAGTTGAAAAGGAGCGTGTTAGGAATGAGAACTTCATTTTCAAAAGGGTTAGGTATACTAACACTCAGTCTACTAGTATTGGTTGGTTGTCAGGAAGCTGAACCGCAAGAAGGAGTTGCAGAAGGGCATATGGATACATCCTCAAGTGCATTGCATGATCATAACAGCAGTAACGATCATCAAGTAGCCGAGGATGTTGACGTCCAGGGGGTAGCAGATCATTATCATACAGGTGATATTGTTAAATTAACAGCTGTATTTGAAGAAGAAAGCGAGTCTGATCATTGGCATTGGTACATAAGAGATAATCAGGATGCTGAATGGAATCTTATCACAGAACAAAAAGGCAGCAGTTTTAAAGGCGAGGCAAATCGTAATGGTCAGCAGATAAAGGCAGTTCTATATAATGATGAACATGAAGCCTATGTACAATCAGTACCGATAGAAATTGTCATTGATGACCATGATAGTCATAGTCATCATCCACATGATGAACAAATCTACAATGGCTATTTTGAAGACAGCCAAGTTAAAGATCGAGAACTCTCTGATTGGGAAGGAGACTGGCAATCTGTATATCCATATCTAAAAGATGGTACATTAGATGAAGTGTTTACTTATAAATCAGAACATAATGGAGATAGAACTGCTGAAGAATATAAGCAATATTACGCACAAGGATACGAAACAGATGTTGATCGTATCATCATAGAAGAGGATACTGTAACATTCTTAAAAAGTGACAAAGAGTTAACAGGTGAATATGCTTACGATGGTTATGAGATTTTAACATATGAAGCAGGAAATAGAGGGGTTCGATATATTTTTAAATTAGCAGAAGATAGTGATGAGCTCCCTCAATTCATCCAATTCAGTGATCATAATATTTATCCAACAGATGCTGGACACTATCATCTGTATTGGGGAAATGATCGTGAAGCATTATTAGATGAAGTAGAAAACTGGCCCACTTACTATCCAAAAGATATGGATGGAGCTAGTATCGTGCACGAAATGATTGCGCATTAGAGGATAAAATGGAATAGAAGGATTGGTGCGTTGAATTGGAATTATACGCACCAATCCTTATTTAGTTTTATAGTTCCCGTATTAATTTAACTCCCATACCCAGTAAAATGTTCATTTATACCAGACGGTTTGTACAATCAAACAACTCCATATAGCAATATATTATTAGTATGGCCGGCCGATTTATACGTTATGAGGGAGGGAAAAGTATGTGTTTTTTCGATAATTTCTTTTTCGGAGATGTAAGAGGTCGCAGAGATCGTGACCGTAATCGTTCAAGATTTGTTTGCGAATGCCGAGAATTGAGGGGAGATCGTGATCGGAACCGTGACAGGGACCGTGATAGACGAGATGGATGCAGGCGCAATAGCCGTAGACGTTCTCGAAGATGTGGAGGATTTTAGAATCCTATCGTTATAAACGTTAGACCATACTTTCTTCACATTTGGATATTGTATAGAGCAAAACAGTCAACCCCCACATCTCTTAATGTATTTGATCGAACCCTCGCCAAATTCGGCGGGGGACTTTTACTAAAATTTATTCAAAAAGTGCTACTTCGTACGTATATACTTTTTCTGAATTTTTTCCGTATGATATAATATAAGTAAAGATAAAAGTTGAGGAATTTGAAGATGGACTAAATCTATAGTGTCTATAGGTTCAAAAAGTACGAATCGATTTTAATAACGATCCCTCTTTCACAATACGCGCCGTTTCGACGAGCTCCTATAGAACAACAATGGTTATTCCACCTCAAACCTTTTCTTTGAAAATTGCAATCATTCACATATTCATTTATACTTAAATGAGTAAAATTATTAAGCTTCGGAGCTGATTTTTTAAAAATCGAGTATAATAGTAGCGCTTACAATTGGGCGTCTAGAGTTTTATTGCTTAATTAAAATGCTGCTAAAGAGAAACCTATCATTGCAATTAGGTTTCTCTTTCTATATTGTTGTGTTTAATTTCTTTCAGTTTGGGTATTTATACAAATTAAAGAAATTCATATACTATATACTATAGAGAAAAGAGGTGAATCAATGAGTTCGAGATCAGAAAATGTAATACTCTTTCCGAAGCTCCAGAAAAGACTTGAGGAAGAAAGTTTATTTGCTTTACAAGAGAAACGCTATGAAGAGGCTTTAAGTAAGCTAAATCTTCTGTTAAGCTACCATATCGATAATCACGAAATTCTAATCGGAAAGCTAATTTGTCTAATGGAGCTAGGTCGAACAGCGGAAGCACAAGATCTATGCGAAGAATTGCTTCAATTCAGGAATGAAGATTATTATCACTATGTACATATTTACTTAACGATCCTTTTTCAGACGAATCAATATGATTTGTTAATGGAGCAGGTAGAATATGAATTTGAGAGTGGCGAGATTCCTGATTTGCTTGAGGAGCAATTTAGGCAGTTGTACGATATGAGTGAAAAAATGAAAATGGATTTAGCAGTAGAGAATAAAGGATCTATCATAGAAGAATTGTATGAAGCTATTAATCAGGATAATCATTTAGAACAATGGCGTATTGTAGATCGAATGCGGACTATGAAAGTGCAGCCTGATCGGGATGTTTCATTACTTTTAACAAATGAACATGTTCATCCTGTAATTAAAACGTCTCTTCTAATATGGTTGAAGGAAAATAATGTATCTGACGAAATAGAAATACATAAATTTAGTTTAAGCATGGGTATAGTACCTTTTGATTTAGAAGACATGAAGGACAATGACATCTATAACAAAATCCTATTTATTTTACGGGATATGGAGCAGGAAAACCCGACACTTTTTCAATTATTGAAGCAGCTTCTCTACCGCTATGTTTATGTTATTTACCCGTTTATGCCGCCCTTTGAAGAAGTTGACGAAATTGCAGAAGCGATTAAGAAAATAGGAAAGCAGTATTTACATATACCTACAAATAGTGACGAAGAAGTATCAGAAGCAATAGCACGAATTATGAAAGAGATTAGTATGTGTGATTCTTTATACTTAAGTATAATCGAAGAATAGATTAACGAAGCAGTAAATGCTTGAAAGCCGTACGAATTATGTTATAATGAGATGGTTGCAAATTCGAATATAACTATCATTCACACATTAGATTATGAAAATTGATTGATACAATAGATTTTGGAGGGATTTTGAATGACAGCAAAATGGGAAAAACAAGAAGGTAACAAAGGACAGTTAACGTTTGAAGTACCTGCTGAGGAATTTAATCTAGCATTGGACAAAGCGTTTAAAAAAGTATCTAAGGATGTACAAATTCCTGGTTTCCGTAAAGGGAAAATTCCACGTGGAATGTTTGAAAAACGTTTTGGTGTAGAGTCACTTTATCAGGATGCGGTAGATATCGTATTACCTGAGGCATATTCAAAAGCAATTGACGAAACAGATATTTTCCCAATTGCACAACCAGAAGTAGACATTGAGCAAATCGAAAAAGGTAAAGATTTGGTATTCACTGCGATTGTTGAAGTGAAACCAGAAGTTACGTTAGGTGACTATAAAGGACTTGAAGTAGAAGAAGAGTCTGTAGAAGTTACAGATGAAGATGTTGAAAACGAAATTAATACGATCCGTGAGCGTCACGCTGAACTTGTTGTGAAAGAAGATGGAAAAGTAGAAGATGGCGATACAGCAGTTATCGACTTTGAAGGATTCTTAGATGGTGAAGCATTCGAAGGCGGTAAAGGTGAAAATCATTCACTAGAAATTGGTTCAGGTTCATTTATTCCAGGATTTGAAGAAAAATTAATTGGTAAAGAAGCAGGAGAAGAAACAGAAATCGAAATTACTTTCCCTGAAGAATACCATGCAGAAAACTTAGCTGGTAAAGATGCTGTATTTAAAGTTAAGATCCATGAAATAAAATCAAAAGAACTTCCAGAACTTGATGATGAGTTCGCTAAAGATGTTGATGACGAAGTGGAAACACTTGATGAATTGAAAAAGAAAAAACGTGAAGAGCTTGAATCACAAAGAAAACAGGATGCAGATAATAAAAAACGCGAAGCTTTAATCGGGCAAGCATCAGATAATACGGAAGTTGATATTCCAGATGCAATGGTTGAGACAGAACTTGATCAAATGCTGAGAGAATTTGAACAGCAATTACAAATGCAAGGTATGACACTTGAAATGTACGCTCAATTCTCTGGACAAGATAAAGATGCATTAAAAGAGCAAATGAAAGAAGATGCAGCAAAACGTGTTAAAACAAATCTTACACTAGAAGCAATCGTGAAAGCTGAAAACATTGAAGCATCTGATGAAGATGTAAATGCAGAGCTTGAAAAAATGGCATCTATGTATGGCGTTGAAGCTGATCAATTAGTACAAATGCTAGGTGGAAGCAATGAAACAATTAAAAACGACTTAAAAATTAGAGCGGCAATTGATTTCCTTGTGGACAACAGTAAGGTTGCAAAGTAATAACATCAAATTATTAGTAAAACAAGGTGCGATTCATATCGCACCTTGTTTTACATTATTAGAGATGTAATTGTACGTTTAAAAAAGGTGGATAAGTAGGTCCAGTGAGACTTTCGCATGTTGCGATGTGACTTCGAGAATCCCGCACTTTGATTGTCAGCCGTCCGTTGACATAGCAAAGTGTCATCTTCACTGAGATTTCTGTGTAACCTCTGTAAATAAGTGAAATTTATCTTGTGTCTACATCATATAGTAACAATAACCAAAATGCTGAAGTTAAATTTATTGACTTTTTCTGTTAAATATCCATAATAGATAAAACAAGGTAAATTTATTTTTAGTTTGTTGTTTTTGAAAATAGAATCGTCGATTTACCGTATTTAGCTTGATGGAAAAAGTATATTGTTTTGTTTTTTAAATTGTATCTGATATGATGACTATAAAAGTTGAAAGCTGAATTTATTTAGCTCGTTTAGGGGTGAAATGGTATGTTTAAATTTAATGAAGAAAAAGGACAATTGAAATGTTCATTTTGTGGTAAGAGTCAAGAACAAGTACGTAAATTAGTCGCCGGACCTGGTGTTTATATATGTGATGAATGTATTGAACTTTGTACAGAAATCGTTGAAGAAGAACTAGGTACAGACGAGGATATGGAAATGAATGAAATTCCAAAGCCAAAGGAAATCTGTAATATTCTTGATGATTATGTCATTGGCCAGGATAAAGCGAAACGTAACCTTGCAGTTGCAGTATATAATCATTACAAACGAATTAACTCAACCAAGAGCACAGATGATGTAGAAATATCAAAAAGTAATATTGCAATGATTGGACCAACAGGTAGTGGTAAAACATTGCTTGCTCAAACGCTTGCTCGTATTATTAATGTTCCGTTTGCGATGGCAGATGCGACTTCATTAACAGAAGCAGGATATGTTGGAGAAGATGTCGAGAATATTTTACTCAAACTCATTCAGTCTGCAGACTATGATGTTGAAAAGGCAGAAAAAGGAATTATTTATATAGACGAAATAGATAAAGTCGCTCGTAAATCGGAAAACCCTTCGATAACAAGAGATGTATCGGGTGAGGGTGTACAGCAAGCGTTGCTGAAAATCCTTGAAGGTACAGTTGCAAGTGTACCACCACAAGGAGGACGTAAGCATCCGCATCAAGAATTTATTCAAATTGATACGACAAATATTCTATTTATCGTTGGTGGAGCATTCGATGGAATTGACCAAGTAATTAAACGTCGTCTAGGTAAGAAAGTAATCGGTTTTGGCTCGAACGAGAAGCAGGAAGATCTGGATATGGGTGAGCTGCTTTCCAAAGTATTACCGGAGGATTTATTACGCTACGGCTTAATTCCAGAATTTATCGGGCGTATTCCAGTAATCGGAAGCTTGACGCCATTGGACGAGGATGCGCTAATTGAAATTTTAACTAAGCCGAAAAATGCACTCGTTAAACAATATCAAAAGTTATTTGATATGGATAATGTGAATTTAGAATTCGAAGATGATGCACTTATTGAAATTGCTAAAAAAGCAATTGAGCGCAAAACAGGTGCCCGTGGATTACGCTCCATTATCGAAGGGATTATTGTTGACGTAATGTTTGATCTGCCTTCTCGTGAAGATGTGGAAAAATGCATCATTACGAAAGAAACAGTTACTGACGAAAACGGGAGCCCTAAGTTGGTTTTCCATGATGGAACCGTTAAAGAAGGAAATGAAAAGCATCCGAAAGAAAGTGCATAAGCTGAGGCTGATTGAGCAGGTACTACATTGTTAGAAAAACTAGGGCATTCGCCAGAATTTTTGGGAGTGCCTTAGTTGCACTTATGCAGTTAGTTTTTTTACTATTACTTAACTGCCTAAAAGGAACTGACTCAGTCAGCTCCTTTTTGTTTATAATTATAAACTTAGGTAATAATAAGCACAAAAGCGGAAGCGTCCGGTTAGCGACGTACGGACTGGACTGAGCCGTAGGAGATAAAGGAAACACGGCGACCGTAGGGAGTCGATGTTGACTTATCGTACGGAGGTGAGGGAAGTCTCGCTAGTCGTTGGGCGCTGAAGCTGGATGTGGCTGTTCCGGGAGTTACGATAACCTTTGTATTCTTGTTTTATTGCCTGTAAATAACGTTGAAATAAATAGAATACAGATTTAGAAATGAAACCATTTACAAGAGGAAGATTTTTCTATAAACTGAAGAAATACATAATGAATTTTTTAACACGAATGGTTTAAGATAACTAATTAAATACATATTTTATGGAGGTACAAATAATGACGAAAGAAAACATTCAAGTCCCCCTCCTTCCTTTACGTGGACTACTCGTGTTTCCGTCAATGGTTCTACACTTGGACGTAGGTAGAGATAAATCGATTGCTGCATTGGAAAAGGCAATGATGGACAATCAGCATATTTTCCTGGCAACCCAGAAAAAAGTGAGCTTAGATGATCCGGAACCAAGCGATATTTTTAATGTTGGTACATTGGCAAAAGTAAAACAGATGTTAAAGCTTCCAAATGGTACGATGCGTGTGCTTGTTGAGGGAATTTCGCGTGGAGAAATTCTCCGATATACGGAATCTCAAGATGAATTTTTAGTTGAAATCGAAAATTTGGAGGAAACGCATGGCGAAAAGCATGAAGAAGAAGCGTTAATGCGTTCCCTCCTTGAGCAATTTAAGCAATACATAAAGCTTTCCAGGAAGTTAACAGATGAGACCTATGCAACGGTTTCTGATATCGAGGAACCAGGTAGACTCGCAGATCTCGTCGCATCTCATTTAACGTTGAAAATAAAGGACAAACAGCAAATTTTAGAGATGATAAATGTGGCTGTTCGAATGAAGCATCTCATTAAAGTTATCTCCAACGAAAAAAAGGTTTTGGATTTAGAAAAGAAAATTGGACAACGTGTAAAAAACTCCATGGAAAAAACACAAAAGGAATATTATCTTCGTGAACAACTAAAAGCGATTCAAAAGGAGCTTGGCGATAAAGACGGCAAAACGAGTGAAGTAGATCAATTAAGGGAGAAGATTGAAAACTCCGATATGCCGGAGCATATCTTGAAGGTTGCTTTAAAAGAGTTAGGAAGATATGAAAAAGTACCACAAAGTTCTGCTGAAAGCTCTGTTATTCGTAATTACTTGGAATGGCTAATTCTCTTACCTTGGACAAAAAAAACACAAGATACAATTGAAATTAAACGTGCAGAGAAAGTGTTAAATCATGATCATTATGGTCTCGAAAAAGTAAAGGAACGAATTTTAGAGTATTTAGCTGTACAAAAGCTAACCAATACAATAAAAGGACCGATACTTTGCCTTGTAGGACCTCCGGGAGTAGGAAAAACTTCTTTAGCAAAATCAATCTCCAAGGCGATTAATCGAAATTTCGTACGTATTTCATTAGGAGGAGTTCGGGACGAAGCAGAGATACGCGGACATCGCAGAACCTATATTGGAGCAATGCCGGGTCGTATTATTCAAGGAATGAAGAAAGCTGGAACGGTTAATCCAGTATTCTTACTGGATGAAATCGATAAAATGTCAAATGATTTTCGCGGGGACCCGTCTTCCGCGATGCTTGAGGTGTTGGATCCAGAACAAAATAGTTCGTTCAGTGACCATTTTATTGAAGAAAACTATGACTTATCTAATGTGCTTTTTATTGCTACTGCAAATAACGTAAACAGTATACCTGGTCCCTTATTGGATCGTATGGAGCTTATCTCCATTGCGGGTTATACGGAGGTAGAGAAGCTGCATATTGCAAAACAGCATTTACTGCCAAAGCAATTGAAGGAAAATGGATTGAAAAAAGCTAATTTACAAATCCGGGAAAACGCAATTCTTAAGCTGATTCGCAGATATACAAGAGAAGCTGGAGTTCGTGGGTTAGAAAGACAGCTGGCAAAACTATGCAGAAAAGCAGCCAAAATTATTATTTCCAAGGAAAAGGAAAAAGTAATTGTAACCGAAAAAAGCCTGGAAGATTTACTAGGGAAGCCAGTTTTTCGCTATGGCCTAATGGAGCAAGAGGATCAAGTAGGAACAGCAACAGGCTTAGCATATACATCTGCAGGTGGTGATATTCTTTCCATTGAAGTAACCCATTATCCTGGTAAAGGCAAATTAACGCTCACAGGGAAATTGGGCGACGTAATGCAAGAATCTGCCCAAGCTGCATTTAGCTATGTACGTTCCAGAACAAAGGAATTTAATATAGAGTCCAACTTTTACGAGAAATATGATATTCATATTCACGTACCAGCAGGCGCAACGCCAAAGGATGGACCGTCTGCTGGAATAACAATAGCAACAGCTCTTGTATCATCTTTAACAGGCAGGGCAATTAGGAAAGAAGTAGGGATGACTGGGGAAATTACACTCCGTGGACGTGTGTTGCCAATTGGAGGTTTAAAAGAGAAATCATTGAGTGCACATCGAGCTGGATTAACAACCTTGATTATCCCAGAAGAAAATGAAAAAGATATAGAAAATATACCAGAAAGTGTTCGAAATGACTTAACTTTTATCACGGTGAATCACCTTGATCAAGTACTTGAGCACGCACTCGTGGAGGAGAAAAATGAAAGTAACTAACGCCGAAATCGTCATTAGTGCCGTTAGCAAGAAGCAATATCCAGGTGATATGCTACCAGAAATAGCATTAGCAGGACGCTCAAATGTAGGGAAATCGTCATTTATAAACAAGCTAATTAATCGGAAAAATTTAGCCCGTACTTCATCAAAGCCGGGGAAGACACAAACTTTAAATTTTTATAAGATTAACGAAGCCTTTTATTTCGTGGATGTACCGGGCTATGGTTATGCGAAGGTTTCAAAAAAGGAACGTGAAAAATGGGGAGGTATGATGGAGGAGTACTTTACGACAAGAGAAACATTAAAAGCCGCTATCCTTGTCACCGACCTTCGTCATGAACCAACAAAAGATGATTTGCAAATGTATGATTTTCTTAAATATCATGAGCTTCCAGTAATTATCATCGCAACGAAGCTTGATAAAATACCAAAGAATAAACGAGCACAGCATGTAAAACGAACAAAACAAACATTCGAAGTAGCACCAGATGATATTGTCATTCCATTTTCAGCTGAAACAGGTGAAGGGAAGGACGAATCATGGTCTGTCATTACCCATTATTTGAAAAACTAATGAAAAAAAAACCTTGTCTGAGGAGCAATCTCTGACAAGGTTTTTTTTGTCGTTCAGCCTAGTACTGTATTGTTCATGATCTTTGTCATATTATCGATCAGATTTAGGAAATAAACAATCGTATTTTATCCAGATCTTATCGCCTCAACCTTGGTAACGCATCTTACACCTAGTAACCGAACACTGAATATTAACATCCTGCTGCACATTCTTGAACTGCCAACCACATATTAGTGACAGTCCTGAAAACTTCTTGATTAGAAAGATTTTTTAGAAAACAGGAGTATATTTTAGAAAAGATGGGTATATGTATGCTGAAGGGAGTTATTATGCAGTAGGATCTGTAAATGTACATATACTGATGGATATCGTATTATAGCCAGTTCGTGTGCTATTTCAATTATTGCTATACTTTAATACATGGTAAAAGTGGAATGGTGGTGGCTGATACTATTTCAACTTACAGATCAGAGATGATAGCTGTTATTTAAATGAAAAAGGGGATGTGGAGAAAGGTGAAAAAACTGAAAATTGCGTTATTTTTGATGGTATCTATGATCTTACTAGCAGCTTGTGGAAATAGCGAATCTGCTAATGGAGATTCAAATGCAGCTGGTGATGGTGCTGCATATAATTTAGTTGAAGATGGCAAGTTAACATTTGCAGCTTCTGGTGAATTCAAACCATTTAGCTATATGGAAGGCAGTGATATGGTTGGTTATGATGTAGCTGTTGGAGAAGCGATCGCTGAAAAACTTGGCCTTGAGCCGAATCCGCAGCGGGCAAAATTTTCAGGCATTGTTACTGGAGTAACGGAAGGTCGTTATGATATCGCAGTTGCAAGTCATACAATAACAGAAGAACGTTTGCAGCAGGTAAATTTCTCTGAGCCTTATTACTATTCCGGACCGGTTATTTATACTAGACCTGATAGTAATATACAGACAGAAGACGACTTAGAAGGAAAAGAGATTTCTGTGGCCAGAGGTACAACATATCTTGAAGTGGCAGAGCAATATACTTCAAGCATACCTCAAGTAGATAGCGATGTAGTTGCTCTTCAATCGTTAGCAAGTGGTCATCACGATGCCGTAATCACGGATGATGTGACAGGATTTACAGCCATTGATGCAGGATTAGAAATTGAAGGGAAATTTCAGCTTGATGTCGCCGAGCAAGCAGTAGCGGTAAAAAAGGATAACACTGCATTGCTTGAAGCTGTAAATGAGGCCCTTGAGGAGATGAGAGAAAGCGGCGAGCTTGCCGCCTTATCTGAAGAATGGATTGGCGGTGACATTACCGAAGAGCCTGAGATAGAAGAATAAAACATGTGAATGTGCGCATCCGAGCATGCGCACATTCTTATCTAAAGG
This sequence comes from Oceanobacillus profundus, assembly GCF_003515705.1. Taxonomy (GTDB): domain Bacteria; phylum Bacillota; class Bacilli; order Bacillales; family Amphibacillaceae; genus Oceanobacillus; species Oceanobacillus profundus. Next base: position 181,475 of record NZ_QWEH01000004.1, read on the forward strand.
GGAGTTGAAGCACTTGGAAGACATACTGCATTTTTTTGATGTTTTCATTGGTAGTTATGATGTATTTCTCGATGGTTTATGGATTACGGTGAAGCTATCTGTTGTATCCTTATTAATTGCCATCGTTATTGGATTATTTGTAGCATTGCTTAAAATATCAAACATAAAAATTTTTGAATGGATTGCCGACGCTTACATATGGATTGTTCGTGGAACACCATTAATCGTACAAATTTTTATCCTATATTATGGTTTAACAGATATTTTATTAATTCCGATGTTCTGGGCTGGTGCTGCAGGATTAGCTTTTCATAGTGGAGCTTATATTGCGGAGATTATTCGCGGAGCCATCCAATCAATAGATAAAGGTCAGCGAGAAGCAGGTTTATCACTTGGGATGAATAAAGGTTTGACGATGAAACGAATTATTTTGCCCCAGGCATTCCGAAGAGCGGTTCCATCATTGGGAAATCAATTTATTATTGGAATTAAGGATTCATCCTTAGTTTCCTTTATTGGCATGCAAGATTTATTTGGTGTAGCAAGCACAATGGGCTCGAACACCTTTGACTATTTGCCTTACTACATGACGGTAGCCGTTTATTATTTACTAATCGTACTTGTATTGACGTTTATCGTGAATAAGATCGAAAAACGATTAGCAGTTAGTGATTAAGAAAGAGGGGAACCTAAATGAGTGAAGAAAGAGAAATGATTCGTGTAGAGCAGTTAAACAAGTCATTTGGTGAACTGCATGTTTTAAAGGATATCGATCTAACTGTAAAAGAAAGCGATGTTGTTGTATTAATTGGAGCTAGTGGTTCTGGTAAGAGTACGTTGCTGCGCTGCCTTAACTTTTTAGAAATAAAAAATAGCGGAAGTATTACTATTGATGGAGAACAAATTGAAAAAAAATCACATGACTTAAATAAAATCAGACAAAAAGTTGGGATGGTATTCCAGCATTTTAATTTATTTCCTCATATGACAGTGCTTGAAAACGTAATTGAAGCACCGACACAAGTTAAAGGTGTGAAAAAAAGCGAAGCAATAAAAGAAGGAAAGATATTGCTTGATAAGGTCGGACTAGGAGATAAATATGATGTGTATCCATCTAAATTATCCGGTGGGCAAAAACAGCGTGTAGCCATTGCACGTGCGTTAGCGATGAAGCCCGATGTGATGCTTTTTGATGAACCAACTTCAGCGCTTGACCCAGAGCTTGTCAATGAAGTGCTTGCAACGATGAAGGGATTGGCAGAAGAGGGCATGACGATGGTTGTGGTGACACATGAAATGGGGTTCGCTCGTGAAGTTGCGGATTGGTTGGTATATATGCATGAAGGAAGAATTGTAGAGTATGGTCATGCAGATGAAATTTTTAATAAGCCGAAAGAACAGCGAACTCGGGATTTTCTGAGTTCTGTATTGTAAAAAATCCCGGGGTCTCTTCAATCCCCGAGATTTTTTATTTACGTTTTAATAAGAAAAAGCCGATTATAATTAGGAGTACTGGCCAAAAGCGTTCCAATAAATCGATAACAGTATACAGCCAATCAAAATAGATTGGTAGATTGACAGAAAAAATTAAAAATACAGCTAGCGTGATAAGAATTAGACCAGTAAATAACCCTTTCTTTGTTTTAATAAATCGGACAAGAAAGGCAATCCCGACAATCAGTATGTAAACAGCCCAATGATCAATCCAAAAGGAATAGTGCTGGACACCATGTAAATGAATGCCAATTCCAAGTACAATTGTACCTGCCAGTAAATTTTGGTAATATTTTGAGCTGTATCCATGAATCAATAATGCAAGACCTATAATAATAAGTAAGGTTTGCCATGAATAAAAATTCGTTAAGATAGGTATTTTTAATTCGCGAAGCAGAAAATAAATCCCGATACCAATTAGTAAATAAGCAAGCAATGAATGTTGTTTTTTCACTTTCATAAAACCCCTCTACACCTGTGTTGAATTCTTGATTATCTGTGTGCAGTATGGTAAAGTACACACTAGTTATAATAATTATTATGTAGAAACTATTTTAATACTATATTTGAAAGAAACATTTCTTTAATACCTTTCTATACTAACATATTGTTTCCTTTTCTGTTCACAATTTCAGAAAATGGAAAAGGGAATGCATGTTATAATGGTAGGTGAGTTATTATATAGCATATACAATCGTTTAAACCGTGTAAATTATTTTGGGGGTAGACAAATTGCATATTTTAAAAGTTGGCTTCAATTATAAAACAGCCCCTGTAGAAGTTAGGGAAAAGCTTACATTTTCAGAGCAATCGCTTCACGAGGCGATGACTGAATTAAAAAAACGAAAAAGCATTCTGGAAAATGTGATCGTTTCGACATGTAACCGTACAGAAATATATGCGGTTGTTGATCAATTGCATACTGGCCGTTACTATATTAAACAATTTTTGGCTGATTGGTTCCATCTTGATAAGGAAGAATTCTCCTCCTATTTACGGATAACGGAAGATGATGGCGCCATGGAGCATCTTTTCCGTGTAACTACAGGTCTTGATTCGATGGTACTGGGAGAAACCCAAATTCTCGGTCAAGTGAAACAGGCATTTTTAACATCACAACAAATGAAAGCAACTGGAACTGTATTTAATGAATTATTTAAACAGGCAATCACTTTTGGGAAACGCGCTCATAAAGAAACGGCAATCGGTGAACATGCAGTCTCCATTAGTTATGCTGCTGTCGAACTGGCTAAAAAAATATTTGGAGACTTACAAAATAAGCACGTAGCTATTCTTGGAGCCGGTAAAATGGGCGAACTTGCCGCTAAGAACCTGCAAGGGTCTGGAGCAACTAAAATAACTGTTATTAATCGTACATTAGCAAACGCTAAAGACTTAGCTGCGAAATTCCAAGCCAAAGCAGAGAGTATGGATAATTTATTACCTGTTATCCAAGAAGCGGATATTTTAATTAGTTCTACAGGGTCAGATTCAATCGTACTAACGAAAGACATGCTTGAACCAATTCAGAAAAAGCGTAAGGGAAAAGCTTTGTTCCTTGTGGACATTGCTGTACCTAGAGATATTGATCCAGACATTAGCAATTTAGACAATGTCTTTTTATATGACATTGATAATTTAAATCATATAGTGGATGAAAATTTAGAAACAAGAAAAGCAGCTGCAGAACAAATTGAAATTTTGATGGAAGAAGAAATCGTGCTGTTCAAGGAATGGCTGAAAACGCTTGGTGTTGTTCCGGTTATTTCGGCTCTACGTCAAAAGGCGCTATCTATTCAATCTGAAACAATGAAAAGTATTGAAAGAAAAATCCCGGATTTGACGGTGAGAGAAAAGAAAGTAATCAGCAAGCATACAAAAAGTATTATTAATCAGCTGCTGAAAGAACCTGTAACACAGGCGAAAGAGCTTGCAGGAACCGATAATGCCGATCAGTCCTTACAGTTATTCATCGATATTTTTGGTATTGAAAAAGAAGTAAAAGCAGAATTTGAAAAACAGGCAAAAAAAAATGAAACAATGGAGTTAATATCAAAAGAAGAGAAGTCCTCCTTTTCGGCTCAAAATAAGTTTACAACGGCGTAGAAAATCATAGCAATCGTTCTGGCGGTTGTATAGGGATTTTATGCTTCGTGGACGTTAATCCTTCAAAATTATAAACAATTCTATCTTCGCAGAAAGGATTATTACATGAGATGAAGTGGATCTACGAAATAATTTTGATTCTATTTAGCCTTAGTTTAATTGGTTTTTTTATCGATTTTATACATCACAACCGGAAAGCAAATAAAATTGCTTTCTGGTTGATTTGTGTGGTCTGGTTATTGCAAACCGTTTTTTTCTTTTATGAAGTATTTGGTGAGAAAGGCTTTCCTGTTACGAATCTAGTGGATAGTCTATTTTTCTATTCTTGGGTATTGATTACACTATCCATAATCATCAATAAGCTTTTCAAAATCCGGTTTATTGTGTTTTTCATTCAAGTATTCGGCTTTTTTATATTATTATTATATTTTGCTGCGAGCACCACGCATAACCAATTGAATGACTCGATTCAATTTGTCCATGAAATATTAATTGCACATATTACGCTTGCAATTGTTTCCTATGGTTTCTTTACGGTTGCATTTTTACTCTCTATTATGTATTTAATTCAATATCGTTTCCTAAAAAGGAAAAAAGGGTTAAAATGGATGTGGCAATTAGGAGATTTGAAGCAATTGGATCGTTATAGTTTTATAGCCATCTCGATTGGGGTACCGCTATTATTAATTGCGATTATTTTAGGGGTAGTTTGGGCTTATTTTTCTGCCTCTGAATTTTATTGGTTTGACATGAAAACAATTGGCTCACTGCTTGTTCTAATTGTGTATGTCGGATATTTGGTTTTGCGCCTCGTTGTAGGATATGTTGGAAAGCCGTTAGCAACCTACAATACTGGAGCATTTTTAATATTGTTAGTGAATTTCTTTCTATTCAGCACGTTATCGAATTTTCACTTTTAAAGAACAAGTATGTTAAGGAGGTACACAACGAATGCGGAAAATTATCGTTGGGTCAAGAAAAAGTAATTTAGCTTTAACACAGACAAAATGGGTGATTGATCAGTTGAAGGCAGCTGGTGTTAAAAATGAATTTGAAATCAAGGAAATTGTTACAAAAGGTGATCGAATTTTGGATGTAACATTATCCAAAGTAGGTGGAAAGGGTCTTTTTGTCAAAGAGATTGAGCAAGCTATGTATGATAAAGAAATTGATTTAGCAGTACATAGCATGAAGGACATGCCATCAGAGTTACCGGAAGGCTTAATGATTTCATCAATCCCGATAAGAGAAGATCATCGAGATGCTTTTATTTCTAAAAACAATGTGAAGCTAACTGATCTACCAAAAGGCGCCATAATAGGTACAAGTAGCTTACGTCGCTCAGCCCAAATTCTTGCAGAGCGTCCAGATATTTCGATCAAGTGGATCCGCGGAAATATTGAAACGAGACTTCGCAAACTGAACGAAGAAGACTATGACGCGATTATTCTTGCTGTATCTGGATTGAAACGTGTTGGTTTAAGTGAAGAGTTGATTACAGAATACCTTGATCCGGAAATCGTTGTTCCAGCTGTTGGACAAGGGGCGCTCGCAATTGAAAGTCGAGCAGATGACGAAGAGATTCAGGGAATCCTGCAAGCTATTAATGATGATTTGACAACGAGAACGGTTACTGCTGAACGAACGTTTCTACATTTACTCGAGGGTGGCTGTCAAGTGCCTATTGGAGGCTATGCCTACCTGGAAGAAGATGAAGTCATATTAACAGCACTCGTAGGAACACCAGACGGTAAAACGATTTTAAAAGAAACGGTGCGAGGAACAGATCCGAAAGCTGTTGGAAAAGAAGCTGCGGAGGCTTTAATCAGCCAGGGTGCTAAGGAAATTGTAAATCGCGTAAAAGAGGAGCTCGACAAGTAATGGAGCAAACCTTACATGAAAGCAAAATTCTAATAACGAGAGAAGCAAGCCAAGCAAAAGAATTCTCGAAAAAGGTACGAGAGCTTGGTGGTATACCGATTGAGGTTCCTTTGCTTGCGATTTCATGTAAAGATACAGAAGCATCCCAGCACATCTTTTCCAAAATGGGTGAATTCAAGTGGATTTTTTTTACAAGTGCAAATGGGGTCCATTGTTTTTTTACCCTTGCGAAGAAATATAATATGAAACAGCTTCAAGGGCAACGATTAGCTGCTGTTGGTCATAAGACAGATTTAGCACTTAAAAAATATGGCTATCAAGCGGAGTTTATTCCGACAACATATCATGCTGAGGCAATGGCAGAGGAGTTTCTGCAGCAGTTCCCTAAGGCGGGGAAAATTTTGCTGGTTCGAGGGAATCTTTCGCGTGATACGCTTCCAGTGGAATTTACAAAGCACAACGTGCCACATGTTTTGTTGGAGGTTTATGAAACAGGATATAATTATGCAATGAAAGGTCGATTAAACGAACTGTTAACGGAAGACTTGATCGATTTTATTACTTTTACAAGTCCTTCAACAGTTGAGGCGTTTGTCAAAATGGTTGATACGATTCCAAAGAAAAACTATATTTGTATTGGAACAACAACCGAGCAACGTGCGACTGAACTCGGAATCCAATCTATCACACCGCCTGAGGAATTTACAATTGAAGCGATGCTGAAAACGATATGTAACTACATAAAGAAAGGATAGATTACGATGTCACAATCAATCAATTTTAAACGTCATAGACGGTTACGCTCTTCAAATGCGATGCGTTCGATGGTGCGCGAACACCATCTGAGAACAGAGGATTTTATTTACCCGATTTTTGTTATTGAAGGTGAAAATATTAAGAGCGAAGTTCCTTCCATGCCTGGAGTTTATCAGCTTTCTTTTGATTTGCTGCTTGATGAGGTAAAAGAAGTTTTTGAACTCGGTATACGTTCAGTAATTTTCTTTGGCGTAGTATCAGAGAAGGATGAGATAGGAACGGGAGCTTTTGCTGAAGATGGTATCATTCAACAGGCAACAAGACTAGTTAAAAAGGAATTTCCAGAATTGCTTGTTGTTGCAGATACATGTCTTTGTGAATATACTTCACATGGTCATTGTGGCGTTATCCATAATCATGACGTCGACAACGATGAATCCTTGCAGCTTTTAGCAAAAACAGCTGTCTCACAGGCAGAAGCGGGAGCCGATATTATCGCACCTTCTAATATGATGGATGGATTTGTAGCTGTTATTCGACAGGCGCTTGATGAAGCGGGTTATTCACACATTCCGATTATGTCCTATGCTGTCAAATATGCTTCAGCTTACTATGGTCCTTTCCGTGATGCGGCAGACAGCACACCACAATTTGGTGATCGAAAAACATATCAAATGGATCCAGCAAATCGACTGGAAGCCCTTCGAGAAGCGGAATCAGATGTCGCGGAAGGTGCGGATTTCTTAATTGTAAAACCAGCTATGTCATACCTGGATATTGTGCGCGAAGTACGTGACAATTTTAATTTGCCAGTAGTTGCTTACAATGTCAGTGGTGAATATTCCATGGTCAAAGCTGCAGCTCAGAATGGCTGGATTGATGAGAAAGCATTAGTAATGGAGAAGCTAACATCCATGAAGCGTGCCGGAGCAGATTTAATTATTACCTATTTTGCAAAAGATGTTGCGAAATGGCTTAAAGAAGATAACTAGAGGAGGCGGACTAAAGTGGTAAGATATAATCAATCTGTAGATGCGTACAAAGAAGCAGTTGATCTAATGCCGGGCGGGGTGAACTCTCCTGTACGTGCATTTAAGTCTGTTGGCATGTCACCAGTATTCATGGAGTCTGGTAAAGGATCTAAGATTTATGACATTGATGGCAATGAATATATTGATTATGTGTTAAGCTGGGGGCCATTAATTTTAGGCCATGCTCCCGACCATGTTGTAACAAAGCTAAAGGAAGTCGCTGAAAAAGGGACAAGCTTTGGTGCACCGACGCTGCTTGAAAACAAGCTAGCGAAATTAGTGATTGATCGTGTTCCTTCAATTGAAATGGTTCGAATGGTAAACTCAGGAACGGAAGCAACGATGAGTGCGATTCGTCTTGCTAGAGGGTATACCGGCAGAAATATTATTCTTAAATTTGAAGGGAACTACCATGGGCATGGAGATTCGTTATTAATTAAAGCTGGCTCAGGTGTTGCAACACTTGGATTACCAGATAGCCCGGGAGTTCCAGCGTCCATTGCTCAGAATACGATTACGGTTCCATATAACGATGTAGAAAGTGTTAAACTTGCCTTTGAAAAGTACGGGAAAGATATTGCAGCAGTTATCGTTGAACCAGTATCAGGGAATATGGGTGTTGTACCACCTAAAAATGATTTTCTGCAAAACTTGCGACAAATCACAGAGCAAAATGGTACACTCCTTATTTTTGATGAAGTCATGACTGGATTCCGTGTTGGTTACCACTGTGCACAAGGACACTTTCATGTTACGCCAGACCTGACTTGTCTTGGTAAGGTTATTGGTGGGGGATTACCTGTTGGAGCTTATGGTGGTAAACGCGAAATTATGGAAAGCGTTGCTCCTGCAGGTTCCATTTACCAAGCAGGAACCTTGTCAGGAAATCCACTTGCAATGACAGCAGGTTATGAAACCTTATCTGCATTGACAGAGGAATCATATGAGGAAATAAGCAAGAAAATAGATCGACTTGTAGAAGGATTCAAGCAAGCTGCGGCGGAATATGATATTCCTTTACATGTTAATCGAGCAGGTTCAATGTTTGGTGTGTTTTTTACAAATAAAGAAGTCATCAACTTTGAAACAGCTCAGCAATCAAACTTGGATTACTTTGCCCAATATTATCGTGCCATGATGGAAGAGGGAATTTTCCTGCCGCCATCGCAATTTGAAGGATTATTCCTATCAACTGCGCATACCGATGAAGATATTGAAAAAACAATCCAAGCAATCCGAACAGCTTTTTCTAAAATTGAAAAGTAAAAACTCAATCGTGAAAACTCCGGGCTAGTGACATGCGGACTGGACGTGGCGTTCACATTGAGAAAAAATAAGCCATTCCAATGGGGACATCCTTATATTAGGATTGTTCCAGATTGGAATGGCTTTTTTCATGCATATCTCTGTAGGTGGATTCATATAGATTATAAAGACATATCGGCATATTGGTTATATGTTGGCAGAAAAGAAAGTATAAAACTTTCCTTTTTGCAAAAGTGCAGGCGAAGGCGTTCGCTCAAGGATATTAACGAATGCCAAGTTTTTTAAAGAGGAGGGAATTCATTTGGCAGGCGATTCCAAAGCATTCACTTTTGATCTAGAGGAATCACTCTATTTTGAAAAGGGACAGGAAGTTGCGGAGTTAAGAGGAATAGCATTAGAACCTGAAATATCTATCCAGCCCTATGAGGAATATATTTCGATTCGCGGGAATATTGAGCTTCAAGGAGAATACGAAAAAGTAGAGTCTGAGCAAGATGATCGCTCACTGGATTTTGAAGACTTTCAAGCGAAACGTTATGTAGAAAAGGTAATAGATGAGGAAGGATTAGCTGCATTTTCTCATCGGTTTCCGGTAGAAATTTCTGTCCCGCCTTATCGTGTAGCAGACTTGAATGAGGTTACGGTACATGTAGATTCTTTTGATTATGAAATACCAGAACCAAGTCACTTAAAGTTGTACGCAACCATTGAAATACACGGGATTAATAGTGAAGTAGAGCACCAGCGTCAAGAAACGAAGGAAGTTAAGGATACAGAAGAAAAAGAAGTAGATACAGTGGTGGAGGGTAATTCTGTCTCTGAATTAGACTCATTCGAATTTGAATTAAGAAAACCACAAGAAGAGGAACTAGCTCTTACCGATTTATCGGAGACAGAGCTTGATGCAGGACCATTAGATGAACAAAAAACTGTTGAAAAAGAAGAAATACAAACAAGAGAAGAGAAGGATTTCGTTCAAGTAGAAGAAACAGAGGAAGCAGCAGAAACAGTGGAGAATACCGGGGACATTAGGTCAGAAGAAGCGGAACAAGAAGATCATGATCCAGATCGATGGAAAAAGAAATCACAAACATTAGCAGAATTTTTCAAACAATTGTCAGATGAAGAGGCAGAGACAACGGATATAGAAGCAGAAGAGACAGAAGAGTTGGTCACTGAAGAGGATATTGTTGCAGCTGAAGTAAATGAAACAGATAATTATGAAGAGCGTGTTCCAGAAGATGCAAGTTTATTATCGGATATTTTTAGAGAAGCAAAAGAAGAGCAGTTTACGAAAATGAGACTTTGTATTGTACAAAATCAAGACACAATAGAAACAATTGCTGAACGATTTTCCGTAAGCCCACTCCAATTGATAAAACAAAACCAGCTTGAGGATGACTTTGAGGTCCATGAGGGACAGTTGTTGTATATACCTGTCAATTAATAATCGAAAATGCCCCCTGACACTTACGAAACAAGGGGGTATCTCCTTTAGTAGGTGGTGATAAATGATGGAAGTAGTGAAAGACATACTGCAGGCTTATCGAATCTTTCCAACTGAAATCGAAAAGGTTACCGATCGTCTCTATCACATTAAAGACAGTCGTCGTGACTATGCCTTAAAGAAAAGTACATTAAAGCAAGAGGATATTGCTGCATGGGAACATGTTTATTATGTAGCAAATGAGAAAAATCTGTCAGAAATTGTGCCCGTTTATCTAACAAAAGATGGCAAGCTATATGAAGATGTAGATGGTTTCGTTTACTACCTTAGCCCTTGGCTGCTTTTTGCGCCTCGTTCAAGCAGTGAAACATCGATTGAGCGAACGATGGGACTATTAGCACATATCCATGACAGAACTCAGCAAAGTCAACGGATTTCAAAATCCAGCTTAAATAAAAACTTTCATACATACCAAACGTTCTGTGAGCAGCTTCCAAATGAATTATATTCCTATGTGCTTCGCTTTGAACAACAAGCCTACATGTCTCCGTTTGAATTGCAGGTTTGCACGCATTATCGAGATATAGAAACTGCATTAAACCGGATAAATGGAGAGGTAAGTGAATTTCTTGATCAGTCAGAAGAAGAAATAACATGGAATCTTTCCCTTTGCCATGGAAATCTCGCGCTTGATCATGTTTTGAACAACCATATTATTAATTGGGAGCAAGCGCGTTATGATCATGTCGCAGTGGATTTAACAAACTACTTCCATCAGTTAACCGGTGAATACGATCAACCAAATGAGTTAATAATGGAAGGTTTCAAAGTATATAAACGAAAGTATGATCTTGAAATGTTTGATATGAAATTACTATCCATTTATTTACTTAATCCAGCTGATTATATGACGATCATCCGAGATTATGTGAAAAGTACAAAAGAAAAACCACTGACTTATCAAGTCAGTGCATTACAGAAACAATATCGCAAGCTTATTTTTGCATTAAAATGGACAGATTTTATAAAAGAAGAATATGAAACAATAAATTTTGATGATCTGTCAAATTAAATCCATTCCAAATAAAAAGCGATTAATAGTCCAATTAATACACCTAATAAAAGCACATCAAAAGTCGTTGGGATTAACAACGTGCGGATTAACTGGAATATCGTGATCGGTAAAAGAATTCTCTCGAAGACAAAAAGGCATTGTCTTGCCCATGGTGGAAGTTTGTAACGATAAAATCTTGCCACAGGTAGCACCTCTTTCCTTTCTAAGCACATTTACGCTCTTTTTCTATACTATGTATGAATACACCAAATTGGTGCGGATAACAATAATAATAGTTGACGATACTCTAAGTAAGCTATAAAATAATATATATAATTATGTGAAATTATAACGTAAACGCGATGATAGGGAAGAGTACAAAATAAACGCCTTTAGAGAGGGAAATCATGAGCTGAAAATTTCCTAGGTAGATTGTTTTGGAAGGTCGCCCTTGATGCAGTTTCTTTGAAATTAAAATTTAAAGTAGAAGAAGCCGGTATTGACCGTTATCAATCAATGAAGTGTACAAACAATTTTGGTTTGTAAACAAAGGTGGTACCACGGAATCTAACCCTTTTCGTCCTTTATTTTTAAGGATGAAAAGGGTTTTTTGATTTTTAGTGACTGTTAAAAATAGGAGGTAAAGCAATGAGCACAAATGAACAAACGTCCCTTCCGTCGAAATACAATCCGGAGGAAGTGGAAAAAGGTCGTTATCAATTTTGGTTAGAAGGGAAATATTTTGAAGCTACTGGTGATCCAGATAAGGAGCCATTCTCGATTGTTATTCCGCCACCAAACGTTACAGGTAAGCTGCATTTAGGTCATGCATGGGATACAACAATGCAGGATACTATTTCTCGCATGAAGCGTATGCAGGGCTATGATGTATTATGGTTACCCGGTATGGACCATGCTGGAATCGCAACACAGGCGAAGGTAGAAGCGAAATTAAAGGAGCAAGGAACAAATCGTTATGAATTAGGACGTGAGAAATTCCTGGAAAAATCTTGGGAGTGGAAAGAAGAATATGCAGACTTTATCCGTTCTCAATGGGAAAAGCTAGGTCTAGGACTGGACTATTCACGTGAGCGTTTTACGCTGGATGAAGGTTTGTCTGATGCGGTAAAGGAAGTATTCATTAAACTATATGAAAAGGGTCTTATTTATCGTGGAGAATACATTATTAACTGGGATCCGCAAACAAAAACTGCCCTATCCGATATTGAAGTAATTTATGAAGAGGTCCAAGGTAAGTTTTATCATATGCGTTATCCAATTAAAGATAGTGATGAAACAATTGAAATTGCGACAACACGTCCAGAAACAATGCTTGGTGACACCGCAGTTGCTGTACATCCGAAAGATGAGCGTTATAAGCATTTAATCGGCAAAAAAGTAGTGTTGCCAATAGTTGGTCGTGAAATTGAAATTGTTGCAGACGATTATGTAGATATGGAATTTGGCTCAGGAGCGGTTAAAATTACACCGGCCCATGACCCGAATGACTTTGAAATTGGTAACCGTCATAATCTAGAACGCGTTCTCGTTATGCATGAAGATGGCTCCATGAATGAGAACGCCGGTAAATATCAAGGGTTGGATCGTTTTGAATGCCGTAAGCAAATAGTGAAAGATTTGCAGGAACAGGGCGTTCTATTTGAAATTGAGGACCATATCCATCAAGTTGGACACTCGGAGCGCAGTGGTGCAGTTGTTGAGCCATACTTGTCAACACAATGGTTCGTTAAAATGGAACCATTGGCTAAAGAGGCGCTGGATTTACAACATGAAGAAGGTAAAGTTAATTTTGTACCAGAACGCTTTGAGCGTACGTACTTTAACTGGATGGAAAATATCCGTGATTGGTGTATTTCTCGTCAGCTTTGGTGGGGACATCGCATTCCAGCTTGGTACCATAAAGAAACAAAAGAAATATATGTTGGAAAAGAAGCACCGGCTGACATCGAAAATTGGGAGCAGGACGAAGATGTACTGGATACATGGTTCTCCTCTGCATTATGGCCATTTTCAACGATGGGCTGGCCGAATGAAGAATCTGCAGAGTTTAAACGCTACTTCCCAACCGATGTACTTGTAACAGGTTATGACATTATCTTTTTCTGGGTAGCGCGGATGATTTTCCAATCGAAGGAATTTACTGGTGAAAAACCGTTCAAGGATGTACTTATTCATGGATTAATCCGCGATGCAGAAGGTCGGAAAATGAGTAAGTCACTAGGAAATGGTGTTGACCCGATGGATGTTATTGAGAAATATGGTGCCGATTCATTACGTTATTTCTTGTTAACTGGATCAACACCTGGTCAAGATTTACGCTTCCATTGGGAAAAAGTGGAGTCAACGTGGAACTTTGCGAATAAAGTATGGAATGCATCTCGCTTCTCCTTAATGAACATGGAAGGCTTCACCTATGAAGATATTGATTTAACTGGAGAGCTAACACTAGCAGATAAATGGATTTTAACGCGTTTAAATGAAACGATTGATCATGTGACGAAAAACACAGCGAAATATGAGTTTGGTGAAGCTGGTCGTCATTTATATAACTTTATTTGGGATGAGCTTTGTGATTGGTATATTGAAATGGCAAAACTTCCATTATATGGTGACGATGAAGCGAAGAAAAACACAACCAGATCTGTACTTGCACACGTTCTTGATCAGACAATGCGGATGCTGCACCCATATATGCCATTTATTACAGAAGAAATCTGGCAGCAGCTTCCACATCAAGGGGACTCAATTACGATAGCAAATTGGCCAGTAGTTGAAGAGAAGTATCATGATGAAACAGCAGCTGCTGAAATGAAACGGCTCGTAGCAATCATAAAATCGGTTCGTAATAGCCGTGCAGAGGTAGATACACCGATGTCGAAGCAAATTCAAATGCTAATCCAAGCTGAAAATGAAGCCGTAATGCAAGAATTAGAAGGAAATCGTGGTTATTTAGAGCGTTTTTGTAACCCAAGCGAACTAACAATTTCTGTTAACCTTGATGTTCCAGAAAAAGCGATGGCTTCTGTCGTAACTGGCGCTGAAATATTCCTTCCTTTAGAAGGGCTGATTGATTTCGATAAGGAAATTGAACGGTTAGAGAAAGAGCTTACAAAATGGACGAAAGAAGTGGAGCGGGTTCAGAAGAAGCTTTCCAATCAAGGATTCGTTAGCAAAGCACCAGCCGCAGTTGTGGAGGAAGAAAAGCAAAAAGAAGCAGATTATCTTGATAAACAAGCAAAAGTGAAAGCAAGACTTGAGGAGTTAAAGGGTTAAATCAAACTAATGCAAAAATCGGAAGTCCAATTTGAGGACTTTCGATTTTTATCTAATGCGCTGTTTTATATGACCAACATATGTCTCAAGGATATTTATATCACTACACGCACTTAATGTTCTCGAGCCGACAACATCCTCAATCTCGTTGAACAGAAGCTTACCATCATGTCCAATTAAAAAGTCTATCCCAACCATACCGAAGTCAAAGTGATCGATAATTTTATGGATCAGTTTTCCCTCCGAGTCATTTAGTGAATAGAGTCTCGCGTCTCCACCTAATGTAAAATTGGCTCGAAAATCGGTCGTGCTTTCGCGTAATACTGCACCAATAATTTCTTTCCCAACGACAAACACACGAAGATCTTTCCCCATCTGAACGGCTGTTGGTTGCATGATAATGTTGCCCTGGATTGACTTTCTGCATGTCAGCCAATCCTGCTTGTTCGTTATATAAAAAACCTGCTTGCCGCCTCTGCCACTCACTTCTTTCACAATAAATGGATAGTCAAGTGACGGAATGTCCTGCATTAACTCTTTTTTACTGTATATCGTATCAACCATCGGTAATCCAAGCTGATTGATATGATGATGCGTAAGCGCCTTATCATTGCAGATCGTAGCTACGGTAGAGGAATTAAAAACGGTAACACCCTTTGCCTCCAAATGAAGGTTCAATAAAGGCTCGATTGTCCTAACGATAGCGAAATCCGGCAGCTGTACGGGCTCGTTATGAATAAGCGCTTGCTGTTTATTTTGCATGATTCCGATTGTCAGATCTTCTCGGTGAACAAGCTGTAACGACAATTCTTGTAAACTTGCTTCCTCGATAAACCACTCAATAAATGCTTTGTTTCGGATGGCATCTTCTTCCTGATAAATGAGCCAACCAGTTTTCATGATAATACCCCCAAAATATGTTCCATGATGTAGTCGGCTGCATTAATACCAGTACAGTCTAGTAAGTTTCGGATATGTGCATTCGAGTTAATTTCACAAACAAGCCGTTTATCATCTGGACCAATTAACAAATCGACTCCTGCAAAATCTGCATTAATTGCTTTCGTTGCGGCAACGGCTAGCGCTGCTTCTTCCTTCGTAGGCGTATACACGCTCATTGCCCCTCCAGATGTCACATTCGCGCGAAAATCATTTATATTAACTCGCTCCATCGCTGCAACAACTTGGTTGCCAACGACTTGTAGGCGTAAATCCTTTCCGTAACTGGAGGGAATAAATTGTTGGAATAAATAAGGTTTGCCTTGGATGGCATCGATTTTAGTAATAATCTCTTCTAGACTATGTAATAAATAGACCTGTTCTCCAAAGGACCCAAAGGCTTCTTTAATAATTAACGGTAGACCTAATTGTTCGATAGCTTTCTCGACTAATTTATGATCAATGTTTCCGGTTGTGAAGATTTTCGGTGCAACAATTGTTTTAGGCATCGGGATGTTGTGAGTTGCCATGTATTGATAGGAAGCGATTTTATCATCGCTAATTTCAATTGCTTTTGAGCTGTTAAAAACTGTTATCCCTAGTAATTCAAGCTGTCTTGCCAAATAAATATCTTTATCAGCAAAAACGACAAAATCTGGAAGCTCTGCTTTATCTAGTTGAACAATTCCAAGCTGATCTGTAGCTAATAGACTGAGTAATGCATTGTTTTTTAAAATTTTCATGTCAATGCCTTGTTTTGTTGCAGACTCTTGAATCATTTCCGCATAATCAAGAAATTTATTTCCTGGCAGGTTTCCATTGTAAATAATCCATCCATTTGGTTTCATTTGATTCTATCCTTTCTGCTATAATAACGTTACTTCTTATCGAAAGTGGTGTAATTATGTTTACGACATTTCCAGAAATTGAAGATTTTTTCAATAGCCGAAAAGCTTTTGGTATTAAGCCTGGCATAGATCGAATTCATCGGCTGCTTGCATTATTAAATCATCCAGAAAAGAGCGCGCCTGCTATTCATGTGGCGGGCACAAACGGGAAAGGCTCGACAATTCAATTTATAAAAAATGCTTTACAAGCAAATGGTTACAAGGTAGGTGTTTTTACATCACCAAGCTTAACTGGATTAACTGGTCATATGAAGCTAAATGATTCTGAAATAACGGAGCAGCTATTTGTTGATCTATGTAATGAACTGTATCCTCATGTAATTCAGCTTGACCAAGAAAATGATCCTCCCACGGAATTTGAAATGATTACCGCGCTGGCTTTTCTTTATTTTTCAGAACGCGTTGATATTGCTCTGATTGAGGCAGGGATGGGCGGAAGAGAGGATACAACAAACTGTTTCCAACCAATCCTGTCCATTATAACAAATGTTGCAAAAGACCATACAGCTTTTCTGGGGAATTCTATTTCTGAAATTGCCTATCAAAAAGCAGGAATCATTAAAACGGGTGCTCCTGTTGTTGTTGGCCATTTAGAAACGGAAGCATTTACAGTGATTAAAGCGGAAGCTGAGAAACATTATACACCTGTCTATCAATTGGGGAAAGATGTTATTTATAATCACAATCAAGGTCAAAGCATGACATGGTATAGTAAAGAGAGAATGGTACATTTAAAGCTGCTGATGTATGGTGACTACCAGTTCCAAAATGCGGCGCTTGCTCTAATGGCACTCGAAAAGCTCAATGATGCTGGTTATCAAATTTCCTTTTCTAAAGCATCACCAGCAATAGAACAAACTAGGCTAGCGGGAAGATTTGAGATCGTAAATAAGAACCCGCTAATAATTCTTGATGGCGCCCATAATCCTGCTGGAGTTGCTGCGTTTATAAAAACCGTTAATGAACACTTTGCGGAAAAGGATAAGCAATTATTAGTTGCTGTATTTAAAGATAAAGAGCTTGATGCCATGCTTGAGCAACTGAGTACTTCGTTTACGTCAATTACGCTAACGACCTTTCAGCATCCACGTGCAGCAAAGGCAGTGGACCTATATCGCTTAGCCCCTGCAAAACAAAAGCGCATTGCTGATGATTGGAAACAGGAAGTAAATCAAATACTACAAGGCAAGGGTAACGGCGTGTGGTTTATTACAGGTTCTCTCAACTTTATTTCGCTTGTTAGAGAATATATCTTTTCGAGAAATTAAACAAAGGAAAAAGCCAAATTATGTTGAACGATTTTTTAATTGATTGTCATTTTTCGTCTTACTTTTTAAAAATCCTGTGCTAGAGTTATAGAAACAATCCATAACCGGTCACAGGAGGGGAAATTGTGGGAAAACATAAGGCAATTCTTGTAGAAAAAAATGGTGATCAGCTTAAATACAAGCTGCATGATAAAAAACACTCTTCTACAACAACTAAACAAACAGCAGCTTCCGTCGAAGATTCTGATAAATCAATTCCTGTATTAACCGGGTCTAGTAAATCAAAAAATGCTTTTAGTAAAAAGAGACCTGGGAACTTTCACACATTTAAACCACTAATAGTTGCAATTATATCTGCACTTATTATAGGGTCTGCACTTGGATTCTTCTTGCTTCGCTTATTTGTTGATGTAGAAGGACAAATAGCAGGCGAAGCGACAGACCATGTACCTAGTGCAGCATTAGCTGAAAATAACGCTCCTGCTGCGGATTCTACCGATGTCCAACTGGACTCGTTACAAGCGCATGTTTTACAGGCTGGTATTTTTTCGGAAGAAGCCAATGCAGTTGAATGGGCGGACAGCTATCTAGCAAAAGGGGTTCCAACCATGATTTGGGAGAAGGATGATCAGTATTTTCTTCTAGCTGGAATTGCGGCTACAAAGGAAGAGGCGGCACAGCTGGCAGATAGTTTGAAAGCAAAGGGTTCAATTGAAATCTATGTGAAGGAATGGAGTACATCAACTGGAGAAGTTCGACTAACAGAAAGTGAACAAGAGTGGATTCTTAAATTTCAGGAGGTTTGGAATAACGCTTTAGCTGGTTGGACTGGAGAACAAACCTTGTCAGCAGAGACCTGGAATGAACTAGCTGGTACTGCCCCTGAGAACTCTGAAACGTTAACACCGCTATTGTCGGCTATTAAAGACCCAGATGAACAAGCAACACAACTGTTGCAGATGATGTATTATTATGAACAACTTAAACAATAATCTGAAGTCAAAAAACAGGTGAAAAATTACCTGTTTTTTATTTTTTTAATCGTATTCACTAGTGAAAGAATTGTTTTCTATTTGGGAAAATAAGATTTTGTAGGCTGCTTTCCTTATTAAAATAGATTTTTAGTAAGTTGTTGGCTTGTCTAGAAGAAGATATGATAATCCTAATCATAAAGAGAGGAGGAGCCATATTGAATATGCAAGAAATTATGATAAAAGATGTACCAAAAGAAGAACGACCACGGGAACGATTGCTAAGTCATGGAGCTGAGCCACTATCCAATCAAGAATTACTATCTATTCTTATTGGCAGCGGCACGAGAGATGAATCCGTCATGTCAGTTGCCAATCGTGTACTTATGCATTTTGAAGGGTTAAAGCTATTAAGAGGAGCTACGATTGAGGAACTAACTTCAATTAAAGGTATTGGTACAGCGAAGGGATTACTGATTTTATCAGCAATCGAACTTGGTCGACGAATGCATGCATATAAGTCAATTGATAAATATGTTATTCGTTCACCAGAGGACGGTGCAGATTACATTATGGAGGAAATGCGGAGTTTAAATCAAGAGCACTTCGTAGCCTTATTTTTGAATACAAAAAATCAAATTATTCACAGGCAAACAATTTTTATAGGGAGTCTGAATGCAGCAATTGTACATCCCCGTGAGATCTATCGAGAAGCTGTTAAACGATCAGCCGCATCAATTATCGTTGCCCATAATCACCCCAGTGGAGACCCCGAACCATCTCAAGAAGACATTCATGTAACAAGACGATTAGTTGAATCAGGAAAAATGATTGGAATCGATCTTTTGGATCATTTAATTATTGGAGATCGAAAATTTGTATCATTAAAAGAAAAAGGCTACTTATAACACTATCTATTTTGTGGATTTTTTCGTATAATTATAGAAGGATTTACTAGCAGCGCCATTTTTCAAGATTAGAATGAAAGTGGCGCTTCTTATGATTACGAGATGAGTGCAAGGTATGTCAGTTTTTTAATGTGGATTGGATGATAGGTTGCAACGGATAAGATGAATCGATATAGTTAGACTACATATGTAAAGCGAAAGGTGATTCGGAGAGGAAGATTTTATTGGGCATTTTTAGTTTTTCACAGGACTTTGGAATCGATTTGGGTACAGCTAATACATTGGTTTATGTAAAAGGAAAAGGTATTGTTGTGCGTGAGCCGTCAGTTGTTGCTCGTAATACAGAAACTGGCCAGATCGAAGCAGTAGGCAGTGCAGCAAAGAACATGATTGGAAGAACACCTGGCAATATTTCTGTTATACGCCCGATGAAGGATGGTGTTATTGCAGATTACGATACGACAGCAGCGATGATGAAATATTATATTAAAAAGGCAATGAAAAATCGTTCCATGTTTGCAAAAAAGCCGAATGTTATGATTTGTGTACCATCCGGTATTACGATGGTTGAAGAGCGTGCAGTTATTGATGCTACAAAACAGGCGGGGGCAAGAGACGCTTTTCCAATCTCAGAACCGTTTGCGGCAGCGATTGGAGCAGGGTTGCCGGTTTGGGAACCGACTGGGAGTATGATAGTTGATATTGGTGGGGGTACAGCAGAAGTAGCTGTCATCTCACTAGGTGGAATTGTAACGAGTCAATCAATTCGTATTGCAGGTGACAATATGGACGAGTCCATTATAAGTCACATACGTAAAAAATATAGCTTGCTTATTGGTGAGCGTTCCGCAGAATCGATTAAGATGGATATTGGGATGGCTCGTAAAGCAGATCCCGATGTTGAAATGGATATTCGTGGGCGGGATTTATTGACAGGTTTACCGAAAACCGTTACGGTAACAGCGGAAGAAATTTCCCTCGCTTTGGATGATACAGTTGATGCCATTGTTGATGCAGTAAAAGTTACACTGGAACGAACACCACCTGAACTTGCAGCTGATGTAATGGATCGTGGCATTGTCCTATCTGGTGGAGGAGCATTACTCAAAAATTTAGATCAAGTAATAAGTGACGAGACGAAAATCCCTGTTTTTGTTACAGAGGAACCTTTGGAAAGTGTGGCAATTGGTACGGGCAAATCACTGGACTATATTCAGCAGTTCCGCTCTAGCCCAAATGTCTCATCTCGTCCTTTAAATTAATAAGTAGGTGTCTTAGGTGCAATTTTTTCGTAATAAACGACTTTTTATTCTATTAATTGGTTTTATAGTTTTGGTAGCTTTGATAGGCTATTCACTAAATAATCGGGAAAATTTAAGTACTCCCGTAAAATTTATTAATGATGCGGTTGGGTGGACACAGGAAGTGATTCATACTCCAGTCAAATTCATTACGAATATTGTTTCAAATATTAATGATTTTAAAAACACATATGAAGAAAATCAATTATTGAAAGAACAGCTGTCACAATATCAAACATTGACTTATGAAGTTCAAGAAATCAAAAAGGAAAATGAAGAGCTCATGGCTTTATTGGAAATTGAGGACTCAGCTAGAGATTATAATCCGATTCAAGCAACGGTTATCTCTAGGTCTCCTGAACGTTGGGTTGAGCAGGTGACAATCAATAAAGGTAGACAGGACGGTGTAGCCAATAATATGGTTGTTATCACCGCAGAAGGTATGGTAGGCAAAATTCAAAGTGCTTCCGAATTTACTTCAACAGTGCAGCTTTTAACTGGATTTGATCAGTTTAATCGTATTTCTGCAACAATCTCTAGAGGTGACGATGAGAAAAATATCTTTGGAATGATTGAAGGATTTGAAGAAGAAACAAATTCATTGCTGTTCCGGATCATTGAAGAGTCAGACAAAAATTTAGAAGAAGGAGAACTTGTTGTTTCTTCTGAGCTAGGCGGAGAATTTCCTGCTGGGCTTCCTATTGGGAAAGTCAAGGAAGTTGTATCTGATCAATATGGATTAACCCGTATTGCGATGGTTGAGCCAGCTGCTGATTTATACGAATTAGGTCACGTCATCGTTGTTGACCGTGCTTTGGAGTCAGCAGAGGGAAGCAATGATGAGGAGGAAGTTGAGTGATGAAACGACTATACATTCCTCTCATTCTTTTTCTGTTAACTATTTTAGAGGGTGTTGCACTAGATCTCTTGCCATCTGAACTTATAATGAGCGATATGCTTATGGTACCGCATTGGGTTTTTGCGTTTCTAGTATATATGGCAGTTTTCTATGACAATGATAATACGTATCATTCTGTCGTCTATGCATTACTTTTTGGATTATTAATTGATATTGTATATACGGGAATACTCGGTATTTACATGTTTACGTATGCATTAATAATTTATATAATTCATGGCCTTAAGAAAATGCTCCAGGGGAATTTTTATGTTTTATTGTTACTCGGAGCCGTTGGATTTATTCTAGTAGATCTTTCTATTTATGTTATTTACATGGTTGTAGGATTAACAGATATGGTCTGGGAGAACTATTTAACAGGACGTCTTCTGCCAACAGGCGCTTCAAATTTAGTGTTTTTACTAATTGTTTATCCTTTCATAGCAAAACGGCTTGCTAGATGGGGAAGAGAACAGTTAACTGGAAGTAGCACACTGTGAGTGAAAAAACTTACCTGTGTGTTTACATATGAAACTACCGCAGGCTATTTTGTAACGAGGTGAACTTGCTGTGCTTGACAAGAAGCAAATAATATTAATTAAAGGTACGAGAGAAGGGTTGAGTTTATTTATAGATGAATCAGCATCCTTCCATGATGTCATAAAAGAACTAAAAGATAAGATTATGGCAAGCAAGCCAAAGGAAAATGAACCAATTGTTTCTGTAAAGGTTAAATTAGGCAATCGACTTTTAAATGAGGAACAAGAAATAGCATTAAGAAACATTATAAGTGTTGATAATCGTTTTGAAATTACTGCGATTGAATCTGATTTAATAAGTAGAGAAGATGCTTTAAAATGGCGGGAAGAAAGTGAAATAAAAGCCATTAATCGAATTGTAAGATCTGGTCAAATATTGGAAGTTGAGGGAGACCTCCTATTAGTTGGAGATGTCAATCCTGGTGGAAAGGTAGTTTCTACAGGTAATATATATATTATGGGCAATTTATATGGAATTGCTCATGCTGGTGTAATGGGAGACCGGGAAGCTTTCATAACGGCTTCTTATATGAAGCCGACACAACTTCGGATCGCTGATTATATAAGTCGAGCCCCTGATTATGAATCGGATGGTGTGTACATGGAGTGTGGAATTATCGATGAAGAACAAGATAAGATCATTATTGATTCGTTAAAGGTTCTTTCCCGTAAGCGTAAGGAAATAAGCGGATTTGAAAGGAGAATAAATAATGGGTGAGGCAATCGTTATTACATCTGGGAAAGGTGGTGTCGGTAAGACAACGACATCAGCTAATATCGGAACCGCTTTGGCACTAATGGAAAAAAAAGTTTGTTTAATAGATACAGATATTGGTTTAAGAAATTTAGATGTCATTATGGGGCTGGAAAACCGAATTATTTATGATATCGTTGATGTAATTGAAGGGCGTTGTAAGCTTAAACAAGCATTGATTAAGGACAAGCGATTTGATTATCTATCATTATTGCCTGCAGCACAAACAAGTGATAAAACGGCTGTTACTACAAGCGGAATGAAAGAAATCGTAGCTGAACTGAAGCAAGAATATGATTATATCATTATCGATTGCCCTGCTGGAATTGAGCAAGGATTTCAAAATGCTGTTTCAGGCGCGGATCGAGCAATCGTTGTAACAACTCCTGAGAAATCTAGTGTACGTGATGCCGATCGAATCGTCGGATTACTAGAAAAAGAGGATATGAGTGAATCGCCCCGTTTAATTATTAATCGAATTCGAAACCATATGATGAAGAACGGGGATATGATTGATATTGAAGATATCGTACAATTGCTATCCATTGATTTGATTGGTGTGGTTATTGATGATGATGAAGTGATAAAAGCATCAAACAAGGGAGAACCAATTGCAATGAACCCTAATTCAAAGGCGTCTATTGCCTATCGTAACATTGCTAGAAGAATACTTGGTGAGACCGTACCTTTACAATCTCTCGAGGATGAAAAAGGTGTGTTTCAGCGTTTTAAAAAGTTCTTCGGCATGCGTGCGTAAATGAGCCATCAGCATAAAATGAAGCAAATTATTATACCTAATTGACGAAATATGAAATAAAAGCTGGAATGAAAACATTAATTTTCATTCCAGCTTTTTTGTTCATACTGCATTCCTAATGTACATATACATGTACAAATGACTTTGAAGGAATGTGAGGAAAATGGACAAAGATAAAGATATCAAAAAGGTTCGCAAGGCGATTGAACAACGAAAAAAAATGCGAGGACTTCCTTCTGGAGGAACAACAAAGCAATTACTTCCATCCATTCCAGGAGAGGAAGAAAAGCATGGTTACTACTCGATGTTCACTCATCATGAAGAAGTGTCTAGTCGTAATAATCGTGTTGTGACGAGTATGGCAATGAAGGGAATATTATCAGCCATGCTTTTCTTTGGAACAGCCTTGCTGTGGCAGACTGATACAACATTACTGGAGAAGCCTAGAGAATGGACAAGCCAAGTTATGAAGAATGAATTTCCTTTTGCAAAGGTAAATGTATGGTACAAAGAAACGTTTGGAAGACCTTTATCTCTTTCACCACAACCAGTTTTAGAAACGAATGAAGATCAGTCAATGGCGCTCCCTGTAAATGGTAACATTACGGAAACATTTCAAACAAATGGGACAGGAATTATGATCACCCCTGAAGAAACAACCAATGTAACTTCCATTCAGGAAGGTGTTGTTATTTTTGCAGGGAATGACAGAGAAACCAATAAAACGATAACAATACAGCATGCGGATGGAACTGTGACCAACTATGGAAATCTTAGTTCTATTGATGTACATCTCTATCAATTTATTGCAGGTAATCAACAAATAGGGAGCTTTACTCCGGAAGCAGACAATGAGACGGTGTTTTTCTCCATTGAAAAAAATAACGATTATGTCGATCCAGTCCAGGTGATTCAGGTTGATGAGCTTCCTTAACTATCTCCCGAAAATTCATATCCATCCGATCTTATTTATATTTATTGTCATTTCTTTTTTGACAGGTACATTTCTGGAATTATTTATTATCTTTGCTTTAGTATTGTTCCATGAGCTTGGACATTATATTGCAGCAAGGATGATGAAGTGGCGAATCAGATATATTGTACTTTGGGCATTCGGAGGGGTTATGGACACGGAAGAGCATGGAAATAAAACGATGAGGGAGGAGGCGTTTGTAACACTTGCTGGTCCTTATCAACATCTTGTCGTTTATTTTCTCTGCTTTCTTGTCGAGACCTTTCAGCTTATGCCGGCATCAATACTAGAATTGATATTATACTACAATACAATACTCCTTCTTTTTAATTTAATACCAGTATGGCCATTGGACGGAGGGAAACTGCTTTTACTTGCTGTTTCATATTTTTTTCCTTACAAAAAAGCGTACCAATTTACGCTCATATTTTCAATGGTCTTTATTACAATAGTACTTATACTTCAACTTTTATTTTTCCCATTTACGTTAAGTGTATTTTTTATATGGGTCTTTCTTTTTATGGAAAATAGAAGTGATTGGAAGCAGCGTTCGTATGTCTTTATGCGCTTTTTATTAAGGCGGTATGAAGGTGATGCAGCAGTTAAAGGAGTTCTCCCGCTTACAGTTCCTTCTGACATCTCCTTTCTTGACTTATTCTCACGTTTTAGAAGGGAAAAGAAACATCCGATTTATATTGTGTACGCTGAAAATAATCGAAAATCTGTTGATGAATCAGATTGTTTGCAAAGCTATTTTTATGAAAGAGAATATAACCAATCCATTGGAGATGCATTTTTATATAAATAATTGTTCTGAAACAGAAGACTCCTTGCTTTGGAGTCTTTTTATGATGTAAGATAGTGTTATTATGAATTGCGTTGTATCATAAATATAAGATGCTAAAATCTTAGTATGTAATTATAAGCAAGTTCTTGACAAACAGTGTCAATACATGATAACATCAATACGTTATTGATCGTAGCACCCGTGCTACAACCGCGCAGAACAGGTTTTAAACTTTTTGAAGTACCTGTATGGCGAGTCTGAG
The DNA here is from genome assembly GCF_003515705.1 of Oceanobacillus profundus. Lineage (GTDB taxonomy): Bacteria > Bacillota > Bacilli > Bacillales > Amphibacillaceae > Oceanobacillus > Oceanobacillus profundus. The sequence continues at coordinate 207,069 of NZ_QWEH01000004.1, forward strand.
ACTATTAAGGAGGTGCAAGTATGTACGCAATTATTGAAACAGGTGGAAAACAAGTTAAAGTTGTAGAAGGACAAGAAATCTACGTAGAAAAAGTTGCAGCTGATGCAAATGAGACTGTTACGTTTGATAAGGTTCTTTTCGTTGGTGGAGATGATGTTAAAGTTGGTGCTCCATTCGTTGAAGGTGCAACAGTTACTGCTAAAGTTGAAAAACAAGGCCGTCAAAAGAAGGTTATTGTTTATAAATACAAACGCAGAAAAAACTATCATCGTAAACAAGGTCATCGTCAGCCTTATACGAAACTAGTAATCGAAAAAATTAACGCATAAGGGTTTTGAATATGATTCATGTTACTGTATTTCAAACAGACAAGCAAATTACTGCTTTTGAATTATCTGGTCATGCGGAGAGTGGTCCATATGGTTATGATCTTGTATGTGCAGGTGTATCTGCTGTATCAATTGGTGCAGTAAATGCAGTAATGGAATTATGTGATACAAATCTGGAAATTGAACAAGGAGCAGAAGGTGGTTACTTACACGTAACATTACCGAAAAGGCTACCATTTGAACAAATGGAAAAAGTCCAGCTCTTATTCAAGGGAATGCTTATTTCACTGAAATCGATTGAACTTGAATATAGTCAATTTATAAAAATCGAGAACAAGTAAGGAGGTGCAGTCCATGATCCGTCTAGATTTACAATTTTTCGCAACGAAAAAAGGTGCAGGTAGTACGAAAAACGGTCGTGATTCTGAATCTAAACGACTTGGCGCAAAACGTGCAGATGGTCAGTTTGTAACTGGTGGTTCAATTTTATACCGTCAACGCGGTACAAAAATCTACCCAGGTGAAAACGTTGGCCGTGGTGGTGACGACACACTTTTTGCTAAAGTCGATGGCGTTGTTAAATTCGAACGCTATGGTAGAGACCGCAAAAAAGTAAGTGTATATCCGGTTGCTCAAGAAGCTTAATGAAATTCATCAAACTCCAGTCAATCATTTTGGCTGGAGTTTTTGTTTATCGATAATATCTAACATCTTTATCTCACCAATGCTATGTTGCGTAAAATATACTAAAAATTTTTGGACTGCAATTTTTCTTCTGAAAAGAAATAGGTGGAAGCTTTATTGGCTTGCTTCCGCTTTTGGTTTATTTCTGCTATACTTTCATAATAATGGGGGGAGAGCATGATGGGGGAGCGGGTTGTACAAATCTTACAGCATTATCGTCATGATTTAATGAATCATTTGCAAATTGTCCAAGGATATGTTGGGATGAGAAACATAGAGAAAGCTGAGAAGAAACTTGGCGAAATTGTAGATTATTACAATGAAGAACGGAAACTAATGAGTTTGAATATGCCAGAATTTATGATTTGGATTATCCAATTTAATGTGCGTTATGAAAATTTACGGCTAACATATAAAGTTCATTCGGAGTATAAAAACCTGCATGTATCGGATTCTATACTTGTAAAACAGTTTCAGGATTTTATGGAACGATGTGTGGATATTCTTAATCCAGAAGAGCTTTATGAGGTTACTCTAGTCATAGAAGAAAGCTCGGATACAAGCATGAAAATAATGCTTTCAATCCCTTGCGAAACGGATGAAGCAGAACAATTAATGGAAAGCATCAAGAAAATGCAAAGAGATGGAGCTGCGGAAATAGTGATTGCTAAAACGATGGTTGGACTATGCTTTGGTTTAATTATTTCGCAGTAATAATGAGGTGAATCACAATGTTTGTAGATCAAGTCAGTGTATACGTGAAAGCTGGAGACGGTGGTAATGGTCTTGTAGCTTATCGAAGAGAGAAATATGTACCGATGGGCGGTCCTGCCGGCGGCGATGGCGGTAACGGTGCAGATATTATATTTAAAGTGGATGAAGGGCTTAACACGTTAATGGACTTTAGATATAACCGCCACTTTAAAGGAAAGCGCGGAGAAAATGGAATGAGTAAGACACAGCATGGCAAAAATGCTGCGCCTCTAATTCTACCTGTTCCCCCAGGCACGACAGTTCTTGATGAAGATACTGAGGAAGTAATTGCTGACTTAACGGTGCATAACCAGCAAGCTGTCATCGTTCGTGGTGGGAGAGGCGGACGTGGGAACACGCGTTTTGCAACACCGAGAAACCCAGCGCCAGATATGGCTGAAAACGGAGAGCCAGGACAGGAAAGAAACATTAAAGTGGAGTTAAAGCTAATTGCGGACGTTGGACTCGTTGGGTTTCCAAGTGTTGGAAAATCTACCTTCTTGTCAGTAGTAAGTGCAGCTAAACCTAAAATTGCGGATTATCATTTCACAACACTGTCACCAAACCTAGGTGTTGTTGACACAGGTGATCAGCGAAGCTTTGTTTTAGCGGATCTTCCAGGGTTAATTGAAGGTGCATCGGTTGGCGTTGGCCTTGGCCATCAGTTCCTTAGGCATGTGGAACGAACACGTGTAATTGTTCATGTTATTGATATGGCAAGTATTGAAGGCAGAGACCCATATGATGACTATTTGAAGATTAATCAAGAATTAGAAGCGTATGACGCGAACTTATCAAAACGACCGCAGCTTATTGCGGCTAACAAAATGGACATGCCTGGAGCAACAGAAAATCTAGAGAGATTTAAAGAACAATTAGGGGAAGGTTTACCTATTTATGAAATTTCGGCATTGACAAGAGAAGGATTAAGAGACATTCTATTTGCAATCGCTGACCTCTTGGAAACGATACCTAAAAATAAGACAGAAATAGAGGATATCGATGAAACGGTTGTTTACCGTTATCAGAAAGAAGAAGAACCATTCCATATTACAAGAGATCCAGACGGTGCCTTTGTACTTTACGGAAATAAAATTGAAAAGCTATTTAAAATGACAGATTTTCAGCGAGATGAAGCTACACAACGCTTTGCAAGACAACTGCGTGGCATGGGTGTAGACAAGGCATTAAGGGAAAAAGGTGCAAAAGATGGCGATACGATTCGCTTATTAGATTTTGAATTTGAATTCATTGAATAAGCATAGTTTTGCTTTTAGGGGGAGGAACTGTTTTTGACGGAGATAGGCTATTTAGGACCAAAAGGGACATTTACAAAATTAGCAGTTGATACTGCTTTTGGCGATGAAGTGAAGCAAAGCTTTCAAACGATACCGGAATGTATTGATGCTGTCGATAATGGCGCCATTGATATTGGTGTTGTTCCCCTGGAAAATGCGATAGAGGGAACAGTGCAGATTACGGTTGATTATTTAATTCATCAGGTAAGGCTTCCAGTGGTTGCTGAAATCGTTGTACCAATTCAACAGCATTTGTTAGTACGAAAAGATTTTAATGGAAAACTATCGGATATTCAAGAAGTGCATTCGCATAGTCATGCGATAGCGCAGTGCCATCAATTTTTACATCAAAATTTGCCACATGCCAGCACTGTTTTCTCAACTTCTACAGGGAAAGCAGCTGAGATTGTAAGCGAGCAAAACGAACCGATCGCTGCAATAGGAAATAAGCTTGCCGCTAGTGAGTATGGCTTACAAATATATAAGGCTAACATACATGATTATCCAAATAATCACACGCGCTTTTTAGTGCTTACAAAGGACAGAGATTTGGTGCAAATTAAGCATGAAGCCCATTTGGAGCGCACAAGCTTACTAATTGGATTACCAAGTGATAAGCCGGGAGCGTTACATCAAATACTATCTGCATTTTCTTGGCGTAAAATGAATCTATCAAAAATCGAATCACGTCCAACGAAAACAGGACTTGGAAATTATTTCTTTATTATAGATGTTGACCAACCGTACGATAATGTACTATTCCCAGGTGTGAAGGCAGAATTGGAAGCATTAGGTTGTGAAGTAACCATTCTCGGTACATATCCAGTTTACCATATGAATATTTAGAAAAAAGTCAGGTCGAAAAGCCTGGCTTTTTTAGTGTTTTATTTTACAGAATGACCTTGATTGATTTAATTTTAGGGAATCGCTTTTCTATCTCTTTTGTAAAAATAGCTTACTTATTTAAATGATTTCCTGCAAAAGACTGTCATAATTCATGGGCAACTTTTATTCAAGTAGTGCATATGCTGATATAGAGTAATTAGCCCAGATTCTAAAGCAATGAAAGGAGTATGGTTCATTTTGAAAATACACATTGTACAAAAAGGAGACACTTTGTGGGAACTCTCCAAAAAGTATGGCGTTGATTTTGAAGAGTTAAAAGCAATGAACTCACAGTTATCAAGTCCAGATATGATTATGCCAGGAATGAAAATAAAAATTCCAGGAGATGCCAAATCTGTAAAAAAAGAAACAGTAAAGCAAGTCAAAAAAGAAGAAGTTAAGCAGCCGTATGTCGACATGTCACCAAAGCCAATGCCAGTAATTAAAGAAGACGATACGAAATTGCACCAAGTTGTAAAACCAGAAATGCCTGTTCCATCACTGCCGCAAATGCCAATTATGGATCAGGATATAAATCAATATACGACAATAAACTTTCAGCAGATGCCTTATCCCATGAAAGCACCTGAAGGAAAACCAAAGCAGGAGATTAAACCAAAGCAAGAAATGAAACCACCTAAACAGGAAATAAAGAAGGAGGTTAAAAAAGAAGTAAAGCAACCGATTCCTGAACAGAAACCAGTTATGGAGCCGATGCATCAGCCCATGATGGAACCAATGCATTATCAAATGCCAATGTATCATCATCCCATTCAACCGTGTTGCCCTCCAATGATCCCGATTTTTATCCATCCTTGTCCGCCTTCACCTTGTCATCATCATCATCACGGGGCACATCCTCATGGAGGGTTTATGGCACCTCAATTTATGCCTCCTCATCAAGGTGGACAGTATGCAGCTGATATGTCAGATTGCGGATGTGGATCAAGGGAGTTGGTGGATTACTATCCAGCAAATACAGCTGACATTTCTGGAGAAGAACGTTTTAAGCCAATCCAACCGTTAACGACTGGCCAAACGTATCCACCACAATTTGAGAGACAGAAGACAGATGGTATTACTTACCCGAAACCACCAATGTTCCCGCAGTTTAATTCAACAAATAATAACCATGAAAGTGAATAATCATAATTATATTTTCTAACGAGACGAATGCAGTTCGTCTCTTTTATTTTGCGTCTTTTTTGCTGCAGTATTTTGAATGCTCATTTGTCTTCATGGAACAGCATCCTTTAAATTGAAAAAAGTTAAATTAGTGATAAAATAAATGATAAACAGGCAATTTGCAAGGAGAGATTAGCATGGAAAATGAAGTAAATAAAATTGTTAAGTGGTTACAGGAGCAAGTAAAACAGGCTCAAGTAGACGGATTACTTGTGGGAGTAAGTGGCGGGCTTGATTCAGCTGTGGTTGCGAATTTAATTAAGCGCGCTTGTCCAGATAACTCTCTTGGTGTAATGATGCCAATTTATACATCAGATTCAAATCTTTATGATGCGCGAGATGTTATTGAACAAGCATCCATTGATTCACTAATCGTTGATTTAACGGATACACATCACGTAATGTACGAGCAAATTCAGAACCGTCTTAAAGAAAAGGGACAGTTCAATAAAGCGAATGATCAGCTTGCGGGTGCAAACCTCAGAGCAAGACTTCGTATGAGTACATTATATACCATTGCTACTAACTATAATTATTTAGTTGTAGGTACTGATAATGCAGCGGAATGGTATACTGGTTACTTTACAAAGTATGGTGATGGTGGCGTAGATATACTGCCGATCGTTGATTTTACAAAAACAGAAGTTAGAGAAATAGCTGCATTTCTTGGTGTTCCTGAACAAGTGGTTACAAAGAAGCCAAGTGCTGATTTATGGGAAAATCAGACAGATGAGAAGGAAATGGGAGTCGCTTACGATGTCATCGACGCTTATTTGAAAGGTGAAGAAATCTCGGCTGAAGATAAAGCAACAATTGAAAGAATGCACGAGCGAAGTGAACATAAACGTACAAGCTTACCGAAATATAATCGAAACTAGTTTTCCTTAATTTAACTGTGTAAATAGACCTCCATTATACAAACTACCTGTAAGGAGGTCTATGTTTATGAATAGAAGAAAATCGATATGCTTCATTCTGCTGTTTATGCTTCTCATCGGCTGTAATGCAGAAAATGAAACATCTGAGCAGCGAAAGGATGACGTCGTTCAACCAATCCATTTTGAGCCTAAGACGGATGCAAATAATCGTTATGAATCCAAACAGCCATCCATTGGCGAGCGGGGTGGATATCCACAAAGTAAGCAGGAGGGTGTTAACGCCTCTGACTTTACTCATTACTCGGATGCCTTTACGAACGAAGAGTCAGCTCGTATAACAGAAGAGTTAAGCAAACAAAAGGATATTATACAAGCACAGGTTGCATCGACAGAAGATCGTATTGTGGTTGCCGTCATACTTCGCGAACACTTTAACCATGATGTTACACAAAATATCAAACAAGAGGTTAGAGAAATTATACCAAATACTGACAAGCAAGTTATTGTATATACTGATGATATTGAATGGGACCGTATGAAAAACCTGGACGCAAGATTACGGGCGAAGAATAATGGAGATGATCTAGAAACGTTTATTGAAGACCTTTTTCAATTAAAAGACTAACTAATGAACCGACCTATATACTAACCTTGAAATATCCTCTATATGGTTTATTCTTTTCCTGCACTGCTTTTTTTGATATAGTAAGGAAAGAATTTCTAGAGAGGAGAATATCCGAGTGGCTGGTCATTCTAAATGGAAAAATATACAGAAAAGAAAAAATGCACAGGATGCAAAAAAAGGAAAAATCTTTATGCGTCATGCTAAAGATATTTATATAGCGGCAAAACAAGGTGGATCAGACTTGGATACAAATGCCGGGCTTCGAATGGCAGTTGAAAAAGCGAAAGCTGATAATATGCCGAATGATAATATTGAGCGTAATATTAAAAAGGCTACGGGAACACTTGATGGAGCAAATTATGAAGAAATTACGTATGAGGGTTATGGTCCGGGTGGTGTAGCTGTTATTGTTCATGTATTGACGGACAATAAAAACCGTACAGCTGCAGAAGTGAGGCATGCGTTTAAAAAGAATGGCGGGAACTTAGGTGAAAGTGGAAGTGTAGCCTTTATGTTCGACCGAAAAGGCTACATTGTTATTTCTAACACAGACGGTTCCATCGAAGAAGATGAATTAACTTTAGCTGTACTTGAAGCGGGCGCAGAAGATATCGAATCCCATGAGGATGCATTTGAGATTTATACTACACCAGATGAATACCAAGAAGTGGTCGATCACCTTATGCAAAATGGTTATGAAATTGCGGATAGTGAGGTAACGTTAATTCCACAAAATTATAACAAGCTTTCAACTGAAGATGAAGAAAAGATGATGACACTTCTTGATACATTAGAAGAGAGTGAGGACGTTCAGGATATCCATCACAATTTGGAAACGTCCGATTAAATCTGTGATAAACTTCTATTTCGATTAGGAATAGAAGTTTATCTTTGTGTTATGAATTCTGCTTATGACCTTAAGTCATAGGGTGACAACATTCGATAAGTAAGAAGGTAACCTCTCCAATGAATGAACTTTTATGTTAAAATAAGTGAAGGAATGATTATATGATAGCGTATATTAAGGGGCAGCTTGTGTCTGTTTTAAATGAGTCGGTTGTCGTTGATGTACATGGGATAGGTTATGAAATAATTTGTGCCAATCCATTTGCATTTCAATCTGCATTAAACAAAGAATTACTTATACATACATACCATCATGTCCGTGAAGATAGTCAAATCTTATATGGATTTAAAAATGAAGATGAAAAATATTTGTTTATTAAACTTATATCGGTCTCTGGTATTGGCCCAAAGGGTGCCTTAGCGATTCTTGCAGGTGTCGATATTTCTGAATTTGTAGCTGCTGTTGAAAGGGAAGACGACAAATTTTTGACAAGCTTTCCTGGGGTCGGAAAAAAAACAGCCCGTCAAATGATTCTCGATTTGAAAGGAAAACTAACTTCCGTATTCTCGATTCAAGTTGAGATTGAACAAGTTACAGCTTCAGCAGACTCGAATGCTGCAGTCTACAAGGAAGCAGAAGAAGCATTGCAAGCGCTAGGCTATACAGACCGAGAATTAAAAGCTGTAATTCCATTGCTAAGAAAAGAAAATATCTCCAATACAGATGAAATTATTCGAAAAGCACTAGGGTTACTTGTTAGAAATTAGGAAAGGTGGGACGGAAGATGGAGGATCGGATGGTAACTGGTGAATTACAAGAAGATGATACGTCGATTGAATTGAGTCTTCGTCCTGAAAGTTTAAAGCAATATATTGGACAAGATAAAGTAAAAGAGAATCTGAGCATTTTTATTCAAGCTGCAAAAATGCGGAATGAACCACTTGATCATGTATTGTTATATGGACCTCCTGGTCTTGGAAAAACTACCCTTGCAGCAATTATTGCAAATGAGATGGGGGTTAATTTTCGATCGACATCAGGACCAGCGATCGAACGGGCGGGAGATTTAGCAGCAATCTTGTCTTCCCTTGAGCCTGGCGATGTTTTATTTATTGATGAGGTGCATCGCCTGCCACGTTCGGTGGAAGAAGTATTGTACTCTGCAATGGAGGATTTCTTTCTTGATATCGTAATTGGAACCGGACCTAGCGCACGATCGGTTAAAATTGATTTACCACCATTTACACTTGTCGGAGCGACAACACGAGCAGGATTGCTGACAGCACCACTCCGTGATCGTTTTGGTGTGTTAAGCAGGCTGGAATTCTATGAAGCAAAAGATTTATGCGCGATTGTGGAACGAACAGCTGAAATTTTCCATACAACCATAACAAAGGAAGGTGCAATCGAGGTTGCACGGAGATCAAGGGGCACACCGCGAATTGCAAACAGATTGCTAAAGCGAATACGAGATATTTCCCAAGTAAAAGGGGAAGAGGAAATTTCGCTTGAAACAACAGATCAGGCACTAGGCATGCTTCAAGTAGATGATGCCGGACTTGATCATATTGATCATAAGTTATTAAAAGGTATAATTGATGGGTTCCAAGGTGGGCCAGTTGGATTAGATACAATTGCTGCAACGATTGGTGAAGAACCACAAACGATTGAGGATGTCTACGAACCATATTTACTGCAAATTGGATTTATTCAACGAACACCAAGAGGAAGAATTGTAACGGCTAAAGCATACCAGCATTTTGGCATAACAAAGCATGAGGAATGATAAAATTGGGTAAGCTTTTTATCGTAATCGGTATTTTATTTGTCATTATCGGGTTAGTCTGGACGTTTATTGGGAAATTACCGGGGGACATCGTAATTAAAAAAGGGAATTTTACGATGTACTTTCCGATTGTGACATCAATCGTGATTAGTATTATTTTATCCATTATATTTTTCATCTTCGGTCGATTCCGTTAAGATACAGTAAGGAGTTTCATTATGAATATTGAAGACTTTGATTTTGATTTACCTGAATCGTTAATCGCACAAACACCGTTGAAGGATCGTACGGCATCCCGATTGCTTGTGTTGAATCCGGCGACGAAGGAAATAACACATCAGCATTTTGCAGATATCAAAAATTATTTTAAAAAAGGGGATTGCCTCGTACTAAATGATACTCGCGTACTGCCTGCAAGGCTATATGGTGTTAAAAAAGATACGGGTGCTAATATTGAGGTCCTTTTATTGCATCAAGAAGCACAGGATACATGGGAAGTACTTACCAAGCCAGCTAAAAAGGTGAAAGTAGGCACAGAGTTAATCTTTGGTGATGGAAAGCTGAAAGCGACCTGTACTGGATTAAAAGAGCATGGTGGAAGAGAAATGAAATTTTCTTATGATGGTATTTTTTATGAAGTGCTCGATGAGCTTGGTGAAATGCCGCTTCCGCCTTATATTAAAGAACAGCTTCCAGAAAAAGAACGTTATCAAACTGTTTATGCAAAGGAAGAAGGATCAGCTGCAGCACCGACGGCAGGGCTTCATTTTACAACCGAGCTTTTAGAAGAAATTAAAGAGCTTGGTGTAAACATCGCTTTTATCACGTTACATGTTGGTTTAGGTACGTTCAGACCTGTTAGCGTCGATGATATTGATGAACACGAGATGCATTCTGAATTCTATCAGATGACAGAAGAAACAGCTGCAACATTGAATGAAATAAAAGCAAATGGCGGTCGAATCATATCTGTGGGTACTACATCAACAAGAACGTTAGAGACAATCGCCAGGGACAATGACGGCAAGTTTGTAGCAAGCAGTGGTTGGACAGATATCTTTATTTATCCACCTTATCAATTTAAAGCAATCGATGGATTAATAACAAATTTCCATCTTCCAAAGTCAACATTAATTATGTTAGTTAGTGCACTTGCAGATAGGGAAACAGTTTTACATGCTTATCGAGAAGCGGTTAGAGAGCAATATCGATTCTTCAGCTTTGGAGATGCGATGTTAATTTTATAAAAGAGGTAAGAATAAAATGACACCAATAACATATGAATTAATTAAAACAGATAAACAGACAGGTGCTCGGCTTGGTCGAGTTCATACCCCACATGGTTCATTTGATACACCAACATTTATGCCGGTAGGAACACTTGCAACAGTAAAAACAATGAGCCCTGAAGAGTTGCAGCAAATGAATGCGAATATTATCTTGTCAAACACATACCATCTATGGTTACGGCCTGGGGAAGATATTATCCGTGAAGCAGGTGGACTTCATAAATTCATGAACTGGGATGGAGCGATTTTAACGGATTCCGGTGGTTTCCAAGTGTTTAGTTTGAGTGATATGCGTGAAATCACGGAAGAGGGTGTCCACTTCCGAAGTCATTTAAATGGGGACAAGCTCTTTTTATCTCCAGAAAAGGCAATGCAGATCCAAAACGCACTTGGGTCTGATATTATGATGGCATTTGATGAGTGTCCACCATATCCAGCTTCTCATGAATATATGAAAGCTTCTGTTGAGCGGACATCTCGCTGGGCAGAGCGTTGCCTAGAAGCGCATGAGCGAAAAGATGTACAAGGCTTATTCGGCATTATTCAAGGTGGCGAATATGAGGATCTCCGAAAGCAAAGTGCTCAGGACCTAGTATCGTTAGATTTCCCTGGTTATGCGATCGGTGGTTTATCTGTAGGTGAGCCAAAGGATATTATGAACCGCGTGCTCGAATCAACGACACCATTAATGCCTGCAAATAAACCACGTTACTTGATGGGGGTAGGTTCACCAGACTCATTGATTGATGGAGCAATTCGTGGAATTGATATGTTTGACTGTGTGCTGCCAACCCGAATTGCACGAAATGGTACATGCATGACTTCAAATGGGCGATTAGTTGTTCGGAATGCGAAATATGCACGCGATTTTGGTCCAATTGATGAAAATTGTGATTGTCATGTATGTAAAAATTATACACGTGCATATATCCGTCATTTAATAAAATGCAATGAAACGTTCGGATTCAGACTTACGACTTATCATAACCTGCATTTTCTGTTAAAATTAATGGAGCAAGTTCGAGCTGCTATAAAAGAAGATCGTCTTGGAGACTTCAAGGAGTCCTTCTTTGAGCAATATGGTTTAAATAAACCGAATGCAAAGAACTTTTAATGCTTAAGAATAGAAAGGGGTGAATGTTCATGGAAATGCTCGTTTCATTATCACCGATTATTTTGATGTTTGTTATTTTCTATTTCCTGCTTATCAGACCACAGCAAAAGCGTCAAAAGCAAGTTAGAGAAATGCAAAGCGATTTACAAAAAGGCGATGATATCGTAACAATTGGTGGGCTTCATGCAAAGGTTCATGCACTAGATGAAGGAACAGTTGTTCTTATCACAAATGATGGTGCCAAGCTTACGTATGACCGCTCTGCAATTCGTGAAGTAAAACAAGGGTAAGTGTATCCATGTTATAAGCTAAGGAACGTTGGTCTTTGGCTTATACAGATACATGTATTATGTATGAACGTACATAGAATAAACAAAATACTCAGCAGGCAGTTAAAAATAAAAAGAAGTTAGTGCAATTTGCATTAACTTCTTTTTATATGGATTTAATTGTGTAGCGCACCTATTCAACTTGACCGCCAATAAGATTGACTCCAATAATTCCGCCTACTAATGCAGCAGCTAGAAAGCCAAGATGATGGATTGACTGCTCTAATGAAAAACCTTGCTGGTATCCTAAATATTGCACTAAAAAAATCAGTAATGTAAAGCCTAGCCCAATGGTTGTACCGATTAACCATCCTTTTGATTTCCCTTTTGCTCCTGCGGTAATTCCGCCTAGAAATAAAGCGAGTATACCAATAATTAATGTAGTCCACTTTAATCCTGGTTCATCAAAAGCTGTAAACTGTAAGACAAGTGCTAAAACTACACTAGACAATAAAATAATACCAAGTACTACAATCCAGCCATACAACAATGCAGTTAATTGATTTTTTTGCATATTCCATTCTCCTCTCTCATGATTGTCTGCTTATGTCCATTTTATTCGGACAAATTGTATTTAGAAGAAAATATTTATAATTTTCCAAGCATACAATATTAGTACCCAGATCTCCAAATGCGAACAAATTATGTTGAAAGAGGGCTAATATGGATGTCATACTAGCAATAGTAATATTTATCGTCAGCTATTTTTTTATTATGACCGAACGAATTAATCGTGCAACAGCTGCACTATTTGGTGGAACGCTCTTACTATTAACAGGGATCTATACAACAGAGGATATATTTTTCCACTATATTGATTGGAATACGATTGCATTATTGTTTTCCATGATGGTGATCATATCAATTACAGAAAAGACAGGTCTATTTACGTTTATTGCCATTCGCTTTGCGCAAAGTGTACGAGGAGACCCTATGTTCTTATTAATCGGTTCGATAGTACTCACCGCAATAGGGTCTGCTTTTTTGGATAATGTAACAACGGTTTTAATTTTTGTTCCAGTCATGCTAAAAATCACAAAGCTTCTGAAGCTTCCGGCATTTCCTTACTTATTAATGATTATTTTCAGTTCGAATATTGGAGGGACGGCAACACTGATTGGTGATCCACCGAATATCATGATTGGACAGGCGGTAGAGCATTTTACATTCTTAACCTTTCTCGCACATACTGCACCAGTAGCACTATTTTTGTTAATTCTACTCATCTTGATTAGTTATCTTTTATTCCAAAGAAGATTAAAAACGTATCAGCCAAATCTAAGCGAACTCCTCTCCATTGATGCAAAAGAAAACCTGGTAGAGTCCACTATATTATATAAATCGGTCACAGTCCTAATTATGACCGTTACAGGCTTTCTTCTACACGCTGCAGTACATGTTGAAATGACCACAATCGCTTTAACAGGAGCAATTTTATTATTATTGCTAACAGAAAAAGATGTGAAAACAGAAGAAATCTTATCTAAGGTAGAATGGGTAACGTTATTCTTTTTTATTGGTTTATTCACAATTGTTGGAGGTCTGCAGCATACAGGTGTTATTGATGAAATAGCTAGATTAATTGTTGTTTCAACAGAAGGGGATTATGTGAAAACAACATTACTCATTTTATGGATATCCGGCTTTGCTTCCGGCTTTATCGATAATATTCCATTTGTTGCCGCGATGATACCAGTTATCCAAGAGTTTGAAACATATGGCATGGTATATTTAGACCCGATTTGGTGGGCGTTAGCACTGGGATCCTGTTTAGGGGGAAATGCAACGCTTTTAGGTGCATCAGCAAATGTAGTTGTTGCTGGATTAGCAGAAGCTGATAATCAGAGAATTTCCTTTCTGCGTTTTATGAAATATGGAATTGTGATTGTCGTATTATCTTTAATCGTTTCAACAGTGTATATATATATTCGCTATTTGATTCCTTACATGGGATAAGAAAATGACACCTGTTATTCAAGTGTCATTTTTTTATTTCTTCTTATTGAAAAATGGTATTTGTCTAAGCTCATCTTTCGTAATAAATTTTAAAGCAAACAAAAGAATGATATAGATGGCTCCAAGTATAACTAAAACAGATAGAAAAAGAATTACATGTGGTTCCATCGTTTCATAGATACGTTTCAGAAAACTACCAAACAACCAAGTGAAAGCAAGAAGAACAATCATTTTACAAATATCTAGAAAAGGGATAGAATACCCAATTACTTTTCTCAGTACAGCCAAATGTAATAATGTAACCAGGACAACCCCTGTACATAATCCAATTGCTGCCCCCATAATTCCAAAATTTGGGTTGGAGGCAAGTATAACTAATACAACGGACTTTAGTGCAACACCAAAGAGACTATTCCACATGGCAGGCTTTGCAAGGTCGAGGGCCTGCAGTGCAGCTTGAAGCGGTGACTGAATGTAATGCAGTAAAAAGAATGGAGCCATCAGCACTAAATAATGGCTTGCATCTCCTGTTCCATACATATACGTAAGTAATTGTACGGCGAATATCGAGAGGACTACAGTTGAAATACCTCCAGATGCAAATGAGATACGGATTGATTGGTGAATCCGGTAATGAATTAAGGCTATATTTTTCTTTGCTTCTGCTTCTGCAATAGATGGTACGAGTGCAACAGCAAGGGAATGGGTAATAAAAGTTGGGAGAAAAAGTAATGGCATCACATAGCCAGTTAGTTCTCCATATTGCTTCGTAGCGACAGCACTTGCAACCCCGGCAATTGCCAAGCTTTGGACAACGAGTATTGGTTCTAGAAAGTTCGAAATAGACCCAATCATTCTGCTTCCCATGCTTGGAAGGGCAATGGATAGCAGTTCTCTGACAACATTTCTACTTGATTTCAAATAAGAGAAAAAACGATGTCTTAATCGTAAGGTTTTCTTTCGCTTGAATGTATAAATCATATACATTAGGGATATAAATTCTCCAATGATGACACTTATCATTGCTCCAGCAGCAGCGTATTCAATGCCATATGGAAGTAAAAGATTTACGAAAAATGCAACACAGGTAATTCTTACAAGCTGCTCAATCACTTGTGCATAGCTTTGCGGCTTCATGTTTTGCTTTCCTTGGAAATAGCCTCTTAGCACAGCTGCAATTGCAGTAATCGGGATAATTGGGCTAATTGCAAGAATAGGGAGCATTGCCCGACTATCGGTTAACAAAGTAGAAGCGATGTATGGAGCGCCAACAGCCATTACAATGGTAAATACAATACTTGAGATAAAGGTAATCATGAGAGATATTACAACAATCTTTTTTACTTTTGCTTGGTCATTAGCAGCGTCTGCCTCGGCTACTCTTTTGGATATTGCAACCGGTAAACCAAGTTGTGTTAATGTCATTACTAAAAAGAGTGTTGGGAGAGCCATCATATATAAGCCAATACCTTCTTCTCCCATTAGCCTTGCCACAACAATTCGATTAATGAACCCCATAAAACGAGTAATCATTCCAGCAACGATTAAGATGATTGCCCCTTGTAGAAATGTTTGTTTGGTCATTTTATTCGACCCGCCTTCTCAAATAATAAAAATTACTATACAATGATATATATGCTAAATAGTGGACAAAGCATGACAAGCTAAAAAAGTATACGATAGGAATTGGTGGGATAACATGGAAATTATACAGGGCGTTAACGAGTGGAAGCAGGTCGTTCAACCGGCTTTGGAAAGTAAAGCGGATGAACTGGAAATGATGGGTTATTCGCAGGCAACACCTGATGATGTTTGGAATTGTCTCGTACAAAAAGTATGGAAAGGCGAACCGGATAAACGAATTCATGAAGTTATACAGGATATTTTTCATATGGCATCCAACACGTATTTAAGCTATTTAACAATAAGCTCATACCAAAACGAAGATTTGATGGCTTCAATTGCCGCACTAACTGGAGCAGGAGAGACGATAAAAGAATAAAATTTACATATACATATCGTAATAGTTATTGGTATAAAAGGAGGCACCAAATTAATGAAAAAGAGAGGCAGAATTGTTGCCTTTTTTCTAGTAGTTATTGCTTTAGCAGTGACGATTGGAACAACGGTACCAGGAATTACAAAAAATATTAATCTTGGTTTGGATCTTCAAGGTGGATTTGAGGTCCTTTATGAAGTGGAACCTGTTGATAGCAGTCAGGAAGTAACGAGAGGCTTAATGGAAGGGACGGTTCAAACATTAAATGATCGCGTGAATCGTTTAGGAATAAGTGAAGCGGTTATTGATATTGAGGGTGAAGATCGAATTCGTGTCCAGCTCGCAGGAATTGAAAACCAGTCAGAGGCAAGAGATATGCTGTCCACCTCTGCTCAACTGTCCTTTCGAGATGTGAACGATCAAGAGCTATTAGATGGTACGGATGTAAAAGAAGGCAGCGCAAAGCAGGATTTCGATCCAAATACAAATGCTCCAATTGTAACTTTAGAATTAAAAGATGCAGCAAAGTTTGGAGAAGTGACAACACAAATCAGCCAAATGAATATCCCTGACAACAAGCTTGTCATATGGATGGATTTCCAAGAGGGGGATTCGTATGAAGAAGAAGCTTCTAAGAGTGAGCCAAAGTTTGTATCTGCACCAAATGTTAGTGAACCGTTACATACAACAAATGTAATGATCAGTGGTGATTTTACAGTTGAATCTGCGAAACAATTAGCGGATATTATTAATTCTGGTTCATTGCCAGTGCATATGACAGAAATATTCTCAACTTCAGTTGGTGCGCAATTTGGAGAGCAAGCGTTAAATCAAATGATTTTTGCTGGAGCTATAGGGATTGGTTTAATTGTATTGTTCATGTTAGTTTTCTATCGATTCTCAGGCTTCATTGCAACCATTAATTTAGCCTTCTATATTTATTTGGTTATATTAGTATTTCAGCTCTTAAATGGTGTCTTAACACTATCCGGAATTGCAGCCCTTATATTAGGGGTTGGTATGGCAGTTGATGCGAATGTTATTACATTTGAGCGTATTAAAGAGGAATTACGAATTGGAAAATCTGTTAAAGCAGCATTCAAAGCAGGAAATAAAAGTTCCTTTATGACCATCCTGGATGCAAACCTAACAACAATTATTGCTGCAGTCGTATTATTTATTTTTGGGACAAGCTCTGTTAAAGGGTTTGCAACGATGTTAATCATCAGTATTTTGATTAGCTTTTTAACGGCTGTCTTAGGAACAAGAATACTTCTTGGACTCTGGGTGCAAAGCGGATTCCTTACAAAACGAAAAACATGGTTTGGTGTGAAAAAGGATCAGATAAGAGATATTGCAGAAGAAGAAAAAGAACCTAGACTGTTCAATCGAAAAGTTAATTTCGTTCAACACCGTAATAAATTTTTCATTGGAACATCTGTGCTTGTTATCCTAGGTGCCATTTCTATCTTAATATTTCAGATTAATCCCGGAATTGATTTTACAAGTGGTTCCAGAGTTGAAGTTGTTTCGGAAAGCAGCTTGACTGCAGAAGAGGTAGAATCTGGATTTGAAGAGCTAGGACATGAGGTTAAATCAATCGTCCTGTCCGGTGAAAATAGTGAGCTTGCAGTAGCAAGATTTGATGGTGTTTTATCGGATACCGAGGTGGAAGAGGTTCGCGTTTATTTTAATGAACGATATGGACATGAGCCTAGTGTCAGTGTCGTTTCGCCAATTGTAGGGCAGGAACTCGTAAAGAATGCTATCTACGCAGTTGGAATTGCAGCGATCTTCATGATTATTTATGTCACATTCCGTTTTGAATTTTTCTTTGCAATAACAGCATTATTGACACTTCTGCATGATGTGTTTTTTATGCTGGCTATATTCAGTGTTGCACAAATTGAATTCGATATTACCATTGTTGCGGCAATCCTAACGATTGTGGGTTATTCCATTAACAATACGATCGTTATCTTCGATCGAATTCGAGAGAACATACGTAAGAAGAAACGTGTCAAATCGTTTAAGGAACTTACAACTATTGTGAATACAAGCATTATCCAATCCTTTACAAGAACAATGAATACATCAATTACTACAATTGTTGCCGTAATCGCATTCCTAATACTCGGAGCTTCTTCTATCACAAGCTTCGCATTTGCATTAACAATTGGGCTTGTTGCAGGAACTTATTCTTCCTTATTGTTAGCTTCCCAGTTATGGCTCGTATGGCGTGGTAAATCAGTAAAAGAAAAACCATTAGATTTCACGAAGAAAAAAGCGGCAGAAGGACCACAGGTATAATTAGACGGAGAATCCCTTGTCTTTAGAGTTAGTTAATAGACAAGGGATTTTTGCTTTAAGTTGATTGAAGTTTACCAAGAAAGGGTAATCTAACAAAATAGATAGACACAAGAAGGGAGAATAGTTATGACAAAAGGACAAACCTACGTTATTTTATCCATTATTTTCGTTATTATTGTAGCTGTTTTTGCTGTTACAAATGTGGATGCAGTCGAGGTGAACTATTTATTCTGGACGCAGGAATCCCCATTAATACTTGTTATTCTATTTTCGGTGTTAATGGGTGGGATTATAACAGCTTCTGTGGGCGCAATACGATTTTATCGTATACAAAGGGAACTCAAGCGATTAAAGGCCGAAAATACGAGATTGCTTGCTAAATCAGAAGAGAACGGTCAAACGGCTGAGCGCAAAAAAAGAAGTGATTTAACGAAAACAAAATAATTCTAATTGCTACCCCTGCCTGTCTCTAGTATAATAGATTAGTCAGGGGTGAAATCATGTTACAAAGTAAAGCAAATTGGAAATATACGTCACTACAAGAAGAAGCAGTAGAATGGGAAGACGATGCAGTTGCATTATCTCCAATTGTCAAACAACTATTGCAGCAAAGAGGAATAACGAGTATTGAAGAAGCAAGACAATTTTTATCACCTGATATTAAAAATTTACACAGTCCGCTTAAAATTGATTCAATTGAAAGAGCAGCAGTACGTGTACATAAAGCGATAGATAATGATGAAAAAATCTTAATTTATGGAGATTATGATGCGGATGGTGTCAGTTCAACTACAGTTTTAATAAAAGCTTTGGAAGAGCTTGGGGCGAATTGTGATTTCTATATACCAAACCGATTTACAGAAGGATACGGGCCGAACGAAGCAGCTTTTCGAGCAGCAGCAGAAAATGGATTCACATTAATTATTACAGTAGATACAGGCATTGCGTCAGTTTATGAGGCGCATGTGGCGAAGGAATTAGGAATTGATTTAATCATTACAGATCACCATGAGCCGCAAGAAGAATTACCGGATTGCTTTGCCATCATTCATCCAAAATGCTCAGAAGGTTATCCATTCCAAGAGCTTGCAGGTGTCGGTGTAGCATTTAAATTTGCCCAAAGTCTACTCGGCTATTTTCCGAAGCACTTGCTAGAGTTTGCTGCAATTGGAACAATAGCAGACCTCGTTCCACTCGTGGATGAAAATAGAGTACTCGCATTTTATGGATTGCATGCATTAACGATATCGCAAAACCCAGGAATTAAAGCCCTTAAACGGGTTTGTAAAGTTGAGGGCAATGTGACGGAAGAAGATGTCGGTTTCTTGATCGGCCCAAGAATAAATGCCGTTGGCCGACTGGAAAACGCTGATTTAGCAGTTCAATTGTTATTAACAGATGACGATGAAATTGCACAGGAAATGGCAGAAGAAATTAATGTGATAAATGACGAACGCAAAAAGATTGTAAATAACATTTTTCAAGAGGCACAGCAAATCGTGGAATCCTCTGCAACACACGATGTAATTATCGTTGCAAAAGAAGGATGGAATGAAGGCGTGCTTGGAATTGTTGCGTCCAAATTAGTTCGAAAATATGATCGCCCTGCAATTGTCTTAACAATTAAACCAGAATTGAATACTGTTAAAGGTTCAGCAAGAAGCATACCTGCTTTTGATTTTTTCAAAAATGGGATGCGGATTAGAGAGTTATTTACACATTTTGGAGGACATGCACAGGCTGCAGGAATGACATTCCCACTTGATAATCTACCACTTGTACAAGAAAAGTTAGATACGTTTATTCGAGAAGAGCTTACAGAATCAGATTTTAAACAGGTAATTGAAATTAGTGCACAGCTAAAAGTGGAAGAAATCGATGAAGAACTTGTCCAAGAAATCGATAGACTCGCACCATTTGGTATGAAGAACCCTAAACCAGTCTTTGAATTGAAGGAAGCACCGGCTGATGCCAGGAAGATTGGTAGTGCAAAGAACCATCTGAAGCTTCTATTCAAAAAAAATGATCAAACACTAGATAGTATAGGCTTTGGTATGGGGGAATTGTACGAGCATATTTCTCCAAGTGCAGTATTATCATTAGTTGGAGAGCTTGGAATCAACGAGTGGAATGGTCATCGTAAAGCACAGTTTCTTATTGAGGATATGAAGATTGATGAATGGCAGTTATTTGATTATAGGGGAAAGAAAAATCGCAACGTGCACTTAGATACAAATAACGCATTTGTAATTACCACATCCAGTGAACCTGTTTATGCAGATGTTGAGCAAATTAACTATGATACATCAATTCATGCTTTGGAGGAAAAGCAAACACTGTATATTTATGACCTGCCGGCTAACCTTGCACAGCTCAAGGCTATTATAAAGCAAACAAAGCCGGTTAATATAGTTGCGTGTTATCATATTGAAGACAGTGCGTATCTATCAGCTTTTCCATCTAGGGAAGAGTTCGTTTGGTTCTACGCACTTGTTCGAAAACGAAAAGTGCTTGATTTAAAAACAGAGCTACAGACTATTATGAACCATAAAGGCTGGAGTAAGGATCGAATTATCTTTATTTCAAACGTGTTTTTTGAACTGGGATTTGTTAAAATAGAAAATGGAGTTATTGAGTTGGAGACAAATCCGGAGAAAAAGGATTTAAGTGACTCGAAGCTATATCAAGAACGGTTGAATAGAGCGGATATTGAGAAACAGCTTTATTATTCGAATTATGAAGAATTGAAAATGTGGATGGAAAGCTGTATGGATTACTTGAATATCCCCGAGGAGGAAGTAGTAAATGGATTATAAGCAACATATAAAAATTGTTGAAGATTGGCCAAAAGAAGGAATTAAATTTAAAGATATTACACCATTAATGGCGGATGGAAAAGCATATAAAGCAGCAGTAGATGAAATCGTAACATATGCGAAAGAAAAGCAGATCGATATTGTTGTTGGACCCGAAGCTAGAGGGTTTATTGTAGGGTGTCCAGTTTCCTATGCACTCGAAATAGGCTTTGCTCCTGTTCGAAAGGAAGGCAAGTTGCCGCGTGAAGTAATTAAAGTAGATTATGGTCTCGAATATGGTACGAATGTACTGACCATTCATAGAGATGCAATCAAACCGGGACAACGGGTTTTGATTACGGATGATCTGCTGGCAACTGGCGGAACAATTGAAGCTACGATAAAGTTAGTGGAAGAGCTCGGCGGTATCGTTGTCGGCTGTGCTTTCTTAGTTGAACTCGGCTACTTAAACGGTAAAGAAAAGCTAAAAGACTATGATGTATTAACATTAATGACATATTAAATTTTTTATAAGGTCTGACGTCTATTTCTCGTCAGACCTCTTATTATAGAGATTTTACAATGGACACATTATACGGAAAAGCATATAATTAAAAATATTTAAGGGTTTCGTATTCTATGTGCTACAATTGTTGAAGAATATCAATTATTAAATAATGCAGACGGCTAGTAAAGGTGATTTCATGGCAAAAGACGAAAATGTAACAATTAATGACATTATCAATATGGCAACAAAGTATCTAGCTACTGAGGATGTGGCGTTAATTAAACGCGCTTATGACTTTGCAAACGAGGCACACCATAATCAATTTCGAAAATCTGGCGAGCCATATATTATTCATCCAGTGCAAGTAGCAGGTATTCTTACTCAACTCGAAATGGATGCAGAAACAATCGCAGGCGGATTTTTGCATGATGTTGTGGAGGACACGGAAGTAACTCTTGCCGATTTAGAGCAAGCATTTAATGTTGAGGTAGCCATGCTTGTAGATGGTGTCACAAAACTCGGAAAAATTAAATACGAGTCGAAGGAAGTTCAACAAGCTGAAAATCATCGAAAAATGTTTGTGGCAATGGCGAAAGATATTCGCGTAATTTTGATTAAACTTGCAGATAGACTGCATAATATGCGGACATTGAAGCACCTTCCTCCAGAAAAGCAACGTCGAATTTCTAATGAAACCCTGGAGATTTTTGCGCCGTTAGCTCATCGACTGGGAATTTCAACTATTAAATGGGAATTGGAAGATACGGCTCTACGCTACTTAAATCCACAGCAATATTATCGTATTGTTCAATTAATGAAGCAAAAACGTGAAGAACGGGAATCATATATTAAAGAAGTAATTCAGGAATTAGCTGTCGAATTGAATGATGTCAATATTGAAGCAGAGATGTCTGGTCGCCCAAAACATCTATATAGTATTTATCAAAAAATGGTCAAGCAAAATAAACAATTCAATGAAATATATGATTTATTAGCCGTTCGGATTATAGTGGAAAGCATTAAAGATTGTTATGCAGTTCTGGGAATTATCCACACAAACTGGAAGCCAATGCCTGGAAGGTTTAAAGATTATATTGCAATGCCAAAGCAAAATTTATATCAATCACTTCACACGACTGTGATTGGGCCGAAGGGTGATCCACTCGAGGTGCAAATTCGTACAAAAGAAATGCATGAAATCGCAGAGTACGGAATTGCTGCTCATTGGGCATATAAAGAAGGAAAGCAAGTGAAGAGTGGGAAGAAATCATTTGAGGAAAAATTAACGTGGTTTAGAGAAATTCTTGATTGGCAAAATGACACCCATGATGCAGAAGAATTTATTGAATCTTTAAAGATCGATTTATTTTCCGATATGGTCTATGTCTTCACACCAAAAGGCGAGGTAATCGAACTTCCTTCCGGTTCCATTCCACTTGATTTTGCTTATAAAATCCATACTGAAATCGGAAATAAAACGATTGGTGCTAAAATCAATGGAAAAATGGAACCACTGGATTACAAGTTGGAAAATGGCGATATTGTGGAGGTTATGACATCAAAGCATTCTTATGGACCTTCTCAAGATTGGCTGAAGATGACGCAAACTTCGCAAGCGAAGAGTAAAATTAAACAATTTTTTAAGAAACAGCGTCGAGAAGAGAATGTAATTAAAGGAAAAGAAGCTGTTGAAAAAGAAATTCGGGCATTGAATATTGAACCGAAGGAAGTACTTGTTCCTGAGAATATGCAGCGCGTGTTTGATAAATTCAATTTTACTGGCGAGGAAGATATGTATGCAGCAGTCGGTTACCAAGGAATTACAGCTGCATTAATCGCTACCAGGCTGACAGAAAAAATCAGACAGACAAAGCAGAAGGTACAAGATTTAGAAACAACGCTCGAAGAAGTTAAAACGGAAACTAAAACACAGCGTTCGCATAAACGGGATTCTGGTGTAAAAGTTGAAGGTGTTGATAATCTTCTAGTTCGACTCGCGAAATGCTGCAACCCGGTTCCTGGTGACGATATTCTTGGGTATATTACGAAAGGTAGAGGTGTATCGGTACACCGTTCAGACTGTCCTAACGTACAAACACAGGAAGCAAAGGAACGCTATTTGCATGTAGAATGGGAAGAAGGCAACTCAGATCGTAAACAATACCATGTGGATATTCAAATTACAGGATATGATCGGAGAGGTCTGCTTAACGAAGTCCTTCAGGTTGTCAATGAGATGAAGACGAATATGACACATGTAAATGGTAAGTCTGATCGCAATCGAATTGTCGTTATACAAATTACAATACTCATTCATAATACAGGACATTTACGTAAGGTTGTTGAACGCATTAAGCAAATTAGAGATGTATATACAGTAACACGAACTGTTCAATAAATTGTGCTGATTGATTGGATTAAGGGAGTTTTTGATAATGAAGGCAGTAATACAACGAGCAAAAGATGCCAGTGTAACGGTAAAGGGTGAAGTTATAGGTGAAATAACCGATGGATTTGTCGTGTTACTTGGGGTGACACATGATGATACCATTGAAGATGTTCAGTATCTTGTAAATAAAATTGTTTATTTGCGTGTCTTTGAGGATGAGAATGAAAAAATGAATTTATCATTAAAAGACATTGGTGGGAGTATCTTGTCGATTTCCCAGTTCACGCTGTACGGTGATACACGAAAAGGAAGAAGGCCAAGCTTTATACAAGCTGCGAAGCCAGATTTTGCAAATGAACTGTACATGTCTTTTAACGCATCGATTAAAGAGCAAGGAATTCCTGTGGAGACAGGTGAATTTGGTGCAATGATGGATGTGCAATTAACAAATGTTGGACCTGTTACACTAATTATTGATAGCAAGGATAAATAGAAAAAATAAGGGAGGCAATCTAATCTGCCATCCCTTATTTTTTATTAGGGAATTCATTAAACTGAATTTTTTAATGCTGTTATTCTGCAAGGTATTTAGCTAGACCCTGCATAATACCGTGTACAAGCTGTTGCTGATAAGTTTGTGTTTGTAGCTGTGCCTCTTTTTCAGGATTAGATATAAAACCAAGTTCTAGCAACACTGAGGGTTTAAGGTTTTGACGAATTACATATAAGTCACCCTCATGTATACCTCTGTCTCGTTCTCCACTTTCTTCAATTATGCCCTGTTGAACTTTTTCTGCTAGATTTTCACCCTGATCTGTGTAATAGAAGGTTTCGATACCAGAAACATTTGGGAATTCAGGGATGCTGTTATAATGGATACTTAAAAATGCATCCGTGTCGAGAATGTTGGAGTAGGTGATCCTGCTAGCTAGTGAAATGAATTCATCTTCCTTCCTAGTGAGAAGTACATTTGCCCCTAGTGCTAAAAGTTCTTTCTCGAGTTCATGTGCAGTTAAATAAGCAATATCTTTTTCATAAGATTCGGATGCGCCAATCGCACCCACATCACGTCCGCCATGACCAGCATCGATAACAATCGTTTTATTTTTCCATATATTACTGTTTGATTTAGTGTCTTTAGATTCGACAAGACTTTTCTTAACAAAGCCAGTAATCTCATCATTTGCAACTTCATACCAATTATTTGTAGCCGAAATAACTTCTAATTTAGTATCTTTTTCAGCAAAATGTACAATGGCATAATCCGTAGAAGGCCCTTCACGAAGCTGTGTATTATCATGCTGGATAATGATGCTATCCATATCACTATGTACTTCGCCTTCCTCTGTTTCATTCGATTGAGGTTCGGAAAGCGTAACGAATTCCAATGCAACCCAGCCGGTTTCATCTTCTAAATTAATTTCTACCCAATCGTTTTCTTGGCCAGTGACGGTAAATGTTTGACCAGAATCAAGTTTTCCAATGCTTTCATAGTCTGTACCTGGTCCACTACGGACATTTAAATTTGAAACATTTATGGTAGCTTCAGCTGCACGAACGTTAAATGGTTCCGATAGCAAGAATAATACCGCTATAAATAAAAATAATATAATTTTTCTTGAATGCACGACGTTCCTCCCTAACCTTAAGTAGTTTATTTCATTTACTAAGTATAATAAAAATCTCATTTAAAGGCAAAGCTAGAGGTAAAGTGATGTACAATTATAAGGAGGAGTTCGTCCGTGCGAATGAATGAAAAACAATGGAACATTGGAAATCAAAAGGATATTTTATCTCCAGATTTACATCGATTTACCGAATTAGAAGGAAGGGGAACCAATCTGGAAATAGCAAGTGAGTTAGGAATTGCAATCGAAGATGTCAAATTATTAAAGAAAAAGCTGAATCGTGCTTGACAATCATTTCGGTTCCGCTTAATATAATAGACATTCCAATATATATTAAATACCGTTGAAGGAAAAAGTAATTGAAGTACCACTGGTGTAGAGAGAAAATGTCAATGGCTGTGAGCATTTTCCCAGATGGCTTAATGAAAGACACTCCTGAGGTTTTATATCGAAATAGAGTAGGTATGAACGTTTTGCAGGCGTTAACTGTGAAGAGCGGGTGCTGTTATTTTAGCATCAACTAGGGTGGCAACGCGGGAAAAATCCCGTCCCTTATTTTATATAAGGGACGGGATTTTTCTAATTTATTACAATTAATAAGGAAACAGGGGGTTTTGAGATGAGTATGAAGGCACCAAGAGGAACGGTGGATATCTTACCAAAAGACGCAGCCAAATGGCAATATGCAGAAAATAAAATTAAAGATGTGTGTGGTCGATTCCATTTTAAAGAAATCCGCACCCCTTTATTTGAACATACGGAAGTATTTCAACGCGGAGTTGGAGATTCTACAGATATCGTTCAGAAAGAAATGTATACTTTTGAAGATCGTGGAGGAAGAAGTCTTACATTACGCCCAGAAGGCACTGCATCCGTATCACGGGCATTTGTTGAAAATAAATTGTTCGGGGATCCAAATCAGCCAGTTAAACTATACTATTTTGCTCAAATGTTTCGTTATGAGCGTCCTCAAAAAGGGCGTATGCGTCAATTGAATCAATTTGGTGTAGAGGTACTTGGTAGTGCTGATCCAGCAGTTGATGCAGAAGTAATCGACCTTGCGATGACAGTATATAAAGAGCTCGGATTAACATCATTAAAATTAGTGATTAATTCACTTGGAGATAAAGAAAGTAGAGATAACCACAGACAAGCGCTTGTCAATCACTTTGAACCATATAAAGAAGAGCTTTGTTCGGATTGTCAAAAACGATTATCGCAAAATCCACTTCGTGTGCTCGATTGTAAAAAAGATCGTGATCACCCAACAATGAAAACAGCTCCTTCAATTCTTGACTATCTAAATGAGGCATCGAAAACCTATTTTGAGCAAGTTCAAGAATATTTAACGATAATGAATATCGATTTTGTAGTTGATCCAAATCTTGTTCGTGGACTTGACTATTATAACCATACTGCATTTGAAATTATGAGTGAAGCAGAGGGTTTTGGTGCTATTACAACGCTTGCAGGTGGTGGGCGATACAATGGTTTAATCGAGGATCTTGGAGGACCAGAAACTCCTGGAATAGGGTTTGGTATGGGATTTGAACGTCTACTTATGGCACTTGAGGCAGAAAACATTGAAATTCCAATTGATGAGAGTCTTGACTGCTTTGTTGTTGCAACCGGATCAGGTGAAGTTGAAAAAGAAGCAACACGACTCGTACATGAACTAAGAACGAACGGAATCCAAGTGGATAAAGATTATCAAGGTCGAAAAATGAAAGCACAATTCAAAGCTGCTGACCGTTTCCAATCGAAATATGTTTTAGTACTTGGAGATGAAGAACTTGAAAAGAAAACCATTAATTTGAAAGAAATGGAAACCGGACAACAATTAGAAGTGCCAGTAGAGAATCTAATTGAAGAATTGCGAAAAAGGCTTTTAGGAGGAAAATAGAATGAATGAAAGAATTTATACAGAAAAATTAACAGAAGCAATGATAGACCAGGAAGTACTCCTAAAAGGATGGACACAGAAAAGACGTGATTTAGGTGGTTTAATTTTTATTGATTTACGTGATAAATCAGGACTAGTTCAAGTTGTCTTTAATCCAGATAACTCACAGGAAGCATTAGAAATTGCGGAGCGGATTCGTTCGGAGTATGTTGTAGAAGTACGAGGAACAGTTGTTAAACGTGATGAATCAACAATAAATCCGAATATGAAGACCGGAAACATTGAGGTTGTTGCTTCATCCGTGACGATTTTGAATAAAGCGAAAACACCACCATTTGCAATCCAAGATGAGACTGATGTTTCCGAGGATGTAAGGTTAAAATACCGTTACTTAGATCTTAGAAGAAATGAATTACAGGAAACGTTCAAGCTGCGTCACAAAACAACCCAAATCATTCGGAACTTCTTGAATGACCATGAATTTTTAGAAATGGAAACACCAATATTGACAAAGAGCACTCCAGAAGGAGCGAGGGATTATCTCGTACCTAGTCGCGTGCATTCAGGTGAATTTTATGCATTACCACAATCACCACAGTTATTTAAACAGCTCATTATGGTAAGTGGATTTGAAAAGTATTATCAAATTGCTAGATGCTTCCGAGATGAAGACTTACGGGCAGATCGCCAGCCTGAATTTACACAAATTGATATTGAAACCTCCTTCCTGACGAGTGACGAAATCATGGAAATGACGGAAAGCATGATGCAGAAGGTTGTTAAGGAAGTAAAAGGCATTGATATTGAACTTCCTTTGCCTCGATTGCCATATGATGAGGCGATGGAGCGTTTTGGTTCTGATAAGCCGGATACAAGATTTGGACTTGAATTAGTCCAAGTATCGGATGTTTTAGCGGACTCAACGTTCAAAGTGTTCCAAGGGGCAATTGAATCAGGTGGGAAGATTGCACTCTTAAATGTAAAAGGTAAGGCTGCTACCTTCTCTCGTAAAGATATTGACAAATTAACGGACTTTGTAAAGGTGTATGGTGCCAAAGGACTTGCTTGGGTGAAGGTAGAAGGAGACGAATTAAAAGGACCTATTGCTAAATTCATCACGGAGAATGAAAAATCAAGTCTTTTGGAAAAAGCGGAAGCAACAGATGGAGATTTGCTTTTATTTGTAGCAGATAAAACCACTGTCGTATATGACAGCCTTGGAGCACTACGCCTGAAGCTAGCTAAACAGCTTGAGCTTATCGATGAATCAAAATTCAACTTTCTCTGGGTAACAGATTGGCCGTTACTTGAGTATGATGAGGAATTAGGCAGATATTTTGCGGCACATCATCCATTTACATCGCCAGTTGAGGAAGACCTAGGTAAATTAGAAACAGACCCAGCTAATGTTAAAGCAAATGCGTATGATCTTGTGTTGAACGGTTATGAGCTAGGCGGAGGATCGATTCGTATCTATCAGAAAGAACAGCAAGACCATATGTTTAACGTGTTAGGTTTTACAGAAGAAGAAGCTCAAGAACAATTTGGGTTCCTGCTTGAAGCTTTAGAGTATGGAGCACCACCACATGGTGGCATAGCGCTTGGTCTTGATCGGATTATCATGCTGCTTGCTGGTAGATCGAACCTGCGGGATACAATTCTTTTCCCGAAAACTGCCTCTGCATCTGATTTAATGACAAATGCACCAAGTGAAGTTAGTCATGCACAGCTAGATGAACTTGCTATCAAGCTTTCAGAGAAAAGTGCAACTAAATAATTTACAAACACTTATACAATGAGTGCGGATATTACGGAAAGCAATTAAGCAATCCTTCCTAGATTGACCATGGCTAACAAGTCATTTTCAAACTAGGAAGGAAGAAATGATGAGTTCAAATTTAATAGTTTTAAATATTGAAAAAAATCATCTGGTGTGTTAAGATAAATTTACAAATCAGCAAATTTCATTTCAATCCTGATGTGTTCGTCTATTATAAGTATTTTGACCGAACAATTGTATACTTGGGAGCTCGTTCTTGTTTTTGTAGTGAATGCATGCCTTTATGATTATTCATTCCTGGAAGCATGATATCTATAAAACTGGGCACCCACCTGTCTGAAGCGGGATCAAAGCTCAAGATAGAACGGCACAATCGGGATTGACCGAATACATAAACGAGAAAGGAAAAAGGACCAAAGGGCCCTTTTTCCTTTCTCGTTTATATTAATTTGATCCATGAGCTAATTGTTCTAAGTTACCATTCTTATCCATTCGGAAGGCGGGAGCTGTACGACTTTCTTTATCATCGAGTACAGTCATTTTTCGGGCTCTGTCCATAATTTGAATGAAAGTCTGGTAATCTTCTTGAATTGAGACCAGTTGATCCTCTGTAGATGAAAGCTGTTTTTCTAGTTCTTGAACTTTCGATTTTAACAGGTTATTTTCTTTTTCAAGTGCCTCTGATACTGCTTTTGATTGAGAGGAAGCATTCGATTCCTTTTTTAATTCTCTTAAGTACTGAATCACCATATCAATGTTTAAGCTTGGTGCTTCTGCTGCAACAATAGAATGCGTATTAAGATTAGTTTCTACCACTTCTGTTACTGGAGACAATGAAATGGCAGGTACTCTTGTTTTCTTTGTCGAAGTATTTAATGCTCTTTTCTTTTCTTTTCGTTGTCTTTTTGCAAGATCGATAGCACTCTCATATTTTGACCTTACTTCGGCGTTCCAGCGGAAACCGCAAGCTGCAGATGTGCGATTTAAATGGTCTCCAACCTCATCAAATGCATTTAATTGTGTACTGCCCTCTCTAATATGGCGCAGCACTGTTTCTGCAAGTAGTAAATCATCTTCATGTGACCAAGCGTCTTGTCTAACTTTAACCAATATATTCAACTCCTTTTTCATAGTAGCACAACAATAGATTGCATGTTTTAAGTCTATTATTACCGCATAAAAAAGGAATTATACATATTGGGAAAATCTCTTATAGAGGTCGTTCAAAAAGTCCGGTGAAAATGACGCTTCGAGACCAGAGGATCTTCGACTAACTCCCGAGACGTCCTTTGTCGAACGTTGAAGTTACCACATTTTGCGGAAGGTCGTTGGCTTTCTTTACCTGTGTCAGATTGTCTGCTCAAAGCTACACCGGTCGAACTGCAGCTTACTTTTCATCCTTCTTTTGAATACGCACTTATAGGTTATTTCTTACTCTCACTCTGAATTTTATCATGAACCTGCTTTAATGCTTGTTCGAATTTACCACTACTTTTTGGTTGGTAGTAGTTTTTATTTTTGATAGAGTCAGGTAAATACTGCTGCTGAACCCAAGCCCCATCGTAATTATGTGGATATTTATAATCAATCCCTCGACCAAGCTTTGCTGCGCCAGTATAATGTGCATCTTTTAAGTGTGCTGGGATATCACCGCTTTTTCCACTTCGAATATCGGATAAAGCTGCGTCAAGCGCTTTATATGCCGTATTTGATTTGGGGGAAAGGGCAAGTTCAACAATCGCTACAGCTAATGGGATTCTAGCTTCAGGGAACCCAAGTCTTTCTGCAGCTTGAACTGCTGCAACAGCACGTGGACCAGCCTGTGGATTTGCAAGACCAATATCTTCATAGGCAATGACAATCATTCGACGGGCGATACTATCAAGGTCACCTGCTTCAATTAATCTGCCTAAATAGTGCAGCGCAGCATTCACATCGCTTCCACGAATTGATTTTTGGAAAGCAGAAAGCACGTCATAGTGTGCGTCGCCATTTTTATCATGTGAAAAACTTTTCTTTTGCATGCATTCTTCAGCTGTGTCCAAATCAATTATAATTTTGTTATCCTTATTTTCAGGCGTGGATGCGACCGCAAGCTCCAGTCCGTTTAAAGCAGATCTTAAATCGCCATTAGCTGAATTCGCAATATGGTCAATTGCCGGATCTGTAATAACAATATCTTTATTTCCATAACCATTTTCACTATTTTCCAAAGCACGGTGAATCGCAGTTTTTACATTTTCTGAAGTTAAACCATGCAATTCAAATAAATGACATCGACTACGAATTGCTGGATTAATTGAATGATAGGGATTGCTTGTCGTACAGCCGATTAATGTTACTAAATTGCTTTCTAAATGAGGCAGCAGGAAATCTTGCTTTGCTTTATCTAAGCGATGTACTTCATCAAGTATTAAGACGACCTGTCCCATCATCTTTGCTTCTTCGACTACTATTTCCATATCTTTTTTCTTGTCAGCAACTGCGTTAAGCATTTTAACTGGAAGACCGACACTTTTAGCAAGTGCATATGCCATGGAAGTTTTCCCCGTTCCAGGTGGTCCAAAAAGAATCATCGATGCTAATTGGTTTGCTTGTACCATTCGATTTATGATTTTTCCTTCGCCGACAAGGTGTTCCTGTCCAATAATATCTGTAACTAATTCAGGTCTCATTCGAAATGCGAGAGGTTTTTGTTTCATTTATATCTCCCTTTATATATAATTAATTAATTGTATTAGGATTGCTAAAATGCAAGACCTACTCCATTCATGCTATAATAACAAATATTATAAACGAATGGGCGTTTGAAAGAAACAGAGGTGCATAATAGATGAAAATTTCAACTAAGGGTAGATATGGTTTAACCATTATGATAGCTTTAACAAAAAAGCACGGGGATGGTCCTTTATCGTTAAAGGCAATTGCCCAAGAAAATAACTTATCGGAGCATTATTTAGAACAACTTGCTTCACCGCTACGAAATGCCGGATTGATTAAAAGTATCCGTGGTGCATATGGTGGATATATTTTATCGAAGGAACCGAAGGAAATTACGGCAGGGGATGTTATCCGTGTTCTGGAAGGTCCCCTTACAATTGTGGAAGGAATTGAAGATGAGCAACCTGCACAGCAAGCGTTGTGGTTACAAATTCGTGATGCGGTAAAGAACGTTTTAGATAATACCACTTTAGAAAATTTAGCAAATCATGATGATGATGAAGTGCAGGATTCTTACATGTTTTATATTTAAGGACAAAAGCGGAAGCGCCGGGGTAACGATATATGGACTCCCCGTACTTAGGGGTAGTCTGGCTTGTCGATCATTCTTGCGGAAGTGAGGTCAGTCTCGCTTGTCGTTGGGCGCTAAGCTGGAAGCAGAAAGGAAATGTATTATGGAACCAATTTATTTGGATCATGCTGCAACAACGCCAATGGATGAGGAAGTTATTCAAGCAATGCTTCCAGTATATAAAAAAAGTTTCGGTAACCCATCAAGTGTGCATTCTTTTGGAAGAAAAGGACGTCAGATACTTGATGAAGCTAGGCGTGTTATGGCGTTAAGCATTAACGCGAATGAAAAAGAAATTACCTTTACAAGTGGAGGGACCGAAGCAGATAACCTCGCGCTTTTAGGAACGGCGTTAGCAAATCGGCAAAAAGGAAATCACATTATAACAACGGTACAAGAGCATCATGCAGTACTTCATACAGCTGAAGAGCTTGAGACCCTTGGTTTTGATGTTACGTATATTCCGGTGTATGAAAATGGAAAAATACGGATTGAGGATGTACAAGCTGCATTAACAGAACAAACGATTCTTGTGTCAATAATGTTTGTCAATAATGAGACGGGAATTATTCAGCCGATTAAGGAAATAGGAGAACTTCTGCATAACCATCAAGCATATTTCCATACAGATGCCGTACAAGCATATGGTTTAATTGATATAGATGTGAAGGAATTGGGAATTGATATGCTTACGGTTTCTTCGCATAAAATAAATGGGCCAAAAGGTATCGGTTTCTTGTATGCAAATGAAAAAGTCATGTTAAAATCACTGCAACATGGTGGGGAACAGGAACGTAAACGTCGCCCAGGGACGGAAAATGTTGCTGGTGCTTTTGGTTTTCAAAAAGCTGTTGAGCTAGCAATGGAAAATAAAGTGAGCAGGAAAGAACAGTATCAGGCATATAAAGAGCTATTTATTCGAACGTTAGAAGAAAATGGAGTACAATTTGAAGTGAATGGAGATATGCAAGCGGCTATAGCTTCGATTATTAACATTAGTTTTCCAGGAACAAATGTTGAAGCACTTTTAGCGAATTTCGACTTAGATGGAATTGCGGCTTCTAGTGGCAGCGCATGTACGGCAGGAAGCGTTGAACCGTCACATGTATTGACCGCTATGTTTGGAAAGGATAACCCATGCACAACGAATTCGGTTCGATTCAGTTTCGGCATTTTTAATACAGAGGAAAATGTGAAAGAAGCAGCTAAACGTGTTTCTCGAATCGTCAAACGATTAACAGCATAAAGTTAAATTTTGACATGGGGATCTTTACAACCTCATTGAATGTTAGTTGAACGGATTAAATCCGTAACCTCAAGTACTTGGAACAACCTCTATAAAGGATAGTGAAGAAAATGAAAAATAATAAAGATACACGTGTCGTAATTGGCATGAGTGGAGGTGTTGATTCATCTGTAGCTGCATTGCTTTTGAAAGAACAAGGCTACGATGTTGTTGGCATCTTTATGAAAAACTGGGATGACACAGATGAATTCGGTGTTTGTACGGCTACGGAGGATTTTGATGATGTCGTCCGCGTCTGTAATCAGCTGGATATTCCGTATTACTCTGTAAACTTTGAAAAGCAATATTGGGACAAAGTGTTCACATATTTTCTTGATGAATATAAAGCTGGACGTACACCAAATCCAGATGTTATGTGTAATAAAGAAATCAAATTCAAAGCGTTTCTCGATCATGCTTTGGCACTTGGTGCAGACTATTTAGCTACTGGTCATTATGCACAAGTACGTGAAATAGATGGACGTGTCGAAATGCTCCGTGGAGTAGATGACAATAAAGATCAAACATATTTCTTAAATCAATTATCATCCGATGTTTTAGAAAAAGTGATGTTCCCACTCGGCCATTTACCAAAATCCGAAGTAAGGAAGATCGCAAAGGAAAACGGTCTTGTTACGGCTGATAAAAAAGATTCTACTGGTATCTGTTTTATAGGTGAGCGGAATTTCAAAGAATTTCTTAGCGAATATTTACCGGCACAGCCTGGTGAGATGCAAACATTGGATGGCATGGTAAAAGGTCGTCACGATGGTTTAATGTACTATACAATTGGACAGCGTCAAGGTTTGGGGATCGGCGGTTCAGGGGATCCATGGTTTGTTGTGGGGAAAAATTTGAAAGAAAACATTTTGTATGTTGAACAGGGCTTCAGTCACGAAACACTTTACTCAGATGCTTTAGTTGCAACAGATGTTAACTGGATAAACCCGGATGTCATTACTGAAACGTTTACATGTACAGCAAAATTCCGTTATCGTCAAAAAGATAGTAATGTAACAGTTACTGTTCAAGAAAACGGAAACGTTTATGTGGAATTTGCTGAAAGCGAACGTGCGATTACTCCGGGACAAGCAGTCGTATTTTATGATGGAGATATTTGTCTTGGTGGAGCTACAATCGATCAAATTATAAAAAATAATCGCGCATTGGATTATGTTGGTTAAGTAAGGAGTTTTATCGTGGACAAGAATGCACAAGCAATACAATATATGAAAGAACAAAATTTTGAAGAAGCAGCAAAGTTATTCAATGAAGTGATTGAAAAGCATCCAAATGACGCAGTTGGTTATATAAATTTCGCCAATTTGTTAATGCAAGTGAATGAAAATGATCGCGCACTGCTTTTTTTAGAAAGGGCAGTTGAATTAGATCCATCGGCTGCTACTGCTTATTATGGATTAGGTAATCTATATTTTGAACAGTCTGCATTTCCAAAAGCGCAAGCCAATTTTCAAAAAGCAATTGAGTTAGGATTAGAAGAAAGTGATGTCTATTTCATGCTCGGTATAACTTTGCAAAGTCAAGAACAACCACGCCTAGCATTACCCTATTTATTAAGGGCAACGGAACTAAATCCGGATGATGAAGAAGTGCTTTTCCAATATGGGCTTTCGCTCGCACAAAGTGATAGTTTAGCTGATGCAGAGGCGATCTTTAAACGGGTACTTGAAATCAATCAGGCACATAGTGATGCCCATTACAATTTAGGCGTTATTTCATTGTTTAATGAAAAGGTGCAAGATGCATTGAAACATTTTGATGAAGCATTACGCATTCAACCAGACCATCTGCTTGCATTGAACGGTAAGCAAAACGTGGAGCAGTTTATAAACGAAAACAAGAAATAAAAGGTGTAGCTTCCAGTTTAGCGATTTACGAATAACTTCCTCATTTAGTGAGATTTGCTGTATCGACCGTCCCATCGAAGAAGATAGCGACCCCAAAAATTGTATGGTGTCGATGTTTGCATCATGGGACATGCGGTGAGGGGAGTCTGGAGCTGAAATAAGATAGTGGGGTTGTTTCAGATGGAACAGGATCAACAAACAATGGATGAACAAGGGTATATTAAAGGAGAAATATTGTATACCATTTTTCATAATGAAGCAGAGCATTTTTCTATCATTAAGATCCGAGTTCAGGATACAAATGAAGATTTTAAAGAAAAAGAGATTGTTGCAAAAGGCTATTTTTCCAACCTCCAAGAGCAAACCCCCTATTTCTTTTATGGAACGTTTGAAAGACATGCCAGGTTTGGATTGCAGTATAAGGTTTCTTCCTATAAAACGATTGTACCGAATACAAAGGATGGTTTAGTAGCCTATTTATCAAGCGATCTCTTTTATGGTATCGGGAAAAAGACTGCGGAACGAATCGTTGAACATTTAGGTGAAACAGCAATCACCCAAATTTTGAATGATGGAAGTATTTTGCAAGGTGTACCAGGACTTAAAAAGGAAACTGCTGAACGTTTAGCATCAAGCATACAGGAGAATCAAGGATTTGAACATATTGCAGTGTATTTAGCCAACTATGGTGTTGGGTTAAAAATGGCACAGCGAATTTATAAAGAATATAAAGATGAAGCTATTGAAGTTTTAGAAGAAGATCCGTACCAGTATGTCTTCGCAATAGAAGGATTTGGTTTTCGGACAGCAGATGACATTGCAAGACAGAATGGATTATCGATGACACACCCAAATCGAATTGGAGCTGGGTGTATTTATATCCTGCAAAAATGTATTCAAGATGGTCATGTGTATATCCCGATAGAATTTTGTGTAGACCAGGTTGGGGAACTGCTTAGCATCCATTCCGAAGAGGTTCGTATTATTACTGAACAAATGGAAGAATTGAATAAAGAGAAGAAAGTTATCATGAAAGATACTAAGGTGTACCTACCTTCGCTTTATTATGCAGAAGATGGCTTTGCAGCGAATTTAAAACGGATTATGGAGAAGCCCATTAAAGATGAAACACCGCTAGCTGAAATGATGAAAATAACGGGTGATATTGAAGAATCGGAAGTACTTAGCTATGGGAAAGAACAGTTTTCTGCGATTAATCAGTCGTTGCATTCAAAAGTAATGATTCTAACCGGTGGACCTGGAACTGGAAAGACAACGGTTATTAAAGGGATTTTAAAAGCATATGCGACAATACATGATGTTTCACTTAATCCGAAAGATTATGATGATCCAGCTGAATTTCCATTCGTTTTAACTGCGCCAACAGGCAGAGCTGCAAAACGCTTGAATGAGTCGACTGGTCTTCCAGCACTGACCATTCATAGACTACTGGGTTGGAATGGGAGCAATGGGTTCAATAAGGATGAACAAGAACAGCTATCCGGAAAAATTCTAATTGTTGATGAGTTTTCCATGGTAGATATTTGGCTTGCGAACAGTTTATTTAAGGCAATTCCAGATGAAATGCAAGTATTGCTTGTTGGTGATGAAGACCAGCTTCCATCTGTTGGACCTGGACAAGTATTAACAGATTTATTAAATAGTAAATTACTACCGCTAGTTCGTCTGAATGAAGTATACCGCCAAAAAGAAGGATCGAAAATCATTCAGCTCGCACATGAAATAAAAAATAATCAACTGACAGTCCAATCGTTACAGAATGATAAAGATTTTAGTTTTATTGCATGTAATGAACATCAAATGCTTCAAGTAGTAACATCAATTTTCACAAAGGCTAAAGAGAAAGGACTTGATGTCAAGGAGATTCAAGTATTGGCTCCTATGTATCGAAGTCAGGCAGGGATCACGATGATTAATCAACAGTTACAGCAGTTGATTAATCCAAAAACAAAAACGAAGCGGGAAGTAAAGTACCATGATGTGGTTTACCGAGTTGGAGATAAAGTGATTCAGCTTGTCAATCAACCAGAGGATGGCGTATATAATGGCGATATTGGGGAAGTTGTTGCTATTTTTCGAGAGGAAGAGAATGTAGATAATGTGGAGCAGGTTGTGATTGCTTTTGATGATAAAGAAGTTGTTTATGAACGAAACAACTATATTAATTTTACACATGCTTATTGTATTTCGATTCATAAGTCACAAGGCAGTGAATTTCCAATTGTAATTCTTCCGGTTGTATCAACCTATTATCGAATGCTGCGAAAAAATTTATTGTACACAGCAATTACGAGAAGCAAAGAGTCTTTAATTATTTGTGGTGAACAACAGGCATTTTTAAAAGGGATTCAAACAATGGATACAAATAAACGCTATACGTCCTTGAAAGAGCAATTAAGTGGAAGAATGAAAGATTTGAAAATGGAAGAAGCCGAAGAAGTGGATGAGGAAGAAATCTCACCGTATGATTTCATGTAATGAAGGTATAAAAAATATACAAGCGGGCAAGTATAGTAGCGTAATACTCGAAAAGGAGTTAAAATCATGCTACGATGCCCGAACTGTAATGGAAAAGACATTGGAAAGATAGGAACACAGGATTATTATTGCTGGACTTGCTTTATTGAAATGACAGTGACAAGCAATGAATTAATGGTGCATCAAATCGAAGCTGATGGAAGCTTAAGCTCATTGGATGATTTGTTTACCAAAGAGGAAAGAAAATTACCATAAACACTCCCGGCTTAGGATAGCGAGATAATACAAAATGCCCCCGAGGAGTGTTTATCATGGTTGAGGACAAAAAGCGCTTTCGATTACTGTATTGGCTATTAATTGGGATTGTGTTATTTATATTTTCCTTTCTACTTGTAAAAACAATGCCATATTACGAAGCCTTTTTTTCATTTTTATGGAAGCTTTTCATTCCGTTTTTAATTGCAGCATTAATTGCATATTTGCTTCATCCATTAGTGGAAAAATTACATGAGTGGAATATTCATCGAGGTCTAGCGATCCTGTTAATCTATTTAATATTTTTTGGCGGGGTTGGTTATTTATTTTACAAAGGATATCCAGCTATTGTTCACCAGGTCCGTGATTTAAACGAAAATCTCCCTGAATTTATTCGCATGTATGAAAGCTGGATTTATCAAGTATACAGCTATACTTCGTTTTTACCTGAAACAGTACATGACAAAATTGATCAGCTGATAGCAACTTTAGAAACTTCCTTGGATAATTTACTTGGTAGGCTTGCCTTAGGCTTTACACGAATTTTCGACATGATTCTTATTATAACGGTTATACCAGTACTCGTTTTTTACTTCATCAAGGATTATGTGAAGATCGAATCTTTTTTTATGTGGTTTATTCCAAATAAATATAAGGATGAAGCGGCTGAATTATTGAGAGAAGTTGATAAAGGACTTGGAGGCTATATTCGAGGACAGCTGATCGTCAGTTTATTTGTTAGTATTGCATGTCTAATCATTTTTAAATTGCTTGATGTTAATTACGCGCTGCTATTAGCGATTGTAATGGGAGTTACAAATATTATTCCGTATTTCGGACCAATCATTGGTGCAATCCCTGTGGTGATGATTTCCTATACAATAGGGGGGAACACTGTAATATTTGTGATTATTGCTATTTTTGTCATTCAAGTAATCGAAGGGAACCTTTTATCTCCGTATATTATGGGGAAAACGGTTAAAATTCATCCTGTAGCAATCATCTTTGTTTTATTATTAGGTGGTCAATTATTTGGGGTCTGGGGTATGATATTGGCTGTCCCTGCATTAACGATTTTAAAAGTGATTGCCATACAGTTTGTTTCTCTACGGTCTAATCATTGACAATGCAACAAAAGTTTTTTATAATTACGCTATCATAATAAATGAAACGCGAAGAAGGCACAAAGTACATGAGCAGCTAGTTTAAAGAGAGGGGTTTCCTTGGTTGAAAGAAATCCTAAACATAGCCTCATGGAAAGCTAAGCTGGAGTACGGCTAATCCCCGTCGGTCTCATACCGTTACCATGTTTAAGTGATGAATGATTTTATCATTCATAATTAGGGTGGTACCGCGAACAAATCTCGTCCCTGCATTCAATGCAGAGAGGGGATTTTTTAATTTTATCACGCATTAACGAGCTGTAATCCCCCCATTTTTAAGTGTGAGGGAACCCGAATCGCGTGAAGGTTGGGGGAAACAGCCTGTAAATTCCTAATTTTGTTCAACTAACATTCAGTGGAGGAAGAACGAAAACCCCACTGAATGAAGTTTCGCTTTATAAAACGTTTGGAGGAATGATTCATGAAACAATTAAGCTCAGCAGAAATAAGACAACTCTTTATTGACTTTTTCAAAGAGAAAGGACATCAGGTAGAACCAAGTGCTTCTCTTGTTCCTGTCGAAGACCCAACATTATTATGGATTAACAGTGGGGTTGCAACATTGAAGAAATATTTCGACGGTCGAGTAATTCCGGAAAACCCGCGTATTGTGAATGCACAGAAGTCCATTCGCACAAATGATATTGAAAATGTTGGCTTCACGGCAAGACACCATACATTTTTTGAAATGCTAGGGAATTTCTCCATTGGTGATTATTTTAAAAAAGAAGCAATAACTTGGGCCTGGGAGTTTTTGACGGATGAGAAATGGATCGGTTTTGATAAAGAATTACTATCTGTTACCGTACATCCAGAGGATGATGAAGCATATGACATTTGGCTGAATGAAATTGGAATTCCAAAAGAGAGAATTATTCGCTTAGAGGAAAACTTCTGGGATATTGGTGAAGGACCAAGTGGACCAAATACGGAGATCTTCTATGACCGTGGTGAAGCATATGGAAATGATCCCAATGATTCAGAGCTTTATCCAGGTGGAGAGAATAGCCGTTATTTGGAAGTGTGGAATCTTGTATTTTCCCAGTTCAATCATAATCCAGATGACACGTACACATCGTTGCCAAAGAAAAATATTGATACTGGGATGGGCCTTGAGCGATTGACATCGATCATTCAGCAGGTACCAACGAATTTTGATACGGATTTATTTATGCCAATTATCCGTAAAACGGAAGCTATTGCAAATACTACCTATGGAAATAGTGATGAGGGTGATACGGCATTTAAGGTCATTGCTGATCATATCCGCACGGTAAGCTTTGCAATAGGTGATGGTGCGGTTCCATCAAATGAAGGCAGAGGCTATGTACTACGAAGACTCATACGACGAGCAGTTCGATTTGCAAAAGAAATTGGAATTGAGAAATCATTTATGTATGAGTTAGTCGATACCGTTGGTGAAATAATGAAAGACTTCTACCCAGAAGTTTTACGTCAGCGTGAATTTATTCAAAATATTATCAAGGTGGAAGAGGAGCGTTTCCATGAAACGCTAAATGATGGATTGCATATACTATCATCCATTATGGATCGAGAAAAAGCTGCAGGAAATACGATGTTTCCTGGTGAGGAAGTATTCCGACTTTATGATACGTACGGTTTCCCGAAAGAGCTTACTGAAGAATATGTAGAACAACAAGGTTTCACTATTGATCAGGAAGGTTACGAACAGGAAATGGAAAAGCAACGTGAGCGTGCTA
Organism: Oceanobacillus profundus; assembly: GCF_003515705.1. GTDB lineage: Bacteria > Bacillota > Bacilli > Bacillales > Amphibacillaceae > Oceanobacillus > Oceanobacillus profundus. The sequence continues at coordinate 248,422 of NZ_QWEH01000004.1, forward strand.
GAAATGCAAGACAAAAGGTAGATTCCATGCAAGTTCAAGATACAGTTTTAAGTGAAATCAAGATTGAAAGTGAATTTGTCGGCTATGATCAGCTTGAAGTGGATACAACGATAGCATCCATTATTGGTGGAAAAGAAGTTGTAAACACCATGAAAAAAGGTGATGAAGTTTTATTATTTTTAGATCGGACTCCTTTTTATGCTGAAAGTGGTGGGCAGGTTGCAGACCATGGTTGGATATACACAGAAAATGCATCTGCGTATGTACTGGATGTACAGAAGTCACCAAAAGGCCAGCATATTCATCGTGTTGAAATTAAAGAAGGTGAATTTCATGCAGGTGAGAGCGTAAAAGCAATGGTGGATGAGCGCTTCCGTACAGCAGTCATCAAAAACCACACGGCAACACATTTGCTCCATCAGGCGTTGAAGGACGTTTTAGGCACACATGTAAACCAAGCGGGTTCATTAGTGACACCAGAGCGATTACGCTTTGATTTTTCCCATTTTAATCCTGTAACGAAGGATGAACTGAAACAGATTGAACACATTGTTAATGAAAAAGTGTGGGAATCAATTTTCTTGTTTATAGATAATAAGAAACTGGATGAAGCAAAAGAGATGGGTGCAATGGCTTTATTCGGTGAAAAATATGGCGATGTTGTAAGAGTTGTTCAAATTGGTGATTACAGTCTAGAGTTATGTGGTGGTTGCCATGTGACGAACACTTCTGAAATTGGCTTATTCAAAATTGTATCAGAAAGCGGTATTGGGGCTGGTACAAGAAGAATTGAAGCTGTTACAAGTAAACATGCATATGAATACCTCAATGATAAATTAGAAATATTTAGCAGATCTGCAAACCTTGCTAAATCAAAAGAAGAACAGCTTCCAGAACGAATCGAAGGATTGCATCAAGAAATTAAAGGATTACAAAAAGAGAATGAGTCCTTAAGTGCGAAATTATCCAATTTAGAAGCTTCATCTATCTTAGATAAGGTAGAATCCATTCAGGATATAAGCCTTCTAGCTCAAAAGGTAAACGTGAAAGATATGAATCAATTACGTAAGATGCTCGACGAATTGAAGCAAAAGTTAGATTCTGGTGTCATTTTACTTGCGGCTGAAAATGATGGAAAGGTTCAATTAGCTGCAGGTGTGTCAAAAGATTTGATTGAGCAAGGCTTACATGCTGGGAACCTAATCAAACAAGCTGCAACCATTTGCGGCGGTGGTGGCGGTGGACGCCCAGATATGGCACAAGCAGGTGGTAAAAATCCAGCAAAAATTGCAGAAGCACTAGAAGCAGCTAAACATTATATAATTGAAAATATTAAGCAGGCTTAAGCAACATTTTTGGACTGAAGTTCTAACGAAAAGTAGGGACAGTTTGTATCCTTCTTTGGAAAAAGATATAATAATTTGTATAAACATGTTAGAATATGAATTAGAAGCGATTGTATTATAACAAGGCAAACTTGGAACGAGGTGTCACGATGAGTTCAATAGATAAGACAATGAAATTTAATTTCTCAGAGGAACCATTCGACCAGGATATAAAAGATATTCTTCTGACGGTACATGAGTCTCTGCAAGAAAAGGGATATAATCCGATCAATCAGATAGTAGGTTATTTATTGTCGGGCGATCCAGCGTATATTCCAAGATACAATGATGCCAGAAATTTAATTCGCAAAGTTGAACGAGATGAAGTTATTGAAGAATTGGTTAAGTTTTATTTGGAACAGCATAAAGATAAGTAAAGGATAAGCAGATGAAAATTGTAGGATTAGATGTAGGTTCAAAAACGATAGGTGTAGCAGTGAGTGACGCTTTTGGTTGGACAGCACAGGGTGTAACAACGATAAAATGGGATGAAGCCGATATTCATTCAGCGGATGCTGAACTAAAATCAATTATAGAAACGCATGAAATCGGAAAAGCTATCGTTGGATTACCGAAGAATATGAATGGTACAATTGGCGAACGTGGTGAAGCATCAAAAAGATACGCACGTCATTTGGAAGAAGTACATGGTATACCAACCGAGTTGTGGGACGAACGGCTTTCAACCATCGCAGCAGAACGCGTACTTTTGGAAGCAGATATGAGTAGGAAAAAAAGAAAAAAGATAATTGATAAAATGGCAGCAGTGATGATACTGCAAGGCTATCTTGATCAAAAATAAAGGAGTGATAGTATGGGATTAGAAGAAAAGGAAAGAATTATTATACCAGATGAAAATGGTGAAGAGCATCTATTTGAAGTATTATTTACATTTGATGTAGATGAAACAGGACAAACATATATTGCAGTTGTTCCTGCTGAACAAGCAGATGATGAGGAAGTAGAAGTATATGCATTCCGATATGAGGAAACAGACGACTCCGACTTATCACTCTTCCCAATTGAATCAGATGAAGAATGGGACATCGTTGAAGAAATGCTAAACACATTAGCAGAGGAAGAAGATGAATCGTAAGTATTAATTTCATAAAAACGGAGCTGATGTCATTTTTGACATCAGCTTTTGCTTGATTGATGGAAGGTTAAGACGTGCTATCTATATCAAAACGTTTATTTCAGAAAGGTAGGTCTTATCCAAACCAAATCATTAAAAAAGTGGAAGGATAAAAATCCGCTAAACCTTTTAAACTGTAAATCAACCTATTATTGCTATAGAACCGCATGTGCCTTTGTTGAATTCCGCTATATTATGGATAAAAATATCATTTTTTAGTATAATATAGCGGATGAAAGGGGGATATTGGATGTCCAAAAAGAAAGGGTCAGGCAGTTTTAAGGACAACCTTATTACCAGAAGCCAAGAGGCAAGTACTGTAAGAAAGATTGTATTGATTATACTTGTTGCTTTGTTCCTGATATTAGCCATTGGTGCAATTTCAGGCTATTTATACGTGAAATCGGCTCTGGAGCCTGTAGATGCAGAAAGTGAAGAAGAAATTACAGTAGAAATACCAATCGGTTCTTCAAGCTCAAATATTGCTGCAATTTTAGAGGAAAACGGAATTATTAAAGATGGAAGAGTTTTTCGGTTCTATGTAAAATTTAATAATGAGTCTGATTTTCAAGCGGGTGAATATACCTTTACACCTGCCATGACATTTGATGAAATTATAGAGTCACTGAAAAATGGACGCGTAATACTGGATGCGGTCCATACCGTGACCATTCCTGAAGGATTAACAATTGATCAAATTGCTGAAATATATAGTGAGCGATTTGACTTTACAAAAGAGGAATTTCTCGAAACCGTTAATGATCGAGCTTATGTTAAAGAATTGATGGAACGATACCCAAATCTTTTATCAGAAGAAATACTCGATCCCGATATTCGAACACCATTAGAAGGCTATTTATTTGCTTCGACTTATGATTATTACGTCGAATCCCCAAGCATTGAATCAATCGTTGAGGGAATGCTTGATCAAACACAAAACGTAGTATCTAAATATATGCCAGCTATTGAGGAACTAGATTTTAATGTACACGAAGCACTTACATTTGCTTCACTCGTTGAAAGAGAAACGGCAAGCGAGGAACAAAGACAACAAATTTCAGGAGTATTTTATAATCGCTTGGAAGCGGAGATGCCACTTCAGACAGACCCTACTGTTCTATACGCTTTAGGGGAGCATAATGAGATTGTTACGTATGAGGATTTGGAAATAGATTCCCCGTACAACACATATAAAGTCACTGCATTGCCAATTGGCCCAATTGCCAATTTTGCGGAAAGCTCTTTAAACGCCGTAGTTGAACCAGCAGATACGGATTATATGTATTTCCTGCACGACAAAAAAGGGGAAATATATTATGCTGAAACGTACGAGGAGCATTTACAAAACAGGGATGAATATATGAAATAATTATCTGGGAATGTGAAATATCTATTTCACATTTCCCGTTTTTATAAGTATAAAAGGTACTATAACGAGCAAAGAGGTAAAAGAATGAACGAAGAAATAACTAAATATTTAACAGCTCTATTACCAGATCAAGAAGATTGGATAACTAAACTCGAATCGGAAGCCAAAGCTGATCAGGTGCCGATTATGGATAGGTCAGGCATGAACTTTGTAGCACAGCTCGTGCGATTAACACGTCCCGGGCAAATATTAGAAATAGGAACAGCGATTGGATATTCTGCTTTACGAATGCAAGCAGCGAGTTCCAATGCTTTCATTATAACAATTGAAAAAGACGAACAACGCTATCTTCAAGCAGTAAAAAACATTGAAGCATTAGGTAAACAAGAACACATCGAGGTAATACAAGGGGATGCTCTAGACATACTTGTAGAACTAGCTGAACATGGAAAACGGTTTGACTTGATTTTTATTGATGCGGCAAAGGGTCAATATGAGCGTTTCTTTGAACTTGCTAACCCAATGTTAAATCCAAATGGCATTATCATTTCGGATAACGTGTTATTCCGAGGATTCGTCGCGAACCCTCTTGATGTTCCGAAGCGTTATCAGAAGATGGTAGATAAAATAAGAAATTACAATGAGATGCTAACGAATCATCCCGACTTCAAAACAACGATTTTGCCAATAGGAGATGGAGTAGCAGTAAGTTATAAAATGAAATAAGGAGAGGTGCTTTTTCGTGCGGGACAAGCCAGTAGTTATCGGTGTAGCCGGTGGAAGTGGCAGTGGTAAAACATCTGTAACACGCTCCATCTGTCAACGCTTTACAGATAAAACCATTCTTGTTGTAGAACAAGATTATTATTATAAAGATCAAAGTCATCTTCCATTGGAGGAAAGGTTAAACACGAATTATGACCATCCATTAGCGTTTGATAATGATTTGCTAATTGACCATTTACGTGATTTAATGAATCATAAACCTATCGAAAAGCCTGTTTATGATTATAAAATTCATACACGATCAGATGAAGTAATACATGTAAAACCGAAAGAAGTAATTATTGTTGAAGGAATTTTAATACTTGAAGATCCACGGCTAGTTGATTTAATGGATATTAAAGTATTTGTTGATACAGATGCCGATCTTCGTATTATTCGCAGGTTATTAAGGGATATTAAGGAAAGAGGTCGCTCATTAGATTCCGTTATTGACCAGTATATTAATAGTGTACGACCTGCTCATTTACAATTTATCGAGCCTTCGAAGCGATATGCAGATATTATAATTCCTGAAGGTGGACAAAACCATGTAGCGATTGATATAATGGCTTCTAAAATCGAAACAATCTTAGCAAAAAAATAAAGTGTAGGTTCAAAAAGAAGGATGGAAAGGACCGAGCAGTTCGAGGCGGCGTAGCTTGGAGCAGGCGATTTTACACGCAGGAAAAGTGATTTTCTTTTCCAAAGAGTGGAAAAGTAAGCCAACGAGCTTCTATAGCATGTGGTGACTTCGACGTTGACACAGGACGTGTCGGAAGTTAGTTGAAGGTCATCTGTTCTCGAAGTGTCATTTTCACCGGACTTTTTGAACGACCACTAAAACAAAAAGATTGAAAAACGGTTACAAATCTGCCATAGTAATCTTTAGTATATTTTTTTTATCGTCAGCATAAGCTTTAACGCTTATTTTTATTTGTATAGTGAAAAGAAGGAGTGTTTTGAATGGTTGTAGAGAAAAGTTATTATATGACACAAGAGGGGAAAGAAAAATTAGAGAAGGAATTACATTATTTGAAAACAGATCGACGTCAAGAGGTTGTGGAACGAATTAAAGTTGCACGAGACTTTGGCGATCTATCTGAGAACTCCGAGTATGATGCGGCAAAAGATGACCAAGCATTTGTTGAACAACGTATTACACAAGTGGAAAAAATGATTCGCAATGCAGTCATCATTGAAAATGATAATGATAATCCAGATGTTGTTTCTTTAGGTAAAACCGTAACTTTCATGGAATTACCTGATGGAGATGAAGAAACCTATACAATCGTTGGAAGTGCGGAAGCGGATCCATTTGAAGGAAAAATTTCCAATGATTCTCCAATGGCAAAAAGCTTATTAGGTCATGAAATTGGGACAGAGGTAGCAGTGGCAACCCCTGGTGGCGATATTCAAGTTAAAATTACGAAAGTGGAGTAGTAATTTATAAATCAATCTTACAATGAGTAGTGGATACTATGTTTAAATGGACATGGTAGCCACTATTTTTTATAGGTATACCCAACTTTTTATTCCCCGTAACAACATATTATGTATTTTTAATCCTAACACATTCGATCTTTATTAGATAATCATAGAGAAAAATGTATATCATTATAAACTTTTTCGTATTGGAGTTACCAATTTAGAAGTATTACTATTATTGTAAGACCTATTAGAAGATAATGGAGGTGCTACTAATTGGTTAAGCTGACGACTGAAACATTGTTTAGTAATGATTTACTAAGTCAAATCAGAGATAAGTTTGCATTTGTTGATATTGATCCCCATACACAGAAGAAGCGACTGTTTCTTGACAACGCAGGAGGATCCTTTCGACTGAAAAGCGCCAATGAAAAATTTGCGCAGTTCGATTTGATTCCAGATCATCCCGGACGTGACCATGAAACAGCAAAATTTTTATTTGAAATTGAACAACAGGGAATAAATGATACGCGAACAATATTTAATGCGAAAGAAGGGAGCATTGCAACTTACCTAACTGCTTCCCAGGCTATGTTTGAAATTACTGGTGTGATTGCTGAGAATATTGAGGGATCAAATATTGTTACTACCGCATTAGAGCATCCATCTGCATTTGATGCAGCCAAGTTTTATGCAAATAAGTTAGGAAAGGAATTTCGTGTTGCTAACACTAACCCTGTAACAGGAGGAGTGGATGTAGATGAAATAACGAAACTTATTGACAGCGACACTTGTTTTTTGAGTGTTATTTATGCATCGAATATTTCAGGCGCCATTTTAGATATTGAGACAATTGTAAAAGAAGCAAGAAGAATAAAACCAGATTTATATATTATTATTGATGCTGTGCAGCATGCCCCACATGGTTTAATTGATATCGAAAAAACCCCTGTAGATGCGATGAATATAGCACCGTATAAATTTTTCGGAGTGAGGGGAAGCGGGATTGCTTATCTTTCTGAAAGAGCTGCAAAACTTCCACATCACCGCCTGTTTGGAAAGGATAACAGTGATTTACAACTTGGCAGTTCAACACCTGGACATTTTGCTTCCATCAGTGAGGTTGTAAATTATGTTTGCTGGATAGGAAGTAAATTTTCCGATGAGCATGATAGAAGAAAAATGTTTGTAGAAGGAATGAATCGGATTGCTTTACATGAACGATCTCTTCTTGAAGTTATGCTGGATGGAACAGATAAAGCAAAAGGGTTAAGAAATATCCCGGGCATCACCGTCTATCTTGACTATGAAGATTTGTCCAAAAGGGATTTTATCGTTGCTATTCGTATAGAGTCTTTTGACTATCATGAAGCGGTTAATCAATATGGAGCTGAAAACATTATTGTTTATGATCGTGTAGCATCAAGCATTTATTCCAAAAGAATGTTGCAATCATTTGGAATGGAAGGTGCAATTAGGATATCGCCTTTACACTGTAACACTGTAGAGGAAATTGAAGAATTCCTAGAAGTTACACAAAAAATCGTTGAAAGAAATATAAAAAGTATCATATGAAAGAGAAATAGAACAAATTTTTGAACGCTCATCTTGGAGTGAGCGTTTATTCTGATTTAAAGGAAGACAAACTCCTCTTATTTAAAAATGTAATAAAATCCATACCGGCTTTTGAAAGTGGTTGGGGCTTTTTATAATACAACATAATATTTTGATAAGCGTTTATATCATTAATTTTATAGAAAAATAATTTATCGGTTGCCTCTACGTAATGGGTAACTCCAGCACGTACAAAAGCAATCCCTTTTCCATTACAAGCAATATAATAGGAAGTAAGCATCTGATCTAGATACATGGTTACACTGGGTGTGAAACCTGCCTTTTTACACATCTTCAAACTTCTCTGGTACATATCGTTTCCCTTTTTTAGCAATAGGAAATTTTCTTTTTCAAATGCTTTTAGATTGACTTTCGGATATTTCTCACTCAAATATTGCCCATTTACAACATCTTTGAAAGTTAGACGATATTTTTCCAAGGCATTGTTTATTTTATAATAGGAAGGAACTGCAAGTATAATATTTTCTCTTTCCCAAGCATAAGAATCGAATACTTTAGGATCTCCTTTCATTTCAACATCTATCACAATATCAACAGTGCCTGAGCGCAGATCTTTCATTAAATCATCTGCATTAGCCTCGAGGAGATGCACCATATAATCTGGATATTTAAGTTTAAATTCCTGAACGACTGTTGGTAAAATATAAGTGCAGAAGAAGGAAGCTCCCCCAACATTGATAGACGTCTGTTTATGATCCGCTAAGCTATTAAAATAGGATCGCATTTCTTTTTCTAGATGCATGATGTACTCGATTGATTCAATATAATATCTTCCTGCTGGTGTTAGTTGGATTGGATTACTACTCCTATCAAAAATAGGAAGACCAATTTCTGCCTCTACCTTCTTAATTGTCGCACTAAGTGCTGGCTGTGAAATATAAAGCTTTTCTGCTGCTTTTGAGAAACTTCTATTCAAATATACTTCATATACATAATCCATATTTTTGAGCATTAGAGTCCTGGAATCCCCTTTACTATAGACGTACTTTAAAAATTTCCCTTTTATACTATTTTTAAAAAGAAGTATGTACATTCACTTTTTATGTACCATTTTATTTGGCATATAGAGAAAAGGATATATCATTATAAATGTTTTCGTATTGGAGTTGTAATCCTTAAAGAGCTACTATTATAACTATAGAGAATAATCAAGGATTATGCAAAGTGGTAAGGAATGACAAAGAGAGGGAGGGAATACGTATGAGCTTATTAGAAGAAAAGTTTTTAAAACTAGGTGCTGAATATGCGCCAGGACAAGAAGTACGACAGAATACCGTTGAGGTTGATATTCACAAGAAGAGAATGCTTGGGTCATCTGTTGATTTTTCACATGGTGATGTTGATGCTTTCGAGCCAATACCAGGATCATTGGACATTTTTATTGAAGGTGTAAATTCTGGTGGGAAACAGGCCTACACGGAGTATCGTGGAAGTAAAAATATCCGTGAGGATGCAGCAGAAAAGCTTTCGATTTTTGCAGGTACAACGATTAATGCAGAGCAGAATCTTATTATTACGCCAGGCACGCAAGGTGCACTTTTTCTAGCTATGGGAGCTTCCATTTCAAGAGGGGATAAAGTTGCAATTGTAGAACCAGACTATTTTGCTAACCGAAAACTAGTCGAATTTTTTGATGGTGAGGTTGTCCCTGTCCATATGGACTATTTCGATAATGACAATTCAGCAGGTTTGAACTTAACGCAGTTAGAGGATGCTTTCCGAGCTGGTGTTAGACTCTTTTTATTCTCTAATCCTAATAATCCTATAGGCGTCATTTATTCACAGGAAGAAATATATGAGATTGCAGAACTGGCTCAAAACTATGGGGTAACAGTTATCGTTGATGAGCTGTATTCCCGTCAAATTTTTGATGGACGTGCGTATACACATCTTTGTGCACAGAATATCTTAAATCCCGAAAATATAATCACGATTATGGGTCCATCAAAAACCGAGTCGTTAAGTGGGTATAGGCTTGGAGTAGCATTTGGGTCTGCCAAAATCATCGATCGTATGGAGAAACTACAGGCTATCGTGTCCCTGCGTGATGGCGGCTATAACCAAGCCGTATTGAAATCTTGGTTTTCTGAACCGAAAGGATGGATGGAAAAAAGGATTGCACAACACCAGGCAATTCGGGATGATTTGGTTAAAAAGTTCTGGAATGCGCAAGGCTTTAAGGTAAGAGCTACAGAGGCAGGGAGTTATCTATTTCCACAGTTCCCCGAATTAACTATTTCTATATATGATTTCGTAAAGGTACTTCGCGTTCAAGCAGCTGTTACAGTAACCCCGGGTACTGAATTTGGACCAAAGTTTAAAGATAGCTTTCGCATAAATTTCTCACAAAATCATCAGGTCGCAACTGATGCAATTGACCGTATTATTCAAGTAGTAGAGGAGTACCGTAAATGATTACCTCAGAAAAGAGAAACAATCCTATTCCACAGGGAACTATGTTCTGACAACACGATGAAGAAAAAAATGGTGTGTTGACTCAACGTCGGGAAGTGGGCATATTGAAGTCGATATGCTTTTCATAAAGATAAAAATGAATTGGGAAGTTTATAAAACATTATTATCCGGCATTTTTAGTTTAAATGCCAATTCAGCAGGAATAAAAGAAGAGGTGACAGATGTATATTTGGAACGTACATCTGTCACCCTTATTAAAATCATTTACTCCGCAATCTCAAATTCCTCAGCTTCAGAATCAACAATAATGAAGTATTCATTTACATTGGAATCAAGCTTCCATTCTCCTGCATTTTCGTCATAAATGACTGTTAGTTTTCTCGATCTCGTGTACTGATCCTCATCCCTATCCCGTAATAGCCATCCTAGGTTACTGTTTGGTTCATGAAACACATGGTGTACATAAAATTCAAGCGTATAAGCATCCTTGTTTTCGTCAAATTTCGGATCACTTACTTTTGATAGATCATAAGTAGTGTGAACTAGCTTTCCGGTATAATCTGGATCTTCCTTCTCGACGTCAGCAATTTGATCTTCTAATTTTTCTTTGAAATTCTCAGTAATACCATCTTTTAGTAGTGATGCATCTCTTTCAGAAAGTGCTATTTGATACTGTGCGATCGTTTCATTCAATTGTTCCATTAACGCATGGAGGGCTTCGTCATTTAGTGCATGTAGTTTGTTAAAATTCACGTGGTCACTATCAATTGTTATCTCTTCACTCTTTACAACTCCCCATGGATAATCTTTTCTAATATCCAAGGAAACAGAATTGTCATTTGGAAAGGTACCAATTGATTGTTCGCCTTCCGAAATCGTTATGTCAGTTTCTTCATCGTTAATATATAACGTAAAATCGTCCTCAAGTGCATGGACAGTAATCGGTGCAAGCGGAAGTTCAAATTCATGGAACCCTGCTTGCTGACGGTTATTAAAAAGTTCAAGATCATCATGTTGCTCTGCCGTTACATATGTATTATCAAATAAAGCTTGCACAGAATAGACTCCAGGCATAAATGGACCGAAGCTTTCTTCAAAAGTTTCCTCTGTTGTAGTAGCAACCTCTTCTTCATTTATGGATAATGTAATGTTTTCATTTTCTGCTGCTAGGGTAATCATAGCAGGAATAACTTCAAACTTGTAATCGTCAAATAATGCCCAGGCCTTCCCATCATGGATAAGATTTAACGTCGCATAAACATCATCCATGTATGCAGTGCCATTATTTCCATCGGTTTGGTTGATAAATTCTGCTTGACTATGAAACTTGGAAATAAGCTCATCTAGTGATTCGGGATTAGAATTAAGATAATTGATAAATGCACTTGTATTCTCATCGGTTATTTCAAATGATTCAACAGCTGGAACGAGTAAGGACTTAAGTTTTGCTGTATCTTCGTTAGCAACTGCATCTTCGAAAGCAGATATGCTTTGTTCTGTACCAAAAGACTTGTTTCCAACTACATATAAACTGATAACTGCAATGAATAATACTCCTACAATAGCTCCTATGACTAGAAATATTTTCTTATTTCTCGGTGCTTTTTGTTCTGAAACGTTAGACCCGCATTCCGGACAAAATTTCTTTACGCCAGAAAGATTGTGGCCACAATTCGGACACTTCATAAAAATAGTTCCTCCCTTTAATCTATGTAAGTATTTTCATATTATCATAAGACGAACGAAATAGGATGCTACTTATAGACTGTTTATTTCAATAGAAATTAGTATATTTAATATTAGTCACACTCAAACTTTAGTTCGTAATATACACATATTTATTTATAAAGTACTATCAAAAAGCGATTTTTTGAAAGATGGAAAACGTTAACAAACATTTCATTATTATTACATTTACATTACATTCCCGAAAAAAGTCAGCTAATTATTTCCATCTAGTTATATTGATCTATGTCAATGCGATTATACAATTCCTTATTTTCCCAATCGGAAATATGAATAATTTTTTGAAAATAAAATAAAGCATTCTATTTTTTAATGATTCTTTCAAAAAGAGACTAGAAGACGAACATTTAATCGAAATTGTCGATATATTATATGTATTTATCCAAATATCTTAAATTAAAACTATATCCTTATCTTAAATTCAAGATAATTCCCGAACTAAACCAGGACTATATAACTGTTTTTGGTAAAACCCCTTAAAATTATGTGACAGATTTAGTAATATTATGTGAGTAAAAAGTGAAGGCATAATTAATATGGTGGTGAATGAATTGAAAAAAATACGAATTGTCGTGGCAGACCATAATAGTAGCTATATGGAATCATTATCAGCCTTTTTGCGCATATCAGAGGAAGCGTCACGATTTATCGTTACATATTTTTCTGAACAAGGTAAACTGGAATCCTATTTAAAACGAGGAGACATAATCGACATTATGTTAATTAGCCCAGAGCTATATGATCCAATGCTAAATTTAGCTCCTGAAACATGCATTATTCTACTCGAGGATGATCAGCTATCGACAAGGAGAGAATCGATGGAAGCTGTGTTTCGATACCAGCGGTTAAATCAACTTATTTCCAGTATCCTTGCAATCTATTATGAGCGAAATCAATCAGCAGGTAAGCTGCTGGCAAGAAGCAAGAAAACGAAAGTAATAACAGTATATTCTCCAATAGGAGGATGTGGTAAGACGGCAATTGCTACAAACTTAAGTAAGCAGTTGGCACTTAATCATGCGAAAGTATTTTATTTAAATCTTGAGCTATTAAATACTACAAGACTATATTTTACATCTGCTGAAGATAATCCGTCATTGCAAATATTTTATTATGTAAAAGCAGAATCACCTCAGCTTTTGTCTAAAATTGAAGCGTTGAAAAAGTACGACGCATATTCAATGGTTGATTATTTCGACATTGAGATTAGTGCCGATGAGTTGCTTGAATTCAATGAGGCTGATGTAAAGCGATTAATTAATGGAATTGTTGAAACAGGTGCTTATGATTATATTGTTGTCGATCTTGATAGTTCCTTGCACGAAAGAAACATCGCAGCTATCAAAGAATGCGACCAGATCATCTGGCCAATTGCAAACGATGTGCAAAGTTTATTAAAAACAAAGTCGTTTTTTGAGGAAGAACTAAAGTTGATGGGTAAAGAAAACATCGTTAAAGATAAGCTAACAGTTCTTTTAAATAAGTATACTGGATCGATGGTAGGTACGATGGGGGAGTATGGGATATCCGTAGATGGCTACCTGCCATTTATAGAAAACTGGATCAACATGCAATCCAGCTCTGAAATATTAGGAAATGAACAATTTAATCAAGAGCTTCAATCCATTATTCACGATAAGATTATAGTCGAACTGGAGGGGGTTTCTACCATTGGTTGAGGAACAAATTGTGAAGAATCTCATTCGGCAGCTTAGAGAAACCTTAGATTTAATGCACTCGATTACGAATGATGAATTAAAGGAATATGTAGAGGCTGCAGTATTTGACTATGCGAAGGAGCAACATTTGAAGTCTACGGAGATTAAATATCTCGTTGAGCGAGTCTATAACTCATTTCGTGGTTATGACGTTCTACAGCCATTAATTGATGATAAGACAATTACAGAGATTATGATTAATAATCATAAAGAGATTTTTATCGAACGATTTGGTTCAACGACAAAGGTAGATATTCAGTTTGAAAGTGAGCAAAAATTAGAGGATATCATTCAATCGATTGTATCGAAAGTGGATCGTGTGGTTAATGAATCTTCACCAATTGTTGATGCCAGATTACAAGACGGATCTAGGGTAAATGTGGTTCTTCCACCGATCGCCTTAAAAGGCCCAGTAATGACGATTCGGAAATTTCCTGATAAACCGCTGCTCATTGAGGATTTAATCAAATATGATTCGATTTCCGAAGAAGCAGCTGAATTCTTAAGGAAACTTGTCATCTCGAAGTATAATATTTTTATTGGTGGAGGTACGGGTTCAGGAAAAACAACATTTTTAAACGTACTTTCAAATTTTATTCCGCAACACGAACGAATCATTACGATTGAGGATTCTGCTGAGCTTCAAATTAAAAATGTTCCGAATCTTGTTAGTTTGGAAACACGAAATGCAAATACAGAAGGAAAGGGAGAAATTACAATTCGTGATTTAATCAAATCTTCCTTGCGTATGCGGCCAGATCGAATCATCGTCGGGGAAGTACGTGGTGCCGAAGCACTTGATATGCTGCAGGCGATGAACACTGGTCATGATGGTTCGCTTTCCACTGGTCATGCTAACTCTGTAAAAGATATGCTGAGCAGACTTGAAACAATGGTGCTGAATGGTGCAACCCTACCAGTGGAAGTTATTCGTAAGCAAATTTCTTCAGCGATTGATATTATGATTCACTTAATGCGCTTGCGAGATAATTCAAGGAAAATTGTCGCGATAAGTGAAGTGCTTGGTGTTGAAAATGGTGAAGTCGTTTTAAATCCACTTTATGAATTCGTGGAAGAAGGAGAAAAAGAGAATGGTGAAGTAATCGGAAAACTCGTTTCTACAGGTAATAATCTGGTTAACCAGTCAAAAGCGAATCTTGCAGGTATCGAAGTAGATCATGAAAAGGTAAGCGGGTGATGCTATGGCGGATATTATTTTAGTTATCCTATTGGTTGCTTTAGTAGCAGGGTATATTATCGCTGTATCAAAAAGAAAGAAACGAGAGGAAAATCAAACGGAACTGGCGGATGAAGTTGCCAAAAATACAGAGCTGGAACAACTAAAAAAGAAGCATTTTATGGAACGGATGCGTCATCGATCAGATAAGCAAATCGAGTCACATCTTGTCGATTACGCGGAGTATCACCTCTTGATGAGAGAGTATATCTTTTATGCAGCTCTTGCAATCATATTTTTCGCATTTATCGGTTATTTATTTTATGAAAGCTTTATAGCTGCGATTATCTTTGGGGCTGCTGGATTGTTTTATCCGAAAATCCAGAAGAAAACACTCTTAGAAAAACGCAAGGAAAAATTAAAATTACAATTTAAGGAAGCAATTGCCTCGCTGTCCTCATCGCTTGCAGCAGGTAGGTCAATCGAGAATAGCTTCAAAGAAGTTGTGTCAGATCTATATCTTCTATATCCAGATCCAAAAACAGAAATTATTCAGGAGTTCGAGATTATTAATCGACGAATTGAAAATGGAGAGACAATCGAGAATGCAATTTTAGATTTCAGTATCCGTTCCGATATTGAAGATATTCAAAATTTTGCGGATGTTTTCATTACGTGTAAGCGGTCTGGCGGGAACCTCGTAGAAGTTATTCGAAGAACGTCAGATATTATTAGTGAAAAAATTGATATTCAGCAAGAAGTTGCCGTCATGATTGCATCCAAGAAATTCGAATCACGAATTTTAAGTGTTGCACCGGTAGGAATGATTTTATTATTGAAATACAGTGCAGAGGATTACTTAGCTCCAATGTATGATTGGAGTTCGGGCGGTCCGCTGATTATGACAGTTTGTTTGGGGATCCTTATTTTTTCCTATTGGTTTGGGCAGCGAATTATGGATATTAAGGTGTGATGAAGTATGATGGTCTATGGCATATTGACCTTAGTGATAATTTTTATATATTTTGGAATTTCCGTTAAAGTTGGGAAGCAATATGATGTAGTTGTTGAGGACTTTAAAAACGACTATCCGCTAATGTTTATGGCTCCTGTATCATTATTTATTATTGATAATTTAAAGATTATGGAGCGGCTATACAGTCAAATTGCAAAAATACAACAAAAAATGATTAGTTTATATGGCAACAGAACAGCGTTGCAGCATACGAGAATGTATGTGGCACAACTAATTTCAACGTCACTTGTATGTTTATTAGGAACATTTTTATTTACGTTATTATCTGAAGGTGATGTGACGATCTTTATCGTTGGGATTTTATTCACTGTTCTAATTCCATATGCAATGATTAGCAAGCTCTCGAGTCAAGAAAAGGAACGGAAGGAAAAAATTCTTACGGAGCTCCCAGAAGTAGTGAATAAAATTATTTTGTTAGTGAATGCCGGGGAAACAGTGCAGCAAGCATTAATCCGATGTGTTACGCAAACAAATGACCCGAATTCTCCACTAATTAAAGAATTAACTGAAACAGTTAATAAAATGGTGAGTAATGAACCTTTTCATCAAGTATTGAATGATTTAAGTAAAAAATGTGGTGTACAAGAAATCTCGATTTTTACTACAACAATTTTATTAAATTATCGTAAGGGTGGTAATGATTTAATTCTTGCATTACGTGAATTGTCTCATGAGTTATGGGAGAAGCGAAAGTCCATTTCCAAGACAAAAGGGGAAGAGGCGTCATCTAAGCTCGTATTCCCGCTTATACTCATTTTTGTAGCGGTTATGATTATTGTTGGTTTTCCTGCACTTACCATCTTGTAAGTACAGGTTACAAAATATAAAACAAAAGAATTTTAGGAGGAAGAAAAATGAATATGATTAAAGAATCGATTAAGAACTTTTGGAATGATGAGGAAGGCTTACAGACATTGGAAATTATGTTGATTATAGCTGTTATTGTCGTAATTGCATTACTATTTAGAGATCGAATTATGGTTTGGATTGAGGATTTATTGAATTTCGGTGATAAGAATATTGGTGAATTCCAGCAGGAGTAACCTTTTGAGGGGACTTAAATTATGCAATTCATGAAAAAATATTTAAAAAGAATTAAAAAGGATGAGCATGGGGCATTTACTATCGAAGCATCAGTAATATTCCCGATATTATTACTTTTAACCTTAAGTTTTATCTTTTTTGCACTGGTAATCTATCAGCAATCCGTTCTCCACTACAGTGCAAATACAGTAGCAGAACGACTGGCATTTGTTTGGGATAACAGTGATAAAGATATTGATACTGGGGAATTTGATAAATATACTACTTTCCCTGGTGGAGATGGTCTCTACTGGAGATTAACAAGTGATCAGTACCTATCTCAGTTTGGAATTGATATATTCTCCAGAGGAAATGCAACCGTACAAATTGGTTCTGGCGGTGGTGGCAGTTTACCACAGCAGAAGCTGGGAAGAGCTACAACGGATATCCTGCCACCCGGAGCCACTGGTGAAGTGCAATACAACAATGGGTTAGCAGGTAGTGAAATCGTTGTTAAATTAAGAAGTCCCTTGAATTTGCCTTCCTCATTGAGCAGCTTGTTTGGTATAAATGAAATTGAGGCAGAGGCCAGTCATGTAGTTACAGAACCTACTGAATTTATTCGAACAACAGACTTGGTTATGTATGCTGTAAAATCAATAGCAGATTACTCCGGGTATATAACAAAATTTATATCTGGAAATTAAAGGAGGGTAATTTTGAAGAAAAGATTTAAAACAGCATTTCGGCACTTTATAGTGAATGAAAATGGAGCTGTTTCTATTTATGTTATTATAGTTACCCTCTTACTATTCTTATTTAATGCAGTATTAATAGATTTTGTTCGAATAATGGTGGCTGAGAACCAGGTGGAGCAGGCTTCTAAAAGCGCAATTCGTTCTGCATTCTCTTCCTACAATAAGGACGTACAGAATAAAGGATTGTTTATCATAAATGAAAATGCTGAAGATCCAGGAGAGATATTTGAGAAGGTATTTGAAAATAATTTACAAGTAGAAGAAGGTAGCTATTTCAGATTTGTAGATACGAAAATGGAGAGTACTAGCTTCGCACCTGATTCTGGGCGTACTTTTTCTAATAAGGAAATTGTTAAACACCAGATATTAGAGGATATGAAATACACTGCACCGATAGAGTTTGGGAAAGTTATACTAGATGGTATCCTGCCTTATTCCTGTACCATGCTGGAAGCAGAAATATATGTTGATATTTCCAAAGATGTTAACGATTTAGTTAAAGATAGAGATGCAGAAATGGAAAAAGCAATTAACCATATGAAGAATGCCTATAATCAATTAGATTCAGTTGATAATAAGGTTAATGGTACAAATGCATCTACATATCCTAACCTAAATAATCTTGGTAATGCGATAGATCATTTTCCAACATACATTGAAGATGAAGATTCAGAGTTTGAAGATGACCTCAGGAATTTATTGAAAGATATTCGGGATAATGCAAATACAAATAAAACCGAATTAGAAGCTGCAATTGTTGATTTGAACAATGCAAAGGAAATTAATGAAGCTATTCAGAAAAAAATTGATGATACAAGGGAAGAAGTTGAAGGAAAATATGGAGACCTTTCCGATAGTCAATGTAGTGATAGCTCCATGTCAGATGTTCAAAATGAAATAAGTGAATTAACGGATATGATAAACGATTATGTTTTGGATAGCTCTTTTTTCACAACAGCCCGTTCTAATATTGAAGAGGCTTTGGATAGTGTTGATGATGGCGGTCAACCAGGAGCATCGACAAGGCTTTTGCCATATGTAAAATATCAAATTGAAACATTATCTGAGATACTTGAATTTGATTTAACAGCTTTTCGTCCACCATTCAATAATATTATCAGTAAGTTTAATACAGCACTGAATGATACAGATGAGGCCAGAAAATATATTGATAATAATTATGAGGAAACAGACACTGGAGTTGATGGTGGAGAAGATAACAGTGGTCTTTCGGATGCATTGAGAGAACTTGAAAAAATAAAAGACATCTTTCAAAAAGGAATTGCTTTTACGCAGGATTTCCCAGTCTATACTGAACTAGAATCATTAGTTCAAACATATGGCAATGCTTCGTTGAACAACCCGGGAAACCTTGACTTGGAGGATCCTGAAGATAGTGCATCAGATGCATTTGATATCGTATCAAATTTATTTAAGAGTCTTGGGGACCTATCCACTGAAATTAGAAACAAAGCATATATAAATGAGTATATTCTTACGAGATTTGAAGCAGATGACAGTTTAGGTATAATGGAACCTGGCAGTTATCCGGAAAATTTTCTATTTATAAATAGAGAAGTGGAATATATTTTATATGGTCATCATGCACCGGGAATAAATTATGCAAATGCATTATTGGAATTATCAGCAACAAGATTTGCGTTTAATTTTATTTCATCATTTTCACAACCGCAAGTGCAAGCAGTAGTACTTCCGTTACCAAAATTTTTGGCCGCAGTAGGTTGGTCTTTTACCGAGACAGTAAATGATATTACAAAGTTGACTAAAGGTGAGGAAGTTCCATTATTGAAAATTAGGGGAGTTAGATCATTCTCAACAGATTACAAATTTTATTTAAGGCTTTTCTTGTTTCTGCATCCAGATCCGGATGATGAACGTATCACTCGAATTCAGTCTGTCATTGATCAGAAATCATCTGATGATTTAGAAAATGCACCCATCTATGCCACAGCAAATGCAGAAGCTTCGATTGATTTGTGGTTTCTTCCAGGAATCATTGATATGCTTGGAAGTACAAATATATTAGAAGGTCAGGTAAGAAATGGCAGATACTATATCGATACGGAAACAAACTACTCTTACTAAGTATGACAGGAGGAATATGAAATGAAAAAACTGTTTATGGGTCTGTTTTCTATTGCATTATTATCAAGCTTGCTCGTTGCTTGTAATAATGATGAACAAGATGAAGAAGTGGAGGACACTCCAGTTACGGAAGAAGAGACATCAGAAACACCTGAGGATGAGGCTACCGAGAATGAAGATGAAGATACTTCTGAAGGTGAAGAAAATAATCAGGAAGATGATTCAAATGAATCAGCATCAGAAAACAACGGGGAGTATCCTGAGAATCAAGAAGGTTTAGGTATTGGCGATACTGGACATATCGGCAGCAACTTTGGCGAATTTGAGATTACGTTAAATTCAGTGGAAATAAAAGATGAAGTTGCTAATGATCCATCACGAGAAGGGAATTATGTACTTGTAGACGTGACTGTTAAAAACCTGACGAATGAACCGATGCCTGGTGCAGATGCATTAGGTAATACATTCCTATCTACAGACAGGGAATCAACTGGATTTGGATGGTTTAATATGGATGGTGTTGCAGAAGAGTGGCCAGAAATAGCACCCGGTGAGTCACATACTGGAGTTTTATTGTATGATCTTCCAGTTAATGACTTGTATGTGTTAAATACCGGAAGAAATTTTTCTGGTCTATCCAATGTAGTAGCATTTGAATTTACACAAGACGAAGCTAAATAACATGGAAATATAGACGAACATACTGGGGCTATTCTTATAATAGTAAGAATAGTTCTGGTTTATAAGTCTGTTTGGAGGATGCAGAATGCGATTAAAAAGTGAAAATGGAAGTATTACACTGGAAGCTGCGCTAGTTTTACCGTTCTTTATGTTATTTATAGTTTTTATGGCTTCTATCATCCGTATCTCTGTAGCAGAAATTGCACTGAACAAGTCTGTATCTGAAACAGCACAAATCATTTCAACACATGCCTATCCGGCAACGATTCTATCAGATCAAGTCGAGAATCTTGCAAGCGATAAACTGTCTGGTATTAGTACCAATATTATTAGTTTGGAGGACGTTGAAAAATTAGTTGGCACATCGTTAAAAGAGCTTTTGGATTTTGATCCTTCAAGTTCAAATTATATAGACCAACTTGGAGCGTCAGTTGTAACTCCAATCGTTCAGGAGAAATTTGCAGATAATATGAATTCCAATTCCGCCACGGGATCTAATATAAATGTTGAAGTTGAATTACCAGGATCGATCAATGGTGGTGCTGACTCGTACATTGGCATTACGGCAACTTACGACTTAGATTTAACTGTACCATTTGTTGATAGGACGATAACAATTAAAAAGCAGGCATATGAACGTCTTTGGGTTGGCGGATACTAATTTGAAGAAGAATAATACGTAGGTAAGGTGAACACATGTTGCAAATGAATGATTATTTCCTCTTTTTATTTATCATAATTGCATTTTTATGGGATATCCGAATCCAAAAAATACCAAATTGGTTAACAGCAGGTGGGATGTTGCTAGCATTTATCTTGCATCTTATTACAAATGGTATTGATGGATTCCTGTTTTCTGTTTTTGGTTTGATCGTTGCAACTGTGGTATGCCTGGTACTTTATGGTTTTAAAGCAATTGGTGCAGGTGATGTGAAGCTATTTGCAGCAATAGGTGGATTTGCAGGGATTCAAATCGTATTATATATCCTTATGTATTCCATTGTTTGTGGAGGGGTAATTGGTATACTTCTATTAATAATTACTAGAACGAAGCTGTATATCTTGTATAATAAAGGAATCCTTTTTTTAAATAGAAAATGGGATAAACAATTTGCCATTATTGATAAAGAATCGAAAATTATTTCTTTCCCTTTTATGTATGCAGTCCTTCCAGGGGTTATATTAACTTATACCTTTCTATTCATTTAAGTATTCTTAATTTCATTTTTTGTATGTAAAGGAAGTTTCTAGTTACGAGAAAGGGAGAGTCAGATGCTCGGGGTTCATGATTATATACTTTTTCTATTTTTAATAATTGCTTTCATTTCCGATATTAAAAATCAAAAACTACCGAACTGGCTAACTGCCGGCGGGATAGTTGTCGGGATAATTTATCATTTCATTACAGATGGTTTTGGCGGTCTTTTATTTTCTCTTCTTGGGTTATTAACTGCTGGCGGGATTTTCCTGATTTTGTACATCTTTAAAGCTATTGGAGCTGGAGATGTTAAGTTATTTGGAGCAATTGGTTCTTTGGTAGGCTTCGATATGGTGGTTAATATGATGGTTCTTTCAATCGTTTTTGCTGGAATACTTAGTGCACTAATTTTATTATTAACGAAAACATTTATGAAAAAAATGATTGATGCGTTTTTTTATTTAAGAGATTCATTGTATATGAAAGACTATCGTAAATTAGAGGATTATAAGAAAAACAAGGCTACAAGATTTCCATTTATGTATGCAGTAGTTCCAGCAGTTGTTATCACTTACATATATCCAATTATTTGATGCATGAAAAAATGAATAAACGCATTTTTCCAACACCTCATTTTCATATTAAATCGAGATTTTAGGAAGCTGTATGAATATAAAGTCACAAAAGCAACTTGTTTTCCTTTTAAGAATGCTGATGCACAGCAATAATAGTTGTGTCTATTAAAGATTAAGAATGGTATTTAAGGCTAGCTGGAAAACAATCAACTATTTATTTAAATAGTACATAATCATGTAGGAGGAAAAAGAATGGGAACAATTTACAATCTGGAATATGATTATTCGACAGAGAATGGTCAATCAATCGTATTTTCCAAAAAAGACAACAAAAAATTAACGGCAGATAATTTAAATGCGGTTCAATTGAAGATGATTCAATCTAATCGAATACCACATATGCTGCCAATGTCATTGGAGCATATTGACCTAGTTACAAAGCTCCATTATGATATAAATTCAAAACAGAAGCTAATTTCCTACTTTCGTGATAATAAAGCATCAATGAATGATTATTATCAGTTATTTCTTTCTCTTATCAATACACTTGAGGAAGCCAGTTCCTATATGCTTGATCAGAAAAATTATATCTTACAGATGGAATTTCTATTTATCGGGCAAAATGCGAGCGATGTATATTTAACCTATTTACCAGTTATTGACCTTGATAAAAATACTAGTGTAATAGAAGATATGAAAAAACTATTAACGGACGTCGCTGGTGAAATTGAAGGTCTACAAGGAAATGAATTTAAAAGTATTTTGAACTACATTAAAAATGCATCCTTTAGTTTAAGTGGGTTAAAAACATTATTATTAGAGTTGATTTCACTTCGTTCTAATGTCAACCAAATGTATTCGAACCATGACTATCTGAATGGTAACCAGATGGAAGGAAGCTTTACGGAAAATCAAAACGCAGCAGAGCAGACGCGTTCTGAGCCAATTGTTGCTGGCAGTCAAAGTATGACGAAGAAAAAAGGGAAAAAGAAGCTACCGCCATTGACTTCTAGAACGAAAGTATATCTAATCATGGGCTCATTATTAGCCATAGCTCTCATTTGGAAGCTTTACGACATGTATAGAAATCCAGCCGTACTGCTAACAAGCAGTATCTTAACAGTTACTGTCATTGTAGCCGTATTTGTATTTTGGAAAATCTGGCGACCAGGTGTTGCTGCAGTTGAGACAGAAGTACCACAAGCAATAGATCAACCAATACATAATCAATCAAATCCGGAACCAAAAGTAAGACAAAAGCAGCAAAGATTTAATGTACAGATACCGAAACAACAGTATCAAACACAGTTTAGTCCTTCAAATGTTGCGCCAGTTGCAGCAGCGCAGGCAGATACAAGGTTATTAGCACCAGATAATGAAGATACAGTGCTTTTAGAGGAAGAATCTAATTTATCCGTTGCTACGATGGAGAAGGAAGTTGACATTTCGGCTACACTCATCCGTACGTCAGCAGATGAAGCACCACAAACGATTGCAATCCATACAAATAACTTCTTAATCGGCAGAAACGAAGAGGCAGTTAACTACCCTGATACAGCTGTTGGCGTTTCAAGAATACATGCTGAAATTATTAAAATTGATAGTTCAAGCTTTGGTATTAAGGATTTAGGCTCGAAGAATGGCTCTAAATTAAATGGAGATCCAATGGTTCCATATAAGGTCTACGCATTAAAGGAAGATGATGAATTCGAACTTGGAAAAGCACATTATACATTCAAGTGGAGCAGTTCACAATGAGCAGAAATTGGCAAACCGGTGTAGCTACACACCAAGGTATGAAAAAAAGTAAAAATGAAGATTCCTATTTACATTTGATGGAGAAAGATACAAATGGAAATGAAATTGCTTTATTTGTAGTTGCAGATGGCATGGGTGGCTATCAAATTGGTGATATTGCAAGTCGTTTTGCGATTGCAGAGCTGGAGAAATGGTGGAATAAGAGAATATCAAAGTTAATTCGAAGAAAAGATACAATCGAGCGTGTTTTAAAAGAAACTGAACATACATTGCAGCAGATTAATAAAGGAATTAAAGCTCTATCACAGCAAACAGGGAAGAAGATGGGTACTACACTTTCGATGATTGTCATGTATCAAGGATCGTACGCAGTTATTCATATAGGTGACAGTAGAATCTATCATATGAAAAACTGGAATTACGGTCTTCAGCAATATTTTCAACAAGAAGCTGTAAACGAGCAATATCTGTCGAGTCTATTAGAGGAACAGCACACAGAAATTCTTGAAACAGAGCCTGAGCTTCTAAAGCTGACGGAAGACCACTCGTGGGTGCAGGCACAAGTAACAAATGGAATATTGAGTGAAGAAGAGGCAAGAAGCCACCCAAAAAGACATGTACTCACGCAATGTCTTGGAATTGAAAGTACAATTAATGTGTATAGCCATAAAGGAACTTATCAAGCAAGTGACCTTTTTCTAGTTTGCAGTGATGGATTTTACTCATTGTTCTCCAATGAAGAAATTAAGAATATGCTGGTTAGTTTGGAAAAAGAGTACACCAATCTTCAAGCGATCTGTGATTACTTAATTAATTTCTCTAATTTTTCCGATGCAAATGATAATATTACGCTCATGCTTATTCGTAATTTATATGTAAATACGGATTATGCAGCAGAAAAGAAAGGGTTCTTTTCATTCTTAAAAGGAACCAAATTGTGATAGACGAGGTGTTTTGCGATGAATAAACATAATATCCATATTAAGAAAGGCGATATTTTAAATGGAAAATACCACGTTCTGTCACATATAGCTTCAGGCGGTATGTCAGAAGTTTATCTCGTTGAGGAAGTGAACGATACAAATCGGCGCTGGGCGGTAAAAATTACAAATATGGAAAGTAAGCTAGCATCCAAATTAATTGACGAGACAAAGCTGCTAAGTGAACTAGAACATTCTAACTTGCCACGTGTCATTGATTTTTTCTCAACAGAGAATTATTTCTTCCTAGTTCAGGAATACATTGATGCAGTGTCATTATCGGATTACTTTCAGCTATACAATAATCAATTGTCAGTAGATACGATCATAAAAATTGGAGTACAGCTGTGCGATGTACTTCACTATTTACATACACAGAAACCATTTCCTATTGTTTATCGAGATATTAAACCAGGAAACATTATGATCAATAAGGATAGAGAGATAAAGCTAATTGATTTCGGAATTGCAAGGAAGTTTCAGCATAATCGGATGAAGGACACCGTTCAAGTTGGCACAGTTGGTTTTGCAGCCCCGGAACAATTTGAAAAAAAACAAACCGATACGCGAACTGATTTATTTTCACTCGGAGCATTATTATATTACTTATTATCCCAAGGGAAATATGTCTATATCGTTCAAAAGCCAATCAAAAAATTACATAAAAGGCTTCCCAAAAGTCTTGATAGATGTGTTACACAATTAGTTGAACTCCAGCCAGAAGATCGCCTTCAAGATGCTCGAGAGGCAAAGATATTAATGCTAAAAGCAAAAGAAGAATGGGAAAATAAAAGGAGCCAAAAGTGGGATTGGTCGATTATTCGTCCCATTTCAATTGTATCGATATCGATTGTATTAATTGGTTACATTATCATTTCATTTATCTAAACTAAAATTTGAGGAGGTAACATGCATGGCAGAGCAAGAAAAGCTGCAATTTGGAACGATTGAGGAAAAAGATGATGTCGTCGTATATGAAATACCAATAGCGGAAACGAATCTAGTAGAAGCAGAGCAGCTTGAAGAGTTGAAACGAAAGGATGCTTTGTTTTTTGAATGTCAGCATTATGTAGTTGAACAGCAAATCATTCGGATATTTTATAAAAAAGAAAGCAATTATAAAAAATTAAAAGATTATAGGCATGTATCCAATGAATTAAAGAAAAAAGCTGCATTGAACATGTTGAAGATAGAGAGCTTGATTGGTACCCAGTATACAACATTGGTTCATCCCGAAAATATTTATGTAAATGCAGAAGGTGATATTAAATTTGCTCACCGAGGAATTCGTTCTGTCTTTCCAAAAGAGGAAATGAATACAGCTGAGCTTTTAGAAGAACTGAAGAGGGTTTTGTTATACGTTTACAGTTCCTATCAATTTAATGAAATTAGCGAAAAGCTGGCCGGCCTGAAATTTAATGAGCCGATTGCAGAAAGTATTCGTCGCGTTCAGTCAATAAGTGATTTAAAACAAATCCTTCATACGGAACAAAGATCACCTGCACCGCCACCAATTAAGCAGCAAGCTGAAAAAACGCAAAATCCGAATAAAAAAATGACGCTCTTATCAGGAGTGCTTCTCGGTCTTATTATTGGGATGCTTGTCATTTATGTGATTCAAGTTATTCCACTTAACAACGAAGTAAATTCCGCAGCAGCTGAAGGGGAAGCGAAGTCGGCGGAGAATATCGAAATGCTAACTGAGAAAAATAAAGAGATTCAGCAGTTACTAGATGATAACCGAACCGTTATGCATGCATATCGTTCTACGATTGTAGGAGATACTGAAGAAGCAATTACGCAATTTGAATCAGCAAATCAACTGGATGAAAGTGCAGAACGTACATTAATGGAACAATATATTGAATTAGATACTGTTGAAAGTCTTACAGCTGCAGCTGGCCTGGGGGAAGCATATCATATAGAGGTTATAAAATCACTTGTTGCAAAGAATTCAGATAAGGCAAAAGAAGCAATTTTAGCAATTGAATCCAGTCTGGCCGAGGTACAAATTGAACAAGCTTGGATCAATAAATCTTATGAGGAAGTTGTAACGCTTTATGATGCATTAGCAGACAACAAACGCGCTAAATTATTAGCAGCAAGAAGTTATATTCAATTAGATGATACAGACGAAGCAATTAAACTAGCAAAAGATCTTGATAATAAAAAGCTTCACATTACAGCACTGAAAAGGGAAAAAAAGTTGATTGAAGCAAATGATGATTTGGATAAAGATGAAAAAGAAGAGGCAATAGATAAAATTGATGATCAGATTGATGATCTTAATTAATGTGTAAATCTGAATTTTACTGCGTAAATTGGTACTGATACATCGAGAAAGCTGTATAATATTGCATTATACAGCTTTAATTAATTTAGAAGGAGGGATTCATGAATGGCTGATTTTTTTGCAACCATAATTGATTTTGTCAGAGGTATAATTGAGCCTATCTTTCGCTTTATTTTTGAGTCAATACTATGGGTAATTATATTCTTTAGAGATCTATTGGTTCAAACAGGGATTGTTGACAGTGTAATAACAGCTACTGTCATACCTATTGTAGTGCTGTTAGGTATTTTCCTAGTATTGGTAGGATGGATATGGGGACCAATACGAAGAACTTATGGATCTGATTAAATGAATAATATATAACATATGCTCTTTTTCGCAAAGAACCACTGTTTTTCACGCAGATAATGCTGGAGAGGTTGCTTTCTGTATACCTATCATTATCGGAGTAATTTTAGTAGGTATATTTATCGGTCCGATATACAAAAGAAGTGTTTATCAGAAGGGTTTTTATCGACATAAGAACCGTAAAAGCAGAAAGTGATTGATGTATATGAATCAGCATATTATATATGGTATGATACTATAATAGAGATAGATGATATTCAATAAACTATCAGTATGTCATTGGGAGTTCGGTTGATTTTCCCGTAACAGATGTAATAAACTTATGTTATTCTATTTTTTGAACATGAACTTTAGGAAGGGGGAAATGAAATGAGTGAATCAGACAAACATTCACGTTTAAACAAATTTGAAAAACGCAGAAAAAACACAAAATTAATTTCCATTTTCCTTATCGCTGGTGCACTTCTCATCATCATATTGCTTGGTATGTGGTTATTTGGCGGTGGCGATGATGAAACTGAAGAGCAAACAGGAAATAATGAAAATGAATCCTCAGATTTTCTAATTACGGAAGAGGATGAGGAGGACGCTGAGGGTAATAATCCTGAACAGGAAGAAAGCGAAAATGATTTAGCTTCAGACGAGGAAGCTGAAAATGAAAATGAAGAAAATAATGCTGATGAGGAAATTGAAACAGAGACCGCTGAACCTTCAGATGATAATGTTGCAGAAGCATATACTGGGGATTGGTCACCTGTTGGAACTGAACAAGAAGGTCCACATACAACAACATTTGATGAAGGCTCACAAGATCGAATCGAAATGCGAAGAGCAATTACACAAGCTACTGGTTTAACCGGAGATGATATGATTGAATGGTGGATTGAAAATGGTGGCGATCAAAAGGTAATTGCTACTGTATCTGACACAGCAGAAACGGAAGTATTTCGAGTATTTCTATCGTGGGTTGATAATGAAGGATGGCAGCCTACGAAGGTTGAAATTCTAATTGAAAATGATAAAAAATAGAAGTAGATTGATGGAGGATATAGTATGACAATCGGAATTATAGGTGCAATGGATGAAGAGGTTGCACTATTATTAGACCAGATGACAGAAAAACAAGAACAAACAGTAGCAAATTGCTTATTTGTTCAAGGGAAATTACAGGATAAATCTGTAGTTCTGTTAAAATCAGGGATTGGGAAAGTGAATGCGGCAATGGCTACTACCATCATGCATGAACGTTTTGCACCAACACATGTTATTAATACAGGATCTGCTGGCGGTTTTGCTAGCAATCTGGAAGTGGGAGATATCGTCATTTCGACTGAGGTTGTACATCATGATGTTGATGTAACTGCCTTTAATTATAGCTATGGACAGGTGCCTGGACTACCTCCAATGTACGAGGCAGATAAAACGTTGGTTGAAAAAGCAGTAGCTGCAGTAAAAAATATGGATATAAATTGTGAACAGGGAATTATTGCAACTGGTGATTCGTTTATGGAAGATCCCGAGCGTGTTGCATTTGTTCATGAAAAATTTCCGACGATGCTTGCTTCAGAGATGGAAGCAGCAGCTGTTGCACAGGTTTGCCATCAGTATAACAAGCCATTTGTTATTATTCGTGCATTATCTGATATTGCCGGAAAAAAATCGTCCATCTCGTTTGATCAATTTCTTGAAACAGCGGCTAAAAATGCAGCCCAGCTCATTATCGCTGTAGTTAAGAGTTTATAAACGAGAATTAAATAAAAAGCAAAAGCCCAGAGACAATGATAAATTCATGTTTCTGGGCTTTTTTATCATTTGGAAGCCTTCCAAATTAATTATTGCGCTCTTTTCGATAGTACTCATGAAACACTTTCATGAGCGCTCTTTTTTCAATTCGTGAGACATAGCTTCGTGATATGTTTAGCTTTTTTGCGATTTCCCGCTGTGTCATTTCGTTATAGTCATTTAATCCATAGCGATAAACAATTACCTCTCGCTCTCGTTTATCGAGAACAGAAAAATACTTTTGCATTTTGGCGATCTCCATATTCAATTGGATGTATTCAATTACATTATCATTCTCTGCCTCAAGAATATCAATTAGACTGATTTCATTGCCTTCTTTGTCTTGACCAATTGGATCGTGCAAGGAAACGTCTTTTTTCACCTTTTTTAATGCGCGAAGGTGCATCAATATTTCGTTTTCTATACAACGAGCAGCATATGTTGCCAATTTTGTTCCCTTATCTGTTGAGAAGCTTTCGACCCCTTTTATAAGACCAATGGTTCCAATTGAAATTAAATCCTCCATATCCTCACCAGTATTCTCAAACTTTTTTACAATGTGAGCAACAAGTCTTAAATTATGTTCAATAAGTTTGTTTCTGGCTGTTTCACTTCCATTTTGCATTTCCTCGATGTATTTCGCTTCTTCGTCAGAGGGTAATGGTTGCGGGAATGCATGGTTTTTTACATAAGAAACAAAAAAGAGGGCTTCCTTAATTAGAAGAGCAAGCACAGATAAAATCCCGGACAAACGCAATCACCTCCTAAGTGAACAGTCTGCTTCAAGATTGGGCTTTTGCCTATATAACATCTTTATGACTTAAAGAGAGGATTCGTGTCTGTCCACGAAAATTTGTTATGGAAACAGGCTTTTTAAGGTTTTAGTTGATTTGATAACGGACTTATTCATCAAATACTTTGTGAAAAGATAAAGGTTGGTTTGTAACTCGTACCTATATTACATACTAGCGATAAGATTAAAAAAACGTTCATCGCATCCAATAAATGGGTGCAGTAGGTGGTCAAGAGGATTGGATTATTGGAGTAGCACAGGAGCTAGCAAAGCAATAGATTTTGACGATATAACTTTGGAATGAGCACGTTACAATAAATAGTTTCATATAGGTCAAATGAACGTCATCTTACGCTAAATATCTAACTTTTGTATTAAATTCAAAAAACAGAGTTGACATGATTCGTTACCAGGTGTATGATGTGAACAATTCCTATTAATTGAATATGATTTTTCTTATCAAGAGTCAGGGGAGGAACTGGTCCTACGATCCTGCGGCAACCGTTACAATGATGTAACAAGGTGCTAATTCCAGCAAGCAAATGCTTGAAAGATGAGATGAGTGATTTAGAACCTCTTCCTCATCAGAAGAGGTTTTTTCATTTGATTAAAAACCAAGTAATATCATGGGAAAGATTATATTGCGATTAATAGGTAAATTTGAAAAGGGAGCGAAGAAAATGGGTGTAACAAAAACAGATAGCTTGTACAGAAAGGATTATTTTGGAAGGCTTCAGGAACTAAAGAAATATGCACCAGATGCGTTCGAGTCATTTTTTGCTTTTAATAATCGAGCATTGGCTGAAGGGGAATTATCCGTAAAGTTAAAGGAATTAATTGCAGTTGCTGTGGCACACATTACTGGATGTCCGTATTGTATTGATTTACATGTGAAAAATGTCAAAAAGCAGAAAGCAAGTAAGGAAGAGGTGGCAGAGGCGATTTTCGTTGCAACAGCATTAAAGGCGGGATCAGCTGCGGCACATGGAGTAAATGCACTAAATGCTTACGATGGAAATAGTGACGAGGAATTGTATAAAGCATCGTATTTCAACCGAATAAAGGAATTTTCTAAGTTGAACGATGAAACCTTTAAGGCATTTTTAAATTTTGATCACCATTCCATAAAAGCAGAAAACTTAAGTGAAAAAGAAAAAGAGTTAATTGCAGTTGCTTGTGCACATACAACAGGTTGTGCGTATTGTATTAATTTGCATACGAAAAATGCAAAAAATACAGGAGCAAACTTAGCAGAGATTTCTGAAGCAATTTTTGTTGCTGTAGCACTGAAAGCTGGATCGGCAATCGCGCATAGTGTAAATGCCTTAAACGCTTTTGACGAGTAGTATTGTTTCTGATAATCGTGCGAGCAGTAAAGCCATATCTAAGCAAATTTATAGGAGGAGTGTTCCAGTTGGAAAAACAAATTCATCTGAACGGCTTTGTACAAAATTCACCATCGCCTCATTCCATGGGGTTATGGAAACATGAAAAAGATAAGGGGGCTTTTCATAATCGAATTCATTATTGGACAGAAACAGCGCAAGTGTTAGAGCGAGGAAAATTTGATGCCGTATTTATTGCCGATGTGCTAGGCACGTATTCTGTTTATGGTAGTAATCATGATGCTGCAATTAAGCATGCTGTGCAATTGCCGGCACATGATCCATTAATGCCAATTGCAGCTATGGCAGCGGTCACAAAGCACATCGGATTCGCTCCAACGATTTCAGCAACCTATGCCCAGCCATACGCACTTGCACGCCAGCTTTCAACACTGGATCATTTGACAGAAGGAAGAATTGCTTGGAATGTAGTCACATCGTATTTAGAGAGTGAGGCAATTAATCTGGGCCTGTCAGGTAGATTGCCTAAAAATTTACGCTATGACCGTGCTGATGAATTTCTTGAGGTCGTTTACAAGTTATGGGAACACAGCTGGGAAGACGAAGCGGTTGTTTATGACAAGGAGACGGATACCTTTGCAGATCCTAAAAAAGTACATACGATCGATCACACAGGTGAATTTTATCATGTACCTGGTCCACATTTGACGGAGCCATCACCACAACGGACTCCAGTACTTTTTCAAGCTGGTGCTTCTTCGAGAGGAAGAGATTTTGCAGCCAAACACGCTGAAGCAGTTTTCACAAAGGGACATTCACTGGAAGCAATGAAAAATTACGCTGCAGATATTCGAAAACGTGCAGTAGAGCAGGGAAGAAATGCAACGGATATTCGTATTTTTCCAATGGTTCTTCCCATTATTGGTTCTACAGAGGAAGAAGCATTTGCTAAATACGAGAAATTAAAAAGCCTTGTTAGTTATGAGGGGACAGCTGCATTGCTATCTGGGCATACAGGTATCGATCTATCTAAATATAATCCGGATCAGTATTTAGATGACATGGAAACAGAAGCAGTACAGGGGAATTTAGACATGTATACAAAGGATCCCCAAAAAAGGTGGACACTTCGTGAGGCACTTCAAAATCATGGTCTAGGCAATGGCACGGCAAAATTTATTGGCACACCAGAACAAATAGCAAATAAATTACAGAAATGGGCTGTTGAGGCTAACGTAGATGGTTTTAATATTGCACAATCGTATTCATTAGAAACTTTTCGGGAATTTGTTGACCATGTTGTACCTGAATTACAAAGGCGAGGAATATATCGAACAGATTACGAAGGTAATACATTAAGAGAAAATCTTTTTGAAACCAAAAGTCCATATTTGCCCAACAATCATCCGGCAAGAAAATTGAAATTACATGTATAAGGTGTGATGGTATTTTTAAATTCTTATACTTACATTCAAAAACCAAGCACATAGTATTTTTACTACGGTTAATTAGCTGATAATTCAGAGAAAGGGGTCAGTGCATGCAAGCTACCACATTATATACATGGATAGGTTTTTCACTCTTTCTTGTGGTTATGCTTTTTCTTGGTTATATTGGCGCCAGAAAAACGAAAAATGTCCGTGATTTTGCAACTGGAGGAACAACGTTAGGACCAGTCATCTTAGGCCTATCTTTTGCTGCAACCTATTTGAGCGCTGCAACCTTTCTAGGATATCCAGGATGGTCTTATGACTGGGGTCTATCTAACTTATGGCTTTTCTTAGCAATGATAGGTGGCGGCCCAATAGGAATGCTAATGGTTGCAAAAAAGGTAAGAAAGTTGAATACCAAACAAAAATCACTATCATTACCAGACTGGCTTGGCGATTTTTATAATAGTGATATTTTGCGAGTGGGAACAGGGTTAATTTTACTTTTTAATATTTTTTACATAGCTGCGCAATTTGTAGCTGGTGCAAGGATATTTGAGTATCTGCTTGGTATGAATTATTCAACAGGTTTGATTCTTATTACGGCTATTGTGGTGTTATATGTGTTTGCAGGTGGCGCACTTGCGGATATCTATACAGATGCTGTACAGGTAATTATGATGGCTATTGCTGGATTAGCAGTATTTATTTCAGGGATTGTTATATTTTGGGATGGGGGAGTCACTGCAACTTTTGCAGGTATTGTTGATAATTTAGCTGCGCAGGATGGTAACCTTGTTAAGGTTTTTAATCCGGAATCACTACATTTTTATTCAATCGGACCGGTAATAGGTGCCATAACAATCCAGTGGGCTTTTGCCTCGGCACCCCATTTATTTAATAAGGTATTGGGTTTGAAAAGAGAAAGTGATTTAGGAAAAATGATTTTAGTTTATGTTATAACAGCTTCCCTATGTGTGTTAGTACTGTTTGGTGGATTGTATAGCAGAGTAGCTATTGGTAGTGGAACAGAAACAACTGACTTAGCCCTTATGGAGTATATCGCATGGGCATTCCCAGCAATTTTTGTTGCGATATTTGGTGTAGTTATACTTGCTGCAGCTATGTCAACGACTGATGGGTTATTTGTATCGATTTCAACCGTATTTGCTAATGATATTTTTCTTAAATTTCTAGTGAAACGCGGATATGTAAATGTGAGTGAAGAAAAGGCGCAACAAATCGCTCTTCTCATTAGCAGATGGAGTGTTCCACTAGTCGGATTAGCAGCATTTCTGCTTGTGCTTAACCCACCAAGGTATATGGGGGACGTCATGTGGATTGGGATTTCAGGTGTAGCAGCGGGGACCCTCGGTCCAATCTTGTATGCTGTTTATGCTAAAAGGAAAGTATCTCCACGCGCAGCAGAAGGATCGATGTTTATTGGATTATTATCATATCTTATCTTATATTTTGGCGGGATCATCCCCAGTACAATGTCTGCCGGTGCAGTAGCAACATTTATTGGAATCGCAGTCATATTGATTTTGTCAAAAATCTTTAAGGAACCCGACCAAGAATATGAAAGTATACAAGAAGCAAAGTGAATGGATTAGAGAATGGGGGAGAAGCGATTGTTTGTTAATGAAATGTTAACAGTTTGGCTATATGGTCTAATTGCTATATATGCTATTGTTGGTTTTTCTCTTTGGAAATGGTACTTTGGAAAAGATTAACCTTTTCTTTAAATAACAAATTGCCCTGGGATCTTTGATAGAGCCTAAGGCAATTTGTTGTATGTTTGCAGTTTGAATGTAAATTAGTCCTTACTGATTCTAAATCTACACACTTAGATTATACTTAATCGAACAATTTCGTATTGCGATTTCCTTGTCA
The DNA here is from genome assembly GCF_003515705.1 of Oceanobacillus profundus. Lineage (GTDB taxonomy): Bacteria > Bacillota > Bacilli > Bacillales > Amphibacillaceae > Oceanobacillus > Oceanobacillus profundus. The sequence continues at coordinate 283,195 of NZ_QWEH01000004.1, forward strand.
CTATGCGGGTGTTTTTTATCTTCTGTGATTTGATACTTCTCAAGCCCTTTACCAGCAATGATAATAATATCTCCGGGTTCACTCTTGTCGATAACAAGGCTTATGGCAGCCTTTCGATTCGGAATGCAGATATAATTATTGTGCTTCATTCCTTGTTCCATATCCGTTAAGATAGCATTAGAATCCTCATATCTTGAGTCATTAATTGTTAAAATTACAAAATCAGCTACAGATGCTTTCTCAGCCATAATGGGACGTTTCGATTCATCTCGATCTCCGCCGGTACCAACCACTAATAGAATACGATTCTGCTTAAATGGTTGGACAGAAGCGATTACTTTTTCTATCGCATCTGGGGTATGTGCGTAGTCAATGTAAATTGATATTGGTGCTTCAAGGTCGAGCTTTTGCATTCTGCCATTTATGTGGGCTATATTAGCGAGTGAGCGGACTAACGTTTTTACAGAAATCATTGTTTTACTATATACGGTTGCGATTGCAGCTACTACATTATATACATTAAATTCGCCAATTAATTTTGTAGTGACGGGAAAATTCCCTTCTGGAGATCCTAATGTAAAGCAGGTATGGTCCTCATAGTAGGTAATATTGGTTGCTCGAAAGTCAGCTTCGTTATAAATGCCGTAAGAAATCACTTCAAATGGTGTCATGCCATTATATATCTCATACCACGGATCATCCCGATTTAGAATAACATTTTTTTCTTCTGTCAAATTATTTCCAAGCTGCGCAAAAAGGAGACCTTTTGTGTAGCCATACTGCTCCATCGTCTTGTGATAGTCAAGATGATCCTGTGAAAGGTTTGTAAAAGTTACTACATCAAAATTAACTCCACGTTGCCTTCCTTGTGCGAGACCATGAGAAGATATTTCCATAACTATGTGACCCATTCCGTGCTCGGCTACTCTATGAAGTATTTTTTGATTCGTTAGTACATCACATGTGGTGTTATCACTTTCTACGGATTCATTTAGAAGATCAATTCCATTTGTACCAAGCAATGCAGCTTGCTGATTATTCTTTTCAAGTAACTGCTTAATTAGTGTTGTGACTGTTGTTTTACCATTTGTTCCAGTCACACCGTACACAGTCATCTTGTTTGAAGGATAATGATAAAACTTATTTGCAAGAATTGCCAGTGCTTTTGCAGTATCTTTTACAATAACTAAAGCAAACTTTGTAAGGTCAATAGGAAGTTTTTCTTCTGCAATAATAATTGTTGCTCCATTATGAATGGCTTGTGAATAATAAGAATGACCATCTGATCGGAAGCCTCTAATACAAACAAATAATGATTCTTTTTTCACTTTTCTGGAATCCTGTTCAATGGAATGGACTTCTTCTGGTAGTGCACCATATATTGATTTTATTTTTAAGCTGCTTAGTAACTCGTAAGTATTCAACGTGGAAAACCTCTCTATTCAGTGTTAACAAAACGAATAAATTCATCTAACCATAGGTATTCCCGTTTCTATTATTTTTTAATCGAGAATTTACATATGAAGCAGGAGAGGAAATTAAAAAATGGATCATCAGCTTGTGATGATCCATTTTTTAAAATTTAATTCTTTATCATTACGAATAAGATTTATCCTTATTCTTTATCTTGTTCAAATTTCTTTCTTAAATCGTCCTGTATACTGTTTTTAGCGAGAGGTACCCCATTGTAATATGCAGAACGATTAACCATCAACGCTGATAAAGGTGCTGTGATAAACAGAAATAGAATGGCTAGCAAAACCTTTCCGTTGATTATACCTGTCGGAATGAAATAGATGAACGTAGCTAGCATCAATGTGACAACCCCAAGGGTTGAACTTTTACCAGCAGCGTGCATTCTACTATATACATCCGGAAGGCGAATGACACCAATTGCGCTTAAAATAGTGAAAAACGTACCGATTAAAATGAATATGCTCGTAATAATCTCAATCACGGTCAAAGACAGCACCTCTTTCCATGAATTTTGACATGGCCACCGTTCCAACAAAAGCCAGAATACTTAACACAAGGATAATGTCGGAGTATGCAATGGTTTCTTGAAGGATCATGATAATCCCGATAAAACCAACTAATGTTACTCCAATACAGTCCAATCCAAGTATTCGATCTTGAGTGGAGGGACCTTTAATTATTCTTGTTAAGAACAGAACCAAAGAAATTGATAATACTAAAAGTGAAAAATAAAGAATAACTTGAAACATTATTTCGTCACCTCCATGATCGCTCGTTCAAATGAGTTACGAATTTGTTCGATCATATCTTCCTTATCCGGTACATCGATAGAGTGAATATAAATAGTCTTTCCGTCGCTTGAGAAATCCATTGATACAGTACCAGGTGTCAAGGAAATAAGTGCAGCAAGTAAGGTTATTTCAACATTCGTTTCTAATCTCGTTTCTACTGCTACAATTCCAGGCTGATTATTAAGTTTTGGGCTTAGAACAATTTTAATGACATCAAGATTAGCTTTAATGAGCTCGATAATGAAAAGCATGATCAACTTAATAATTGCCCACACTCGATTCATATAAAAATTAAAAACAAGAAAACGGCGCAGGATGAACAATATAATAATTCCTATTATGTATCCAAAAAGAAAACTTGTAGCCGTGTAACTATTCTGTAGAAACATCCATGTAACGGCAATTATTATATTGACTAAAATTTGGAAAGCCATAGCAACTACTCCTTCAGAACAGATTCAATATAAATTGATGGATCCATGATTTGTTCAGCTACTTGTAACGAATATTGGAAAATAGGCTCAGCAGCAATACCTAAAATGATTGTTAGTGCTACGAGAGGCGCAATTGGTAATAAAAGTTTACCGATAGGCAGCTTTGCTTGTTCATTTGTATGTTTTTGTTTTCCCCAAAAAGCATAACTAAATATCTTCATCATAGAGAAAAGGGTTAGTAAACCGACTAGTAAAGCAACACCGGAAATAATATATTGTTCTTCCTGAAAACCAGCTAAAATAATCGGGAACTTACTGAAAAAACCACTGAAAGGCGGAATACCAGCAAGTGAAATAGCACTAATAAAAAACAACCAAGATAATACAGGGTGCGTTTTAAGCAGCCCACCCATTTTCTTCAAATCCGTTGTACCAGTAACTCGCTCAGCAGCTCCTGCAAATAAGAAGAGAGCGGTTTTCACAATCATATGATGTACAATATAATAAATTGCACCGGCAACTGCTAGAGGGGTGAAGATTCCAAGTCCCATTACCATATAGCCAACCTGGCTAATGATATGATAAGAAAGTATTCGTTTGAAATCGAATTGAGAAACTGCACCTAACACTCCAAACAACATTGTAAATCCAGCAATTGTAACTATAACAGCTTTATGTGTATAGCTCGGTTCGTGGTAGAAAACCAATGTGAATACACGAATAATAGCATAAATACCAACCTTTGTTAGCAAGCCTCCAAACAGGGCAGCGATAGCAGCAGGTGGACCGAAGTATGATTTTGGAAGCCAGAAATAAAGTGGGAATAAGGCTCCTTTAGATGCGAATACAATAAAGAACATAATCGCAATGACATTTACCACTCCAGTTTGTTCAAGTTCAGCAATTCGTTCCGAAATATGAGCCATGTTTAGTGTGCCTGTCACAGAATATAGCCATGCAACTGCAACGACAAATAGCGCTGAGGCAAAAACATTTATAATGACATATTTAAATGACTCACGAAGCTGATATTTTGTCCCACCGTTAACAATAAGAGCGTAAGAGGACAACAGCATTACTTCAAAAAATACAAACAAGTTAAATATATCACCTGTTAAAAAAGCACCATTTACCCCAACCAGCAAGAAAAAGTAGAAAGGATAAAAGTAAAACTTCTCACGCTGTGGTGTAATGGTTTTAAATGCAAAGAATAAACAAGCTGCACTTAATAGACTGGTAAGTAAGATCATTAATGTTGCAAACATATCAGCAACCAGTACAATACCAAATGGTGCAGACCAATTTCCTGCTTCTAAAACAATAATCCCATTCTGATAGACAACAATTGCTAAATAGATTGACAGCAACAGCATCCCAACAGCAGTGAACCCACTCACCACTCGCTGAAGGCGATGGTGTTTTGGGAATATAATTAATACAGCTCCGATAATAAATGGAATAATTATCGGAAGGATAATTAAATTATTCATCAGCAGATCCCCTTAATTCTTCTAAATCATCTGTCTTATGTTCTTTATACGTCCGATAAGCCATTACTAAAAGAAACGAAGTAACTCCAAAAGCAATAACAATCGCTGTTAAGACGAGAGCTTGTGGCAATGGGTCTGTATAGGCATCGGCATCTAAATTTAATAGTGGTGGTGCACCACGCTGAAGTTCTGACATCGTGATCAGTAGTAAGTGCACACCATGAGATAACAGTAAAGTTCCTAAAATAACGCGTATGATACTTCTCGACAAGAATAAATAGACACTTACGGTAAAGATGATACCTATTACAATTGACATTAGTACTTCCATTATTTATCATCCTCCGCAATTGCTAAAATAATTGTTAAGGCAGCTCCGACTACAACGAGATACACTCCTAAATCAAATGGGAGTGCAGTAGTTAATTCTACCTCGCCAAAGATCGGAAATTGGAAATAATCAAAGAAATGTTTTAAGAACGGAAATCCAAATAACATGGATGCGACTCCCGTAAAAACAGCGAACAGCAATCCAACGCCGATCATGGTCGTGAAATTGAAAGGTATTGCCTTCTTAATTGTTTTCATATCAAAAGCTAAATATAAAACTAAAATAGCGCTTGCTGTCATTAATCCACCGATAAAACCACCACCTGGATTATTATGACCGGCCAAGAATAAGTAGAATGAAAAAGCAAAGATGATTAATGTTATGAGCCGCATAGAGACTTGTAACATCATATCATTTGGTCTCATTTGTTTCACACATCTTCACTCCCTTTTAGTCGCAATTTGATCATTGATACCACTCCAATAGCTGCAATTCCTAATACAAGGATTTCAAGCATCGTATCAAGTCCACGGAAGTCGACGAGAATAACGTTGACAATATTGTATCCACCAGCTAAAACCTTGGAATTCTCAATAAAATATGCTGCAATGGAAGTGAAATCTGTTTCACTGCCTAGAGCGAATGCACTCAGTGAAACGAGAGTTATCATAACACCTACAGCAATTGAAACAATTAAATTAATGAGTTTAAACGACGGTTTAATCTTCTCTTTACGAAGTTCAGGTAAGTGGTAGAAAACAAGCATAAACAAGATAACAGAAACTGTTTCTACTAATAACTGTGTTAATGCTAAATCAGGAGCACGGAATATCGTAAACATTAGTGCAACTAAGAAACCAGCAACACCCGCCACAATAATAGCTGTAATTCGATTATTAATAAATGGTACAGCAACAACAGAAATTACTAATAGAATCGCAACGATCCACATATAAGGATCAATTGGTGACAAGTTATCCGTATTGATTGCAAATGCATCGTAACGGAACATCGTATAACCGATGAGCAGGACGATGAACGTACACATATAAAGAAAATAATCCCGTAACATTCCTGTCATTTGTGCTCTGGTAAGTACTTGTGAACCTTTAATCAATCCATTATAGCCACTGTCATATACATGGTTAAATATATCCTGTTCACTTCTATAGAAAGCAGATTTTGACCATTTCTTCATTGTTAGGAAGAATATTGTACCGATAGCAATGACACCAATGGTCATCCACAACTCTAATTTAAACCCGTGCCAGTGGTAAATGTTCACATAAAATTGCTCTCCTGGCTCTAGAATACCTGGAAGAATGGCAGCCATAGCCGGTTCAATCAATGTGTAAGCAAGAATATTTGGGAATAAACCAAAAATAACTACAAGTGAACCGAGAATAATTGGACTGATCAGCATCCCAATTGGAGCCTCATGCACGTGTTTGACTGCAAGCTTTTCAGGCTGGAATTTTCCGGTGAACGTTTTAAAGAAAAGAATAGCACAATATAAAAATGTAAAGATGCTAGCAATCCACGCCAAAACAGGTAAAACTATTCCCCATGTTTCCACACTGAAAATGCCGTATTCAGTTACGTTTACCATTGCAGTAAAGAAAAGCTCTTTACTGAGAAAGCCATTAAACGGCGGTAGTCCGGCCATTGCTGCTAACCCGATTAAAGAAACAGTAGCAGTAATCGGCATGAGTGTCATTAAACCACCAAGCTTACGAATATCACGTGTACCTGTTTCGTGATCAATGATGCCTGCTGTCATAAATAAACTGCCTTTAAATGTCGCATGGTTTATTAAATGGAAAACAGCAGCTAAGATTGCAGTTGTATAGAGTGCATTATCTCCATCATTAAAATAATAGGCAACAGAGCCGACTCCAAGCAGACTCATAATCATCCCTAGTTGACTTACCGTAGAGAAAGCCAAAATAGATTTTAAATCCTTTTGTCTTACCGCTGAAATTGAACCCCATATGAGTGTTGTTAATCCGACAAGTGAAATAATCCAGAACCATTCGGCAGCACCGCCAAAAATAGGTGTCATTCTGGCAACTAAATATATCCCAGCTTTAACCATCGTTGCCGAATGCAGATAAGCACTAACAGGGGTAGGGGCTTCCATTGCATCAGGTAGCCAAATATGAAATGGAAATTGTGCTGACTTGGTAAATGCGCCGAGTAGTATTAAAATCATTGCAGGTAAGAATAGTGAGCTAGTTGCAACAAGGTCAACATTTGCAATAATTTCCCGAACACTAAACGTTCCTGTCATGACATAAAGCAGTGAGAATCCACCTAGCATGGAAAGCCCGCCAAAAACGGTAATATACATAGATTTCTGTGCTCCATATGTAGATTTCTCACGATGGAACCAATAGCTAATAAGGAGAGCCGATGAAATACTTGTAATTTCCCAAAATACATAAAGGACGATCAAGTTATCTGATAAAACGACTCCTAGCATTGCGCCCATGAATAACAATAGGTAAACATAGAAGTTATTGAGTTTTTCTTTATGTTTAGATAAGTAATAGATAGAATATAAAACTACAAGTGTACCTATTCCTGATATTAGTAATGCAAATAATAAGCTAAGCCCGTCTATGTATAAATCAAAGCTGATTCCAAGTGAAGGAACCCAAGGCACAGAGCGTAGAACAACGTCCCCATTCGCTGTTACAGGTAAAAAGGATAGAAAGTAAATAAATAAAACGAGCGGTAATATTAATACAAACCAGCCCGTATGTATCCTGCGTACATATTTGTACATGAACGGGATGAGAATGGCTAATAAAAATGGGGAAATCGTAGCCCAATGTAAAGCTGTCAAATAAAATTCCTCCTTTATTTAGAAATTGAACAACCGTTCTAAGTAGAATGAAATAAGGTCCAGATTTTTATATTTACTTAACAAATGTCGGATGAATTTTGACCCTTTTTACAGTATAACCTAATTTTAAGTGAGTTGCATGTCTTACAATGCGTCAATTTTCAGCATCTTACAGTTCCTTTTAAATAGGAAGAGATTTTAACAGAGGGTTAATAGTTTGGAAAATAAAAAATGGCCAGAACCCTTACATGAATAGGGTTGTGGCCTTTTATTTCTTATATTATGCTTTGTTAACCTGAACGTTTAATTTTTTGTGTTAGACATCTTTTGTGAATTTCTTCTTCAAATAGCGATAAAAAGTCAGGGCTTAAATTTAATTCACATGCTGTATAATAGGATTCTAATAGTAAATCATCTGATAAATTTTCCATAATACAGCCCTCCTAAAATTTAGAATTTGCTTGCTGAATCTATTAATAATTTAACATGATTATACAGTAAGAACAAGGCGCAAGTTATCTACATCGACCTGTAGATAACTTGTGTATAAGGATTTGTGAATGCTTGATGTTGCTAATATGAGAACAACAAATATTGTTGATAAAGTTATCCACAATTAGAAAATTGTATGAATTTGTCGAACGATTCTTTCGGATTTTAGCGATAAACAACGAATGCAAAGCAGGAAAACTTCATATAAATAATAGTTACACTTAAATGCGCAAACTAAACTGCTTGCGCTTTGAATGTCTGTTCAAAAGGGGGAGATTTTTTGAACAACTGCTTTAAATCTCTAGTAAGTTATTATACGATTAGGGTATAATGTGGTATTGGATAAAAAATGAACTGATTTGCAGTTATATTGAGGTGTAATGGATGTTATCGAATTTTTTGCCTAACGAACATGTAAAAAGCGTGTTCGACATACAACCAGAAATTCTGAAGCGAAAAGGTATCAAAGGGATTATTACGGACTTAGATAATACACTTGTAGCTTGGGATGTAAAAAATGCTACTCCTGAAATTATTCAGTGGTTTAAACTGATGAAAGATCATGATATTAAAGTGACTATTATTTCAAATAATAATCAAGAACGGGTACAGGTTTTCTCGGAGCCACTTGAGACACCCTTTGTGTATAGTGCAAGAAAACCATTAGGTCGTGCATTTAAAACAGTAGCAAAAGAGATGGGTCTGAAAAGAGAGGAAATTGTAGTAGTCGGGGATCAAATCCTGACAGATGTGCTTGGAGGAAATTTCGCTGGATTCTATACGATTCTTGTTGTTCCTATCGTTCAAACAGATGGAAAAATTACAAGGATTAACCGAAAAATCGAGCGGAGAATTCTAAATTACATGCGCAGAAAAGGAAAGATTAGCTGGGAGGAATAGATTTGGAAATTATTTATTGTCAAGGATGCGGAGCTGAAATTCAGACAACTGATCCAGAAAAGATTGGTTATACACCAGCATCCTCATTAAATAAAGAAATGGTATTATGTAAGAGATGCTTTCGTTTAAAGCATTACAATGAAATACAGGATGTTGCAATCACGGATGATGATTTTCTAAAAATGGTCAGCACGATTAGAGATGCAAATGGTCTTGTTGTTCATATGATCGATATTTTCGATGTTAATGGAAGCTTAATTAAAAGCCTCCCAAGAATAACAGGCGATAATCCAATTATATTGGTAGGGAATAAAGTGGATCTGTTGCCCAAATCAACGAACCAGAACAAGCTTACTCAGTGGCTGCGTTCAGAAGCGAAAGAAATAGGAATAAAAGTGAAAGATGTTTTCTTAATCTCTTCTGCAAAAGGATCAGGAATTGAAGAGCTCTCGCAGCAAATCGATGCCTATCGTGAAAATAAGAATGTTTATATTGTTGGAACTACCAATGTTGGGAAGTCTACTTTTATTAATCGTTTAATTAAACAATCAAGCGGATATACTGACGTCATTACAACTTCCTATTTCCCGGGAACCACATTAGGTTTTATCGAAATACCGCTGGATGATAGCAGCGCATTGATTGATACACCAGGGATTGTCAACAAACAGCAATTAACTCACTATTTATCGGATGAAGATTTGAAAATCGTTACGCCAAAAAAAGAAATAAAAGCCAGAATATATCAGCTTAATCATGGACAAACACTCTATTTTGGAGGGTTGGCTCGAATTGATTTTATTAAAGGAGATCGGCAGTCTTTTGTTTGCTATTTCTCAAACGAGCTTCCGATTCACCGGACCAAACTAGAAAATGCAGATGAATTGTATAAAAACCATGTAGGAGAATTATTATCACCGCCGAATCAGACCACGTTAGAGCAGTTACCAAAACTTACCGAGAGTACGTTTAAATTGAACGGGGAGAAAACGGATATTGTTTTTCCAGGGCTTGGCTGGGTAAGTATTTCAGGTAGTGACACGACAGTAGCTGCGCATAGTCCGAAAGGCGTTTCCGTTACAATTCGCAAGTCATTGTTGTAATCAAGGGGAGGGAGAATGATGGATTATCGCTTAAAGCTGATTGGTTATCCGATACAGCATTCCTTGTCTCCATGGATACATAATAAATTCCTGGAGCGGACACATCTAAAAGGAACTTATACGTTGCATGAGATTAGTCCTGATGCATCATTTGACGAAAATGTACTAACCTTAAAAAAAGAAAAAGTAGATGGTTTTAATGTTACAGTGCCATATAAAGAAGAGATCATTCCATATTTGAATATGCTTGATGATACAGCGAAGCAAATGGGGGCTGTAAATACGGTTGTATATCGAGAGGGAAAATGGATTGGCTATAATACAGATGGAATCGGATATCTGCGATCATTAGAAAGCAAATATCCTACCTTTTTTCAGAACAAATCAAAACGTATTTTGTTGATTGGTGCTGGTGGAGCAGCAAGAGGAATATACTATGCACTGGATAGAGCTGGGTTTGATTGTATTGATATCGCAAACCGAACGAAGGCAAGTGCAGAAGAAATAGCAAAGCTCGCCACCCTATCAAGTAATACGAAAGTTGTATCTTTAAAAGAGGCTGAAGAGGGAATAGGAAATTATGATTTAATTATCCAAACAACGTCCGTAGGAATGAAACCGAATGTTGATACTTCCATTCTTTCATTTAGCCAGGTGAAAGAAAATGCAATTGCCAGTGATATTGTTTATCAGCCGCTACAAACAAAATTTCTCAAAGAAGCAGAAAAGAATGGCGCTGCTATACACTATGGGCATACAATGCTATTGTACCAAGCACAATATGCTTTCGAAATTTGGACAAACCAAAAGGTACCTATGGATGATTTGGATTTACAACTACAAACTATTTTGGAAGGAAGATAATTTTTATGTTAACAGGTAAACAAAAACGTTTTTTACGAGCTGAAGCGCACCATCTGAAGCCAATATTTCAGGTTGGAAAAATTGGTGTTAATGATAATATGATTGAACAAATAGGAGAAGCATTAGAAAAAAGAGAATTGCTTAAAGTAAGTGTGCTACAAAATTGTATGGAAGATAAGGACGCTGTTGCTGAGCAGATTGCTGATGGGACGGAGGCTCATATTGTTCAAATCATCGGAAATCAAATTGTGCTTTATAAAGAGTCAAAGGAAAATAAACAACTAAGATTACCATAAGATCCAAGTGTTCGGTTTACTAACATTTGTCAAGAATGAACGGTAGAGGAGTTTGACATGGAACGGATTGGAATATTGGGTGGAACATTCGACCCCCCGCATTTAGGTCATTTATTGATTGCTGAGGAAGTAAGGTTAGCGATGGACCTTCAGGAAGTCTGGTTTATCCCTACTTATACACCTCCGCATAAAACAGCATCCAAGACAAGTGCACAGGATCGTATTCAAATGCTGCACTTAGCGACGAAGAGTAATCCTCACTTTAAAGTGAATACAATTGAAATAGAACGTACAGGTAAATCATATACTGTAGATACAATGAAAGAATTGCAAAAGTTGCACCCTGAAAAAGAGTTTTACTTTATTATTGGCGCAGATATGGTTGAATACTTACCGAATTGGCATAAAGTAGATGAATTATTTTCACTTGTACGCTTTGTGGGGGTGAAGCGATCGGGATATCAGCTTGTTACAGAATATCCGATTACGGAAATCGATATTCCAATGATTGATATCTCATCATCGATGTTGAGAAATTGGTTGCGTAGGAAGCGGTCGGTTCATTACATTGTACCAGAACCTGTCATTTCCTACATTAAGGAGAAAGATTTGTATGAATATAACAGAAGCAACTGAAAAAGTAAAACCCCATTTAACAGTGAAAAGGTTTGAGCATACGCAGCGTGTTGCAGAGACTGCTGTTAAGCTTGCTCATCTCTATGAAGCGTCACCAAAGAAGGCAGAGCTTGCTGCTATTCTTCATGATTATGCAAAATACCGTTCACTTGACGAGATGGAGCGCTGGATAAGGAAATCCACTCTTCCAAAAGATCTTCTCGATTATCATCATGAACTATGGCATGGACCAGTTGGGGCTATTTTGATAGAGAGGGAATTCGGTATTGTGGATAAGGAAATTCAAAGTGCTGTTCAGTACCATACGACGGGTAAGGCTGGGATGAGCAAACTTGACAAGATTATTTTTCTTGCGGATTATATCGAGCCGGGCAGATCTTTTCCGGGAATAGACAAAGTTAGAGGTATTGCTGAGCAGAATCTAACACAGGCGTGTTGGATGGCATCCAAAAATACAATAACCTATTTAATGTCTAAAAACGTAACCGTTTATCCAGATAGTTTTCATGCGTATAATGATTTAACAAGACAAATTACTGGAGGTAGTTCCTTATATGAAAAATAAAGAAATTATCGATTTAATTGCTGAAGCTTGCGATGATAAACGAGCTGAAGATATTATTGCTTTAGATATGAATCAAGTATCATTAGTGGCGGATTATTTCTTAATCTGTCATGGTAACAATGAAAGACAGGTGCAGGCAATAGCACGTGGAATCAAAGATGTGATGGATGAAAATGGAATTCAAGTTAAGCGAATAGAAGGATTTGAATCCGCACGCTGGATTCTTGTCGATGTTGGAGACATTGTTTGTCATATTTTTCACAAGGATGAACGGAATTATTATAATTTAGAACGTCTATGGGGAGATGCTTCTCGCGTAGCCTTACAACTTGGTCAGGAAGGCTAATCATGGCATATCAGCAAATGGCTTCCTTGTATGATCAATTGATGGTAAACGCTCCTTATGATGCGTGGGTTTCTTTCACAGAAGAAATGATAAAGCAAACTGGAAAAGAAGCTGAAAGGATAGCTGACCTTGGATGTGGTACTGGAGAAATTGCAACAAGATTAGCAGAACGTGGCTATCATATAACTGGTGTAGATTATTCGACAGAAATGCTTACGCATGCAGCACATAAAGCAGAGGAAAAAAATCTTTCTATACAATGGATACATCAGGATTTAACGAAACTTACTGGTTTATTCGAGTATGATGTAGCTATCAGTTATTGTGATGTTATGAATTATATAACAGAACCAATGGATTTGCAGAAATCCTTCCATAATATAGCGAATTGCTTAAAGGAAGGTGGGCTTTTCATTTTTGATGTTCACTCCTTGTCTCATGTAGAGAAAAATTATATGAATCAAACATTTGCTGAGGTAACTGATGAGGCTTCTTATATTTGGTTTTGTTCAGCTGGAGATGATCCTGGTGAGATGTTTCATGATTTGACATTCTTTGCTTTAGAAGAAGAAACATATAAACGTTTTGATGAATTTCATCATCAAAAAACGTATCCGGTAACATTTTACAAAAAAATATTAAAAGAGTCAGGCTTTGAAAACATTAAATTGTTTGCTGATTTTTCAACAAAAGTGAATAATGTAGATGAAAATTCAGAGCGAATTTTCTTTTTAGCTGAAAAAAGGTCAGGATAATTGAGATTCCTGATCTTTTTTTATTAGCAGGATTTTATAAAATGATGAAGAATATATCTATAACTACAGGAATTATCTTCTGTAGAAACGCCTCCTACTAACTATTATAGAATGGATGTGAAAAGGGTTGTTAAACCTTCTTAAAAAATCCTCGTTTTTCATTGCCTTAACGATTTTAGTTGTTTTATTCCTCATTTTCACTCGTGATGCGACCGAAGAACAAGAAACGATTCTAGATTTACAAGCTGTTTCATCCACAGAAGATCCATCTGATAAGCTAGCAGAAGCAATTCAAGACTCAAATACAGCTGCAGTTGTTGATATCAAAGGTGCAATTGCAAAACCAGGGGTTTATGAAGTATCACCAGATGCAAGGGTGAATGATGTTATTTTAACAGCAGGAGGGTTTACTTCTGATGCTGACCAAAGTCAAATTAACCTCGCGCAAAAAGTGCAGGATGAAATGATTATTATTGTGCCTAAAATTGGGGATGAGATTGAGAGTGGAGCAGGTTCTGTTGAAAGTAATGGAAAGATTAAAGTAAATATGGCCACGCAGGAGGAAATCGAACAGCTTCCAGGAATTGGTCCAGCCAAGGCACAAGCAATTATTCAACACCGAGAGGAGCATGGTTTATTCAATTCGATTGAAGATTTGCTAAACGTTTCAGGAATTGGTCAAAAAACATTGGAGAACATGCAGGACACCATACAAATTCCGTAAAATGAAACTTTAAATAAAGGTGTTTTTCTTTCCAGCTGATTGCCAGCACTACAAGGGAAACCAGCAGGCTTTGTTCAGAATCCGAAATTTATGGGAGTTTCCCCTCACCTTTTTGTCTTTTGGTTTACTTATTGTACAGATATGGGGTTTATAGCCGGTTAATCTATGATTGTGATAATTGACGAAAATTCACTTTGGAATGTACACTAGGGGGAGAATACGCAAAGGGGAATACATATGGAAAGAATTTCATGGGATCAATATTTTATGGCACAAAGTCACTTGCTTGCGCTTCGTAGTACTTGTACAAGACTAATGGTGGGAGCAACAATTGTCCGCGACAAGCGGATAATAGCAGGTGGCTATAATGGAAGTGTATCTGGCGGTGTTCATTGTATTGATGATGGTTGTTATGTTATTGATGGTCATTGTGTACGAACTGTTCATGCAGAGGCAAATGCACTCTTGCAATGTGCAAAATTTGGTGTTGCAACAGATAATGCAGACATTTATGTAACGCATTTTCCATGTCTACAATGTACAAAGCAGTTAATTCAAAGTGGTATCCGAACGGTTTATTATGCGGAGGACTATCACAATCATGAATATGCCATTCAATTATTTAAAGAGGCAGGCGTTCAAACGAAAAAAGTAGAACTTGATTATCTTGCTGTAGATACAAACTATCAGGAAAAAGCAGAGCTGATGAAAAATGTGCTGGATAAACTAGATACAGTAGCAGGAAATGATAAGGAAGCACATGTACTTCGAGAACAAGCTGAAAAACTGTTTTTAAAATAGCTTAATCAAATGCAGAAAAAAAGCTTAACTCACCTATTCAGGTTAGATAGGTGAGAAGCTCTCTGCCTAAAGAACAATTTCATAAACGGAAATAGGTGAATTTTCAATTGAAAGGATATTGGCATTTCGCTGCGCTCGCAGTAGGTGCAGCGATTGTTAGAATTTATTTCGCAAATGATTGGATAATTATTGTTTTCTTACTTTGGATATCGTACTTATACTTTTATGGAAGATTAAAGAAAGTTCCGATTTTCATTTCATTAATCATGTTCTTCTTTTTTTCACTTTATATCCCTCCACCGACTAGTCAATCCTCCACAGCATTATCAAGTGAGACCGCGCATTATATTGGTGAAATTGTATCCCCTGTCCAGTTAACACAAGACAAGCTGGAATTTGTCCTAGAAGAGCAACATTCAAAACAAAACATCCTCATTCTTTATTTTCCTGATAATAATAAACAAACGGCCGAGATTGAACCAGTCCTAGATAGCTTCAAGTATGGCGCAAGTTGTATGGTAAGTGGCAGTGTGGAACTTCCGAATAAAAGCAGAAACCCCGCCCAGTTTGACTATCGAGAATATTTATTGAAAAGCGGCATAACCTACCAGCTTATACTAGAAGATTTAACACACGTAGAATGTGACGGATCTAAGTTTCTTGAACGTTTTTATATGCTGCGCGAACAGCTGCTAAATCATGTAGAAAGTCGGTTTAGTGCATATACTGCTTCATGGTTAACTGCTATTGTGTTTGGTGATGATTCAAAGATGGATTCGGAAACAGAGGATATTTTTCAACGTTGGAGTCTATCGCATATTATCGCTATTTCTGGCTCCAATATCGGTTTGATTGTTGCGTTGTTTTATTTTTTACTTGTAAAACTAAATCTGCTTACACAAGAAAAAGCGCAATGGCTTATGGTTTTCTTTTTACCTGTTTATGCCCTGTTAGCAGGTGGAGATCCTTCTGTATGGAGGGCATCGATTATGGTGGTGCTGTTCATTCTGCTAAATAAATTTAAATTTCGTTTTAGTTATACAGATATATTGAGCATTGTGTTTATTTTACTCATATTTCTTGATAATACTATTATGTATCATGTAGGATTTCAATTATCTTTCCTCGTAACGTTTGCCATTCTTTTATCGAAGAATTGGGTTGGTGGAACGAAATCTCCCTTCTGGCAATTACTACAAATTAGCTTCGTCTCCCAAATGGTTATTATTCCAATTCAATTTAATTACTTTTCTATTTTCCAACCTTTATCCATTATACTTAATTTAATTGTGATTCCATATTTTACCGTTTTTGTTATTCCGTTGATGTATATACTTGTTCCGTTAAGCTTTTTGCCGAATGTATTTATCAATTTATTGGATTCATTATTTTTTCTTATTCATCAAATGATTATTGCTTTTATTGATTTAATCGATTCTGTTCTTTACTATCCATTTTTAACTTCAGGATTTCCGTTTATCGCGATAATTATTTATTTTGGGTTGTTCCTTTTGTTTATGCATGATTTGGAACGAGGGATGTTGATTAAAGCCTTTCGTTCAGGCTTGTTAATGACGTTGTTGATAATGGGTATCGTTGCTAGACCGTATTTTTCCTCGGAGGGAACCGTAACAATGTTCGATATAGGCCAAGGAGACGCGTTTTTAATTGAACTGCCATATCGGAAAGGCGTCATCATGATTGATGCTGGTTCTCGATTTTCTTTTGAAGATATGAATCCTACAGATAGTGTTTATCAGCAGATATTACGACCCTACTTTTATTCTCGCGGTATTAGAGAGCTCGATTCACTTATACTTACACACGAGGATACGGACCATATAGGGAGCGCTGAATTTATTTTCAAAGAAATGGAAGTTGAACAATTAATTGTAAGTAGATATTTTGATTTATCAGTGTTGCAAAAATGGTCGCAGATACGAAAGAAACCGGAATTGGTTCTAGTGAAGGGCGGAGATATAATTACGGTTTCCGATCAACAATTACATGTGCTTGCCCCAGACCAAGATCGTGCATCATCAAATGAAAATTCCATTGTAGTATTTACCGAATTTGGTGGAGTAAGCTGGTTATTTACAGGTGATATTACAAAAACGGAAGAAAGCGTGTTAATACAAAACTATCCTAATTTGTCGGTGGATGTATTAAAGGTTGCACATCATGGGAGCAGTACATCTACAGATCAAGACTTTATTGAAACGGCTGATCCAAGATTTGCTCTCATTCCTGTTGGGGTAGATAATTCCTACGGGCATCCGACACCAGAGGTTTTAGAAACACTTGAAAAGTTTGATGTGGAAATATTACGAACCGATCAACATGGCGCGGTGCAATTTAAGTACGATGATGGAGGAACATTTTTCCCGTTTTTACATAAACTACGTGGAGAAGACAAATAAAATGAACAAAGAGACTGTGGGATACAGTCTCTTTCAACAAATTTTAGGTAAAAGGTAACGATTACATGTTCAGCCTGCTATTATCCGAAGAAACTAATTGCCGCCCCGACCGCAAAGATTAAGAAAAAGAAAACGAATGAAAAAACAAATCCTAGAGCGGAGTCAACTACATCATTTCCTTTATACTGCACATCTTTCTCAAATTCATTCACAATATACCCCTCCTATGTCATCAACATTAGTATAAATTAAATGATAAAAAAAATCTACTTAATGCTAAAAAGGTGTTTTTAAAATTATTCATCACCATATTTAGTAAGACTTAACATCTATACTTTTGCTGTGTCAGTATAAGCTAATGACAAGTAAAAATATCGTCTGCTGTACAGTTTCTAGAGCTGAATATCAGGCGTTTATATAGATGCATTTAGAGGTGCTTTCGGTATGAAGGCATCTCTATTCAAACAAAAGTTCTTGCCATTCCATCTGTTCCGATTTACCATTATAACTATATTAAGTTGGAGTGGATTATAGATGTCTTATATAGAAGTAGTCAAGCAATTAAAGAAAAACCAAATTTCCTCTGTTTATCTTGCGTATGGTGTAGAGTCGTTTTTCTTGCAAAATTTAAAACAGGAATTAATTAAACGTGTCTTGAATGGAGAAGAGGAGAATCTTTCGTTATACGATCTTGAAGAAACGCCGATTCAAGAAGTTGTTGCCGATGCAGAAACCTACCCGTTTTTTGGAGAAAAAAAACTAGTCATTGCCACCAACCCTGAATTTTTAAAGGCCAAGCCCGGTAAATTACCATTTGAGCATAAATTAGAACCGTTAGAGCGTTACTTAAGTGAACCAGCATCGTATTCTGTGCTTGTACTTATGGCGCCGTATGAGAAAATCGACGAACGGAAAAAAATCAGTAAGCAATTGAAAAAGCATGCGACAATTGCAGTTTGCAACGAAGTAAAAGAGCAGGAGTTATCACAGTGGATTAATACTTTAGCAAACCAACTACAAATAACAATTGATCGAGATGCATACGAAATTTTCGAAACTGAATTGTCTACAAATCTTCATTTGCTGGAAAATGAATTATCGAAGTTAGCTCTATATGTTGGAGAGGGTGGTGTAATTACCAAAGAAGTCGCTGAGAACCTAGTCTCACACACCTCAAGCAGCTCATCATTACGACTGGTAGATGCTGTTATGGAGCGGAATTTACATAAGGCAATTGCTATATTTAAGGATTTAGAAAAAATGAAAGAAGAACCAATTGCCTTGATTGGTCTGCTTGCTTTTCAATTTCGAACTATACTGCGCGTCAAGCTATTGAAGCAGAAAGGTTATGGACAATCCCAAATACAAAAAAGCATCGGTGCCCATCCATACGTCGTAAAAATTGCTTTAAGCAGAGAAAGACAATTTTCTACTCAAAAACTTCAGGATGTTATTCGGAAATTGGCAGATACAGATGCATTAATGAAGCAAGGTAAAATGGAAAAGGACCTCGCTTTTGAACTTCTGCTTTATGATCTAATTCAAACGGCTTCGTAGTGCAAAAAAGGAAAGTTCTTGAATAGCAGTGTGTAGAGATAGAGGTGGACGTGGCTGCTTCGGCAGCAAAATCAACAGCATTCATATTTAATCTTTCTGAGCCACTAAAAAAACGATCCATGAAGGATCGTTTTTTACGTTTTATAGGCTGTTTACTTTTTTAGTAAGACGGGATTTTTGACGATCTCCAGCATTTTTGTGGATAAGTCCTTTTTGAACAGCTTTGTCAATACGTTTTACAGTATTTTTTAATGCAGCTTTTGCGTTTTCCACGTCATTTGCCTCAACTAAATTTTCTACACGACGGATTTCAGAACGCATTTCTGTTTTTTGTGGTCCGTTATTCGCACGTTTTTTATTGTTAACCGTTACACGTTTGATTGCAGATTTAATATTAGCCATTTAATTCACCTCCTAAAAATGAACGAAATTCTAAGCGTTTCGTAATAATGTTCAATAATCCTATCAAAGTCAATCATTACATTCGTTTAACTTTCAATGTGGACAAAGAGTATTTTACCAAAGGAACAGGATGTTTTCAATAAAATTGTTAGAACATGGAACATTTCGTATGTTTTTTTGTCAATGGTTCATTCTATTACTGATAAGTATTGTAAGTATTGAATGAAAGGAAGACAAGCTAATGGCTGATGAAAATAAGGTG
Source organism: Oceanobacillus profundus (assembly GCF_003515705.1). Taxonomy (GTDB): domain Bacteria; phylum Bacillota; class Bacilli; order Bacillales; family Amphibacillaceae; genus Oceanobacillus; species Oceanobacillus profundus. The sequence continues at coordinate 302,688 of NZ_QWEH01000004.1, forward strand.
TTCCAGGTACGGACGGATTTAGCGGTTGAAGCTAGGGATATGTATACAGAGACAGTGGAAAAAGAAAGTGAGTTAAAAGGTGTTACGTTTAAAGAAAGACACGAGGCCGATATAAAAATATCTTACGTTGATATTGATGAAACAGGAGCAAAATTGCTTGGGAAAAAACCAGGAAATTATGTAACGATTTATGCTGATGGTGTTAAAAAACAGGATACAGCTAGACAAGAAGCTGCTGCCAAAGTACTTGCTAAGGAGATTGAGCAACTGCTTGTTCGCAATAATATACCGACCGATGCCACTGGATTAATTGTTGGTCTTGGAAATTGGAATGTTACACCAGATGCTTTAGGACCAATGGCTGTTGAAAAAATACTTGTTACAAGTCATTTATTTAAACTTCAGCAGGAGACAGTAGCTGAAGGGTATCGTGAAGTCGCAGCTGTAACCCCTGGAGTAATGGGAGTTACAGGTATTGAAACAAGTGATATTATTTTTGGAATTACGGATAAGTATCAACCTGATTTTGTTATTGCAATTGATGCGCTTGCTTCCAGATCAATTGAGCGGGTGAATGAAACCATACAGCTTTCCGATACTGGAATTCATCCTGGATCAGGTGTTGGAAATAAAAGAAAGGAAATAAGCAAGGAAACATTGGGTGTACCGGTTTTAGCAATTGGTGTACCAACGGTTGTTGATGCTGTAACAATTACTAGTGATACAATCGATTTTCTATTAAAACACTTTGGACGTGAATGGAATGAGAAAGATAATCCGTCTAAATCTCTAGCACCGGCGGGGATGGCATTCGGCGGGAAGAAGTTAACAGAAGCTGATTTGCCGAATGATGAGCAGCGTCAAACCGTTTTGGGGATGGTTGGTGGACTTTCTGAAGATGAGAAACGAAAGCTTATTTCAGAGGTATTAACACCTATAGGGCATAATTTGATGGTTACGCCAAAAGAAGTTGATGGGTTTATGATTGACATGGCGAATGTCATTGCTAATGGTTTAAATGCTGCCCTTCATGAAAATGTGAACGTCGATAATTTTGCTTCATACAGTCGATGAATTAAAAAGGGGGGCCGATTACTCTATTAATTGGCTCTATTTTTTAGAAACATGGTTCTACCTTCCACATTTAACTCATAGATTTAAAACAAGAGTTAACTGTCAGGAAGGTGGGATCATGTATTTTTATGAAAAACAATCACCTAAATCGAAATGGGCATAGCATATATAGGAAAAGTGGTCTTTATCTTATTAGTATCCTTATCCTATTTATCAGTATAGGAATTTTAACAACTGCACAGCCGGCATACCGTTTCTCATCCAGTCTATTAACAGAATGGACAAGAGATATTGATGGTTTTGTATTTTATAACTTGCTAAGTATGGAAAATCGGGCTTTTAAACAAGCATTTCCGGAGGATCGCCAACTACCTAAGCTTTCAAGTGTGCTCTTTCAAGTTGCAACAAATTTAAAGCCAGATGATCCAAGAAGTTTATTGGGAAATGAAATTCCTGGATTTTCTATCTATGATAGGCAAATATTAATTGCTGGTGAAGGAACAAACTATACAAACCTGCCTTTTGAATCGTCACCACCTCTTGAAGAAGTTTTGAGAGACCGTGAGGCTTTAATCGATGAACCGAATGAGGAGAAGGATCAAAAAGAAGAGGATAAAGAAGGTAGTGAAAATAAAACCCAAACAACAGATGGTAGAAAAGTGGTTTATATTTATAACACACATACACGTGAATCATTCTTACCACATTTACCAGACGTTACAGATCCAGATCTCGCTTTCCATGGTGAGGTGAATATTACAAAGGTAAGTGACCATCTCGCCAAAGCTCTTGAGGCAAAAGGGATTGGGGCTGAGGTAGAAGATACGGATATTGACAAAGTACTTAATGATAAAGGTATGAAGCGCTCGCAAGCTTATGATGCCTCTCGAGAATATGTAGAAGAGGCAATAGCAATGAATGATGAAATCCAATTTGTATTTGATTTGCACCGGGACTCAGCTCGTAAAGATGTGACAACAAAAGAGATAAATGGTGAATCGTATGCCAGAATTATGTTTGTTGTTGGAATGGAACACCCTGAACATGAGAAAAACATCAAAATAGCTTCTGAGTTACATGACTTGATTGAAGAAAAGTATCCAGGCATAAGTAGAGGTGTTGTCCAGAAAGAAGGTTCAGGTGTTGACGGCATTTATAATCAAGATCTCTCAGATAATGCGGTTCTAATTGAATTTGGCGGTGTTGACAATAATTTAGATGAATTATACCGAGCGGCAGATGCAGTTGCAGATGTATTTAGTGATTATTATTGGGATGCAGAAGCAGTACAAGCAAATCCATAGGAGGTACGGTCAATGCGATTTATTTTAATTCTACTTTTACTCGCAGTTTTCTTTCTATCAGGGATAGTATATGGGATGAACAAAGAAGCACCCCAAACAGCAGAGGAAAACGACGCTGTTGTTGAAGTAATAGAAGATACAGAGGAGCAAGCATCTACTGCTGAAACAGTTACGATACCAGTAAGTCAACCGATGGCTGATGCGGGCAAGGACACTGCTGTGCAATATACTCAAAATGCCGCATCTATATTAGGGGCTGGGGTTAAAGGCTTTTTTGAACTATTAATGCAAGTGTTATATCAAACTGCTCAATTATTTTTCTAGGTTATAAAGATTAAGTGATGATATCGGTGGTTTATCAAAACGTATTGGAAATCATCCATAGGGATGTAATCGTACTGCATCTCATTCAGATTGATATAAATCTGGCCGTTTATGCGTTTGTTCTTGAATATAACAGCCTCTATTGCTATAATCAACCTAGTATTTATTGGCTTTTATTTTGAAACTTTCACCCGGATAGTGGATTGAAAGTATTGTAGGAGTGAGCAACACGAATGGTGAAAAAACAACGAAAAGTACGTAATTTTTCGATTATAGCTCATATTGACCATGGGAAATCAACTTTAGCAGATCGAATTTTAGAAAATACACAAACTGTTACAAAACGTGAAATGAAGGAACAGCTACTGGATGGAATGGATTTAGAACGTGAACGTGGAATTACTATTAAGCTTAATGCTGTTCAATTGTCATATACGAGCAAAAGTGGAGAGGAATTTATCTTTCATTTAATTGATACGCCTGGACATGTCGATTTTACATATGAGGTTTCCAGAAGTCTTGCTGCTTGTGAGGGAGCTATCCTTATCGTGGACGCCGCGCAGGGGATTGAGGCTCAGACCTTAGCTAATGTTTATTTGGCATTGGAAAATGAATTAGAGATAATTCCTGTCATTAATAAGATTGATTTGCCAAGTGCAGATCCAGAACGTGTTAAAAAGGAATTAGAAGATGTGCTTGGTATTGATGGCGATGAAGTAATTCTTGCTTCAGCAAAAGCGAATATTGGAATTGAAGATATATTAGAAAGAATTACAGAAGTTGTGCCAGAGCCTGCTGGTGACTCAGAAGCACCATTAAAAGCATTGATATTCGATTCTTTATATGATTCCTATCGTGGGGCTATTTCCTATGTATGTGTTAAAGAAGGAACGATTAAAGTCGGAGATAAAATTCAAATGATGTCATCTGGAAAACAGTTTGAAGTAAACGAAGTTGGTGTATTTACCCCAAAAGCACTTGCTAAGAATGAACTAACTGTCGGAGATGTAGGCTATATAACAGCATCGATAAAAAACGTTGGAGATACACAGGTAGGAGATACAATAACACTTGCGAATAGACCAGCTGATGAAGCACTACCGGGTTATCGAAAGTTAAATCCTATGGTGTTCTGTGGGCTATATCCAGTTGACTCAAATGACTATAACGATTTACGAGAAGCATTAGAGAGATTGGAATTGAATGATTCTTCCTTGCAATATGAACCGGAAACTTCTCAGGCACTAGGATTTGGTTTCCGTTGCGGTTTCCTTGGCTTGTTGCATATGGAAATTATTCAGGAACGAATTGAACGAGAATTTAATATTAATCTCATAACAACTGCACCAAGTGTTATTTTTGAAGTAGAAAAGACGAATGGTGAAGTTACAACGGTCGATAACCCATCCAAAATGCCAGATCCACAAGTGATCCAGGAAATTCGGGAACCGTATGTAAAAGCGACCATAATGGTACCGAATGATTATGTTGGTGCAGTAATGGAAATTGCTCAGAAGAAACGTGGGCAGTTTATTGATATGCAGTATTTAGACGATATTCGTGTGAATGTTATTTATCATATCCCGCTTTCTGAAATCGTTTATGATTTCTTCGATCAGTTAAAATCGCATACAAAGGGATATGCTTCATTTGATTATGAACTAATTGGCTATCAGCCTTCCCAGCTTGTGAAAATGGATATTCTACTTAATGGTGATACAATTGATGCATTATCATTTATCGTCCATCGTGATTTCTCTTATGATCGTGGAAAACAAATCGTCGATAAAATGAAAGAGCTAATACCGAGGCAGCAGTTTGAGGTTCCTGTCCAAGCAGCAATTGGAAATAAAATTGTTGCACGTTCGACGATTAAAGCGGTACGTAAGGATGTAACAGCCAAGTTATATGGTGGAGATATTTCACGTAAACGTAAATTACTTGAGAAACAAAAAGAAGGTAAGAAACGAATGAAGATGGTTGGATCTGTGGAAGTGCCGCAAGAAGCATTCATGGCTGTACTTCAAATGGGCGACGATTAATTAATAGAATTGTGTCTTATGGGAGAACTTGAACACAGCTTTTCTGTGGGATGGTTTTCCTTTTTGACTTTTTCGTTTACGGGAGTTGAACAATTTATGGAATCCATACAATCGGTTTATATTCATATTCCATTTTGCAGACAAATTTGTCATTACTGTGATTTTGTAAAGTTTTTCTATAATGAGGAACTAGCTACAGAATACCTAGAGGCTTTATTTCAAGAAATAGATACTGTTTTGCCAGGCGACAAGCACAAGATGAGAACAATGTACATCGGTGGTGGTACACCAACAGCCTTGACGATGAAACAATTACACACTTTATTTCGATTTTTAAATAAAAAATTTGATTTTTCAAGTTTTGAAGAGGTTTCGATTGAAATAAATCCAGGCGATATTGATGCGGATAAAACCAAATTATTAAAGGACTATGGTATCACTCGAATATCATTTGGTGTACAAGTAATGGATGATAGGATGCTTGAACAGCTTGGTCGTGTGCATCGTGTGAAGGATGTTTATGATACAGTGCATCTACTGAAGCAGCGTGATTTTGCAAATGTGAGCCTTGATTTGATATATGCTCTACCAAATCAAACGGTTGAGCAATTCCAAGCTTCGTTGGATGAAGCCCTTTCTTTTGGGCTGCCACATTATTCCACGTATGCTTTGCAAATTGAACCAAAAACTATTTTTTATCAAAAGCATAAAAAAGGACAGCTCCATCGTCCGCCGGAAGACGATGAGGTAATGATGTATGAAATATTAAAGCGTACGATGAAATCGAAGGGTATTCATCAATATGAGGTAAGCAACTTTTCTTTGCCGGGATTTGAAAGCAAACATAATCTAACCTACTGGAATAACGATTATTATTACGGTTTTGGTGCTGGGGCACATGGTTATTTACCTGGAAAACGAGTTACAAACATTCGCCCACTGCCAGCTTATGTAAAAAAAGCATTTGCAGATGGAAAACCAATATTGCAAGTAGATAAGGTTAGCATAAAAGAAAGAATTGAAGAAGAAATGTTTCTAGGACTTCGAAAAATAAACGGTATTGACAAGAAACATTTTCAAGAGCGGTTTGGAATCGAAATAGAACGGTTATATAAAAAAGAGCTTGAAAATCTACTGAATAATGGTTTGATTTACGAGGATGTTCAATCGATTCGGTTAACAGAACAAGGGATGCTTCTTGGCAATCGCGTCTTTGAAAAATTCCTGCTGGACAGAGATCCTACAATAGAAACAATCTCCTAAGAGAGGTTTTTCAAAAAAAACGGTGAAAATGACAAAAATCGAAATCAGTAGACCTTCGACTGAGTATCGACACGCCCTTTGTCGAATGTCGAAGTCACACATCCTGTGCAAGTCCGTTCCGCACGTATTAACTGCATACGTTCTGCTCCTTGGAAAAGAAAATCACTTTTTCCTGCGTGCAAGATCGTCTGCTCAAAGCTACACTGCCTCGAACTGCGACGCACAGGACGTGCTAGTGTCGGCATCGCAACAAGGCTTTTCTAGGGGCGAGTAATCGCAGCCCCATGACATTGCGACTTTAGACGACCTCGGTCTTTTTCATCCTACTTTTTGAACACGCATTAAGACGTTCTAATTGACAAAAAAATAGTCATTTGATAATTTTATAGTAGTATTAGCACTCGGGTACATAGAGTGCTAACAGGAGTGATCATCATGCTAACAGAGAGGCAACTTACAATTTTACAAGTCATAATTGATGATTTCATTGATTCAGCGCATCCAATCGGGTCACGAGCACTTTCTAAAAAAGAAAACCTTCCATATAGTGCAGCAACGATTAGAAATGAGATGGCTGATTTAGAAGAACTGGGTTTCTTGGAAAAAACTCATACATCTTCCGGGAGAGTTCCATCAGAGAAAGGCTACCGTTATTATGTAGACCATTTGATTGGTCCGATTATAAGTCCGAGCCCAAATGAAGTAACGATTATTAAAAATATTATCGACGATGGCTTTTTTGAATTTGAACAAATCGTGCAAATGTCTGCAGAGGTTCTATCGAAGCTTACGAGCTATACATCGATTATTCTCGGTCCAGAAATGTTTGAAACGAAACTGAAACAAATCCAAATTCTTCCGCTTTCAGCGCATACCGCTGTAGCTATTCTGGTTACAAATACAGGACATGTGGAGCACCGTTCATTTTCAATACCTGAAAAGGTCCGTGCTTCGGATCTAGAGAAAATGGTAAATATAATGAATGATAGCCTTAAGGGAGTGCCGATTGTTCAATTGCAAGAGAAATTAGCAACAGAGGTTGCTCAACTGATGAAGATGTATATTGATGATTTTGATACATCGTTTGACTATTTGAAATCTGTTTTCTTGAGTGAACATCCTGTCAAACTATATATTGGAGGTAAATCCAATATATTGATGCAACCTGAATTCAACGATGTTGATAAAATTCGCTCATTCTTTAACATGATGGAAAAAGAAGACGAGATAGCTAATTTACTCAAAAACACGAAAAGTGGTATTGAAGTAACGATTGGTAATGAGAACGAAGTAGAAGCAATTAAGGACTTAAGTTTGATAACTGCTTCTTATCACATGGAAGGGGACCATATGGGAACTATTGCATTACTTGGTCCTACGAGAATGGAGTATAGAAAAGTCATCACTCTACTAAGAGGCTTATCAAATGAAATGACAGACGCATTGTACATGTGGTACAAAAATGATGATGCATAAATGAATCAATTAATCTTAGGTCTTAGCATCTATGCTAGTTCAGTAACCAATATAGTTTCATTAAAATGCTATTCATGATATAGTCTTACTTGGCAAATAGGAAAGTAATACTTTTCTATTGACAATGCACAGGTGAAGTCATTTGCTGAAAGCCTTGGCGAATGTAATTTTTCTAAGAATTTTTTAATATGGAGGTGGCATTGGTGGAAGATCAAAATAAAGATACAATAACAGATGAGAGATCCATCACCAATGATGAAGTTGAAGTGATTGATTCTGCCAATCAAGAGACAACGGAATCAACCGAAACTGATTCAGCTAGCACGGAAGAGCTAAAAACAGAGAATGAGGCACTGAAAGCGGAAAAGGATGAAGTATTCAACCGATTGCTTCGCTTACAGGCTGAATATGATAATTTCAAAAAACGCTCGCAAAAAGAGAAAGAAGCAGAACGTAAATATAAATCACAAGATTTAATCAATGAACTGCTTCCTGCTCTAGATAATTTTGAAAGAGCTCTACAAGTAGAAGTTACGGAAGCAAACGCAAGTCTTTTTGATGGAATTACGATGGTATATCGTCAATTTCAAGATGCATTAAAGTCACAAGGTGTTGAAGTGATTGAAACAGAAGGAAAAGCTTTTGATCCTACTTTACATCACGCAGTAATGCAAATCGAAGATGAAGAAATCGAATCGAATACTGTTGTAGAAGAATTACAAAAAGGATATCTGCTCAAAGATCGCGTAATCCGTCCAGCAATGGTTAAAGTGAATAAATAATCGGATAGGTAGTTTAAGGAGGATATTGTAATTATGAGTAAAATTATTGGTATTGACTTAGGAACAACGAATTCATGTGTAGCAGTGATGGAAGGCGGCGAAGCGGTAGTTATTCCGAATCCGGAGGGGAACCGTACAGCTCCATCTGTTGTTGCATTTAAAAATGGTGAAAGACAAGTGGGGGAAGTTGCAAAACGTCAAGCAATTACAAACCCAAATACAATTCAGTCCATTAAACGTCATATGGGAACAGATTACAAAGTTAAAATTGAAGATAAAGAATATACACCTCAAGAAATTTCAGCTATTATTCTACAATATATTAAATCTTATGCAGAGGATTATATTGGTGAAAAGGTTGATAAAGCGGTAATTACTGTTCCAGCTTATTTTAATGATGCTGAGCGTCAAGCAACTAAAGACGCAGGTAAAATTGCTGGATTAGAAGTTGAGCGTATTATTAACGAACCGACTGCAGCAGCCTTAGCATATGGTATTGATAAAGATGATCAAGACCAAACAATTTTAGTGTATGACCTTGGTGGTGGTACATTTGACGTATCCATTCTAGATATTGGTGACGGTACATTTGAAGTAATTTCAACTGCAGGGGATAACCGCCTAGGTGGAGATGACTTTGATGATGTTATCATTAACTATATGGTAGAAGAATTTAGAAAAGAAAACGGAATTGACTTGTCGAAGGATAAAATGGCTACGCAACGTTTGAAAGATGCTGCAGAGAAAGCGAAAAAAGATCTTTCTGGTGTATCTCAAACACAAATTTCATTACCATTTATCACAGCTGGTGAAGCAGGACCGTTGCACTTGGAAATGAATTTAACACGTGCAAAGTTTGAAGAATTATCTTCTGATCTCGTTGAACGCACAATGATTCCAACTCGTAAAGCACTATCAGATGCAGGGTTATCAACAAATGAAATTCATAAAGTAATCCTTGTTGGCGGTTCAACTCGTATCCCAGCTGTTCAAGAAGCTATTAAAAAGGAAATTGGTAAAGATCCATCTAAAGGAGTTAACCCAGATGAGGTTGTAGCATTAGGTGCTGCAATTCAAGGTGGAGTATTGCAAGGTGACGTAAAAGACGTTGTCCTACTAGACGTTACACCACTTTCATTAGGTATTGAAACAATGGGATCTGTATTTACAAAATTAATTGAGCGTAATACAACAATTCCTACAAGTCATTCTCAAGTGTTCTCAACTGCTGCTGATAATCAAACAGCTGTTGATATCCACGTTCTTCAAGGGGAACGAGAAATGGCTGCAGATAATAAAACATTAGGACGTTTCCAATTAACGGATATCCCGCCAGCACCAAGAGGAATTCCGCAAATTGAAGTTTCCTTTGATATTGATGCAAATGGTATCGTTAATGTTCGTGCAAAAGATATGGGTACGAATAAAGAACAATCTATTACAATTAAATCATCTTCAGGTCTTTCAGATGAAGAAGTAGAAAAAATGGTACAGGACGCTGAAGAAAATGCAGAAGCTGATAAAAAGCGTCGTGAAGAAGTAGAATTACGCAATGAAGCAGACCAATTAATCTTTACTACAGATAAAACAATTAAAGATCTTGGAGATAAAGTTTCTGAAGAGGATAAGCAAAAAGCAGAGTCAGCAAAAGAAGAACTAAAAGCTGCAATTGAAGCGAATGATATCGATCAAATTAAAGAGAAGAAAGAAGCATTACAAGAACATGTACAACAGCTATCCGTAAAATTGTATGAGCAAATGCAACAAGATTCACAAGCTCAGCAAGGTCAGGAAGCAAATGATTCAAGTGATGATGTTGTTGATGCAGACTACTCTGAAGTTGAAGATGACAACGAAAAAAAGTAAGTAATGAATAAAGGATAGACCTAACCAAAAGTCAAAGTCAGGATTCTCTTGACTTTGACTTTTTTAAAGAAAATCATGATTTGCTATAAAGCAATCATTGATGATATGATAAAACCTATGCTATAGTGTGTCGGGAGAGTGAAGAAGGTTGAGCAAGCGAGATTATTATGATGTACTTGGAGTCGAAAAAGGCGCTTCAAAAGAAGAAATTAAAAAATCGTATCGGAAATTGGCAAGGAAATATCACCCAGATGTGAATAAAGCAGACGATGCTGCCGATAAATTTAAAGAAGCTAAAGAAGCATATGAAGTATTAGGTGACGATCAGAAACGTGCACAATATGATCAATTTGGTCATGCTGGAGCTAGTGGTCAGGGCTTTGGTGGTTTTGGCGGTGGAGCACAAGACTTCGGTGGCTTTGGCGATATATTTGATATGTTCTTCGGTGGCGGTGGTCGTACACGTGATCCAAATGCACCACAACAAGGAGCAGATTTGCAATATACGATGGTATTAGATTTTGAAGAAGCAATTTTTGGGAAAGAAACAGATATTACAATCCCTAGTGAAGAAGAATGTGATACATGTAACGGTTCTGGTGCTAAGCCAGGCACAAGCAAGAAAACATGTTCACACTGTAATGGATCTGGTCAATTGAATCAAGAACAGAACACGCCATTCGGTCGTGTTGTTAACCGTAGAGTATGTCATTACTGTAATGGAACTGGTAGTATCATTCCAGATAAATGTAATACATGCGGTGGAACTGGAAGCGTGAAAAAGAACAAAAAAATTCATATCAACATTCCTGCTGGTATTGATGAAGGTCAACAAATTCGCGTAACTGGAAAAGGTGAGCCAGGTAAAAACGGTGGACCTGCTGGTGATTTGTATGTTGTCGTTCAGATTAGACCACATGACTTCTTTATACGTGAAGGAGATCATATTTTCTGTGAATTGCCATTAACTATTACCCAAGCAGCATTAGGTGATGAAGTCGAAGTTCCTACTGTACACGGAAAAGTAAAACTGAAAGTGCCTGCTGGAACTCAAACCGGGAAAACCTTCCGTCTTAAAGGGAAAGGTGCACCGAATGTACGTGGACGTGGTCAGGGAGATCAGCATATTAAAGTGAAGGTAATGACTCCTACACAATTGACTGATAGACAAAAAGAACTGCTTCGTGAGTTCAATGAAATTGGTGGAAATGAATCTACTGATGAACAGGACGAAAATATTTTCCAACGTTTTAAAAAAGCGTTTAAAGGTGATTAACGATGCTGTTCAGCAGCATCGTCTACATAATTTTCAGGTGAGCATCTTGAAGGATAAGAAGCACAGTATATATCCAAGAGAGTCACTATCCAATGAAATGGGTGAATAATATAATGAAATGGTCTGAAGTTTGTATTCATACGACAAATGAAGCAATTGAGCCGATTTCTAATATTTTACATGAAACGGGTGCAAGTGGATTAGTCATTGAAGACCCGCAGGATTTAATAAAAGTACGTGATAATGTTTATGGAGAAATTTATGATTTAGATCCAAATGCATATCCTGAAGAAGGTGTGCGAATCAAGGCTTATTTACCGATGAATAGCTTTCTCGGTGAAACGGTGGAACAAATAAAACAAGCCATCAATAATTTATTGATTTATGATATCGATCTAGGCAAAAACCATGTTTCCTTAAGCGAGGTTAATGAGGAAGAGTGGGCAACTGCGTGGAAAAAATATTATAAACCTGTGAAGGTTTCCCAAAAAATAACCATAACACCAACGTGGGAAGAGTATACACCAGTTTCCAGTGATGAAATCATTATTGAACTAGATCCTGGCATGGCTTTCGGTACGGGCACACATCCTACAACAGTGCTAAGCATGCAGGCGTTAGAAACCTATTTAACAAGTGATGATGCAGTTATCGATGTTGGTTGTGGCTCGGGTGTACTTAGTATTGCTGCTGCAAAGCTTGGCGCAAAAGAAGTCTATGCATATGACCTGGATGAAATAGCTGTAAAAAGTACACAGCAAAATGCAAAGCTAAATGGGCTTGATAACCAGATTGTTGTTGCTCAGAATAATTTACTTGACCACGTAAACAAACAAGTAAATGTCATTGTTTCCAATATACTGGCAGAAATTATCGTTCGTTTTGTGGACGATGCATGGGATAATCTTGTAAGTGATGGATTATTTATAACATCAGGAATTATTCAGAATAAGAAGCAACTCGTCAAAGATAAACTTACGGAACAAGGTTTCGAAATTATAGCTGTAAATGAGATGGAAGATTGGATTTCCATTGTAGCTAGAAAAAAATAAAAAAAGTGACATACATGAAGTGGGTGTGCAAATGCAAAGATATTTCGTTCCATCTTCTCATTTTCAAGACAAGCTAATTCGAATTACAGGTGATGATGTTCATCATATTACCCGTGTCATGCGATATAATATTGGGGATAAAATTATTTGTAATAGCGAATATGGTAAGGCTGCCCTCTGTCAGATTTCACAAGTAACAAGTGATGAAATTCAAGCTACAATTGAAACTTGGCTTGACGAAAATGCAGAATTACCAATTAATGTTACAATTGCTCAAGGTATCCCTAAAGGCGATAAATTTGATTTAGTCCTGCAAAAAGGAACGGAGCTTGGTGCGTATGCATTTATTCCATTTCAAGCTAAACGCTCGATAGCAATTTGGGATCAAAAGAAGGCAGAAAAAAAGCAACAACGATTTGAAAAAATCATTAAAGAGGCAAGTGAGCAAAGTCATCGTAATATAGTTCCTCATATGAAAAAACCAATGTCGATTGAGATGTTGATTGAAGAAAGCAAAAACTATCATGTGAAACTTTTTGCATATGAGGAAGAGGCAAGGGTTTCGAACCCTAATACTTTTGGTAATATAGTTAATAGATTTGAAGCTGGACAAAACATTCTAGTTTGTATCGGTCCAGAAGGTGGGTTTTCTGAGAAAGAGGTAAACATACTAAAAGAAAACGATTTTCTTCCCGTTCGGCTAGGTCCTAGGATTTTAAGAACAGAGACTGCCGCGCTTTATGCGCTCGCAAGCATATCGTATCATTTTGAAGAAATGAGGTGTTCGGAATGCCAACAGTAGCATTTCATACATTAGGCTGTAAAGTGAACCATTATGAAACAGAAGGAATTTGGCGGATGTTTATGGAAAAGGGCTATGAACGTGTTGATTTTGATCACGATTCAGATGTCTATGTTATTAATACCTGTACAGTTACCAATTCCGGAGATAAAAAGAGCAGACAAGTAATACGAAGAGCAATTCGGAAAAACCCGAATGCAGTTGTTTGTGTAACGGGCTGCTATGCTCAAACTTCACCAGGTGAGATTATGGAAATTCCTGGTGTCGACGTTGTAGTAGGAACACAGGAAAGAAAAAATATCTTTACGTATATTGAAGAACATCAAGAAACGAAAGAACCGGTTAATGGTGTTTCTAACATTATGAAAAACCGTGTGTTTGAAGAAATGGATGTACCTGTTTTTACAGACCGTACCCGAGCATCCTTGAAAATTCAAGAAGGCTGTAATAATTTCTGTACATTTTGCATTATCCCATGGTCACGTGGATTACTCCGTTCAAGAGAACCTGAGAATGTAATCAGACAAGCAGAGAAATTAGTGGAAGCTGGTTATAAAGAGCTTGTCCTCACTGGTATCCATACGGCAGGTTATGGTGAAGATATGAAGGATTATAACTTTGCAATGCTTCTTAGGGAATTGGAACAAGTAGAAGGATTGAAACGGATTCGTATTTCTTCCATTGAGGCAAGTCAAATTACAGACGAAGTGATTGATGTATTGGATAAATCAGAGAAAATTGTCAGGCATTTACACATTCCATTACAAGCTGGCTCTGATTCTGTTTTAGCAAGAATGCGCAGAAAATACTCAACAGCTTTCTATAAAGAGAAGGTAAGTAAAATTCGAAAAGCGTTACCTGGCTTGGCAATTACATCAGATGTTATTGTTGGATTCCCAGGCGAAACGGAAGAAGAATTTATGGAAACGTACAATTTTATAAAAGAGATTGGTTATTCAGAGCTTCATGTATTCCCGTTTTCAAGAAGAACTGGTACCCCAGCTGCACGTATGGATAATCAAGTAGATGATGAAGTGAAAGAAGAGCGTGTTCACCGCCTTATTTCATTGTCTGACCAATTAGCGAAAGAATATGCTTCCGGGTATGAGAATGAAGTTCTCGAAGTTATTCCGGAAGAGCGTATCCTGGACGAGAACCACCCTGAATTGCTTGTAGGTTATACAGATAATTATATGAAAGTGCAATTTGAAGGCACTGCAGACATGATTGGCAAGATTGTTCGTGTGAAAATCACGAAATCTGGATATCCATATAATGAAGGTACATTTGTTAGGGTTATGGAACATGCAACACATGCTGGTGAAAAGATAGTTAATCAATAACGTATTTAGAAAGGAAGTTTAAGGTGAGTAATAAATTAGCTAAATATATTGATCATACACAATTAAAGCCGGATACAACGAAGGAACAAATAAAGAAATTGGTTGAAGAAGCGAAGGAGTACGATTTTGCATCTGTATGTGTCAATCCGCATTGGGTTGCTTATTGCTTTGAGAACTTAAAAGAAACAACAGTAAAGGTTTGTACTGTAATTGGTTTTCCACTGGGAGCTAATTCAACGACTGTTAAAGCTTTTGAAACAGAACAAGCAATCAAAGACGGTGCAACAGAAGTGGATATGGTCATTAATGTTGGAGAATTAAAGTCTGGGAATGACGATCTTGTAAAAGCTGATATTCAAGCTGTTGTGAATGCGGCTAAAGGGAAAGCTTTAACAAAAGTAATCATTGAAACAGCTTTGTTAACTGATGATGAGAAAGTTCGTGCTTGTCAATTAGCAAAAGAAGCAGGTGCTGATTTTGTTAAAACTTCTACAGGCTTTGCAAGTGGCGGTGCAACGGTTGAAGATGTTCAACTGATGCGCGAGACAGTTGGTGCCGAAATGGGGGTTAAAGCATCTGGCGGTGTTCGTGATTTAGAAGGAATGAACGCAATGATTGAAGCAGGTGCAACCCGCATTGGTGCTAGTGCTGGAGTCGATATTATCAATGGAATTACAGGCACTGACGATTATTAATTCAGCAAAATTAGTAATAAAAGAAGTATTTACTAGTATAATTAGTTAAATAATCGTTGACCAGATTGTAGGAATATATTATACTTTAAAAAGGCATGAGAAGGTAGTCATGTCGGTATAAATTGGTTTTGTGCTTCGGAGGGAGGGAAATTAGCATGTCAAATACAACTCGCGTTCGTAAAAACGAGTCTCTTGAGGATGCTCTTCGTCGCTTCAAACGCAGTGTGTCAAAAAGTGGTACACTACAGGAATATCGTAAACGTGAACACTATGAGAAACCTAGTGTTAAACGTAAGAAGAAATCTGAAGCTGCTAGAAAGCGTAAATTCTAAAGAGGGTGCAAGCGTATGACGTTACTTGATCGATTGAACCAAGACATGAAGCAAGCTATGAAGAACAAGGATAAAGAAACGCTAAGCGTTATTCGCATGGTGAAAGCTTCTATCCAGAATGAATCGATTAAACTTAGTAAAGATACACTATCTGAGGACGAAGATCTAACAATTTTATCCAGAGAAGTTAAACAACGGAAAGATTCCCTCCAAGAATTTAAATCTGCTGGACGTGAAGATTTAGTTGAAAAACTTGAAAATGAATTGGTAATTTTACAAAAGTATTTACCGAAGCAACTTTCGGATGAAGAACTACTTTCAATTATCCAAGTAACGATTCAGGAAGTAAATGCTACATCAATGAAAGATATGGGTAAAGTGATGGGCGCTGTAATGCCTAAGGTTAAGGGCAAAGCAGATGGCTCTCAAATAAAAAAACTTGTACAACAAGAATTACAATAATAAGTTAAAGAATCTCAAGTCATTAGGCTTGGGATTCTTTTCTTGTTCGTAAGTAAACGAAAAAATTTGAATGCTGTGGATAACTTAGTTATCTAAACAGTTACGTCCAGCTCCAGCGCCCAACGACTAGAGCGAGACTTGCCTCACCTCCGTACGTCGCTAACCGGGCGCTTGCACTTTTATTCAATATGAAAATTATAAGCCTTTTAGAAATGTGGAAGATAAGCACCATCAAAGTTTCTCAATGGATAAGATTATGATAGTATCTAATTATGACATAACTCCTGTTAGAGAACTACTAGTCGCTAGGTCTTTGGTCGATACGTTGGTGCATTTGTGCAAATTGAAATGATGTATACTTTTCTATTTGCTAAAAATTGAAACCAATCCCATACCACTTCCGTATTAATTGATAACAGGCTGAGGGAGGTGAATAATGATGTCGAGGAAACGACTCAAACAATACATACTCATAATTGCAGCCATCTCCATAGCACTTATTTACCTTGTTTTGGATAATATTTCAATTGCTAGTGCCGAGGAACAAGGTGGTGGAAAGTCAGTTTATGTTATACCGATTGAACGAGAAGTAGAGCGTGGGCTAGAGGCTTTTTTAGAGCGCACAACTTCGGAAGCGGTTGAAGCTGGTGCCGATCATATTATTTTTGAAATTGATACTCCAGGCGGGAGGGTCGATGCAGCAGGTCAAATCGGTCAAATTATCCAGGGTCTACCAATCCCGACAACAGCATTTATCGTTAATGAGGCATTATCAGCTGGTTCTTATATCGCGTTATTTTCTGAAACCATTTACTTCAAGCCACATGCAACAATGGGTGCAAGCGGTGTGATTAATTCTGATGGTACAGCAGCAGATGAAAAAGCGCAATCAGCTTGGTTTGCGGCAATGAAAAGTGCTGCTGAATCTACTGGGAGAGATCCACTTTATGCATTAGCTATGGCCGATAGTAGTATTGACCTGCCTGAATACGGGGCACCTGAAGGAAGGTTTTTAACACTTGGCCCAGCAGATGCTGTAGAAGTCGGTTATGCGAATGGAATTGTGGATGATCGAGTGGAATTGCTGCATGAACTTGGTTTGTCGAATGCTTCCATAATTGAGACAGAACCGACTGTCGCAGAGGAAGTAGCACGATTTCTAACAAACCCAATTGTAATCCCAATTCTTCTATCTGTGGCAAGTCTTGGCTTAATCGTGGAATTGTATTCTCCTGGATTTGGAGTACCAGGAATAATGGGGATTGTTTCTTTATTATTATTTTTCTACGGTCATATCGTTGCAGGACTAGCAGGTATGGAAGCTGTCATACTACTAGTACTAGGTATTATTTTGATTGTAGCTGAATTTTTTGTCCCAGGTGGGATTTTAGGACTCCTTGGAATTGGTGCCATCATCGGTTCATTATTTATGTCAGGATACGATTTAGGTCATATGTCGATGAGTATCGGAATTGCATTTCTTGTTACGCTAATTGTTGCAATTATTCTTTTTAAACGAATTGGCATGGATAAAGGGGTTTTTCGACATATTATTCTTAGGGATAGTACTGCAACAGAGCAAGGATATGTATCATCCACAAATCGGTTGGAGTTAATCGGTATGGAAGGTATTACTGCCACCCCTTTACGACCATCGGGCATTGGAGAATTTGACGGTGAACGAATTGATATTGTCTCAGAAGGAAGCTTTATTGATCGTAATAAGTCTGTTAAAGTGGTAAGAGTTGAAGGAGTTCGTGTCGTAGTTAGAGAAGTATAATGCTGTACATGAAAATCATAAGGAGGAATTTTTAATGTCATTAACAGAATTAATGCCGCTTATTATTATTGCGGTAATCTTAATTGCAGTTGCAATTTTATTCACGTTTGTACCAGTGGCGCTATGGATTAGTGCTTTAGCTGCTGGAGTAAAGGTTAGTATTTTTACACTAATTGGAATGCGATTACGTCGAGTTGTTCCAAACCGTGTAATTAATCCTTTAATCAAAGCACATAAAGCAGGTTTAAACGTCAAAACAAACCAATTGGAAAGTCACTACCTAGCGGGTGGTAACGTAGATAGAGTAGTAAATGCTTTAATAGCTGCGCATCGTGCAAATATTGAGCTTCCATTTGAACGCGGGGCTGCTATCGACTTAGCAGGGCGTGACGTATTAGAAGCTGTTCAAATGAGTGTAAATCCGAAAGTAATTGAAACTCCATTTATTGCTGGTATCGCGATGGATGGTATCGAAGTAAAAGCACTTGCTAGAATTACTGTACGTGCAAACATTGATCGACTTGTCGGAGGAGCCGGGGAAGAAACAGTTATCGCTCGTGTTGGTGAAGGTGTTGTAAGTACAATTGGTAGTTCAGACACACATGCAAAAGTATTAGAAAATCCAGATTCGATTTCACAGACAGTATTAAGTAAAGGCCTTGATTCAGGAACAGCTTTTGAAATTCTGTCGATTGATATTGCCGACGTGGATATCGGTAAAAACATTGGAGCTATCCTACAGACAGACCAAGCTGAAGCTGATAAAAATATCGCACAGGCAAAAGCCGAAGAACGCCGTGCAATGGCGGTTGCTCAAGAGCAAGAAATGGTTGCAAGAGTTCAAGAGATGCGTGCGCATGTTGTGGAAGCTGAAGCAGAGGTTCCAAAAGCACTTGCCGAAGCATTACGCACAGGAAAAATGGGTGTTATGGATTATATGAATTATAAAAACATTGATGCTGATACTGGTATGCGTGATACAATTGGTAAATTAACTAAAGATAGCAGTGAAGATGATCAAAAATAATGTTCATCAATAAAAGCGGAAGTGCCCGGTTAGCGACGTACGGACTGCGCCCCGAACTTGGGGTGGTTCGACGAGTCGAACATTCCTACGAAGGCTAGTCGCTGGGCACTGGAGCTGGATCATGAAATTGAAGGAGGGGTCTGATGGGCTGGATTTTCGATAACCTCTTCATAATTATCATTATTATTTCAGGGATTATCGGCTTTTTTAACAACTCGAATGAGAAGCAGAAACAACAAGAAAAAGAGAAGAAAAAAGCACCTCCACAAAGGCCGGGAAGAACAGTGTCAGAAGGAACTCGAACTCCAGAACGCAAGCCGCAGCCTGTAGCAGAGCAAAGAGTATATCGTGAAGAAAGATCACGAGATACGGTTTCAACTGCCTCAATTGCAGAGCAGCAAAAGCAGCAAATGGAGAAGCTGGCTAGTAAGTATAGCACTATTTCAAATTCAAAAATTGAGGATTTGAAGTCACAGGCGGATAGTGGAAGTATTTTACTTGAGCCTGAGAAGGAAACAAGTAAAAAACAAGAAAGACTGAAGAAACAAGTAGTTGGCAATCTTGGTGCAAAAGGATTAGTTAATGGCATTATCATGTCTGAAATACTAGGACCACCGAGAGCTAAAAAGTCATATAAAAATGTTTTAGACGATCGAATCAAATAAGTTGAATCTTAACCACTGCTACATAAGCTTAATTGCTTATATAGCAGTGGTTTTTTATGATTTTATCTCATTTGCAAGGAAACTGCGACGAAACTTACAAATATGTGCAATAATACCCCTCCGAGATTGCTACGGGCGAATGCTTTCCGTGGGCAGGTGTCTGAAGCCTCATCCGGACTAGTTAGTGAAAAGTACTGTTTCTGTTTCAATCAACTATGTTAGTGAAAATCAGTGAGCCCATTCTGGCGTAGTGTTTCCACAGCGGATAAATCCACAATTCCTCAATGCACATTAGTGTGAAGTTTATATTTTATATAAATCATCAGACCACATAAAACCCACTTTTTTATCAAGCATTTTGTTCTTATGTATTAAGCACCTTCATACATATGTATGTGAGGGGGGATCATCATTGGCTAAATGGCAACAAAGATTACGCACCTTGTTAACAGAACAATTCTCTCTTCCTTCTGATATAATCCTTGAAATGCCTAGAATTACGGTAATTGGAAACATACACATATACATTGAAAACCATCAAGGCTTGGCTGTATATTCCGAAAATGAACTAAAGTTAAAAACCAATAATGGCTATGTTCAAATTAGGGGTACTTCCTTTGTGCTAAAAATGATGCTTCCTAAAGAAATTTTACTCGAAGGAACTATTTCTGAAGTGAAATTCTTAGGAAACTAAAGCCTTGAACAAGAGGAGGATACAATTGAAGCATTTAAATAGTAAAGCAGTAACTGGCTATGTAACAATTCTAGTAAAAGGTACAGCTCCTGAGATGTTTTTTCAAAAATGTGCGAATGCTGGAATTTCAGTTTGGGATGTAAAAAAAAGAGACACCGATTTATGTGAAGGTAATATAAAGCTCTCCGATATCAAACAAATGAAACATATCAGAAGGAAAACAATTTATAAAATTACGTTTACTGGTAAGAACGGTTATCCATTTTTAATTAGACGATTTTTAAAAAAGAAGCCATTGGTACTTGGGTTATTTTTCAGTGTACTTCTCTTCTTTTTTTTATCGAATATTATTTGGGAAGTTAAAATTAGTGGTGTTCCAAAAGATATTGAAGAAAAGATAGACAAGCAGTTAGTTAGTTACGGAATTCATCCAGGGGCTTGGCTTTTCTCCCTGGATCCTCCAACAGCGATTCAACAAAAACTAATGAAGGATGTGCCTGAACTTCTTTGGGCTGGCGTGGATCAAAAAGGGACAACCTTCTATTTAGAGGGAGTAGAAAAGGTTGTCGTTGAAGAAGCGGATCCAAAACAACCCCGAAATTTAGTTGCTGCGAAAAAAGGCGTTATTACAAATTTATATGTATCAAAAGGGACCTCTCATGTACAAGTGAATGATTATGTGGAACCTGGTGATCTCTTGGTTTCTGGAATATTGAAAGGACAAGTGGTAGAAGACGAAGAAAATGAATCGGAAGAACGACAGGAACAAGCTAAAGAGCTAGTGGCTGCTGAAGCTGAAATTACAGCAAATACCTGGTATGAGGTTTCCGTTACGGTACCGCTTGAATTTAATTATGAAGAGATAACAGGAAACCAAAAAAAGAAATATTATCTTAAAACAGGAGAATTTCAGTTACCAATTTGGGGATTTGGAGAGCCTGATTATAAAGAAATTCATCGAGAATCAAATGGTAATAACCTACGTTTTTTTAAATGGGAGCTCCCGATAGAAATTGTTGAAACCATTTTAAGTGAGAAGACGTATAAT
This sequence comes from Oceanobacillus profundus, assembly GCF_003515705.1. Taxonomy (GTDB): domain Bacteria; phylum Bacillota; class Bacilli; order Bacillales; family Amphibacillaceae; genus Oceanobacillus; species Oceanobacillus profundus. Next base: position 323,995 of record NZ_QWEH01000004.1, read on the forward strand.
AAAGTGAGCCGAACAAAAGAAGAAGCTATTGAAGCAGGAATTGATCAAGCTATTATTCAACTACAAAATGAACTAGGTGCTGAGGCAACAATATTGTCTGAAAAAGTTTTGCATGAAAGTATAGAGCATGGTAAAGTAAACTTAACCCTATTTGTTTCAGTTGAGGAAAATATTGTAAGAGTAGAACCATTAAATCAAGGAGACTGATTATGCCAGGTAACTTAATTGAAATTGAATTGCATTTAACAGGTACGAATGAAGCGCTCGCATTATTCGGCATAAACGATAAGCATCTGAAGCAGCTAGAAAATCTTTTAAACGTGTCCATCGTATCTCGTGGAGAAGCTGTTCGAGTTTCTGGTTCGGAGGAAGCGATTGCGCTTGTCCAAGAAATTCTTCTCACTCTTTTATCGGTTATTAGAAAAGGGCAAACCATTTCTGAACGAGATGTCGTTTACGCTGTTGACTTAGCAAAAAAAGGTGAAATTAAACAACTAGAAGCGCTTTTCGAAGACGAAATTACGAAAAATGTAAAAGGCAAATCAATTCGTGTAAAAACGCTTGGTCAAAAAAACTATATCGCTGCGATTAAGGCGAATGACCTTGTCTTTGGAATCGGTCCAGCCGGAACCGGTAAAACATATCTCGCTGTAGTAATGGCAGTGCATGCATTAAAAAATGGACTTGTTAAACGAATTATTCTAACGCGCCCGGCTGTAGAAGCTGGTGAGAGCCTCGGATTTTTACCTGGGGACTTAAAGGAAAAAGTAGATCCTTATTTACGTCCTCTATATGATGCACTTCATGATGTGTTAGGGGCGGAACATACACAGCGTTTGATCGAGAGAGAGACAATTGAAATTGCGCCACTTGCTTACATGCGTGGACGGACGCTGGATGATGCATTCGTTATTTTAGATGAAGCGCAAAATACAACACCAGCCCAAATGAAGATGTTTTTAACCAGATTGGGCTTTGGCTCAAAAATGGTTATCACTGGTGATATTACCCAAATTGATTTGCCTAAAGGGGTTAAATCGGGTTTGCATATTGCACAGCAGCTATTAGCTTCTATAGAGGGAATCTCATTGATACATTTGAATCAAACGGATGTTGTAAGGCATCCACTAGTTCAACGTATCATTGCAGCATATGAAACTGAAAACTAGAAATAGAATAAAACAGGAAAGACCCTAGGCTATACGGGTCTTATTTCTGTATAGATGCTTGATAAAGTGAAACCCCGTAAAGTAGCGTTTCACTTTCCTCCCCATTGCTTGTTAGAAATACAAGGGAATGAGCTAAAGACCATTAAACAGAATAAGGAATTCACTGGACTGTTTCCCCCGGCCTTTACATATTTGGTTTCTAAAATTAGAGCGGGGATACAGTACGTTGATGCGTGATAAATTGGGGTGATACGAATGAAAGAGCGAATAAGTAAAAAGCTCGAGTCGTTAGGGAAAAAACATAGTTGGCTATTCATATTATTACCAGTAGTTTTATTAGGTGTCTTTTTCTTTTTTATAACGCTAAATAATGTTCAAACAGAAATCTACGATATTGAACGATTCAGTAATGCAAGTGAAACGATTCGTTCTCCTATCACAATTGAGAATGAACAAGAAACGGAACGGAAAACAAGGGAGACCGTTCAATCTGTGCAAGATAGATATAGCATATCCAATGAAGTTACGATGGAGCAAGTAAGTTTTGTGGAGGAAATATTTGACGGTATTTTCAAACTAGAAGAAGAAAGTGAAGGTAGGCGTGATGAAGAGGAAACACCTGCACCTCTTACAGATCAAGAAAAAGTAATCCAATTAAAGCAAATTTTATCTGATGAAATAAGCAACTCTGTAAAAGACGGTACATTGATCCACCTTTTACAATTCAGTGAAGACGAATTGGATGCGGGAAAAGAGATACTGGCAGAAGCACTTGAGGAAACATTAAACAATGGTGTACGTACAGAGAATTTGGAAACTGCAAAGGCAAATGTCAATCAGTATATTGAATATGCGGATATAGAAGAAACTTTGAAGGAACCATTAATGGAGCTCACAAATTTTGCTGTGGTTGAAAATTCTTTTTTTGATGTGGAAAAAACCTCAGAGGCAAGAAAAGAGGCTGCAAGCAGTGTTGATCCAGCTATGATTCGTGCTGGTGAGGTAATTGTTAGAGAAGGACAAACGATAACGAATGAAATTTATGAAAAGCTGGATCTTGTTGGATTGCTGGACGAGCAGAGTAATATTTATCCAGTAATCGGGCTTGCATTGCTTATTATCATGATTTGCAGCTTTATAACTATAGAGATGCATCACCTATCCAAGCAAAATAAATGGAGCTTGGAAAAAATGCTTGCAATCTTTTTTATTAGCATGATTGTCGTTTCTTTAATGAAGATAATTAGTGTCTTTACAACACAGTCCAACCAGCTTTTTTTCGTTACCCCAATTGCCACGGGGGTTATACTAATTAAAATGTTAATCAATGAAAGATTAGCTATTGTGATGTCTATACTTTATGCTATTTTAGGAAGTGTTATATTTAATGGGCAAATAGCAGGTTCTTTAAATGTGGAAGCTGGGATTTACTTCCTTGTCAGTCAATTAGCTGGGATTATCTTTTTAATGAATGTGAAGGATAGACTAACCATCTTAAAGACTGGGCTTGGTGTAGCTCTTGTAAATATTGTTACTGTATTACTATTTTTATTTCTTTCCTTTGAAAAATATTCCTGGTTTGACCTTTTTGTACATACAAGCTTCGGACTAACGTCAGCAATTCTAGCAACAGTATTAGCTATTGGTTTACTTCCATTTTTCGAAATGATACTTGGAATTCTTTCAGATATAAAATTATTACAGCTTTCTAATCCAAATCAACCACTTTTGAAAAAATTATTAACAGAATCACCTGGAACTTACCATCATTCAGTTATGGTTGCAAACATAAGCGAAACAGCTTGTGAAGCGATTGGTGCAAACGGATTGCTGGCTAGAGTTGGTGCCTATTATCATGACTTAGGTAAAACGGCCCGACCACATTATTTTATAGAGAATCAATTATCTGTTCGGAATCCCCATGATTTTATCGATCCGAAAAAAAGTGCCGAGATTATTATACGACACCCATATGACGGAGCTGAATTGTTAAATAAGCATAAAATGCCGAAAGAAATTATTGATATTGCCAAACAACACCATGGCACATCCTTATTGAAATTCTTCTATTATAAGGAGAAGGAAAAGAATCCGGATGTGGAAGAATCCGTTTTTAGGTATCCGGGACCTAAGCCTCAAACAAAAGAAGCAGCTATTATTTGTATTTGTGACTCGGTTGAAGCAGCAGTCCGATCCTTAGAAGAGCCTACAACCGAAAAAATTGAAGATATCGTAGCCTCCATCGTAAAGAGTCGACTCGCTGATGGACAATTAGATGAAAGTCCTTTAACATTAAAGGAGCTACATGTTATTCACCGAACCATTATTGAATCGTTAAAAGGAATATTTCATTCCAGAATTCAATATCCATCGAAGGAGGCAAAATAATGTACATTGATTTTCATGATGAAACAAATACTGTGACAAGTGACTATGTTGATTTATTAGAACGTTTACTTCAATTCGCAGCTGACAAAGAGGGTATATCTAAAGAAGCGGAAATGTCCGTTAATTTCGTTGATAATAAAGAGATCCAAGCGCTTAACCGTAATTACCGCGGGAAAGATGCACCTACCGATGTTATTTCTTTTGCGATGCAGGAATCGGTTGAAGGGGAGATTGAAATAGTTGGTGAGGATATGCCGTTAGCACTTGGAGATATAGTTATTTCCGTAGATAAGGCGAAGGAGCAAGCAACCGAATATGAGCATTCCTATGAAAGAGAACTTGCATTTTTGACGCTACACGGTTTCTTGCACTTGTTGGGATATGACCATATGAATAAATCAGATGAAGCGACAATGTTTAAAAGACAAGAAGAAATACTAGGTGCGTTCGGAATTGAAAGATAAGAAACGTAAAATTGGATTTAATTATGCCTGGAACGGGATCAAGGAGATCGCGCAAACAGAACGTAATTTTAGAATACATTTGTTAGCAACGTTATTGACAATAACTGCCGGGTTTCTATTTAAGCTAACAATGGTAGAGTGGGCTATTATTGTTCTAACCATTGGACTGGTACTTATGGCAGAGGTAACGAATACCGCTATTGAGAAGCTTATTGATTACTTAAGACCGGAGATACATCCTGCAGCTAAAATAATAAAAGATGTTGCTGCTGGTGCTGTATTAATTGCCGCTATTATTGCTGCGGTTATTGGATTGCTTATATTTTTGCCAAAATTGTATAATTTTTTCTAGAAGAGGCCGGGATATAACGAAAGTGTTTAACTTTAAAGGCGAACCGTGCACAAACTTAGTGACATAGACTTCTGCGGGAGAGAAGGTGATAGGTGAGACACCGAAGTGCGATAGCACAGGGGGCTCACCAGTTACCTCTAAATGTGTGAAGTGTATTTCTAGAGTTGGTTGTTCGTATTTTTCCTATGTTAAAATACTTTTGCCCCAGCCTCTTCTTTTTGGCGTGTTTTACTTTCATATAATACGGGTAAGAGAAGGTTAAGTTTACATATTTTTATGTTAATCTTTGCATTTGGAATTTATTGTGGTAATTTAGGTGAAAAGATAATCTTTTTAAAGCTTTTGTCGATTGAATGAAAGCTTGCATTATTTGTAGTATTATAATGTAAAGAATCACATATTAAAGAAATCGTCGCGGAGGACACAGCATGGAAACAAATCATCAGTTTAAATCAGGATTTATTACAATAATTGGAAGACCCAATGTTGGGAAGTCAACATTTATGAATCGTGTTATAGGGCAAAAGATTGCTATTATGAGTGATAAGGCACAGACAACCAGAAATAAAATCCAAGGTGTGCTTACAACGGAGGATGCACAGCTTATATTTATCGATACCCCGGGGATTCATAAACCGAAGCATCGACTGGGCGATTTTATGGTAAACGTAGCAGAAAGTACACTTAATGAAGTGGATGCTGTTTTGTTTATGATTAATGCAAAGGAAGGTTATGGAAAAGGTGATCAGTATATTCTAGATCGTTTGCAAAAAGTAAATAGCCCAATCTTCTTAATCATTAATAAGATAGATTTGGTTCATCCCGATGAATTACTGGCATTGATTGATCAGTATAAAGATAAGTGTAAATTTGAAGAAATTATTCCAATTTCTGCCTTGGAAGGAAACAATGTAAATCATTTAGTCGATGTTCTGAAAAGTCACATACCTGAAGGTCCTCAATACTATCCAGAAGATCAAGTAACCGACCATCCGGAACGCTTTATTATTGCTGAACTAATTCGGGAAAAAGTATTGCATTTAACAAAAGAAGAGGTACCTCATTCGATTGCAGTTGCAATTGAAAATATCGAAAAAAGAGAGCAAGAGAAGCTGCTCGTTCAAGCAACAATTATTACAGAAAGAAGCACACAAAAGGGTATTTTAATTGGTAAGCAAGGAAGTATGCTTAAAAATATTGGGAAAAATGCTAGGAAAGATATTGAAGCTTTACTGGGCTCTAAAGTATACTTAGAGCTTTGGGTTAAGGTTAAGAAAGATTGGCGGAATAGACAAAGTCAACTGCTTGAATATGGCTATCGCAGTGATGAGTACTAAATAAATGCTCGAAAAGAGGATAAAAAGGACTGAGGTCTGTTATGGTTGCAATCTCCATAGCAACACTAATAATACATCTGTACGTTGCAGATTTTCAGCACTTGACGTGTCATTTTTACCGGGCGTTTTGAACAACCTTTAAACTTGGTAATTTTTAATACTAATGAATTTCAGCTAAAGTGCCACTCTAAATAGTAAGTTACATTTTCATTAAATTGTGTTTCAAAAAGGAGGATAAAAAGGACCGAGGTCGGCTAAGGTCGCAACGTCCTGTTGCAACGCCGACACTAGCACGTCCTATGCGTCGAAGTTCGAGGCGGCGAAGCTTTGAGTACCGGGCTTCCCCAGGATGTGGTGACTTCTGTGTTGTCCACAGGACGTGGACGGTTTTAACAGAAGTTCATTGAATCCCTTGATACGTGAGGAACGGAAAGGCAAGCCAACGATGAAATTCGACGTGTCATTTTTACCGGACATTTTGAAAATCCTATTAAACATTAAAGAAAGGTGGGGTTTCTTGTGATCGAACTAACGTGGAAAATATTTAGTCAGACAGGAAACATTGAAACCTATTTATTATTAAAGGAAATAGAAAATGCAACATCGCAACAAGAGTTTGGACAGACTGAAACAGAAGTAACACTAGATGCAAAAATATAACATTATCGAATACCATGAAGGTTTGAACTGAAGGAATGGTTGTGTGAGTGAATAGGCTGACAGAACCATTCCGCCAATGAGAAGCAATAATCAATAATCTTAACCGAAGCTTTCATCTTCATAGGAGGAGATGAAATAATCTGCATCTGTGGTTCTTTTTGTACAAGAAAAAGGGTGAAGCTGTGTGCTAGAGAAAATAGATGGAATCATCATTAAAACAAGGGATTATGGAGAAACCCATAAGCTTGTAACAATCCTTAGTAAAAACATTGGAAAATTCACAGCGCTTGCTAGAGGAGCTAAAAAACCAAAAAGTAGGATGGCTGCGGTTATACAGCCGTTTATACGCGCTCAACTATTTGTATATGTGAATCAAGGCTTGAGCACGATTCAGCAAGGAGAAATCGTTAATTCCTTTCGTCCAATTCGGGAGGATATTGTTAAAACCGCTTATGCAGCCTACATGACAGAGCTTACAGATAAATTACTTGATGAAAAAAGTCCAGATCCATACCTGTTTGATCAATTTGTTCATACCATGACTTGGATATCTGAAAATGAAGAAGCCGAGATACCATTAATGATGTATGAGTTGAAGTTATTCGAAAAAGGTGGAATTGCTCCTACTGTTGACCGTTGTACCAATTGTGGCAATCGACAAATGCCATTCGCATTTTCCATTGCTGAAGGTGGAATGCTCTGTACCCGCTGCAGGTACATTGATGGGGAAGCAATCGGGCTTCCAGATACGATCGCTAAATTACTTTTTATGTTTTCATCAGTTGGTTTAGAACGTATCGGGACTATCACCATCAAGCCAGAAAATAAGGAGCTTCTTCGAAATTTATTAAATGCATATTATGACCAATATGGTGGATTTTATTTAAAAACAAGGAAATTTCTAACACAGCTTGACAAACTAATGTAGCTAACGATTGACAGAATGAAAAGGATAAAGTATGATTTTTACATATTTCAATATTAAATAATGATTTGCGAAGATGGAGATAAGTACCAGTTCCAATTCTATTTAAAGCGAGTCCGGGATAGTGTGAGCTGGATAACTAGATGTCTGGGAAAGGAACTCCTGAGCAAAGTAAATAAAGTGGCTCTAATACAGATTGTTCAAAAAGGCCGATGAAAATGACACAACATAAGGGTGTTGATCGAAACTATCGACACGTTCTGTGTCAAGTATCAAAGTCATCACAACTTGTGGAAACTTGCAGGCTTGCTATTCATCCTTTTTTGAACACGCAATTATATGGAGCAAATAGGGTGGAACCGCGGTAAAAACCGTCCCTATGTCTATAACATGTAGACATAGGGACGGTTTTTTAACGTTTTAAGATTAATGAATCTGGAGGTAAATTTTAATGAATATCCAAGAAATGATTTTAACATTACAAAAGCATTGGTCAGATCAAAATTGTATTTTGATGCAAGCGTATGATACGGAAAAAGGAGCAGGAACGATGTCACCAATGACATTATTACGCAGTCTTGGACCAGAACCATGGAATGTTGCTTATGTAGAGCCATCAAGAAGGCCTGCAGATGGACGATATGGTGAAAATCCAAACCGTTTGTATCAGCATCATCAATTTCAAGTGATTATGAAGCCATCTCCAGCGAATATTCAACAACTCTACTTAGATTCTTTAGTAAAGCTTGGAATTAATCCGCTTGAACATGATATTCGCTTTGTCGAGGATAATTGGGAAAATCCCACATTAGGTGCTGCTGGACTCGGTTGGGAAGTATGGCTTGATGGTATGGAAATAACCCAATTCACATATTTCCAGCAAATAGGTGGACTTGAAGCAAATCCAGTAACCGTCGAAATAACTTATGGAATTGAACGTCTTGCTTCCTACATCCAAGATAAGGAAAATGTGTTTGATTTAGAATGGAATAACGGTGTAACGGTGCGTGATATCTTTTATCAGCCGGAGTTCGAGCATTCCAAATATACGTTTGAAGAATCTGATACTGAAATGCTCTTCCAGCTTTTTTCTATGTATGAGAAAGAAGCAGAGAGCACGATGAATAAAGGACTTGTATTTCCTGCATATGATTATGTTTTAAAATGTTCGCATACCTTTAACTTACTTGATGCCAAAGGTGTTATATCTGTGACCGAACGGACTGGTTACATCTCACGAATCCGCAACTTAGCCCGCAGTATCGCCAAAACCTATGTTGCAGAACGTGAGAAGTTAGGATTTCCAATGCTTGAAAAGGAGGAAAATTAAATGGCAAGAGATGTATTATTTGAAATCGGACTAGAAGAGCTACCTGCACGATTTATCGATGATGCAGAGCAGCAATTATTATCAAAAACAGAAGCGTGGTTAAAAGGACTTCGAATTCATTTCGGCTCGATTACTTCATTTGCAACACCGAGACGTTTAGCTGTCTATATTCACGAAATGGAAGAATTCCAAACCACAATTGAGGAAGAAGCTAAGGGGCCTGCTGAGAAAATCGCTAAAGATGAAAATGGCGATTGGACAAAAGCAGCTATTGGTTTTACAAGAGGCCAAGGGAAAACACCTGACGATATTTATACGAAAGAGATTAAAGGTATATCCTATATTTTTGTGAAAAAGCATATCGAGGGGAAGCCTGTTCAAGAATTGCTTCCTGATTTCAAAGCAATACTAGAGTCGATTCAATTTGGCAAAAATATGCGCTGGGCAAAAGAAACACTTCGTTATGCCCGTCCGATTCGTTGGCTTGTTGCATTATTCGGGAGCGAAGTTATTCCGTTTGAAATCACTAGCGTACAAACAAGCAATATAACATATGGTCATCGTTTCTTAGGGAAAGAGATCCGTTTAGCTACAGCTTCTGAATACGAGTCTTCCTTGCTTGACAATTATGTAATTGTAAATCCTAAAAAACGTGAGGAAATGATTATTGAAGGTATTAAAACACTTGAAGAGGCCAATAATCTGTTGATTCCGGTTGACGCTGATTTACTAAATGAAGTAAGGAACCTTGTTGAATATCCAACAGTATTCATAGGGGCATTTGAAGAAGGTTTTCTAAATTTACCATCAGAGGTTCTCATTACTTCTATGAAAGAACACCAACGGTATTTTCCTGTAACAGCTACAGACGGGCAATTATTAGCACGTTTTGTTGGGGTTCGAAATGGAGATGTACATGAACTTGCGACTGTAATTCGAGGAAATGAAAAAGTTCTCCGTGCACGATTAGCAGATGCAGAGTTTTTCTTGGAAGAAGACCTTAAACAATCCATTGATTTTTATCAGAAAAAATTAGAACGTGTTGTTTTCCAGAAAGAATTAGGAACGATTCATGATAAAGTGGAGCGAGTTGTTCATATAAGTACAAAGATAACAGATTTAATTGGACTCGATGGTGATCAAAAGGAAAAAGTAGTAAGAGCTGCAACAATAAGTAAATTTGATCTTATGACAAATATGGTTAATGAATTTACTGAACTACAGGGAATTATTGGCGAAAAATACGCACTTCATTTTGGTGAGGATTCACTTGTTGCTGGAACAATACGCGAGCATTATTTACCAAAGCAAGCAAATGGAGAGCTTCCTAAAACATTAATTGGTTCGATAGTAAGTATTGCCGATAAGCTGGATACAATTGTGGGATGTATCTCTATAGGTTTAGTTCCAACGGGTTCCCAGGATCCGTATGGACTTCGCAGACAAGCAACAGGTGTATTACGTATCATAGCTGATAGAAAATGGGATATTTCACTGGAAACCCTGCTAGAGATTGTTACTTCTTTATATCAAACATTAGATATCGAGCTGGAAAACCAAGAAAAGGTAGCGATAGAGCTTAAAGAATTTTTCCAACTTCGCGCATCTTATTTGCTTAAAGAATTAAATGTCGAGCAGGATGTGATTAATGCGGTTGTACATCGCGCAATAGGAAACTTTGATTATACAATTGCAAAGGCAAAACTTTTATCTGAAAAGCGTAATGATGAAAACTTTAAGCATATCCAAGAGGCATTAGTTCGAGCCCTTAATTTATCTGATAAAGCAGAGGGTACAATTGTACGCACAGAACTATTTCAAACAGAATCTGAAGTAGCTCTATTTTCGCAATATAACGTGGTTCGCGACACATTCAATACGTACAATAAGCAAAAAAATGCGGTTAAGGCATTAGCATGCTTAGAGGAATTAGCTATTCCAATCCATACATTCTTTGACAATAATATGGTAATGGCAGATGAAGAGGATATACGTACGAATCGTCTTTCGCTTATCAATGTACTTTCTATGTTGATTAAAGAATATGCTGATCTACGATTAATACAATGGAAACAGCACTTTTAAGCACAAGAGCGGAAGCGCCCGGTTAGCGACGTACGGACTGCGCCCCGAACTTTGGGGTGGTTCGACGAGTCGAAGATTCCTACGTAGAAGATAAAGGAAACATGCCCCATTAGGGGTATGCCGACGTTAGGCGCAGCCTGGTTTTAGTCGGCCATCCTTTACCAAGAGGCGATGTTGACTTTCACCGCAAGGGTATAAGTGCGACTAGGCCTCATGTCTTAGCCAGTCGGCAAGTCTTCTTTATCGTACGGAGGTGAGGGAAGTCTCGCTACAGCTTTAGCGCTGTAGCTGGACGTAATCAAAAGTATAACGTATTTTCCCTTTTTGCTATATAATATAAAGAAATAGTATGACATATTGTTTTCGGGTGGTGAAAAGGTGGAATTATCCAAAAGACAGGAACAAATCATTGAAATAGTTAAAGGTAACGGTCCAATTACAGGAGAACATATTGCAGATCGATTAAATTTGACACGAGCTACCTTGAGACCGGATTTAGCAATCCTAACCATGGCCGGGTACTTAGACGCCCGCCCGCGTGTCGGTTATTTTTATACGGGGAAAACTGGTTCGGAATTACTTACAGAGAAAATAAAAAAATTCAAAGTACATGAATTTTTACAAGTACCTGTCGTTGTCAAGGATAGTGTGTCTGTATATGACGCCATATCAACCATGTTTCTTGAAGATGTCGGAACATTATTTGTTGTAGATGATAACTCCTGTTTAACAGGAGTACTATCCCGCAAAGACTTGTTGCGAGCAAGTATTGGGCAACAGAATTTAAGTGCTGTCCCTGTACATATAATTATGACAAGGATGCCAAATATTGCAGTATGTCGAAAAGATGACCTGCTAATTGATGCTGCTCAAAAATTGATAACAAGACAAATTGATGGATTGCCAGTTGTTAAAGAAATAGATGCGGGGCTTGAGGTCGTGGGCAGAGTGACGAAGACGACAATGACAAAAGCATTAGTAGAGTTAACAATAGGTGACCATGTGTAAGAAAACTTCAAAAGGGATGGAGGAGAGTTGTCGTAATGAATACTCAACCAATTGTTTTTGTATTATCTGACTCTGTGGGGGAAACTGCTGAATTAGTGGTAAAGGCAGGTCTAAGTCAGTTTACGAATGGGGATTACAAAATACAGCGTGTACCATATGTTGAGGATAAAGAAACAATCGATGAATTCCTGCAAATCGCGAAAGAAAAAAGAGGAATGATTGGGTTTACACTTGTTGATCCTGAGTTAAGAAACTATTTGAACGAACGATCAAAGTTAATGCAAGTAGAAGCTATTGATATAATGGGACCAACACTTGAAGCAATGGAGCGTGTATTTGATAAAAGTCCCCGACAGGAAGCAGGACTGATACATAAGCTTGATGAGGACTACTTTAAAAAGATAGAAGCAATTGAGTTTGCTGTAAAATATGATGATGGAAGAGATCCCCGGGGGATAGCTCGTGCAGATATTATTTTAGTTGGTGTCTCTCGTACATCCAAAACACCATTATCTCAGTATTTAGCACATAAACGCATTAAGGTGGCTAATGTACCGATTGTGCCTGAGGTTGACCCTCCAGAAGAATTATTTGAAGTTGACCCAGCGAAATGTATTGGACTTCGTATCACTGCTGACAAATTAAATGGCATTCGAAAAGAAAGGTTAAAGGCTTTAGGATTAGGTGATCAAGCGACATATGCAAATATGGATCGTATTCATCAAGAGCTTGATTATTTTGATAAGGTAATTAACAAGATTAAATGTCCAGTAATAGATGTTTCCCACAAAGCAGTAGAAGAAACTGCGAATCTTATCATGCGTATGATTCAAAAATAATTGAATTGGATTATGCAAAACGTTCTGCTCCTATACACGAGCAGAATGTTTTCTGTTCTTAGGAAAATAAGTCATTATAATAGATATCTTTTATAAAATGTATTATAATAAATCTTTGTGTAAACATATACGTAAAAAAGCTATCCTCTACTGTTATTCTGAAAAATAAAACATTCATTAACAAGAAGGATTTTAGGGTGATTATGTAGAATTACTTTATTAAAGATAGCTCTACTATTGTTAAAATCTCAATAGTTGGTTATTCGTTAGTTTATATTTTAGCTGCAGGAGGTACAATAGTAATTAAATATGGAGTAGATGGAAATGACCTTCTTAGACTTACCGATCGTAACAGAGGGTAATTTTTTTCGGTTTTGAAGAAAAAAATGTCGAAACATGAAGGATTTTTTTAATCCGTCACGAATATTAGTATAGTATGGTGGTTAATATGGCCAATCAAATACCAGAAGAGGTTATTGAAGAGATTAGAAAGTCCAATGACATTTTAGATGTTGTTGGCGAGTACGTACAATTAAAGAAGCAAGGTAGAAACTACGTCGGTTTATGTCCATTTCATGGAGAGAAAACACCATCTTTTACGGTAACTCAGGAAAAACAGATTTTTCATTGTTTTGGATGTAGTAAAGGTGGGAATGCTATAACTTTCATGATGGAGATCGAGAGTTTTTCCTTCTATGAGGCTTTGAAATTCCTCGCCGATAGAAGTGGGATTACGCTTCCAGATAGTGGGATGAATAAGGAATCATCAATGTCTTTAGAAAGCCAGAATGTTTTATCGGCGTATGACTGGCTACGTAAGCTTTATCATCACCTTTTACGCTTTACAAAGGATGGAAAAGAAGGGTATCACTATCTGAAGGAAAGAGGAATGGATGACGAAACAATTGAAGCCTTTCAGTTAGGGTTTGCACCTAATGCACAAGACTTCATTGCGGAATTTCTTGCTAAAAAAGGATTTCAGCAACAATTATTAGTAAAAGCTGGCATTATTTCCGAGCTCGATAACAATCGAGTTACGGACCGATTCAGAGGAAGAGTAATTTTTCCAATCCGAAATCATATTGGAAAAACTGTAGCTTTCGGTGGGCGCTCGATAACAGATGAGCAGCCGAAATATTTAAACAGTCCCGAGAGCGAGCTATTTCAAAAAGGCAAGCTACTATATAATTTTGACTTAGCCAAAAAACATATTCGCAAGCAAAATGAAGTTGTTTTATTTGAAGGGTATATGGATGTCATTTCAGCATATCAAGCTGGGGTGAAAAACGTAGTGGCCACACTTGGAACATCGTTGACCGAACCTCAGGCAAAACTTTTAAATCGTTATGTTGATACGGTCGTTATTTGCTACGATGGTGACAAAGCGGGTCAAGCAGCAACATATAAGGCTGCGAATTTATTACGAAGTGTTGGCTGTGCAATAAAAGTAGCAAACCTTGATGAAGATATGGATCCTGACAGCTTTATTAAAAAGCATGGATCAGAGGCTTTTATGAATCAGGTCATAAAAGCAAGTGACACGTATATGAGTTTCTATATGCGCTACCTCCAAAAAGATTATAATCTAAATTTGGAAGGGGACCGCATATCCTATATAGAAAATATATTGAAAGAGCTTGCCATGATTGAGAGCCCTATTGAAAGGGAATATTATTTAAATGAATTGAGCGAAGCACATCAGATTTCTATTGAAACTTTATCAGCGGAAATGCAAGGCTACAGGCATAAACAAGAAAAGCTTGAGGATAAGCCGGGAAAGAACAGATATACTAATAACACAGCATTCAAACAACGTAGTAAGAAACTTCTTCCAGCTTTTTATAACGCAGAGAAAAAATTAATAGCATATATGTTGCAGAACTCTCATATTACAGAGAGGGTACAAAATGAATTAGGTGCAAGATTTAATGTTGATGACTATAAAATTATTGCCACCTATTTATATGCTTATTATGAAGAAGGACATTCGGCTGATATGAGCTTATTTATTGAAAGGCTTCATGATGACCGATTGAAACAGCTTGTAGCAGAGATCGCTATGACACCGATAAGAGAAGAAATAAGTGATAAGGAAATTAATGATTACATTCGGATTATTCAACATGAATCGAATGACTCTGTTAATATCAAATCACTGAAAGAGCAGCAAAAGATTGCTGAGCAGCAAAATGATCCCTTAAAAGCAGCTCAAATAGCAATGCAAATCATTAATCTTCAAAAGCAATTGAAAAATACAAATTAATTATCTAATTAGTCAAGAAGGAGGGGGACTCATGACCGACAAGAAGCCTTCGCAAACAAAGGAAACTGAAATGACGCTTGACCAAGCAAAGGAAAAGCTTGTTGAAATGGGTAAAAAACGCGGTACGTTAGCCTATGAAGAGGTGGCAGACCGTTTATCCAACTTTGATATTGAATCCGATCAGATGGATGAATTCTATGAGTACCTGGAAGAACAAGGTGTAGAAGTGATTGGTGAATCTGATGAAGATCCAAACATGCAGGAGATCGCAAAAGAAGAGGAATTTAATTTAAACGACTTAAGTGTTCCTTTAGGAATTAAAATAAATGATCCTGTTCGTATGTATTTAAAGGAAATCGGAAGAGTAAACCTATTATCGGCTGCTGAAGAAATTGAGCTCGCATCAAGAATTGAAGAAGGCGATGAAGAAGCAAAACGTCGCTTAGCAGAAGCTAACTTGCGTCTAGTTGTAAGTATCGCAAAACGCTATGTAGGTCGAGGTATGCTTTTCCTTGATTTAATTCAGGAAGGTAACATGGGTCTGATTAAGGCTGTCGAAAAATTTGACTATCGTAAAGGCTTTAAATTCAGTACGTATGCAACATGGTGGATTAGACAAGCAATCACACGAGCAATAGCTGACCAAGCTAGAACTATCCGGATTCCTGTTCATATGGTAGAAACGATTAATAAATTAATACGGGTGCAGCGTTCCTTATTGCAGGATTTAGGCCGTGAACCAACACCAGAAGAAATTGGTGAAGAGATGGAGCTTAGTCCTGATAAGGTTCGTGACATTTTAAAGATTGCCCAAGAACCTGTTTCACTTGAGACTCCTATTGGGGAAGAGGACGACTCACACTTAGGAGATTTTATCGAGGACCAGGAGGCGGTATCTCCATCCGATCATGCTGCATATGAGCTATTGAAAGAGCAGCTTGAAGACGTGTTGGATACTTTAACAGATAGAGAAGAAAATGTTTTGCGTCTTCGCTTTGGCCTTGACGATGGGCGTACAAGAACACTCGAAGAAGTTGGTAAAGTCTTTGGTGTAACAAGAGAACGCATCCGTCAAATCGAAGCAAAAGCACTTAGAAAATTAAGACATCCAAGCCGTAGCAAACGATTAAAGGACTTTTTGGACTGATAGGTGTGGTCATTATTCGCAAGTACTGTGAATGATGACTATCCTGGCTTCCATCCTATCCATCCTGCATAGGGGTGATACTTTTGGCGGCAGAACGAATCGCTGTTATTGTTAAAGAAATTAAGTATTGGAAAGAAAACCGCTTGCTTCCTGAAACCTACTGTGATTATCTTCTTGCATTATACACAAATGGTGAAGCCTTCTCAGAAGAGGCGGATAACAATATTAAAATAAGACAATGGACAGTATTAGATGTAACACATTTAATATTATCATTGCTCATGATACCGTTTTCACTTCTTGTCTTATATTTTACTGAATTTGCTTCCGTTTTGCAACTCGGCATTTTACTGTTATTCTTTAGCTATTTAGTATGGATAATGAATTATTTTCGTAAAATTGGGCATCCTTATTTACACGTACCGCTTATTGCGTCACTATTAGTATTGCTATTATTTACTACGTTTATCTCGAAATTAATCCTGGATAGTAATATGCTACAAATTACAGTTTTAATTAGTAATTTTATCTATTGGTTTATAGTAAGTAAGCAAAGAAAAATAAAATATCTACAAATAATTAGTATTTTAGCGATAATATTTACTTTGCTGTATACTGGTTTTCTATATTTATAACTTATTCCTTTAAAAAAAACCAATTTTCGAGTAAACTATATAATGTATGTATAAATATATAATGGGGAGTACATAAGGAGGAACTACAAATGAGAAGAAACCCAGTTGTACCGTATGCAATTATTGCAATTTTAGGGGTACTAACAGTAGTCATTATTTCATTTGTCGGCTTGAATCAGCGTGCAGATATTCAAGTTGCTGAAGAGGGCGGATCTGAACAAACAGAAGAATCACAAGAAGGGGAAACTACAGGCGGAGACCCTGAAGCAGTTTTTCAGGCAAACTGCGCGGCGTGCCATGGTGGTGACTTATCTGGTGGAATGGGACCTGCTTTAACAACTGTAGGATCCACTCATTCTGCTGATGAGATTGCAGACATCATTCAAAATGGTATCGGTTCGATGCCAGCACAATCCCAAGTTGCTGGTGAAGAGCTAACAGCCCTTTCTGAATGGCTTAGTGAACAAAAATAATGAATGAGTAAGATGAAGTCTAAGCTTTCTGCTAAAACAGAAAGCTTTTCTTTTTTACATAGGAATTTGCTTTTAGAAATATGACTTTAGGTAGATTCAAATTCTAGAGGTGTTTAAACATCCTCTAAAAGGAGAATACGATGATAAATACATTAAAACTATCAGAACGTTTAAAGAAGGTTTCCTCATTTCTTCCGGAAGGAGCTCATTTTGCTGATATTGGTTCCGACCATGCTTATCTGCCATGCTATGTATGCTTACGTGATCAAAAAGCAAAGGCTGTAGCAGGTGAAGTCAATATAGGTCCATTTAATAGCGCAAAATCAACTGTAGAGGCCTATCAACTTTCCAATCGCATTGATGTAAGACTTGGTAATGGGTTAGAGGTGCTGGGTGACGATACAGATATTAAGCAGGTTGTAATAGCGGGTATGGGAGGCTCCTTAATTAAGACAATTTTGGATGAAGGAAAATCCAAATTATCAAGTGTACAACGAATTATAGCCCAACCGAATGTGGATGAGCGTAATGTACGCAGATGGCTTTTAAAAGAAGGGTTTATTGTTATCGATGAAACTATTATGGAAGAAAATGGACATCGTTATGAAATAATTGTAGCAGATAAAAAAGGAACGGATGAACTTATAGATCCTTATACGAAAAAGCAACTAGAAAGACAGTTACTGTTTGGCCCTATATTGTTGAAAAATAAAACTGGTATATTTCATGAGAAATGGCAATCAGAATATAAGAAGCTATCAAGAATTATTAATCAAATGAAAGAAGCGAGTAATGTCGATAACGAAAAAATTGAACGATTTGAAAAAGAATTATTGTGGATTAAGGAGGAATTACAGGATGAAGAACAACGTAACTAATTCAGATGTTTTTCAGCTTATGGAACAATGGGCTCCAAAGGAACTTGCCTATGACTGGGATAATGTTGGATTACAAATTGGTTCCTATCATAATCCTGTAACAAAAGTTCTTATCACACTTGATGTAATGGAAAATGTTGTAGATGAAGCAATTGAAAAGGGAGCAAATCTGATCATCGCACATCATCCATTCTTGTTTAAACCCATAAAACAGGTTAATATAGACACACCGCAAGGAAGAGTTATTCAGAAATTGCTAGAAAATCATATCTCTGTTTATGCAACACACACCAATTTGGATATTGCTCCTGGTGGTGTGAATGATATGCTAACTGACGCACTAGAATTGGAAGAAAATGATATGCTAGTAGAGACAGACAGAGAAAAGCTGTATAAAGTAGCGGTATATGTTCCAGAAACACATATTGATGAGGTAAGAGAGGCATTCGGTGAAAGTGGCGCTGGACATATTGGTAACTATAGCCATTGTACATTTCAGTCAAAAGGACAGGGAACTTTTAAACCGTTAGAAGGTAGTCAGCCATTTCTTGGAGCAAAAAATGAGTTAGAATTGGTAAATGAAGTGAAGATGGAAACAATTGTCCCTAAAGCAATCTTGCATAAGGTGATAAATGCTATCGTTGCTGCCCATCCCTATGAAGAAGTGGCATATGATGTTTTCCCGCTGGAAAATGAAGGGAAGCGTTACGGGATTGGCAGAATTGGTTCTTTGAAGAATAAAACAGATCTAAATAGCTTTTGTGAATATGTAAAAAAAGCACTTGATATTCCGGCTCTTCGCGTTACAGGTGACCTGAATAAAAAGATTCAGAAGGTAGCTGTTCTTGGCGGTAGTGGTGAAAAGTATATTCATCATGCAAAGAAAAAAGGAGCAGATGTCTACATTACTGGAGACATGACTTTCCATATGGCGCAGGAAGCCAGTCTTATGGGCCTTGGGGTTATTGATGCCGGCCACTATATTGAGAAAATAATGAAGCAATTTACGGCAGCATATTTGAAGGAACATTTGGATAAGGAAAATTTAACCATTCTTGTCTCCGAATCGAATACAGATCCTTTTCAGTTTGTGTAAAACAGAAAAAGACAAAAGGAGTATTACAACTATGAAAAAAAATAACTTTGACCCTTTCGCTTTCGAGCCTCCATTAAATCATGCTATTGAGAAGCTGAGATTTAACCAACCAACAGAAATACAAAGCAAAGTAATACCTGCAATTCTAAAAGGAGAAAGTGTAATTGGTCAATCGCGCACTGGATCTGGGAAGACACATGCCTATTTACTTCCACTTTTTAATCGAATTAATACGAATAAACGAGAAGTTCAATTTGTGATAACAGCTCCTACACGAGAACTAGCAACACAAATTTACAACGAAGTAAGAACAATTATTGACTTTGCGGAAAAAGAAGGCACATGGGTTGCGAAGCTATTAGTAGGTGGAACTGATAAACAAAAAATGGCGGAGAAATTAAAAACACCACCACATATAATTGTCGGCACACCAGGTAGAATTCTCGACCTTGTTAAGGATGAGGCGATTTCAATTTATTCAGCGACTTCTTTCGTAATTGATGAAGCAGATCTAATGCTGGACCTTGGTTTCATTGAAGACGTGGATCAATTACTAATCCGGTCGCAAAAAGATATTCAATTAATGGTATTTTCAGCGACAATTCCACAACGTTTACAGCATTTTTTCAAAAAGTATTTGGAAAATCCGTTATATGTGAAAATAGATGAGCATTTCTCGCCGGAAACGATGGAGCATCGATTAATTGCGCGTAAACATCGTAATGAAGCAGATATTATTTATGATATATCAGAAGCAATCCAGCCATATTTGGCAATTGTTTTTACAAATGGAAAAAAACAAGCAAACGAACTAGCTGATTCATTACAGGAAAGAGGGTTAGACGTTGGCTTAATTCATGGTGGGCTAACACCCAGAGAGCGAAAACGTGTCCTGAAGGATATTCAAAATTTACGCTATCAATACGTCGTTGCAACAGACTTGGCAGCCAGAGGAATTGATATTAAAGGAGTCAGTCACGTCATTAACGCTCAAATACCAAAGGAAGAGGAGTTTTATATTCATCGCGTTGGCCGAACTGCAAGAGCTGGAATGGAAGGTACAGCAATCAGCATCTATGATGAAGCGGATTTGCCATTAGTTGAAAAACTCGAACAAAAAGGACTAACCTTCACCTATATGGAAGTGAAAAATGGAGAATGGAAAGAAGCAAAGTCCTGGAACGAACGGCACTTACGCACAAAAACAACCACGAATATTGAAAAAGAGGCTTGGAAACAGGTTCGTAAAGCGAAAAAGGTAAAGCCGGGCTATAAGAAAAAAATGAAAAAACAGCAAGAGTCCATTAAACGTCAATTATCAAAGCGTACTAAATATAAGAAATAGATTTTATAGAAATAGGGAGAGGTGCAACAAGTGTTAAAAATTGGATCACATGTATCAATGAGCGGAAAAAAAATGTTGTTAGGTTCAAGTGAAGAAGCTTTAGCATATGGAGCAAATACTTTTATGATTTATACCGGTGCACCACAAAACACGAGAAGAAAGCCAATTGATGAATTAAATATAATGGCGGGTCGTGAACATATGGAGCAGCATGGTATGTCGGATATCGTTGTACACGCACCATATATTATTAATATTGGAAATGCGATAAAACCTGCTACATTTGAACTTGGTGTCAATTTCCTGCGTAATGAAATTGACCGCACTGCAGCTATCGGAGCAAGTCAAATTGTGCTCCACCCTGGTGCCCATGTTGGTGAGGGGTCGGAAGTTGGAATAAAAAAGATTATTGAAGGGCTAAATGAAGTGCTTGAAAAAGATAGCACAGTCCAAATTGCATTAGAAACTATGGCTGGAAAAGGCTCAGAAGTAGGTCGTACATTTGATGAACTAGCAAAAATAATTGATGGTGTCACACATAATGAAAATCTTTCTATCTGTATGGATACATGCCATATTCACGATGCAGGTTATGACGTTGTTAACGATTTTGATGGTGTCCTGAATGAATTTGATAAAATTATTGGAGTGGACCGGATTAAAGTTGTTCATGTAAATGACAGTAAAAATGAACGCGGCGCTCATAAAGATCGACATGAAAATATTGGTTTTGGACATATTGGTTTCGAAGCATTACATTATGTTGTTCACCATCCACAGTTAACCGCATTACCAAAAATTCTTGAAACACCGTATGTAGGAACAGATAAAAAGGATAAAAAAGCTCCATATAAGCTGGAAATTGATATGATTCGCAACGGATCGTTTGTAGAGGATTTAAAAGAGAAAATTATGAATTCATAATAAAGGAATAGCGCCTGCGCTATTCCTTTATTATTGAAATAAATGTTCTAAGCCATAGGATTGAACTAATGTATACAATAATTGCTCTGCTTTAGTAGCCGTTTGTTCATCAGTTATTGTTGCTAAATGTTTAAACATTTCTTGACGTGCTTTTTGATTAAATGGGTCACGTGTATTCTTACGTAAGTATATGGCGATTTGCTGTGCTTGCTTTTCAGTTAATTGGAAACCATACTGTTTACTGTAGTGTAGAAGCTCTTCAGCTGAAAGGTTCTTTAGTTTGTTTTTTATCATTTCCTTAATAAATATTGACATGCATTCATCCTCCTCATAATTACACCTTATTCTATGCCCAGTTGTTCAATTGGTGAAATTTAATCATTTAACCTCTTAGAAGGCGTCTTTGCTTTACTTAGAAGTCCTTGATACTTTAAAGTACAAGCTTTGGGCGGATAGCACAATGGCACTTAACAGATAAAAAAGTGTTATATTTTCTTATCTGCCAATAAATAACACCTTTATAAATTGATTCTTTCCATAAACTATAATTGCACCTCATTAATGGATAAGGAGGTCTTGAAGATATGGACGAAATGAACAGACGTACAGATAAAACGACACCAGCTCCAAATCACGGAGAACATACCGAAGACCAGGATTTTATCGGGATTGAGTCAGATAGTTTAAGGAATGAGGAATTTGCTGCCGAATTTACAGCAGATGATTACGAACTGCAATCTGATGACCGTAGTCATGAAGGTGCAACAACTGTTTACGGATGGATTGGTATAGCACTTTCTGTAATATCCTTCTTTATGTGGCCAGTGGTTCTTGGAGTCGCTGGAATAATCTTCGGTTTTGTATCCAGAAGTCGTGGCGCAGATACACTAGGAAATATAGCAATTGCAGCTGGAGCAATATCCATTTTAATCACACTTTTTATATTACCATTCTTTTAACAAAACGTATGAGGCTGATTTCTTCAGCCTCTTTTTATTACCTTGATTTTTATTTACAGAAATTAACATTACTACCAATAAATAATCCTTTTAACTGCGAATTAACCTAATTGCTTAGTATGAGCAACTATTGCCGTCCGGTTCGCTTCGGATGCGCGCCAGAGTGCACGGATTCAGCCTCACCGAAAGAAGAGCCGGTGAGATTTCAAACACGTGCTGTTCCCACAGGACAAGGAATGTTTCGTCAGCTTTTATATTGCACGAATAAAATTGTTTTTTTCGATTAATAACCGCCCTCCGCTCACTCGGAATGGTTAGAGCAACGTTTTAGTTTTTGATAACGGTCATGGTTTAACAGGACTTTATATAATGATTCATTGGTATAAGGGAAAGTAGTAAAATGTATCAGGTTTTAGTTTGTGTGGGTCTGTTGTTGGGTTTAATTCTTTAAAATGCTTGATTATATCCTCTGAATGAAACATTGAAATGCTATCTTCATTCAGCGATTCAACAATTGAAAAAATGGTATCTCCAGGTAGAACTTTTACATGTGCAATTGTATATTCATTACTGGAGGAAATCTTTATTTGTTCAGCGTCATGTTCAACATTCCTGCTGTTGCTAACCATTAAGTCTTGAAAAATACTTATAATCAGCAATATAATGAGTGTATAGAGTGTAAGCTTTTTTAGTGTATACATAAAAATTCTCCTTTTGGGTGAAACCATTTACAATTCCATACGTATGATTAAATTAGAGAGGGGGAAATAAAAAATGGATATCTTTGATCTCCAATGGATAGGATTTGTTATAACATTTTTAGCTACACTTTTTTTAATTGGTGAAGTTTTAGTTAATATGCGAGGTTTTTTTGGACTGCTAGGTATTGGATTTATTACCGTATACTTTGCAGCTTACGTTGGAAGTAGTTCTTTTATTCTTATGCTTATTATATATTTTGTAGGATTATTACTTATTATAATTGATGGCAAGCTACTGAATGATGGAACACTTGCAACTATAGGTCTTGCAAGTATGCTAACGTCTGTTGCTTTGGCTGCAGATAATCTTACTTCGGGATTATACGCTGTTTTAGGGGTATTATTAGGCACTGGTGCTTCCTTCTTCTTCTTAAAAGTATTTAAACGTAGAGAGATGTGGACAAAGCTTGCTTTGAAAGACCAGTTAACAAAAGAAGCGGGCTATAACTCTATGAATATGGAATATGAGCAGTTAGTTGGTAAAGAAGGAATTACGTTAAACGATCTGAGACCTGTTGGAACTGTAAAAATAAACAAAAAAGATTATAGTGCGGTATCTGACGGACAATGGATTCCGAAGAATAGTAAAGTAAAGGTTACACAAGTAGATGGGACAAAAATATTAGTTGAAAAAATATCATAGATGTTCTAAAAGACAATTTCCTAGTATTAGGAAATTGTCTTTTTTTTGAGAAAAAAAGAATGAAAAACCTATGTTAAGGGTAGTTACTAAATAGAAGAAAAATCTTTATGTAAATTTAATGTAAATTATTCAACTTAAACCTTTACAAATGGTTAACAAATCATTAATAATGGGAGAGGCGCAAGCGACAAGATTCAACATAGAATGAAGGGATGAAAGCAATAGTGGATATCGATTTACAAACGTTATTATTCGAGTTTATTGGTGGTTTAGGAATATTCTTACTCGGTATAAAATTTATGGGAGACGGGCTTCAAAAGTCAGCAGGCGACCGTCTGCGCAATATATTAGACCGGTTTACCACCAACCCATTTCTAGGCGTTTTAGCAGGGATTATCGTAACATGTTTGATTCAGAGTAGTTCAGGAACAACTGTACTCACGGTTGGTTTGGTTAATGCTGGATTTATGACGCTAAGACAAGCAATTGGAGTTATTATGGGTGCTAATATTGGTACGACAATAACCGCGTTTGTTATCGGGCTTGATATTGGCGAATACGCTTTACCAATTCTTGCAATTGGTGCATTAATTTTATTCTTCTTTAAAAATCAAAAGGTTACCGCAGTTGGACAAACTATTTTTGGTTTCGGAGCATTATTTTTCGGTTTAGAATTAATGAGTAGTGGAATGTCTCCATTGCGTTCTCTTGAGGCATTTCATGAATTAACAGTAAGTATGGCTGCAAGCCCAGTATTAGGAGTAGTTGTTGGTACAGTATTTACATTAATTGTACAGAGTTCAAGCGCAACGATTGGTATCCTTCAGGGACTATTCTCAGAAGGAGCGATAGCATTAGAAGCAGCTATTCCAGTATTATTCGGAGATAATATTGGTACAACAATAACAGCAGTCTTGGCCGCAATAGGTACAAGTATTACAGCTAAAAGAGCTGCATTAACACATGTTATTTTTAATCTTGTAGGAACAATCATTTTCCTTATATTCCTAGGATTATTTACAAGTTATGTCGGCTATTTACAGGCGAGCTTAAATTTAAATCCTGAAATGACTATCGCCTTTGCGCACGGTAGTTTTAATATTATTAATACGTTGATTCAAGTTTGGTTTATAGGTGCCTTAGCATGGATTGTAACAAAAATTATTCCAGGTGAGGATACAATTATCGAATATAATCCAAAACACCTAGATCCTATTTTTATTCAACAGTCATCAACGCTAGCATTGGATCAAGCAAAAGCAGAAATTATTCGGATGGGTGAATATGCACATCAAGGCTTAGAGGAAACGAATCTGTACGTTACCACACAAAACCAAAAACATTCGGAAATGGCGATGCAGGTTGAAGGCGCACTAAATAACTTAGACCGTAAAATAACGGATTATCTCGTTAATATTGCAGCTGGATCATTATCTGATGCGGAAAGTGTAAAGCACACTTCATTAATGAATTCAGTTCGTGATATTGAAAGAATTGGCGATCATTATGAGAATATTATTGAGTTAATTGATTATAAAATATCGAATAAAGTTAACTTAACAGAGCAAGCACTGGAAGATTTAAATACGATGTTTGATTTAACACTCTTAACGGTTAAGCAAGCAGTAGAATCACTTGATAAAATGGATCGTGAAGCGGCATTAGAAGTTATCCAAAAAGAAGATAAAATCGACAAAATGGAGCGCCAATTCCGCAAAAAGCATATCATTCGTATGAATGAAGGATTATGCAGTGGGTCAGCTGGTATCGTTTTTGTAGATATTATCAGTAACTTGGAACGAATTGGTGATCATGCAGTTAATATTGCCGAAGAAGTTTTAGGTGAGTAAATAAAAGGGGGGAGACCTCCTTTTTTTATTATATAAAATTAAAATTTTCTACAAAAAATAACAATTTATCCATTTATGTGTTGAAATAAATTTTAGAACGTGATATTATAAATCTCGCAGTCGCAGAAAAGACAAGTACATAAAAATTTTGCGTTTGATTATAAAGTTTTGTGTTGTGCAAAAAAGTATTGACAGCAAATCTAAAACATGGTAAATTATATTTTGTCGCTAATAACCTATAAGAAGTAATAATTACTAAAAAGTTAAAATTACAAATTGAAATAAAAATTTCAGACATGTTTTCTAACTATTCCACAGTAGCTCAGTGGTAGAGCTATCGGCTGTTAACCGATCGGTCGTAGGTTCGAATCCTACCTGTGGAGCCAAGTGGCGGCGTAGCTCAGCTGGCGAGAGCGTACGGTTCATACCCGTGAGGTCGTGGGTTCGATCCCCTCCGCCGCTACCATACATAATTAATTACATAATGGCGGTCGTGGCGAAGTGGTTAACGCACCGGATTGTGGCTCCGGCATACGTGGGTTCAATCCCCACCGGTCGCCCCATTATTTAACAAATTTCCAGGACCCTTAGCTCAGTTGGTTAGAGCTATCGGCTCATAACCGATCGGTCGCAGGTTCGAGTCCTGCAGGGTCCACCAAAAAAATACGGAGGTATACCCAAGTCCGGCTGAAGGGATCGGTCTTGAAAACCGACAGGCGGGTCAAACCGCGCGGGGGTTCGAATCCCTCTACCTCCTCCATTTAGTATTTTATAAGCAGACTAGATTTTATAATTACATAACGGCTCGGTAGCTCAGTCGGTAGAGCAACGGACTGAAAATCCGTGTGTCGGCGGTTCGATTCCGTCCCGAGCCACTTTCCAAACAAGCATATTGCTTGTTTTTTCTTTTGCATAAATTAAATAATTTAATCTACCAAAAAATGATAAGATTCTTGTATTTTATAAGGCAAAAAATTTGCATGAATAGCAAAGCTCTGATAACCTTTTAATTAAAGGTTCGACAAACCTTAATAACTTGGATTCATTTAAGGAGGAAAAAATTATGGCAAAATTTGAACTACCTGAGTTACCTTATGCATACGATGCATTGGAACCAACTATCGACAAAGAGACAATGAATATTCATCATACGAAGCACCACAACACGTATGTTACCAAATTAAATGAAGCACTAGAAGGACAAACAGATCTTCAAGGAAAATCAGTTGAAGCACTTATCAGTGATTTAAATGCAGTTCCTGAGAACATTCGTACTGCAGTACGTAATAATGGCGGAGGACATGCTAACCACAGCTTGTTCTGGAAGCTTCTTTCATCAAATGGCGGGGGCGAGCCAACTGGCGAGCTTGCAGATAAAATCAACGCTAAATTTGGTGGGCTAGATGCATTTAAAGAACAATTTGCAGCAGCTGCAGCAGGACGTTTTGGTTCAGGCTGGGCATGGCTCGTATTAAATAATGGTGAATTAGAAATCACAAGCACTCCAAACCAAGATTCTCCATTAATGGAAGGAAAAACACCATTATTGGGCTTAGACGTTTGGGAGCATGCGTACTATCTAAACTACCAAAACAGACGTCCAGATTACATTTCAGCATTCTGGAATGTTGTTAACTGGGATGAAGTAGCAAAAAACTATAACGAAGCAAAATAAATGAAGAAAAACACGCGGTTAATTCCGCGTGTTTTTTTGGTATATCTGTTACTCCTTCGTTCACACTAAGAGAGACGCAAAAGGAGTAATCGACTATGCAAAAGGTGATCCTGTTTTTTCAAAATAAAATGGAAAGTAATCGTGACTTATTGATTTTACTGCTCATTGGTGGACTCTATTCACTTGGGATTTTTCTATCCAATACGTTTGTAAATATATACTTATGGAAACAATCAGGGGACTACATTACTATTGCTAATTATAATTTAGCAATTTGTCTATTTCAGCCAATTACTTTTATACTTGCAGGAAAGCTCGCCAAAAAGGTAGATCGGATTATTGTATTGAGATTGGGCGTTATTTTTCTATGCGTGTTTTTCTTAAGTGTTCTTCTTATTGGTGATCAAGCTTCAAAATATAACTTCTTACTCGGTAGCTTATTGGGAATTGGTTATGGTTTTTATTGGCTAGCTTATAATGTATTAACATTCGAAATAACAGAGCCTGATACGAGAGATTTTTTCAATGGTTTTCTTGGAATTTTGCAGTCTTTAGGTGGAATGACAGGCCCACTTTTAGCTGGGGCAATTATCGCTAAAATGACCAATAATATTGGTTATACGGTTATATTTGGGATTTCCTTCGCTTTATTTGCGTGTGCCGTTGGAATTAGTTTTCTATTGAAACGCCGAGGTGCAGAAGGAGTTTTTCGCTTTAAGCGAATTTTAGGGGAAAGGCATCGTAATAAAAATTGGAATAGAATTCTTCATGCACATTTTTTTCAGGGGTTAAGAGAAGGAATTTTTGCTTTTGTTATTTCAATCTGGGTTTTCTTAGTAACAAAAAGTGAATTCGCGCTTGGAACATTTAACATGTTTCTATCGGGTCTATCTGCAGTTTTTTATTTAATTGCTACGAAATTTATTAAACCTTCTATGCGCAAAAAGGCGATACTCGTTGGAGCAACACTTCTTTACCTTTCCCTCTTTATTATCATTATCGAGATAAACTATCTCTTACTCATGATTTATGCAATTGTAATTGGAATTGCATACCCGGTAATAAATGTACCGTATGTATCACTTACCTTTGATGTAATCGGTAAGGCTTGGAAAGCTGGCGAAATGCGTGTAGAATATATGGTTGTTCGTGAATTGTTTCTAAATAGTGGACGAGTTCTATCAATATTCGTTTTTCTTGCAGGCGTATATTTCTTTCGGGCGGAAGAGGTTATTCCCGTTTTACTTGCGATTTTCGGTGCAGGTCATTTTATGATTTACTTTGCAGTACGTAAGATTTATTTAGGTAGCCCAAAAAAGAAAGAGATTTTATTAAAAGAACAAATTACAGACGAAAAAAATCGTTAAATATGGTAAAATTAGTGATAAGGTTGTTGATCATATAAGATAGCATAAAAATTTCTTATCTGATCAACCAGGTCATTTACCTAAAGGCTTAAAATCGCCAAATTTACTAATGAAAAAATTATTATTTTCACTGGGGGAAAATAAATGAGTAAGAAGAAAAAAAAGAAGAGAGCACAGCTGCCCTTTCGGATTAATATGTTGTTTTTTGTTGTGTTTTTATTGTTTTCCGTATTGATTCTGCAACTAGGAGTTGTTCAGATTTTAAATGGGGAGGACTTCCAGCAGGAAATCGAACGGACGAACTTGGATACAACTAAAATCCCTGTACCCAGGGGTAAAATATATGATCGAAATGGTGATGTTATCGTTGATAATGAAGCATTATATTCGATAACGTACACACCGCCAAAAGGAGTACAAGCAGAAGATCGTCTAGAGCTTGCAGAGACGTTAGCGGAATACATTAAGATGGATGATGAAAAGACGCTTAAAGGGATTACCGAAAGAAATCGTAAAGAATACTGGTATTTGTTAAATAAAGAGGAGGTAGATGAACGACTTTCAGCTGAAGAAAAAGAAAACATGTCTAATGCAGAAGTATATCAAGCTACACTCGAACGAATAACCGAGGATGAAATCCAGGATTTTTCAAAACAAGAGCTAGAAGTAATAGCAATTAAGAAGGAATTGGATAAGGCTTATTCTTTAACACCTCAGATTGTAAAAAATGAAAATGTAACTGCAGAGGAATATGCAAGAATTGCAGAGAATTTAGATAAACTACCAGGAATAAATGCTACAACAGACTGGAACCGAAAATATCCATATGGTTCTTCATTAACGAGTCTGCTTGGTAGCATAACGACACAAGAGCAAGGAATACCAGCTGAAGAAGAAGCAAATTATTTAAGTAAAGGTTACAGCAGAAATGATCGAGTTGGTAGAAGTGGTTTAGAACAACAATATGAGGATCTATTACGCGGCAGGAAGGAACAAATTCAATACACGACGACAAAAAACGGAACGCTTATTGGCTCGGAAACAATTGTTGAAGGTGAACGCGGAAAAGACCTTGTTCTAACCATTGATATGGAGTTCCAAGAAGAAGTGGACAAAATCGTCCAAAAAGAATTGCAGACAGCGATCACAAAGTATCCACATACGAATCGTTATTTGGAAGATGCTCTTGCAGTAGTGATAGATCCTCAGACAGGCGATCTTCTAGCTGTTTCAGGAATTCACTATGATCGGAAAAATGGTGAATACGAAGATGCTGCATTTAAAACCTTGTCAGATGCACATGAACCAGGGTCGGTTGTTAAGGGAGCAACTGTGTTGGCTGGTTTACAATCCGGAGTAATTACACCAGGGCAGAGCTTTTATGATAGTCCGATTAAGATTGCGGCGACACCAGCTCTGAGATCGTGGTCAACCGGATTAGGAACGGTTAATGATATAACGGCATTACAGAAGTCCTCAAACGTGTATATGGGGTATATTGCATTAAAAATGATGGGAGAAAACCGTTACCCGTATCCGGAAAATGCTCCACCTTCACTTAATGATAACTGGCGACAGGGCTTTCAGGAAATGCGTAACTACTATAGACAATTTGGATTAGGCTCAAGCACAGGCATTGATTTTCCACATGAATCGACCGGTTTAGAAGGGAATATTGTTACGCCGGGTCAGTTGATGTATAATGCGATTGGCCAGTTCGATACTTATACAACCATGCAATTAGCACAATATACAGCAACGATTGCAAACGATGGCTATCGTGTACGGCCACATTTTCTGAAAGAGGTTCATGATCCAATCGCTTCCCAGGATGAATTAGGCCCATTATACAGTTCGGTGAATACAGAAGTGCTAAATCGAATTCAAATGAGTGATGATAATATTCAACGTGTTCAAGATGGCTTCCGTCAGGTATTTCAGACACCTAACGGAACAGCGTATAGTAATTTTGGTAATTCCCCATACAATCCAGCAGGGAAAACTGGTACTGCTGAAACGGCTGTATATAGAGATGGACAAAAACTTGCTGACACACGAAATTTGGCATTAATTGGTTATGCACCGTTCGACGAGCCTGAAATCGCATTTGCAATTCTTACACCATTTACTGGAACAGAGAATAATCACAATATACCACAACAAATTGGTAAACAAATACTGGAAACTTACTTTGACCTAAAAGAAGAACGAGATAGAGCTAGTGATGAGGATTCTGAACAAGAAGAGACAGAAGAAGAGGAACAAGAATAAATATTTGCCTAAAATTTCATAACGTGAGATTTTAGGCTTTTTTATAATATAAATTACAAAAGGTTAACATTATCTTAATACTATTGCTATATAATAAGACTACGACATTCCACTATTCGTGCAGAATGCAATATAAAAAATGGGGGATATGGATGACAACTCGTGAACAGTTTCAAAGTGAACTTAACGCATTGAATGAAGACATTATTAAACTGGCCAACGCAGCAGGCCAAGCTTTAGATGATGCGGTTGATGCGTTATACAGTCAGGATATAGAGCTTGCGAGGCAGGTAATTGCCAATGACAAAAAAATCGATCGCAAAGAACTTGAAATGAACGATAAAACGATTTTATTGATTGCAAAGCAACAACCAGTAGCGACCGATTTAAGAAGGGTAATTACAGCGCTAAAAATTTTAACGGATATTGAACGAATGGCTGATAATGCTAAAAACATTGCAACTGCCACGATTCATTTAGGAGAAAATGCATCGATCATTCCGAATGATATAAGAAAAATGTATAACATGACAAAAGATATGATGTACACTGCTATACAAGCTTACAAATATGAAGATATTACAGTTGCAAGAAAGTTAGCGGTGATGGACGATGAGGTTGATCACTTGTATAAAACAATTGTTAGTGAATTATTAGGAGAAACGGCAGTAAATCCTGATAGAATTCAATATGTTATGCAAGTTGCATTCTGTGCAAGGTATTTAGAGCGATTTGCTGATCATATAACGAATATTGGAGAAAATATTCTTTATTTGGTTAAAGGCGAAAACTATAACTTAAATTAAAAAATGCTGGCAACGGGAATCACTTCCTGCTGCCAGCATTTTTATTTATCGTGCAATTCGTTCTGCAATTTCGTAAAAACTCATATCATTCGATACTTCAAATGTTCCAATCTGGACGTGAAGACTATACTCATGCTCGTCCAAATAACTGTTAAATTCTGAAGCATTGTCAATAATATTTTGTTCAGCTAGAAGTGCACTAATATCAGAGGAAGCCATTCCTGGGCTAATTGTTAACGTGTACTGAACAACGTTATTTTCAGGTTCTTTCTCTACATTTTCTTTATTATCTTCTTTTTTGATTTCATCATCTGAATCTTCGTTTGAGTCATCAGATTCATCAGACGTTTCTTTCTTTGATTTATCTTGTGATTCTTGTTTTGATTCAGCTTTTGTTTCTTTCGAGGACTTATCCTTCGTGTCGTTTTTAGGTGAATCGGATTTTTCTGTTTCTGCATTTTCTGCTTCTTGTTTTTTCTGAACGCTATATGAAATATATTCTTGTTGATCAAGGACGGCATATCCTTCACTTTCCACGTGTTCAATCATTTCCTCAACATCGATTTCCTCCACACTTTTTACAGAGTCTTCGACAAAATAAAAAATGATGAAAAGGATAACAGCGCTCGTCAATAATCCAACTGAAAAAGCACGTACAGTATGTTTCATAATTTTCTCCTTCTATACTTGTTAATTTGATACACTGTTTTTTTCATCATTTGAATGTACATCCTGGGTTAAATCTGCAGGCATAAGCTCTTCTTCTAAGATCTTTATTTGTTTCTTCATTTGAAATGTATCCTGCATCGACGTAATCGAAAGTTGTTCAAGCTGTGTTTCCAGCTCTTCGAATTTGTCACGCATGAAGTAGGATAAAACAAATAGAACAACTGCAACAATTATAATGGAAATTATTGCAACTAACATGGCATTCCCTCCTTTTGCATACATTAATAGTTATATCATAGTTTATCACATGAGAAAACCATAATTTTTTTAGTTACATTCTTGCTAAGTTTAAAAAACTCTGCTATTATAATTAAAGTCTGTACGTAATAATATGTATGATAAAAAAGCAAGTTGTTAAAGTTTGGAGGGAAGATCATGCGCGTAAACATTACTTTAGCTTGTACTGAAACAGGAGATCGTAACTATATTTCTACAAAGAACAAACGTACGAACCCTGAACGTATTGAGCTTATGAAATATTCACCACGTCTTAAAAAACACACTTTGCACCGTGAAACAAAATAAATGAAATTAAATGAAAAAACTCTTATCATATATATGATAAGAGTTTTTTATATGAGAAGGAGGGAAATCTTTGGACAAAACTAAGTTAAGAAAGGAAGCAATCGATCGTTTTAAAAAAATAGCAATGCATGAAAAAAAACAAATTGAAGACCAATTAAAGGAAAGATTGCTTTCATCAGAACTATGGAAAAATGCAAATACAATCGGGATGACAATAGCTCAGGATTTTGAATGGGCAACCGGTTCAATTATCGAAGCTGGCTGGAAACAAAACAAAAGAATAGTTGTACCAAAATGTATTCCCGTTGATAAGCAGCTGCATTTTTATGCAATTAATACCTTTAATCAGCTTGAATCCGTATACTTCGATTTGCTTGAACCAATTCCAGATAGAAAGCGATTCGTTGCAAAAAAAGATATTGACCTTCTAATTGTTCCAGGAATATTATTCGATAAGCACGGTTACCGAATCGGTTTTGGTGGAGGTTATTATGATCGATTTTTAGTCGATTTTAATCAAAAAACGGTTTCTTTATGTAGCGATGAACAGCTAGTCGATCATATTCCAAAGGAAAAGCATGATCTTCCAGTCCAATATGTTATTACAGCTAATAAAATCATACATACGCAAGAATCTTGATCAACGTATAATATTACTTGTTCGGAAAAAAACTATGAATACCATTTGGAAGGAAGGTGGGTTCATTGCGAACAGGAATAGTCTTAGTTCTACTGTTGATATCAACTATGTTTTTCTATCGATCGAGGTACAAAATATTAGATGCTTTATTGAACATTGGGTTCATCAGGAAAAAAGCGGTAGTATTGTCTATGAAGATCCCAAGTCTACGATCGAAAATGTTACAGAATATGTTTTCGGTTTCAGAGGTGTGATGTATGAAAAGAGGCAGCGTAATTGCAGCTTCTTTTTTATTGGCAAGAAAGAAAGTATAAAAACTTTCCTTCTTGCATAAGTGCAACTAGGGCATGCTCCTAAAAGTTTGACGAATGCCAAGTTTTCTAAGAACCACCAATACAGTTTAGATATATCCTATCTAACTGCTGTAATTGGCTTTTATGCATCGTTCTGTGAAAACGGCTGTTGTTCTGCTATGATAATGAAGAGGAAGGTGACTATATGTATCTTGATGATCAATATAAGCTTTATCATATGGCATACGAACTAGTAGCCAATCAGCAATTTGATATTCTGCATATCGACCATAATACGAATGAGATATGGCTCGAAAAATATGTAAATAAAAGATCTAACGTAATACGTCTTATACAGAAGGGCTTTGATTGGAAGAATCATTTGAAACGAGATATTGCAATTGTGTTCCAGAAAGCAAAGGCAATGAAAAAATTATTAGCAGGTAAACATATAGAATTATACAATGTTTACATATCCTCACACGCACCAGTAGATGACTGGGAAAGCTTAAAGAAACCGATGCAGCTAAAAGAGAAGAATCCAATAAAAATGAAAGTATATTATTTAGATAATGAAGGTTCTATTGAAGAATTCGACAGACTTCAGACTGATTTAGATGTACAGCTCAGGACAATTCCAGAAAATGTTGACGAAGAGCAACAAGAGCAGGATATTCAAAATAAAAAGAGGTATTTAACAGGAGTACTTGAGAACAAACATAAGGAAGTTGAAAAGGTTTTCTCATTTGGTAAGCCATATTTTACATATTTATTAATTGCAATTAATCTTGTTTTGTTTATTTTGCTTGAGTTGAATGGAGGCAGCACTTCGATTAATACTCTTATCGAAATGGGTGCAAAATATAACCCGAGTATAATTGAAGGGGAATGGTGGCGAATTGCAAGCTCGATGTTTCTTCATATTGGTTACCTTCATCTATTAATGAACATGCTCGCAATCTATTATTTAGGAACAGCAACGGAACGGATTTTTGGGAGAACCCGATTTCTTTTTATTTATTTCCTAGCTGGAATTGGTGGTGGCTTAGCAAGCTTTGCATTTACAACAAACGTGTCTGCTGGAGCATCAGGAGCAATTTTTGGATTGTTTGGTGCATTGCTGTTTTTTGGTATTATTTATAAGCGGATTTTCTTTCAGACAATGGGGAGCAATATACTAATTATACTTCTCATTAATATTGTTCTAGGATTTTCCGTTGAGCAGATTGACATGGGAGCACATATTGGTGGACTACTAGCAGGATTTCTTGCATCAGCGATGATGCACCTACCTAACAAGAAAAATGTACGAACCCAATTAATTGGATTTATTGCTTATGTTATGCTTATAACAGGGCTTGTCATCTTTGGATTGAATAGTAATATGAATAATCAATCAAATTATTTAATGCAAATAGAGCAATTATTATTGGATAATCAATTTGAAGAAGTTGTAGAAGTGGCAACGGAAGCACTAGACCTTGAGGGTGATATGCAGGGTCCAATTTTATTTCAACGTTCCTATGCATATATTGAATTGAATGAGCTAAATTTAGCGGTCGAGGACTTAGAGCAGAGTATATTACATGAGCCAGTGCTGCCTGAAGCGTATTATAATCTGGCATTATTGTACGACAGTAACGGTCAAATAGAAGAAGCAAAAGAAATGATAACGAAAGCCTATGAATTGAATCCGGATGAAGAATCATTTGCAGAGGTTTATAAAAAAATCACAGGAGAATCACCTGAATAAAAGCGCCAATTAAGGCGCTTTTATTTTATTAATTCTTTATTTCAGGGATGCGTTGAATTAGTTGCTCACGTCCACCATTTAATTCGAAAAGAACGTATAAATGTGTATTTTGTTTATCGATTAAAATTAAAGGTATGTAGCTTTCAAGTTGATTTTCTGATGACTCAGAAGCCGGAATAACATAATTTTTATATATCCCCTCCCAAAGCCTTCCAATTAATACGTCTGTTTCTTGTTGTGACATATTTGGGAGTGGTTTATTGTTGTATTTATATAAATCCACCAACGGAATTGCTCGATAATTTTCTGGGTTGATTTGAAAATACTGGATCAATAAATGCCATTGAAAAAGTAATTGCTGCTTGGAAGAACGGTCAAGCAATTCTTTCCATTCGGATTCAAACGGTGTAACAGGTTGTTTAAAAGCTTTAATAGGTGTTGTGGGAGAGTCAATAACATATAATTCATCATATGTCATTGCTTGTACACTTTTAATGTCTTCTCCACCATAGTGATTTTCGCCATGGTGGAAGGAAATACTTTGAAAATGACTGGAGTCCTCACTCTCAACAGTTTCATCCATATGAATTTGGTCTGTGTTTTGAACCCACTTACTACGTACACCACGAAGAATACCATTATCAAATAGCAGTGAAACATCTTGTCTGAGATACATACTCTTATCGCTTGATGAATTTATACTCCATCCAATGTTATATGAGTCTGATCCCGTTACAGACTCTAATGTTAACGAAGTATTTGCCTCATCTATAAAACTTTTCTCATCTAACGGAAAAAAACTTATTGTAGGAACTGTGTTTGCTCTCAGTATGAATAAACCTCCAATAGTTAGGATTGTAAAAAATATCAGCATTATTTTCCACTTTCTCATCATCTGTCATTCCTTTTATTCATGACTTGTCTATAAAAAATATGAGCAATGGAGAGGATTTATGTTTAAGTTTCCTGATTATCTTAGTTAGCACAGTCCGTTATTTAAATAATTGATTCGCAGGAAATCATAAATTACATTATATGGATTTATGATTCCTCAATTCTCAATTCTTTGGTATAATGAGAAATGGTGGTTCTAATGAAAAATGTTTATGATATACAACAATTATTGAAACGTTATGGTTCGTTCATCTATACGGGTGATCGTTTAGGCGATCTGGAATTAATGGAGATGGAATTGGATGAATTGTATCAGATGAAATTTGTGCAAATCTCGGAATATCAAAATGCAAAAATGGTATTAAAAAAAGAAAAACGGCTCATTATGGACAAAAGGGGCGAGTAAGTTATGGAAAAATTACTATTGGGGATAGATATTGGGGGAACATCTGTAAAAATTGGTATCATCAATCAACAGGGTGAAATTCTAGAAAAATGGGAGGTACCAACAAATAAATTAAATGCCGGTATTACAATAGTCGATGAGATTTGGGCTTCTATTGAGCGTAAATTGAGCATATTACATCTAAGTATAAGTTCTTTTTTAGGTGTAGGGGTTGGAGCTCCAGGATTTATTGATATGGATTCAGGGATAGTATCTGAAGCCGTGAATATCGGATGGAAGGATTTCCCTTTAGCAGATCAATTAAAAGAAAAATCAAGCTTACCTGTGTTTGTTGCCAATGATGCTAATATTGCTGTCCTAGGAGAGAACTGGACAGGTGCAGGTAATCAAGCAAAGAATTTGGTTGCTTTGACACTTGGAACCGGAGTAGGTGGAGGTATTATTGTTAATGGCTCCATACTTAATGGAATAAATGGAATGGCTGGTGAGCTTGGTCATTTAACCATTGAAAAAGATGGCTATGCATGCAATTGCGGAAATAATGGATGCCTTGAAACAATAGCATCAGCAACAGGCATTGTACGTCAAGCTATGGATAAAATAGCGAGTTATCCTGATAGTAAGCCTGCAGAAATTTATAAAAAATATCAAGCAATTACAGCAAAAGACATCTTTGATTTGGCCAAGGATGGAGACGCTATTGCAATTAGCATTGTAAAAAGGACTGCAGATGTACTAGGTCAAGTGATAGCTAACCTGGGCGTTATTATTAATCCTTCCAAAGTTCTAATTGGTGGCGGCGTTTCAAAAGCGGGCGACTTGCTTGTTAATGAGATTCGAATCGCTTTTAGAAAATATGCTTTACCAAGAGTATCCGATGCCTGCGAAATTAAAATCGCACAACTTGGAAATGATGCAGGAATTATCGGAGGGGCTTCTTTAGTATTGGAAAAGTTGAATAACGACAATAGTTAGACTTGATTTTTTTCCGATTTCTATTAGAATAATAAGCTACTAAATATAAATTAAATGTAAAATAGTTGAAACCTTTTATAAGACCTAGACGTCTTATATAGTACTAACTTTGTAAACAAATGTTTACAGTTCCATCATAAAGGGAAATAGGGTGCAAGTGATGTTTCATCTATTAAGCTAGACGTGAAAAGATATTTTTTACTAAAAACCTCGGAATTGAACAAGTTCATATGCTTTGCAAGTGTTAGATTAGAAAAATAAATGGAAAAAGTCTCTTCTGTAACGATGTTACACATCCTTAATGGAATAGTTACAGAACAGCAAAAACATTCCACGGTTAAAACATACAATAGGAATGAGTTTTACTATTTTAGGAGGAAGCAAGATGAAGTTTAAAAGACCTACCATCCCCTTATATATAATGGCAGCATTATTATTTGGGCTAAAAACTTACTTTGTTTATCGATTTATGTTTGATATTGAATTGGATAATTCAATGCAGGAGTTAATATTATTAATTAACCCGTTTGTATCGGCATTTCTTGTTTTTGCGATTAGCGTATGGTTTAACAAACGTTCTCGTCAAATGAAATTTCTAAGGTACACAGCCTTTATAGGTTCATTTGTCATTTTCGCAAATCTCGTATTCTATCGCCAATTTACCGATTTTATCACAATTCCGCAGCTGTTCATGGGAAGTAACATGGCAGATTTAGGTTCGAGTATTTTAACCTTGATTAAGCCTTATGATATTCTGTTTTTTGCTGATGCAGCTCTAATTTGGTATTTAAGTAAAAAACAAGAAACGAAGCTATCGGTAGCATATCCGAAAAGCGGGAAGGTATTTGCATTAGCAATGTCACTAGCACTTCTTGCGGGTAACTTCTTCTTGGCAGAAATGGAAAGACCGCAGCTATTTACTCGAGCTTTTGATCGTGAATATTTAGTGAAAAATATTGGTTTGTTAAACTATCATGTTTACGATTTAGTTGTTCATTCAAAAACGGAATCACAGCGTGTTTTTGCAGACGGAAACGAGATTCCGGAAATTCAAGAGTATATCGATGAAAATGTGAAGATCACTGGGAATTCAGATATGTTCGGGGCCGCCGAAGGTAAGAATGTAATCTTTATTAATGCTGAATCACTACAACAATTCGTAATTAATAATGAGGTAAATGGGGAAGAGGTAACACCGTTCTTAAATAGCTTGACCGAAGATGAAGATACGTATTATTTTGAGAATTTTTATGAACAGACAGGTCAGGGAAACACTTCTGACTCTGAGTTTTTAATAGAAAACTCGCTTTACCCACTATCTAGAGGGGCGGTATTCTTTACCCATGGCGGTAATGAGTATCATGCACTTCCAGAGATAATTAAAGAAGAAGGTTATACATCATCCGTTCTCCATGCAAACAACAAAAGTTTTTGGAACCGCGATGGCATGTATAAGAGCTTAGAAATCGACAATTTTTATGATGAAGCAGCTTATGAAATTACGAATGAGAACACAGTTGGCTGGGGTTTAAAGGATAAGCCATTCTTTGAACAATCTATTAAATATTTACAATCAATGGAACAACCTTTCTATACGAAATTTATTACCCTAACCAATCATTTTCCATTTGAGCTAGAAGAAGATGATACGTCAATTGAGCCATATGATTCAAATTCAAATACGCTGAATAACTATTTCCCAGCTGTAAGGTATATGGATGAAGCACTAGAAGACTTCTTTGATCAATTGAAAGAAGCTGGTATATATGAAGATTCCATCATTATAATCATGGGAGATCATATTGGAATTAGTGCGAATCACAATCGTGCAATGAGTATGTACCTGGATAAAGAAGAAATAACGCCTTATGATCAAGTGCAATTGCAGCGAGTGCCAATGTTTATTCATATTCCTGGTGATGGAAATGGTAAAGTAATGTCTGAAGTAACTGGTCAAATTGATATGAAACCAACAATTCTTAGTCTGTTAGGTATTGAGGCTGAAGATGATCTTTACTTTGGAAACGATGTGTTCGCTGATGAACGAAAAGGATATATTGCGTTAAGAAATGGCGATTTTATCAGTGATGATTATATTTCTACCTATGGTATGTGCTATGATCGTGAAACTGGTGAGCCGATAGAGGAAGACAGTGAAGAATTGGATGCAACTGGTGAAGAAAAGGCACAGTCAAGTACTGAAAATGCATGTAGTCCAATTACTGAAAAAGTTGAAACAGAGTTGTCCTATTCTGATAACTTGATTTATGGTGACCTGTTCCGCTTTATTGATTTTGGTGATAAGGAAGCAGCAAGTAACTAAAAGTTAAAAAGTCTATGAGGCTGGGACAAAACCCCAGTAATTAAAAAGAGTGGTACTCGCCAATAAGTTGGTGAGTACCGCTCTTTTTATGCATACAAAAAGGACACCTTTTGATAAAATTAAAGTTACCAGACAATAATTTT